>NZ_JCAEMH010000016.1:0-1192 GCF_059278805.1 Pontibacter sp. YIM B11418 | reverse complement strand
TGGCGGCCGAGTCGCACGTCGACCGCTCGATTGCCGGGCCGATGGCCTTCGTGCAGACTAACGTGATGGGCACAGTCAACCTGCTGGAAGCCTGCCGCCACACCTGGGCCGGAGACTACGAAGGCAAATTGTTCTACCATGTTTCTACCGACGAGGTGTACGGCTCGCTGGGCACAGATGGGCTCTTCACCGAGTCCACGGCCTACGACCCGCGCTCGCCCTACTCGGCCTCCAAGGCCGCCTCGGACCACTTCGTGCGCGCCTGGCACCATACCTACGGCCTGCCCGTCAAGCTCAGCAACTGCTCCAACAACTACGGACCCAACCATTTTCCCGAGAAGCTGATTCCGCTTGCGATCCACAACATCAAGAGCGTAAAGCCCGTGCCCGTGTACGGGAAGGGCGAGAATGTGCGGGACTGGCTTTACGTGAAAGATCACGCGCGGGCCATCGACTGTATCTTCCACCGAGGCAAACTGGGTGAGACCTACAACGTGGGCGGGGTGAACGAGTGGCGCAATATTGATTTGATAGAACTGCTTTGCGACGTGATGGACGAGAAGCTGGGAAGACAGCCTGGCGAGTCGCGGAAGCTGATCACCTTCGTGAAGGATCGCGCCGGCCACGATGCCCGCTATGCTATCGACTCCTCCAAACTGATGGATGAGCTCGGCTGGGAGCCGTCAGTGACTTTTGAGGAGGGCCTGCGCCTGACCGTGGACTGGTACCTGGCAAACGAGGACTGGCTTGCAGAGGTCACTTCGGGTCACTACCGCGACTACTACCGCGAGCAATACGAGAAGCGGTAAATGGTTATATGGCTGAAAACTGGACGACGCTATGTCTGACAGCAGTGGCTAGTGCCGGTCGGCCAACTAACAATTTAACCATTCAACAATTTAACAATTGAATTCATGAAAGGCATCATCCTGGCCGGTGGCTCCGGCACCCGCCTGCACCCCCTGACGCTGGCCGTGAGCAAGCAGCTCATGCCCGTCTACGACAAGCCCATGATCTACTACCCGCTCTCGACTCTTATGTTGGCCGGAATCCGGGAAATATTGATTATCTCCACGCCCCACGACCTGCCCCTGTTTGAGCGCTTGCTCGGGGACGGAAGCCGGATCGGCTGCAAGTTCTCCTACAAGGTGCAGGAGGTACCTAACGGGCTGGCACAGGCCTTTGTGATCGG
>NZ_JCAEMH010000015.1:0-1670 GCF_059278805.1 Pontibacter sp. YIM B11418 | reverse complement strand
TTGTGCTTGTTGCACAACCTATTGAAGATAGTCGTAAAAGGATATATTACCAAATCTTTGATGGGATGCAGGGCAGGAAAACTTTCGAGGACGAGCGGGAGCTGCGCTTCTCGCTCTCGGCGCACGTGCCGGAGCACAACTTTTACCGGCGGCTCAAGGACAGGCTCGACCTTGAGTTTCTCTACGAGCTGACAGCGCCCTACTACGGCAGGTGCGGCCAGCACTCGATCGACCCGGTGGTCTTCTTCAAGCTCTGCCTGGTGGCCCACCTGGAGAACATCGCCTCTGACCGCAAGCTGATCGAGCACTGCAGCCTGCGGCTGGACCTGCTCTACTTCCTGGACTACCAACTCGACGAGCCGCTGCCCTGGCACTCGACCCTCTCGCGCACCCGCCAGCTCTTGCCAAACAGCCTCTTCGAGGAAGTCTTCACCCGCGTGCTTTCGCTGTGCGCAGACGCCGGTATGGTGGCAGGCCATACCCAGGTCATCGATTCGGCTTTGGTCAAAGCCAACGCCTCCATGGGCTCGCTGGAGCTGAAGGTGCCCCAGGAGCAGCTGGAGGCCCGCCTCCGGCAGGTCCGGGTTTTCAGCAGCGCTGACCGTCCTGCCCGGCTAGACAAGGCTCCGCCAAGACAGCGAACCGTCACGGCCAGCCGAGAGGAGCTACTTGAGATACGAGCCCGCAACCGCAAGTGGCAGGCCGGGCAGGACCTCTACCCCGGCGCCCACAACAAGGGCGCCAAGTACACCTCCAACAAGACGCACTACTCTCCGGTGGATCCGGACGCCAGAATAGCTGTCAAACCGGGCAAGGCCCGCAAGCTCTGCTACCTGCTGCAGCTTTCCGTCGACACGCACCGCCACGTGATCACGCACGCGCAAGCGGATCACGCCGACAAGAAAGACAGCATCTGCCTGCCCGGCATTGTCCAGCACCTCAACAAGAGGCTGCACCAGCTGGGCTTTGGCTGCACGGCCCTGCTGGCCGACACGGGCTACTGCTCGGGGGAGAACTACGCGATGCTGGAGCAGGAGGGCATTAGGGCCTTCATCCCGCCCCACGGCACCTACGCCGGAGGGCCCGAGGGCTTCACCTATCACAAAGAAGACGACTAATGGCTGTGCCCTCAGGGCAAGCGGGCCACCTTCCGCAAGGAAATCGTCAACGCCAAACGCAACAACGTCCGCTCCAGGCTCTACCTGACCACAAGAAAAGACTGCAAGGGCTGCCCGCGCAAGGAGAGCTGCATTGGAAAGCAGCACGAGAAGAAAGTCAGCATCACCTCCTTCCGCGAGGAGTACGAGCGGGCCATCACCCGCGTCCAGAGCCGCTGGGGCCGGCACATGAAACGGCTCCGGCAGGCCACTGTCGAGCCGGTGCTGGGCACGCTGCTCGACTTCCTGGCCATGCGCCGGGTCAACACCCGGGGACTGGAGCTGGCCCACAAGAACATGCTGGTGGCGGCCGCAGCCTACAACCTGCAGAAACTGCTGCGCTACACCCCAAAAGGAAGCCAGGTAGCCGTCATGGCCTTGCCCAGACCGGAGCAGGTAGTATTTATCAAGATGGTTTTGGGGAGCAAAAAGAGAAGTGGAATCAGAAAAGCTATAGAGATCAGAAGTTACTGAGGAGTTGTGCAACAGCTACCCTTGTTAGCAGCTTTTATT
>NZ_JCAEMH010000014.1:0-2410 GCF_059278805.1 Pontibacter sp. YIM B11418 | reverse complement strand
TAACAACTAAGGCTTCGTTGGGTACGGAGTGCCCACAATGAAGCCGTGGTTGCACGGAACCGGGCGACGCGTTATGGGTTTTAAGTCGGAAGAGGCTTGCCCCTGAACTACTTGTTGGGGCTATCTGGTAGCCGGCAGGCCCATCGGACGTGAACCTGGAAGGGTAATAGTAGATTACTTTCTGCTGTTTCCGGGAGAGGATTCCCGCTCTTTTCAGGGCATTTGCTGCCGCAGGGGCATAGCTTCGCCAGGCCACCTTTTCGGGTGGCTTTTTTTAGCTCCTTACTCGAACTCCCGGTTCCTGCGCTGCGTCCTTAGTCCCTGTGGCGGTCCCCGCTTGGCCAGCACCTGGAGGGTGAGCATCGTCTCCTTTTTGCAGCAAGGGCAGAGCAAAGGATTGTACACTTCTAGCTCCCGCACTTCTACTTTTTGCCTTTTCCCCTCGGGCAGCTGCTCCCGGATCACGGGAATGCTATAGCCCTTGCTGGTGCCGCTCAGGATGCCGTAGTGGCGTATCCTGACAAAGCCCCGGGGCAGGATGTGCAGGGCGAAGCGGCGGATGAACTCCATGCCCCCGAGCCTCATCTCCAGCTTTTTGGCCCCTTGCCGGTAGTCCTTGTAGGAGAAGGTGACCGACTGCTCGTCCACGGCTGTGAGGCGGTGGTTGGAGAGGGCGATCTTGTGGGTGTAGCGGCCCAGGTACTCGACCACGTGCCCGGGACCTGCGAAGGGGCGCTTGGCATAGACCACCCACTGTTTCCGAAACAGCGACTTTAGCAGTTCTTTCTCTACTGCTGGCATCTTTTCCCTCAGCAGCTGCACGTACTTAGCTCTGTAGACCCGGCTCATGGCCTTCACCGGGAAGAGGTAGCGGCCCTTGCCGCGGGCCCCTCGCCACCTGCCGTGCCCGGTGAGCCCGCCGCCGGGCACGATGCAGTGCAGGTGGGGGTGCAGCGAGAGGGTCTGGCCCCAGGTGTGGAGCACGGCCACCATGCCGGGGCGGGCGCCCAGGTGCTTTGTGTCCGTGGCGAAGGTGAGCAGCGTCTGCCAGGCGGCCTCGAAGAGGGTGTCGTAGACAAGCCTGGGCTGATGGAGGGCCAGTTGGTTCAGGGTATCGGGCAGGGTGAAGACCACGTGGAAGTAGGGCACGGGCAAGAGCTCCTGCTCCCGGGCCTGTATCCACTGCTCGCGCCTGCGGCCCTGGCATTTGGGGCAGTGGCGGTTCCTACAGGAGTTGTAGCTGACGCGCACCTGACCGCAGCCGGTGCAGGCGTCCACGTGCCCGCCCATGGCTTGAGTGCGGCAGCGCATAATGGCTGCTAGCGTGCGCAGCTGCCAGGAGTTGATGTGCGGGTGGCGCTCCACTTGGGGCCAGTGGGCCTGGAGCACATCGGCCACCTCGTGTCTGGCGCGCACTAGCAGTAGAGTGTGTCGAGCGGCGAGAAAGGCTTCTTCCTCCCGTTCTGGGCCACGTGCAGGTAGACCATCGTGGTCTGAATACTCTCGTGGCCCAGCAAGTCCTTGATGGAGACGATGTCCAGGCCGTCCTCGAGCAGGTGGGTGGCGAAGGTGTGGCGCAGGGTATGCGTGCTGACCTGCTTGGAGAGGCCGGCTTCATTGCGTGCCGTTCGCACCACCCACTGCACCCCTTGTTGGGAATAGCGGGTGTCTGCCAGGCCCTCTTCCCGCTGCTGCACCTGGCCGTTGAAGAGCCACTCTTGCGGGCACTCAGCCAGGATGTACTTTTCAAGCCCCCGGATCAGGTGCCCGCTCAAGGGCACATAACGGTCCTTGCCTCCCTTGCCCTGGCGCACGTGGAGCATCCTGCGGTCAAAGTCCAGGTCTGAAAGACGGAGGTTACGCACTTCGGCGCAGCGCAAGCCGCAGCCGTAGAGGGTGGCCATAAGGACCCGGTGTTTTAACAGCTTTGGCGCCGAGAGCAGCCTTTTAACCTCGGGCTTGCTTAGAACAACAGGCAGCTTTTTGCTGCCCCGCAGGACAGGCAGCTCGATACGCTTGTCCTTGAGGCCCTCCATGCGGAAGACGTAACGCAGGGAATAAACGGTGAACTTGAAATAGGAATCGGAGGGGGTATTGTGCTGCTGCTTTACCAGGTAGAGGTAGTCGTTGATCTGATCAGCGTCCAGCTCGGTGGGCAGGCAGTTAAAGTGCAGGGCTACCTTGGCCAGGTGGTGGCTGTAGTTTTTGAGCGTGCTCTGGCCGCGTCCGGCGACGGTGATTTTTTTGGAGAACTTCTCGTAAAGCTCGCTGAATCCCGCTACATTAGAGCAGGCAGTCTGGATAAGGGTAGGCTCTTTTTTTTCATCTTAATTAGAAGTTAAATGTGAATCCAAAAGATAGCCCTTATCCGCTGCTTTTTAAAACCAGCTACCGAAGGTTTAGTGCAACC
>NZ_JCAEMH010000013.1:0-5639 GCF_059278805.1 Pontibacter sp. YIM B11418 | reverse complement strand
GCGCCTTGTCCCCTCGGGCTGTAACGGTGTAAACGGCGACAGCCCCTGTCTCTTTGCAGAGGCAGGGGCTGTCTGTTGTTGGGGTTGGCGGCCACCTACTCTCCCGGGTGTGACCCCAGTACCATCGGCGCAGCCGGGCTTAACTTCTCTGTTCGGGATGGGAAGAGGTGCTCACCGGCGCCATAGCCGCCATTCTCTTTACCCGGTTTCTATGCGGGTGTGATGGCTATGTAAAAGTTCGTATTTTGACTAGTTGGGAGAGAAAAAAGCGTAGGCTTATAGGGCCAAGGGGCGGGCCGGCGTTGGCCGGATGTGCGGTGCACGGTTGAGAACGCGCTCGGGCAATTAGTATGGCTCGGCTTTGACATTTCTGCCTTTACACCTGCCACCTATCAACGTCATCGTCTCTGACGGCCCTTAAGGGAGATCTCATCTTGGGGCGGGTTTCGCACTTAGATGCTTTCAGCGCTTATCCCGTCCGAGCGTAGCTACCCTGCGCTGCGGCTGGCGCCACAACAGGTCCACCAGAGGCTCGTCCATCCCGGTCCTCTCGTACTAAGGACAGAACCCCTCAAATCTCCGACGCCCACAACAGATAGGGACCGAACTGTCTCACGACGTTCTGAACCCAGCTCGCGTGCCACTTTAATCGGCGAACAGCCGAACCCTTGGGACCTTCTCCAGCCCCAGGACGTGACGAGCCGACATCGAGGTGCCAAACCTCCCCGTCGATATGAGCTCTTGGGGGAGATCAGCCTGTTATCCCCAGAGTACCTTTTATCCTTTGAGCGATGGCCCTTCCATGCGGAACCACCGGATCACTATATCCGCCTTTCGGCCCTGCTCGGCTTGTAGGCCTCACAGTCAAGCTCCCTTCTGCTATTGCGCTCTGCGTACGGTTACCAAGCGTACTGAGGGAACCTTTGAAAGCCTCCGTTATTATTTTGGAGGCGACCACCCCAGTCAAACTACCCACCAAGCACGGTCCTCGTCTGTGACGAGTTAGGCGCCAGGCAACTCAAGGGCCGTATTTCAAGGAAGAATCCGCGACGCCTGGCGACGCCGCTTCGCATTCTCCGGCCTATCCTACACATGAGTTACCCAGCGTCAATGCTAAGCTATAGTAAAGGTTCATGGGGTCTTTCCGTCCCGTTGCGGGTACTCGGCATCTTCACCGAGACTACAATTTCACCGAGCTCACGGCTGAGACAGCGCCCAGATCGTTACACCATTCGTGCAGGTCGGAACTTACCCGACAAGGAATTTCGCTACCTTAGGACCGTTATAGTTACGGCCGCCGTTTACCGGGGCTTCGATTCAGAGCTTCGCCTTGCGGCTAACCCCCCCTCTTAACCTTCCGGCACCGGGCAGGTGTCAGGCCTTATACGTCATCTCTCGATTTAGCAAAGCCATGTGTTTTTGTTAAACAGTCGCCTGGGCCTTTTCACTGCGGCTTCTTGCATTGCTGCAAGGAAGCGCCCCTTCTCCCGAAGTTACAGGGCCATTTTGCCGAGTTCCTTGGCCGTGATTCACTCGAGCACCTTAGGATTCTCTCCTCGACCACCTGTGTCGGTTTGCGGTACGGGCTGCCATGCATTTAAACGCTTAGCGGGTTTTCTAGGGAGCCTGCTTAGGGACGCTATCCCCGCGGCCGAGGCCTTGGGGTACTATCAGCTTTCAGCTAGCCCGGCGTACTTCACTACCGGGCCACTACCTACGGCCTTCAACGCACTATTCCGTCAGTGCGCGGTCCTTTCACTTCTCCGTCACCGCATCGCTATGCATAGCCGGTACTGGAATATTAACCAGTTGTCCATCGACCTGCGCTTTCGCCTCGGCCTTAGGTCCCGACTAACCCTGATCCGATTAGCGTTGATCAGGAAACCTGGGTCTTTCGGTGTGCGGGTTTCTCGCCCGCATTATCGTTACTTATGCCTACATTTGCTTTTCCAAGCGCTCCAACGCCCCTTGCCGGGACGCCTTCTCCGCCCTTGGAATGCTCCCCTACCAGTGTAATAAATTACAATCCGCAGCTTCGGTGCCATGCTTGATGCCCGATTATTATCGATGCCCTGTCGCTCGACCAGTGAGCTGTTACGCACTCTTTAAAGGAATGGCTGCTTCCAAGCCAACCTCCTGGCTGTCTGAGCAACTGGACCCCCTTTGTTCAACTTAGCGTGGACTTTGGGACCTTAGCTGGCGGTCTGGGTTCTTTCCCTCTCGGCGCAGGACCTTAGCACCCTGCGCCTCACTGCCGTGTATATCAAGTGGCATTCGGAGTTCGTCAGGATTCGGTAGGATTTGACTCCCCCTAGTCCTATCGGTAGCTCTACCTCCACATGACTCCACCACGACGCTGCCCCTAAAGGCATTTCGGGGAGTACGAGCTATTTCTCAGTTTGATTGGCCTTTCACCCCTACCCACAGGTCATCCAAATCCTTTTCAACGGAAACTGGTTCGGACCTCCATTTGGTTTTACCCAAACTTCATCCTGCCCATGGGTAGATCACAAAGTTTCGCGTCTACCCCCTCTGACTGTGCGCCCTGTTCAGACTCGCTTTCGCTGCGGCTCCGTCCCTTAAAAGACTTAACCTTGCCAGAGAGGAGTAACTCGTAGGCTCATTATGCAAAAGGCACGCCGTCACCCAACGAATGGGCTCCGACCGCTTGTAGGCGCATGGTTTCAGGATCTATTTCACCCCCTTATTCAGGGTACTTTTCACCTTTCCCTCACGGTACTGGTTCACTATCGGTCTCTCAGGAGTATTTAGCCTTAGCGGATGGTGCCGCTGGATTCAGGCGGGATTTCTCCGGTCCCGCCCTACTCAGGATACCACTAGGGCCAAAAAGCTTACGCGCACAGGGCTCTCACCTTCTCCGGCGTGCCTTCCCAGGCACTTGCGCTTCAATTTTTGGTCCCACCACGTGGTCCTACAACCCCACCCCTGCCGTAACAGGAGTGGTTTGGGCTCTTCCGCGTTCGCTCGCCACTACTTGCGGAATCATTGTTATTTTCTCTTCCTCCGGGTACTTAGATGTTTCAGTTCCCCGGGTTCGCCTCCTTTCGGATACTTGGTCTTCAACCAAGTGGGTTGCCCCATTCGGATACCTGCGGATCAACTGGTATGTGCCCATCCCCGCAGCTTTTCGCAGCTTGTCGCGTCCTTCTTCGCCTCTGAGAGCCTAGGCATCCCCCATGCGCCCTTCTCTGCGTTCTCGCCGGTGGTCTTGCGACCGCCGGCCCGCTTCTTGGGCTGCACTAGAATTACTTCCAGGCAGTCTTACCTTATAATGTCTTTGTTTTTCTCTCTCCCATCATGTCAAAGAACTTCTCCTAGTTCAAAGCTCGGAGCTGCCGTCAGCCGCTCCGGGTGGTAACCCCTTGCGTTTAACTTCACTCGTCACTGTCACTAAGTTAGTAGTAAGAACCTGTCGTTCCTACTGTGGTGTTGTTGTAAGCCTTGGTGGAGAATAACGGAGTCGAACCGTTGACCTCCTGCGTGCAAAGCAGGCGCTCTAGCCAGCTGAGCTAATCCCCCTTCTTTTCAGGGTCACCCCCGAAGGTATAAGTGGTGGGCCTGCGTGGACTCGAACCACGGACCTCTACATTATCAGTGTAGCGCTCTAACCACCTGAGCTACAAGCCCCCGTGGCCTGTGAGCACTTGGGAACGCCGTTGATGCCGCACCTTGCTTTCAGTATTGGTAAGTTTTGAGAAGGAATGCTGAGACAGCGTAAAAGAAAAGGCGATAAGCACGGATCCGCGCAGGACGTCCACCAACATCTGCTTGGGGAAAAGGCCGACGGGCCGACCCTAGAAAGGAGGTGATCCAGCCGCACCTTCCGGTACGGCTACCTTGTTACGACTTAGCCCCAGTTACCAGTTTTACCCTAGACGGCTCCTTTGATGGTCACCGGCTTCAGGTCTCCCTGACTTCCATGGCTTGACGGGCGGTGTGTACAAGGCCCGGGAACGTATTCACCGCGCCGTTGCTGATGCGCGATTACTAGCGATTCCGGCTTCACGGAGTCGAGTTGCAGACTCCGATCCGAACTGAGACCGGCTTTTTGAGATTGGCTCCCTGTTGCCAGGTGGCGACCCTCTGTACCGGCCATTGTAGCACGTGTGTAGCCCTAGGCGTAAGGGCCATGATGACTTGACGTCGTCCCCGCCTTCCTCACTCCTTGCGGAGGCAGTCCCTTTAGAGTCCCCATCATAACATGCTGGCAACTAAAGGTAGGGGTTGCGCTCGTTGCGGGACTTAACCCAACACCTCACGGCACGAGCTGACGACAGCCATGCAGCACCTTGCTTTGTGCCCCGAAGGGAAGCCCCATCTCTGGGGCGGTCACGCGCATTCTAGCCTAGGTAAGGTTCCTCGCGTATCATCGAATTAAACCACATGCTCCACCGCTTGTGCGGGCCCCCGTCAATTCCTTTGAGTTTCACCCTTGCGGGCGTACTCCCCAGGTGGATTACTTAACGCTTTCGCTTGGACGCTTGCCGTGTATCGCAAACATCGAGTAATCATCGTTTACGGCGTGGACTACCAGGGTATCTAATCCTGTTCGCTCCCCACGCTTTCGTGCCTCAGCGTCAGTTTCGGCCCAGCGAGCTGCCTTCGCAATCGGGGTTCTTGGTGGTATCTATGCATTTCACCGCTACACCACCAGTTCCGCCCGCCTCGACCGAACTCAAGCCCGCCAGTATCAACGGCAGTTCCAGGGTTGAGCCCTGGGATTTCACCGCTGACTTAACGGGCCGCCTACGCACCCTTTAAACCCAATAAATCCGGACAACGCTTGCACCCTCCGTATTACCGCGGCTGCTGGCACGGAGTTAGCCGGTGCTTATTCATCGGGTACCGTCAGTTACTCCCGCAGGAGCGTTTTCTTCCCCGATAAAAGCAGTTTACAACCCAGAAGGCCTTCTTCCTGCACGCGGCATGGCTGGGTCAGCCTCTCGGCCATTGCCCAATATTCCCTACTGCTGCCTCCCGTAGGAGTCTGGTCCGTGTCTCAGTACCAGTGTGGGGGACCATCCTCTCAGAACCCCTAGCCATCGTCGCCTTGGTGGGCCTTTACCCCGCCAACTAGCTAATGGCACGCATGCCCATCTTCCACCGCCTCAGCTTTGAGCACTCTCCGATGCCGGAGTGTGGTCTTATGCGGTATTAATCCACCTTTCGGTGGGCTATCCCCCAGTGGAAGGTAGGTTGCATACGCGTTACGCACCCGTGCGCCACTAACCCAGGAACCGAAGTCCCTGGATCCGTTCGACTTGCATGTATTAGGCCTGCCGCTAGCGTTCATCCTGAGCCAGGATCAAACTCTCCATTGTAGTGTTTACTTTTCAGGCTTCCGAAGAAACCAATGTGTCTGTTCGACCCGTGGCCTTTTCCTTACTACTCTGTGATGTGAATCACTTGAATTGACGCGGTGGAGGTCCGAAGACCTGCCCGCGCGGATGTACCTATCTTACTATTCTTTTTTCTGTCTCAACAATCTCTCAAAGAACTTTCCGGAAGACTTCCTCTTCCGCTAGCGCCTTCCCTATTAGAAGGCGGGTGTTTTTACTTGTGACCGGGGCGACTCTGGGGCGAGCCCTTCGTCGTTTTCGGTGTGCAAAGGTCGGAAA
>NZ_JCAEMH010000012.1:0-27552 GCF_059278805.1 Pontibacter sp. YIM B11418 | reverse complement strand
AGAGCAGGCAGTCTGGATAAGGGTAGGCTCTTTTTTTTCATCTTAATTAGAAGTTAAATGTGAATCCAAAAGATAGCCCTTATCCGCTGCTTTTTAAAACCAGCTACCGAAGGTTTAGTGCAACCTTCTGTATAAGCGATAACTGAAGGCTGCAGGGCGTTTGCTCTATTCTGTTGTTAGATGCTGGCGTTAATTTTTTCGAACACTTGTCCTTGTCCTTTAGTGCTACCACCGGTATATACCTCACATATAAGAAGATTATCTGTGGCAAAGGCTGCGTAAATTTCTTTCTTGATATTATTCTTATAATTTGTCAATATGCACTTAACATGTTTGTCATCCGAATCAAACTTGTAAGTGCCTATCCATTTTTCATTTTCTAGATTTTCTTTCCATTCTACAAGCCCCGCACGAGTAATCTCTATATCATTGGTTAAAGTCACCTGTCCAGCATCTGCAAAAGTTAATATTTGTCGATATATGATCCCGAAGATAGATCCAGCATTATGGATATCTGTCAATGCCATTCTACCGGACCTAAATTTCATCCCACTTATTTGTCTCAGTGTCATTTATTTCAGGCTCACACCTAACGGATTGGTGCAGACGAAGCCCGCAACGTAGCAAGGGTTAGGTATTTACTGGGTTGGCGGAAGCTATTTTCGTCATTCGCCATTGAATTAATAAAGAACTTGTAGCACTCTCCTGTATCAATATTTGTAACTACATTAAAGAAGTAGTTTCCTCCATCATTTACCTCTACAATCTCATTTTGCCAATCCTTAGCAAAGTGTTCATCATTTGCTGGGAAAGAATTAATCCAAATTAATTTTTGTCCTTTTTCATTCGTGCCTCCAAAATACTGTCTCCTATAAAATGGCAACTCCTCAATCTTACCTATATCCAAACTGTCGGCACCTTCTGTCTCGGTCTCAGCACACCTTTTTAGTATTTTCTCAGCGCTTATTACCTCTTCAAGGGACGGGGTAAATGGAGTAATGTTTTCTTCTTTACCTGGTCTAAAAAGCATGCGAAATGTAAAAACATCGTGTCTTGGTCTTTTCTGCTCGCTAAAAACTACTCCTGTAAAAGGCTCCGTTTCAATAAGGTAATTAGAAGAGCTGTCGATAGGGGTTATAGCATATTCAACTCCGTTAATGGTCTCTACTTTGGTTTTGCTACTACAAGAAGTTAGACAAAAGAGAACCCCAAAAAGTAAAGCTAGATATCTCATTCTTCATTATTAATGTTACCGCAAACTTGGTTGCAAGTGGAAACATACGTTTTTCAAACAGACGCCTATCGGCTAAACGCAACTCCACTTATGTTAAATATAAGAAATTATATAATACAGAATCTCACTTCCCTTCTTCTCGCAAAATAAGTTGTGCCGCTTCCCACAGATTATCTACCTGCCAGGTATAGCTGCCAGCAGCATACTTATCGCCAACAATAATACTCCGAACACCTACTTTCTCAGCGGCTTCCAGGTCGCGGTGGGAATCGCCAACCATCCAGCTTTGAGAGGTATCAATGTTATACCTGGCCATGGACCGCTCGAGCATCAGGCTGTCGGGTTTGCGGGAGAGCGACTCGGAGTATTGGGGATGTGACGGGGCATAATAGATCGCATCAATCAAATGGCCGCAACTTTCCTGCAGCTTTTGGTGGCAGGCCATCACGTCGGCCCTGGTATACAGACCTTTGGCTATACCGCCCTGGTTTGTAACCACAATCAGCAAATAGCCGTTTTGCTTCAAAAGCGCCAAAGCCTCCGGCACGCCTGGCAGCACTTCAAAATCTTCCAAGGTATAGGTATAGTCTCCTCGTTCGCGGTTGAGCACACCGTCACGGTCCAGGAATACGCACTTTCGCTGCATCGTTCATCTATAGGTTCAGGCGCTAAAATTAGAATTATTACGTTGGATATGCATGCCCTGGCAGCAATATTGCTCCACTAAGGCACAGATAACTAGAGCTTACAGGCAAGAAATAATGAGAGTAGCGATAATTGGAGCG
This sequence comes from Pontibacter sp. YIM B11418, assembly GCF_059278805.1. Taxonomy (NCBI): domain Bacteria; kingdom Pseudomonadati; phylum Bacteroidota; class Cytophagia; order Cytophagales; family Hymenobacteraceae; genus Pontibacter; species Pontibacter sp. YIM B11418. The sequence continues at coordinate 25,533 of NZ_JCAEMH010000012.1, read as the reverse complement.
GGAATTTCGGGTCTGTCTTTGGCCTATTACCTGCAACGGCAGGGCGTAGCATACGATCTGTTTGAGGCCGGCAGCGAGGTAGGCGGCAACATGCGCACATTGCACAAAAACGGCTATACCTTCGAACTAGGCCCGAACACCCTACAAATGAACGAGGAGCTCCTGCAGCTCGTCACAGAACTAAAGCTGGAGACCGAACTACAGCCAGTGACGCCACGCAATAACAAAAGGTATGTGCTGCATGAAGGCAGGCTGCACCTGGTGCCCTCCTGCCCGAAGTCTTTTCTGGCCAACGACCTTTTTTCAAAAGAAGACAAGTACAGGATCCTGCAGGAGAGAAAGCAACCGCCCGCTGAAGTAGAAAACGAAACCATCTCTGATTTTTTTGAGCGTCGCTTCGGCGTTAAGCAAATGGACTACCTGGCAGCTCCTTTGATCAGTGGCCTCTACGGAGGCGACCCGAGACAGCTGCTGGTCAACAAGGCGCACCCGGAGCTAAAAGCGCTTGAAACAGAATATGGATCGGTGCTGGAAGGCATGGTGCAGAAAAAGAAACGGGGTGTGTTTCAGCGCGCCTTCTCTTTCCGAAAAGGCATGTCCACGCTGCCACAGGCCATTGCCGATAAGCTGATTTCGCTGCACCTGGACCACAAAGTAGAGTTCATTACCCGTATTAAGGGTAAATACATTATCAGCTGCGCCGCCAACGGCGACCACGACAACGAGGAGTATGACATTCTGGTACTCGCTTTGCCTGCCCATCAGGCTGCCGAACTGATCGAGTTTACCTACCCAGGCATGTCGGCGGCGCTGCAGAACATCAACTACCCGCCCATGGCCGTCGTGCACACGGTATACAATCGCGCTGAAGTGGAGCACCCGCTGCAAGGTTTCGGAGCGCTGCACCCCTGGGAGGAGCAGTCTTTTACTTCGGGCTCTATCTGGACGAGTTCCCTGTTTGGGAACCGCTGCCGACCGCACGAGGTTCTGATTACTTCCTATGTTGGCGGCACACGATTTGCCGAGCATACCCAACTCGACGAGCGCATCCTGCTTGAGCAAGTGCACCAGGAGCTCCGGGGAACCTATCAGATCAAGGCATTGGCCCCTGTGTACCAGCACCTGCATTTGTGGCCGCACGCGCTTCCGCAGTTCGATATGTATATTGAGGATGCCCACCACATGGCAGAAGTGCTGGAGCAGGACGGTCTGTTTATATCGGCAAACTGGTATGCCGGCGTTTCGGTACCAGACTGCGTGAGCGAAGCCAAGGCCATTGCCACCAAAATTAATACGCGTCCCTCTTCCCGCTCAATAGCCGAATAGCTATATTTGCGGTATGAATGACTCGCTGGTGATCGTACCGACCTACAACGAAAAGGAAAACATTGAGGCTATTATCAGGAAGGTGATGTCACTCCCCCACCCCTTTGATCTCCTGATCGTGGATGACAGCTCACCGGATGGCACCGCCGACATCGTACGCAGTTTGCAGCAGGAGTTTACAGAGCGCCTGCACCTGGAGTCGCGCACTGGCAAACTGGGTCTGGGCACCGCCTACATTCACGGTTTCAAGTATGCGCTGCGTCAGGGTTACGAATACATCTTTGAGATGGACGCCGACTTCTCGCACAACCCCGATGACCTGGTGCGCCTTTACCAGGCCTGCGCCGAAGACGGGTATGACATGTCCATCGGCAGCCGCTATGTGCAGGGCGTGAACGTGGTGAACTGGCCGATGAGCCGGGTGCTGATGTCCTGGTTTGCCAGTCTGTACGTGCGCCTCATCACTGGCATGCCCATCGCCGACACTACCGCTGGTTTTGTTTGTTACCGCCGCAAAGTGCTCGAAACCATCCAACTCAACAAAATTCGATTCGTGGGCTACGCGTTCCAGATCGAGATGAAGTTCCTCACTTTTAAGTATGGCTTCAAGATCAAGGAGGTGCCGATCATTTTCACTGACCGCACCAAAGGGCAGTCCAAGATGTCGAAAGGTATATTCAAGGAAGCGGTGCTGGGGGTGATCCGGATGAAGGTGAACAGCTTTTTCCGCCATTTTGACCGTTATTAGCTACTGGCTATACCTTAGCTACCACTCATTTCTCCGAACATAATCTTGCGCCCGACAATGCCGCGCTAAATCAAAATCAATTAACTTTGCATATTAAGTATAGCAGAGCTTATATATGTTTGTAGGCTGACATGCTAAACACTCAACCTATGGACGATATATATTTCTGGGTCATATTCAACGCGTTTATCCTGCTGTTGCTGGGACTAGACTTGTTTGTGTTCCATCGCAAAGAGCATGTAGTAAAGATAAAAGAGGCACTGCTTTGGAGCGCTTTTTGGATCGCCCTTTCGCTTCTCTTCAATGTGGGCATTTACTACTGGATGGGTTCCGGCCCCGCAATGGAGTTCCTGACTGCCTACCTGATCGAGAAGTCGCTGAGCGTGGATAACCTCTTTGTCTTCATTCTGATATTCAGCTTCTTTAAAGTACCACAACAGTACCAGCACAAAATTTTGTTCTGGGGTATCATCGGTGCTTTGGTGCTGCGTGGTATCTTTATTCTGGTTGGTGTGGCCCTCATTGCCAAATTCCACTTCATCATCTACATACTCGGTGCTTTCCTGATCTACACAGGTGCGAAGATGGCCTTTACCAAGCAGGATGATGAGCTTCACCCGGAGCAAAATCCTTTAATTGTGTGGGCAAGCCAGAAACTGCGCTTCACGAAGACAGCTGTGGGCGGCAAGTTCTTCACCCGAATAGATGGAAAGCTCCACGCTACCCCACTCTTTTTAGTGCTGATAATGGTAGAGAGTACGGACGTAGTATTTGCAGCTGATTCTATACCTGCTATTCTGGCTATTTCGAAAGATCCGTTCATTGTTTATACCTCTAACGTATTCGCCCTGCTTGGTCTGCGCGCGCTCTACTTTGCGCTGGCTGGTATCATGCAGCTGTTCCATTACCTGCACTACGGACTGTCGCTGATCCTTGTCTTTATCGGGGCCAAGCTACTACTAAGCGACATTTACCATATGGATATGCGCCTTGCCTTATTAGTAGTAGCCGGTATTCTGACGGTGTCCATTGTGGCCTCACTCCTCTTTCCGAAGAAGGACAATGAGCTTCCACAGCCGCCTAATGCAGACGTTTCTTAATCCGGGTTCTTAATTTTTTTAACTAAAATTAGTGCCACATATTTGCTTTTGTAAGTTTAAATGCTTTCAATTGCAGAATAATTGAGAAGAAATGATTTTTGCTAACGCCTATATTTTTACAAATTCTAAGCTGGTGCCTCCGACGGGGCTCCCTGGTAGAACTTTGTGCGTTAGGTAAAACATCAACATACACAGGTACCACAGGAGCCCCGCCACAAGCGGGGCTTTTTTGTTTTAAGGCATATTCTAAATCACAAATACCCATGAGTACAGCAGCACACAGCAGCAATAAATTAGCAGGACAGCAGAGCCAATTGGTAAGCAGCAAGCGCCCAATGGTTATCGCAGGTCCGTGCAGCGCTGAGAGTGAAGAGCAAATGTTGCAAACCGCCCTTGGCCTGAAAAAGGTAAAAGGCGTATCGGTGTTCAGAGCGGGCATCTGGAAGCCACGCACCCGCCCTGGCAGTTTCCAGGGAGTGGGCACGATCGGACTAGAGTGGTTGCGCACTGTGAAACAGGAAACCGGGCTGCGCACCGCCTGCGAAGTAGCCAATGCCACACAAACCGAGCAAGCCCTGCAACAGGGTGTAGACATTCTGCTGATTGGTGCTCATACTACGGTGAACCCTTTTCTGGTGCAGGAAATAGCCGATGCCCTGAAAGGTGTGCAGGTGGCTGTACTGGTAAAGAACCCGGTTAACCCTGATTTGGCACTGTGGCTGGGAGCCCTGGAGCGATTGCACAACAGCGGCATCACGGATCTCGGCGCTATGCACCGCGGCTTCTCTACCCTGGACAGCGCCCCATACCGCAACCACCCGAAGTGGGAGCATGCCCTGGAGCTACGTCAGCAAGTGCCCGAACTGGCCATGTACTGCGATGCCAGCCACATAGCGGGTCGGCGTAGCTTATTGCGCCCAGTAAGCCAGCGCGCCCTCGACTTGGGGTATGATGGCCTTATGGTAGAATCGCACCACAACCCGGCCGCCGCTTTGAGCGATGCCCAGCAGCAGATCATGCCGCAGGAATTGCACATGCTTTTGCAGGCTCTGAAACGGCAGCAGGTACCAGGTGAGAAGATGAAACAAAACGCGCAATTGGAGAAGCTGCGCAAGGAAATAGAGCACCTTGACGACGAGTTGTTGACCTTGTTATCACGCCGTACCAAAGTCACAGCACAGCTTGGCGACTACAGCAAGCCGGTTGAAAAGAGTGCTGAGACGCCGGGCCCGGTGCGCTGGGACCTGGTATTGGAAAACCTCCTGCACCAGGCCAGCAGCGCAGGTATAGACCAGGCCTTTGTGAAGACTATTTTCCAGGAAGTGCGTTCGCAATACGCCCGCACCCACCTATACAACTACGGCCTGAGTTCGTAGTCTGGTTTTCAAAATTTAAAACAGCCTGACAGCTTCTTATTGAAGACTTGTCAGGCTGTTTTTTTGTGCAATTCCTGGTATTCGGCTTATCAAATTCCACTCATCCGAACCAATTTTCAGCCTCAAAGCCGCATCACATTCTCAGATTTCCTATCCTATTTCAGCAATTTATATTATAAATATATGATGTTTATATAAAAATATTTTTACTTAAATATTTGAATAATAAAATTTAATGAAACAATTTTACAATAACATAAGTTAAATCATGAAGATTAATATATAACCATACACGAATACTCACTCTTTATAAAAATCAGAATGAAGAAACTGTACATTTTCACCACAGCGCTACTCCTGTTAGCCGGAACTTTCACAAGCTGTAACAAAGACCTAGACGAGGTAGGTCTGAATGCATCGTCTATTGATGCGGCTCAGAAAGAGGTTAAAACGAACAACACTAATAAAAAAGTTGGCGGTGGTTTAACTCTTAGTGTCTCCGATTTAAATCCATTGATCGGTAAGACTGTAGTTATTACTGCTTCCTTCACTGAAAATGTAACTGCTGGCACACTGCGCATAGATCAATTGCAGGCCGATGGAGTTACTTGGGAGAAAGTAATATCTAGCACACTTAGCAGTTCTGTAAAATCAATATCCTACAACTTAACTTCAAGCACTGCTAGCAGCTATACATTCAGAGGTTTCTACACCCCTACTGGCGGTGCTAATTTTGAGCAAGACGAAACTGAACCTTCGACAGTTACATTCAAAGCCACTTGTACGGGTGCTGCACTTTCTGCACAATTGATGAGCAAGACATCTTTAGAAAATGGTCTGACAGAGTATAAAGTGGCATTTACGCTAACTTCATGTTCTGCTTATAGCAATGTAAAGCTTCAAGGTGGAGTTTCTGCAACTATTACAGGCGATGTCGTGGCAACTTCAGAAGATGGTACTGAAGTAACAAAAATAAGATACAACACAAATAACGCTGTTGTGACTTGGGATAACCTAAACCTGACTGAGGGATACAGCAATACGTTCTTTGTGACTTTCCGTATGGCGGATGACAATAAAGAAGAGCCTATTGGCAACTGGACTGCTAAGGTTGGGGACCAATTAATTGCTGAAGCTACTCTTTAGTTTTACAAAATACTCACCAAAACAGGCTGCCCCAAAGGCAGCCTGTTTGCTTTTCCCCTGGCAGCTATACCTGCTGTCTGTCGTAATTTTTTGCATTCCAATGGCACGATTAGGGTTACTCGGCTGTTAAGTGCTAAATTGCAGCAGAACAAAAGCATTACCATATGAGAACCCCTATTTCAAGACTTCGCACCATCGGTATTTACGAAGGAATCTCTTACCTGCTACTACTTGGCATTGCGATGCCAATCAAGTATATGGCAGGTATACCGGAGGTGGTGAAGTATACAGGCTGGGCACACGGTGTACTGTTTGTGCTGTATATGATGTCGGTACTGGAAGTGACGCTGACGCATAACTGGTCCATCAAGAAAGTAGCAGCTGCCGTAGTCGCATCGCTCCTGCCATTCGGACCGTTCATTCTGGATAAGAAACTACTGAAAGAAGAGGAAAACAGAAAAGAAAAGCCTGTTAAGCAGGTCGCATAACAGCAACCCTCAACTATTTAGCCAATAGCAACAAAAGGGGCCGTCCATTAGGGCAGCCCTTTTTTTATGTTCTTACTCCCCTTTTACAGACGAGCCAGCCCTGCGGGCAATGGACTGCGCAATCACGCTGGAGGCCAGGAGTTGCAGGGCGTGGTAAATCATGATTGGCAAAAGCATCAGGCCCACCATATTGGCATCAGGGAATAGCACTTTAGCCATGACCGTGCCGTGAACCAGCGACTTTTTGGAACCACAGAAAATGGCCGTGATGCGATCAGTCGGACTGAAACCCATCAGACGGCTGATGATGTGCACGATGCCGTACACTAAAAAGAACAAGCCGATCATGGCCAGGCCGAGCAATAGCAGGTTTCCGATACTATACCCACTGAACATGTTGCGGGCGAAAGACTCGCAGAAAGAGGTGTAGACGATCAGCAGGATGATGATCTGATCGGATAAGCGCAGTTGCTTGCGGTTACGTTCCGCAAAAGCTCCCCAATAGCGGTGCAGCACAATGCCCAGCGTAACCGGCAACAAAACCTGCAGCACCAGTTTGCCCATCACCTGCCCCATGTCGAAGTCGCCGGAGTCGGCCGTCAGGTATAGCCCCATCCAAAGTGGCGTAACAAACACACCTACCAGACTCGAAATACTGGCATTGAAAATAGCCGCCGGAATATTGCCCCCTGCAATCGACACCATCACCACTGACGAAGACACCGTGGAAGGCAAAGCAGCCAGGTAGAAAGTCCCGAGCCAGAGCAGTTCATATGGAGTGCCTTCGAAAAAGCCGCGCAGGGGCATGATGAGCAGTGGGAAAAGCAGAAAGGTAGAAGCCTGCACCACCAGGTGGAGTCGCCAACTGCCCAAGCCCGCTCGAAGCTTTTCAGGACTCAGGCGCAGCCCGTAAAAGAAGAAGATGAGCGAAACCCCTATACCTGCCACATCACCCAGCGACACGGGCTCCCGGTCAATACCGCCTTCCGGCCAAAGCCAAGCCAGCACAATCATCCCGATCAGCGCCAGTAGGAACCAGTCGAACCCGGCACGAACGAGCAGTTCCTGCACACTACGCAACCCAAAGCGAGGTTTGTTTACCTGGCGGTTGGGATCGTCAGGAAGTGGTGTCCGAGGTGTGCTCACAGGTATATTATGCTTAGTTGATTGACAGGGTCAGGTATAGCCAGCCTCAAAACAAAACAACGGCCGGCGCAATTACAAGCGCCGGCCGTTGTTTCAGGTATAGATCAGGCTTAAAAGCCCAGCATATCAATGGTTTCAAGTTCAAACTCAGTGGTGTCTTCATACTCGGCATCCGGCGCCGTCACGATCAGGTCGCGGGCACGACCGTACAAACGCACGTTCGGTTGCAGATTTTCATAGTCGGCCTGCGAGATAAGCCCACGTCTAGCCATAATACCCCCGATCAGACGATAGTAGCCTGACTTCCAGCTGCGGAGGTTACCGTAACTGTCAAAAGAAGAGCGGTAGCGTTTGGGACTAGGTATAATACTGGTCAGGAAGATAGACTCTGCCAGGTTGAGCTCAGAAGGCTGCTTGCCAAAATAAAACCGGGAGGCATCTTTTGCGCCATACACGTCCGGTCCCCACTCTATGATGTTGAGGTATATCTCAAACATCCGGTTTTTCGACACGATCCTCTGGTTCTCGATCAGCCACACTATGATGGCCTCCTCCACCTTGCGCGACACGGTTTTCTTGCGCGTCAGGAATACGTTTTTAACCAGCTGCATCGAGATGGTACTGCCGCCGCGCACGAAATCGCGGTTCTTGATGTTGGTGGCAATGGCCTGCCGGAATGCTTCTTCATGAAAGCCCTTGTGACTGTAGAAACCTGCATCTTCGGCTGTGAGCACGGCATTGCGTAGGTAGGGCGAAATCTGATTGAGTGGCGCGTAAAATGGGTTTGCTGGCCCTACCATAAAAGTCCGGATGGGCTTGCCGTATTCGTACATCGTGTGCATGAACGGCCCTTTCAGCTTATCTAAATTTGCCTGTCCCCATTTCACAACTTTAAAGTCTTTCGAGGCATCCAGGTCAGAGTCAAATACCACGCGCTCCACACTATCGAGGTTCACATGGAATTTCATTTTATACTGCAGCTTTCCTTCGGCCTGTATACCGTCCAGCGTTTCGAAAAGGCCTCTGGGCAGTGACCCAAAGAAATCATTTGCCGGGAGCTCCTCTGTCCGCACTTTCAGGTCGATGATCTTGGCGTCGGCGTTATTGTAAGAAGCGTACACGTTGGCGCGGGCCTTGTTTACGCGCACCTCCGTCAGGCTGTCCACCACAAACAGGTTCTGCCCCAGCGAAACCACATAGTCAACGGCACCTTCGCGTAGGAAGATCGGCTCGTCCGCCAGTTTTTCGTGGTTCACCGTCATGTTGTTCACCATTGCGCTGCCTTTCACGGTCAGCCTGTCCTGACGATAGCGTTTCTCCTTCATTCCCAGATGCAGGGTATCGAAGGCCACCGTGCCACTGAACTTTTCCTGAATGTAAGGCAGCCTGATACCCAAGGTATCGGAGGCAAAAAAGCTTGCTTTGATTTTATAATCGCGCGGGTCGATGGTTCCTTTCACAAACATATTGTTGGTAAGTGAATCTGTGCGAATGGCCACCTCTGATTCTATGTTCCCGTCCTTGATCATCAGGAAAGGCATCTTGATGTCGATCACTCGATTAGGGGAGGTATAGGAAACGTTAAGGTTGCTGAAATCCACTTGATCGGGCACGTTGTCGAAAGCCGTCTCGAGCACGCGGTTGAGCAGCTCTCCGTAGTTGCGATCCCCTTTTGCAGATGTGTCGGCAGGCTGCGTGCTGTCTTTTTTGAACAGAAACGAAAAGTTGTTGCGGTCTCCATCCTTGATGGCAGTCAGGTAGCCATTGGCTACATCGAGCTCACGCAGCACGATACGTCCTTTAAATAGTGAGCGAAAACCAACCGAAGCATGCACGCTGTCTGTTTTAAACAGCTGTGGCTGTCCGTGAGGTGTCAACGTTATATCGCTCAGCACCACCGAGGTGAGGCCATTAAATGCGGCATTCCCAATGTTTAAATTAACCGGGTAGCGGCCCTCCACTTTCTCCACTACACGATCTAAGGTATAGCTCAGCAGGCTACTTCTAAATACAAACAGGGAAATAAGAAGGATCAGGAAAAGGCCCAGCACGCTGCCGACCCCTATTAGTATTCTTTTTTTCAATCGCTGGTTCAAAATATCAGGATGCGAATTACGCTAATTAGATTAAGAATAAATATATAGTGCCCATATTATATAGCACTTCATCACGCATACGTAACAGCGTATGGTTTGTGTTATCTAAACCGCATACGACCGCAGCCAGATTTGGATGTACAGATAATCATTTCACAGCACAGCCTCCTGCAAGAATAAGACCAATCATTTCATTTGCAACACTTTACATAAAATTAACAGCACTGGCAGTACTTCCGTTCTTTTTGAGGCCAGTTACGTCTTTTACCTTCTATTCAGAGTTGATTAGTTGCTAAATAGCTAGTGGCTCATTTGGCTCACGATGGCTTTAAGCTTATCTTTGACCAACGATAAATTCTCTTTGCATGAACCTGACATCACTTACGGCCATTTCTCCGGTGGATGGCCGCTACCGCCGCAACACGACTGAGTTAGCTACCTATTTTTCTGAATTCGGTCTGATCCGCTACCGTGTGTTGGTAGAGGTGGAGTATTTTATTGCCCTATGCGAATTACCACTGCCGCAGCTGGCCAGTGTGCCTCCCTACCAGTTTCAGGAGCTGCGGGCGATTTATGAGCAGTTTTCAGAGACGGACGCCCTGCGCATCAAGGAAACGGAAAAGACCACGAACCATGATGTGAAGGCGGTGGAATATTTTATCAAAGAGAAGTTTGATGCGCTTGAACTAGGCCAGTACAAGGAGTTCATCCACTTTGGCCTGACCTCCCAGGATGTGAACAACACGGCTATACCGCTTTCTTTGCGCGAAGCCGATGAGCGTGTGCTGATGCCCTTGTACCAGCAGTTGCACCAGACACTGGTAGAGTTGGCGCAATCCTGGAAAGACATCCCGATGCTGGCCCATACCCACGGACAGCCTGCCTCTCCTACCCGATTGGGCAAAGAGATCATGGTGTTTGCAGAGCGCCTTGAAGCACAAATGGACCAGGTACGCCAGGTTCCCTTTTCGGCCAAGTTTGGCGGCGCGACCGGCAACTTCAATGCCCACTATGTGGCTTACCCGGATGTGAACTGGCCGGAGTTTGGTAACCGCTTTGTGCAGGAAGTGCTGGGCCTACGTCGCAGCCAGTACACCACCCAGATTGAGCACTACGACAACCTGGCCGCCTATTTTGACGGCATCAAGCGCCTCAATACCATCCTGATCGACTTTTCGCGTGACGTTTGGCAGTACGTGTCGATGGGCTATTTCAAGCAGAAGATTAAAGCGGGCGAAGTCGGCTCTTCGGCCATGCCACATAAAGTAAACCCGATCGACTTCGAGAATGCTGAAGGTAATTTAGGTATAGCCAATGCGGTGCTGGAGCACCTCTCAGCTAAGCTGCCTATATCCCGTCTGCAACGCGACCTTACCGACTCTACGGTACTGCGCAACATTGGCGTGCCACTGGCGCATGTGGTGATTGCTCTCAAATCGTTGGAGCGCGGCATTGGCAAACTGGAACTGAGCGAGGCGGCCCTGCGCCATCATCTGGAAGAGAACTGGGCAGTTGTGGCAGAAGGTATACAGACGGTGTTGCGCCGCGAAGGGTATCCGCAGCCTTACGAAGCACTGAAAGACCTGACCCGCAAGAATGAGAAGATCACCGAGCAGACCATCTCCAGCTTCATCGACACCCTGCAGGTGAGCGATGCCATCAAGGCCGAATTGAAAAAGATAAGTCCGTATACCTACACGGGTGTGCAAATGCTGTAAGGTATAGCAAAGCTCAATAAAAAGAAAGCCCCTGCCGGATTATACCAGCAGGGGCTTTTCTATAACTGTATGGTTGGGTTACTGCTTCTGCGCAACCGGTCCGTTCACTTTGATCTGTAGTAGCTGATAGCCCGTCTCTCCTGAGGCTGTCAAGCCCTGAACGACTACCAGGTAGGTGCCCGGCTGATCGGAGGTATAGAAGCTCACCTGCTCTTCTTTTCCGGGCTCAAGCCTAATCTCCGGGGCCCAGTGCAGCAGGTTTCTGAAATCTGCCAGTCGGCTACTCTTCTGTTCCGGGGTATCGTAGGCTGGTGCGTAAAACTCGCGCTTCTGCTGAAGTCCTTCATAAGCCTGCATCAACGCTCTTGAGTCCAGCGCAAACCCTCCCAGATCGCCCTCGTAAGTGTGGTAGCTCACCAGACCTTCGTAGGCCAGTGGTCCGTGAAAGAAACGACTGGTAATTACATCCAATTGCTTGACCTTCAGCGGGTCAAATGCCATGACCTTGTCGATATTGAATACGGGCACCCCATCCAGCAGCACCATCGGGTTTTGGCGGAAGATGGCCTTATAAGGGCGGTTCATGACCATGAAGTGGAAGCTGCGCCCTCGTGTACGCACCTGTACCCCCTGCACATACTCCCGCATCACTTCTTCCATCACTTTAAAGCGCTTGTAATCATCGAGCAGGTAGTGCTCCGATGGCTGTCCGTAAAAGGCCGAGCTGTCTATACCTGGTGTATGGAACCTGTTGCGGTAACTCCCATAATAAGCATGCTCCACCTGTACCTGCAGATGCCGCGCTGCGATGTCGCCTGCTCTTGATTCCGTGAGTTGCAGATGTGCTAGTGGCTTAGAGGTATAGCGTGATGAAAAAGGGCTAAGCAGCTCAAAGTGGTAAGTGCTGTCTTTAGAAAAGTCAGACTGCAGCACGAGGTCCTTGTTGCCATAAAAGTCCTTCAATTCAAACAGCAGTTTGCCATCGACATCGCTCTGTGTGTTGTAAAACCGGATGGGGTGGCCCGGTGATGCCAGGTACGTCATAATACCCGGAGCTGGCTGCCCCGAACGCTTGTGCGTGACTTTGCCGAAAAGCAGATGGCCGTGGTTTTCGGGCAAATAAGCATGCTTTGGCACCTCCTTCTCCAGCACATCCTCCCACTTAAAACGACTCCAGCCTTGGGTCAGCATCAGGTTATCCATGGCCTGACCATCGGCCTTACCGGCATCCGAAAAATAATAGGCAGGGTTTTCTATCGCGCCTTTTAAATCGGATTCGAGCCAGATGTAGCTGGCAATATGCCCCTGCGGCTGAAGCTGCAGCGAGTCCAGTTTGTACACGGCCATCGAGAGATTAGCCGGCGTTTGCGAAGATGCCTGCAACGCAAGGCTTACCTTGTCGCGCTGGTTGTAGTGCTGTTGTGGCGATACTACCTGCAGGGCTAGTTCGTGTGTCGGACGTTTGAAATAGAGGCGCTCACTTACGGGCTGACCAGCTGTGTTGAACACAGTAAAGTGCGTGATGCCGTCTGCCAGATCGGCCTTGGTCACTTTGAATACGTATCTGCCGTTTTGTAGCAGGGCTCTTTCCGAGCTGACCACCCGCTGACGGGTATGCCCCAACAGGTATACCTGTTCATCCGGTTTGCCTACCGATCGCACCGCAATATGCAGGTACTGATCAGTGCTGTCTGCCAGTTGTAAGGTATAGCCACGTTCATGCACCTGCGGCAGGGTTTGCGCTATAGTGCTTCCATCAGGCAAATGCAGTTTTGCGATATAGCGCTTCCCCTGCTGTGGCGTAAAGGCGAAGCGGCCCATCCCAAACTTGTGGGCTGTAAAATCGACCACCTTGTTACCATCATGGTCAAGCACTTGGCCTGCCAGAGCAACTCCTTTGCCGTTTTGACTATCTGATATCTTGAAAGAAACATTACTTGCTATACCTGTAACTAAATTTCCGCCTTCCGGGAAGAACTGCATGGTATACCCTTTGGTTTTTGGGGCCTCCTGCTTTGGTAGCTGCTCAAAGGTGTTGATAATTGTTACCTGCTGCTGGAAGAAGAACTCCGGACCGAAGTTTTTCATCCAGCTGGTATAGGCTCTTACGGTATAGTTGCCCGTCTGAAGCGTGGTAGGCAGTTGAAAGTAACCGTTCCCTGCTCCGTCCTTCATAGCTACTTTGGCTTGCAAGGCAGGTTTTTGTTCTGCATCCAGCAACTCTACATACGTCACCTTGCTCATGTCGAGCGGGCGGTGCAGGCTGCCGTCTACATTGTATACCTTAAACCACATCTCATCTCCACAGGCATACACCGGCCTGTCAATGTGCAGGTATAGCTTCTCCTTCAGCGAAGTCTTCCGGTGTTGCTGCAGGCTGCTAATGGCCGCGTGCTGCTGATCCGACTGAGCATTTACCGTTCCTATACCTGCTATACCTAGCGCCAGGCAAAGCAAGGTGCGCAGTACATACCTTTTTCTGCCAGGCTGAGGTTGATTATGTTGAGCACTGTTCATCGTTCTGGGCGTTTGTATCAGATATGCCATCTATTCCCAATAGGCAGGTTTAACATTAGTGCCCTGCGTGGTGCAGTCCACGCAGGGGCGCGTTCCATAGGTATAGCCGATCGGGGATGGGCTACCGGGGCCAAAAATCGCATCTACAGGAATCAGATAACCACCTTCAAACCGTTCTTGAATCTGACCTGATTTGATCATGACCGTATCGACCTCACATCTTGGGTTATAAAGTCGCCAATCGCGCGGAAGATCACGGCTGTCAACAAATATCCTTTTTGTTTCCATGGTAGTAGCCGTCATATACCCAATAACTGTTTCATCAGGATTAGACAGGCTGTGAATATTGCTGGTCAGCTGCGAAGGAAGCGGATCGAAAAGGGTACCGATGTTTTCAGTGTTCTTCTTGAGTATCTCCAGGTATTCGAACGCTTCACGGGTCAACGCATACTGCTTTACCAAGATGCTATACTTCATGCCGACTTTCTCTGAGTTGGAAGGTATAGCGTGTAGTTTGTAATCGCTAATCCTGTCTTCGTTCAACTTCACAGATGACCCTATTTCAACCCGGGTAGAGTTATCTGATTTCCAGCAAACATATATGGGATCATCACTAGGCTCACGAAAACGCACTTCCCCATTCTCATAAATATAACCAGAATAAAGCGCGGACCGGAACTGCCAGGTCTCCTCAAATTCCCATTTATAATAATGTGTGTTGTTTTTTGGGTCCTCGGAGTTCACATAGATTTTCACTTCCTCTCCATCTGCTTTCCAATTCACGCTTTCAATGGCAGGACTTGTTTTCACCTCCACGTAGTCTGACGCATACTCGCTGCCGGATCTGGTGCGGATGTACAACCTGTATTTCGAATCAGCGCTCATTTGCAGGTTAGGGTGCACATAGGTGCCATATCCGGTTTCGTGAAGGCCATAACGCTCGCCATTCTCTGACTCCACTATAACGGTGGCATTTTCTTCAGCGGGAGGTGCTCCCATATCGTTGAGGCTTTGGGAGCGGAGCAGCTGTATGGTGGTGGGACCGTTGGCATTCAGGAAGCCATTCACTACCAGAAAACTACTGGCCGACTCTTTTACCTCAGGGAAGTAAGGGTCGACGCAACCGCTCACTAGGAGCATTACAAGCCAGACAATTGGGTTTTTCCAGTTCCGGATCTTCATGGCAATTAAAACTTAAAATTATAAGTGATGGTAGGAACCGGGTTCCCGAAAATGGACATTTTGTACCCTTTTATCTGCCCTCCCTGAGATTTGAAATAAACCGAATAAGGGTTCTTGCGCCCTGTCAGGTTGTACACGGCCACCGTCCAGGAGCTGTGCGCCAGCTTCGCGATCTTGTGGTTACCCTCTATGTTCAGGGCCAGGTCTACGCGGTAGTAGTCCGGAATGCGGTACTCATTGCGGTCAGAGTACAGGATGCGGTGCGAGCCACCATCGTAGTACTTGGCCAGTGGCAGTGTAATAGGCCGACCGGTGCTGTAGGTAAAGTTAAGTGAAGTGCTGAAACGCTGACTGAAGCGATAGTTGCTGATCATAGTCAGGTCGTGCGGCTTGTCGTAATTGCTGGCATACCACTCCCCTCTGTTGATCACTTCTGATACTGTCGGATCGTTGAGGCGTACCATGGTACGGGAATAAGTATAGCTTATCCAGCCGTTGAGTTTGCCTGATACTTTTTTGAGCATCAGCTCTACGCCGTAAGCCTTGCCGTCTGCATTAGCCACATCCGTTTCAATGTGGTGGTTCATGATGATGTTGGCGCCGCTTCGGTAGTCCAGGAAGTCCTGCATCCATTTGTAATAAGCTTCTGCCGAAAACTCGATGGTGTTGGCGCGCAGGTTTCGGTAGTATCCAATGGCAACCTGATCACCTACCTGCGGCTTGATGTTATTATCGCTCAGCTTCCAGGTATCGGTTGGAGCCATGGTAGCCGTATTGGAAAGCATGTGCACGTACTGGCGCAGTCGGTTGTAACTCACTTTCACAGATGAGTTATCTGATACCACGTAGCGGGCCGAGAGCCTGAACTCAGGTCCGTGGTAGGTCGCGATGGATTTGCCGCTGCCATAAGAAACCGTGTCAACGATTGTATTTAGGGACATGGGTAAACCTGGCGCATACTGCAGCACGTCCCGCTTGCCGAGAGCCGTGAAGAAAGAGTAGCGCAGTCCAGCCGAAACTGAAAGTTTCTGGCTGATATCATAGCGGTCAGACACGTACAAGGCACTCTCAACGGCTTTCTCCTGCTGCAGCTTATCAGGCCTGATCAGTGACTCAGCATGGTTCGGCACCAGGCTCCCCGGGTTCACCTCATAGCGGATGGCGCTCGCACCAAAATCCAGGGTATGCTTTGAGTCAGGGAAGTAGTTGAAGTCTACCTGCATACCTGTCTGGCTGATCCCAAAGTCCATCGCCGCAGCGTTCGTAGCATTTTCTTCATTAGAAATATCATAACCGTAATGGCTGTAAGTACCCGTCACGACGCTGTAAAGTTTGTTATGAAAGTTGTGCTTCCACTTGAGGCTGGCATTTTGGTTCTGGAAGCGATACAGCGTGTCGGAAGCCAGTTTGAAACGGTCTTTGCTCAGGTAGCCAGTCAGGTATACGCTGTTCTTTTCGTTGATTTCATGGCTGATATGCGTGTTGATATCATAAAAAGAAGCTTCACTGTTGCTGAAAGACTTGTTCGGAATTTTCTTGAGCAGCCAGTCAGAATAGGTAGAACGCCCTCCAACCAGGATAGAGGTCTTGTCTTTGACAATTGGTCCCTCCAGCGTCAGGCGGCTAGTCAGCAAACCAATGCCGCCCGCTCCGCTAAACTGCTTTTTATTGCCTTCTCTTGAGCTCACCTCCAACACCGACGAAAGGCGACCACCGTATCGGGCAGGCACAGCACTCTTGTACAGTTCCACCGATTTGATAACATCTGGGTTGAAAGCAGAGAAGAAACCAAACAAGTGTGCGGGGTTGTAAATAGTGGCGTCGTTGAGCAGGATCAGGTTCTGGTCAGTAGAGCCCCCGCGCACGTTCATACCAGTACTTCCCTCCCCTACTGATTTTACTCCAGGCAAGGTCAGCACCACGCGCAGGATGTCTGTTTCACCAAAGGCTGTCGGCACCTGCTTGATGGTTCGGATATCCAACCGCTCCATGCCCATCTGCAGACCCGTAACGTTGCGGTCTTTTTCAGCCTCCACCAACACCTCTTTCAAAGTGCGGATGTCTTCTTCTACTTCGATGTCTAGTTTGCCGTCGCTGTGCAGTATTACCTGACGCTTCGTGTTTTTAAGCCCAACCGCCCGGATGTTCAGTTCATGGCGGCCAACCGGAAGCGAAAGGGAATAATAGCCGTACTGGTCTGAAGCCGTGCCGATGGAAGGAGATTCGATATAAATGTGGGCTCCGATGATTGGCTCTCCCGTGTTGGCGTCGCGCAAGGTTCCTGCCAGGTTCGCTCTCCCTGTCTTGCTTCCATTCTGTGTCCCTATCTCGTACAGCTTGATCTCCGATTGGATTCGTTTCTTGTTATCCTGCTGCTGAGGCAGGTAGGCAGGCGTAGCTAACTGGCTGTTTCGCCTGGCCTCTTCCTCATCCTTGAAAAAGTTGGAAGGCAGGCTGGTCATGATTGGGTTTTGCCGCGTGATGAAAACCTGGCGCTGCTCCGTGATGGCAAATTTATACTCGGTGTCTTTCAGGATTTGGGCAAGCACCAAGTTAAGCGGCTCTCCTTCTACCTCCACATCTACCTTAATGCTGTCGGCTAAGGCCTGCTCAAAGTAGAACTTATAAGGCAGACGGGTCTCCAGCCGCTGCACGAAATCCTGGAAGCTTATGTTGCGGAAGGAACCGCTGATGAGTGGGGCCTCCTGCCGCTGTTGGGCATGCACAGGTATAGCCGCAGTTATACAGCACAGCAATACCAGCAAAAACACTCTGTAAAGTTGGGTCATAAGAAGGGAAGAGAACTTGAACAGATTTTTAAATGGATCGGAAGAATCTCGCTTTACTGTTGGAGCGAGTCATAGTGCTGGGCGGTTTTTACGATCGCGTTTTCCCGCTCTTTCCGGAAGCGGAGTTTATTAGCGCTGGCAAATTTATTCAGGGGCTTTTTCTGTTCCTGCAGCACCCGCATCACGGAGCGCTTGTTGCTAACGGGGTGGTATACGCCTTCTTTTACCAGGTAGAATTTACTGGCATCCCGATACTCTCCCTCCATACCTTCGGTGCTCGCCCGCTCAAATAGTGTCTTTTCACGCTTCATCAGCACCTGCACCTCGCCGCTGTAAAGCAGGTCATAAAAACCCGGCTGAATTGAAATTCCGGTCGTGGTATCTGCCTGCAACCTGATGAAGGTATGCCCATACAATTGGAAGGCGTCTACCCTGTTTTTCACCAGTCGCTGTGGCTGGCCGCTGCCATGATTCACGATCACGAGCTCGTCCTGCATCAGGTCATATAGCATCGGTACGTCTTCAAACCAGGCACCGTCATATTTAACGGTGCCGTTCTGATAGATCTTATCCTGATAAAACTGGTGCCCTTTCACGTAGGACTTAACAGGCACATAATACTCTGGCCCATTATACAAGTGTGCATGCACCCCTACTGCAGTACGGTACTGCTTCAGCGCATCCGTCACAGCATGGCTTACAAAACTGGTGTCAGTCTGTGCAAAAATTGTAAAGGGCAGTAAGTTAAATATAAGAACAAGCGTTAGATGAATAGGGCTTTTACGCATAATGATTGGTTAGCTTCACAGCGAATACGGACATTAAATATAACGTATGTTTGATGTTATGACAAATGTGTCTGCAAATTTTTCCTAAAAACATCACATCCCTTTTTCTTAAAATATAACTTAAGCATTATCTGGATTATGCTTCTTATTAACAGGTAGACATCGGTGGCATCTTCTACAAACTAATCCTGATGTCCTGTCTATTAGAAAGACTTGTGGTATCGTATTTTTTACTAGGCGTGGATTCACTCGCTCAGGAGCAGACAATCAATATATTTGTACATATTCGATCTCCCTAGATGGGCGATATATTTTCAATCTTCTGAACCTATTGCAAACGAAAACGCTGCCGTTATATCTTATCCGCGAGCTCGTATACCGACTCCACAAACCGGCTCCAACTGAATCGTTTTTTATATCTAGAGATATTCTGAGTGAACACAGCCGCCTTAGCCGAGGTATAGAAATCAAGTATGGCGGTGGCTATCGCCTCCGGGTTTGGCTCCACCACATACCCTACTTCCCCGTGCGGCACCAGTTCCGACAGCCCACCCACATTGGTCACCACCATTGGCTTGTCAAAGTGATAGGCAACCTGTGTTACGCCGCTTTGGGTGGCATGCTTGTAGGGTTGCACTACCAGATCGGCTGCGCAGAAATAATGACGGACCTCGGCATTGGGTATAAAGTCTGTCCGAAGCACCAGCCGGTCCTGCAGCCCATGTTTTTCGATCAGGTCAAGGTATGGCCTTGCCTCCTCATAAAACTCTCCCGCGATCAGCAGCTTCAGATCAGGTATAGCCTCTAGCGCAGGTATAGCCATTGCCTCCAGCAGCAGGTCGAGCCCTTTGTAAGCCCGGATGAAGCCAAAAAACAGCAGGTACTTATCGTTTGGATCTAATCGCAAGGCGGCACAGGCTTCAGCTTTGCTTTCGGAAGGCCCGAAATTATCGTAGAGCGGATGCGGCAGGTATACGTTGGGTTTGTTCGGCTCGAAGCGCTGCAAATCCTTCTGCACAGCCCGCGACATGGTCAGGAAACCGTGACAGGCGCTCAGAAAATACTTCGTGAAAGGGATATCGCCCGGCCGCTTCTCATGTGGCACCACATTGTCGGTAATAGCCAGAATCCGGCTATACCTGTTGCGCCTGATCAGACGGGCAATGGTGCCCAGGGCGGGCCCCATAAAGGGTAGCCAAAACCGGGAAATAACCAGATCGGGTTTTTGACGCCTGATGTAATTGCCGGTGCGTACCCAGCTGATCGGGTTAACGGAGTTGATCAGCGACTTAATGGTGATGCCTTCGGGGGCAGGCTCGTTGGTAAACTGACTTTTGCCAGGGAACAGAAAGGAAGGATACTGCAGGCTAAAGGAAACGATCTCTACTTCATCGCCAGCCTCATGAAAGGCCATAGCCAGGCGCTCGTTGAAGGTAGACATGCCGCCTCCGCGCAAAGGGTGCGCAGGTCCCACGATCACGACACGCCTTCCTGCCATTATTTTTTGATCAGACCCGCCCGGTCTCGGATCAGGTATTCATTCTTTCTGCTGGATGTCATGGACATCATCTCGGCCAGAAAACCTGCCAGGAAAAGCTGCACGCCTAGAATAACCGCTACCAGCGACAAATAGAACAAGGGCTGGTCTACCACATCGCGCACGCGGCCTTCCGGGTATAGCGAAAATACTTTCTGAATGATCAGCCAGATCGTAATGCCCAGACCAACCACGAAGGAAAGCGTGCCAAACGTACCGAAAAAGTGCATGGGGCGCTTTTTGAAGCGGCTCACAAAGGTAATAGACAGCAGGTCGAGGAAGCCGTAGACGAACCGCTCGAGGCCGAATTTGGTAGTACCGTACTTGCGCTCCTGGTGCTGTACCACTTTTTCGCCGATGCGCGTGAAACCATGCCACTTGGCTATAACAGGTATGTAGCGGTGCATCTCGCCGTGTACCTCAATGCTCTTAACGAGCAACTGCCGGTAAGCTTTGAGTCCGCAGTTGAAGTCATGGAGTTGAATACCGGACAGGCCGCGGGTAGCCGCATTGAATAGTTTAGTCGGAATGGTTTTGCTGATCGGGTCAAATCGCTTCTGCTTCCAGCCCGACACCAGATCAAAACGCTGGTGCTTGATCATGTCATAGAGGGCAGGGATCTCCTCCGGGCTATCCTGCAGGTCGGCGTCCATGGTGATGACCACCTCGCCGGCGCAGCGTTTGAAACCCTCGTTTAAAGCGGCCGATTTGCCGTAATTGCGGTTAAAGCTGATGCCTTTGACGGTATTGTCTTCGGCACTCAACTCTGTGATCACATCCCAGGAGCGGTCCGTACTACCATCGTCCACCAGGATGATCTCGTAAGTAAAACTGTGTGCGTGCATCACACGCTTGATCCAGCGGACCAGTTCAGGCAGCGATTCCTCTTCATTTAGAAGAGGAACCACCACTGATATATCATAAGGGTATTGCATGCTTGTTATTCAAACTCCGGACGCTTGTGCTTCATCACGGCGGCAATTATAAGCGATAGGATAAGGCCAGAGAAAAACGCGTTGGTTATAGCGCTGGTCAACTGCTTTATAGGGGTGAAAGATGCCATAATCTCCTCTCTCTGACTATCGAGCATGTCATCATCTACACCAAATGCAGCCATCTGTTCCATGGTTGCATCCACAAGTTTCTCAGGCATACCTGGGTCTATGAATTGAATGTAGAGCATACTGAACAGGCCAGAAATGATACCTGCAATGATGGATACCATGATGCCAAGTCCCAGGCCCTGCCCGTAAGACAAAAGACCGTCGTTCTGCTTCCTGAACTCTTTTAAGGCTAAAACGATCCCTATGACAGAGATGACAACCGAAACGAGTAGTGCGACAAAAAAATTGCCGTAGCTTTCTGTCAGGTAGCTGATCGTGGCAAATACTACGTACAGTAAGCCTGTCAGCAAACCATACTTAATGGCAACAGCATAAATGGATGGCTTGGTTTCGAGCTGAGAAGATGTGTCAGTCATAAGGGTTTAGGGTTTATGTGAAGATGAATTACTTTCTGAAAAATACAGCTGCTACCACTGAAAACATCGTCCCTACAAACATCCTGCTCAAAAAATCGTGTGTGGCCAGCATACTGGGCGACAAATTGTCCAGCTCCTTGTAAGCTTGCTCGTAGTTTGCCTCGCCTATCAGTTTAATCTGCGCCTCGCGGCTCTGGTCGAGCAGCGCTCTCAGTTCAACTACGTGTTGTTGTATGATCTCGGGTCCTACCAGGTATAGCATCAGGTACAGCAGCATGGCAGCGCTCATGGCGGTGTAAAAAGTAACCGACAGGCTCACGCGCACCCCTTTCCAGAAACCCACCTCAGCATCATGAAAGCGCTTGAAATAGCGCAGCCCCATAAAGATAAAAACAGGCAAAGGCAGGTAACTCCAGCGCCCTGCATCTCCCAGTGCGTTATACCCCATCAGGTATAAAACGAGTATGATGACAAAAGAAGCCAATCCGCACAGCACGCCATAGCGTACCCCCACTCTCGCAATCGTTTGATTCAGCATTTGTTATTCGCTTATTCGAGTCAGCCAGGCAGCTAACAGAAATATAGCTATAAATATATTAAAAAGAATGATTAAGTACTACTTGCCCTTTGTTTACAAGGCCTATTACTTTCCCTGTCAACTCGCGCCCCAGAAAGGGAGAGTTCTTGGATTTGGATCGGGTACTCTCCGGCGTCGGGGTCCATTTTAAGTCCGGCTGGAAAAGTGTCAGGCAAGCCGGCACTCCTCCCGCGATGCCACAGGCAGGCATGCGCAGGATCTGACGGGGAGTGGTGGTCAGCTTATCAAGCAATTGCTCAAGCGGCAGCTTATCGCGCATCGTGGTATTCGCCACAGCAAAAGCCGTTTCGAGGTTGATGATTCCGAACTCAGCCAGATCAAACTCCAGCTTTTTGCTTTCAGTGTCCTGCGGTTGGTGTCCGGATACAATAGCATCAATAGTACCGTCGGCAAGTCCCTGCAAAATTGCCTCTTTGTCGGCTTCACTTCTGAAGGGAGGAGATACTTTATAATTCGTATCGAATGCTGCCAGGGTATGGTCGGTGTAAGCGACCTGGTAACTGGCCACGTCGCAGGTTACCTGCAGGCCTTTGGCTTTGGCGGCGCGTATGGCTTCTACGGCAGCTACAGTAGAGATGAGCGAGAAGTGCAGCCGCCCTCCTGTGTACTCCAATAATTGCAGGTCGCGTGTCACCATCACTTCTTCCGCCAGGGCAGGTATACCTTTCATACCGAGCTGGGTGCTCACAATCCCCTCATGCATCTGCCCATACTCTGTCAGGCGGGCATGCTCCGGGCGGTTCATAAGCACACCATCGAAAGGCTGCAGGTATTGCAGTGCTTTTACGATCACTTCGGCTCCCTGCACCGGTTTGGCACCATCACTGAACGCTACGGCACCGGCACGCTGCAGGTCGATCATCTCAGTCAGTTCCTTCCCATGCGTATCGACTGTGACTGCACCAGCCGGTAACAAATTCACGGGTAGGTTGGCAGACTTAGCTTTGATGAAATTAATAGCACCTTTGGTTTGTACGATAGGCTGCACGTTGGGCATGCACAGCACATCCGTGAAACCTCCTGCCGCCGCCGCATCAGCCAAAGATTCTATATCCTCTTTGTGCTCCAGTCCCGGCTCCCCTACCTGTGCATACAGATCAACCCAACCCGGCGACACGCAAAGTCCTTCCATCTCGATGGTTTGGTCAGCCTGCTGATCGTTGCCCCCGACTGAGGTGATGGTACCATTCTCGATAAGTATGTTCTGGCGCTGAAGATGAAAAACTGATGAAGGATCGTAAATGCGGACTGCTTTGAGAAGAAGTTTCATGTTAGAGGAATCTGATTAGAGCTATTTCTGCCATCAAGAAAATCAGACACAATATTAGGCAATATTTCCAAAGGGTGACGCCAAAAAATCTTTTTTCGAACTCGTCTTTTACCGTAAAGGTATCGCTGTAGTCATAAACGTGCACATACTGCTGGTCTTTGGGCAGGAAGCTTCTTAACTCTGCCGGACTATATTGCTCCAACAAAGATTCCTGCTTATCAAAATTAAAGGCAAAGCTACCCACCGTCTTTCCCTGAAGCTGTAATTGGTAAAACCCGGCCTCTTCCAGGTCTGGCGGCACGTTAAACACGAGGCGCCCTCCCCTGATCTGTTGCTCAGGTATAAAAACTGTGCTGTCTTTTACCAGCTTATAAATATTCTCACCGCCGGCCTGCTGTTGGATAGGTACAGTGATCGCCATGTTCTGCAAACGATAGGCAATCTGCTGCTCCTGCTTATAGCTACTTATGGCCAACCGGTACATAACCGGTACAAAGAGCGCATGATTCACTAGTTCGTTCTGCCCAAGCTGTAAGGGAGCAGCCATAAGGTATACCTTTCCCTGGCCTCTATCAAAGCGCGACAGGTATGGAGCACCGCCTCTGTATTTTAGGATGTCCTCGGAGGAGCGAGACCACACCAGCTTCCTGACAGAAGCTGGCATCTGCATTTTGGGATCGTAATCCGCAAAGATGGTTTTGAAGAAAAGATTGTCACGGGCCGGAACGGCCAGCGAAGTCTTTGTACTGCTGCCAGAATTCAAACTGGCAGGTATAGCGAGCGACTGCATCAAAGCAGCATAGGAGGCACTACGCTCTGTCAGTGGTGGGATTATGACAAGCGTTCCCCCAGACTTCACATAGGTATCAAGAGTGGAAACAAGCGCTGCCGGAACCTCCTCTATACCTTGCAGAATAATAATATCCGAACTATTCAGGCGTGCGTAGTCGATGTTATTGGGTGAGAAACGCAGTGTCTGGAACAAGGGCTCGTTACGGTAAAGACGCTGCAAAGGACTCTCCTCATTTCCGCTGATTTCTGTTATCGAAAGGCGGCTGGACGGTTGAAGCACAAAATAGTATATATTATCAAATTCAACTGGATAGTCTTCTACTTCAACCCAAGCCTGCTTACTGCCCTCTCCTCTGATTGTAAAGTTGACTGCTGTTTCAGTAACCTGCTTTGCCGGCAGGTCAATGCTCAGAGCTGCGATTTGCACGTTATCGATTACAAGCTTTACCGGGCAACCAGGTATAGCTTTATCTCCTGCATTGTATAACCTGACATATAAAGTACCTTCCGTATCAGGACGAACGAACTCGTCGGCCAGGTATACAGAGTCAACCAACACGTTAGAAGTGCCGACCGCTTTTAATGGCACCAAATGGTAGATACGGTTACTGTCAACTTTACTAAGTAAGGAAGGCTCAAAGTATGATTTCTGAAAATCGGAGAACAGGAAAACATGCTCCGCAGCAGCTTGATTAGCATTCATCACCTGATGGCTTACAAAAGGCCTGGTAGAATATGATAACTGGTCTAGCGTATTTGCAGCGTCGGCAGTACCGATAGTAGCAGCTTTGTTATAATTTGAATTTGTATTGACACTGATAGAAGTTGTAGAAGGAAAAATATCCAAGACACGCTTTGCCTGATCAGCTGCTACAGTTAACAAAGTTAGGTCTTCATCAGCGTGCAGGTTTTGCATACTCAAGGAGTTGTCAAGCGCAATCGTTACCTGAGAAGAATCTACGGGGCGAACCGTTTCAGAAGCAGGCAGAAAGGGTTGCGCGAATGCCAGGACCAGAAAAGTAATGAACAGGATACGGGAGGCAAGAATAAGTAACTCCTTTAGATTGCGCTGACTTGCGGTAAGGTCTTTGGAAACCTGTATAAATTTAACGTTACTGAATTCTATACGCTTTGCCCGACGTAATTGTATGAGGTGTAATACGATCGGAATCGATATGGCAGCAAGCGCCCATAAAAAAGCAGGATAAAGAAAAGCCATGTCAACAAGTTAGCGAGGAAGTCTGTAATATACAACGCAAAGGTTGAACATTACTATACGCCAATGCTCTTATTACGACGGTAAATAGAGGAGCGCCTTGTCCCCTCGGGCTGTAACGGTGTAAACGGCGACAGCCCCTGTCTCTTTGCAGAGGCAGGGGCTGTCTGTTGTTGGGGTTGGCGGCCACCTACTCTCCCGGGTGTGACCCCAGTACCAT
>NZ_JCAEMH010000011.1:0-48629 GCF_059278805.1 Pontibacter sp. YIM B11418 | reverse complement strand
CAGCCTTTCCAGGAACGCTTCCTTGTGAAGCGGGTGGCAAAGGTAAGCAGCTTTTTTTAAGTTGCAAGGCCCCGGCCAAAGTTTTTTTTCAGTCTCGTTCCGGAGTGCCTGGCCTCTCAGCTTTCCGCACCCGTGGCCGCCCTGCCGGCTGCCGCTTTACTCCCTTCCCCCGCCCCCGTTTGACCGGGTTGGGAGTGCAAAGGTCCACAAAATTTCCGAACATGCAAGCAGTCCCTAACAACTTTGACCCCCGTACTGAGAGGGTTTCGCCTAACTATCTGTGTGGCACCATCAAAATCTTTAAATTAGTTTAAAAGTTTCTTGCTACAGCTTCAATCGTCTTCTTATTGTATCGTTTTTCGCTGCTATTCCCTTTTTTTACTACATCTTTAAATGGAAACGAGGTATAGACTCTTGTTTAGTCTATACCTCGTTCGCTAATACTCTATTATATATAGTAGCACTTACTACACAGCTGCTGCTTCCGCATACTCTTGCAGATACTTATACCTTTCTGTCAGCTTCCCTCCTTTTGCTATGGTAGCCCGTGCCAGCATGCCGCCTTCATCGTTATTGAAGAACTGCGGGAAGACATAATCTATAATGTTGCGGCCGAAGTCGCGGGAGGCGTTACGCGGTAATTCGCATGGCAGGTTGTCGACGGCCATTACCGTGATGTTGTCTCTTTTGCTGTAGGCGGGCTCGAGCTCTCCTGTTTCCGGGTTGTAATCGTAAGCAGGATCAGGTATGGTGGTGGCGTGCTTGGTAGTAGGTATAGAGCCATCTACATCGCAGGTGATATCAGCGATAGTGTCGATTTTGAAATCGGGTTGGCGGGTGTCTTCTTCAGAGAATAGCTTCGGAGCGCGTGGGTCCCAGTAGGCGCAGGCCAGCAGCAGGTCGGTTACTTTGGTGAACTTGCGGAAGGTGGACTGGTATAGCTCCGGGTGGGCATAGAAATCAGGGGAGTCCCATACCTCCACGTCGGGACGGTTGTTGTAGTCGCCGGAGTGGAGTTGGGCGTATACGGGCTCGTTGAATTGCTTGTACAGGTAGTCGAACACGCTCACTTTTCTTATCTCCATTTTGTCGAGCACTTCCATGGCGCCACCTGCTACGCGGCCACCACCGGTTATGGCAATCTTTATCGGCGGCAGTTTCACCTTAAAGTATTCTTCCTGCATGTCTTCCATCTCGTGGCAGAGGTAGGCGGGCTTCAGGTCAAAGAGCTTCCACTTTTTGCCATAGGTGAGGATGCCGTTATATGCCCCCACTATACCTGCATACCTTCCAAAAGCTACTACGCGCTGTCCTTGCGCATTGGTCAGTAGCTCGTAGTCTATTAAGGTGATGTTCTTGTCGAGCACGGCGCGCAGGAGTTTGGCGTTGTGCGGCTGTTTCTTGATGGTATGTGAGAAGAAGAAATACGTCTTGTTCGGGATCAGCTGGTCAATGGGCACTTCCTTCACTCCCATCAGTACGTCGCAATCGGTCAGGTCTTGCTGCAGGGCTATACCTAGTTCGGCATATTCTTCGTCCGTAAAGCAGCGCACCTCGCTGGGCTGCACCACTACCTCTGCTCCCGGAAACTCCTGCATGGCCTCTTCACACTTTTTAGGAGTGAGCGGCACGCGCTTGTCTACTGGTATTTTGCCTTCTTTAATAATGCCGATCTTAACTTTATTCATAGATGCGTGTTTGTGAATTGTTCTGCTTGAAGTTGTGTTTAAAAGTCTGAGGAAAGCGGCCTGCTATACCTTATATATAGGAGCGCCTCGTTTATAATGTAAAACTGCACTTGCCACACCCCGAACTATTTAGCTTTCATGCTTCAATATAATAAACAATTACTATTACTTTTGTAGAAATTATTGAAAGTTAGCCTTTGGCTTGTCTTCCACTGGAAAGTAAAAACCCAAATTCCCAATCAATACTTCATCATTATGATACTTAAAACAAAACCTGCTGACACTTTTAAGGAGCGCCACAACGGTCCTGATAAAGAGCAAATGCAGGACATGCTTAAAACCATCGGGGTAGACTCGCTGGATCAACTGATTGAGGAGACCGTACCGGCCGCCATTAGACTTAAGAAGCCGCTGAACCTGCCAAAGGCTCTTTCTGAAACCAAATTCCTGAAGAAATTCGGTGAGATCGCCAGAAAGAACAAGGTATACAAATCGTATATCGGCTTGGGCTACAACGACACCATTATGCCACCGGTGATCCAGCGTAATATTCTGGAGAACCCGGGTTGGTATACTGCCTATACCCCATACCAGGCTGAGATTGCGCAAGGCCGTCTGGAGGCACTGATCAACTACCAGACGATGGTGATGGACCTGACTGGTATGGAAATCGCCAACGCCTCTTTGCTTGACGAAGGTACTGCCGCCGCTGAGGCCATGGGTATGTTCTACGCCCAGCGCAAAGGTGCCCGCAAGAACGCCACCCGCTTCTTCGTATCGAACCTGGTGCTGCCACAGACGCTTGACGTGCTGGTATCACGTGCTACGCCAATCGGCATTGAGCTGGTAATCGGCGACCACCGCGAAGTAGATTTCTCTGACGAAACATTGTTTGGCGCCCTGGTGCAGTATCCTGCTGCCGACGGTGCCATTTTCGATTATACAGATTTCATCAGCAAGGCACACGCGCAGGACATGCTGGTTGCTGTTGCCGCTGATATTCTTTCTTTAACACTCCTGACACCTCCGGGTGAAATGGGCGCCGACGTGGTGGTTGGTACTACCCAGCGCTTCGGTGTACCGATGGGCTTCGGTGGTCCGCATGCGGCTTACTTTGCCACAAAGGATGCTTTCAAACGTGTGATTCCGGGCCGTATCATCGGCATTTCGGTAGATGCCGCCGGTGACAGAGCTTACCGTATGGCGCTTCAGACACGTGAGCAGCACATTCGTCGTGAGAAAGCCACCTCCAACATCTGTACTGCACAGGTATTGCTGGCCGTTATCGCAGGTATGTATACCGTGTACCATGGCCCACGTCGCCTGAAGTACATCGGTCTGAACACACACGCATTGGCGCAGCAACTCGAAAAAGGCCTGAAGGAGCTAGGCTTCGAGCAGCTGAACGAAGCTTACTTCGACACGCTGAAAATCGCGGTGGAGAGTGCTGATATGAAAAACGCCATCCGTACAGAGGCTGAGGCGGCAGGTATAAACTTCCGTTATTTCGAAGAGAACTTCATTGGTATTTCCCTGCACCAGAACACAGAGCTGGAAGATGTGCAGGACATCCTGACGGTGTTTGCAAAAGTAGCTGGCAAATCTGCTGATGTTTTAGGTATAGACGAACTGCCAGAGGAAACTGAAATCACCTGGTCTGAGAAACTGATCCGCACGAGCGAGTACATGACGCACGAAGTGTTCAATAAGCACCACTCCGAGCACGAGATCCTGCGCTACATGAAGCACCTCGAGAACAAAGACATTTCATTGGTTCACTCCATGATCTCTTTAGGCTCTTGCACCATGAAACTGAACGCTACGGCCGAGATGATTCCGATCACCTGGCCGGAGATCGGGCAGCTGCACCCATTTGCTCCTGCCGACCAGACACAGGGTTATGCCGAGATCTTTAAGAACCTGGAAGCCTGGCTTTGCGAAATCACCCGTTTCGATGCGATGTCGCTGCAGCCAAACTCTGGTGCACAGGGCGAGTACGCTGGCCTGATGGTGATCCGTGCTTACCATGAATCCCGTGGTGATCATCATCGTAAGGTTGCGCTTATTCCTTCTTCTGCACACGGTACCAACCCAGCTTCGGCAGTAATGGCCGGCATGAAAGTGGTAATCGTGAAGTGTGACGAAAGAGGTAACATCGACGTAGCTGACCTGCGTGCTAAAGCCGCGCAATATAAGAATGAGCTGTCTTGCCTGATGGTGACTTACCCGTCTACACACGGTGTTTACGAGGAGTCTATTGTCGAGATCTGTCAGATAATTCATGACAACGGTGGCCGTGTATACATGGACGGTGCCAACATGAACGCCCAGGTGGGTCTTACTTCGCCGGCGCATATTGGTGCTGACGTGTGTCACCTGAACCTGCACAAGACCTTCTGTATACCTCACGGTGGCGGTGGTCCTGGCATGGGCCCAATCGGTGTGGTAAAAGATCTGGCTCCGTTCCTGCCGGGTCACGCGGTGGTTGACTTAGGTCGTCCGCAAGCGATCCATGCAATTTCGGCTGCGCCTTGGGGTTCTGCCTCTATCCTGCCAATCTCTTATGCCTACATCGCGATGATGGGCGGCGAAGGGCTGACAGAAGCTACGAAAATGGCGATCCTGAATGCGAACTACATCAAGGCGCGTCTGGAGAAACATTATCCGGTGCTATATGTAGGTGCTAACGGCCGTTGCGCACACGAAATGATCCTCGATTGCCGCGAGTTCAAGAAATTCGGTGTAGAGGTAGAGGATATCGCGAAGCGTCTGATGGACTACGGTTTCCATGCGCCAACCGTGTCATTCCCGGTAGCGGGTACGTTGATGGTGGAGCCAACAGAGTCAGAAGCACAGGAAGAACTGGACAGATTCTGCGAGGTGATGATCTCGATTCGTGAGGAGATACGTGAGATTGAAGCTGGCAAGGCTGACCAGAAAGACAACGTGCTGAAGAACGCGCCGCATACCCTGAAAGTGGTGA
Organism: Pontibacter sp. YIM B11418; assembly: GCF_059278805.1. Lineage (NCBI taxonomy): Bacteria > Pseudomonadati > Bacteroidota > Cytophagia > Cytophagales > Hymenobacteraceae > Pontibacter > Pontibacter sp. YIM B11418. The sequence goes on along the minus strand of NZ_JCAEMH010000011.1, from coordinate 43,958 downwards.
TGGTGGAGAACTGGGAAAGACCTTACGCTCGTGAGAAGGCTGTATTCCCGATGGCATACCTGCGCGACAACAAGGTATGGCCAACGGTTAGCCGCATCGACAGCGCTTACGGAGACCGCAACCTGGTATGCTCTTGCGCTCCAATCGAAGCATACAACGAGAATGAAAGTGAGATGGTAGCCATCGGCTAATCCGTCTTCATCTTATACCTGAAAAGCCTGGCCACAATGGTCAGGCTTTTTTGTTTTGGTGGCCCGGGATTTAGCAGCTATACCTACTGATTGCCTCGCTCCGTATACCTGTTGTAGCAATGGTCCTATACCTAAACCAACAGTTCTATGCGAAACGCTATACCTAACCTGAAACTCTGGCTATACCTTATACCTGCTTTGCTGCTCGGTTTAAGCAGTTGTATACCTTCTATAGTAGCAGACAGCACTTACGACCGCAGCGTGGACTTCCAGATATACCGCACTTTTGCTTTGCTGGAGCCGACAATGGCCAATACCTCCGCTGACCCGAACCTGTACGAACCGCTTTTGGATAGGCGGGTGCGGGATGCCATTGCTGCCGAGCTGGTCAAAAAAGGCCTGACACTCGATGCGGAAAGCCCGGATCTGCTGGTTGGTTATGATGTGTCTGTCGCGCAGGATGCAGCGACTGCTTCGCCGGATTTTGGCTATGCCTATTGGTTTGGCTACCGCTTTAACTACAACACCGCCGATTTCCCCAATTACAGACCGGTAGCTCAATACACGCCCGGCACCATGCTCATTGATCTGGTATCGGCCAGTACCAACGAACTGGTATGGCGCGGCGTGGCAGAAGGCGATATTGTGGTAGCGCAGACCGACGAAGGCAAAATCAGAAGATCTATCATCAGTATCTTGTCACTATACCCACCAAACCAGCCCGCCACGAGGTAATTTACAAGCGATACGACAGACTAAAGCCGCCGTAATAATTCCGTGGCGATGCCGGCTGAAAGTAGCGCCCGCCAAAAGCGTTCAGGTCGTTGCCGAGACTATACTTTTGGTCTGTCAGGTTTTCGGAACCGGCAAATAAGTCGAGTGCAAACTGTCGTCCCAACTCACGCCTAAATCCAAGCCTTGCGCCTGCTACCAGGTAGGTATCGGCATAAACGGTATTTTCGTCTGTCAGCGGAATCTCATCCACGTAATTGGCGGTCAGGTGCAGGTATAGCCCGAAGCGAGTTTCCAGGTCGAGGCCGGCAGTTAAGGTATGCGGGGCCACACCGGTGAGTTGGTTGCCGCTTAAATCAGTATCGTCTTTCTGATAATCCCGGAAACGGAAATGGCTGTAGGTATAGCTGCTCCATACCTTGAGCAGGCTAACAAGTTGCGTTGCGTCTTCGAGTAAGGTATAGCCCAAGGCTGCTTCGAGTCCGCTTTGCGAAGTAGCCCCTACATTCCGGAACACGGCAATACTCGACAAATCCTGCCGACTCGCAATCGTCTCACGTAACCGGAAGTGAAAAGCCACCACATCAAAGTTCAGCTTGCGTCCTAAGGTATAGCCGCGTACACCTGCCTCATAGTTGATACCTTTCTCTGCTTCCAATTCCTGGTTGAGGGCACCGTCGGAGGTCAGCAGTTCTTCTTCGGAAGGAGGGGAAAAGCCCGCACTAACGCTACCATGCACCGATACCTGCTCTGTTAAGCGTTTCAGTAAAGCTAGCCTTGGCGAAAGAACTGCACTGAAATCGCGGGTATACTGGTATGGACCCCCACCCAGGGCCTGGTGCAGACGGGTAATTTCATATCGGGTGTCATTTAGACTGAGGGCGGCAGTCGCGATCCAATTGCCGGGCAACTCAAATTCAGCTTGGGTGAATAACAAGCCGGTTTTGGCCAGCACCTCGTCATCAGTTCGCAGCGAATCGGTGCGACCGCGGTTGTTGTCGTAGGTACGGGCCGCTTCAAAACCGCGCTGGTATTCGCCCCCGAAAGTAATCGTAGTTCCTACCTGGCCTAAGTTAGTATTATAGACAAAACGGCTTCGGCCGCCATACTCCTGGTTGGTGTTGCGTTCATAGTCGGTGTTGAAAGGGTGATCTCTATACCTGAACAGGCCATACAGGGCAGACGTATTTTTCCAGCTGTCACTGAAGCGGTACTCCTGCGACAAACCGATATTTATACCTTGCTGATTCATGGAAGCATTTTGGGCCACACTCCCGAACATCCCACCACGTGCCTGCCGCGGATCCTGCTCGTACTGTTCCTGCGTCAATCCGCCGGGCAACTGGTAGAACAAGTCGGAGTAAATCAGGTTGGCTTGAATCGTGCTTTTGTCGGATGGGTTGAAAGTAGAGGTGAGCAGCAGCGTCTCGCGGTCCATACCTGATTGCTCCCGATAACCGTCGAGTTGCTGGCGGGTATACTGCAGGTATAGGCTCTGCTTCTCGCCGCCCACACTGGCACTGGCGGTATAGCGTTGCAGACCAAAAGAACCGATGGTAGTGCCGACCTGAAAAACCTTCTCCCCGGATACAGCGCTGCGTGGTTCGAGTAGTATCGTGCCACCTGTACCTGCACCGTAAATACTGCCTGCCGGACCTTTCAGAATTTCCATACTGCTGAAGTTGGCTGCATCATATAGGTTCAGGTTTGTGATGCCGTTTGATTCGGTAAGCGGAATTTCACCCAGGTATAGCTTCACATTTCTAATCCCATAAGGAGATCGCAAACTGCTGCCCCTGATGGAGAGGCGATAACTGGCCGTAGCCCTTTCTTCCATGCGCACTCCCGGCACCGTATTCACAGCCCGCACCAACGAACTTTCATCAAAACGCCGGATCACTTCCCGGTCTATCACACTCAGGGCACCCGCTGTTTCGAGCAAAGGCCGGTTGCTTTCATAACCCGTCACGACTACTTCTGAAAGGCTGGCCACCAGTGGCTCCAGGTATACGCGCAGTGCTATACCTGGCTGCATACCTTGTACCAAAATAGTGTCAGGTTTGAATCCGATGTGCGAGATCAGAATGAAAGTCGCCTGGTTTGCGACAGACAGCTCAAATCGGCCGGCGGCGTTGGTTAGCGTTTGCTCGCCGCTATTGGCCGTGATAGTCACGCCCTGCAGTGCCTGACGGGTCTGATTGTGCAGCACCTGCCCTGCTATCTGTTGCTGAGCGAAACCCAGTAGCGGCAATAGCAGCAGGATAGTCAGGAAAAATGGGCGTATCAGAAGTGAAGTTGGGTTCATGGGTGCAAGTTAGCTGCTAACGAAACGGCTTACACCTCGCAAGGGTTAGATTTTGCAGAATTTGCTCCGCTGGCTTACAATAACCATTGCAGGCATTGGATTGAACGTGACTACAAATTGTCACTGTCTGAAAGGCGCTGACTATGGCAGTTCCTACACCTATGTTGGCAAAGGCAAGGAAAGCCCTAGCAATCATTCCAGGTATACGCCACTCGCAATTTAGGCCTTGACAGTGCCTTCTACCACAGCAACCATCAGCGCAGCAAACGATAAATCTCCAATTGGTTACAAATGAAAAAAGGCTCCGTAGAATCTGCGGAGCCTTTCCAAACTATGAAAGCTAATGAAATTTTTAATTCTCTTTAAAGGAGTTCTTACCTGATCCGGAATTCAGTTCTTCTGTTTTGCTGGTGCATTTCCTCCGGACAAGACACGCCATCGGTACATTTGTTCACCAACCTTGCCTTACCGTAACCTTTGGCAGTCAGCCTGTCTTTTGCTATACCTTTCCCGATCAGGTAATCTACAGCAGCCTGCGCTCTACGTTCTGAAAGTACCTGGTTGTAGTTCAGGCTTTCACGACTATCAGTATGCGAACTCAGCTCAATCTTGATCGTCGGGTTTGCCACCAGCACTTCGGCCAGCTTGTCGAGCTCTTTGGCTGCATCCGGGCGGATATCCCACTTATCCAGGTCGTAGTAAATGTTCTCCAGCACAATAGCTACGTTCTTCTCGTCCCTATCGAACACCATGGCCACCTGCAAGGTATCCGGAGCGGTTTTCGGCACGACTACCAGCGCGTGCTGATTCAGGAAGCCCTGCTTGGAGCCTTGCATGACATAAGAGTTTCCTTTACGACCATCCATAAAGTACTGCCCCTTTGTGTTTGTCAAGACTGTACTGCTGTCACTTTGGTTTTGTTGTGCGATCAGGAGTTGTACCTGTGGCAGTGGTAACTGCACGTTTTTCTTTTGGTCGTTCTGCTTGCGCTCGAGCGTGGTTACAGCTATCACGACAGGCTTTTGCAGTACTTTGAAACTATAGATATCATCGGTACCGTTGCTGCTTTCGCGGTTAGACGACAGCAGGCCGGTTTCTTCATCTTCGTTGAACATGATGCCATAATCATTCCTCGATGAGTTGATCGGGTGGCCCATGTTGTTCACGGCCGTCCAGGCAGCATGCTGGCCCTCGGCCGAGAAAACATCCAGTCCTCCCATACCTTGGTGCCCGTCAGAAGAGAAGTAGAGCTTACCATTCTGATCCACGTAAGGGAAGCTCTCGCGGCCCGGCGTATTGATCAGTATACCGGCATTCACAGGCTCTCCCCAACTGCCATCAGCCTGACGCAAGGTATAGTAGATATCCGTCTCGCCCACACCGCCCGGCATATCCGACACGAAGTACATGATCTTGCCGTCAGGTGAAAGCGCCGGATGACCTACGGAGTATTCTGCTACATTGTTAAATGCGAATGGTTGGATCTCTGTCCAGGTAGTGCCGCGTCTTTGAGATGAGTAAATCTCCAGACGGTTGATGTACTCCTGCACCTGCGACTTGTCCACCCAACTAGTTGGGTCGGAGTTACCAGCCTTGCGCTGCTGCACAAGTTGCGTACGGGTGAAGTATAGCGTTTGACCGTCTTCCGTGGCCGATGCCGTGGCGTTGTGGTACTGGTCGTTGATCATTTCGTGCAGTGCTGTGGGTTTGCCCCAGTTGCCACTGCCATCGCGGCTGGCCATAAAGAGCTGCAGGTACGGGCGGCCCGTCCAGCCGTAGGTGCCGGTGGTTTTCCCTACTTGATCTACACCACGGTCTGATGTGAAAATGATCGCGTCTTTGCCGTAGTTCATCGGACTGAAGTCAGAGAAACCCTGGGCGTTCAGTCCGCTCAGGCGCTGTACTTCGGCCAGCGGCATTTTCTGGTTTATCCAGTTCATGGCTTTGTCGCAGGATGCCATCAGGTATTGCGCGCGTTCCTCTGCAGCCGGCACTTCCTCGGCCCACAGCATGTATTGCTGCTTGGCTTCGTCGTATTTGCCATTGCTGCGCAGCGCCTCTGCATAATGGTAAATGTTCTGCGGATCACGGCCCGGCATGGCCACCACCTGGGCATACCAGCGCTCCGCTTCCACGGTCTGGCGTGTCAGGCGGTAAGAGTCGGCAATGCGCTCGGCTGTTTTCACATCCGGCTTGCGCTTCTCAGCTGCTTTTTTGTACTGCTCTAAAGCCAGCGCAAATTCAAACTTTTCGTAGTGCTTGTTAGCTTTGCGAAGCTCCTGCTGCGCTTCGGCTACAGGTGCTGCGCCCAGCAACAGGGCAGCAGTAAGGTATAAGGGTATATGTCTGAAATTCATATGCGGTAAGAGCTAATATTAAAAGTATTGCGGCGTCAGCATTTTCGTGTCCTGCTTCTTAAAGAAGTAGTAACCTACCGAGATCTCGTGTGAGTGAAAACCATTCAGGTCGTTGAGCATGCGGTCGTAAGAGTAACCCAGGCGCAGGGCGTTGGTTACCTGCAGTTCCGCGATCAGAGCCATGGCCGTACGCTTCGTCACAGGATCCGCCTCCTCGTTTTTGTTGAACAGGTTCATGCTGGTGCGGTAAGAACTGCCCAGCCACAGGCGGTCGCCCAGCAGCACAAAGCCATTCAGGTCCACGTTGGCTGGTGCATTGAAGTCTTCCTTAATCAGCACACTTGGCTTCAGTTTTATAAAGCTGCTCACGTCAAACACATAGCCTGTCGTGAAGTAATAATGGCGAATCGGTTCGATCTGGAAGACATCTTTGTATTGGATCAGATCAGAAGCAGATATACCTGCGTAGAAGCGCGTCGTGTTAAAGTATACACCTAGTTTCACATCCGGACGGTAGAACACATCCTTTCCTGCAGGTATGCTCGGATCATCTACTATACCTAGCTCGGAGCCATCCACCACGCTCTGCACCACCCCGGCTGCTATACCCAGGCTCAGCGTGCCGCGGGCGCTCACCGATACGCGGGCTGCCGCATTGGCATAAGCCGAAGTCGTGGAGTAGGCACCGATCTTGTCGCGTGTGAAGTTCAGGCCGAGTCCCAGGCGCTCGTGGCTGGTCAGGCCGTCTACGCTCAGCGCCTGCGTGGTGGGCGCTCCGTCTATACCCGTCCACTGCGAACGGTGGAAGGCGTTGATGTTGAGCACACCTTTGGTGCCGGTATAAGCCGGGTTAATGGCCATACTGTTGAAGATGTACTGCGAGTATTGCGGGTTTTGCTGGGCGTTCGCGGCAAAGGTGAAGAGCAGCGCCAGCAGGGTATAAAGTATTCTCATGGTAATAAAATTTTCTAATGAATGCACTCGCTTATCGGAAGATGGTCACGTAGCCGGTGTAGTCCTGGTACTTGCCGTCGCATAGCTTCACCCTTACTTTGTAGAAGTAAGTACCTTGTTCCAGTCCTTTGGCGGCCCAGTCGTTCTTGTAGTTCTTCTGCTTGAATACCTCAGATCCCCAGCGGTTAAACATCACCATTTCATTGTCCGGGAACTTGTCCAGGTTCTTCACCAGCCACTCGTCGTTCTTGCCATCGCCGTTCGGGCTAAAGGCTTTCGGGAAGTCAAGCTGTCCGTTTGCCAGACTGGCGTCCATGGCGATGCTATACTCGGCAGAGCCTGCGCAGCTACCATTGTAGGCAATCACACTCACGCGGCCGATTGCAGTCGGGCTGTTGGCCTTCACCTTAATAGTTGTAGTGCCCTGACCAGACTCAATGGTGAAGCCCTCTGTTACCGTCCAGGTATAAGATGTCGCTCCTTCTACAGCGTCGGCAGTATAGATCAAGCCTTCGCAGACGCTACTGTTATCCGTGATGCGGGTAACAGGAGCAGGAGGCATGGTAATGTCGACATTCAGGCTAGACCAGTCGCTGATGCCGCAACCGTTGATGGCTCGCACCCGCACCGTACCGCCCGTTTCGGCAGCATTCACTGTAATGCTGGTACCATTGCTAACTCCTTCAATCGTCAGGCCACCGGTCGCTTCCCACTCGTAAGCGGTCGCGCCAGGTACAGCCTCGATGCTGAAGGCATTGCCTGTGCTATTCAGGCACACATTCATGTTGCTCTTGATCGCTCCCGGAGCTGCCGGCTTCAGCGATGGTGAAACAGCCAGCTTGGCTACAGCGCCCGCACCGCAGTTCTTCACCGTGTTGGTAGCGTATACCTCAATTTCTCCGCTCGTCTCACCTACTGTTACGGTAATGCTGGTACCCGTCAGTTTGTCGGCACTCCAGCCCTGCGGCACTGTCCAGGTATAGGCCATACCTGCTTCCGGTGATGCTATGCTGAACGTGAGCGTTGCCCCGATACAGCCTGTGGTTGCAGTGTTCGCAATAGATGGTGCTACAGGTTTCAGAGTCACTTTTGCTATCACTTCGAAGGCTGCACTTATATTACAGTCATTACCAGTTTTTACCGTGATCGGACCACCTGTTTTACCAACTTTCACTTTTACTACTCTGCCATTCTCCGTTTCGCTCACAACTGTCCAGTCAGCTGCCGGGAAGCTCCAGGTATAGCTGGTAGCTCCGGTTATTATAGGTGTGCTGAAAGTTGTTTCTTCTCCTTCGCACAGATCCAGGTTACCCGTGATGACCTTTGGTATAGCTGGTGTTGGCGTAACGATCAGCAACTTCTCGGTTGTGGTGCTGAAACCGCAAGCGTTGGTCACGGTCAGGTATACCTTGCCGCCAAGTAGGCTCTGGCCTTTCGAACGAACACTTACGCTAGTGCCGGCATCGTTTGTGCCTTCCACAAACTCCAGGTTATTGTCCAGTGTCCACTTATAAGTGAGTCCATCTACAGCAGCGGCGCTCAGCGCTATACCTGTAGTGCTGTTGAAGCACAGGGCAGCCTCCCCAGTAATTGCTACTCTAGCTGGCTCGCCGATCACATTAACAGTGGTTTCGGCTGTCTTGTTAACATCCTTACACTGTGTGTTCACGGTTACTTTTACAGTCTGAGCATTCAGTGTGGTGCCCGCAGTAACAGTTATAGTGCTACCGTCAGCTGATTTGCTAACCGTTTTCCAGCCTGCTGGCAGAGACCAGGTATAAGTAGCCCCAATCACATCCGACGTTGCTTTGAAAGTGAGCTCACCACCACGGCACACGGAAGTTGGCGCTTCTACAATTGACAGCGTAATGTTTGGATTGCATTTCACATCCGGGATCACCACCTCATCCTCGTCGTTGTCCGGATCAGAGTCACCAGGGTTATTAGGGTTATTGGGGTCTCCTGGATCAGTCGGATCAGTTGGATCGGTAGGATCAGTCGGGTCGGTAGGATCAGTCGGGTCGGTAGGATCAGTCGGGTCAGTCGGCGTTGGTTTATCTTTGCTGATGATACGGGCAATGTTGCGAACCTGACCCGCCTTTACTAACTGGGCATTGATCACAAGCTCAGCTGTTGCTTTTGCTTCCAGCGAAGGAATCTTGAATGCTCCAGTTGCCGGATCATACGAAGCGCCGTTGCTTACATTAAAGTCTACTAACAGAAGGCCTGCAGGCAACTTCTCGCCTATTACGATGTTTTTCTCGGCCTTGGCACCATGGTTTGTCACCACTATGCGATACTGCACCGTTTCGCCCACCATGTATTCCGCCTTCGCATTTACCAGTTCTTTGGTCACGCCCAGGTCTGGCAGCAGGATCTCGACTTCGTCTTCGTCGTTGTCCGGGTCCTTGTCATTGTCCGGGGTGCGGTCGATGATGGTGGCTACGTTACGAATCGCACCCGTGCCCACAATCTTAGCATAAACAATCAGTGTAGCAGTGGTCTTTCCAGCCAGTGTTGGGATGTTGTAAATGCCTGTCGCTGCATCATAAGTAGTTCCGCTGGTGGCTGTATACCTTACAAAGGCCAGTTCCTTCGGCAACTGCTCACGTACATTTATATTGGTCTGAGGCGTGGAGGCGTTGTTTGAAACCTTGATTTCGAAAGCCAGCACGTCGTTTACCTTGTACTCTTGTTTCGGATCAACAATTTTCTTGGTTACGCCCAGGTCAGGCAGGATGATCACTACCTCTTCTTCGTTGTCATCCGGATCTTTGTCATCAGGGCGGTCGATGATGGTGGCCACGTTGCGGATGTTGCCTGTGCCCACGATCTCGGCATATACAATGAGTGTGGCAGTCGCATTGCCTGCTAGCACAGGGATGTTATAAATGCCTGTCGCTAAGGTATAAGTAGTACCCGGAGTCGCCTCGTGCCGCACATACTTAAGTCCGCTTGCCAGCTGCTCACTAACATTTATATTTTTTTCCTCTTTGGAAGACGTGTTTACGACCTTGATCTCATAGGCAATCACGTCGCCCAGGTTATAGCTCGATTTCGGATCGATAATGCGTTTTGTAAGCCCTAGATTAGGCAGCACTATTTCTTCATCATCCTTATCGTCATCCGGGTTCGGATCGGGATCATCACCGATAATAATGACTTCGTTCGTAATATTACCAGTGCCAGTCACTTCAAATACCAGGCGGAGGGTCTGGGTTTCAAACACCGCCATGTCGCCAATCACCCACTCATTCTTCACCTGGTCGTATGTTCCTTTTGTAGCAGGCTTTACTTCCACCAGCTTCAATCCGGTTGGGATGCGCTCCTTCACGGCCACATTGCGGGCAATACCCGGGCCGTTATTTGTAGCAGTAATGGTATAGGTCACGCGTGCGCCCAGCGACACGTTTGTGTTATCAACATTCTTCTTTACGGTCAGGTCGGCGTTCGTCACGTTTTGCAGCACCGTTGGGTTATTTTCAAAATAGATGGTGCCGCCAAGTGAAATCGCTCGACCATAAAGCGACACGCCTTTGCCAAAGGTGATGTTGCCTGTGGCGATGATATTGCCATACAGGCTACTTGGGGCCTGAATCTCCACATCACCGTCGACAACCCAGTAGATATTCTTGGTTTCAACCCCCACGCCGGAAAGGCTGAGGGCGCCTGGGTTTACTTTCAGGTTACCGCTGATCTTAAATACGAAGATAGGGGAGCTGCCTCCTTGCGTTACCAGCAGCGAGATGCCACTAATGGCGGCATCGCCTGTAATGCTATAAACACCCGGATAAATTTCGCGGCCATTGCCCAGGTTAGGGTTCAGGTTTTCTATCTCCTGAAGGCCCATCAGTTCCTGATACAGCCTGTTAGCGTCAGCCATCGCCTCCGCCGCTATTTCAGTTCCTTTTTCTTTCTTACCGGTTACTTCAAGAAATTCTTCTCCGATAATGACCTTGCCGGGGCTGATGCCGATATCACCACGGATCCATGTTTTGTCAGGGCCTTTAACGACAATCTGCTCATTGGCCAATGCAATGAACCTGTTTACGCGGCCTAGGTTGATTTCTGTCTGCCCAAAGCTAAGGGTGTTGGTCGCAGTCAGAAAAAGGGTGAGAAGCAGTAGAATTCTACTCATAGGAAATATGTAAAAAAGCGTAATAAATCAGGCATAAATATAAAAGTATTTCCATAAATTTTTACTATATCCTGATACTTATATATTGAAGATAAGTTTAGTACAATATAAAAAATACAATATATAGCCTGGAATAAAATGTTATAACAGCGATTATGTAATACTATTCTAATATAATGGAGGCCAATATTTTTTTCAGAAAAGAAGATTTCCAGTGCAAAGATTTGAGTACGGGCATATAGCGGTGTATTATTACTTGAATATCTGGATATACTAATTTAATGCCCTTTGGTTGCAGGAATGCTTATTTTATACACCTTTTGTTATATAGGTGGGCAAAGGAACTGAAAAAATCTTAATTAAAATAGGGAAATTTAGGGAATGGAATCAGTGCAATAAAAAAGTGCCCTATTGATTTTTGCTTATCAATAGGGCACTCCAAGTATTGAAGAAAAAATTTCTAAAAATTCTTTAAAAGTTTATACGCAATTTTTTTTACACATTCACATGACGCTCAGCATGGTACGATGACCGCACCAACGGGCCAGACTCGACATACTTGATGCCCCGCTTCAGGCCTTCTTCTCGGTAATGCTCAAAAAGGTCCGGGTGAATGAACTCAGCCACTTCAATATGTAACTTGGTTGGCTGCAGGTATTGGCCCAGTGTCAGGATGTCGCAACCATTGGCAGCCAGGTCATCCATGGCCTGGTATACCTGCTCGCGCGTTTCGCCCAGGCCCAGCATAATGCCAGTCTTGGTGCGTTTGCCATATTCTTTGGTGCGGCGGATTTGCTCGATGCTTCGCTCATACTTAGCCTGCGGTCGCACGCGGCGGTAAAGCTCTTTTACCGTCTCCACGTTGTGCGAAACCACTTCCTGGCCCGGCGAGATCATTGTGATCAGCGCGTCCCAGCTGGCTTTTACATCAGGTATAAGGGTTTCGATGGTAGTGGCAGGAGAAAGTTCTTTTACCATACGCACGGTCTCGTGCCAGATGGCAGCACCGCGGTCTTTCAGTTCGTCGCGGTTCACAGAAGTTATCACGGCGTGCTTCACGCCCATCAGCTGAATGGCTTCAGCTACGCGGCGTGGCTCGTCTACGTCGTATTCGTTAGGGCGGCCCGTGGCCACGGCACAGAAAGAGCAGCTGCGCGTACACACATTGCCCAGAATCATGAAAGTGGCTGTGCCGGCTCCCCAGCACTCGCCCATGTTCGGGCAGTTACCGCTCTCACAGATGGTATGCAGCTTATACTCGTCTACGATGTTTCTTACCTTCGCATACTCTTTCCCTACCGGCAGCTTTACGCGCAGCCAGTTTGGCTTGCGGGGCTGACCCAAAGCGTTGAGCCCCTCGGGCTTAGCGTTGGGTTGTATTACCGGAAGTGTCATCATTTCATCCATGCTGCAAAGATAGGTATAATGCGTTAAGACTTCAGCAAATGCGCCAGGAAATTAAGGCAATACTGCCTATGCCCCGGGCACTTCTTTCTCAACAAACGGTTGCATGGAAATGTTCTTGGTGCTTGTTATTTGCGGCGGCCGTAGTAGATGTTCAGGTACACGGAGGTGAAGGTACTGTAGTTTTCGGTCTGCGGGATCATGACCATGTCTTTGAAGAATTTCTCCACCATAAAACCCAGTTCTATACCTGTGATGCTCTCGCGGTAGCGGCCGTATTCGAAGCTCATACCTAACTTAGCATGCACACCCAGGTTGATGTTGGTTTCGCCCAGACCGGTCAGCACGTTGGCGTTCCCCAGTGTGTTTTCAAAGCTCAGGTGTTTGTTTGGATCATAGGCCTCAGTGCGCACGTCATTGCCCAAGCCGCTGCCGTAGTCGTACCGTATGTAGTAAGGTATAAGCAGGCCGAGTGAAGGACCTACAGCTCCCAGGGCGTTCACCTGCACACCGCTTTCAGCTGCCTTACGGAACAGTACATGTTCCAGACCGTAATGTGGGCGCACTGAAAAGAAGTGGTTTTGCTTACCTGCAATGAAATGGTCGCCGGAGCCCGGGTTATAAAGTCTGTTCTCTTTTGGATGCTTGATTTCCACGACCTCGAGTCCGCCGAAACGGTAGAGTCGCTCTTTCATGAACCAAGAACTACGCACAAAAGCACCGCCCAGCAAACCGCCGTTCGAGTTCAGGTTGATGCCGTAGCTTAGCTCATTGCTAAAGTCATCGTCAGACTGCGCTGTTGCCGGCAACACCAGCAGCAGCGTCATGGCAATTGTGAGTACCAGGTTTCTAGCCACCTTTATACAGTTTGGGTTAGGTATGTTCTATCAAAAAGCCAGATCCAAAAGCAGGCAGGTATCAGGCGTTCGAAGCCATACAGCCCGGCACAAAACCCCAGGCAGGTAGGGCTACTTATAAATGCGTACTAAAGCTTACCGTCTACGCAGCTGCGCATTAAACCGCCAGGCTCTTTTTCATAGAGTCAATGCTGATACCCAGGTGCGAGGCATCATACGTGCACATACCATCCTGGATCAGCAGCAACTGGGGCGATTGGTGCTGTACCTGGAACACCTCCGCTATTTCGTTTGAAACCGGGCGGTAGCGCAACAGGTCAAGGTAATAGGGCTTGATATGGTCTACGTTGGCGCCATCCCACTGGCGCTCCAGTCTGCTTTTGGCAGTGGAGCTGATAGAGCAGGACGTACTGTGCTTGAATATCACCACCGGGGTGTGCTTCGACTCTTCAATTATATTATCTAACTGTTCTACGCTTGTAAGCGGATGCCAATTCATTGCTATCTGGTTAGGTTTACTTTTCCTTCTTCCGGAAAAGCCTGAATTTCTTTTTTTCACGTTCGGCTGGGCCTTGCTGCACAGCCTCTTTCGTGCTGGAGTGCTTTGGCTTGAACAAACCCTGACGCTTACGCACTTTGCCGGACTCGCCTTTCTTCAAGGTATAGGCATCCATGTTCAGGTGGGTTTCCTTGTAGGTGGTGGCCTCTACCTGGTCGGCATCGCGCAGCGCTTTCCGCATCAGGCGCCCATGCTTGTCCGTCATGTTATAGGTGATCTGACTAAAGGCAGGCAAAGCCGCTAAAAGCAGCATACCTGTCATTACCACCAAACGCTTCGTTTGTTTATCAAATCCCAGGTTCTTCATAACAGCTTTCCGTCTACAGTTGTTATACTGAATTCGGGAATAGGGGTTGCTCCCCTAAAAAATTCCCATGCGCTTCTTTTTCACACGACCGTTCTTGTCCATGCTTACCTTCACCGACTCCAGTCCGGAAGCATTCTTACCCGATACCTTGGCTGTTTTTCCAGGTTTCGGGCAAGGTATACCCTTGCGCTGGCAGCCCGTTCCGAATAGCAGCGCCATGCACAGCAGGCCCATTACCCAATATCTACTTTTCTGCATCACACTGCAATATAAGTTTATCTAAGCTAATTTCCTTAAAACGCCATGATGCTCTCCACCTTCTCGCGCAGACGCTGCTTTGGCAGGAACTCCTGCTCCAGTGGCGGCGCAAACGGCACGGCTGTGTCCAGGCTGGCAACCCGTGTCACCGGTCCGTCCAGCAGCTCGAAGCAATGCTCGCCGATCCAAGCTGCAATCTCGCCGCCTATGCCGCCAGTCATGGTGTCTTCGTGCAATACAATAACGCGCCCGGTGCGGGCCACAGTATCGCGCACGGCTTCTTTGTCCCAGGGCAGCAGCGAGCGCAGGTCGAGTATGTCGAAGCTGATATCCGTCATCTCCTGCTGCAGTTGCTTGGCCCAGTGCACGCCCATACCATAGGTGATGATGGAAATATCGGACCCCTCGGCTACCAACCTGGCTTTGCCGATCTCCACGGTATAGTAATCGTCCGGTATCTCCTGCGAGATGGAACGGTAAAGCATCTTGTGCTCAAAATACATCACCGGGTTCGGGTCTTCGATGGCTGCGTTCAGCAAACCTTTGGCATCGTAAGGCGATGACGGGTATACAACCTTGAGGCCTGGGGTATGGAAGAACCAGGCTTCGTTGCTCTGTGAGTGGAACGGTCCGGCGGCCGTACCGGCACCTGTTGGCATCCGCACCACCACATCGGCATTCTGGCCCCAACGGTAGTGGCTCTTGGCCAGGTTGTTCACGATCTGGCTGAAGCCGGCACTCACGAAATCTGCAAACTGCATCTCGACCATGCTCTTCTTGCCCTTCACCGACATACCCAGGCCTATACCTAAAATGGCCGATTCGCAAAGCGGCGTATTGCGCACACGATCTTTGCCGAATTTATCAACAAAGCCTTCTGTTATTTTGAACACACCGCCATACTCGGCGATATCCTGCCCCATCAGCACCAATTCCGGATAGCGCTCCATGCTCTGGCGCAGCCCGTCCGAAATGGCATCTACATAACGTCGCTCGGTTTTGGCATCTGTTTCCGGTTTGATCACTTCCTGCTCGAAAGGACGGTACATGTCTTCCAGTTCTTCCTCACGATTAGCCTCTGGCATTGGCGTGGCGAAGGCGGTCTGTAGTCCTTCTTCGATTTCGGCTTTTATTTCTTCGCGTATACCTTCTATCGCTTTTGGCGTCAGAATCACTTCATCCAGCAGGTACTTTTCAAAGTTCTCTACCGGATCTTTTTTCGACCACTTCTCGAACAGCTCCTGCGGCACATACTTAGTGCCGCTGGCCTCTTCATGCCCGCGCATGCGGAACGTGATGGCCTCGATCAGCATCGGACGCGGGTTCTTGCGCATGCTGTAGGCAGCCTGCCGCACCGTGTCGTATACCTCAATGATGTTATTGCCGTCGATCTGCAGGGCGTCTATTCCATAAGCGGGGCCTTTGTCTGTGAAGTGCTTGAACTTGAACTGCTCGTTGCTTGGCGTAGACAGACCATAACCGTTGTTCTCGATCATGAAGATCACCGGCAGGTTCCAGACAGCTGCCACGTTCAGCGCCTCGTGGAAGTCTCCTTCACTAGCACCGCCGTCGCCACTGAACACCAGCGCTACTTTCTCTTTGTTATCCAATAGGTCAGCCAGGGCTATACCGTCGGCCACCGCCAACTGCGGACCTAAATGCGAGATCATACCTACAATGTGGTGCTCGTTGGAGCCGAAGTGGAAAGAGCGGTCGCGTCCTTTTGTGAAGCCGGTCTTTTTACCCTGAAACTGGGCAAAGAGTCTGTCCAACGGCACATCACGACCCGTGAATACACCCAGATTGCGGTGCAGCGGCAAAATGTACTCGTCTGACTCCAAAGCCATGGCCGAACCTACGGAGATAGCCTCCTGGCCTATACCTGAAAACCATTTGCTCACCTTGCCCTGACGCAGCAGTACGAGCATGCGCTCTTCAATCATGCGGGGTTTCAGGATACCTTTATATAGTGCGATCAGTTCGTCGTCGGAATATTCTTTGCGGTTATAGTTCATCTTATGATGCGAAAAATTCGTTGTGGTATGGCAGCATAACGTTTGCTTTAGCCGCCGATTATGGTGCTAATTTATAAATTTGTTCGGTACTTCGTGCCTTAGCGGCACCGGCATTCGCAACAAGCGGCAACCGAAAGCCCGTAAAGAGAGCAAAAGCTACAGAAAACCTGTCAGGCCTGCAAGTATTTGCCGGTTTTGCTTGAACAGGACACAAGGTATACCTGTTGAAAAAGAAATGACAGGAAAGAAATCAGGCTAAGGTAACGTCAGTTGCCATCCTTTAAAGAGAAGAAGACTATGATACATTTCGAGGAATTTACGCTGGATAACGGCCTCCGTGTGATCGTGCACGAAGACCATACCTCACCTATGGCCGTGCTGAACGTGCTGTACGACGTGGGCTCCCGCGATGAGGTAGAGCAGCACACCGGTTTTGCGCACTTGTTTGAGCACCTGATGTTCAGCGGCTCTAAGAACATACCGGTATACGACGAGCCCCTGCAGCGCGTGGGCGGCGAAAACAATGCCTTCACCAGCCCTGATATCACCAACTATTACCTCTCGCTGCCGGCCCAGAACATCGAGACGGGCTTCTGGCTGGAGTCGGACCGCATGCTGGACCTGGCCTTTAGCGACCATGGACTCGAAGTGCAGCGCAAGGTGGTTGTAGAGGAGTTTAAGCAAAATTACCTCAACCAACCTTACGGCGACGTGTGGCTGAAGCTGCGCCCGCTGGCCTACGAGCAGCACCCTTACAAGTGGGCGACCATCGGCAAGGAGATCGCGCACATCGAAGACGCGACCATGGACATCGTGAAAGCGTTCCACAGGAAACATTACTCCCCGAGCAACGCCATACTGGTGGTAGCCGGCAACGTGACCTTTGACAGGGCGAAAGAACTAACTGAGAAATGGTTCGGCCCTATACCTGCCGGAGAGAAATACGAGCGCGCTATACCTCATGAGCCGAAGCAGCAGGCGCCGCGCGTGCTCGAAACCAGCGCCGACGTGCCACTGAGCGCCATCTATAAGGCTTATCATATGCCGCACCGCAACCACGAAGACTACTATGCCGTCGACCTGATCAGCGATATACTGGGCCGTGGCAAGTCCTCGCGCCTGTACGAGCAGCTGGTGAAGGAGCAGAAACTGTTCAACTCTATTTCCGCTTCCGTGACAGGCTCCATTGAACCAGGCTTGCTGATCATCCAGGGCAAACTCAACGAAGGTATAGACCTGCAGGAAGCCAACGCCGCCATTGAGGCCATTAATAAAGAACTAATGGAGCAACTGGTGAACGAAGAAGAGCTTAACAAGGTGAAGAACCAGGCCGAAACCTCGCTCGTGTTCTCCGAAATTGAGCTCCTGAACCGCGCAATGAACCTGGCTTATGGCAAACTCCTCGGTGATGCGAACTTCGTGAACACCGAAGGCGAGAAGATTCAGGCCATCACGCCGCAGGATATTTTGCGCTGCGCCAAACAGGTGCTTGACCCGAACAATTGCTCCACGTTACTTTATAAAGCTGAGAAAAAAGAGCAGGCAGTGGAGCAGGAGGCGTAGGCAAGGTATAGCAATTATTTTAAAAAATTTAAAAAGCGGCTGCCAGGTATATGGCAGCCGCTTTTTTGTTGCCCATGGTTTGCAAAAACTCTCCTACTCCAGATTTCCTTCAAAATCGCTCAGTAACTAGGTATAAGTAATTTTTTAAACATAAAACTTAATACCATGAGAGCAACCGCTTTTGCATTCCTTTTAATGACCGGCACCTTACTGTCTTGTGATAACAACGATGATGATATGAAGATTGAGGATGTGCCTGCTACTGTGCGCGAAGCTCTGCTGAGCAGCTTCCCGGACGCAACAGGTATAGACTGGGAGAAAAAGGGAGAAGACTTCGAAGCCGATTTTGATGTAGACAGGGTGGACTACAACGCCATGCTCAACGCATCCGGCACTGTGATGAAACATAAGTACGATATACCTGAAACCGAACTTCCGGAGGCAATCAGGGCAACCATCAGCCAGAGTTACGCTGACCATAAAATAGACGATCCGGAAGTGTTGGTGCAGAACGGCGATACCTTATACCAGGTAGAAATGGACCATACGACCAGTACGGACGAAAAACTCGTCTTCTCGAGCGACGGCCAAAAGGTAGATCAGGCTTATTGGGATTAATTTCCTGTCGAACGCATTTTAAAGAAGGCCCGGGGCAATACGCCTTGGGCCTTTTTTTAAATAATGATTGATCAATCTCTGCTTGTCTTGTTCCTGCTTTTCTCTGCCAGCCTTTATACCTATACATCGGCCTCAAAAGCTTTAAATGTCCTAAAATAAGTATCCTACAAATTTTCTTCAGATTTACTTTGTAATCTTAGTTCCTAATTACCTACTTGTCCTTTATTACAGCCTATTTATGAAGCAGCAACTCATCGCCACCGTTCTGTTGTCAGCAACTATGATTTCCTGTGATGACGACGTCATGCCTGAGAAAGTACCACTGGAAGTGCGTCAAAATTTGCTGACTACTTTTCCGCTTGCCTTCGATATAGTCTGGGAAAAAAGTGGCAAAGACTACGAAGCTGACTTTACCGTGCATGCCGCCGAGCACAGTGCGCTTTTCCAAAATGCAGGAGCACTGACGCAGTATAAGCGCGCTATACCTATATCAGAGTTACCAGAAGTCGTTGCTAGTGCTATCGCCAAAAACTATCCAAGGTATAAGCTTAAGGAAGCAGAAGCCTTCGTAAAAAACCACACCACTTCTTACCAGATCGTCCTTGAAAGCCAGACAGCAGAAATTGAAGCTGTTTTTTCAGCAGACGGCCAGCAACTCCGGCAACCTTATTGGGACTAGGGAAAAGCCTCTTTCTATTCCTGAGTCGGACAAATTGCCAGGTGCAACTTTTCAGGCATAACATTTGTATATACAAACAACAAGGTTAACTTTGCACAAACAACCAGCCTATGCGGATAGAAGACGAAATACAGCAGAAAGACTTCAAGGACGATCACCGTCGGATGGTGGTTAATCTGTTGTTCACAAACAATTGGCTGAATCAGCAGTTTATACCTTTTTTTAAGCAGTTTGGGCTAACGCTGCAGCAGCACAATGTATTGAGTATTGTGCGTGGGCAGCAACCGAAACCGGTTTGCTTCGGCGAGGTGCAGGAACGCATGGTAGACCGCAACTCCAATGTAACCCGCCTCGTGGACAAGCTAATCGAGAAAGGTTACGTGACCCGCGACATCTGCCAGGCCAACCGCCGCATGATCGAGTTACGACTAACCTCGAAAGGAACCGATTTGATGAACCAGATAGACGAGCAAATGCCCGCCTTCTTTCAGCGCTTCCATAACCTGACGCAGGATGAGGCTGTTTTAGTGAGCAAGTTGCTGGATAAGCTCAGAGGCTAAGCTATTTTTTTATCTAAATATTTGTATGCACAAATAATGTACACACTGAAATTATACCTATGAAAAACATCACCATAAAAAACGCGACTATACCTGCCCTCGGGCTGGGCACTTTTCAGTTAGAGAACGAATTGGCCCGCGAGATAACGGCAGCCGCCATTTCAGCAGGGTACCGCCACATCGATACGGCGCAGGCATACAAGAACGAGTCTGGTGTTGGCTCCGCCATTAAAGATGCAGGTATAGACCGCGGCGAGATTTTTCTGACCACGAAGGTTTTCCGGGAGCACCTGGCTAAGAAGGATTTTATGCCTTCGGTAGAGCAAAGCCTGCGCGAACTCAAAACCGACTACGTGGACCTGTTGCTGATTCACTGGCCGAACCGCAACGTGCCCGTGGCTGAGTACATGGACCAGTTGATGGAAGCCCAGCAAAAAGGCTATACCAAACATATCGGCGTCAGCAACCACCCCACCGCCCTCCTCGACGAGGTGCTGGCCACGGGCGCCGACATCATCACTAACCAGGTAGAGTACCATCCGCTTATCAATCAGACGAAGCTCTATACCTACCTGCGCAAGCATGGCATTTCGCTGACGGCTTATAGTCCGATCGCGCAAGGTAAAGTGCTTGGCAACCCTGTCTTAAAAGAGATAGGCGAAAAGTACGGGAAAAACGAAGTGCAGGTATCGCTGCGCTGGCTGGTGCAGCAGGACGGTGTAATGGCTATACCTAGAACTTCCAAAACAGAGCGCCTGAAAGACAACCTGAACATATTCGACTTTAAACTGTCAACTGAAGACATCGCTCAGATAGATCAACTGAAAAAAGATAACCAGCGGGTAGTTAATCCTTCTTTTGCACCTGACTGGGACCAGGTAGTTTAGGAATTCAGGAATTTGAGAAGTTTGAAATTATAAACTTACTAAATACGACTTCGCTAGCCTTTCTCCACCTGTACCTGGACAAACAAAAGAAGCAATCAGAGTCAGCACGATAACAAACACCCGCCAAAGGTGAGTGAGGGCATAGAACAGATTTTGTAGGACAGGTTGCGACCTGTCCGAATCGTGCACGAAAAATCCATGATCAAGCAACGGATTATGATTAACAGAATCGTGCACCTAACCATTTAACAATCCAATAATTTAACAATTCATAAAAATGTCACAACCACTTTTAAAGTCCATAAAGCTTCACGATTTAGAGCTGAAGAACCGCGTAATCATGGCACCCATGACGCGCAGCCGCGCCAACAACGAAGGCAACGTAGCCAACGACCTGATGGCAACCTACTATAGCCAACGCGCCAGCGCCGGTTTGATCATCTCTGAAGGGTCTCAAATCTCAGAGCAGGCCGTAGGGTATATCAACACGCCCGGCATTCACAGCCAGGAGCAGGTAGCGGGCTGGAAAAAAGTAACCAGCGCCGTGCACAAAGAAGGAGGCAAGATTTTCGCGCAGCTGTGGCACGTGGGCCGCATGTCGCACCCTGACTTCCATGGCGGAAAGCTGCCGGTTGCTCCATCGGCTATCAACCCGAACGACAAGGCTTACACGCCGCAGGGCTTCAAAGATACCGTTACCCCGCACGAACTCACTATACCTGAAATCAAGCAGATTGTGCAGGACTTTAAAACGGCTGCCCGCAACGCCATCGATGCCGGTTTTGACGGTGTGGAAGTGCATGCCTCCAATGGCTACCTGCTGCACCAGTTCTTTGTGAGCACAGCCAACGTGCGCACCGATGACTACGGTGGCTCTGTAAAGAACCGCGCCCGCATCCTGTTCGAGGTACTGGATGCCATTAAGGAAGTGGTGCCGCAGCATCGTATCGGCGTGCGCCTGAACCCAAGCATGCACGGTGGTTTCGGCATCACGGTGAACGAGGATACTATCCCGACTTTCGACTACATTGTAGAGCAGCTGAACAAGTATAGCCTGGCATACCTGCACCTGACCGAAGCTTCGCCGGCCAACAAGGATGTACCGCACATTGAGCCGCAAGTGGCTAAGCGCTACCGTCCGAAGTATAACGGCAACCTGATCATCAACGGAGGCTTTAAGCAGGAGACAGGTAATCAGGTGATTGCCGATGGCGATGCTGACATGGTGGCTTTCGGGGTGCCGTTTATTGGCAACCCTGACCTGGTGGAGCGCTTTGCCGAGAATGCGGAGCTGCAGCAGGCAGACCCAGGCAAATTCTATGCGCCCGGCCCTGAAGGCTATGTGGATTACCCGACCCTGGCAGAAGTGGAAGCCTTAGCGTTTCTTAAATAGAACATAGGCAAGAGCCAGCTATCCTTACCGGTAGCTGGCTCTTTCTTTTTAAACCTTTCTGTCTGATTTAAGTCTATACCCTTGAAAAATGAGTCTGTCGATTAATGACTAAAGCATAAAAGAAACTATATTTACTTTTTATACCTGCCTTATCAGGCATGCGCTATACCTTCAACACGCACTATGAAATTTAAAATAAGAACGGGCTTTGGCTACGACGTGCACCAACTGCAGGAAGGGCTGGACTTCTGGCTCGGCGGCATTAAGATTCCGCACACGCACGGCGCACTCGGCCATTCTGACGCCGACGTGCTGACGCACGTTATCTGCGATGCGCTGCTGGGTGCTGCCAACCTGCGCGACATCGGCTACCATTTCTCTGACAAAGACCCGCAGTACAAAGGCATCGACAGCAAGATCCTGCTCAAAGAAGTGGTGCACCTGCTCTCCCGCGAAGGTTACGAGATCGGCAACATCGACTCGACCATTTGCCTGCAAGAACCGAAAGTGAATCCGCATATACCTGATATGAAGGCTTGTCTGGCCAACGTGATGGGTATACCGGAGCACGACATTTCCATTAAGGCCACCACCACCGAGCACCTGGGCTTTGTGGGTAAAAAAGAAGGCGTGGCCGCTTTTGCAACTGTACTTATCTATAAGCAATAACAATCACTAACCCTTTCCTTCACCTACCACAAACATGAAGTATAACAAGTTTTATGTGTATGCGCTGGCCGCCTTCCTGACCACAGGTTGCGCCACGACGCCTACTACAACAACCACCAGCACCACAGCTGAGGCCCCGGTTGCAGATGCTGACCGCCTCCGCGAAGCTGCCCCTAAGTATGCAGCCACTATCACCGCCGCTGACCTGTCCAAGCACCTCAACATCATCGCTTCAGACGAGTACGAAGGTCGCGATACGGGATCTAAGGGTCTGCAGATGGCCGCTGAGTACATCTCCCGCGAATTTAAAGAAGACGGCCTGGCCGGACCTGTAAAGAACAACGCCAACCCATACTATCAGCCAGTTAATCTGGAGCGCAGCCAATGGGGCGAAGGCTACATCATGATCGGCAAGCAAAAGTTCATGATGGGTCAGGACTTCTTCGTGCTGGGCGCTTCGCCATACCAGACCGAGCAAACTGCTGAAGTAGTTTTTGCAGGCTACGGCATCGATGCTGATACCTACTCTGACTACGCTAACCTCGACGTGACCGGTAAAATGGTTGTGGTGCTGGGCGGAGAGCCTAAAAGCGCCGACGGCAAGTTCCTGGTGAGCGGCACTGAAAAGGCTTCTGACTGGGGCAACGACTTCCGCACCAAGCGCAACGCCGCTACCAAGCGTGGCGCTAAAAGCGTACTGATGGTAACAGGCAACAACGCCGATGAATTCAAGACCATGACCCAGCGCTACCGCAACTTCCTGACGCGTCCGTCCATCGGTTTGAAGGGCAACGGTGCACAGGGAGGAGCCACGGCTGCCATGATGGTGTCGCCACAGGTAGGCGCAGCTTTGCTGGGTACTACACCTGAGAAAATGCTGGCCTATGCCAACACTATAGCCAAAGCAGGCAAACCAACTGCCGGTACTTTCACAGCTGTGAAAGACGTGAAGGTGAAGACTGAGCGTAACAGCACAGCGCTTCCGTCTGACAACGTACTGGGCTACATTGAGGGCACTGACAAGAAAGACGAAGTGATTGTTGTAACCGCTCACTACGACCACGTAGGTATAGAGGACGGCCAGATCTTTAACGGCGCCAACGACGACGGCTCTGGCACCGTGGCTGTGGTTGAACTGGCCGAGGCTTTTGCGCAAGCCAAGAAAGACGGATTCGGGCCACGCCGCAGCATCCTGTTCATGCTCGTGACAGCTGAAGAAAAAGGCCTGCTGGGTTCTGAGTACTATGCCAACAACCCGGTATTCCCGCTGGAGAACACGGTAGCCAACATCAACATCGACATGATCGGCCGCATGGACTTCGACGCTGAGAAGACCAACGACCAGAACTACATCTATGTAATCGGTGCTGACAAACTTTCTTCTGAACTGCACAAGATCAACGAAGAGGTAAACCAGAAGCACGTAGGCCTGCGCCTTGACTACAAGTTCAACGACGAGAACGACCCGAACCGTTTCTACTACCGCTCTGACCATTACAACTTTGCCAAGCATGGTATTCCGATCGTGTTCTACTTCAACGGTGTACACGCCGACTATCACAAGGAAAGCGACACAGTGGACAAGATCCTTTTCGAGAAAGCCGAAAAGGCTGCTCGTCTGGCGTTCCACGTGACCTGGGAGCTTGCCAACCGCGACAACCGCATTGTAGTGGACAGCAACAAAAAGTAATACACTAAACCCGCACCAGCGGCCGTTTATCATAAAAACAATCCGCTTTTATTAGCTTTGAGGAAAACACCCTAACTTTAAGGGTGTTTTCCTTTTAATAGCACTTCCTGAAATCAGCCATTTTCGGGAAAGACCATAGGGTTTAACTTATGAGTAGACTTAAACAGTTTCTGCAGGACGCCGAAACGAAATCATTTGATTTGGGCCACCGCTCCACCATTAAGTTCAACATCGGCAAGTACAACGCCGCTGTGCAGCGTGGCCTTACCCAATACAGCGATCACGAGCTCGCCCGCGAAAGGGCTTCTTTCATAAAAACGAACGCCATCAACAACCTAGACAAGTACCTGATGGAGTTTGAGTCTAACTTCACGGCCCGTGGTGGCAAAGTGATCTGGGCCCGCAACGCCGAGGAGGCCTTGAAGGAGATCGGCCAGATCATGAAGCGCAAGCGCGCCCGTTCGGTGGTGAAATCGAAGTCGATGACGACGGAAGAGATTCATTTGAATAACTTCCTGGAAAAGAACGGTATCGAGACGGTAGAGACAGACCTGGGCGAGTACATTGTTCAGTTAGCTGAGCAGAGGCCTTACCATATTGTGACGCCTGCCATGCACATGTCCAAGAAGGATATTGCTGATCTCTTTGTAAAGAAGCTTAACATCGCGCCAACCGATAGTGCCGAAGAACTGGTAGCCACTGCCCGCCGCTTGCTGCGTGCCAAGTATACTGAGGCCGAAGTAGGTATAACCGGTGGCAACTTCCTGCTGGCCGACATTGGAGGTATAGCGATTACAGAAAACGAAGGCAACGGCCGTTTGTCCACCGCATTCCCGAAAACGCACATTGCCATTGTAGGTATAGAAAAGATGCTTCCTTCGGTGATGGACCTCGACCTCTTCTGGCCTTTGCTCAGCACCAGCGGCACCGGTCAACAAGTGACGATCTACAACACCATTTTCACAGGCCCTCGCCAGGCAAACGAGAAGGACGGTCCGGAGGAGATGTATGTGGTGCTGCTCGATAATGGCCGTACCGAATTATTAGCCCTACCCGAGAAGCGTGAGGCTTTGAATTGCATCCGTTGCGGCGCCTGCCTGAACGTATGCCCGGTATACAAAAACATTGGCGGCCATACCTACGAGAGTACCTACAGTGGCCCGATCGGTTCGGTAATCACGCCGCATTACAACGGCATGGCCGAAAATAAGCACCTGAGTTTTGCCAGTTCGCTTTGCGGCGCCTGTACTTCAGTTTGCCCAGTCAAGATCAACATCCACAACCTATTGCTGCTTAACCGTCGCCAGAGTGTGGAACAAGGTTTTACCGAAAAGAGCGAACGCACTACCTTTAAGCTTTGGTTAAAAGCCATGAAGAGCCGCAAGCTACTGAACATGGCGCCGGCCGGCGTGAAAAACTTCGTACTGAAGCAGGTGCTGAAAGATACCTGGAGCAAGCGCCGCGAGCCACTACAAGTAGCGCCGAAGTCATTTAACCAGCTTTGGAAAGAGCGGCAAGGGAAGTAAACAAAAAGGCCTGCAAACTCAAATTGCAGGCCTTTTATGTTCCATTATCCGCCTGGTCTCCCAGGCAATTATTATTACCGTCGTCCATACCTTATACCTTTAAAAAATAGCAGGAGTGCATGGTTTACGGGAAAATACTGTTACTTCATTCACATCTTTCAGACGGCAGATAAAGCGCGTCATACGTTCCACACCGAATCCGGCACCGGCAGTTTTAGGCAGCAAGCCCGCTCTGGCGATTTCCAGGTAATGCTTAAACGTTTCGGTATTGGTGCCGACTTCGGCCATGCGTTTCAAAATCTGCTTGTACTCGTGTTCCCGCTCTGCACCTGACAAACCCTCGCCAAAGCCCTCCGGCCAGATCACGTCGTAGTTCAGATAGGTACCGCGGCGGCTTGGGTCTTCCTTGTCGTAGAACTCGCGCTTGTGGTTGATCAGCCAGAACGGCTCTGTCGATTCTTCAGATTGAATCGCTTCATAGTCCGGGCCAAGTGCGGCTTCCAGCTTTTCGGTGCGGTATACGGGCCACTTCTCGTACTGCGGCAGCAACTCACCACGCAGCTCAATCAAAAGCTCCGGAATATCTCTGTTCAGGCTGGCGAAAATGTAGTTGACCAGTTCTTCCATAAACTCCATCACAAAAAAGCGGTCTTTGCCACGAAACTCGAAGTCTACCTGTGTGAACTCGAACAAATGGCGGCCTGTGCCAGCGCGATCCGAAAACTCAAGGCGCACGTTGGGCGACACAATGTAGAGGCTTTCCAGTTCAGGGTTTACCAAGGCCAATTGCTTGTGGAAAATCATCGATTTAGTAAGGCTCCAACGCTGGTCCGCATAGCCGATAGAGGCATCCACAACGCCATGATTGAGCGGATCGGTAATAGGCGAAAGCATCAGCGGCATCAGCTGCGTAAGCCCTTTCTTGAACATGAAGTCGTGCGTGGCACGAATGATACCCTGCTGTACCTTAAGCACTTTGGGCAGGGACGGACGGCTCAGGTGCTTCATCGTAGCTTCGAGTGCCGTCGGTTCTATGAGTGTCTGCAATTCCATTCTATCTAATTATTAATGAATTGGTGTATTGCAAACATACTTAATCATTATTTTTGTTGAAAATTATTTAACATTTAAATAGATTTGTTGAAAATTGACTAATATATATCATTTGTTTTTACTGAACCTCTAAAATTTAGCTTTCATATAGGGTATGGATTTAAAAATTGATAATCTCGACCGTCAGATTCTGCACCTGCTCATGCAGAATGTGAACCGCGCCTACACGGATATTGCCAAAGAACTAGGCGTTTCAGGCGGCACGATACACGTACGACTCAAGAAAATGACGGAGATGGGCATTGTGCAGGGTGCACAACTGCTGATTAATCCGGCGGCCATTGGCTATGATATCTGCGCCTTTATCGGGGTGTTTCTGGAGAAGGGCTCTGCCTATAAGGAAGTGGTGGAGAAAATGCGACTCATACCTGAGATTGTAGAACTGCACTATACCACCGGCGCCTACAGCATGTTCGTCAAAATCATCTGCCGCGACACGAAACACCTCCGGGAAGTGCTCAATGAGAAAATGCAGGGTATAGCGGGCGTGCATCGCACCGAAACGTTCATTTCGCTGGAGGAGAGTATTACGCGGCAGATTTCGGTAGGAGTTGAGTAGGTATAGCAAAGCCGCTCCAAACTGATCTGAAGCGGCTTTGCTATACCTGAGTCTATTAATGTGATTTCGTTATACCTTATTTCAACTTCTGAAGCGCTTCTCTTAACCTGCCCAGCGAGTCTTTTATACTTTCCAGCGAAGCACCGCCAACTGACAGTCGGAACCAGCCTAGCGCCGGATCAGAACCGAAAGCAGAGAAAGGAACAACGGCCAGTTTGGCTTCCTGAAGTATGTAGAAGCTGATGTCTTTGCTGGTTTGCAGCACCTGGCCAGATGGCGTGGTTTTGCCGGCCAGGTCGAGTTTGGCAGAAAGGTAAATAGCACCCATCGGCTCGATGGCATCCACGTTATACCCTTCGTTTTTCAGGTCTCTGAAAGCGTGGTAAAGCATGTCCAGACTCGCGCACACGTTGTGCTTGAACTCGTCCAGGAACACATCCACCGCATCGCTCTGGTGCAGAAATCGGGCGGTAGCCATTTGCTCGGCTTTTGGAGCCCAGGCACCTACGTGACCCAGAATCGCCTTCATTTTATCAATTACCACCGTTGGGCCGAAAGCGTAACCAACCCGCACGCCGGTAGCAGCGAAGCATTTGGAAGTGCCGTCGATGTAAATGGTATAGTCGCGCAGTTCAGGGCGCAGGTTAACAGGGTCATAATGCTTGTGCTCGCCAAAGGTTAGCATCCAGTAGATCTGGTCATACAGGATGTAAAGTGGCTTTTCGCCCTCTCCACGGCTTTTGTTTTCGGCAATCACCAGGTCACAGATGTCTTCCAGATCTTTTTTGGAGAACATCGTGCCCGTTGGGTTGAGCGGAGAGCAAAGAGCCAGTAGCGTCGCGCCCTTGAGGCTGGAGGCTACATCGGCAGCCGTTGGCATGAAATTATTATCCGGACTGGTCTCTACCATCACAGGCGTTGCGCTGGAAAGGTGGCAGTAATGGTTGTTATTCCACGATGGCGTCGGGAAAATCACTTTGTCGCCCGGATCCACTAGGGCCAGGTAAGTTGCGTAAATCAGCGGACGGGAGCCACCAGCAATCAGAATGTCATTTTCGGAGTAGGTCAGGCCCAGTCGGTCGCGGGTGAAATCGGCGACCGCTTTGCGTAGCACGGCCACCCCATTGGCGGGCGGGTAATTAGTATGTCCTTCGGCGTAGGCTTCGGCAATGCCAGCCCGCAGTTCGCCAGGTATAGGAAATATCTTTGGATCGAAGTCGCCGATGGTAAGGTTGCAGATTTGCTCACCTTTGGCAATCATTGCGTTTACTTCACCGGCGAGTTTGATAATCTCGGAGCCGATGAGGTTTTGCGCCATTTTTGAAACGTTCATGCGCCAGTAAGTTAGTACGCGACAAGATACTAACTTCTGGAAAAAGTATGGCCCAAACGCGGTACAAAAACTGATTTATACCACCGTTGAGTTGATCCGGTGCTGTAGGGTTATACCTTATGCTGCATGACTTGCGGGAGCATCTTCACTTTATGCTCAACCATAAATTTCAGATTTGAGGCCCTGAGGATGTATAGCACACACATCATGACTATCCCCTTGAGGACAGAGTCATTTCATTCTGGCAGATTCTCCCCTTGAGGGGAGCGAGAGGGGTGTTTACAGCTGCGTACAAATTGCAGATTAGTCAACCAATGGCAATTTAACTTCGAAAGTTACACCCCTATAATCCCCTCAAGGGGATAGTCTCTGAGATTGCAACAGGCTATCCCTCAAGGAGACAGTTGCTTGAAAGAGATGCATCTAAACCAAGAAATATGGGAGAAGATAAAGTACTTGCGCTTTAAGTATAGAACCAGAACGTGAACCATATATCTTACTCAGGTATAGAACAATCTCAAGAACCTGCCTACCACTTATAATAACTACTCTCCTCCCCGTCATTCAGAATATCGGCGGCGGTGTTGGGGCTGCGGCTGATGTCGGCCAGTTTGCGCTCGCGCCACACGGCGGCTGACTCGCGGACTACGTCGAGGTGCGCATCTGATTTCAGGCGCTCTTCTTCACGCTTGGCGTCGATTTCAAATTCCTGACGAGCTGCGAATTTGGCTTCGGCTACAGCCTGACGGGTATCGTACTGTTTCTGGCGCTCCTGTACCCGGTACATCTCCTGTGTCGTACGCTCGTGCTCCAAACCTTTCAGGATGTCGTCGTAAGGACCTTTGCTCGTGATCAGCTTGGTAAAAATAGGGGCTGTTTCGAGACAGACAAACAGGAGCGTAATGAAGAACACCGGCAGCCACGGCAACTGGTTCAAGGCATCAATTCTGGCCATCAGACCGTCGTAGTTCGAAAAGCTTTCCTGCCCTTCGGCCACGGTGCTGTCGTACTGCTTCATGAGGTCGGCAATGCGCTGCTCTTTTACCAGAATGCGGTCGGCGGCACTGGCCTGCAGGAGTTTTAGTTCCTCGTCTACCTTGTCGTACTGCTGCTTTTTCTCTTCGTAGATGGGGCCTCTGCCTATTTTGCCTGTACCGCCAGTACCATCGGCTTCAGCTGCTACCTGCTCGTAGAGCTTGTTGCGCTCCTGTATTTTGGCTTCCACTTCTGCCCGTATACCTGCAATCTCTGACTTCACGGAGTCTACTTCGACAAACTGCTTATTTACCAGAGTTTTATGCTGAATAGCGAGCTCCGCCTGCTTTTCTTTCAGAACAGCCTGTATCTCTTTGTCGAATATCTTCAGCTCCAGCGGTTTGGAAATTACCACAGCCAGCACCAGCGCCAGCAAGATACGCGGCGTTACCATCAGCAGCTCTCTCCAGAATTTGCCTTCTTTGCGGATAGTGGAAACGATAAAGCGGTCGAGGTTGAAGATAACGGCACCCCACAGTAAACCAAAGCCCACGGCCATCGGCACGGAATCGAACACCGTGTAAAGGGCATAGCCGCCCGACAAACTGGCTAGCACACCCGTGAATAGAACGGTCGCGCCGACACCGGCATATTTTATATGCTCTGACTTAGAGCACTTCTCAAGTATAGTGTCGTCGGCACCAGCGCACCACCAAAAAAATTTCTTCATGTATAATCCTCTACAGGTTAAAACTGACGCAAAGACAGTATGCAATAACAACGCCTAACTTACTGACTTTAATACTTTTACCCTTTAAAATGTGACGAACTGCCTCTAAAATGTGATGAACACGGGCACTTAAGCGGCAACAGTGGCTCAAAAGCTAACGGGAAATAGGTATAACTATTAAAACGAAAAGGCAGCGACTTATCCAGCCGCTGCCTTTTTTATTGAGTGAGATCTTTTTGTAATCCCTCTTTAACTCTTAAATTCCTGAATTCTCAAACTTGTTAGCTGTGCTCGTCTTCGTCCGGAAGTATCTCTACATCCTGCACCAGCACGAACTTTTCTATTTCGCGCGCTCTTGGCGTGTTGGCCAGTCCGCCGAGGGCGGTTTCTTTGTACTTGCGCTCCATGCTCTCGCCTACTTCGCCGAGGGCAGCCACACACTGGTCGACAGGTATAACAGCATTGACACCGGCAATGGCCAGCTGCGATGAAGAATAAGCAATAGCAGCCGCACTGGCGTTGCGCACAATGCAAGGCACCTCTACCAGCCCCGCCACCGGGTCGCATACCAGGCCCAGCATACACTGGATCGTAATGGCGACTGCCGTGAACACCTGGTCCACGTTGCCGCCGAGGCAGTACACAATGGCACCTGCCCCCATGGCTGCCGCACTACCCGTCTCAGCCTGACAACCACCCACAGCACCGGCTAAAGAAGCATTCTGCTCGATGATAAGCGCTATACCTGCCGCTACCAACAAGCCTTCGTGTATTTTGCGGTCATCGAGTCCGTGTAGTTCCTGTAGTGTGGTGAGCGTACCGGGCAGTATACCCGAAGCACCGGCTGTTGGAGCGGCCACCACACGACCCATGCAGGAATTCACTTCTTTGGCTCCCAGCGCACGCGACACCAGCATCTGAAACTCCGGCGACAGCACGGTTACCGGCGATTTGGCCACTTTCTTGGCGCTGTTGTTCACCATACCCGAGCGGGAGGTCATGTCTTCGGTGAGGCCCGTGTGTACGGCGTCCTTCATCACCTCGTAGGCCTTGGCGATATTCTCCCAGATAAACTCTTCGGTGCGGCCCTTCTGCTCTATTTCGTAGTCCAGCACGGGCTGGTATAGTGGTTCGCCGGTTTCAGCACAATGCTTTTCCCAGCTCTTAAAATCGTTGAATAGTAATGACATATCGTATGGGGTATACCTGCCCTGCAACATGGCGCGGGGACGTGTTAAAGATAATCTAAATTTCAGGAATCAGCTAAACTCCTGCTCCATTTCATAACACGGCACACGGGGTTAAACGTTCTGTTTCGGCTGGCGCTTCTGCCTACCTCAACCTATACCTGCCGCCTCCGTTTTCTGAATAAACGAGCTATACCTATACCTGATGGAAAACAAAGACAAAAAACGAGTGGCCATGCGCATACATGGCCGGGTGCAAGGCGTATTTTTCAGAGCCAGTACTCAAGGAAAAGCACTTGAATTAGGCCTGTACGGTTTCGTGCAGAACGATCCCAACGGCACCGTATACCTGGAAGCCGAAGGAAAACCCGAAGCACTGAAAGAATTGGAAAAATGGGCAAACCAAGGCCCTGACCGTGCGCGGGTGGAGAAAGTAGAAGTAGAGGAAAAGGAGGGGCTGAAGGGGTTTGAAAGGTTTGAGCAGAGGCGGTAAAAGAATTGGATGATGTATAATTATACATTAACTTTATCCTATACATACCTAGCTTAATCCACCACTATGAGCACACGAATCCTCCATTGCTCGATATCTGTTGAAAACTACAATATCTGCATTCAGCATAATGTTGCGGGTTTTTCACATAGAGGGCCACAACAAAATGACCTGGTATACCTGGCTGTTAAAGTAGGGAAGAAAACTTTATGTGGTGCACGCTTTAAGTTAGATCAGGTAACAAACCATAAGCCTTGGCCGGATAGTGAGCGATATGTACATACTTTAAGCATCAAAGAAGTTGAGTTTTGCCAGCCCTTCGACATATCTATATTGTCAGAAGCAGGAGGAAAACATTGGAGTATCAGGTATGTGCAATCCTCTAAACCTATCATTGACCAGGAGGCACGTGATTTATTAGACCGCGAATTCAAGTCAAAAAAGACAGACCATTTCATTCCTTTTGAAGTTACTCCACCTGAAGTTGCTCCACCTATACCTGTTAAATCTCTTGAGCCTATACCTGCTCCAGCTTACCAAGTACTGGACGAAGCACCGCTTATGCGCGATTCCATCAGGATTCAAGCGATGCTGGCTGATATTGGCGACCGCATGGGGTATAGCATCTGGCTCCCAAGAAATGACAGAAGCCGGGTTTTGGAAGTATGGCAGTCAAAGAAAAGTTCTGTCTTGAATGATTTGCCCCTCAATTATGATCTTGATACCATCCGCACAATCGAGAACATCGATGTACTTTGGATAAAAGGTCGCACCATTGTTCGTGCTTATGAAGTGGAGCATACTACTTCGATCTATTCCGGAATACTCAGGATGGCCGATCTGATGGCGTTGCAGCCGAACCTCAACATAAAAGCGCACATTGTTGCTCCGGAAGAGAGAAGAGGAAAAGTGATGCAGGAACTGTCCAGACCTGTATTCCGACTGCTTTTGGCCCATTCGTGTTCTTTTATTTCATACAATGCGGTTGAGGATCTGGCAAAAGAAAAGAGGTTGAAGTTTATGACTGATGCCGTGATCGAAGACATTTCTGAATCAGCCAAGGAGACCCTAGTTTTTTAACCTCCCCATGCCCCTCTCCCTTTTCAACCAAATCTCATACCTCACTCCCGAAGACTTAGCTGCTTTCCTTCCGCTTTGGAAGAAGAAGGTGCAGCTGAACCGGTATGATTTTCTGATACGGCAGGGGCAGGTGGAGCAGGGGCTATACCTGGTCGCGAGTGGGGCGCTGCGTATTTACTACCCGCTGCCTGACGAGGAGATTTGTGTGGGCTTCGGCTACCCGCATACCTTGCTGGTGTCGTTTCCGTCTTTTGTCGATGGCAAACCTTCTGACTATTACATACAAGCCCTCAAAAAAAGTGAGTTGCTAGGTATAAGCAAAGCCGATCTGATGCAGTTGATAGAGCAGCGGCCGAACATCAGGCGTTTCTGGTACGAGCAACTCGAAAAGGCACTGGTTGGTAAGATTGAGCGGGAAGTAGACCTGCTGCTGCCCGAGCCGGAGCAACGCCTGAAGCGCGTTATGCAGCGGAGCCCGCACCTGTTCCAGCACATCCCCAAAAAGTACATCGCCTCATACCTGCGCATGTCGCCCGAAACGCTAAGCCGGATCAGGTAGCTGCTGCGTAAATCTTGATGCCCGTCAAGGATTGGGGTTAGGCCATGCTATACCTTTGGTGCGTACAATCTAAAACGATGAACGCTATGAACACCTTAGAGCAAATCTCCCGCACCGTCGAAAACCAGAAGCACACTGTTATCGCAGCTTTTGTGCCGCTGGAGCTTTCCCTCCTCAACTACAAACCTGCCCCCGACATCTGGAGCATACTCGAGTGCCTGGAGCACCTGAACCGCTACAGCCGCTACTACAACCCGGTTCTGGCGAAGGCCATCACCGCTAACGCCGATGGCAACGCCGAGCAAACAATCAGGTATAGCTGGCTTGGCAAAAAGTCGCTGGACATGGTGCGGCCGGACAATGGCAAAAAGAGCAAAACCGTGCGGCACATGAACCCGAACAACAGCCAACTGAGCCGCCAGACGCTGGAGGAGTTTCTGGACCACCAGACTGAATTGCTGCAACTCCTCGACAAAGCCAAAGGAGCAAATCTGAACAAGAAGGCTATACCTGTGGAGTTCTTCAAGCTGCTGAAGCTGCGCATCGGGGAGACGCTGGAGTTTGTGGTGCTGCACCAGGAGCGGCACTTGCAGCAGGCCCTGAAAGTAAAAAAGCAGCTACCCGTCAACCAGGCAGCTGCTTAAATATTGTCAACAAGCTTTACGAAAGTCTACAGCGAGTTGTAGTAAGCCACGAGTTTGGCCATGTCGTTGTCGTCGCGCAGGTTCAGCGCATTCGATTTGATGTACGTTTCCAGGTAGTCTTTCTTGTCAGGTATAGCAGCCAGCAGGGAGCTTTTCGATTTCTTCACTTTTACTGCCTTGTCGCCCACGGCAATGTAGTAGTCTTCGCTTTCCTGCACCTCTCTATCGATGGTAGCCGAGCTGTAGTGTTTGCGGTCAAAAATCTTTTTGGAGGTACGCTTCAGGAGCACCACCTGGCCATCGGCCAGCACTTCCATGAAGGCATTAGGCTGCACCCCATCGCCGCTATACCCCAAGCGGAAGGTGCGCTCAACCAGCTGATTGTTTTCGATATAGCCGATCTTAAACTCCTGCACCGGCTCCAGCAGCTCCTTCACGTCTCCGTTCTTCGTCTTAAAGATAATGGCGTCCTTCACCTGGTCATACATCAGGTCGATGCCCTGATATACGGTGCCGTTCTTGAGCGTCAGGGAGCCTTTCGCCCACTCCTTATGCAGGTATGGCGAGCCTGTCATCGTGATGGTGTTGTACTCGTGCACCGGACGAGCCTCCATGTTATTGGTATGCGTGAACTGCGCCGCTGCACTCGCACTAAACAGGCAGATTACCAGCATAGCCAGACCGAAACGTAAAACAACTGTTTTCATATACCTGAGGATTTTAAATAAGAGGTTCGTTTTCAAAGAGATAAACACATCACCAGCTTTGTCATACCTGGCCCAGCCGGTTGGCTTTAAGGTACCGCCTAGCCAATAAAATAAAGCTAAACAGTGGATGAATATAAGACTTTCTTGTGAATAATTGCAGTTGGGCTTCCGGAATAATGTGAAGTGCATTTTGAGCTTTTCTTAATGCGGCCAAAATTAACTTTCTTGCGCCCGATTTTGTTCTTACTCAGTCCCTCAGTAAAACGGACTGCCTCATCATGCGCGAAAAAATAGTTAGTTATAGTTTCTTCTTTCTTGGATTGCTTCTGTTCGGCTTTGCCAACGCCATTGCCGTGAAGGTGAAGTACCTGGGCCTGCACCCCTGGGAGGTACTGAACGTGGCCCTCTTTCAACACATGGGCTTTACCATCGGTACCTGGAGCGTGATCGTGGGCTTGCTTTTTGTGGTCATTTCGTGGTTCGTTAACCGGAAGTACATCAATGTGGGAACTTTCCTCAATGCGCTGCTCATCGGGCCTTTCATGGACATGTTCCTTTGGCTCGACATTCTGCCGTCGGCTACCAACACCTCGCTCGACTACCTGAACCTGGCCGCTTCCGTTATTATTGGAGGTATAGCCGGTGGACTGTATGTAGCAGGCGGTGTGGGCGCCGGTCCGCGCGACGGGTTTATGCTGGCTTTGTCGGAGCGGCTGAACGCGTCTGTGAGCCGTACCCGCATTGCGGTGGAGTGCGCGATTTTAGGTATAGGCTATGTGCTGGGCGGCCCGATCTTCATCGCCACCTTCTTCTATACCTTCATCATGAGCCCGATCTTCCAGGTCACGCTGCGTTTCTTCCAACGCATGCGCAACAACCTGATCGAGGCAAAAGTGACGGCGTAACTCCTCAACTCCCAAACTCCCTCACTTTCACTTCTTCTTTTTCACCTGTGTGCAGATCGATCTTGTAGAGTTGGTGGCTGTTGGTGCTGGTGACCCAGAGGCGGCCATTCAGGTATAGCAGGTCGTTGGGTTCGTGCAGGCCGGCGGTGAGGGTGCGTACGCGGTGGCGCTCCATGTCGAGCACTTTAATTTTGCCATTGTAGGTATCAGCGATGTACACGTCGCTGTCGATCACCTCCAGCCCGACGCAGTGCTGCAGCAGGGCATCGTCTACGTGGCCGTCCACATCACCAAAATCGAACAATCCCTGGCCGAGCGGGGTGAGCACCATACCTGTTTTGAGGTTGACGGTCCGGATGGCACTGGCCTCGGCATCGGCCACGTAAAGCACTTCTCCCCGGATGGAAAGTCCGCTGGGCTGGTTGAAAGCAGCTTCGTCCAGGAGGCCGTCGGTGAGTGCTTCGCGACCGCTTCCGGCAAAGCGGTATACCTGTTCGGTCTCCAGATCCATGCGCAGGATCTGGTGGTTGCCGGCGTTGGCGATGAACATACTTTTGCCGTGTATGAGCAGGTCCCAGGGACTGTTGGGGTTCACAGGTTCGCTGCGCTTGTCGTCGTGGAAGTAATATTCGAGTTCACCGGTGCCGGCGGCGATACTTACCAGTTGGTGCTGCAGGTCTACTTTGCGGATAGCGTTGTTTTTGGCATCGGCTACATAGAGTATCGCTCCGTGCAGGGCCAGTCCGTGTGGTTCGTTGAAGGTTGCCTCAGCATAACCGCCATTGTTGAAACCCCTTTCACCACTGCCGATTACTTCGAGCACCTGTCCCTGTTGGTTCAGCTTCAGAATACGGTTGTGCCCGCTGTCAGACAGGTATAGGTTGCCTTCGGGGTCGCTGATCAGTTTGGAAGGGAAAGACAGAACATCCGTCTCGAACTTTTCCGGCTGCACAGGTATAGGCATCTGGTTGAGCTCGTCTTTAAACTCCTCTTTCATGCGCTGGATGTAGGGCCGCACCGTATCGTATACACTTTCTCCGGCATGCTGCCCCACCACTTTCCCGTTCGGGTCGATGAGCACAGTCGTTGGCCAGGCTTTTATGCCGTATTGGTTCCAGATGGCGTAGTCGGCATCGTTCACCACCGGGTGCTCTATCCCGAATTTCTGTATGGCCTGCCGGATGGTTTCCGACTGCTTCTCGGCATCGAACTTGGCGGAGTGTATACCGATCACCACCAGCACATCCGCAAACTCTTCTTCCAGCCGGTTCAGGTCCGGCACAATGTGCTGACAGTTGATGCAGCCGAAGGTCCAGAAGTCTAGCAACACGATCTTGCCTCTGAAATCTTTGATAGACCAGTTCCGGTCGGTGTTGAGCCAGCCGTGCGGGGTATTGATCTCTGGTGCATTGACGCGTCCGGTGAGCATTTGCTTTTGGTTTAGTGTGGATTATCTCGTACAGGTATAGATCGGGAAAGGTTGTTTGTATAACGCCAGCGGGAAGCTTTTGTGTATGATCGCTGTGGCTGCCCCGTTACACCTGACAGCAGCCTTTGCCTGCTGCCAGAACAGCACCTATGCCAAGAAGTTATTTTATCGTAAATTTGTCTAAAACTGCTGCGGCGCTATGGAGGAAACCTACCTTTCTGACTTCGGAACTATCCTGCTTTTCCTGATCGGGGGAGCAATCTTCGTGGTGATCGGTCTGTTTACCGCCCGGCTTATACGCCCCAGCCGACCTAACCCCGAGAAGCTGACGACTTACGAGTCAGGCGAAGAACCAATCGGCAACTCCTGGGTGCAGTTCAATCCGAGGTTTTATGTGGTGGCGCTTATTTTCATCATTTTTGATGTGGAACTGGCTTTCCTGTTTCCGTGGGCTACGGTGTTCGGCCGCCGCGACCTGACTGAAGCGACTGACGGCGTATGGGGTTGGTTTGCCCTGATCGAGATGTTCATCTTTATTGGTGTGCTGGCGCTGGGCCTGGCTTACGCTTGGGTAAAAGGCCACCTCGACTGGATCAAACCGAAGCCTGTAGTGCCGCAAAGCCGATCCCGTATACCTAATGAGGTATACCAGCGCGTGAACGAGCGGAAATACAAGGTAAAGAAATAGTTTTTGGCAGGGGTTCTTGATGAAGGACTTTGTGACAAAAGACAATTTGACAAAGGACAAAAAGTATGACGGAAGGTATAGCCAGGAGCTAGTTTTAGGTACCTTACTCCACAATATTTAACTGATCATTTAAACTTGAACATTCCACAGGACAAGACGGGAGAAGGCGGTGTGATCATCACCAAACTGGATGACCTGCTCAACTGGGCGCGACTAACCTCGCTGTTCCCGATGGGTTTTGGTCTGGCCTGCTGCGCGATCGAGATGATGGGGGCTTACGCTTCCGGCTACGACCTCGACCGCTTCGGCATTATACCCCGTGCCTCGCCTCGTCAGTCGGATGTGATGATTGTGGCCGGTACGGTTACCTTTAAGATGGCCGACCGCGTGCGCCGCCTTTACGAGCAGATGCCGGAACCACGCTACGTGATTTCGATGGGCAGCTGCTCCAACTGCGGCGGCCCTTACTGGGAGCACGGCTACCATGTGGTAAAAGGCGTGGACCGCATTATACCTGTTGACGTGTACGTACCTGGCTGCCCGCCAAGGCCGGAGTCACTGATCGGGGGTTTCCTGCGCCTGCAGGAAATTATCCGCCAGGAAACCATCCGCGAGCCAAGAGCCGTGCAGCAGATCATGGCGAGAAGAATGAGTAATACGGAAGCTAAGAAGGAGGAAACAGACGTAGCGAATAAGGAGCTAACAGCAAATGATCAAGCAGGGCCAGAAATGAATGATCAGCAAATTCCAACCGCATAAATCCATCGGTCACTAACCATCAATCACTCATTCGCTCCATCACTCATTCACTCAATAATATGCACTTCGGAGAGATAAAGGATTTTATAGCAGCGCAGTTTGGTGCGGAGGTGATCGTTTCGGAGCATACCGACAACGTGCAGTCTTACCTGGTGCTTCAAACGGAGCGACTGGCGGAGGTATGCCTGGAGCTGCACGACAACGAAGCGACTTATCTCGACTTTCTCTCCAGCGTGACAGGTATAGACAATGGCCCTGAAGCCGGCATCATGGAGGTAGTGTATAATCTCTACTCTATACCTTACGACCACCATTTGATGCTCAAAGTGATTGTGCCGCGCAACAACACACCGGCAGAGCCTATACCTGCTATACCTACTGTCAGCCACATCTGGCGCACCGCCGACTGGCAGGAGCGCGAGATCTTCGACCTGGTGGGCATCCTTTTCAACGACCACCCCGACATGCGCCGTATCCTCTGCGCCGCCGACTGGGAGGGCCACCCGCTCCGCAAAGATTACCAGCTACAGGACTACTACCACGGCATCAAGGTGCCTTACGACAACCACAACGAAAACAGCGGATTTCGAGGCGAACCTGTTAAGTTGACCTCACATGAAGATCCGTTTACCGATAAGCGGGAAAAGCCGGAAGCGTAGAGAATAATTTAGTTTAGCACCTTCTCAAAGCACACACTGTTCTCCACGCCGGCATACTGCCCGTAGTTCGGGATTTGCTGGTAGCTGTTCTTTTTATAGAGCGCGATGGCTTCGGGCTGCATTTTCCCGGTTTCTAGGATACATTTTTGAAAAGAGAGTTCACGTGCCCATACTTCCAGTTCAGCCAGTATGATGGTTGCTATACCTTTATTTCTGCCTTCCGGTGAAACATACATACGTTTTACTTCCATGGTGCCCGGCTCAAATTCCTTTATCGCGCCGCAGCCCAAAGGCTCTTCGTCTTCGTAAGCCAGCACCACATACTTTATCTTGTCGATCTTGTTGTACTGCGCATAAAAGGCGTGCTCTTCTCCGTCCCGAATAGCAAGATCTGCATCGAGCAGTTTTACTAAGGCCACAAAGTCAGGATCGTCCGAATCGGTTCTTTTCAGGTATAGCATAGGTTATTGTGGCAATCAAATCTTAACGAGCTCTACCCTTCTGTTCTGCGCTTTGCCCTCTTCCGTGCTATTGTCGGCGATGGGGTTTTCCTGCCCGAATCCTTTTGATGTTAGGCGGTCTGGGGCTATTCCGGCTCCCGATACTTCAGCTCTGACAGCTGAGGCTCTGCTTTCGGAGAGGTTTTGGTTGTGCTCCTTGTTTCCTGAATTATCTGTATAGCCGTTTATCGCAATTCTGAGCGCGGGATCTTCCTTCAGCACCTTTACAATTTCGCTGACCACTTCCATTCCGTCTGGCTTTAGCGTGGCTTTATCGGTGTCGAAGTTGATGTGCAGAACGGTTTTGCCATTCTCCAGAAGGTCTTGCTTTATCTTTTCGGAGGTAATTTTGGTGATGGTCTGCTCAAATGGCTTTTCCTGCACAATCTGGATAGAGGTAGAGCTTGGCATTCCTTTACCCATTGCGATGTAAACATTGCCGTCGTTGCGTCTGATCACATAAGTGACAATCGGATTGTTCCAGATGTCTATACTGCCATTGTCTCCTGCATAAGTACATAGGTTTTTGTAAGTATCTTTTCGCTCTCCCTCCAGCTTTCCTTCAAACACCTTCACGCCGCCGGCTTTGATGATGGCATCTTCAAAACTCTTCTCCAGGAAACGTCCGCTCATTCTCGTCTCACTTTTACGGTCCGGATGCACGTGCGCTCTGAACGTTTTGCCCTCTACTTCATAGATGCTTTCCGGAGTGACAAACACGATAAAATCAAAATCGATTACTTTAGCATTGTTGATGTACTCAGCACCCTGTGGAGCGGTGAAAAACGGAAAATCGCCTATATCCTCCGTCGAAACAGGTATAGCACTGATATCAAATACCGGACTTTCTGTAGGTTGATTGGCTACAGCTGGGCTCTCTGCCGCAACGTTTTCTTCGGGAGCAAGCACGGTTTCTTGTTGCGAAGTCTGGTTGGTTTTACCTTTTTCATTATTGCAGGCAAGCAACAATGGCATTGATAATAGTGCGATAAATGTCTTTTTCATTTTTGTTTTATTTAGGGTATACAATGTCGCGTTATACCTACTTCGTTTAGCTGTGTTTCTTTACGATCGCATTCACGATATTTTGCTTAAAGTCTTTGCTCTCCACAAATGCCTCCTCAAAATCACGGAAGTCTTTTTCAGGTATGCCTTGTTGCAGCGCTGCCTGTTTCCAATGTTCCAGCGTCAGGGTTTCGGATTTAGATGCGCGTAGCAACGATTTTATTACACCGTTCATTTTCTCGCGCCCGAATGTATCCTCAAAGCACTTTAACATTAGTGGCGCCAGCACATACCGGTAAGTGTTGTCAATGTCTTCGCGCTGCTTCACTTCATTTAAGGGAGTAAACGTTTTGCCTTCTAGCTGCCTGGCCTGCTTGAGTAGCGTTTGATTCAGGAAGTCCTGGCCAACTATATCTTCGGCTACGTTATAGGACAGGTACTCGGCAAAGGACTCTAACCAAAACCAGCCTAATTTACCAGAAAACACATTGTTACCAAAGTAGTTGTGTCCAAACTCGTGGCCATAGTACTTGTAGATGTTATCCGGAAATTTATTCTCCTTCGTGATCAGGTCTTCGAAGTTAAGTCCGGTAAAAGCAAAGCTAGGATAGGTGTTAAATCCCCAACTGCTGCCCTTGGGCCGCTCGTTCACGGGACTGTGGTTAATCAGGTAAATATTGTCCGTAAAATCAAGTTGCAGGTTAGCGGCCAGCACCGCTTTTATCCTTCCGATATTATCGAATATTTTTTCTGCCGTTTGCTGGCTGATGTCAGTGTTCAGGATGTAGTCGCCGCCATTGTGCAGAAAGTTATAGTTGCCGGCGAAAAGCAGTAAGGGATAAGCTTTGGTTGAAGTGAAACGTGCTTTTTGCTTTTTCTGCGGGGCGCTGCCGTTTATAAAAATTGAAGAGCCATCTTTTATACTAATAGTGAGGTCGTAGGTATAGTCATGCAGCAATTTGTCATTGGCAGCGTCATAAATGACTGGGTACCATTTGGTTTGCTCAGTAGCCCGTACAGTCTGACCATTAAAAGCAATTATACCTTTGTAGTCAAAAATATTCAGGTCGTTTTTGGCATATACCGGAAAAGCACCTTTGTACTCTACCTTAAAAGCCGAAGGTAGCGCCACGGTATCGTTAGCTGCATTTGTAAAGGCATAAGCAATGGCCTCACCGTTAGTTTTGCCGCCAAAGTGCCCGGCATAATCCATCAGTTTATCCTCATTGTCTTTAAAATACTTCACATTCATGCCCTTATTAAGCAAGATGCTATACTTCTCCAACGCGGGAACATTAGTCAACCTAAAGCGGCAGTTAATCAAACCTGTTTTCATCTCTATTTCTACATGTCCTTTGATATGAGGCTGTGCCAGAAGGGGAGCTATTAAAACAAAGAGGAAAGCTGTCGTAAATACTATACTGCGGTAAAATTTCATAGTTAGTTTACTGGCTGGATAAGTGGCAGTGATGCTGTTTGTGAGAAAAAGTCATGCTTTGGATAGATAATATTCCCAATGTCGGGTTTAATAGACTGGGCTATGGTGCGTTTATGCACCATAACTAGTGTTGTGCTTTCATGCATTTCTTTTATTCTCCAGTACTTCCATTAATCGCTGGTTTAGGTATAGTTTTTCTTTTCCTACCTTGCTTGCTTTTAAGAAACCTTCCTGCTCAAGCGCTATCAGGTAATTGCCTACCGTCTTTGGTGTTCCCATATTTGCGTCAATCAGAAACTGACGCTTTGTATAGGGCAGCCTGAATAGTATCTCTATTAACTCCTTCGAGTATACTTTGGGGAGTTTCTCTCTTATTTCTTCCGAAGTGGTCTCCATGACAGCCATGATCTCCTCCAACTTTATTAGTCCGCTGATAGCTGTTTTTTCTATCATGTCCAGCATGTACAGCACCCAGCCTTCCCAATCTCCGGTTTCTGTGACGCCCCTTAGCTTCTGGTAGTAAGCCGACTTATTCTGGATAATATACTCGCTCAAGTATAGCGCAGGCACATCTAAGAGTTTCTCCATTTTCAGGTAGAGTAGAAGCAGGATTCTTCCGGTACGTCCGTTGCCGTCTACGAATGGGTGTATAGCTTCGAACTGGTAGTGCATTACGGCCATTTTGATGAGCGGGTCCAGGGTACTTTCCTCGTTAATAAAGCGCTCCAGGTTAGCCAGTTTCTCGCGTATTATTGCTTCCCCCGACGGCGGGGTATAGATCACTTCGCCCTGCGTATTGGATAAAGTCGTACCCGGAGTAGCCCTGATACCCGATGTGTTCTGCTTGATGCATTGCATGATCTCTACACAAAGGTTCGTTGTGATGAATGGCCGCTCTTTGAGCTTTTCCAAGCCGTACCATAACGCCTCTTTGTAGCTTATAACCTCTTTTGCTGCCGTGGATTCATACCTCTTTTCAGCCACAACGGATTTGTAGAGGTCATCATTCGTGGTGATAATGTTTTCTATCTCAGAACTCGCCTTGGCTTCCTGCAGATGAATTGTGTCCAGGAAAAGACTTGGGTTGGGCAGGTTGATGATGGCTCCGTTCAGCTGCGCCAGGGCCCTGCTCGCTTTTACGGTCTTTCGCATAACTTCCCTTGTTTCCAGATCTGTCTTAGGAGGAAGCAGAGGTAAATTATTATAAGGTATTTCTGTGTGAAATTTGGGCATAATGAAGGCAACAATTACTCTTATTATAAAAACGAAGGTAAAAATAGTGACTTATTACACCTATTGTTCGTTCAGAGGTAACTATTACTCCTGTAGGGCATTCATACATTGCCTGAAGAACAACGGCTTAGTACAGGCTGCGAACGAGGCGCAGCCGAGGATGGAGCCTGTGCAGGGTTGCACTAAACCTTCGGTAGCTGGTTTTAAAAAGCAGCGGATAAGGGCTATCTTTTGGATTCACATTTAACTTCTAATTAAGATGAAAAAAAAGAGCCTACCCTTATCCAGACTGCCTGCTCT
>NZ_JCAEMH010000010.1:0-63997 GCF_059278805.1 Pontibacter sp. YIM B11418 | reverse complement strand
GCGCAGGCCGGCAAAGTCAACCACCTAGCTACCCCGCAAGGGTGGGAGCAGAAGGAAGATCCCTCCGGGGCGCTGGACGGTGGAGGCTGCATTGTCTGTAGTAGAAAGAGGTGGATTCCGCGTCGCTGGCGTGAGGCGATACTTCCCGTAGTTATATATCAATTTTCCTTTTCACGTGTCTGTACAAGTCCTACTGTTCACACCGTGGAGATGGTTGGAATATGGGTTTATAAGCCTTTGTACTTCTTATATAGCTGAAGTACTAGATCAGCCGAAGTGTATCTCTCGTCTACCTAAACTCTTAATCTAAGAAGTCAATCCTAGTATGCTGTAATTAGTTTTATAAGTTGTAATGCTACTCTCAAAGACTCCTCTCTTAATTAAGCATATCCTCATGACCAAAACAAGAGCAGTATCTTCTTTGCTCGTGTGGATTCGAAATTAAAGAACGTTCATTATATAACGACTTCTGTC
This sequence comes from Pontibacter sp. YIM B11418, assembly GCF_059278805.1. NCBI lineage: Bacteria > Pseudomonadati > Bacteroidota > Cytophagia > Cytophagales > Hymenobacteraceae > Pontibacter > Pontibacter sp. YIM B11418. Next base: position 63,523 of record NZ_JCAEMH010000010.1, on the reverse strand, counting down.
AATATACCTGAACAAAGAAGGCTGCCTAAAATGGGCAGCCTTCTTTGTTTGGATAGATTACATTGAAAATGATTACGTCAGCATCAGTCGGGCCTTTTACCCGCAATGGCAGTCTTTAAGCTCTCCAGGCTCAAGTATTGATTTGCGAGTTCCCGTAGCTCTTCAGCAGTTACACCCCGAATGGTACTGATGTAATTGTTATAGTGTTCATAAGGCAGCTTATGCAGCACAATGCGTTTATACCTGTCACCCTGTTCGAAGATAGTGGCTATATCATTTAGGAATTTGCCGAGCATATAGCTCTTTACAGTTTGCAATTCATCTTCCGGGACCAACTCTTCCTGTAACTGTTTAATCTCTTTTTGGATCTCTGAGATCGTTTTATCAGTCACCTGGTAGTTAACATCCGTACCAATGAAAAAGAGGCTATCCTGTTCCTTCGGCGATATGGCCGAATAGATGCCATAGGTATAGCCTTTGTCTTCCCGGATATTGCGCATTAGCCTGGAGCCGAAGTATCCGCCCAAAATCTCATTCAACACGACCAGCTTATGGTAGTCCTCGTGCCCAATCAATGGGAACTGCCTGCCAAGCCGGATGGAAGATTGTAGGCTCTCCGGCATCAGGACAAAATCTTCGTGTCTGGCAATATTGCCACTTGGAACTGAAGTCTCACTTGGCGCTCCTGTTAACTGCAGCGTAGCAATTTCTTTTTCCAGAAGTTTTTCCAATTCTTCGTCGATAGCTCCACAGGCAAAAACCTCCAGCTGGTCTGTGGTATACCTGCTCTTGTAGAAGTTTGCCAGTTCATCCTTTGCTATAGTATCCAGCGCATTCTCATCGAGCCCGAACACATAAGGATGGGTTTCGCCATAAACCAGTTTTGTGAAGCTGTGTGTAGCCAGGTAGTTGTTCTTTTGGCGTTGTACCTTTAGGTTTTGTTTATTGCGTTTGCGTAGAAGCTCAAATTCCTCTGCCGGGAAAACCGGGTTCTGCAATACATCAAGCACCAAAGGTAATAGCTCTGGTACGTATTTGCTGAGGCAGTAGAGTGTAAACTCCGAGCGATCATAGCCATGGTTGTGCTCAAAGGAAGCCCCGTAGTATGCTACTTTTTCAGCGATTTGCTTAGCTGTGTAATTCTTGCTGCCTTCAAATAGCATCTTACCGGTCAGGTCAGCCAGGCCGGCACGGTCTTCATACCACTTGCCCGCTTTAAAAACAAAATCCAGCCTGATCACAGGCTGGGTTTCGCTTTTTATAAAATGCAGTCTAGCTCCGTTGCTTAAGTGACTTACTTCAGCTATTTGTAGCGTGACTGCTTCTATTTCATGTATTTCTGGTGCTTTTGTTCTATCAAGCATTCTGTAATTAGTTTTTAATCTAAGTTTAGCGACAAACTGAAACGGATGGTTTCAGCCAAGGGGTTACCCCTTTCGCTCGGAATCAGGTAGGCCGCGTCTATTCCAAATTTCTGGTAGCGCAATCCTACACCTGTTGAGATATACTTTCTGTTGCCCTTCTCCGGATTTTCATAAAAATAACCAAGGCGGGCAGCAAACAGGTTGTTGTACCAATACTCTATACCTCCGGAGAAATTGATCTCCTGCAACTCTTCACTAAAGCCACCCGGCGCATCGCCAAAGGAGGTAAAGATACCACTGATAACTGTCTGTGAGCTGTCAGCACCTGGCGATGGTACCAGTAGTTTGTTAGCATCCAGCACCAGGGTGAGGGAGTTGTACTGATCAAGGTTATACGTAATCGCTGTACCTAATTTCAGGTTAGTAGGCAGAAAATCTTTCTGGTCACCATTGGTATAGGCAATCTTGCCACCGATGTTAGAGATGTTCGCACCCAAACCTAAGTTCAGCGTCTGGGTAATATCGCGGTTGTAATACACACCAACGTCCACAGCGGCTGTGTTGCCTGGCTTCGATTCGAAAGGAGAGGCACCGCCACCTATGGTCACGTTACCTGCCAGGTTAGAGCGGATAAAGCGGGCGCCTATACCTAAGCTGAAATACTCGCTCAAGGCTTGTCCGTAGGCAACTGATAGGGCATATTCCTTAGGGGAGAACTCCGTGATGTCATTACCATTGGCGTCGATAAACTGAATATCACCCAGGTCAAAGTATAGTAACGAAGCGGAAATAGCAGATGTCTCAGAAAGTTTCTTGTAGCCTGACAGGTAGCTGAGCGACATATCGTCTACAATGTTGCGCAACCAGGGAGAATAAGAAAAACTTACGCTCATGTCATTCTGCACAAAGCCTAATTTGGCTGGGTTCCAGTGTGGTGCGTTCGCATCCGGGCTAAGGGCAACACCTGCATCACCCAAACCGGCAGACCGTGCATCAGGCGCTACTGTCAGGATCGGAACGGCAGTGGTTACAGTGCGTGAATCCTGTCCAATGGTAGATGTTTGTGCTGATGCAAAGTGCACTGAGAAGAATGCAGCCACAAATGCAGTGGCTTTTACAAGTAAATTTTTCTTATACATATAGAGGGTGTTGATGCAAAATCAAATATAGAAATATTATAGGATTTTACTAATTCAAGAGCACAAGTTTCTCAAAACTTGTAGCCGTTGCTCCATCATACTGAGAACGTACAATGATTCGGTAAACGTATACGCCGCGGGCTAATGTACTGTTAAATTCGTCTTTTCCGTTCCAGGTTATCTCGGACAAGTGCGACTTACTGGCATTGCTTGCGCCTTGCAGCGTCTTCACCAATTGTCCTGATACGGTAAATATCTGTATATGGATATCTAAGTTTTCGCCTGCTCTGTTATGATCGAAATGAAACGTCGTGTTTGTTGAAAAGGGGTTCGGGTAATTCAGCAGCTGCGTGATGGTCAGCTTTTCGTTGTTGGACACGATAAACTCCAGCTGCTCTTCAGCTGAATTGTTGTGTGTGTCCCAGACCTTTAGCGACATGGTATGCTGACCTTCGGGCAGGTCCTTAAACGGATAACGAATAGTGCCGGACTGGTAACTGTCGCGGTCTGAGGTATAGTAATCGTTCAGCATTATGGCGTGTTCAGTACCTTTATCCAGTATAGCGAGCATCTCGTGGCCTGATCCTATACCTGCTGTGTTCAGCCCGCTTACGTCGAATAGCCTGGCCAGCAATAACGGATTCTGGCTTGTGGTACCACCAGATACAAATGACTCGTCATCCATAAACAGCTTGACCACAGGAGGCGTAGTGTCGATGGCAATACCTGTGGCAGTGCCTCCTATGACAATCGTTGTGTCAGCTCCCATCGCGTCGTGTGCCGCACTGCTGGCGTATAGGCTGATCTTGCCAACTCCATAGCGGCCATCAATGTCTTTGGGAACAACAAAGCTTAGCTCAAAAGCGCCGGATTTAACGGAGGCTTGCCCGTTATACACCATGTTCTCGCGCAGCTGGACAGGTATAGGTTGCTTGCCGCCGGGTATAGTTGGCTCGCCTGTGCGTTCCGGTGTGTTATCGCCCAAGGTACGGCGGGTAGCAGGTTTCTCGAAAATGGTGATGTGCAAAGTGCCTTCAAAATCTGTGGCAATGCTTCCGTCTGCATTGGTTACAACGCCTTTCATACTCACCCTGTCCAGCGCTCTAAGGGTATCGGAGGCAGCCTGTTGGCCATTGATTTGCGTGATGCGGGTCTGCAAGTGCGGATAAGCCAGTTGTTGAGAAGGATCAGCAAGGAGCGTAAAATTCCGGTTGTTCACACCTCTTGAGCCACCAGTCTCTGTCAGACTGCTGTTTTTGGTAAGCCGCACGACATCACCCAGTCGGGGCATGCGACCATCAATTGGATAGAGTGCAGCTTTGAAGAAGTTACGGTTGAGCACCCGGTTATCGTTTGAGAAAGCGGGGCGTGTAGTGGTCAGCAGGCCTATGGCTCCACCCTGTGGATTCAACAGCGCGAGTTCAGCGCCAGAAGCACGTCTTGGGTCGTCGTAGCGGCCAAATTCGCAGGTAGCGGTCAGCAGAAAGGTCAACCGGTCTTCGTTACGCCAATTGTTTATCTGAGGTGCTGTCAGAATCTGTTCCCAAGCCCAGCTGACTTCGTTGCCATGACCGGTATAGTTCACGATCAGTGATCCCTGCTCCACCGCTTTGTCAACCGCGGCGACGGCTGCAGGAGCCTGTTGCTTGTTACCGGCGGTTTGTTGCGGGTATAGGTCCAGGTATACCTTGTTGAGATTGTAGTTGATGTGCTCACGCTCCAGGTAGCTGCTCAGGAACTCGGCGTCGTTCAGGTGCTCGTTATAGTCACCGTCGTCGGCCACAAAAGTCACCTGGCTGCGCCACTTCCCGAAGTGCCCCGGGCTATCGTAAGCGATGATCTTGTCGACCATGGTAGCGGCTTCTGCTGGTGTTTTGACAGGCAACCGGCCTATGCCAATGTCGAGCAGGTGGTCGCCCGTGCTGTTCTCTACCCACTCGCCTTCTTCCGCATCCAGAAAGCCATAATAGTCCTCGGATGAATAGCTGCTGATCGGGTGCAGTGATTGCCGGGACTGGTACACAGGTACAAAATTCGTGTTGTTGGGCAGCCGGTTTTTGTTATCGTAAGACGCATCGCCAAAGAGGAGAAGGTATAGCACATCGTCGCCCTGCTTGCTGCTGCGGTTATAGAGCATGCGCATGTAGTCGCGTATAGCCGTCACGTCCTGGGCGCCCGACGAAAACTCGTTGTATACCTGCGTGGTGGTGACGACCGCAACTTGCATGTTGCTGTGCTGTTGGCGGTGCGCTGCCAGCCGGTTAGCCTCCTGCAGAAAACGAGGATGAGTCAGGATAACGAGATCAAGGCGGCCGTCGAGATTGTGGCTGTGCAGATCCTGGTTGGCTACCCTGCCAAATGCTTTCGGTTTAAGGCCGGTATTATTCCTGAAAGCGACAAATTCTCTGAGGATTTCAGTTGGAGCGCTAAAAATCAGATCAGAGCCAGAAGCGTTTGTCTGCTGCACAACAGGTTGTTGCGGATCTGTCACATCCCATACCTGTGTAGTGGCAGCCGTGCCTGCTAATTGGAAGGTACTTACCGGACTAGCCATACTGGCTACGGAGCGGAAGCTGGTCTGGTCACCGTAGAGCCTGAGCTGACGCTCGTAGTTGACTGTCAGGTAATTCAGGAAGCCAAGGGCTGTGGCGTTGCTGCCTGTGCTGAAGCTGATGCCTACCTTTAATTCTTTCGGTTGCCCGAGTTCCTGCTGGTTTAAGGTATAGGTGCTGCTGCTATTGATGCCTTCCGGATGGTAAGGAAAAGTGCCGCGTCCGCTGATGGCCTGTGTACCTAAGGTATGGCCGTTGAGTCGCAAGGTATAGGAACTCTCTGCCGAGGAGTTGGCCATCAGAAAAGTGGTGAGTTGAACTTCAGAACCCGGCACCAGGTCCGAAGCAGGCAGGCTGATTTCGCGGGAGGTCGTAAAAGCGCTGAAATCCTCGCCATACCATTCCCGTCCGGAGTACACCATGTTCTTCAGGTCACGCTCGTGGTAGAGGCGCTCGTTGTAACTGCTGATAGTTTGGCCTGAACCGCTTGCCTGCCCGCGCTCGCTTACGCGTAGGCCTTTGCCCGTTCCTAACCGAATAAAGTAATAAGCTGTATCGGAGTAGATGTTATGGCTGTGCCGAAAAGCTGGGTTATCTCCCGTGTGTTGCCAGGTATGAGGACCTTGCGCATAAAACAACGCATAATCTGCCTCGTCGAAGCGCCCGTCGGTTTCACCTGCTACCAAGATGGCATTTTCCAAAAGATCATCTGGACGAGGTGCATTGTTTGGCTGCGGGAGCATACCGCCTCCGTTCCCGAACAGTTGTAACGTGCGCGGATCAAGCTGTTGGGTATTGATGCCCAGCGACTGCAGTAGCGCCCTGTCGATGCGGTGTATACCTGACTCGGTTACGCCGATCTTGTACCAGCTGCCTGTGCTGAGAACCGATGATGTGGCAAATTCGCTTTGACTATTTTCTGTGCTCTGTGTAGTATGAGATGGTTGCGCTGTACTTTGCTGAGTGGTTGTTATACCTCCCTGTGCCCTTGCATGAGGGGCTAGCAGGTTGCAGCCAAATAGCAGACAGGTATACAGCAGAGGAAAAATCCGCATGGCAGGCGCAGGTAAATGAAAGGATAATACGCTTTCTAAATTTACAGAAGATTATCCTTTCAGCTAAATAAATCGGCGATAATTGCAGTTACGGAGCAGACAAGTAGGTGGCTGTCTGCCAGTCGTTGGAAGTCGTATACCTTAGCTCTGCTATACCTGCTCCTACCTTAAGCTGATCCTTGTACCGAGCAAAGTATACCCTCTACTCCAGCGGAGAATTTGAAGGGACGGGCGTTTTTTTAAAGATCGACAAGATAACGTAAAGCACGATGATCAAAGGTATGGCGGCGAATTTAGCGAGTGCTAACAAGATAACGGACAGACCAAGGAAAATGAAGCGGATAGCGTTGTCTTTCCAGGTCAGGTTCTTGAATTTAAGCGCAAACAAGGGCAGTTCCGCCACCAGCAGGTATGAGAAAATGACTGTTACCGCCAGCAGAAAATAAGGGTTCAGGATGATGTTGTCGTAGAGGTTGCCGGAGGTGGCCAGTATAAGCGGCAGCGAACCAATAAACATAGAGCATGCCGGCGTTGGCACTCCGATAAATGACTCAGCCTGCCGTGTGTCGATGTTGAATTTAGCCAGGCGCAGCGCCGAGAAGATCGTGATCAGGAAACCGAAAAACGGCAAAATATCAGTTGGTATACCTAGCACAGAAGCTTCGGTCTGCGATAACAGCCCAAACATAATAGCACCCGGTGCGGCTCCAAACGAAACCATGTCCGCCAGCGAGTCGAGCTGCTTTCCGATCTCGGAGTAAGCATTCAAGACACGGGCTATCATGCCGTCCATAAAATCGAAAATGGCTGCTATACCTATGAGGTAGGCGGCATATTCCAGCCGGAAGTTAAAGGCAAAATATAGCGCCAGGCAACCGCAAAACAGATTGATGCACGTGATGGCGTTAGGTATGTGTTTTTTCATCCGGAGGGCTAGCGCAGAAATGGGTTATACTTTTTTTCGTACGCAATGGTGGTTTCAGGTCCGTGACCCGGGTATACCACGGTGTCATCCGGCAGCGTAAATAGCTTGGTTCTGATACTGTTGATCAAGGTATCGAAGTCGCCGCCAGGCAGGTCGGTGCGGCCAATGCTCCCTTTGAACAACACATCGCCTCCGATGCATACTTTGTCAGCGGCGCTGTAGAACACCACATGGCCGGGTGCGTGTCCGGGGGCAAATAGAATCTGAAGCTCGGTGTTGCCAAACGTAATGGTATCGCCTTCTTTCAGGTAATTGGTAGAGGCTTCTATGCCGCTGTACATCTGAAAGCCATAATTCGGGGCGTATACCGGTACTGAGCGCAGCGTCTGCAGTTCGTCCTCGTGTATCTCCAGCTCCACCTTGTAGGTATCGGCCACAAACCTGTTGCCCAGCACATGGTCGATGTGGCAATGGGTGTTGAGCAGGCGTACTACTTTCAGATCGTTTGCTTCGATGTAGCGTTTTAATTCTTGCTGTTCGGTTAGCTCATAGCAACCAGGGTCTACCACCACGCATTCCTTAGTGTCGTCGTGCAGCAGGTATGTGTTTTCCTGGAAGGGGTTAAATGTAAGGCAGGTAACGTTCATGTTCTTCTCGTTCACAGGGCGCGGGCCCACAAATTCGGCTTCTAAGTTACGAACTTCAGGCGTAAGTCGTAAATTGCCTGTATGAATTATGACTTCGTAGTCGTGGGGCATGGCATTGCCGGCGCCACACTGGCCTATACCTTACGCAAACAGGGCCAGCAGGTGCTGGTGATTGACGAGCCCAAAGCCAACTCCGCCTCCCGTGTAGCGGCCGGACTCGTAAACCCGGTGGCGGGCAAGCGTTTCGCCAAGTCCTGGCTCGTGGATACGCTGCTGCCTTATGCCGACAGCTTTTACGACGAACTGGAGACTCGATTCGAGCAGCAGCTTTTCATACATAAACCGATTTACAAAGTATTCTCTACCATAGAGGAGCAGAACAACTGGATGGCCAAAAGCGCCGAAGGCAACTGGAGCGAATATATTGGCGCCACCTATACGCAGAGCACGGGACAGGACGCTTCTATACAAGACCCATTCGGCGGGATCATGATCAGCAAGGGTGGTTACCTGCGCATTGCCGATACGCTGGACCTCTTGCTGCAAGACTTGGAACAGGATAACGCGCTGCTGCCGGAGCGTTTTGAGATAGAACAATTGCAACTGACGGAGCAAGGTATAGCTTACAAAAACATAACAGCAAGGCATCTGGTTTTCTGTGAGGGCTGGCAGGCGGTGAACAATCCGTACTTTAGCTGGTTGCCGCTGCAGCCTACCAAAGGCGAGGTGCTGGAAGTGCAAACACAGGATTTTAACCCGGAGTGCATCTATAATAAAGCCGTTTACGTTGTTCCGGTAGGAGAGGGCCGCTTTAAGATAGGGGCCACCTACAACTGGCGCCAACCCGACGAGCTTCCAACCCCCGAGGGCAAGGAAGAGCTAAGCGAGCGCTTTGAGCAGATTACCACACAAACTTACCAGGTGAGCAGGCACTGGGCCGGTATAAGGCCTGCCGTGCGCAACCGCCGTCCGCTTGTTGGGCGGCATCCGGAGTATACACAACTGAGTGTGTTCAACGGCATGGGATCCAAAGGTGTGCTGATGGCGCCATACTTGGCTGATGTGTTTGCCAAAGCATTGATTGGAGGGGGAGAAATACTGCCGGACGTACACATTTCGAGATATTATTCGTTATATTACGACTACATAAAACACCATAACCCTGAACTCTAAGCGCATGCGTTTTCCTATAAGGTTATTGTTACTGTTCCTGTGCTGCGCTGCGGTAGGCGAAGTGGCTATGGCCCAGCCTAATGTGCAGACTTTTGGCCGGAGCCGAATTCAGTATAAGAACTTCGATTGGAAGCTTTACAGCACCCAGAACTTTAACATATACTTCTACGAAGGCGGTGACCAGTCGGCCCGTAACGCAGCCGAGCATGCCGAGCGCGAACTCAAGCGCATCACCAGTTTTATTGGCTACTATCCTTACTCCAAGATTACGCTCATCGTCTACAACTCGATGACGGATCTGAAGCAAAGCAACATCGGTATGCAGCGCGACCAGTTCCAGACCGGTGGCGAAACGCTCTTTCTCAAAAACAAGCTGGAACTGGCCTACGACGGTACCCAAACCGACTTCAAGCGCGACCTGAGCTACCAGCTGACCGAGCTTCTGTTGAACGACATGATGTATGGCGGCAGCCTGAAAGAAGCCCTGCAGAGCAGCTACTTGCTGCGCCTGCCTGACTGGTTTATCAGTGGGGTGGCGGCTTACACTGCCGAGGGCTGGAGCCTGCGCATGGACAACTACGTGCGCGATATGCTGATGGTGAACAGCAAGGCCCGCATGGAAGACGTGCTGGCCCGTGACCAGCAACTGGGCGGTCAGGCCATCTGGAACTACATTGCGGAGCGCTACGGCTATACCTCCATCCAGAACATTCTCAACCTGACCCGCATTACCCGCGATACGGAGGTGGGCATCACGAGTAGCCTCAACATTCCCTACAAGCGATTTCTGCAGGACTGCCACAACTACTACATGCAGATCAACACCCGCGGCGAGAATCCGCTGGTAAGCCTGCCTGCTGAAAATAAAGTTTTCAAGAAGAACAAAAAAGACATCCACTATACCCAGCCAGTGCTGAACCCGGCCGGGACGCTGATGGCCTATGCCGAAAACGAGAATGGCAGTTACCAGATCATCGTGAAAGAAGTAGGCAGCAACCGCAGTCGTGTGGTATGGAAGAGCGGGTATAAAACTGTAGACCAGCGGATCGACTACAAACTGCCGGTTCTGGCATGGCGTACCAATACCCAGCTTGGTTTTGTGGAGGCAAGACGTGGCCAGATGGTGCTGCGGCAGATCAACTCGACACGTCGCCGTTCCCGTATTCCAATTTTTGACGACATCCGTACCACAGCTGTTACCCTCAGCCAGTTCTCGCAGGTGCGCGATATGAGTTATTCTGAAGACGGCAATACCCTGCTGATAAGTGCGGTGCGCGATGGACAGACGGACTTATACCTGCTCTCCAGCGGCGGTCGTATGCAACAGCAACTCACCAATGATATTTACGACGACATTCAACCGGTTTTCCTGAAAGGAGGCAGTAACAACATCGCTTTCAGTTCCAACCGCTTTGTCGACACAACAGGCCAGACAGCAACAGGAAGTTTCTCGGGTGTGGTGAATAACTACGATATTTTCCTGATGCCACGCGACGGAGGCAGTGCGCGTCAGATCACCTTCTCGATTGCAAGCGAGTTGCGGCCGCGTGCCACAGCAGACGGCAACCTGGTATACCTGAGCGAAGAGACCGGGGTGCGCAGTCTGTACCAGTACAACATCGCCACAGGCGCTCGCCGTCCCTTAACCAACTTCCTGCAGGACATCGAAAGCTACGACCTTAGGGGCGATGCAAATGCCCTGGTGCTGACGGCCACTGACGATGCCCGCAGCTTTGTGTACGCTTTCCCGACATTCAGCCCAACCACCCAGGAGGCACTGCCAAAAACATCCCGCCAGATCATACTGGAAACCCGCGCCAGAACCTCTGCCTCAACTGCCGCCACCGCCCGTAAGATCGTGGAGGGGGCCATACCCAAGAAAACCCAGCGACAGGGAGAGGTAGACATTGAGAACTACCAGTTTGAGAGCGACGCCAAAGAGCAGCAGCAGGCCGAAACGCAGGCAAAAACACAGGTCGCAGCGCCACAGCGTGCCCGCACCACCGACGGCGGTGTGCCCATCGCTGGCCCTGTCGATTATGACTTGCGCTTCAGTGTGCAGGAGGTGATTACGTCGGTATATGCTGATCCGCAACTGGGCTTTGGTATAGTAGGCGGTGTGAACATGAGCGATCTGTTTGAGAACCATCATATCCGGGGCAACGCCTTTGTGCGCACCGACCTGGAAACCAGCCGCATGTTCGCTGAGTACATGAACCTGAAAAATCGCTTCGATATCGGATTGCAATACCGACGCGATGTGATCGTGGGCCAGGCACCGGAGTTTCCGGGCTCTGTGGTGCGCTTCGGTAAACACGAGTTCTCCCCAACACTGGTATACCCGCTTAGCTACAGTACCAGCATCCGCATGCAGCCCCGGTTCGTGAACACACGCTTCACCTATATCAACAGCTTCGTGACGCCAGACAGGGTCGATTACTTCGGTGGCGGCAGTGTGGAATTGGTGTACGACAACTCCGTGGTGCGCGGCGTCAACATGCTGGAAGGCACCCGCATGAAAGCAGGCATCATGAGCCTGAAGAACTTTGAGCACAGCTCGGAGAACTTCAGCAAGTTTTACCTGGATGTACGCCGCTACCAGAAAATACACCGCCAGATCATATTGGCGGGCCGCATCAATTATGGCGCCTTCTTCGGCAATGCACCCAAAAACTTCCTGATCGGAGGGATGGACAACTGGCTTTTTGCATCAGAGGACGACGGTACAGCAACCCGTGAGGATGTCGTGGTAAGCACACCTGCCGACCTCTTTTACCTCGATTACACCACCCCGCTGCGCGGCTTCAATTTCAACGCACGTCGTGGGTCCAAGGTGCTGCTGGCCAATCTGGAGCTGCGTGTGCCTATTGTGCAGTACCTCTATGATGGGCCAATCCCGTCGGGCTTCTTCCGCAACCTGCAGTTTACCGCCTTCGGTGACGCCGGATCGGCCTACAACGGTACCAACCCCTTCACAGGCAACAACTCCATCAACACCCGCGTGATCGGCGGCCGCATTGACCAGACAAACACGAGTCCGTTTGAGATCACGGTGATCAACTACCGCAACCCATTCCTGTTGGGCTATGGTGTGGGAGCACGCACCACTTTGTTCGGCGTGTATGGCAAGGTCGATATGGCCTGGAGTGAGGAAGATGATTCGCGGAGAGGGCCTAAATTTTACATCACTTTAGGTTACGACTTCTAGTAGGGGCATGAACCGGAAAACCAAACGATTTGGTATTGGCTTTATTCTGGTACTCGGACTGGCGGCCGCCTGGCTGCACATGGCCGACAAAAACTATGTGTACAAGGCGCTATACCATAACTTCGCTGATATTGACGACAACCTGATTTTTCATCAGCGTAGGATAGAGACAGCCGACACGCCACAGCCCTGGCCGCTTGCCACCAGGTATAACCAGCTTTCCCCTCCAAAAGAGCTACAGCAGCTCCACGAACAATTAGAGTCAGTGGCTTTTGTGGTCGTGCACCGCGACTCGCTGCTGTATGAGCAGTACTGGGATGGCTATTCGGAAGAGTCGCTGAGCAATTCCTTCTCGGTGGCTAAGAGTATTGTGAGCATCCTGGTAGGTATAGCTCTGCAGGAAGGGGCGATACAAAGTATAGACCAGCCGGTAGGGGACTTTTTGCCAGAGTTCAAAGAAGGAGCCAAGGCAAAAGTCACAATCCGGCACTTGCTCTGGATGAGTTCCGGCTTGAACTGGGATGAATCCTATGCTAACCCGCTTTCCGTTACCACAGAAGCCTACTATGGATCTGACCTGAAGAAAGTAGTCCGAAGGCTGGAAGCGGTGGAGGAACCGGGGCGGAAGTTCTCTTATAAAAGCGGGGATACCCAGGTACTGGGATTCGTGCTGGAAGCGGCCACCGGGCAGAACCTGGCGGACTATGCCGAGGAAAAACTGTGGCGTCCGCTGGGAGCCGAGCAAAAAGCCGAGTGGAGCATCGACCACCCGCTTGGCAATGAGAAAGCCTACTGCTGCTTCTTCTCCAATGCCCGCGATTTCGCCCGTATCGGCCAGCTGTACCTGCAAAATGGCGTCTGGCAGGACGATACCCTGGTTTCGCCGGAGTACGTGCAGGCCTCCATTACCCCAAGCGGCCTGACCGATGCCAACACTGGCAAACCGACTACGCACTATGGCTACCAGTGGTGGCTGTTGCCGGATTACAAAGGCCAGTTTGTATTTTACGCGCGCGGCATATTGGGCCAGTATATTATTGTCATACCTGAGAAAGAGCTCGTGATCGTGCGGCTCGGCAAAAAGCGGGGAGAACGCCAGGACGGCCATCCTTCGGAGGTCATGGCCATGATTGATGCTGTAAACCAGATGGTGCCCTAGTTGTAATGCCTTGCTCTAAGCAAGGGCCTTCAACTAATATTTTCCCTACAGTAGTGGAGGCGCCATTACGGTGCCAGTTTTAAGCTTTTGGCTTTCCGGCTGCGTATAAGTGAGGAATTATACCTAATTTGCCGGAACATCATACTTTAAAGTGCTTATGTTGCAGTCCATGACAGGCTATGGCAGTGCCCGCCTCGATACTGACCAGTATTCCCTCCACGTCGAAATCAGATCGCTCAATTCTAAGAGTATGGACCTGACCGTGCGTCTGCCACGCTTCCTCTCGGAGCATGAGTACGAGATACGCACCATGCTAACAAAAGCGCTTGTGCGCGGCAAAGTGAGCATCTGTGTTGACTATACCAAAAACAAAGCGCAGCGAGCCAAGAGCAATATCAACAAAGAGCTGCTCAGGGCCTATTACGAAGAGTTGAATACTGCCGCTGACATGGTGGGAGGCTCTAAAAACGATCTTTTCCGACTGGCCCTGCACATGCCGGATGTGCTGCAGCAGGACCAGGGCGAAGATGAGGATGGCGAAGCTGATTGGGATACCGTGCAGCCACTGGTAGAGCAGGCGATCGAGAGCATCAACGTATTTCGGGCCGACGAAGGGAAAGCTTTAACCACTGAGATTATGTCCTACATCGATCGTATCCGGATACTGCTGGCCGAGGTGGAGAAGCAGGACCCGGTGCGTATGGAGCATATCCGCAACCGCATCAAAAATCACATCATTGAAGTGTCAACCTCCGAGCATTACGATCAGAACCGTTATGAGCAGGAGATGATCTACTATATGGAGAAGCTCGACATTGCGGAGGAAAAGGTTCGCCTGATCAACCACCTGCACTACTTCACCGAAACGGTATACCTGCCAGAGCCAACGGGCAAGAAGCTGGGTTTCATTTCGCAGGAAATTGGCCGAGAAATAAACACGATCGGCTCTAAAGCCAACGATTCGGCCATACAGCATCATGTGGTGGAAATGAAAGAGGAACTGGAGAAGATAAAAGAACAGGTCAACAACATTCTGTAGCAACACCAGCTACAGCGCTTACCTAAAGCAGCTACCCACAGGTAGCTGCTTTTTTTTGTGACCATACGTTGGAATGTAGCCTTTTGGGATCGATGTTTTAACACATATGGAAGAAGAGAAAAGTGCATGAATTTTTTTTTAATTTTTTTAATTTTTTTTCAGCTGCGGGTGCTCGATGTTATTGCAACCCAGTTTCATAAGCATACTTAAATTCTTATATAAATTATATTTAATGTTTGTTATGTTCGAAACCTTTTTTCGAGCTCATAAACACTGTTAAAACGCTGGTTTTCAGTAATTTCTGGGTGTTGTTTAGTGGGTTTCTTTCTTATATATTTCGTCCATGTTTAACTATAAAAATATATTTTAATGAAAACAACACGTTTACTTTCGCTCCTGGCCCTCGCGGTCATGTTTGGTTTCTCCTCTTGCCAGAAAGAAGAAGCCGATGTAACAGCCAACGAGATTTCACCCCTTGCTATGGCTAAAATTTCAGAGATGGGTTTCAACACAGACAATGTGCAGCGCACTGAAGGTGGCTACATTGTGGAAGGTGACATCTTCTTCTCTGAGAGCGACCTGCAAACCTCTCCTGAAACCACTGCCCTGCGCGTGGGTGAGGAGGAGCAGTACCGCACCAACAACCTGGTAAGCGTGGGCACCAGCCGCACCATCAACGTGGCCATCACCACCAGCCTGCCTTCTTCCTATGTAACGGCGCTGGACGAGGCCATCCGCCGCTTTAACGCAGAGAGCCTGCGCCTGAAGTTCCGCCGCGTGTCTTCCGGCTACAACATCCTGATCTCGAAGGCGCCAAGCGGTTCCTCTTATCTGGCCTCGGCTGGCTTCCCGTCTGGTGGCAACCCTTACAACTCCGTGAAGGTGAACTCTGACTACCTGGGCACCAACCCGGGCACCAACTACCTGGCCACGATCCTGGCGCATGAGATCGGTCATACCATCGGCTTCCGCCACACCGACTACATGAACAGAGCCTACAGCTGTGGTGGTTCGTACTACAATGAGGGCGCCTCTACCGTAGGTGCTGTGCACATCCCGGGCACGCCAACCGGCGCCGATCCGAACTCCTGGATGCTGGCTTGCATCGGTACGGGTGTGAACCGCTACTTTAACTCAAACGACAGAACTGCCCTAAGATACCTGTACCAGTAGTCGGGTTCTAAATGCTAACAGAAAGGCATAGTCCCTCGAGAGGGGCTGTGCCTTTTTTTGTGCCCCTGATTGTGCAGGTATAGGTATATCTGCTACGCCTGCTATAGTGGCAGATAGGTATAGGTATAGGTATAGGTATAGGTATAGGTATGCGGCTCGGGAAGAAGAGACAGGTGGTCCTATACCTGACATAGAATGGGTAGATGTGGCTTTACTGCACCAGCATTTTACTCGACAGGACGTTGCCTTTGTCAGTGGTCAACCGGAGGATGTAGAGCCCGGGCAGGAGGCCTTTGGTCTGTAGTTCCTTCAGCATGCCTGTTTCCTGCGATTCCCGCACCGGCCTGCCCAGGTGGTCTATTACCTGCAATCTTACAGTCTCGCTTTCCATGGCTACAAACACGGTTTTGCCAGCCGCTACCGGATTAGGATATACCTGCACAAAGTTTTGCGGGGTATGAATTACGATCTCTTCCTGGCTGTAGATCGTTTTACCATCCACAGTGGTCGCGCTGGCACGGTATACATTTCGGCCAGGTGTGGGTTTTTCGTCCAGAAGTTGGTATTGCAAGTTGGTCGAAGGAACGCTGGTTTGCACTGCCTTAAAGTTACCTTTCTCCAGGCGCTCAAGTCGGATGTTTGCCAACAAGTACGCGGTACTGAGGCCCAGAGAAAATTGGGCTTTGTCAGGGGTAACCAACTGGTGCGCCTGGAAGCTGCTTATGTAGCAGGGAGATGATTCAGAAGCTGCAGCGATGCTTCGACTGTAGGCTGCCTGGGTGCCCTGAATGAGAGGCGCTACTGCCAGGTAACTCCCCTGTAGCATGCTTCTATCGATAATGGCAAGGGTGTCTGATGTCTTCAAAAGTGGCTCCAAGTGAGTCGCACCTAGCTGGAATAATTGGTACTCCTGCGCATTGGGCTGTCTGGACCAGTGCACCATCACCTGCTTCCCGCAGTTAAAACCGATCTGCAGATCCGAAGGCCGGGCGAGGATAAACTCTTCTGTTTGCAAAGCTATACCTTCATGAAGCAGGCGCAGTTGCGCCCGCGCCGCCGTATCAGGCGTTTGCCAGGTATAGCTGCCCTGAATCATGTCTATGCCCTCGGCGATGGAATACCAGGTATCGGATCCATGCAGGCGGTACTGCAGCTTGGCATACCCAGCAACGGTGCCGGACTGCCAGGCAAGCCGGTTGGGCTGGCCAGCTATGAGTGTAGAGGCAGCGACAGGGTATAGCCACTCTGTGCCCTGCTCCAGTTCATACACCAGACTAAAATCTTGTACCCCCTGCGCTACACGGAAACCGGATATCTGCAAGGTATAGGTGCCGGCTGCCGGCGCTTCAATCGTGACCTGCTCTACGTTGTTCAGGCGGTCCACGCTGCGGCGGGCCGGCTGCTGTAGGGAGTCGGGGTGAGGGAAAGTGCTCAGGACCCAGGGCTGCCAACTCTTATCGGAAGGCGTAAGGCGCAGCACCAGATCCAGGTCATTGACAAGCGCTTTTTCAGCGTTGGGCTCCGCTTCAGTGTCATGCCATACCAGCGTCGCCTTCAGACGCCGTACTCCTTTGGGCACAGTCAGTTGAAAAGTGCGCGTTTGGCCTGCTGCCACCGCATCCAGTTTGAAGCGTTGTGCTTTAATGCTTCGAAGTGCCCCGAGGGCATCGGCATTGCCAAAGCCTGAGGCGAAATCGGGACCAGGGTTCCCCGCATCCTCTGCACTATTGATCAAGGCGGCTTTTACCAGCGAAGCCGGCGGCAGACTGCCGTGTAGTGCTTTGTAAAGCTGCTGTACCAGCAAGGCTATACCTGAGACCACCGCAGCTGATTCCGAAGTGCCCGCAGCGCCATGCGCCACCAGTTCCGGTTTGATGCGGCCATCGTAGGCAGGGCCCTTGGAACTGCGTATACCTACCTGCCCATCCGGGTCCAGTGCCCCGACGCTCAGTGTGTTTTTGGAAGTCTTGAATTGACCGGTCAGGTTGGCTATACCTGGCAGGTTGGCATAGGTGCCGCTTGTCTCGGCTTTGTCGCCGCTGTTGCCAGACGAAAATATGTGAAGCAGTTCCGGATGCTGGAAGCTTTGCTGGTCGTAGGCCTGTGCTTCCAGTCCGTAGTAGTTCTCCACACCCACGCCATACGAGTGGTTCTGCACGCTTATATCCTGGCTCAAAAGGGTTTCGCTGTCGTCAGGGAACAGCTCTTCGAAACTGGAGTGAGCGATATGGGCATGCTGCGTCACACCTTTGCCATTGGGACCCGTGTTGCCTGCACCAGCTATCAGGGTGGCCATGGTGGTAGCGTGCGAACTGTGGTTTCCCGCTATGGACTGCGGATCCACAACGCGGCCCTGCAGGTCGATATCGGTTGGGTCGAAGGCAGCCTCTTTCACTGACACGGCCATACCTTGTCCGGCTATATCCCGAAAGGCCCCATGTGCCGCATAAATATTGTTCACCACGAAATCAGTGTCTTTCAGCTCCAGTTCCTCCACGGCACGGCGGTTAGGCTTGTCCACATAAAGCACTTCAGGCGAAGCGGCCAGTTGTAACAGTTGCGCTGGTTTAATGCCGGTTATCAGCAGGGTATTGCCTTGTGCGCCGGACTCTTTTACAGTGGCATTGAGTTGTTGCTGTTGCAGCCAGGTAAAGAACGCTTTCTTGCTGGATACCTGTATTCGGTACGAGGCAGCAGGAGCGGCCTGATGGAGTTGCTGCAGGTGAGGTGCGAGCTTGTGGGCTATTTGCCTCGGAAGCAGGGCTTGTTGTGCCTGCAACTGGAGCGGGAGCAGCGCCAGCAGGTAAAGTACAGGTATGCAAAGTGTTTGTTTCAGTTGGTAGCGTGGTGGCATAGAGCGGACGTAAGTGTAAAGCTCAGTTTCTAACTTAATAGAATAGCACTAAAGCTACTCAATCGCTACCATATAGGCAATAGCGAATAAAGCCTGATCTGCTGAAAATCAAGCCTATACCTGTGTTTGAACACGAAGAATTATTGGAGAGATAGCCTGCTTGCGCTACAATTGGTAGATCCACTTAAAGAGCAGGATGCCAATTATACAGCCAATGGTGTTGCTTAGCACATCTACAATATCGCCCTGGCGGCCAGGTACAAAAAAGTGCTGCAATAGTTCGATCGCGATGCCAAACATAGAGCTCACGAAAAAAGCCGTGCGGATGGCGAAGAGTTGCACACGCATGTAGGTATACTGCTTTTTGAGGCCCACCACCATCAGGTACGTGAGCACGGCAAACATAAAAGCGTGGGCAAACGAATCAAAAGAGAAAATCTCCCAGATGGAAAGGGAGGGCATAGAAGAGGAGGGCAGCAGCGTCAAAACCATGATCACTGCTGCCCAAATGATGGTAAAGAAATTATACCGTAGGATCAAGCCTGCCTCTATACTTGAAAAATTACTGACCGATTACTTCGCGGTAACCTTCAGCCGTCAACAGGCCTTCGATTTCGCTTTTGTCGCTGATAGACAATTTGATGATCCAACCGTCGCCGTATGGATCAGAGTTTACCAATTCAGGGCTGCCGTCCAGCTTCTCGTTGAATTCCTGCACGGTACCGCTCAGTGGGCTGAACAGGTCAGACACAGTCTTTACTGCCTCTACCGTACCAAAAACATCGTTCTGGCTGATTTCTTTGTCCACCGTGTCGATGTCAACATACACGATGTCACCCAGCTCGCTCTGAGCGAAGTCGGTGATGCCAATGTAGGCTACGTCGCCTTCTATGCGAACCCACTCGTGGTCTTTGGTATACTTTAGGTTGTCAGGTAAATTCATATCTATTGCTTTGGGTTAAATGATGTCCAAAAATACGCTCTTTTTCGCAATGCTAAAAATTATTGCAGACTAACTCGTAGCTGTACTCCACCTTCCGACACACTGTTACGGAACGAAGTAGATATTTTAGGGTCAGACACCGTGCGCAGCAGGTAGAACTGTATGTTCACGCGCTGGCTCAGCACATAGTCCACGGTTGGGCGCAGCTGCAGCTGGCGGGTACCGTTGGTGATCTGGTTCTGGCTAATCTCGTTCCCCTGTTCGTCCTGCGTAATGGCCCGCTGCACGGTCTGGTTGTCACGCACCGACATATCCATCCGCACGGTCAGCTCGTTCTCCAGCGTGCGTCGCTCCCCGCCTATCTTGAAAGGTATACGGAAGTTAGTAGTGGCATATCCGAAGCCGAAGGTATAATCCTTCACGTTGGTTTCAGTTACCTGGGCATTGGTCAGGTTAAGCGACAGGTTACGTTCTATTCTATACCCTATGCGGCCGGTCAGGTTGGTGTTGGTTCGGAAGTTTACACCCAGCAGTTCCAGTCGCTCCTGTACCGTGAGTTGGTTCAGGATGTAGTACGGAATCAGCTGCCCAAACTCGTTGGTGCGCGTTGGGTAGTCGCCCGGGTTGTTCTCATAGGCCAGCGAGGTCGTGAAGCTCGTCACGTTGTAAGTCGAGTTGTAGGAGTGCGTGAGGTTTACCTGGCTGAACCAGCGTTTGAAGAACTCCAACTGCGACAGGCCATTGTAATCGATGCGCCAGTTAGGTATAGGCATCCGCTTAACCGGGTTACCGCCCTTGGCCTTGAAGCCACTGGCATCGCGCCCTTGGTAAGCGTACAGGAACGACTGCAGGAGCACATCCTGCGAGTTCAAGGTATAGCCTGAGTCGCTGGCTGCCGCATTGGCGTTGGTGAGGCGGTCACGTATCTCGTAGCGGTTGCGGATAAAGTTGTCGAATGCGGCCGAAGTTCCGTCTGCTGTAGGCTCGAAAATAGTGCCCAGCGCAAAGAAGGACGTGCTGAACGAGCCGGTGTTGATCGGGTTCTGTCGCTCATTGACGGTGCCGATATTTCCGAAGTCATCAAACTGCTTGCGGTAGAATACCTCTTCGATCTCCGACATGTTGCGGCGCGCATCAAGCTGCAGGTTAAAGTTTCGGAATGGCTCCATGTTAGCCCTGGCCGTGAAAGTCTCGGTATTGATGCCACTGAATGGCGTGTTCAGGTATTGGCTGCTGTCGGTATACCAGCCGCTGGTAAAGGCGCGGTTATAGAGCTCATCCAGGTCGTACTGGCGACCCAGTACAAACGGAAGTCCCGGCGCATCAAAGCCATCGTCGAAGCCAAACATGTGGGTGCGCGGCAGGTAGCCCGGCATCATAGTGCCCTGGTTTTGGAGGTATGTGAAGTTCACAGAGCGGGTCATCATCAGGAAGCGGGCCAATCCCTTGGCAAGTTTCATTTCAGAGCGCTTCTGTACCACGCTATCGCCTGGCGCTGGCACCGGTGGCCCTGCTTGCGGCTGCGTCGGACTGTTCACCTCTTTAAGGAACTTCACCTTGTTGTAAAGCTTCACCATGTCAAAGCGGCCATTCACGCTGAACTCGGTGTTGTTCTCGGCGGTGTTACCCAACTGGAAAGCAGCATCCTGGTTCAGGGCAGTAGAACCCGCCGTCCAGATGTAGGTAACAGCATAGCGTGTTTCGGCGCCTAGCCAGTCGGTGAGCGGGAATTTATCAAACGGCACCTTGTAATTGGCGGCTACCAGCTGATTGAAGTGCGTGTTACGCCCCAGATTGCGCAGGTTATTCCAGATCACTTTGTTCTTATACCTGAGCGAGTCCACGTCGCGGTTGATGCGGTAATCCGGTTCGTCCACCACGGCACGGTTGGTGGCCGTGTAGTCCAGCGAGAGGCTCTTGCTGATGTCCCACTTGAGGTCGTAGATACGGTTGAAGAAGAAGTATTTCTGGAACGTAGGTTCTATACCTCGGGAAGTGATCAGGCCCGAACCTGGATCGCGGCGCTGCAGGAAAGTTTCGTTATACCTGCGGTCGAGGTCGGCGCGGAAGGCAAAACGGCTTGGCAGCGGCGTAAAGTTCAGGTCTTTGATCAGGCGCATGTACGGCGACTTGAGGCGCTCGCTCTTAGCAAACAGCTCGTAGTTGCGCGGCGTGTTGGTATAGGTATAGGCTACCGCTCCGGTATAGGTGCGGGTAAAGTCGCGGTCTGTTTCGATGTTGGTGAACAGGCGCTCGGCATAGGAGTACGAGAAGGACAGGTTTTCGACATCATACGGGCGCACCTTGGCCTCCGGGTTGGTCCGTTCTTTCCGTACGTTCAGCAGACTCACGCTTTTCCGGGTCTCCCGGGTACTCACTTCCTGCCTGTACTCCCGCTGCGCTTCGTTGGTCTCATACCTGGTCAGCGACTGCTCCAGCGGCACGTCCTTGTCGAGTGGGTCAAACTGCGGGGCGCTATTCATGGTGCCATACTGCACCGATACCGGCACTTTTATGCCTAACTTTTCGGGCAGGAACTTATCGGCTACAATGTTGGCGCTTACATCAAATATGGCTGTGTTTTCGCGGGCCCGCTGGGCGATCTTCTGCTGCAGGGCACCGAAACCGATGGTGGTGTAGCTGCCCGTGGCTGTGATGTTGGCAAAGTCGGCCAATTTGGTGTTGAGGCGGGCATTGGCGGCCCAGCCCGAATTGTTTCTAAAGTCTGTCACGCGCAGTTCGTTCACCCAAACGCAAACCGATTGCGGACGGGCATCCTCGCCGGGCACGGTAGGGTTGCGCAAACCGATCATCACACTTTGAACCTCACTGAAATCCGGGTTACCCACCACGCGGATCATCTTGCCACCCTCGAGCATTACTTCCCACGGACGGCGGTTGTCCCAGCCTCCTGCGGTTCGGTTTCGCTCTACTTTGGCATTCACAAAATCCTCCAGGGCAACATCCACTTCGTTCTCGGCCAGCCAGATACCTTCGCGGCTAGTCGTTCCGGCTGGTGTCAGTTTGAGCGGCACCACGTATTCGTAGTAGTTTTGGGTATAGTCCGTACCAATACGCACAAAGGCCTGCACATCATTATCGCGGGTGTTCGGGTCGCGGGTCTGGGCATGCAGGAACAGCTTGAGGCGCTTGTAGATCAGCATGTCGATGGACAGGTTCTTATAAACTGCCTTGGAGAAAGAATCTTTCAGATCCTCCACGCACAGCTGCATCGCCTGCTCGTTCTGGCGGCGGTTGTTGGTGGCAGCATAGTCGCGCAGACGCTCTATACCTGGAGGCATCACGTAAGGGATGATCGTTTCATCCTGTACTGTTTCGCTGTTCTCTTCTATGTTCACGGTGGAAACAGTAAACGAGCGGGCATCGTCGGTACAGTTCAGGCAAGGGTTGCCGTCGGTGATCGGCTGCAGGAAAGTACGCCACTGGTTGGCCACAAACTGGAACTGCACAAAACGGAGCACCACCGGATCGGCAAACTCAGTCATGTACATACGCATGAAGCGGATCGATTTGAAACCGCTGATGCCGCCCACATTGCCCGTTGGCTGGCGCACCGGCACACGGAACTGGTACCAAGTAACGTTTTCGCCGGTTTTGGTATCCACGATCTTGTCTACGATGTAGTTCTCGCCTACGCTCATACCGCCCGGCTGCAGTTTGATCTTGTACTCATAGTACTGCTCCAGATCGCTGATCACGTTGTCGCGGTTCAGGTCTTCTTTGTCAGGGAAGGCGTAGTTAGAAAAGCGACTCTGCTCCGGCGAGTTGCCTTCCATACCGTTGAAGCGCTTGTAGCGCTCCAGGATGCCGGCATTCTGCTGGTCATAGGCCTCATCGAGGTGGTGCAGAAAGTTGTCGGCCGAAGGGTCAGAAAGGACAGTCTGCGGTGCTCCGCCAGGTATACGACCCAAGAAATCGCGCTGGAAAAACTCACGCTCTGCGTTGTCGCCTAAACCATCCAGACCGATGTCCTGAAAACCGCGGGCGCCCGGTACGGCCGAGAAGGCATCGGTCAGGAACTGCTGCGTGGTCACGCGGCCCCATTCGGTGGTTTGCATGTTTTGGTTATCGGTAGCGGAGGTCGGCAAGCCGTTCTCAAATGAATAGCGGTTGTCTTTCAGGATATCCTCCGACACGTTACCCAGGTTGATCACCAGTTCACCACCATCGTTGCTCGCTATCGGGTTGCCGTTCGCGTCTTTGCGTCCATTTGGTCCGGTCAAGAAAGGGTCCATCAGCCAGAACTCCACATATTCAACGTTGGCATTGTCAAAGTCCGTGTCGAAAGTAATCTCGCGGCTGATACCGCCCCAGTTCTTGCGCGGATCGTTCTGTAGTCTGCCCTGTCCATCCAACTCTGGGTTGTAGTTGTACTGTCCGCGCTCCTGTGGGTAGTAGGCCACATCAAAGGTATACTCGTAGGCGTTGGCTATCTCACGATCGCGGCCCGGGAACACCTCATACCGTTGAACAGGGCGTACATAGTGGTTCTTGAGTTCCTCGTCGCCGATGTTGCTAGGGCGCAGGCCTTCGCTGTCGCGGTAGAAGATCTGGTCGATAGTATACCAGGCTACGCGGGCGCGGTTGTAGGCATACCCCAGGCCTTGTCCCTGCGCCAGTGGGGCAGGAGTGGCCGCCAACCGCCAGGTGGTGTTGTTAAAACCACCCAGACTGAAAGGCGTTTCGGCTCCCTCGAAGTCATCCAGGTATGAGGTACCGTCCTCGTTTACCGGCGACTCAGTGGCAGATGGCACAAGATGTGCAAACTCACCGCTAAACGTCACACTCGACGGTACTTTGGTCTGAATGAACGGGATCATGTCCGTCATCTTCGTCAAAAAGCGCGACTCCCGGTTGAAGTTCACGTCTAGGCCGTATACTGTGTTGTTGGTTGGTTCGTCACCTATGCTCACGCGGTTGATGTAAGGCCTTTCGTTGAGGTGCAGTACCGTGCCACCTAAGTTCAGGTCGTTGTTTACACGGTAGTCGAAGCGGGCGCCCAGCAGGGTGCGGGGCTGTATGTTGAGCAGTTCGGCTTTCTCGTAGGTTACGCGCAGGTCGCTGGCCGAAGCGATGTAACTTGGGTTAAGAATTTTGATACGGCCAAGGTCATAGAAAACCTGGTAGTCAGTGCCTTCTTCGAGGCGCGTGCCA
This sequence comes from Pontibacter sp. YIM B11418, assembly GCF_059278805.1. Lineage (NCBI taxonomy): Bacteria > Pseudomonadati > Bacteroidota > Cytophagia > Cytophagales > Hymenobacteraceae > Pontibacter > Pontibacter sp. YIM B11418. The sequence goes on along the minus strand of NZ_JCAEMH010000010.1, from coordinate 39,117 downwards.
CCGGAGTATACCGCCACAGAACCTTCGGCAATTCGGAAGCCTGGTAGCATGATCTCATCTGTAGAACTCGCTTGGAAACGACCCTTGAGATAGAACTTTGCTTTCAGTGTGTTCTGCTGCGCGTCCGTCTGGGTTTGTTCGTAAAGTTCCTGGAAAACGTAGCGCTCAATCAGGTCCTGCCGCCCTTCGAACTGACTAGCCAGGTATGAGCCAAATGGTTCCACAACCGGAAAGATGATGCGCCCTGTTTCAGGGTCAATGGTTATACCTTCCAAAAAGTCAAAGTTGCCGTCGCGTGGTTTGTCGTTGTTCGTGTTGACATTGTCCAGGTTGAGCACTTCGATCAACGGGATGTTCTGAATAGGGCTTGGCTCTTTCAAGCTGGTGATGTCCACACCTGTTTCATCGTCTTTGTAAACGATCTGCAGCTGGAAATTCTGACGGTTTACCTGTGTTGCGTCCAGACTGTAGACGTTCTTCATCATCAGGTCCCAGGTTGGGTATTCTAGCGCCGGGTTAGTCGCCTTCAGCAACTTCATATGGATCACCTGATCGTCGCGCAGGTTCTGGTAATCCTCCATTAACTCACCTACCTTGTAAGTCTGTCCGTTGTAGGTATACTCAAAGGCCACGCCCAGTACCTGGTCGGGCAGCAGCGCGGTGGTCAGGGAAATGTAACCCAGCTGCGGGTTGAACTTATACTCACGCGGGTCCAGGCGTCGGGCGCGCACATGCTCAAAGTCAATGGCTTTCTGCAAACCAAGGCTGTTCAGGTATGAGTCCACCTGGTCGTTGTTGCGGGCCTGCGGGTTGGTGTTGATCAGGCTATACAGCGCGTTGGCGTTGTTAGCGGCCGGAGCCAGCGGATTGCGCTCAAACTGGTTTCTAAATGGATCGGATTCGCCTAAGTCCATGTAAGCGACCATGTTGCGCAGGTTCTCAGTGCTGCGGTTGTTGTTGGTTACGTATAGCTCCAGACGCCGGATCACGATGCCAGAGTTCACCAGCGGCAGGTTCTGCAGCGTTTTGTCGTAGCGGCCCCGGAAGAACTGCGACAGGAAGAAATGGCGGTCGCGGTCATAGCTGTCTGCCCGGATCTCAAAAGGCTTGTTCTGCGCCCCGTTCTGAATTACTACTTCATCATTACGGCCACGCACGTTAGCGGCAATCGTCGTCACGCCCAAGCGACCGAACTGCAACTGCGTTTTTAAACCAAAGAGGTTCTGGGCGCCCGTGATCAAAGAGTTGTTGAGCGGCAGGCTCACGTTACCAGCCTCTACCTTACGAATGATCTCCTCCTCGAAGCCGGTGTAGTCCAGCTTCATGTTGTTCTCGAACTCGAAGTTGGCGTTGTTGTCCCAGTTGAAGTTGAGGCGCATTTTCTCCCCGATCTTACCCACCAGGTTGAGCGAAATGTTCTGATCGAAATCAAAGTCGCCGGTGCGCTGCTGCCGGAGAGGTATAGAAGGGTTCTCGTTGCGGTTAAAGCGGGCTCCGAACTTCAGGTTGACGTTACCATTCGGCTGAATATCCACAAAGTTGCCTCCGAACACGCGGTCAAACACCGGGCTGATGTAGATCTTCGGAACCAGGCGGCGTCCACTTACTACGCTTTCGCCATCCAGGCCGGCTGACTTGGTGCGCCAGTAGTCGCGGATGGCCTGTTGGCGCTGGTAGCGGTTGTATTCCTCCCACGACATGGTGGAAGGCAGGCGATAGTCCAGCTCACCCATGCGCTCGTTGATGTTGTACTGCCGCAGACTGTCGTCGAGCTGTATTTCGAGCTCAATGTTAGAAGGCTGACCAAGCAGCAGGGGAGAAGCACTCGGGCGGGTGCCGAAAGGGTTCCCAATGCGGTCGCTTGGTGTAAAGGTCGGGCGGCGGCTCGGAATGTAGGGCTGTAAGCGGGCAGAGTCCTGCGGAATGGTATCCTGGACGAAAAAATCTGAAAAAATCAGGGTGCTATACCTGTTGTGAGAGCGCAATGCCGCGGCCTGCGACCACCATGCCAGCATAGTGATAGCAGCAACCGTTGCAAACAGCAGGCTGTTTTTTTTACTTTTCCAGATCAAGTTGGGCTCTACCGATTAAGAAGACTTTAAGGCAAATTTTATTAGTTCCTCTACGCTCAGGCTTCTGTCTTCCCGCTTAATGATCGCATCAAGCGTTTTCTCTGCCACGTTCTTAGCAAAGCCTAGTGTAACTAAAGCTGATAACGCTTCTGCACGAGACGTATTGTGTGCTGAAACGGGAACTGCTGTGCCACCAGCCAGCATGGTTTCTTTCTTTATTTTATCTTTTAATTCCAATATAATACGCTGCGCGGTTTTAGCCCCTATCCCCTTCACCTGCTGTATGGTGCGCACGTCCTCACGCACAATGGCCTGCTGCACTTCGTCCACCGAAAGCGACGACAAAATCATCAGGCCCGTGTTTGGCCCCACACCTGAAATCGAGATCAGTAGCAGGAAAGTTTCCCTCTCGGCGGCTGTCGTAAACCCATACAAGGTATGGGCATCCTCTTTGATGTGCAGGTAGGTATGCAGCTTGCAGCGCTCCCCCTCAGGCAGTGACGAGTACGTGTTCAGGGAAATTTTGATCTGATAACCTATGCCATTGACATCGACAACGACATAGGTTGGATCTTTCAGAGCGAGCTTACCGTCAATGTATGCGATCATCTATATATGTTTATTATTATAGTTCTGAGCATCTACGACAGCAATGGACACCATGTTAACAATCTCACGGATAGAACTGCCCAATTGTAGAATATGCACAGGCTTGCGCATACCCATTAGTACCGGTCCAATTGCCTCAGCACCACCTATTTCCTGCAGCAGTTTATAGGCGATGTTACCTGATGTAAGGGTCGGAAAAACAAGTGTATTTGCTCCCTTTTCAGCCAGTTCACTGAACGGATAGTGCTCACGCAGCAGGTTCTTGTTCATGGCCGTATTCGCCTGTAACTCACCGTCTATCAGCAGGTCCGGGTATCGCTGCTTCGCCTTGCGCACTGCCTCAGCCCCTTTGTTAGGTATATCACCCTGAACGGAGCCAAAGTTAGAGTACGACAGCACAGCCATACGCGGTTCCGTGTCGAAGAAACGAACGGCACGGGCAGTCAGGCCGATGATGTCCACCAGTTCGTCGGCAGTTGGGTTGACGTTTACAGTGGTATCAGCGAAGAAGTACGGTTCCTTTTTGTTAAGGATGATGTACATACCTGCCACTTTGTTTATACCATCCTCAACCCCTATTATTTGTAAGGACGGCAGAATGGTTTTGGAATAGTCGCGGGTAAGACCTGAGATAAGCGCATCTGCTTCGCCTGTTTCGAGCATCATGGCGCCGAAGTAGTTGCGGTCACGCATCTGCCGACGGCTGTCGAACAGGGTAAGCCCTTTGCGCTGACGTTTCTTATAAAGCAGTTGGGCAAACTCTTCCCGCTTGGCATCTTCCTCGTACGGGTCGATGATCACACAATCGTGCAGGTCGAGGTTGGTTTCCTCTATGATCGCGGCAATTCGGGCTCTGTTACCCAGCAGGATCGGGTTCGCGATGAGCTGCTCTTTCACGATTTGGGCCGCTTTCAGAATCTTATAGTGGTCCGCTTCTGCGAAGACTACCGTTTTAGGATCTTTCTTGGCCTGGTTGGTGATACGGGTCATCAGTTTCTGGTCGATGCCGATGCGCTCCTGCAGTTCAATCTCGTATGCCTCCCAGTTGGTGATAGGGTGCTTGGCCACGCCGCTTTCCATGGCTGCTCTGGCTACTGCCGGCGACACTGTGGTGATCAGGCGCGGATCAAGTGGCTTTGGTATCAGGTAGGTACGGCCGAATGAGATAGTGTTGTCTCCGTAGGCTTTGTGCACCAGTTCCGGAACAGGCTCTTTCGCCAGATCAGCCAGGGCGCGCACAGCAGCCAGCTTCATGGCTTCATTGATCTCCGTGGCGCGCACGTCCAAGGCTCCTCTGAAAATGTAAGGGAAGCCCAGTACGTTGTTCACCTGGTTCGGATGGTCGGAGCGGCCGGTCGCCATGATCAGGTCATCCCGGGTATCCATGGCTAAATCATAATCAATCTCCGGGTCTGGGTTGGCCAGCGCGAAAATGATCGGGTTAGGAGCCATCAGTTTCACCAGTTCTGGCGCCAGTACGTTGCCAGCTGAAAGTCCGATGAACACGTCAGCACCTTCCATGGCCTCCCGCAGTGTGTTGATCTTGCGGAGGGTTACGAACTGCGCTCTGTAGATGTCGAGGTCGTTGCGCTCCGGACGGATGATACCGTCCTTGTCGAACATGACGATGTTATCCAGCTTGGCGCCCAGAGCTACGTATAGCTTAGTGCAAGCAATGGCAGCTGCGCCCGCGCCATTTATCACAATCTGGATTTCTTCAATTCTTTTGCCCGCCAGTTCCAGTGCGTTGAGTAGGGCAGCTGAAGAGATAATGGCCGTGCCGTGCTGGTCGTCGTGCATGAGCGGAATGTTCATCTGCTCCTTCAGTGCGTTCTCTATCTTGAAGCTCTCAGGGGCTTTGATGTCTTCCAGGTTGATGCCACCGAAGGTAGGCTCCAGCGACTTCACAATGCGGATGAACTCTTCGGGGTCGGTGCAGTCGATTTCAATATCGAACACGTCTATACCTGCGAACTTCTTGAAAAGAACGCCTTTGCCTTCCATTACTGGTTTTGATGCATCCGGCCCAATGTTGCCAAGTCCAAGTACGGCAGTTCCGTTAGATATTACCCCTACCAGGTTTCCCTTGGCGGTATACTTATAAACATTCTCTTTGTCAGCAGCTATTTCTTTGCAGGGCTCAGCTACTCCAGGAGAGTAAGCCAGGGCCAGGTCATGCTGTGTACTCAGCATTTTAGTCGGCACTACTTCTATTTTGCCGGGTTGCCCCTGCATGTGGTAGTTGAGTGCGTCCTCTTTGTTTACTTTGATCATGGTATGCGTTATTGGTGTTGTCTCGTGTTAGTTGTTCCCTTGCGTTGTGTGGCTCCTGCGCCGGGCAGAAGCTTAAAGCCAAGTTGATAAGATTTTATGGTTTATCAAAGCTGTAATCGACAAAGATACACCCTGAACAATCTTCATCTAGCAGAATATTGTTTTTTTATCAGGCTGCTGAGGTTATGCTGTTATCTGATGGCTCGTATGGCAATAAGCTGATAAAACAGGAAGGGTATAAACGACGAAACACCCTTCCGTGAGAAGAGTGTTTCGTTCGATCTATACCTGTTAACTTAGCTAAGGATGAGTTGCTGTCCCGGTTTGATGGCGCTGTTTTTGAGTTTGTTCAGCTTCTTTATTTTTTCGACCGTTACGCCTTCGTGACGTTGGGAGATCGTCCAGAGTGTGTCGCCTGGTTGCACATGGTAAACGCGCTCGGGTTGGGTTTTGCTTGGAGCAGGCTTAGCTTTGGCCGGCGTGCTGGCTGCCTTCTGAGTGCTGTTTCCTGCAGATGCCAGCAAAACCGGAGCTGCTTCCGGAGCGGGCTGCCATACCAGCAGTTTATCCTGCACTCTGATAGAGGAACCGTCCAGCTTATTCCATTCCTTCAGATCCTCTAACGTGACGCCGTGCTTGCGGGCAATCGTATACAAGTTATCTCCGCGCTGCACAATGTAGGTTTTTTGCACCAGGCTGTCTTTAGGTGTTTCCTTGGCAGTGGCAGCGGCTAGCATAACGGGTGCTTCGGCTGGTACAGTGTGTTTTGCAGGAGGAGGTGTTGGTGCAGCGGCGAGTAGAATGCAGCTCTGCTCAGCAGCCAGCAACTTGGCAGCTTGGGCCGGGATGCGCAATTTATAATTACGGGTCGTAGCTGGAAGCTTCGGTTTTTTAATCTCCGGGTTCAGGGCCAACAGCGCCAACGTATCCACGTGTAGCTCAGTTGCCAGTTTCTCCAGATCCAGTGCCTGGTTCACAGTCAGGTGGGTGTAGTCAGCTGCGTAAAGGATAGAGTCAGAGAAGATGTTGTGCTCCGGGGCGTACTTCATAGCATAGATCACCGCCGTCATAGACGGTATATAGTTGCGGGTTTCTCTTGGCAGGTATGGGTAAATTTCCCAGAATGTCTTTTTGCCACCGCCTGCTCTTCTGATCGCTTTGTTCACGTTGCCCTGACCGCAGTTGTAAGCAGCCATGGCCAACTCCCAGTCGCCGTACGTGCGGTATAGCCTGCTCAGGAAGCGCATCGCCGCATCCGTAGATTTCTCTATGTCCATCCGCTCGTCGATGTACTGGTCCTGGTTCAAGCCATACTCTTTGCCAGTCGACTTGATAAACTGCCAGGGACCAACCGCGCCTGCCCAGGAGGCCGCTTTCGGGTTCAGGCCAGACTCTACAATGGAAAGGTATTTGATGTCCTGCGGCATGTTATACTTCTTCAGGTACTTCTCGTAGATCGGGAAATACACATTTTCGCGGGAAATCATGGTGCGCGTATACTTTCTGTTACGGACAGTAAAGTAATCGATGTGATTGCGCACAAATTTATTGAATACTAGGGGGATATCGGCCTCTATACAGCTCAGCCTGTCCTGAATCACCTCGTCAGGCTCATAGGGGATATACTCCACGAGCAGCGCCAGTTCCTCATCTGAAAGGAAGGTAGTGTCTGCCTGTGGTTTCTTTAAGGAATCCTCTTCTATGAGTTTTTCGAACCTGATCGTATAGTCAGAAGCCTGGGCATGGATCGCCCATATACTTCCAGCCAGTGCTGCAAGTACTGTAAAGAGTCTAAACTGCGTCATTATAATTTATGCTTCAACGGTTAGCTTGTCCAGTATGCAATTTGAGAAAGCCAGCAGTTGCGGCTCCTCAAATGAGCGGGTCATTAACTGCAACCCGATGGAAAGGCCGTTCGCATCGCGACCTGCCGGAATAGAAATGGCAGGAACACCAGCAAGCGAGGCCTGAACCGTAAAGATGTCAGCTAAATACATAGCCAACGGATTCGCCGTATTCTCCTCTATCCTGAAGGCCGTAGTAGGAGCAGTAGGCAATATAAGAAAATCATAATGTTGCAGCAACTCATCCGTCTTATCTTTTATGAGACGGCGTACGCGCTGCGCCTTGGTATAGTAGGCGTCGTAGTAGTCGGCGCTCAGCACAAAAGTGCCCAGCATAATGCGGCGCTGCACCTCCGGACCAAAGCCCTCGGCTCGCGTTTTTTTGTAAAGGGAGGTAAGGTCGGTTGCGTTCTCGCTGCGGTAGCCATACTTCACCCCGTCAAAGCGACCCAGGTTAGAGCTGGCTTCAGCAGTCGTGAGGATGTAGTAAGTTGGCACCATGAAGTCCAGGTATGGAAACTCCACGGCTTCTACCTGGTGGCCTGCCTCCTGTAACATGTCTTTTACACCCAGGAGGATTTCTTTCACCTCCGCGTCCAGACCCTCACTTTCGAAGCAGTCGCGGATATAACCAATCTTGTATTTCTTGTCTGTCTGCAGCATCTGGCTGTAAGCGGGCACCGGGCGGTGGCTTACCGTGCTGTCATACTCGTCGCTGCCAGCCATTACTTCCAGCAGCAGGGCGGCGTCTTCCACGCTTTTCGAAATAATGCCGATCTGGTCAAAAGAAGAAGCATAGGCGATCAGGCCATAGCGGGAAATGCGCGAATAAGTAGGCTTCAGACCTACCACACCGCAAAAAGAAGCGGGCTGGCGAACAGAACCTCCGGTATCAGACCCAATAGAAGCCAGGCAAAGGTCTGCCTGTACAGCTACGGCTGATCCTCCAGACGAGCCACCTGGTACGCGGGTCGTATCGTCGGCGTTGAGCACAGGACCGAAGGAAGAGTTTTCGTTAGAAGCTCCCATCGCAAACTCGTCACAGTTCTGGCGACCGATGATAATCGCATCTTCAGCAAGCAGGCGCTGCACTGCCGTAGCGGTATAAAGCGACTTAAAACCGTCCAGGATCTGGCTGGATGCCTGCAGACTATGGCCTTCGTAAGCCAGCACGTCTTTAAGGCCGATCACCATACCTGCGAGTTTGCCGGCGTGGCCTGAGGCGAGTTTCTTGTCTACGGCGTCGGCCTGGGCAAATGCTTCTTCCTCGAATAGCTCCAGGAAAGCGTTTAGCTCAGGCTTCTGCTTGATATTATGAAGGTAGTGCTCTACCAGCTGTCTGCACGAAAGTTGCCCGTTGGCAATATCGCTGCGAATGTCACGAAGTGAGTGGTATGATTTCAAACTAGTCAGGCTTTTTTATGTCCTTGATGGAGCGTTCAAGCTCGTCCTGGATTTCTTTTTTTGCATCGTTAAAGCTACGCAGACCGCGACCAGCAGAACGTGCCAGGCCTGGGAGCTTGTCTGTGCCAAAAAGGAGAAGTACTGCGGTTAGTACAACAAGTAATTCTCCTCCCCCTATGTCTCCCAGGAAGAGGAGGATTGTACTAAGAATCATAAAATATTATTCTGAAAAGATTACTTCGTAGTGTTGCTGTCGTCTTTAACAGAGCTTTCGATATCAGACTTGATCTCTTTGGTGGCGTCTTTGAACTCACGGATGCCGCGACCCAGTCCTTTCGCAAGTTCAGGTATACGCTTGGCGCCGAACAGTAAGAGAATAGCGAACAAGATCAGGACTACCTCTGTGCCTCCTAAACCTCCGATAAATGCAAAAATGTTGGTAATTACCATGGTCTTAAAGTTTTAAGAATGAATAGCTGCAAAAATAAAGCTTATATTTTAATTTAACCCACATTTGGAAACATTAGTTTAGCCCCAGGTCATTATCTAGGGAAATCACCCTGAGGCAGCTGTAGGGCAGGACACGTGAATGTCTTTTCAAGATACGATGCAAGCAAGGTGCAACCTCATATGTCAATAGGCGTATAGAGGGTCAAATTAATCTGATATCTTGCTGCTGGCGAGATATTCCAGCGCTTATTTGTGCCTGTCTTTTTCCCAAAATGAAAAAAACATTTCCGGCAGAGGGAAATTCTAAACAATAGGCGTAAATATTCCTACTGATAATCAACTAGTTAATGGTGTTGGTGTTTTTGGCAAGCTACTTGTAATAGGCCATATACAACGGAATTACACTACATCGCCTAACAGAGGGATAGAACTAAGAATAAAAATAAATATTAAGTTTTTTTAATCTTCTGTTTGCAAGTGTAATTTAAAGGTTGTAAATTAATCCATAGAAATTTAACGCACCCCCTTTGGTGGGGAGAAAGTGTCTAAATATAATTTTAAGTTTGTTTTCATAGCTTGGAAAGGCACCCTGCTTTGTAGGGTGTTTTTTCTTTTATAGGGGTATAGAAAACCAAACTCTTATCGAAATACAAGCTAAAAAGGCACGGCCGGGCATCTTCAAAGATGCCCGGCCGTGCCTTTCTTTTACCAGGTATAACAGCAGGTCTACTTCGGCCTGATCCAGCTTTCCGGGTTTAGGTTGGTATTGTTTTTCCAGAGCTGGAACTGCAGTTCGGTCGTGCCGTTGGCGTCGGTGTACACCGTCCCGATCACATCTTTATGCTTTACGACCTGTCCCTCTTTCACAGTAACAGTGCGCAGCTTTGCATATACTGCAAAGTATTCGCCATGCTGCACCATTACAATATTGTTCATGCCCGGCACGCTGGCCACTGTTAGTACCTTGCCTTCGAATATGGCGCGCGCAGGCTCTCCCTGACCGGTCTGAATATCAATTCCTCTGTTTTCTACCACCACACCCTTCAGTACCGGGTGATTGTGGCGGCCAAACTTCTGCGAGATGAAGCCACGGTCCACAGGCCAGGCCAGTCGTCCACGGTTGCCTGCAAATGACGAAGAGATAAGGGCGGCTTCCGGAGTGAGCGTGATCTTGCTGGAGCTTCCGCTGGTGGCGCGTCCTTCTTCTCGGGCGGCACGGGCGGCACGGGCGATCTCCTCTTTCACAATATCGGCTATGAGGTTGTCCAGCTTTCTAACGGCCTGCTGGCGTTGTGCCACTTCTTTTTTGAGTTGCTCTTCCTGCTTGCTGAGCTTTTGGATCATGCCATCCTGCTGGGTGCGCAGCGACAGTAGGTTTTTGTTCTCCACCACCTGCTTATTAAGCAGACCGCGCTTCTCTTCCCGCTGTGATTCCAGTGTGCGCAGCTGTCCTGTGAGGGCCACCTGTACCTTGTTAATTTGTTCTACCTGTTTCTTGCGGGCCTCGGAGTACTGCTGAAGGTAACGCAGGCGGCGCACCATCTGGTTGAAAGAGTCAGCGGCAAACACGAACATGAGTTTGTTGTAGCTGTTAGCAGTCTTGGAGGCAGCGTAAACCATGGTGGCATACTCGGCTTTCAGGCTTTCCAGGTCGGATTGCAGTTCACCTACTATACCTTCGGTTTCTTTCAAGCCTGTTTCCAGCAATTTTATTTCGCGTGATATGGTGCTGATAACGCCTTTCTGTACCGTAATTTTTTCCTGTATGGCGTTGAGCTGGCCAATAGAAGCCTCTTTCTGCACCTTGGTTTGCTGCAGAATGCGGTTCGCTTCTTTAATACGGTTTAGGTTTTCCTTTTTCTCTTTCTCGAGCTGCGCCTTCGATTTTTGTTTCTGGGCTTGGGTAACCAATGGCAACAGCAGGATAATCAGGAAAAAGGCTGATTTGTAAAGGGCCTTCATCAGAAATAGGGGTATACTACACTTAGCCTACAAATATGGCAAAACTATATTGCCCGTACCAGAACCCCGCCTATTTTATTAGGCTAAAGTCGCTTGTAACCAGAAGGAACACTGAAAGGAAACTCCAGTACGTCCTCAGAAACGGTAACTTTGGTGTGGCTTAGATTGAAGTCAGATATCTGGCCCGACTGTAGAATCTGAGCCAGCATGTTGTAGGCAAAAGGGACGTCGCCCAAGGGCTGAAAACTCTCATACTGCACCACAATGCTATTGCCCGATTGCTGGTCTTTGACGTTGAGCTGCTGTAGTTTCAGGTTTTCGGAGCTGATGAAATAGTCGAAAAGCAGGTTTTTGCGCAACTGCTGCACGTGCTGCATCTGGCCCTGGCTGGTGGCTTTTTCGGAGCCGTTGGCCTGGTAGTTGCCTAGCAGAATAGCTTGTACTACCTGGAAGTCAAGCGCTACGTTGAAGCGCTTGCTCAGAAAAGCATAGTCTGTGGCGGCATACTCCCGTTGGATGCGATTCATCATGTACACCGAGTCGGGCGTGAGCTTGATGCGGGCAGCCTCTATACCTAAGCCCGGCAGTACCGAAACCCAGATCACACTGTCCTTCTGCATGCGCAGGGCATAACCCGACGAAGTGCTCTGGCCTTTGTCATCAAACTTGAGCTGGCCGCGGGCATTCAGGTATGTGAATTCCAGGTTTTGGACAGTGACATTGCCAACAGTTTCAGTGGTGGCGGTAGCGGCAGTCGGGATCGTTTCTTTTTTGCAGGCGGAAAACAGGAGTATGCCCAGCAGGCATAGCAGGAGCTGTTTATTCATAGAGTTTCTTTTCTTTTATCTTTCTGTCCAAGAAAGCGGATGCCTCTCCTTTGAGTTTGGCTTTTTCCCACTGCCTCACCGCCTCGTCTTTTTTGCCCATCTTGAACAGCACATCACCGTAATGCTCTACAATGGTCGCATCCTCCGAAACAGCAATGGCCTGTTCCAGGTATTTCAGCGCACTCTCGTAATCTTCCATCTTGTACAGCACCCAGGCATAGGTATCCAGATAAGTAGGGTTGGCAGGGTGTTGCTCAACTAAACGGCCAGCCATGGCTTTGGCTTTAGGCAGTTGCTCGCCTCGCAGCGATAGAAAGTAACTGTAGTTGTTAAGAACGTGCTCATTGTTGGGGTCCTGCGATAGCACGGCCTCATACGCCTCGTCTGATTTTTTATACTCTTTGATGGAGTTATAGGCATCTCCTAACTGGGCGTTGAACTGCGTCACCAGCTCGGGCTCGCTCGCCGAAAGGCGCTTGCCGTGCTCCAATGACTTGGCGGCCTTGGCAAAATTCTTCTCGATCAGATGCCCGGTGCCGTTGTAGAACCAGAAAACGGCCTGGTTGGGGAACAACTCCAACGCCTGCTCCGAATGCTTCACCAAATCGCCCGATTCGCCCAGTTCAGCGTCGAGCAGCACGATCTGCTGCCAGATCTTAAAGTGCGAGTCGTCGAGCTTGACAGCCTTGATGTAGTTGCTCCGGGCTGCCTCTTTTTTGCCCGTGATGGTTTGCAGGTCGCCGGCTACCGCGTAGGCTTTTGCCTCCTCGGGGTGCGACGCGATCGTGAGGTCTGCCAGTTCAAGGGCTATATCTTCTATGGCCGGATTAGGGAGCTGGCGGATGAAGTCCACCAGGATGCGCACTTTGGTGTCGATGTCGAGGTCGGTGCTGGCAAACGCAATCTTCACCTGGTTTTCAGATTCCTTCAGGTTGCCTTTCTGGCGGTGCAGGTCTGAGAGCATCAGGTGCGCAAAAGGATTGTTCGGCTCGATGCGCAGGGCACGGTTGATCGTTTCGATGGCGATGTCCGGCTTTTGGCTAGCATTGTAGAGCTCGGCCTGGGCCAACAGGTAGCGAATCTCCGTAGGGTTAGCCGCAATCAGCTTTTCGCCTTCCGCAAGGGCTTTCCCAATGTTTTTCTGGCGCAGGTAGATCTGCTGGCGGTTCATGGAAAGCTGCTCCAGCGCACCGTATTTTTTCTCGATGCGGTCGTAGGTCTTCAGCGCATCATCATACTTGGACTGTGCCAGGTATAGCTCCGCCAGGTTGAATAGGTACTGCTCCTGTTCAGGCACGTTGCGCATCAGGTCGTTGTAGGCCTGAGCCGCCTCGGTGTACTGCTTCTGCTCGGCGTGCAGCTGCGCCAGCAGCAGGTAATAGTATGGATTTTTTGAGTCGTTGGCGATGGCGGCCTGTGCAAATGTTACACCCGCTTTCGGGTTCTCCATCAGCATGTAGGTCTCAGCCAGCTTGTAGTTGAGCGCCGCGTTAGTGGGGGTAACGGCGTAGGCTTTCTGAAACTGGCTAAGTGCCTGCTTGTAGTCCTCCAGCATAAAGTATTTCATGCCCTCCAGAAACAATGCCTCGCTCAGCAGCTTTTCCTGCTCGCTGGGTTCGGGCTGCGGCACAGGTATGGCTACCTGTGCCGTCTCGGCCTTCTGCTTGCCCTTTCTCTTTTTTTTCTTAGACTGGGCCTGGCTTTCGCCGGTCGCGACCAGTGCAAAGCAGCAAGTAGCGAGCACAATGTTTCTGAATCGGGTCATAAAATAGGTATGCTAATCTTTGAGCGTGTTGTAGTCGCCAAGGCTCAGGTCTGACTGGCGGCCTTCATAGGAAACAAAATTACCTACCATTGAGTTTGCTATGTTCCCGTTTTTGATGGTCGACTCCTTCTGAACGATGGAATTGCTCAGAATAGACGCCAGTACGCTGGTGTTGTCTCCAATAGAAACGTGCGGACCTACAACTGAATTGTGGATCACGGCATTCTCTCCGATATACACGGGTGGGATGATAACAGAGTTCTGGATATTGGCCGACGCGGCTACCAGGTCTTTCTCATCCTTTATATACTCTAAATAGCGTTGATTTGTGTAAACGGTTGCGTCTTTATTGCCGCAATCGAGCCATTCCGAGATTACGGCAGGAATAAATTTCGTGCCTTTGTTTTTCATGTTCTCCAGGGCATTCGTCAGCTGGTACTCGCCCTTGTCTTTGATGTCGTTGTCGAGCAGGTACTGCAGTTCGCTGCGCAGATAGGCACCATCTTTAAAGTAGTAGATACCGATGATGGCCATGTCGGACACGAATTCCTGCGGCTTCTCCACAAAGTCGGTGATCTCGCCGTTGTTGCCCAGCTTGACCACGCCAAACGGACGGGGGTCTTCCACGCGCTGCACCCAGATAGTGCCGTCGGCGTTGGTGTCGAGTTTGAAGTCGGCTTTGAAAAGGGTGTCGGCAAAGGCTACTACTACCTTGCCTTCCAGTGAATCCTGCGCACACATGATGGCGTGTGCCGTGCCCAGGGCTTCTTCCTGGTAAAAAATGCTGCCTTTTGCGCCCACTGACTCAGCGATTGCTTTCAGGTCGCGCTCTACAGCCTCACCGAAGTGACCGATAATGAAAGCCACTTCCTCAATGGGCTCATGGCATACTTTTGCAATGTCTTCTACCAGGCGCTGCACGATTGGCTTGCCTGCAATAGGTATAAGTGGTTTAGGAACTGTAAGAGTGTGGGGGCGCATACGCTTGCCCATACCTGCCATAGGTACAATAATCCTCATAGCTATTTGTTTATGGATTGAAAAATGTAGCCGGACGTGCTGCCCGGCCACTATTGGTTTTGATTAATACTGTATTTTGAATGTTTGGTTTTAGCCCTCACTAAAAAGCAGAAAAAGGGCAGGCTATACCTTGTGTTAATGGCGACGCTGCTGAGCTACTTCGTGCCCGTGCTGCCGTAGCCGCCAGCACCGCGCTCAGTGTTTGTCAGTACTTCTGCCTCGGCCCATACCACACGCTCGTAGCGCGCTACCACCATTTGGGCCACACGTTCGCCGTCCTCTACCACAAAGTCCTGATCAGACAAATTCACAAGCAGTACCTTGATCTCACCGCGGTAGTCCGCATCGATGGTACCCGGGCTGTTCACGATAGAGATGCCATGCTTGTAGGCCAGTCCGGAGCGGGGTCTGATCTGCGCCTCGTGTCCTTCGGGCAGCTCAATGAAAAGGCCGGTCGGTATAAGGGCGCGCTGCAGTGGCTTCAGAGTAACGGGTGCTTCTAAATTGGCACGCAGGTCCATACCTGCCGAGTGCTCCGTTTGGTAAGAAGGGAGCGCATGCTTGGATTGGTTAATGACTTTAACCGGTAAGTTCGTTGTGTTCATCTATTAAAGATAAAGATTATTTTTTAGATAGGAAGTAGGCCCGCTCTCGCAGCCAGACCACTGCCAGGAAAACGCCCGAAAGCGACAGGTGGTATGCATGGCGCAGCCAGAAGTTCTCGACAGGTATAAAATAAGCTGCCGCCACCAGTCCCGTAGCCAGTGCAATGTAGCCCAAAATGGTTTTGACAGGGTAGGGGATCGGGTAGTGCACATTGCCGAGTAGGTAAGTCGCCAGTGCCATGCCTACATAACAGATGAGCGTGGCGATGGCCGAGCCCATATAGCCCAGCACAGGTATAAGCAGCAGGTTGAAGATGATGGTAATGGCTGCACCGCCAAAGCTGATGTAAGTACCGAAATGCGTTTTGTCGGTGAGCTTGAACCAGACAGTGAGGTTGTAGTAGATGCCCAGGAACAGGTTAGCCAGCAAAAGCACCGGCACCACCATCAAACCGTCATGGTATTCAGGACCGATCAGCAATGCGAAGTCTTCGAGGTTTGTTGAGATAAACAGGTAGATGAAAGCACAGGCAATCACAAACCATTTCATGACCAGAGCGAAGGCTTGCGGCGACTCCTTCTCTTTCGCTTGCGAGAAGAAGAACGGCTCGGCGGCATAGCGGAAAGCCTGTATGGTGAGCGTCATGAAAATGGCGAGTTTGTAACAGGCGCTGTATATACCTACGGCCGCCATGTTGCTGGTGCCCGGATAGAAACCTTCGGGCAGATAACGCTCCAAAAGTATCCGGTCTATCACTTCGTTGACCATGCCGGCCAGCCCCATGAACAGGAGCGGCCATGAGTATTGCAGCATCGGCTTGAGTTGCTCCACATCCAGCCTGAAGCGGAAAATGCGCAGCTCCTTCCACAGCATGGGCAGCAGCAGTGCATTGGCCACCAGGTTAATCAAAAAAATATAACCAACTCCAAAATCTGGATTGTACAGGTATGCGGCTAGCGGTTGCAGACTCGTGAGGTACTGTCCTTCGTAAATGTGCCGCAGCAGGACCAGGAAAAAAAGATTGGCCCCTACTGTCAGCATGATGTTGGCCAGCTTAATGGAGGCGAATTTGATGGCTTTGTTCTGATGCCGAAGCCAGGCAAATGGTATAGCCACCAGCGCATCGATTGCCAGCACAAGCGCCAGCCAGACGATGTACTCACGGTGTTCAGGGTAGCCGATGTAGTCTGCAATTTGTTGCGAAAAGAGCAGCAGTATACCTGTGAGAATCGTGCTGCTGACCAGAATGGCGCTCAGCACCCGGTTGTAAACTGTTTTCGGGTCTTGCTCAGGTTTATTGGCAAAGCGGAAAAAAGCCGTCTCCATACCGTAGGTATACACGACATTGAAGAAAGCCACGAAAGCATACAAGTAGGAGACCACCCCATACTCTTCGGGAAGGAACACCCGGGTATAGACCGGCACAAGCAGGTAGTTGAGGGCGCGGCCCACAATGCTGCTAAGTCCGTAGGCAGCTGTTTGCCCGACCAGTTTTTTGGCGATGCTCATGCGTTTGTTTTAGGGCAGGGAGGTATAGGTATCAGCTGAAAAAGACAGAACGCGCTATACCTGCCATTTATTGATAGGTATAGCGCGTTGCTGCAGGTATAAGATTAAGCGCCTTTGAATACAGGCTTGCGCTTCTCCAGGAATGCATTGGTGCCCTCAATAAAGTCTTGTGAGGAGCAGCAGCGGGCAAACGAGTTGGCCTCTGTCTGATAGCCATTCTCGTCTTTGTCGTACACGGCGTTCACACAGTCGATTACCAGGCCAATGGCAAGTGGGGCCTTAGACACGATCTTGTTCATGATCTCCATACACTTTGGCATCAGTTCTACAGCAGGCACTACGTGGTTTACCAAACCAAGTGCCTTGGCTTCGTTCGCGCCAATCATGTCGGCCGTCATCATCAGTTCCATCGCTTTGCCCTTACCGATCAGCTGTGTCAGGCGCTGCGTTCCCCCGTAGCCCGGTATCAGGCCTAGGTTTACTTCCGGCTGACCAAAACGGGCACCTTCGCTAGCAACGCGCATGTGGCAGGCCATGGCTAGTTCGCAGCCTCCGCCGAGTGCAAAGCCATTCACGGCAGCGATCACAGGCTTGGTGCAGCGTTCGATCATGCTGAAAACCTCCTGACCGCGCTCTGCAAAACTGCGGGCGTTTACGTCACTAAGTTCTGAGATCTCCGAAATGTCAGCACCTGCTACAAAAGCTTTTTCTCCGGCACCGGTAAAGACGGCTCCCTTCACAGCAGGATCGTCATAGACTTGCTGGATGGCAGCCTTGATCTCCCTGATGGTGTCGATGTTGAGGGCATTTAGCTTATCTGCACGATTAATGGTGATGATAAGAACGCCATTCTCGAGGTTGAGCAGCAGGTTTTCGTATAGAGACATAGTTGAATACGGTATGGTATTTAGATAACAGCAGCAAATATAGTAGTGATTTAGCTAAATCCCTAAAGTGCAATCCGGCAATGGCTCAGTTCTAATGGTCCTTCCCTAAAGATTCACATCAGCGTCGTCCCTCTGGTCTTGATTTGTTATATTTGTGCAATTTATAAATACAGTACGCTCACGTTATACCTTATTTTCATGCTTAAGGCTTTATTGCGCTTTTTTTTTCTGTTTTCCGTCCTTTCACATGCTAGCTTTTTCTCCGCATCAGCTCAGGACGCGCCGGTCGATACAGCGGCGGTGCCGAACATCTGGGACTTTGGCGGTACCGGCACGGTCAACTTCAGTCAGGTGAGCCTGAGCAATTGGGCAGCCGGAGGACAGAGCTCGCTGTCAGCCCTGGGTATACTGAACATCTACAGTAACTATAAGAAAGGTAAAAACACCTGGAACAACACCCTGGACCTGACTTATGGCACTGTGAAGCTACAGGAGCAGCGCCTGCGCAAGAGTGACGATCGCCTTGAGCTGAACCTGAAGTATGGCAGGCAGGCTTCGAGCAAGTGGTTTTACACGGCCCAGCTCAATACCCGTACCCAGATCAGCCCGACCTATACCCCCGAGCGCGACTCGGTGGTCTCTAACTTCATGGCGCCTGCCTTTGTGCTGGCCTCCATCGGTATGGACTACAAACCCAATCCCAAGCTGTCGGTTTTCATTTCACCTTTTACCGGCAAATTCACGGCTGTGCTCAACCAGCGCATGGCTGACTACGGGGCTTTTGGGGTGGAGCCCGCTCGGAGTGACCTGGAAGGCAATCTTATACCTGGCACCGGGGAGCGACTGCGCGAAGAGTTCGGGGGCTTTGTGAATGTGCGCTTCAAGAATGATATATTTAAGAATGTGACCCTGCAATCCAAAGCCGATCTGTTTTCTAATTACCTGCAGAATGCCAAGAACATTGATGTGAGTTGGGAGAACCTAGTAAACTTTAAGGTGAATAAGTTTTTGTCCGCCAGTCTCTTCGTGCATATGATCTACGATGATGATATTTTGATCGATATTGACCGCAGCGGTGATGGTACAATGGATGGGAAAGGGCCTCGTTTGCAGCTGAAAGAAACCGTGGGAATAGGATTATCTTATAAATTCGAATAGTAAACTTTTAATTACCACTTCTTGTTATTCACTAAAAATGTATACTTTAGCGCATAATGTACGTTGTATAGATACATTATCAAAAGTGGATTTATGAAAAAAATCATATCGTTACTATTCTCTCTTTCTTTCCTCCTGTTTGTGTCCGATGCAATGGCACAAACTTCCAGTTCTTCGAGCACTTCGCTGAACTCCGGGAAAGACGAATACTGGGGTACTGCCCGGGTGCAGGAAAAGGGTACTACCGCTGATGCCGTCGGTGCACGCGCTTCAGGTATGGATGCACGTTGGAATGCTTATGAAAACTCGAACCGTACCCGCTTCACCAAAGACCGCATCAAAGGGAGCAAGCGCATGGAAGCCATTCTGAAAAAAGAGAAAGAAATGCACCGCAAACACAAGCGCGACAAGCGTCGTCTTGCCCGGTATTCCTTGTAATAGAACACCCCGAATGCATTTAAAAGCCCCGCCTGATTAATCAGGCGGGGCTTTTTTTGATCCTGTATAGTATAAGCGAGGCGCGCAACATATATGGCTTGGTTTTGCTATACATTAAGACAGGATTTGAGGTATAGCCTTACCACTAAAGAAGGGTAAAGGTGAGACTTGATTTAGAAGCTGGCAAAGCTCTTTCAAAGTATAGCTGTACTATTTCAGCAGGTATAGCTTGCGATTGGTCAGTGCATTTGATTTTCCTATACCGGATTCGGATTGACCAATCCGAATCCCAACTGTATCGGGTCTCCAGACCCGCGTAATCCATACTTTGATTTATGGGGATGTGGACAATCTCGAAGAGCGTTTCCTTAAGTTCATAGAATTGGGAACAAGGGCCTCGATAAAGCTTCGGGGCATGAATGTACCGAAGAGCATCTACTTATGTTGACAGAATTAGTAGATAGGATGGTTTCATTACCTCAAACGTGCTCTTAATTATGTAGGTATAGCGCTGCTGTATTCAGGTATAGCCCTTCTCAGGTAAAGCAAGTGGTCAGGTATAGCTATTATTTTTCAGGTATAACCAGTGCCCGCTGCTTCAAGATGGCTTTGCTGACTGGCCAAAAACAAAAGGCTCCCGCTTTCGCAGGAGCCTTCTTTATGATTCATGATGCAGCTGTATTACAGCGTACGCTTCACTTCTTTTTCTACGTAAGCTTCGATTACGTCACCGATTTCGATCTCGTTGTATCCTTTCAGGCTGATACCGCATTCGTAACCCTGGCGCACTTCAGACACATCGTCCTTGAAACGCTTGAGTGCCAGAATCTCGCCGTCGTGTACCACAATGCCGTCACGTACCAGACGTACTCTGGAGTTACGCTGAATAGAGCCATCGGTGATCATACAACCTGCAATCGTACCAACTTTGGTGATGCGGAACACATCGCGAACTTCGGCGTTGCCCGTAATCTCCTCTTTCATGGTAGGAGCAAGCATACCTTCCATTGCGTCTTTCACTTCGTTGATCGCATCGTAGATGATAGAGTACAGACGAACGTCGATCTGCTCCTGCTCTGCCAGTCTGCGGGCGTTCTGTGAAGGACGTACCTGGAAACCGATGATGATCGCATCAGAAGCCGAAGCCAGCAATACGTCAGATTCAGAGATAGCGCCTACGCCCTTGCTGATGATGTTCACCTGCACCTCGGCAGTAGACAGTTTCAACAGGGAGTCAGCAAGTGCCTCTACGGAACCGTCCACGTCACCCTTCACAATTACGTTAAGCTCCTTAAACGTACCGATGGCCAGACGACGACCGATTTCATCCAAAGTGATGTGCTTGCGGGTACGCAGGCTTTGCTCACGCTGCACCTGTGCCCGGTTGGTGGCGATTTCACGTGCCTCGCGCTCCGATTCCATCACCTGGAATTTGTCGCCGGCCTGTGGCGCACCGTCCAGACCCAATAGCTGTACCGGAGTGGATGGGCCTGCCTCTTTCATTTTGCGGCCGCGGTGGTCGGTCATGGCTTTCACCCTACCGTAGTGGGAGCCTGCCAGTACCACATCACCTACCTTCAGCGTTCCGGTCTGTACCAGCACTGTTGCTACGTAGCCACGGCCTTTGTCAAGCGATGCTTCGATAACCGTACCCACTGCATTTCGGTCCGGGTTGGCCTTAAGCTCAAGGAGTTCGGCTTCCAGCAATACTTTCTCCAGCAGGTCAGGAATGCCCTGTCCCGTCTTCGCAGATATTTCCTGCGACTGGTATTTACCGCCCCATTCCTCTACCAGGATGTTCATCTGAGCGAGCTCTTCACGAACCTTATCCGGGTTAGCAGCTGGTTTGTCTATTTTATTCAGTGCGATGATAATAGGGGAGCCGGCAGCTTGTGCGTGGTTGATGGCCTCTTTTGTCTGTGGCATCACCGAGTCATCGGCTGCTACCACAATGATTACAACGTCCGTTATTTTGGCACCACGGGCACGCATGGCCGTAAAGGCTTCGTGACCCGGTGTATCCAGGAAGGTAACGGTACGCCCGCTCTCTGTCTGCACCTTATAGGCACCGATGTGCTGCGTGATACCGCCGGCCTCGCCAGCTGTTACGTTAGCATTTCGGATGTAGTCAAGGAGGGAGGTTTTACCGTGGTCAACGTGACCCATGATGGTTACAATTGGGGCACGATCCAACAGATCCTCTTCGTTGTCTTCTATTGTATCTTCAAGCGCCTGCTCATCCTCTGATGTGATGAAGTCAACTGCATAGCCGAATTCGTCTGCAATGATAGTGATGGCTTCGGCGTCAAGGCGTTGGTTAATAGATACGAACATCCCCAGCTGCATACATACCTTGATGACATCATTCACACTCACGTTCATCAGCGCTGCCAGGTCATTAGCTGACACGAATTCTGTTACACGCAGGGTCTTCGACTCTGCCTGCTCCATCAGGCGACGCTCTTCTGTTGCATCCGCAATAGCAGAGCGCTTCTCACGACGGTACTTGGCACGATTACCACCGCCTCCTTTGCCGCCGCTTAACTTCGCAAGCGTAGCTTTGATCTGCTCCTGGATTTCCTTATCCGTTACTTCTGCTTTTTCTACACGTGGTCCCGGAGCATTGCGTGGTCCACGGCCGCCTGGGCCTCCGGGTCCGCCACCGCCAGGACGCTGTCCCGGACGATTGCCCTGATAGCCTCCGCCTCCGCCACCCGTATGCTGGATAGGGCGAGCCTGTGGATTGGAAACACTTTGTCCCTGGTTCTGGTTGCCACCCTGTTCCGGGCCGGCCACAATAATGCGCTTGCGCTTTTTCTTCTTACCGGCCTTCTTGTCATCAGAAGACGCTACCGGCTTAGTACCTTTTCTACGGGAGCTGTCTGGCAATTCAATCTTGCCCAGCACCGTAAGGCCTTTCAGCTGGTCGGCTTTTGCTGTAATTGTTTCTATTTGTTCTGGTCCTTTTTCTTCAGGAGTAGCAGGTGCCGGCTTTTCCGGTGCCTGTGGTGCCGCTGCTTGCGCAGGAGCCGGTGTTCTTTCAACTGGTTTTTCAGCTGGTTTCTGTTCCGCAGCAGGGGCAGGAGGCGTTGCCGGTTGCTGTGGCGTTTCAACTTTTGGAGCTTCCACCTTAGGGGCTTCAGCTTTAGGTGTCTCTACTGCTGGAGCGGCAGGTGTTTCCTGCACAGGCGCTGCCGGCTTCTCCACTGGCTTCTCTACCTGAGGGGCAGGGGCTGGATGCTCTGGTGCTTTCGCTTCCGGGGCTTTTGGCTGTTCCGCTACAGGTGCCTTTGGCTCTTCAGGCTTCGGGGCAGCCTTCGGTATCGGACGGCCTTTGGCGTCAAGCTCTATTTTGCCGAGCACCTTTATACCTGGAAGCTTTGCTTCAACAGGCGCCGGTGCTGGCTCCGCTTTTGGCTTCGCCTCTGCGGCTTCGCTTTTCGGCTGGTGCGCGTTCTTGATCAGGATCTCCTGCTCAGGCTCCGATGTTTTCTTTGGCTCGTGATGAGGCTCCGATTCCACTATCTGGTTGCTTTGTGGTTTCTTGCCGATGTTCAGTTCTTCCGCTTCAATCTTGTCTTGCATGGAAGAGGCGAACTCTTTAGCCAGCATACCGAACTGCTCTGCCGTGATTTTGGTGGTGGGTTTGTTTTCCACGTCAAAGCCTTTAGCAGAGAGGTAATCCACAATGGTAGCTGTACCAATGTTTAAAGTAGTTGCAACCTGTTTGAGCCTCCTGATTTTGTCTTCTGCCATGTTCTGATATACTGTCTTTATTATTGTGTTAATATACTATAGTTGCCTTGCAAGGTATAGAACTACGCCCCGTCCCGAATATTTTTCAAAATTACAGTAACGGAGCGCAACTCACAACTATTGATTGTCTTCTTCTTCCAACTCTTCGCGCAGGATGGAGAGCACGCTGTCGATCGTCTCTTCTTCCAGTTCTGTTCTGCGAAGCAGGTCTTCTTTCGAAACGGCCAGTACGCTCTTGGCTGTGTCCAGACCGATGCGACGCAGTTCTGCGATCACCCAGTCCTCGATCTCGTCCGTAAATTCCTCCAGGCTGATGTCTTCTTCGTATACCTCAGACTCACGGAACACGTCGATCTCCATGTCAACCAGTTTGCTGGCCAGTTTGATGTTCTGTCCGCCTTTACCGATCGCAAGCGATACTTGGTCCGGCTTCAGGAACACCGATACACGGCCGTTCTCGTTGTCTATCTTCATGCTGGTGATCTTAGCAGGGCTAAGCGCACGCTGAATGTAGAGTTCCAGGTTGTCGGTGTAGTTGATCACGTCGATGTTCTCGTTCTCCAGCTCGCGCACGATGCTGTGGATACGGGAACCCTTCATGCCCACGCAGGCACCTACCGGGTCAATACGGTCGTCAAACGATTCTACGGCTACTTTGGCACGCTCGCCGGGCTCACGCACAATTTTTTTGATCGCAATCAGGCCGTCGTAGATCTCTGGTACCTCGTTCTCGAACAGACGCTCCAGGAATGCTGGAGATGTACGGGAAAGGATGATCTTTGGATTACCGTTCACGATCTCAACGCGCTGTACCACAGCACGCACTACGTCGCCTTTGCGGTAACGGTCTTTCGGGATCTGCTCACCCTTCGGGATCAGCAGTTCGTTTTCTTCCTGGTCGAGCAGCAGTACTTCGCGGTTCCATACTTGGTATACCTCACCAGAGATGATCTCGCCAACAAGATCCTTATACTTCTGGAACAGGAGTTCTTTCTCCATGTCCTTGATGCGCTGGATGAGTGTCTGGCGTGCGGTCAGCACAGCGCGGCGACCGAAGTCCTCCAGCTGTATCTCTTCCGATACCTCTTCACCCACTTCAAAGTCAGGCTCTATTTTCTGCGCCTCCGATAAGGCGATCTTATCATGATCCCAGATGTCCTCCGAGTTGTCGTCCACGATTTCGCGGTTACGCCAGATCTCCAGGTCACCCTTCTCCACGTTCAGGATGATGTCAAAGTTCTCGTCGGTGCCCCACTTTTTGCGGATCATGGTACGGAATACATCCTCCAGGATGCGCATCATCGTCGGGCGGTCTATGTTCTTGAATTTCGCGAATTCAGCGAACGACTCGATCAGGACTGAACTGTTCATTATCTTATCATTTAAATGAGATTACAACATTTGCTTTTACAATTTCCCCGAAAGGTATTTGCACAGGCTCATACGTTGCCTTTTTGCCTTTTTGTTTGATTTCTTCTGTCAGGTTTATACCTGTTTCTGTTACTTCTTCCAACTTGCCGGTTTTTTCGGTGCCATCCTGCATTTTCAGCTTCAGATTGCGGCCGATGTTTCGCTTATACTGCTGCGACTGCGTGAGCGGAAAATCCACCCCCGGTGAGCTTACCTCCAGCACATAAGAAACCTCCTCGCCATACTCCTCTGCGATCTTCGCATTAACGCGGCGGCTGATGCTGGCGCACTGGTCAATTGTGATGCCCTGCTCGCCGTCAGCCAGCACGGTTATCTTGGGGCGCACCGCCGAATCAGACACTGCCACATCTACGATGAACAGGTCATTTTCCGGTAGGCTGGCTTCCACCATTGCGCGAATACTTTGTGCCGTTATTGCCATATTAAATTAAAGAAAATAAAGAAGGGGACCTCGCGTCCCCTCATCTCCTTGGAAATAATGTCACAAATTTACTATAAAAACATTATATAAACAACAATATGTGTGGAAGTGCGCTGTAAATTATCTGGTTTCTGGAGATTTCGGACGGTATTTGAGCGCCTATAGCAGGCTACCGAATGGGCTTCGGTTCGGTAACATGAACCAGCGCGCGAAAAGTTCTGCTTTTTAAAAACGGTACTGCCGCCGCATCTGAATATATTCTGAAGCGAGGCTTGATATTCCTACAGGCATAATTTGTAAGTTTGCCACCGTGGCAGGTACATTCAAACGCATACGCCGGAAAATCTGGCTGATCCTTAACATTCTGGTAGTGCTCTGGCTGCTGCTCGGGGTGCTGAGCATGCGCGTGCCTCCCTACGAATTCTGGCCTGCGGGCTTCATGGCTTTCTCGCTTCCCGGTGCGCTGGTACTCAACTTCCTGTTTTTCATTTACTGGCTGCTGAAGCGCTCATGGTATGTGTTTCTGCCGCTCGCTGTGATCGGCCTTGGTTGGAACCACTATGGCCGGCTGGTGTCTATTTCATGGGACAAAGAGTTGCCTGCTGACGCTAAAACCCTCGAGGTGCTCAGCTTCAACGTGCATATATTCAATGCCTACGACAAAATAGTGAAAGGCGTGCCGCGTGTGTCGGAGGAGATGGTGGATTGGGTAGCCACCCACCCTGCTGATGTGTTCTGTTTGCAGGAATTTTACAGTCGCGTCAACTCCACCGAGTTCAATAATTTTAACCGGATCGGGAAAAGGTATAACCGGTATGTGTTTGCGTCAACCTACCAGAGCGATCGTATTGTTTCTGACGTCGGGGTGGTGATATTCTCAAAATATCCGATCATAAGAGGTAATACTTTACACTTTTCAAACACTTCAAAGCGCAGCGCCAACCGGGCCGCCTGGGTAGACATCAATGTGAAAGGAGATACGGTTAGGGTATACGCCGTGCATCTGCAGTCGATGAGCATCCGGGCAGCAGATATCGAAAATACCTACTCTGCGATAGGCGACGAAGTGAGCTTTAAGAAAGAAAGTCGCAATCTGGCCCGTCGTTTGCGCATGGGTTTCCGGGCAAGGGCGCTGCAGGTACAGCAGCTGCTCGATCATGTGAAGACTTCACCTTATCCGGTTATTGTGACGGGCGACTTCAACGACATTCCGTTTAGCTATACCTACAGTCAGTTGGTAAGCGAGTTGAACAACTCGTTTGAGAAAGCCGGCAATGGAGTGGGGGCCACTTACAACGGTCCGCTGCCCTTCCTGCGTATTGATAATCAGTTCTACAGCGACGGCCTGGAGGCCTACGATTTTAAAACGCATTACGAAATGCCGCTTTCTGACCACTTCCCGATCTCGGCCACCTATGTCATCAAGCCGAAAGAGGAGTAAGGCACTGACGGTATATTTTCTTAATTTTGAACTTTGGTTTGCCAGCGAGGTTAACCGGAAAGATCAAGTATAAACAGAAGGCATGCCCTGTTCGCATGCACTTCCTATACCGATACCATGCAACACAAACTCAACCTGTATAACACGCTCACGCGCAAAAAAGAACTGTTCGAACCGCTGCACGCGCCCTTCGTGGGAATGTATGTCTGCGGGCCGACCGTGTACGGCGAACCCCACCTGGGCCATGCCCGCAGTGCCGTTACCTTCGACGTGCTGTACCGCTACCTCAAATACCTGGGCTATAAGGTACGCTACGTGCGCAACATCACCGACGTAGGGCACCTCGAAAACGATGCCGACGAGGGAGAGGACAAGATCCAGAAAAGAGCCAAACTGGAGCACCTCGAGCCGATGGAGGTCGTGCAACATTATACCAATGTGTACCAGCAGGACATGGCGACACTCAACGCGAAGTCGCCGGACATAGAGCCACGTGCCTCGGGCCACATCATTGAGCAGATCCAGATGATACAGGAGATACTCGAGAACGGGATGGCCTATGAGGTGAACGGATCGGTCTATTTTGACGTGCCGGCCTACCACAAAGATCACAATTACGGCAAGCTTTCCGGTCGCATCATCGAAGACCTGCTGAGCAATACCCGCGACACCGAGGGGCAGGGCGAAAAGCGCTCGCCGCTGGACTTTGCGCTTTGGAAAAAAGCATCGCCGCAGCACATTATGCGCTGGCCTTCGCCCTGGAGCGACGGCTTTCCGGGCTGGCACCTGGAGTGCTCGGCTATGAGCCGCAAGTACCTGGGCGAGACCTTCGACATCCACGGTGGCGGACTTGACTTAATGTTCCCGCACCACGAATGCGAAATTGCGCAGAGCCAGGCCAGCCACAGTCACAGCGATGCCGCCCGCTACTGGGTGCACAACAACATGATCACGGTGAACGGCCAGAAAATGGGCAAGTCGCTGGGCAACTTCATCAACCTGAGCGAGCTCTTCAGCGGCAACCACCAGATGCTGGAGCATGCCTACAGCCCGATGACCATCCGCTTCTTTATTCTGCAGGCGCACTACCGCAGCACCCTCGACTTTAGCAACGAGGCACTACAGGCCGCCCAGAAAGGGTACAGAAAGCTGATGAACGGTATGCGTGTACTTGAAAAGTTAAGTTATCCGGAAGAAGGTGTAGGCACACCGGATGAGAAGCTGAACGATGAGCTGCTGAAACTGACCGAAGATTGCTTCCGTGGACTGAACGACGACCTGAACACGGCCCGCGCGATCGCCTCGCTATTCAACCTCCTCAAAAAGATCAACAGCCTATACCTGGGTCAGCTGCAGATCGGGGCACTGACGCGCGGCACTTTCGATACCATTCGCACGACCTATACCGAACTGGTAACCGATGTGCTGGGTCTGAAGGATGAACCGACTGCTGACATGGAAGAAATGCTGGAGCTGGTGCTTGGCTTTTACAAAGAAGCGAAAGAGAACAAGGCGTATGACAAGGTAGATGCCATCCGTGCTGAACTGAAAAAGCAGGGCATCGTGATCAAAGACTTGAAAACCGGAATTGACTGGGCTTATGAAGAATAATATGAAGCTACTGGCCATGCTGCTGTTTGGAGCGATGGGGCTTAACGGCTGCGACTCTTCCGAAAACGGAAACAGTAGCGAGCGTGTGGCAACCACCGAAGTGGAGGAGGCTGCCGCTGTGCAAGCGCCTGAATTTAATGCGGACTCTGCTTATTTCTTTGTGGATCGGCAGGTGGCTTTCGGGCCGCGAGTACCGAACACGGCCGAGCACTACAAAACAGGAGAGTGGCTTATCGAGACGCTGCGTGGCTACGGTGCTGAGGTACAGGTGCAGGCTTTTCAGGCAAAGGCTTTTGATGGCACTATGCTGAACCTGCGCAACATCATCGGCACCATCAACCCGAATGCAACCAAACGGGTACTGCTGGCCGCTCACTGGGACACACGTCCCTTTGCCGACAAAGACGACAAGGACCAGAACAAACCCATTGACGGCGCCAACGACGGTGCCAGCGGTGTTGGTGTGCTGCTTGAGATTGCCCGTACCATTCAGGCTGCTGAGCAGAAACCGGGTATAGGCGTCGATATCATTTTCTTTGATGGGGAAGATTACGGACGCCCGGATAACAGCGATCATCCTTACATGCAGGACGACTGGTGTCTGGGTTCGCAGTACTGGAGCAAGAACAAGCATACCCCGAATTACAAAGCGAACTACGGCATCCTGCTCGACATGGTGGGAGCTGAGAACGCCAAGTTTGCCCGTGAAGGTACCTCCATGCAGTACGCCCGCAACATCGTGGACAAGGTATGGCGCGCCGGCAATCGCATTGGTTACTCCGACTATTTTAAGTATGTGAATGCTCCGGCCATTACCGACGATCACTATTACGTGAACACAGTGGGCGGTATACGCATGATCGACATCATCGAGTACAACATGGCGAACCAGGACGACTACTTCGGCCACTACCATCACCGCCATACCGATACGATGGACATTATCAGCAAAAACACTTTAAAGGCAGTGGGCCAGACCGTGCTGCACGTGCTGTACAACGAGTAAGGCTATACCTGACCAACACAGAGAAGGCGCTCCTTGGAGCGCCTTTTTTATTTTTTAACAACAGAGGGCAGTACGTTGTCTTCCGTCATTTTCTGCACAGTCAGTTCAGCAAACTGATTGGCTGCCTTGCGGAGGCTGCTAGGGCTGTGCGACTTGGACTGGGCTGACCAAACCAGCCGGTCAGTATTGGCATCGTAGAGGTTGGTTTCGAGGTAGTATACCTTGTCTTCGGTGTAGTAACCGGGGTCGTAGAGCGTAGGGTACCAGTAGGTATAATAGCCCCTGAAACTGCCATACCACATAAACCGCGTCATGGGGCGGTACCCCATGTTGCCAGGCACGTAACGGGTTTCAGTTTGCTCATCTACCAGGGCAGCGGTGAGGATGGCGTCATGGCCGTTTTCTTTAATACGCTCGATGAGCAGGTTGACATCGGGTTGGTTTTTAGCAGTGGCTGAGGGCGGGAACAGGTCCATGCTGCGGGTCGCCTGAATGCCACGCATCTGCAACTGGTCTACCAGGTCATTTTCTACTTCCTGCCGGGCCAGCACATTATCGGTGAGGGCTGCCACAACTACCCGCCGGTAATTCTGGGCTTCGATCTCCGGGCTTTTCCAGGAGCCCAGAATCTGTGTAGAAGAAGAGCAGGCGGCTATACCTGCCAATAGCAACAGAAGCCAGGCGTATGTAAGACGTTTATGTATCATGTCATGGCGCTAACGTTCTTATACCTAATGCTTTGTATAACGAGTATAGGGTTGTTTTAGATTTAAGATAACAAGGTATAACCCTGCCCTATACAAGCAGACGGCGAGATGATGTTATTTAGTGCCAGGTATAGAGAAACATTTTAGCGAGGTATGCGGTATGTTGGGGCAGTATACCCGTGCTGGTCATCAGAAGGCATGATAATTTCTGAAGTATACAAAAGCGTTATATATTTGTCCTGCAATTCAATACGTCCCTTTATTAAAACCATTAAAAAAATGTCGTACGATAACATCGTTTCCTTACTAGGCTCTGAAGCGGAGAGCCTGCTTCAGTATGAAAGCAAAACAATTTCCAAGGACCTGATCCATGCACCGGGACCTGACTTTGTGGACCGCGTGTTCTCACTGTCTAACCGTAACCCGCAGGTATTGCGCAGCCTGCAACAGCTCTTCAACACAGGTCGTCTGGCGGGTACCGGTTACCTGTCTATCCTGCCGGTAGACCAGGGCATCGAGCACACAGCGGGTGCTTCTTTTGCTCCAAACCCGATTTATTTCGATCCGGAGAACATCATCAGGCTGGCGATCGAGGGTGGCTGCAACGCCGTGGCAACTACTTTTGGTAACCTGGCGATGATGTCCAGAAAGTACGCGCACAAGATTCCGTTTGTGGTGAAGATCAACCACAACGAGCTGATGACCTATCCGAACAAATATGACCAGATCATGTTCGGTTCTGTGGACGAGGCCTGGAACCTGGGCGCTACGGCCGTAGGCGCTACCATCTACTTCGGTTCTGAGGAATCTTCCCGCCAGATCATTGAGGTGGCAGAGGCGTTTGAGAGAGCGCACCAGTTAGGTATGGCCACCATTCTGTGGTGCTATACCCGCAACAATGCTTTCAAGAAAGACGGCGTAGACTACCACGTGGCCGCTGACCTTACTGCACAGGCCAACCACTTGGGTGTAACAATCCAGGCGGACATCATCAAACAGAAACTGCCTGAGAACAATGGTGGCTTCAAGGCGATCGGTTTTGGCAAGACGCACGAGAAAATGTACTCTGAGCTTTCTTCTGACAACCCGATTGACCTGGCCCGCTACCAGGTGGCCAACTGCTACATGGGCCGCGCCGGTCTGATCAACTCCGGTGGTGAGTCGAAGGGCGAGTCGGATCTGGCGGATGCCGTACGCACAGCCGTTATTAACAAGCGTGCAGGCGGTATGGGCCTGATCTCTGGTCGCAAGGCGTTCCAGAAAGACATGAAAGTTGGTGTGGAGCTGCTGAACGCGATTCAGGACGTATACCTGGCCAACGACATTACACTTGCGTAATCTGTAGCAGAACTGCTGATTATTAACTAATTTTACAGCCTGCTTTGGAAAAGCTCCTTTGTGAGTATTCCGGAGCAGGCTATATTTGTGCCCGAATCTGCCCGATTTGGAAAGAGGAGTGTGGCGGAACAACCATTTAATGTGCAGCATGCACGCCCGATACGATTATGATGCCTTGGTTTAAACGAGTAGAAAAAGGAATTAACACGCCGACAGAGGAGAAGAAGGAAACCCCGGACGGTTTGTGGTATAAGTGCCCGGAATGCAAAACGGTGACCAGCATGACCGAGCACCGCAAAAACCTGAAGACCTGCGTGAAGTGCAACTACCACGACCGGATTGGTTCGAAGGAGTATTTTGCCATCCTGTTCGACGACAACAAATTCACGGAGATGGACGAGGATATGAGTTCGGGTGACCCTCTGAATTTCGTAGACTCCAAGCCATACCCGCAGCGTACAGTTGAAACCGAGCGCAAGACCGGCTTGAAAGACGCCGTGCGCACTGCCTATGGCAAGTCCGGAGGCCGGGACATCACCATCGCCTGCATGGATTTTGCTTATATCGGTGGCTCTATGGGCTCTGTGGTAGGGGAAAAGATTGCCCGCGCCATCGACCATGCCCGCAAAACGCGCACGCCTTTCATGATGATCTCAAAATCAGGTGGCGCCCGCATGATGGAGGCCGGCTTCTCACTGATGCAGATGGCCAAAACCTCTGCCAAGCTAGCGCTTCTCTCGGAAGAAAAACTGCCTTACATCTCTTTGCTCACCGACCCGACCACAGGTGGTGTGACCGCATCATACGCCATGCTGGGTGATTTCAACATTGCCGAACCGGGCTCTCTAATCGGTTTTGCCGGACCGCGTGTGATCAAAGAAACGATAGGCAAGGACCTGCCGAAGGGCTTCCAGAGTGCAGAGTTTGTGCTGGAACACGGCTTCCTGGACTTTATCGTGGACCGCAAAGAGCTGAAGCAGCGCCTCGTTGACCTATTGGGTATGATCATGCCAGCCGCAGAAGAAAGCAACGGCACTGCTAAGATCCAAAAAGCTGCCAAGTCATCATAAGCAGATTGTATTAATATCTCGGACTAAAAGAGCCTGTTAGTGTCGCTGACAGGCTCTTCTGCTAGCACTCAAACATGACAAAATATAAGCTGGACAAGGGGGAACAAACCTTTTCGGCTCATGAAAGTAATAGTTTGGGTAAAGCACAATATTGTGCCTAAGTTTGGCATTAGTATTGCGAAAGCACAAAAGCGATGCAATGCGCAAATGTATTAACCAATACGACTATCAATCAAAAACCATTTTTTCAAATTTATCAAAAGACTATGAAATTAGTAAAACTATCGTTGACATCGATGCTGGCTGTTACCATGCTGTTCACTTCGTGCCAGACTACAGCTCCTACCACTTCTGGAACAGGCGATACGTCAACCACAACGGGTAACAGAACTGATACCAGCACGACTGGCCAGGAAAAGACAGGTATGAATAAAACCACCAAAGGCGGTATCATCGGAGCGGGCTCCGGCGCTGTAGTAGGTGGTATCATCGGTAACCGAATGGGCAACACCGCGGCGGGCGCTATTATTGGTGCTGCAGTGGGTGGTGCTACAGGTGCTGTGATCGGTCGCCGTATGGACAAGCAGGCTGAAGAACTGGAGAAAAGCATGGAAAATGCCAAGATCGAACGTGTAGGCGAGGCCATCCGCATCAACTTCGACTCAGGTATCCTGTTTGCCGTGAACTCTGCTGAACTGAGCGACAAAGCCAAAAAAGACATTGACGGACTGGTAGCGACACTGCAGAAATACGAAGGCACGAATATCATCATCGAAGGCCACACTGACAACACCGGTAGCCGTGAGCTGAACCAAGGGCTGTCAGAGCGTCGTGCGCAGTCTGTTGCCAACTATGCCCGCACCCAAGGTGTAGATGCATCGCGCATGCAGGCAAAAGGCTATGCGTTTGACCAGCCAATTGCTGATAACACAACAGCGGAAGGCCGTTCGCAGAACCGCCGTGTAGAGGTTATTATTATTGCAAGCGAGGAGCTGAAGAAGGCTGCTGAAAACGGTGAGATAAAGTAAGGAATCAGGTATAGCACCTGTACTGGAGCGCCTGTCAGCTTTACCTGACAGGCGCTTTTTTGTGCAGCAGATTTTAGCAGATAACTCCTTTAGCAGGCTCCTAAAGCCATTTATATAGTGTTTTTGAATATTCTTCTGTTGGTTTACGTATATACTTTGCCTAATGTAAGTTACCAATAGTGTGCTCCTAACATATTAAATAATAGGAGGTTAAGCGCATTGGGTAGTATAACTGCTATATGTAAATACAACATTTTAATGCATTTGGAGTATTAAGGGCGTAATCTGACAACTATAATTGAAAATTAAAAAACGAAGACAATGAAACATATCAGAATTTATTTGGCAGTACTTGCCGTATTCGGTTTATTATTTACTTCCTGTAATGCCAGCCGCACGGCCAAAGGCGGTGCCATTGGTGCCGGTAGTGGTGCCGTAGTGGGTGGTGTAATCGGTAAAGTGGCTGGTAACACAGCAGCAGGTGCCATTATTGGTGCGGCAGTGGGTGGTACGGCCGGCGCCCTGATCGGTCGCCACATGGACAAGCAGGCGGAAGAGCTGCGCCGTGACCTTGAAAACGCGAAAGTAGAGCGTGTAGGGGAGGGTATCAAAATTACCTTTGACTCAGGCATCCTGTTCGACGTGAATTCTGCTGAACTGCGTTCGAATGCGCAAACGGACATCCAGCAACTGGCCACTACGCTGAAAAAGTACGAAGACACGAACATTATTATCGAAGGCCACACCGACAACACGGGTAGCCGCGATCTGAACCAGCGTCTGTCGGAGCGCCGCGCTGAGTCGGTGGCGAGCTATACTACCCAGCAGGGCGTTTCGCGTAGCCGTATCACAACGCAGGGTTGGGCTTTTGACCACCCGGTAGGCGATAACTCTACAGCAGCTGGCCGTCAGGCTAACCGTCGTGTTGAGATCGCGATTTTTGCAAACGAGAAAATGAAGAAAGCCGCAGAGCGCGGTGATTTGTAAGCATTAATCAGACTAATGAAAAGCCAGCTATACCGCTACAGGTATAGCTGGCTTTTTTTGTAGCGCTAACTTTTAGAAGTAGCAGGTTGCTTGCCGAGACGCAGTACGATGGCAAGCCCGATGGCGATGACGGCTCCCATGAAAGCGAGCGCCATGTCTTTTTGCGCGTCCCAGATATCACCCTGCATGCCCAGGTAGGCCATGCCTTGCTCATCCCCATCATACACAAGGTCGGCCACTACCCATTCCACTATTTCGTACACCGCGCTCAGCGCCAGGACAAGTGATAGTGTGAGCACAATGCTCAAAAACACGCTCAAACTGAAGCCACGTCTCGCCACCTCATACAGCGGGTAGGTGAGCATGAGTCCGAAACCGAAGTGCACCAGGCGGTCGTAGTTGTTGCGCTGGAAATTGAATGGCTCTTTCATCCACTCGCCAAAGGGGTTGTCGGCATACTGGTAGTGGCTACCGTACACGTGCAGCATCATGAACAGGAAAATCAGGGTATAGCTGGTGTCGGTGAAGCGGAAGATGTTGTAAAAAGCTGCCAGTATGATCAGCACAGAGAGCGAGAGCGAGTTTTCGAGCAGCCAGTTGAGCAGATCAGGTGTGGTAAAACCCGTGTATGCCAGGAAACTCACAAAAATGGCGGTATAGGCAATGTGCAGCGGCCTGCGCAGAAAAGGCAGCTTGTTCTCGGAGCGTAAAGTCATTGTAAACGTCATGTGCCAACGGGTTTAGTGCGGGACTGCAACATTAACCTTCATTTGATACACATGTTTTGACTAATTGGATACAAGCCTTCAAAAAATCCTCAGGCCATCAGGTCTTTTTGATAGAACACCAGTCTGATCGGGTTGTCCTCCGGGTTCTGGGTCGGGTCGCAGTGGTAGCCGAACATCTCTACGCCATTCATGTAGGGGAGCAGCTTTTTGTAGAAGGTATGGCCTGTGTTTTCGGGGTTGAAGGTGATGTCGTGGTATACGCAGGTCGGCAGCGAAGACATGCGGCTCAGCCTGTCGAACAGGACGTCGGGCTTGCCCAGATCGCCGGAGTATACAATGCGGTTATCCTCTTCTTCGAAAATGTAGGCAAATGTCTGCAGCCCCTCTGAGTGCATGCCGTAGGTGTCGACGGCCTTTATACCTTCAAAATGCTCGAGCGGCATGAACTCCGCGTACTTGTCGGGGTCCTTCACCTGTATTTTCAAAAACTCGTATACCTGCGCTTTGAACTGGTCGGTTGGGTATAGGATGATTGGCTTTGGGTCTTTGTCTACCACATGCTTGTGCAGCAGCAGATTGGCCAGGCTACCGCAATGGTCGTTGTGGAGATGTGTGAGCAGGATATGGTCTACCCGATGCAGCAGATTTTTGTGTACCAGCGTCTGGTAGACCGTAAAACCGCAATCGAGCAGGACACACTTTCCCCGTACCGTCACCATAGCGGCAGAGTTCATGTAATCGATGTCAAAAGCCCCTCCTGTTCCTAGGAATTTGATTTGCATAGAATGAAAGTTAATGCCGTTTTTGGCTGGGACTAAAAGTATAGCGGGAGTTGAAATAAATTGTTGTATTATAATACAATTTTCCCAGATAAATGTTCGAACATCCACACTGGCCCTTTCCAGCTGATTTTGACGGTAACGCCATCAGCACAAAGCCGTTAATTAAGAACTGGCTAACCCACGAGTGCTATGGAAGGATATGAACTACCCGCTGAGGAGAAAATAATGATTACCCACGAGCTGCTGAATCAGGAGTACAAGCCCCTGACGCTTGATCCGCGCCGCAGTCACATGCACGAGCTTATCTCGACGATGCTCTCGCACCGCACTAACCATAAAGACGAAGAGAAGGCTTTCTATACCATGATGGAGCGCTTCGGAGACTGGGAAGGGGTGATGAATGCCCCTTTTGACGATTTGGCCGATGCCATCAGCACGACGCGCTACCCGGGGCAAAAGGTACCGCAGATTCAGGAGACCCTGCGCATCATCAAAGAGGAGCGGGGAGAGTTTAGCATCGATTTCCTGGAGGAAATGCCGGTGGAGGAGGCGCTGGCCTGGCTGACGCGACTGCCGGGAGTAGGGCTCAAAACGGCAACGCTTGTGCTGCTCTTCAACTTCAAAAAGCCGGTGCTGCCTGTGGATACGCACGTGTTCCGGGTGAGCCAGCGGGTGGGGCTGATCGGAGCCAAGGTCACAGCCAACAAAGCCCACGACATCCTGCTCGATATGCTGCCCAAAGATGCCCTGGTGCTTTTCAACTTCCACAAGCACCTGCTCAAGCACGGACAGCAGATCTGTACCTGGTCCTACCCGAGGTGTGAGAAGTGCGTGCTGAACGGCATCTGCAATTACTACAACCAGGTACGGGCTAAGGGGATTGATAAGGCCGCCTGAGGAAACCCATGCCTTGTTCTTTAACAAGAGGCAGGTATAGGTATAGCGAGAAGACTATACCTTATCAGCTTTACCGATGCTTTAGTTGTCCACCTCGCTCAGCGCAGGCCGGGTATCGTGTTCGTCCCGTTTTTCATATTGTACCTGAAACGCAGACAGGTTGGGTTTGAACTTGCGTTCTCTCTTCAGTTCGTGCTGGTAAATGATCTGCCCCAGGTGGAAGAGGAAAGGGTAGCCAACGGTGTCGTAGTCATACTTCCCGTCATTCAGCACGTCGTCGCTGTTCACATATACCGTAGCTGTGAGCATGTACTCCACCTGGTTTTCAAAATCAGCCACGTACGACACATCCGTCAGGAAACCATAGGACCAACCCACTTTGTTGAACACCCGCACATGCTCCGGCATACGGTGCGTTTTGTCCCGGAAGAAGAACTTTACATAGCTGTCATAAAAAAGCGAGGTGTCATACTTGGGGTAAGACGTCTCGGAAGGGTACTGCGACAGGTAACGGTACAGGAAGTTGTAATCGTCTTTGGAGAGGTTGAAGAGTTGCTTCCTGGGTACTGAGGCCGGAAACATCACCGACTGCAGTAGCTGCTGCAGATCCTCCAGGGGCAGCTTGTTGTGCTCCGTAAAATCAAAAGGCCCCTGTACCAGGGTGTCGCGGCTGTCGTAATGGGCCTTTCCCAGTTTTATGACCTGGCTGAAGTCAATGGAATCGGTGTTGTACAGCGGCGGTTGGGAATACCTGGTGCTGCCATCTTCATTCAGAAAGCGGACGGGGTTTGAGTGGCGGTTTTGCTCTGTCGTAAAGCCCATGAACTGCCGCACGATGCGGGAATCTTTGTAGCCCTTACTTTGTAGGCTTCGGTTGATCTCCTGTTGCCCTACCAGCTGGTACAAGCGGTTATAAGGGTCGTTCTCGCTGATCAGCAGGGCCCGCTTGATGAAATGCGCGATGGAGGGCAGGCCAGTGGCCGAAGTAGCGTCTGTGTAAAGCGACGTCTGCCCCACCTGGCTGCTGTCAAACACAACAGGCGTGTGCTTGTCTATACCTTTCTTCCGGAGCGTGTTGAGCTTCTCCAAGGCCATAAAAGCAAGGGGTAGCTTGACTGTAGAGGCCGGGTTGAAGTAAAGATCAGGGTCGTGATTAAAATAGTAGTTTTTGAAAGAAGGCTTATTATTCTTATCGCGGTTGATCTCGGTATAGATTATCTGCACGCGGTATTTCTCAGGGTCGCGGAGCAGCACATTTACACTGTCGTTGCCAGCTTTTATCAAAAGCTCCCGCAGAAATTCATCAGTTCTTTTTTGAGCCATGGAAGGTTGGAAAATGCAGAGCATCAAAGCTAAGAAGAGTATACGTTTGGTCATATGATGCCTGAAAGTTGTTCAGATTGCGTGATAGGTACTCTCCCCCAAACAGAGGCCATGTTTTGCTGGTTTAACGAACAGTGCTAAGCTAGCCATCAAGTGGTTTTACATTGACAAAGTGTTTTCTCAGTCAGGTTTCGCATTCAGCGTGCCTTTTTAGCAGAGCTCATACCTCTACAATTGAAGTTTCATCATGATATCGGTCTGCTCGTCATCACCTAATTTGAAAACATGCTTGTCAAACTCGACAAAGCCATTTTTCTTATAGAACTTGATCGCTCTTTGGTTTTCCTCCCAAACGCCCAGCCAAACGTACTCGGCCTTCATTTGCCGTGCCATTTGAATCGCGTGTTCATAAAGTAATTGACCCACATGTTTCCCATGATATTCTTTTAGCACATAAATACGCTCTATTTCAAGGCCTTTGTCGTCTTTCAGTTCCGTCTGTGCTTGGCCATAGTTTAGCTTTAAGTAGCCGACTACTTTATCATCAATTGTCGCGAAATAAAATTGAGAGTTACTGTCATGGAGTTCGGTCGTCAGTTTTTTAACAGACAATCCCTCATCCAAATACTTTCTCATATCCTCCGCCGAATTCTTAGCTGAGAAGGTCTCAGAAAAAGTCTGTCTGCTGATTTTTTGCAGTTGACTTATATCGCTTGGGGTAGCTCTTTTTATAGCGATGAAATCCATACTGTTTTCGGGCTTAGTGTTGAAGTTGGCACTGACGGTCAAGGGTAAGCGTGGTGTGGGATTATGGAGCAATACATGCCACCTGTTCTAAAGCTGGATAAATAACAAACTGCTAATCACAGCAATCTGATCCACATCACTCTTATACATTGTTACCCATAGGTATTTTAACTTTTGATTCGAATTCGGTTAAATCTTTACAAATTATCTCTGCACCCTTTTCAAGTAGTACTTTCTCATTTGAGATGCCGACTCCGACAAACTCCAGCCCTAAGTTTTTAGCTGAAACTAAGTCCCATATACCGTCTCCAACAGAAATAACTCTTTCAAAATTTTGCACATTGTAATAGTTGGCTGAATTCTTAATTGCTTGGCGTATAATTCTTTCTCTTTCCTGAATATTGTCTGAAGCTACTAGTTGCCATTTTTCAAACCTTATTCCAATAGATGATAATTTATGCTCTGCAGGTCTTCTTAGTGAGCCTGTAGCAAAGCAAACTCCAAATTCAGAATCATGGTGTAGTACCTCAACCAGCCTTTTTGCTCCTGCTATTTCTTCAAAATTCAGACACTTTATTTTTTCAGTTAGCCTACTCTCGAATTGGGAATATATTTTTTTTGAAAAGTTCTTTTTCCGTTCAGACTCATAAATCTCTTTTGCAATAAAACTATCTGTATGGTGCTTGAAAGATTTGAATTCCGATTTGATTTCTTCCACACCAATTTCGAACAATATTTCAGAGAATGCTTTTTGATGTTGTTCAACACTGTCAGTTAAAGTGCCATCAATGTCGAATACTATTAATTTGTTCTTTTGCAAAATAGTTTATTTAGTAATGGGTAACGGACTGGTGCAGTTGAAGCCCGTAGCGCAGGAAGGGTTAAGGCTGAACTTTGTGCTTGTTGCACAACCTATTGAAGATAGTCGTAAAAGGATATATTACCAAATCTTTGATGGGATGCAGGGCAGGAAAACTTTCGAGGACGAGCGGGAGCTGCGCTTCTCGCTCTCGGCGCAC
>NZ_JCAEMH010000009.1:0-104441 GCF_059278805.1 Pontibacter sp. YIM B11418 | reverse complement strand
CGGAGCAGGTAGTATTTATCAAGATGGTTTTGGGGAGCAAAAAGAGAAGTGGAATCAGAAAAGCTATAGAGATCAGAAGTTACTGAGGAGTTGTGCAACAGCTACCCTTGTTAGCAGCTTTTATTCTTTTGTTAATCTAATTTCCTCAATGATGCTGTACCCGAAGAACCCTTTCCGAGTGGTAAGAACTACGTAGTTCGCAGCTTCAACTTGTTGTCTTTCAGCACTGTCAAACCTAATGTCCTTTGAATAGTCAACCGAGTTAATTTCAGCATATACGGATCCGCTCCTCCTTGCATGACTAACGCCCACGATCGGCTTTTTCAATGTCTCTGTCTGTTCCCTTCCAAAGACAGAGTTAATCAAAAAGAGAAGTCCGGTAATAAAACCACCGAAAGTCAGGATTGACCAGAATAGATGCCCGTAGTACCTAAACTTTTTACCGCTATACTCTCTCAAGTATTTGCTTGTAAGCAAGCTGAAAAGAGTGCCCGACATGGCCGCAATAAGCATGGGTAACCTGTAGTCAATTAGTGTCTTGTTGTATTGAATACCCGCATATAAAGCTGATATGCCCCCAATCAAATAGCTAAACAGAACGACCCAAGAAGTTCTTCTAGTGATGCTTTCCCTTTTTTGCTTAGCAAGCTTATTCATTAATTAAAAATTGCTGCTAACTAAACGCTACAGTATCTGCAGTCGCTTCAGCAAAGCATCGCGGTGGGTGTTGCCGATCGGGATCTGCTTGCCGCCGATGAGGATGTTGTTGTCTTCGATGGCCTCGATGGCGGTGAGCTGCACGATGTAGGAGCGGTGTATGCGCATGAACTGGCCGGCGGGGAGGCGCTGCTCCAGGTTTTTCAGGCTTTGGCTGACCAGGTGCAGGTGCGAGCGGGTCTTGATGTTGCAGTAGATGTCCTGCGCCTCGGCCCAGACGATGTCTTCGAGCATCACTTTTTCGAGGCGGTTGCGCACTTTTACAAACAGGGCATCGTGCAACAGGAAATTGTCGGCCTCCACGGTATCGGCGGGCTGGGCAGGTATAGCCATGGCCTGTGCCGGCTGCAGCTGTCGTGTGCCAGCATTGTGTATGGCAAGCTCGATACTGCTTTGCAGGGTGCGGGCATCAAAGGGCTTCACCAGGTAAGCATGCGGATTGGTTTGCTTGGCGCGGTCGATGGTCTCCTTATCCGAAAAAGCCGTCATAAAAATGAAGGGAACCTTGGTCGCCTTCGCTAACATGGCAGCGGTCTCTATGCCGTCGAGTTTGCCATCCAGTGTGATGTCGAGGATGATCAGGTCCGGTTGGTGCTGGTGCACTTGCAGGAGCAATTCCTCGCCCGAACTCACGGCCTGGCACACCTCGTAGCCCATCGACTCCAGCGAAAGCGACAGGTTCTGGGCGATCACCACATCATCTTCTGCAATCAGTAATTTAAGCCGGGCCATAGGTATAGGTATGAGTAAAATCAGTCAGGTATAGCAGCTCAATATAGCAAAAGGTTTCCATTGGCGAAATCTCTTACATGCCGAAGTATAGCTGAACTGAGATTATTTTGTAAATTGACGTATGCTTGCGCCTTGCTATACCTGGTTTTCGCGTCGCCTTTTCAGGCTGTTCGCCTTGCTGCCTTTCCTGTTAGTGGCGCTGCAAACCCGTGCGCAGGCACCCGATACAGTAGATGTGTCGGCTTCGGAACAGCACATAGTAGAGGCACTGCAGGTATACCACGACCCAAGCGCGACACTGACCGTTGACCAGGTTCAAACGCACCAATTTATACCTAACAAGACTGATGCTGTGCTGCAGTCGGGTAAAACGGTGCATTGGGTGCGGCTTGTGTTGCGTAACCCCGGCAACCGCGAACAGACGCGCCTGCTCTATGCCGGCGATTGGAGTCACCTGGAGCTCTATCAGCAAAACGAAACAGGCTATACCTTAAAGCGCACAGGTCAACTTTTGCCTATTGGGGAGCGCGACGTGCCTTCTCATAAACCTTACATCCGGCTGGAGTTACTGCCCAACAGCACCACCACGCTATACCTGCGTCTGCAAGGCGACATTGACCTTTATAAGCCGCAGGCGCTGCAGCTGCAATTGCTGCCGCCGGAACAGGTGAGCGCCACTAACAGCGACAGGCTTTTCGGGCAGGGTATATTTATCGGCATTATCCTCGTGATGACGCTCTACAACCTCGTGCTCTTTGCCTCGGTGCGCGACCGCAGTTATCTGTACTATGTGTTGGCGCTGCTGGGCACGGGGCTCTATTTTATGTTCTACCACGGTTTTGCCATTGAGCTGCTTTGGCCTAACTCTCCGCTCTGGAATGCACACAGTTTCCCGTTTATCGTCACGTTCAACGGTTTGTTCCGGGTACTGTTCACGCGCCACTACCTCAATACCCAACGCACCATGCCCGTCTGGGATAAAGCGCTTACGTTGCTGGCGCTGCTGTACATGCTGCCGGTTGGCATGGGACTGTTATCGTACCTCACACCGCTCGACCTGTTGCAGGCCTGCGTGAGTCTGATCGGGATAATCGGTGGGCTGGTGCTGGTGGCCATGGTGCTGACCAGTATCCAATCGCTGCGACAAGGGTATAGACCGGCCCTTTACTTCCTGATCGCCAATGTGTTTTTTGTGGTAGGAGCCTTGCTGTTCATCCTGAAAGAGAACCATTTAGTGCCGGACAATATCGTTACGGTGTATGCGGCGCAGGTAGGTATGGTCGCGCAGGTGGTGCTCTTCTCGCTCGGTCTGGCCTACAGGCTGAATACCGTAACAAGCGAGCTCAACGCCAGGGTGCTCGAAAAGGAGCGACTGGAGCGCGAAAAAGAAACGGAACGAAAACTGCTGATAGAGCAACAGAAAAACGAGTTGGAAGTGATGGTGGCTAACCGCACGGCAGCTCTCCGGCATCGTACGCAGGAGCTTAAGGATACGGTGCGCAAACTCAAGGCGTCGGAGCAAAAGCTGCGCCGGCTTAACTATTTCAAGGACCGCTTCTTCTCCATTATTTCGCACGACATCCGCACGCCGCTGGCCACGCTGGAGTCTTTCCTGAACATACTCGTGAACTTCTCGGACAAGATGAAGCCGGACCAAATGCAGAAACTGGCCACGCATACGCAGGTATCGGTGCGCAATCTGCAGGCCCTGCTCGAAAACCTGCTGCAGTGGTCGACGGCCCAAACAGCCTCGGGGCACCATGTGCGCTTCGAGCCGGAAGTGCTGACATTGGAGGAACTGGTGAACCGAAATGTGGCTTTGCTGAATGACACAGCCGATACAAAACAGATTACCTGGCAGGTGCAGGTGACGCCTACGTTGCAGGTTCGTGCCGATGCCCACATGCTCGACTTCGTGGTGCGCAACCTGTTGCACAATGCTATTAAGTTCTCGTACCCGGGCGGACTTATAAAAATAGACGCTGAAAAAGGTCCCGGCCACATGGCGACCATAGCCGTGACAGACCAGGGAACCGGTGTTAGTCCGGACGTACTGGCAACGCTGTTTAAGCTGGAAACGCCCGCCATGGCCACCAAGGGCACCGTGAACGAAAAAGGAACAGGCCTGGGGCTGCTGCTTTGCCGCGATTTTGTGGAGCGGCACGGAGGCAAAATACAGGTCGAGACAGCATTGGGACAAGGTAGTCGCTTTTACTTTACAGTGCCGCTGGCTATACCTGAGCAAGCACCAGGAAAGCAATTGCAGTTGGAAGGCGAGATCTGCTAAGTCCTCGCTCGCGTAGCCCGAGAGTGCGCTATCTGGCGGACTTTGGCTGCTAGCATTTGTGCTCTGGCGCCGCACCAAATGCTATTTCGGATTTATCAATTCGAAATCTAACTCTCGCGGATTTGCAATCCGCATTGTATGGCACGGGGATTAGGAAATCCGGAAGAGCGATGGCCCGGGAGCATGAGGTATAGGTCGGTTGCCAGCTGGCCTGGAGAAAGCCCACAAGTTATACCTGCAGGGCGAGTAGCCTAGGTATAGATAACCAGTTTTCATGAGAAGTTTACCGCGAAAATTCGTGCATACACCTGATACAGATACGATTTGGCTATACATCAAACGGCGCCTTTCATAATTTCCGGTTAGATTTGATTCTCTCCGCTATACCTTAAAACAACATATCTTATGCGACATCGCCTACCCGACGGACTGGAACTACACTACGAACTGCACGGAAACGCTGACGCCACACAGGCCATGGTTTTCCTGAATGGGCTGTCGCAGTCAACGGCGGCTTGGGCGGGACTGGTGCATGCGCTGGGCAAAAAATACAGGCTGGTGCTGGTGGATCTGCTGTTTCAGGGGCAGTCGGATGAAGCGCCGGAGCACCGCAGCTTCGAAGAACACGCTGCTGACCTGGCCGATCTGCTCAGGAACTTGCAATTGCCTGCCGACACGATACTGGTCGGTATA
Source organism: Pontibacter sp. YIM B11418 (assembly GCF_059278805.1). NCBI lineage: Bacteria > Pseudomonadati > Bacteroidota > Cytophagia > Cytophagales > Hymenobacteraceae > Pontibacter > Pontibacter sp. YIM B11418. The sequence continues at coordinate 100,012 of NZ_JCAEMH010000009.1, read as the reverse complement.
TCCTACGGGGGAGCGGTGGCGCAACGTTTTCTGGTCAATCATCCGGAGCTGGTGCAGCGGGGGGTGCTGCTTTCTACTTTCCCTTACAAAGACGCTTATTTCGACGGTATCGGGGCCAGCTGGAAACAGGCTTTGCTGGCAGGCGGCTACCCGCTGATGCTCGAGGTGATGCTGCCTTTTGTGCTGGGCCGCACCTATTTCCTGAACCCGATCATCACGATAGAGAACCTCAAAAACAGCAAAACAAGCCAAAGCCCTACCTCGGAGCGATTGCTCAAACTGGTGCGCGCCACCGAAGAGAGCGGCAACTATTTGGATGAGCTCAAAAAAGTGAAGGTGCCCGTGCTGGTGGTGCACGGCGAAGAAGACATGCTTTGCACCCCGGAAATGGGCCGGGCTATGTACCAGTCGCTGCCCCACGGTGAGCTGGAGATTCTGCCCCACGTAGGCCATACCTTAAACCTAGAATGTATACCTGACCTGATTCAGCTGCTGGATACTTTTGCCGCGAAGGCTATACCTGTCGAAAGATAAATAGTCAATAGGGCCTGCAGCAATACAGTTTACACAAGACCCAGGATCAGAAGAGCGTTAACAGCTTCTCCTCCAGCCATAAAAATCCGCTGCTCAACACGAAGAGCAAGAAGAACCAAATTGCCGAGACCTGCTCCTCTGCATACGCCGTTCTGCTTTCTGCTACTTTAGTGCGTTGCTGTAAAGCAAACTGCAGAGTTGCTTCCCGTTTCGCCTGTATACCTTGATGCTGCCACGCGGCAGTATCCTGCACCAGAAAATAAAACGGCTCTATACCTGCTGACTCCACCATATGCCAGCCCAGACGGCGCGGCCAGAAAGTGCCTTCGTATACCTCTGGCTGATGTACGCTTTGCTGTAAGACTATACCTGTTTGTGTTGTGTCGTTTGTACTACGGACGGTTGCCACAGGTATAGCAGAGGCTTCGGTCAGGGTATAGTCGGTGAGTTTGAGGGTAACAGGTTGGTGAAGCTGCGGCACTTGCGGGTTGGCAATCTGCCAGAACTTGTCCTGTACCTCTCGCCTGGCCACCGACGAAAGCAAATGTGCCCAGTAGCTGGCATAGGTGCCTTGCTTGCCTTCGAGTTGCCAGCTGAACGTTTGCGGCACCACCGACAGCGCCACCGTACCCCAGCCTGCTTTGCGGCCCGCTGCCAAAAGATTGTTGCTTTGTTCTTCTATCAATCCCGTTACAGCATCGCTGCTCACCAGGGTATAAGGCGACACAGGTATAGCCGCGGCTGTGGTGCCATTGCTCCAGTTGGCGCGGGCACTACGGGTGTCCTGCTGCGAGAGGCGTTTGCTTTGGAAGTTAGTGAAGAAGGCGGTGGTACGGTTACCCAGTTGTTCACTGGCGATGGTTAGCACGCCCAATCCATCCTCGGTAACAGCCCTTTGCAAAGTTGCCCTTTCGCCGCTGTTAAGGTCCTGCAAAGCCTGCGGTTCTATGATCACCACATCAAACTGCTGCAATAATTTGGGCGTGATGCGGCTCAGGTCGGTTTGCGGCATGTTCAGCCATTCGCTCTGGTACATACCTTTGCTAACGGTGCTGCGCAAGGCCACTTTGTGCTGCAACTGGCCGAGGTGGTTTTTCAGAAACTTAAATTCGAACAGCGGGAATGACGAGACGAGCAGCACGGCAGGTTTGGCAGCAGCATCTACCTTTATCGGCACCATGCCCAGCGTATCCACTTTCTCACCCGATTTAGCTGTCAAGGTATAGGTATAGCGGTCCTCCTGCTTCGGGGTATAGCGCAACTGGAGCGTTTGCTGACCGGCTTCTTTTAAAGTAACAGAATCCTGCGCCTGCCCTGCGGCCTGCAGGTATAGCGTTGTCATTTGATCGGCTTGCAGGTTATATCGGCCCGCCACTGTAACCTGCTCTCCCAGCGTAATTATTTCTGGCCATGTAACATTCGCTATACCTGTGGGAATACCGGATAGATGCGGAACCACAGTAATGTTTTGCAGCGCCTGTAGTTCTTGCTTCGCTAAACCATAACCCAGCACATGCACGGTTTGTACCTGTGGCTGCTCTTGCCGGAAGGTATACAAGTCAGGTATGGCGGTTGATTTTGGAGCTTCGGTTTTGTAGGTATAGACCAGCGGCCTGGGCTCCATGCTGGCGAGCAAAGCATCCAATGTATCAGCCTCATATCCTTCAGTCATCAAGATAGCGGTGCCCGGATCGAGTGCCCGCTGGTAAGTTGGTGGGAAAAGCAACAGCACCAGACTTATACCTGCTACCGCGCTGGCCAACAGTCGCCATACCAGCCGCCTGCGGTCAGGCCGACGCCACGCCAGCCAGCCGAGCAGAAGCACAGCTGGAATTGCAAGGAGGTATGGGAGGTATGGTGTCATTTGTCTGAATCAGGATTAAAAAAAATTCAGGATTGATAATGTTGGGGTTAATTGTTGGCTGTGACCCATCGAGCGGAGAGCGGCTCTAGTTATAGATTCGTCGTATAGGGGTTTTCGAAATCTCTTTTTTACTAACCCGTCCATCCGACCCAATGGTGTAATGTGTAACTGTGGAGTCGCCCTCCACAACTTCTGTGTTAGTAACTGAATCGATCTCTACCATTTCGGTTTCAACCATTATTTCTTCGTAGGTATCTTCGGAAATAAATTTACCATAAGAGTACAGGCCCCAGCCACCGTCGCCGCAACCGGCAGCCGCTACAAAGCTATCAATGGCCTTTCCGTTTTTATCGTAAATCAGATAGTGTAGCTGGTCACAATAGCTGCTCTCATCCTGAGTTAAAACTGTAAACTCCATAAGATTTGGGTTTCTGTTCTGCCACGAATAGAAATAGTCGCGGTCGTAATCTGTACCAATGAAGACCCTGTCACTCTTTTGCCAGACTAGCTTAAAGTTGGTGCTGTCGAGCTCCTTGTACTGCCCTATTCGGTTTTCCCAGTTAAAAGAGTCGATGGCGAAGCTGTCTAAATCCGAAAACTTAAAGTCAGTCTTGTAATCTAATATGGATAACTGCTTCTCTTCAACAATAGGAGCTTGTTCCACGCTTTCTGTGGTGAGTTGCTTGTTATCATTGCAGCCAGAAATAAAGAAAAACGCACTGCAAATGGTGATTAGAGATTTTCTCATTTTATAGTTTCAGGTTCTACTGCTAAGTATGAGTTTTGCCGGTTAATTAATCTTTCAACTCCTCCAGATAACTCTCCGCCAGCCTGCTCCTCGTCGTGCCCCGCTTCTGCGGCGCTGGTTTGGCTGGTGGCAAAAGCTCGTACCACGCCCGTTCTACCGTTATCAAACAATTAGAACAAAGCGGACGGTTGGCGTTGATGTCAGCAATAAGGGTGCGTAGGTCTTGCATGGTGCGGAGGTAGCGACCGGGTTTGGCCAATGCCTCCTGTGCCAGTTCCCGTCCGGCCCGCTCCAGTAGCGCCACATCCTGCTGGCTATACCTGTTGCCCTGCTTTTGGCGCTCTAGCCACTGCAGCGCCTGCCGGGTGTCAGGAAGTTTGGTTTCGGCTTCTATCGTTCGTCGCTCCGTCGGGGCTTTTATTTTACTCAGGTCGCCTGTCAGGCGTTTTTCGGGTTCTTTGAGTGGCGGTGCATCGAAACCGGTTTTGGCGGCGTAGGCACGGGTGCTTTGCTGTACCTCCTTGAGCATGCGCAGGGCCTTGTACTCGTAAGGCAAGGCTTCTTTCGGACGATGAGTGCGCAGCCGCAGTTCGGCTTCCCACATTTGGGCCAGTGCGCCCTTCAATTTGGTTTTCACGGCAGGCTCAAAGAAAGTGGCAGCCTCCTCCTGATCGTGCTTGTGCAGGTATGGGTCGAGCAAGGCCTCTACACTGGTCTCGTCCTCAAACTCCGGATGATCGTGCCCGTCGCCTGCAAAATGCTCTTCTTCTCCGTGGCCTTCTTCGCCCTCCGGTATGCCGCCGCCCGGACCTATACCTGACTCGAACTCCTCACCCAGAAATTTACCATAGCGCAGCCGCAAAAGCTTCTGGTCCACACCCAGGTTGTTGCCCCGCTCTTCAAATACAGCTCGACTCAGTGTGTTTTGTTCTTTAATCAGCTTTTCGGTGTCGATGATGATCTGGCGCTGGCTGCGGAAATACTCGGGTACCGGGTTCACGCCCATGGTCAGGTCATCCATACTCTCCACAATGGTCGTGTCCTCGATCTGCACAAAGTAGGTTTCAGAGCGGGTGTATCCGCGGTGATTGTCCCAGGCCTGCACATAAAAGTAAAGCTCGTCACCGTAGGTCATGCCCAGCTTTTGCAGGTCAATCGTTTTGTTCACACTGAAATTGCGACGCTGACCGCTAAAGCCAATGCTCATTTTTTCCTCCCTGAACTTCACGGCCTCGCCCGAACCTTTAGCCACGGTAGCAATCATGTTCGCATCGCGCAGGCCGTAATCGTCTGATAATTCTGCCCGGATGGTTACACGTTGCGGGTCGCCGAACAGGATTTCCGTGTACTGCTCCGGCTTCGTGATCTGGATGGTCGGGGCTTCGTCAGGTATAATCTCCAGGGTATAGTAAGCCGATTTTTGTCCGTTGACAGCAATGCGATAGAGCGCCGGTTCTGTAAAAGTCCGCGACAAGGTATAGCCGCTATTTTGCGAGGAGAGCGCCATGGGTTTTCCCTCGTTGAGCACCAGTGCTAGACTTCGGACTGGGCGGTTTGTCTTGATGCGCCACGCTACTCGGGCACCCTGCTCCACCCGCAGGTTAGGCTGCTCGGCCTGGTAAGCTTTGCGCCCGGTATAGGCAGGCGGCGTGATGGTGATGTCGATTTTCTGGATAGAAACGGCAGTGTCGGCAACCGCTGCGGGCGTGTCGGGGAAGTCAAGTTGCAGAGGAGAGGCCGTGGTGACATCGGCCACTGAGGCGGCCGGCAGTGCGGCTATACCTGCTGCGACGAGCACGGCTATACCTAAGGCAACATAAGTTGGCTTCTTTTGCAGGTGAAAAACCGACTGCTTTTCAGGTATAGCGGTCTGCAGTCGATCGGCTACCCGTTGCTGTTGCAGGCGCTCCAGTAAGTTGAGTTCAGGAGTAGGTTGAAGCAAAAGTCCAGCGCTGTCCTCGAGTTGCGGATAGGTGCGATTGAGGTGACGGGCCACCTGCTGCAGGGTAGTTTTTTGGACGCTACGCCATGCCCAAATCAGGTATAGCAAAGCACCCAGAATTGTCAGGATAGCCAGCCCAGCCAGCAAAGGTACCTCCAGTCGCCACTTATACAGGATGGCAGCACCCACCAAGGCCACAGCCAGCGCCTGCAAGGTATACAGCCATCCCTTCGCCAGGATGTACTCCCGGCGGATACGCTGCAAGGTATGGAGGCTGCTCTGCATCAGGTGGTTTTACGTTTACTGGAAATCAATCGCTCTGCTAAAAATAACAGGAAAGCCAGCAACACCAGCCAAGGTATCAGGCTGTACTGCTGCTTTTCGGACTTGTCTTGTTTGATGACCGGCTGCACTATGGTTGATTTCAGTTGTGTTTCATCCAAAGCCCTGGCATCGTACTGATTGGCGCTTTGTTGTGGCAAAAGCAAAGGCAGCAAAAGCTCCGGCAGCTGCGGACTCTGCCCCAGCTGGCTCCAGGCTGGACCAAAACCGCTTCTGAAATGATAAACCTTTCCTATACCCAACTGTTGCACTAAAAGTAAAGGTTCTCCAACGGACGTCTGCCACACGATATTCGCATCGCTTAGATTTATACCTGCTTTGCTGTTCGCTATACCTGCAGAATGCTGCTTTATCCTGATCTTCTCTATACCTGTCGAAGCCAGCTGCGCGGTTATTGGCTCAGGCTCCGAAGCTGACTGCACCCACAGTTTGCTGCCCTTTTCCTGCACCTGCTCTAACCAAGAGCTAGGTACATCTTCATTGCTCAACCAAAATAACCAATTCGCAGAAGTGTCGGTTTGGGCGGCAGTGATGACGTGCGTTTCGATGGGTATACCTGTATAGCGACTGATCGCCTGCACGGCGGCCTGAAGATACCGCACCTCTGTTTGTTGCGTTTCGTCGTGGGCTATACCTATGTGGAGTGGTTTATTCCGAATAGCTACCGTTTGCGAGGCGCTGTTGCCCCATTTTACTGTAAGAGAATCTCCCTGCATACCTAAGCTAACCTGACTGCCGTTGATATTCGTCTCCCTAGCAATAGCAGCCACTTTGGTAGCATTAAATTTAGTGCCTTCGCGATTGCTTTGGCCCGAGATCAATAAGAGACTATCAGAGCGCAAGGTATAAGCGGCCTGTACCCAGTTGGTGGTGCTTTCCAGTGCCACCGGTACCCAGCGGATGTTCTCCTGCAATGTGGTTGGCGAACCCTGAAAGTGCCGTTGCTGATCCGAAGTGAAAAGCCAGACGCTATCCTGCTGTTGATCATACTTTTGCGCCAGAGCGGGCAGTAAACCCCAGTGATTGCCACTACTCACAACAGAGTCTATCGGGTTGCTACTAAGCGCCAGCCAGGCTTCTGCAGGTATAGCCTCAAAGTTCGGGGTATAGCGATGCAAGGAATAGCCGCGTTGTAACAGGGCATCCACCGTCGGTTTAATGTTGCGGAGGGCAGCGCTATACAGCAATTCCTGGCTGATGAAAACAGCTTTTTGTGCCTGCTGTGTTGTCGGGCTTCCTTCCCATACCGGTTTTGCCAAAGCTCCTGCCAGGAGTAAAAGGATGCAGCAACGCAGCACCAAAAGCCAGACGTCGTTCAACTTAATACTACTCCAGCGTTTGCTTGCCGACGGCTCCAGCCAGCGCAGACTCCCCACCTTCACAGTCTTCCCCTGCCGCCTGTTCCACAGGTGAATCGCGATCGGGACCAGTATCGCCGACGCTGCCAAAAGCCAATATGGGGAGAGGAAAGTCAAGGGAGTTTAAGAATTTGAGAGTTTAGGAGTTTGAGAGATAGAGGATTCTAGAGTTTAGGATTGATGTATTTTGCCTACTCGGGTTAGAATGTCGAATGTAACAGTGGCAGTCTCGCCCTCAAAAGCCTCCCGGAGTTGCTGCTCTACCTGCTGCACCGGATTGTGGCCTTGCTGCTTCTCGTAGTGCTTCACCGCCGACCAGGTGTTCAGGTAACCGATCAGGTCGTCGGGTGTCCAGGTATAGCTACTGCTGAATTTTGGCAACACAATCTCCTCAAAAGGAAAAGGAATGGTGCGGTAGCCCTCGTCAAGGTAATTACGCTCCGGGTCCCAATAACCTTCGAGTACATCGCTATAGAAATGATCAATTACCTTATCCAGAGCAGGATGCGTTTTAAGCAGGGCATACCCAATCACAGCGATCACCCCCTCGGGCTTAAGTACCCGCTCGACTTCCTGATAAAAGCGCTCAAAGTTAAACCAGTGCACCGCCTGCGCCACTAAGATCAGGTCTACAGATTGGTCAGCCAGCGAAGATTTCTCGGCCTGCTCTACCCTATAGTTGATGTTGGGCAGCTGCACGGCGTTCTTCAGCTGATTCTCACTAATATCAGTAGCTACAACCTGATTGAAAAGCGGTGCGAGCATGGCAGCTACCTGTCCGTTACCCGTGGCGCAGTCCCAGGCCAGCTGCCGGCCTGGCGCTATACCTGCCAGATGTGCAATCAGCTCCTGCGGGTATGTGGGCCTATACCTGGCATAGTCTGCAGCGTGTGCGGAAAAGTTATCTTTCACCATTCTTCTAGTATTCACTCCATCTTAATTCACTCATCCACTCAATCACTCATTCACTCATTCACTAACTTAACAACAGTCTGTTCTTCAAAAATGCCCTCAAGGCCTTGTCCAGCGGCTCGTCCGTCACGAAGCGGTCGTACGTAATCTGGCGGTTGCGCATGGCTTTTTCGGTTTGCTGGAGCCAGTCCTGCAGCTTGGTCAGGTATGTCTTGCGCTGCTCAGCGGTGCCTACCTGCATGGTCTGACCTGTTTCCAGATCCTCGAACGTCAACGTGCCTTCAAACTTAAAATCCAGCTCATTGCGACTCATCAAGTGACATAATAATAACTCGTGCCGCTGTGCGCCTAGTTTGTAAAGCAGGTCTGTTATCTCATGCTCGTGCTCATACAGGTCGGTTACAAACACAGTTAACTCCTTCTGCCGACGACCCGAGAACAGATTGGCGGCTGTATCGGCATTCGGGAAGCGCCCGCTGGGTTTGATCTCGGCCAGCTGGTGCCAGAAGCGCTGCAGGTGCATGTTATCGGAGCGGGGTGTCAGGTTGATCAGTTGCTGTTCATGCAACACATACAAACCCACCGCATCGCCTTGCGTGGTAGCCAGGTAGGCGAGTGAGGCCACCAAAAACCGCGCATAATCCATTTTGGTGAGGCCGTTCTCGTCTTCATGCGCCATCGAAGCACTGCCGTCCACGATAAAGCGCACGGTGATGTTGGTGTCTACTTCGGCTTCCCGGATATAATAACGGTCGGAGCGGGCAAACATTTTCCAGTCGAGCTGGCGCAGGTCGTCGCCGGGCTGGTAGCTGCGGTACTGGCTGAACTCCAGTCCTGCTCCCCGCCGGATGCTCTGGTTCTGGCCGCTCAGAAATCCTTCCACCACCGTTTTAGCCAGCAGTGGCAGGTCCTTGATTGTGGACAGCACTTTCGGATCGATAAACTTGTGCCCTGTTTGTGACATGAAATGCTGCTGTTAAACCAAACTCTGGCGTAGTTTCAGATCGACTAATTCTGCTTCTATCGTGGCTTCATCCAGTATAATATCCACGCCGCCGATCAATTCTTTGCGTACTTTCAGCATGTACTTCTGCGAGTCGGTATACAGCACAATGGCTGCATCGTAGTGAATGGCCTCGTCCATCTCCTGGTTCCAGTCCTGGTATACCTCGATCAACAATACCGGGGTTGATAACACGCGTATCTCGGAGTGCTGACCTGATTGGAGCAGTTTTTCGCAGCGGAGTGGCATCCGGCTTTCCTCTATTGCAAACTCGTAAAACGTTGTAGACGAACGGGGCGTCAGTTTGTAGTCAGCACTGATGTTGATAAAGCGGTGGTCCTGTTTGTTTTTGGTTAAGCCGATGGCAAACTCAGACGCCCAGTAGGTAACCTTTCCCCCGGTGGCCTGTATTTTTATATTGTCAGTGAAGAAATAACAGATTCGCTCTCCTACAATCCTTTTCAGGAGTTGTGTGCCTGACTCTGTTAGTTTCACGTTTTCTATTTCTTCCATTTGTTTTCAGTTTTTGCCACGTAGAGCAGCCGTAACCAGTGTTCATGCTACTTCGGCAGCAGGAGACTCAATACTGCTATACCTATACCAGCACCGCTTTAGGTAGTTCAATGTGGCGGAGCAACTCTTCTACCACTTTGTCTGGGGAGATGCGCTCGGCCTCGGCTGTAAAGTTGACCAGTATGCGGTGGCGCAGCACCGGGTAGGCCATGGTTTGCACATCGGCAGCGGTTACGGCAAAGCGGCCCTGCAGCAAAGCCCTTGCTTTGGATGTCAGGATAAGCGCCTGCCCCGCTCTCGGGCCCGCTCCCCAGCGCACATAGCTCTTGATGTGTTCACTCGAAGTTGTGTCGGGACGGGTGGCACGCACCAGTTGGTTCACGTAGGTCAGCAGATCGTCGCTGATGCTCACTTCCCGCACAAGTTGCCGCAGTTGCAGTATTTCCTCGCCCGAAATAGCCGGGTATACCTGTGACTGCCGCGTGCCGGTGGTGCTGGTGAGGATGCTCAGCTCCTCCAGTTCCGTAGGGTATTTTATTTTGATGTAGAGCAGAAAGCGGTCTAACTGCGCTTCAGGAAGCGGGTAGGTGCCGGCCTGCTCGATCGGGTTTTGGGTTGCCAACAGGAAAAAGGGCTTCGGCAAGGTATAGGTAGTGCCCGCGTAAGTCACTTCGTACTCCTGCATAGCCTCCAGCAGTGCTGCCTGCGTTTTGGGCGGCGTCCGGTTAATCTCGTCAGCCAGTACGATATTAGCGAAGATGGGCCCTTCATTGAACTTGAAGAATCGCTTGCCCGTGGCATGGTCCTCTTCCAGCACCTCGGTGCCGAGAATGTCGGTGGGCATAAGATCCGGCGTGAACTGGATGCGGCGGAAACTCAGGTCCATGGCGTTGGATAAGGTACGAACCAGCAAGGTTTTTGCGAGCCCGGGTACACCTTCGAGCAAGCCATGACCGCCCGCCAGCAGTGTGATCAGCACCTCGTCGAGTACTTCCTCCTGCCCCACAATTACTTTCTGTATCTCCTGCTTGAGCTGTGGCAGCTTGCCGAGGAGTTGGTTGATGTCTTGTTCAGTCACTGTTTAATGGGTTAATGACTTGTGTTATTGTAGCAATTGCTGTTTCAGGTATAGCCACCACTATTGTTTTATAGCTTGCCCTGGCCGGGCGGGCCTCACTTTTTTCCTTGATGAAAAAAGTAAGCAAAAAAATCAAGACTCCCCAAACTCGCTGAACGCTCGAACAGTGGGTAGTCAATTGGTGCACCTGGCAAAGCGATCTGTTTCATCGCTTCCGGTGCAAGTTAGTCTTGCCATACCTGCCAGTGGTTATTTCTACAACGCTTCTACCAGTAAAATGGCAGTTGCTGAAAATCCCCTTTTGAGAGGGACAGGGGTGTGTTATAGCAGCTGCCTGTCCTCCCTTCAACTAAGATCAAGATCCTTTCTGGATGACAGAAAGAAACTGGTATAGAAAAGGCCCCCTCGAAGGGGGCAGGGGGATGACAATCGTGCACGACAATTCTGAAGCCCCTGATGCAGACAGACTAACTCGTCAGCGCATACATAATAATATTCACCCCAAACTTCGTGTTATCTTCCGCTAACCATCGCTTGTTCCGAAAGTCGTAATCCCACTCGCAGCCGTAGTCTTTGTTACTGTAGAGTACTGCAATTCTACCGTTGATTTCAATCGCTTTCAGATAATCGTGTACCAGGTCGTCGCCCCAGCCGTTGAGCTCGAATGACGTAGTAGGCGGACCATCGTCGAAAGTAAAGAAACTACAGTAGAGCTTGTGGTTGTTGGGAATTTTTTTCAGCGCAGCCTGCCCGAAAATCTGCTTCATCTGCTCCTCAAATGACCTTGCAAAAAGCCCGTCGATGTCGTGGTTGCAATCGTCCACAAACACAAAGCCGCCGTTGCGCACATACGTCTCGAAGTTTTGTCGCTCCTTCTGGTTGAACTGCACCAGCCGGTGGCCACTCATATAGCTGAAGGGGTAGTTGAACAGCTCGGCACTGTCTAAAGGTATAATTTTCTCCTGCTCGTTCACCTTCACCGTGGTATACTCGATGAGCGAATGCAACAGATTGCTCGGCATACGTGGGTCGGTATCCCAGTTGCCGGAACGATACTGCAGTCGGACGAAGGTAAAAGGTTGCAATTTGGATAGTTTAGGGTTTTATACTTTATGCGTTTATTTGCTTGGTAATAAACTAAATCCAAGAATTTTCTCCGGGTCTAGCTCGGCTGTTCTAAGAATAAGTTTGTAGGCTTCTAAAAAATCATTCAGCTTCCTTTTATCGGTTTCATAGTCTGGTGTGTTCACATGATGAGTAATACTTGTGCCATTTGCTCCATAGGATATGGAACAGGAAGCTCCATCTAAAAGTGAAGGGTGCGGGCCATCGATAATATCTGTTTGCTTTATCTTCTGCAGAGAGGTGACAAGAGCTTGAAACTGACCTTCTGTAATTGCTATTTTCTTCTCCGTTGGCTTGGCCTCCGGTTTCAGGGAATTAGGGTTTATTTGTAACCGCATGGATACAGATTCTACTCTTAAGCTATAAGTATTGTCCGTACCGCGGGAAATGTGAACTTTAACACGAGCATTATCCGGTCTGACTGCGGTACTATATTCCAGTTTTATAATTCTAATCTCTTGGCTAAAAGCAGCTGTTAGGGACAAAATACTTATGAATATTACTGATAGCACTGCTTTCATAGTGAGTTAGCTTGTCATTCATAACCTTTTGGTATGAAAATGAATGCCGTACACAAAGCGCTGCATACGGCATTCAAGGTATAAGCTTTAGTGATTACACCGCGTCAGACAAACTGGTGAAGGTGAAGTCGCGGATCTTCATTGGTGGTACGAGGTTGCCGTTGATACGCTGCGGACGACCTAAAGCCTCCAGGTTGTTGAGCATGATGATCGGGCTCTCGTTGAAACGGAAGTTCTTCACCGGATACTGGATCTTGCCGTTCTCGATGTAGAAGGTACCATCGCGGGTAAGTCCGGTGTAGAGCAGCGTTTGCGGGTCTACGGAGCGGATGTACCATAGGCGTGTTACCAGGATGCCGCGCTTGGTGCTCTTGATCATGTCTTCCAGTGTCTGGTTGCCGCCTTCCATCACCATGCCGCCAGGGCTCGGTACGGATTTGGCACCAGTTTTCTCAGCCCAGAAACGAGAATTGTACAGATTCTTGATAACGCCTTTCTCAACCCAAGTGGTCTTCTCGCGCGGACGGCCATCGCCGGCAAACGGAGCAGACGGAATTTCAGGGTGTGTCGGGTCAGAGTAAACCGTGATGCGTTCGTCAACCAGTTTCTCGCCCAGCTTGGTTTTGCCGCCAGGTTTGCTCAGGAAGCTGCGACCTTCTTCGGCGTTGCGCTGGTCCATGTTACGGAACATATTCTGAAGCAAGTCAATAGAAGCAGCCGGTTCCAGGATAACGGTATACTTGCCCGGCTCCAGGGCCTTGGCATTACGGGAGTTCACCGCTTTGCTGGCTGCAATCTGGGAAGCAGCGCCTGTGTCGAGTTTGCTTACGTCGCTGAAGTCCTGCGTCACGTAGCCCGAACCTGTGCCATCTTCTGTTCGCATCGTTACCGAGAAGTCGACTACAGTAGACGGATGATAAGCAAAAAGGCCTTTGGAGTTGAGTCGCGCCATAAAGCTGGTCGAGTGCTCCAGAAAGCCCGCGGCAGTCAGACCTTTGTCGGCGGCTGCTTTTATGCTTTTGGCAGCAGCATCGGCTCGATAGGCGGCGTCTATTTTGGCAGTGGAGTCAAAGTGCGCTTTGGTGGTGATATACTTCTGAGGTCCCAGCATGGGCACATACTCGGGACTCTCCGGCGCAATGCGCGCGATCTCCTCGGCGCGGCGCACCACTTTCTCCAAAGAGGCATCGTCAAACTCGTTTATAGTGGCCACGCCGGATTTTTTCCCGAAGCGTGACTCTACTGACAAGGCCACGTTTTCGTCTGCCCCACTGGTGGACACCTCGTTACGGGCGTATCGGATATTGCCACCATTGTTGCCGCTCAGCGTGACCTCACACTCATCGGCTTTTGAGTAAGCCAGCGCCTTTTTGAGTAAGGCTTCTGCTTGTTCTCTTGTATATATTGCCATGTGTTTTTTAGTTAAGAGTTATGAGTTCAGAGTTAAAAGTTGATAAGCGGCGGAAGGTATAGTTCAGCTATACCTGTCAGCAAGGCTTATCGCTGAGTAAGGGCACATGTATGGCCGCTTAACTCACAACTTTTAACGCTTAACTAATTTAGATTTTACGAGCCGTATTGATCACGTTCACGCCATTAAAGCGTGTGTGGGCAGAGCCGTGCGATACTGCACTTACCTGGCTTGGCTGGCCTTTGCCGTCGAAGAACGAACCGAACAGGCGGTAGTCGCTTTCGTCGCATGAGCCCGCGCAGGAGTTCCAGAACTCTTGCGTGTTGCTCTGGTAGGCCACGTCCTCCAGCATACCTACAATCTTGCCTTTGCTGATCTCGTAGAACACCGTGCCCCCAAACTGGAAGTTGTAGCGCTGCTGGTCGATGGAATAAGAACCACGTCCGGCGATGTAGATGCCCTTGTCGACGCCTGAAATGAGTTGGTCCACGTTCATCTTTTGCTTGCCCGGCGACAGTGATACGTTCGGCATACGCTGGAACTGCACCGAGCTCCAGTTGTCAGCATAGCAGCAGCCATGCGACTCCGGCTCGTCGATGATGTGCGCCTGGTCGCGGATGGCTTGATAATTCACCAGCACACCATCTTTGATCAGGTCCCACTGCTTGGTTTTCACGCCTTCATCATCCCAACCTACCAGGCCAAGCGAGCCCTTCTGGGTCTTGTCAGCGAAGATGTGCACCTTATCGGAGCCGTATTTGAAGTTCTTGGATTTCCACTTGTCGAGGGTGGCGAAGGAGGTGCCGGCGTAGTTGGCTTCGTAGCCAAGCACACGGTCGAGCTCCAGCGGGTGACCTACCGATTCGTGAATGGTCAGGCCGAGGTGGTTCGGGTCCAGGATAAGGTCGTACTTACCAGCGGCGACTGACTTGGCGGTTAGTTTTTCCTTGGCTTGTTTAGCGGCCAGGGCGGCGTCTTCGAGCATGTCGTAAGCGTAGCGGTAGCCTACCAGACCTGTGCCTTGCGGCCCGTTGATCTTTTCGCTTGCTTTTGGCACCATGTACTCCCAGCCCATCCCCATCGGGGCGCTCAGGGCCTCACGTGTTCTGAACTTCCCACTTGCTTTGTCCACAGCCGTTACCGTGAAGTTTGGCCAGATGCGGTGGATGTCCTGGTCGATGTAAGAGCCGTCTGTAGAGGCAAAATACTTCTGCTCGTTTACCTGGAAGAGAGCCGAGTTCACGAAGCTGGCCCCGTTCTCCATGGCCTTGGCGTTGGCAGCCAACAGCAGGTCGGCTTTCTCGTTGATCGGCACTTCAAAGGAGTTCTTCTCGATCGGCGTTTTCCAGCTCACTTCGCCATAGCTCTTCACTGGCGCCAGTCTTACCGGCTCTTTCTGTAGCTTAGCGTTGGCCTTGGCGATAGCCACAGCCTCCTGAGCGGCCTTGGCAATACCCTTATCGCTCACGTCGGAGGTGGCGGCAAAGCCCCAGGTGCCGTTGGCCAGCACCCGTACGCCCACGCCATAAGACTCGGCGTTTACGATGTTCTGCACCTGCTTCTCACGCGTGAAAACATACTGCTGCAGGTAGCGGCCTATGCGCACGTCGGCGTAGGAAGCGCCGCTTGACTTGGCTGTATTCAAAGCTACATCTGCCAATCGCTTTTTCAGGGCAGGGTCTACCTGTTCCAGCGCTCTCTCGGGTGAGATGATATCGCCGAAAACAGGTATGGAAGGCAACATAAGCCCACCAAACCCGAGCGCCGATAGCTCGATAAAATGACGTCTTTTCAAGTTCTTTTAAGTTAAGGTTTAGAGAAGTTTAGTTTTAGGTAACTAAGTTTAGGCATTTGCATGCTTAAATCAAAGTGCAGGCGCAAGTTATAAGCCGTATAGCAGGTTTTTATAGATGAAGCAGGTGTATCCTTCTATGAAAATAGCGGCCTGGCTTTTAGAATATAGGAAATGGAGAAGGTTTAATGAGGAACCTGACAAAGCCCTTAAAACCAAAAAGCGGGATGCCATATCATGGCATCCCGCTTTTTGGTTATCAGTAATCTATTAGTCGTTTAGGCTTCGCTAACCTTTCCTGCCAGGCCTTCTTCTTCGAGTAGCTCGTTGAAGGCCTCAGCTTCGTTTCTGCTATTAAATCTGCCGGCTTTTAGCAGCATTACTTTTCGGCCGTTAACACGCTCTTCAGCCATCTCTAGCGGAAGGTGCTTGTCAAAGGCTTTGAGTTTGCGGCTAAGCGCCTCGGCCTGCTGTTGGTCGGCTGCCGTCTGGATGGTATAGGCTCCTGGCTTCGCTTCTGTTGTCGCAGCTGCCAGGTCACTCTTATCGAGCACCTCTACCTTTACTTTGGCCACTCCTGCCGAATGTATACCTAGCTTGTGAGCGGCTGCTTCCGACACATCAATAATGCGTTTACCCACAAATGGGCCGCGGTCGTTGATGCGCAGGATGACAGATTGGTCGTTGGCTGGGTTGGTCACTTTAACCATGGTGCCGAAAGGAAGGGTTTTGTGCGCGGCGGTCATCTCGTTTTTGTTGTAGCGCTCGCCGCTGCTGGTTTTTCTGCCGTGGTATTTGCTGCCGTACCAGGAGGCAGCTCCCACTTGGGTTTTGTCGTTGCTTTGTGCGAAAGTTGGTTGACTAACTCCGATAAATAGAAAAATGATTACTGTTAAGAGAATGCACTTTCTATCGTTCTTCATATAGTTTTTGGTTGGTGAATCCGCAAAGTTACGGAAAATTTTGAAAACAAGGTCTTATACGCTGTATCACGGCCTTAGGTATAGGGGGATACGCGCTGCCTCAAATAATCGCTATAAGGGCTGTAAAGTCAAAAAGGCTTTTTTTAGCTTATATGAGCATATTTTCATATACTATTATAGCGATTAACTAATTTGCTATACCCGAAAAAATATTTTGTTTTTCAGTCATAGCTGGAGTTAAAACGGGAACTTTTGGTGGTATATTTTGTTTGAGCCCAAAATTCTACCAAAGCGTATACTTTATAAAAGCATAGTGCCATGGACTTTGGAAAACTCTCGGATATCAGCCGCATTGACTTTGCCTTGCCAGCCGACCATCCTGATACCTTACCGCTGTTAAACAGGTATAGTAAGCGCTACAAAAAACCCAGGGTATACATTGGTCTGCCTGTGTGGGTAAACAAGGCCTGGGTAGGCGAGTACTACCCTGCAGGTATGAAAGAGAAGGAGTCGCTGCTGTGGTATGGCAAGCAGTTCAATACCATCGAGCTCAACAGCACGCACTACCACGTACCTGGCCCGGATACCATTGAGCGGTGGCGGAATTCTGTGCCACAGGGATTTACCTTCTGCCCCAAGTTTCCGCAACTCATCAGTCACGAGGGTCCGCTTGTGAGCTCCCTCGATCTGACTGCCACTTTTTGTGAAGCCATCGCCGGACTGGAAGATAAATTGGGATGTTCTTTTTTGCAGCTGCCGCCTTATTTCGGGCCTAACCAGCTGAATGACCTGGAAAAATTTGTGCAGTACATACCTGAAAGTGTGCCGCTCGCCGTAGAGCTGCGCCATCCCGATTGGTTTGTGGACAATGTGGCCTCGCTGGAGCTGTTTGAAGTACTGGAGAAATACCGTGTGAGCACCGTGCTCACTGATGTGTCAGGTCGCCGCGACGTGCTGCACATGCGCCTGACCACCCCAACGGCTATGGTACGTTTTGTGGGCAACGGCCTGCACCCCACTGATTATACCCGCATTGATGACTGGGTGGCCAGAATTAAGGTATGGCTCGATGCCGGATTGCAGCAACTTTACTTTTTCGTGCACGAACCTGACAATACCACCTCCCCGCAGTTGGCCACATACCTGATCGAGCAATTGAACAAGGTATGCGGGCTCGACATCAAGCCGCCGAAAAAATTTGTGCAGGCAGTGCAGGGAGAGTTGTTTTAGAAAAGAGTGCAGGTGTAGTCGACCTTCAACTAGCCTTCAATATTGGGTTTGATGATCAGATACTATAGTCAGGCAGTCAATTTGCTTGCGCTTCAAGAGACTTATACCTGCAGTTCTTGAATTCCTATACCTGCTATACCTTATGCTAAGAAACGGATTACTCTTATACCTGTCGCCCGTAAGTTTATACCTGCTTAGTAGGTATAGCAAGTACTCAGAGTGGCTTTTGATAGGTATAACCAGAAATAAAAAAGCGGCGTGTCCGGATGGGCACGCCGCTTTTTGGGTTATTGGGTAAAGGGTATTAGATTTTGAAGGCGTCGTCGCTGATACCTTTGTTCACTTCCACGCTCTGAACCTCTGCTTTGATCACCTGAGGACCAACAACGGTCTCAATCACGTGCGGGTATTTCACGCCGTCTACTTCTTTGTAGTTCTTGTAGCTCTTGGTCTGCGTAATAGCGCCTTGTGGCGTTTGCATGTTCTTCACATCTTTCAAAAGCAAACCTGTTGCCTTGTCAAAGTAATGAAGCGTTTTCTGACCGTTTGAGGCGGTCGCTTCTACGATGTAAGCTTCAGCGCCATCTACTTTCTCCTGACCGGTTACAGCCGTCTTAATGCCGAACTTCTCGAAACGGGTCATAGAGAACATGTCAGACTCGGCTTTAGAAGAAGCAAGCTCTTCGGCAGTCATGTCTTTGTTCAGGCCTTGCATTGGAGCTTCCATCTTGCCTTTATCGCCGTTGATGATCACGCGCTGCATCGGGCTGTTGTTCATCAGGATCTGGATCAGCATTTTGTCAGCGCCTTTTTGCTGTTGCTTAAAAGTTAGTGCCATACCTTGTACGCTTGCGTTCATGGTCACCGTCACGTCTTTCACCTTCTCGATGTTCGCTTTGCCACCAATGGCCTGGATATACTTCGAGATAAGCTGATCTGCTGTAACATCTGTCGGAATTGCTTTGGCAGCAGCCATATCTACTTTCTCGCCGATGGCATCAAAGTAAGTAATGGCGTTATCGTCTTTATCGAAAGCAACGAGCTTGTCGGCGATGTCTTTGGCGTTGCCAACAGCGAGGATATAAAGCTGGTCAGGGCGCACGTACTTCTGTGCCACACGCTGCACATCGGCCGCTGTAATTGACTCAACCTTCTTCAGGTAGTTGGCATAATAGTCAGCTGGCAGGTTGTAGCGCGCAGTCGAGATGGCGTACATGGCTACAGTACCTGGGTTCTCCAGACCACGGGCGAAGTTACCGGTGATGTAGGCTTTGGCATAAGCCAGTTCCTTGTCAGTTACCTGCTTTGTTCTGATGCCGTTGAATTCTTTCATGAACTCCGCTGTGGCACTGTCGGTTACGGCGTTGCGTACGCTGGCTGAAGCGTTGAAACGACCCAGAATTTTGTCAGAAGAAAGCGTAGAGTAAGCGCCGTAGGTATAGCCATTTTTCTCACGCAGGTTCATGAACAGACGGGCTGTGCTGCCGCCACCCAGAATGGTGTTCATCACCTGAGTTGCTACATAATCCTCCGCACCCGGCTTCATTTGTACAGGGTTTGTAAACGAAAGCACACTTTGTACTGCGCTTGGGCGGTCAACGATGACTACTTGCGTTTTGCCATCGTGCTTCGGCAGGTCGTAGTTGTGCGTTGGTACGTTGCCTTTTTTCCACTTGCCAAACGACTTGTTCAGCAGCTTTTTCATCTCTTTTGGCGTCACGTCACCCACCACAGCCAGGTAACCGATGTTCGGACGGAAGTAGGTGTTGTAGTAATTCTGCACATCAGTCAACGTAATGTTGTTGATTGTTTCTTCCGTAGTCAGCTCGCCGTTCGGATGGTTCTTACCAAAAAGCAGGGTGTTGCGAATCTTGCCGGCAATAGCATCCGGGTTGTCCTTTTCAGAAGCCAGATTGGCCAGCATCTGCTTTTTCACCTTGTCGAGTTCTTCCTGTGTGAAGTTCGGGTTCAGGAGGGCGTCAGCTGTCAGATCGAGCAGGGTAGGCAGGTTTTTCTTAAGCGAGGAAGCGCCAAAACCGGTTGAGTTGAACGAAAGGTTCGCACCGATAAAGTCCACTTGCTCGTCAAACTGGTCTTTGCTGCGGGTTTTGGTACCTGTGCGCATCATCTGGCCCGCCATATTCACGTAGCCCGCTTTGTCGCCTTCCAGAACCGGATCGCGGTCGAGTACCAGCGACATGTTCACGACTGGCAGTTTGTGGTTTTCAACTACGTATACCTTCAAGCCGTTTTTCAGGGTGAAGTGCTCGTACTTGCCCAGTTCAATTTTAGGGGCCGGACCAGCCGGAGGAGGCGTTTGTTTTGTCTGCGCTGTGGCCACCGTAGTGAGCGCCAGCATCAGTAGGAGTATGTTATATATTCTCTTCATGATAATCTAAATTAATTGCTTGGTTGAGCTGACTTTGGTAGGTAGTGCAACACCACGCGGTTGTTTTTGGTGAGGTACTTGTTGGCCACACGCTGAATGTCTTCCTTGGTCACTTTCATGTAGCGGTCAATCTCGTTGTTGATCAGGTTGGCATCGCCGTAGTACACGTGGTAGTTGGCCAGGTTTTCGGCACGACCAGCTACCGTGCTGTTCTGCTGCACAAACTGGCTTTCCATCTGGTTGCGCAGTTTCTGGAACTCACGCTCGCTTATCAGCTCTTTTTTCACAAGTTCGATCTCTGCGTCCACAGCGCTCTCCAGGTCCTTCGCATCCACTCCCATGTTAGCGATCGCGTAAGTCAGGAACAAGCCCGGATCTTCGGTAGGGAAAGGTATAGAAAGAGCGGCAACGGCTTTCTGCTGCTTGTCTACAATGGCCTTTGGCATACGGGCGCTCTGGCCGCCGGAAAGCAACGTAGTCAGCATAGACAGGGCATAATGGTCTTCAGTGCCTTGTGCCGGAATGTGGTACGCCTGAATAACGGCTGGTAGCTGAATGTTGTCATACACCACTTTGCGACGTTCTTCGGTCTGGGCAGGCTCCACCACGTTTGGTCTCGGGATTTCCTTAGTTCCTTTCGGGATTTTGGCAAAATATTGCTCAATCAGCTTCTTTGTCTCGTCGATGTTGATATCACCGGCGATAGAAAGCGTGGCGTTATTTGGCACATAGAAGGTCTTATAGAAATCGCGGAATTCCTCGATTTTGGCATTGTTCAGGTCTTCGAACGTTCCGATCGGCGTGATTTTGTACGGGTGCTCGGTATAGGCAAGACCGAAAGTGTTCTCCAGGATAGTACCGTAAGGCTGGTTGTCTACGCGCATGCGCTTCTCTTCCTGCACTACTTTACGCTGGGTTTCCACACCAACTTCGTCTACTTTGGCACCTACCATACGCTCAGCTTCCATCCACAGGCCAAGGGCCAGCTGGTTAGAAGGCAACAGCTCATAATAATAAGTGCGGTCAAACGATGTGTTGGCATTCAGAGAGCCGCCAGCAGCCTGCACCATGTTCATGTACTGGCCACGCTCAATGTTCTCGGTGCCCTCGAACATCAGGTGTTCAAAGAAGTGCGCAAAGCCTGTGCGGCCTTTTACTTCGTTTTTGGAGCCCACATGGTATAGCACCGACACTGCCACGTTAGGAGTGGATTTGTCCTGATGCAAAATCACGTGCAGTCCGTTCGGGAGCGTATACTCCGTGAATTCGATCTTATTGCTCTTGGTCTGGGCGAAGGCTGCAAAGCCCGACGCAACCCAAACAAGGCAAAGTAGAAGTTTTCGTTTCATAAAAGAATAAAGGTTTAGGAATAGAATTGCTCTATCACACGACTTATGTTATAAAGCCTATAAAATTAGTGTAAATATTGAAAGAGTTTTACACAAATAGCCGAATGCCTATGTTCACTCTACTAACGGGGAGGTATAGCGGATAAACATTGGAGATCGGGGATTGATTTTAGATGTCCATCTTATTGGGAGGCCACATTTGACTGCGAACTGCATACCCACCCCTTAATACATCTTCGGCAACTCTATCCCTTTTATCTTCCGGTACAACCCGAGTGCGGCCTGGTCGGTGAGGCTGGTGACGTAGTCGGTGATGTGGATGATACGGTCGTAGTCGGAGGAGCCTTCGGGTAGCTGCAGGTAGTGGGGCGGAATGAGATCGGCTATTTTGCGGTGGTGTCTGGAGTCCTGGCGGAAAGCGGCTTTCATGCAGGCATCCAGCAGACCGCCGAGCACTTCGAAGCCAGCTGCCTCTATTTCCAGCACGGGTTTATTGCGGTAGATCAGCTCAATGGAAAGGCTTTTGATCTCGTCGAGCACGGGTTTGCAGCTGAGCTCGTTGATGAGCGGTTTGTCGTAGGTGCCTGCCAGAATCGCCTCCTCGTGTTGCAGGAAAATCTGGGTGGTCTCCTGAATGAGTTTGCCGATGATGCGGGCACGCAGGTAACCGATCTCTTCACGCCAATCATAAAAAGTAAGGCTGGACACGCGGTCGGGTGCATCGTTCAGGATCTGGCGCAACAGCGCTATACCTTGCTGGTGCGGTACCAGTCCGAGCTTAAGACCGTCTTCAAAGTCGATGATGCGGTAGCAGATGTCATCCGCGGCCTCTACCAAAAAAGCAAGTGGGTGACGGTGATAGAATATCTGATTATCAGTCCCTTTTTTAAGCAGCCCCAGTTCCTGCGCGATGGTGTTGAACCAGGCTTTCTCTGTTTGGAAAAAACCGTATTTCTTTTCGCTGGTGCTTTTGGTGCCTCTTATTTCCGGCAGCGACTCCTTTGGGTATTTGGTGAAAGTCGCCAGTGTGGTGAAAGTCAGGCTCAGGCCACTGTGGCTTACACCGTCGGGCAATTTGCAGTGCGCCGGGTAGGTATAAGTAAGCACCCGGAAGCCAGCTGCATTGCCTTCGAAGCGCTGCAGATCGGCTTTTTGTGCCTCCGTCAGGTTGGTCAGGAACGGCTGGGCCTCCTCACTCAGAAAGTAAGCCGAGATGGCATCCTCGCCGGAGTGTCCGAAAGGCGGGTTGCCGATGTCGTGGGCCAGGCAGGCTGCCGCTACCATATCACCAAAGTCAGCTTCCTGTATGTTTTTGTCTCCTGTTAATTCCGGGTAGCGCTCCAGTATACTTTTGCCTACGATGCGGCCAAGCGACCGACCCACTACCGAAGCTTCGAGGCTGTGCGTGAGGCGGGTATGCACAAAGTCGCTCTCCGGCATCGGCATTACCTGCGTTTTGTTCTGCAGGCGGCGGAAGGCGGAAGAGAACACGATGCGGTCGTAGTCGCGCTGAAACTCGCCGCGCACCGATTCGTCTGAACTATACTTGCTGTCGGTTGTCTCGAAGCGTTTTTTAGAGATTAAGCGTTCCCAGGAGGTAGAAAGGTTCATGTAGTAATAGGGTATAAATTAACTGAACAACACGCTAATGCCCAAGGTAGCCAGAAATAATATGATCAATGATACCATGTAAGTCAGGCCGATCGGAATCAACTTAACAGCCGTGCGCAGGTACGATTCCTTGTATACATAGCGCAGCGCAAAAAACAAATAGGCCATGCTGATTAGAAACACCCATCCATTGGTGTCAAAGCTGCTGAAAACTACCTCTACCAGTATGGCAAACATGATCAGCAGGAAAACAAAGGTATGGAAATGAACAGAGAACATCAGGTGCTCCACGTAATTGCGGCGCTGAGACCGGTAGAACAGGTATAGGATGAACCCGAAAAAGGGCATGAGCACAAACATCATGAAGGAGATATTCTTCAGTAGCTTCTGGCGTGACTGTTCTTCGTTTTTAAGGAAGTTTCTGAACTTATGATCTACCTCCTCATTAAGAATGACAGCTGAGGTGTCGCTGGTCGCCAAGCCAACCCGTGACCTGGCTAAGGAGTCAGCCTGCATTACCCGGGCGGCAGCATCTTGATTAGTGGTCTCCAGCTTTTCTATTGCACCCTCTCCATCATTCACCACAAGATTCTCTGAGGCAAACAAGGCAATCGTGGTAAAGAAAAAGATGCTCACAAACACATAAAGCCTGAACGGCGGAACGTAAGAAGCCCGCTGGCCCAGGTTGAATTTTTCAGTCAGGTAACCGGGGCGGGTGATCAGGTACTTGAACGTGCGCCAGAACTTAGTGTCATAGTGTAAGGTGCTTTCAAAGGCCTCCTCTACCAGGTGCTTTACCGGCACGTTCAGATCATGGTTTTCCTGTCCACAGTTGGGGCAGTAGTTGTTCACTTCCTCAAAGGTATAGCCGCAGTTAGGGCATTGTACAAACTTTCGTCTTCTCTTCGCCATGGGCATGTAAAGGGCAGTACGCTTAACTTGTCAAATATAGTATACTCACTATAATAAAACTACCATTAGCTTTTTGTCAAAAATTCTTGGGTACCGCTATAATTCGTTGTTGCAACAAAGTAAATATATTTTGGGATGTTACCTTTTACGTTTTCAAAGATGGGTCAACTGTTCTTGTGAGCTTATAAGGTGTTTTTTTAAGTAAAAACCAACCAGATCCAGTGTTTAGTACTAGTTACCTTTTGATATAAAGTCTCCTTTGCGTGCAGCCGATGTTTTACAACATTTGTACAGTTACTCGAGCCTATTCCGAGCGATGGAAAACAGACTGTCCCTTTCCAAGCAATGAAAACTACACGCGAGCTACTGACAAAACCCTGCGTCGGGTATACGCTTACGCTCCTGGAGCATATGCCCTGACATCTGAAAACAAACCTTAATCCTGAAAGGCGACCAGAAACATTCATTTGTTCCTGGTCGCTTTTTTTATTTGTATTCAAGGTTAAACTATAAGGAAATCAAGGCGTAGAGATTAGTGGAGTTCTCCCATCCTGCAAAGGATGTTCACGCAGTATGTTTAACCAAAACCAAAAGGAGGTACCACTATGAAACCAATGAAGAAAGAACGTACAGGAGGTGAGAGCCTCGCTCCGAGGTCGTTCTTCACAGATTTTTTCAGCGATGTAGATCGCTTTTTTGAGAACGACCTGCTGCGAATGCCGGCACAGATCGGGCGACAGATCATGCGGAACATGCCCGCTACCAATATCCGCGAAAATGAAAGAGAGTACACCATAGAGTTGGCGGCACCAGGTATGGCGAAAGATGATTTCGCGGTAGACATAGATGAGGGCATGCTGACGATCAGCAGTCAGAAAGAGCAGGATACCACAACAGAAGAAGATAACTATACCCGCCGGGAATATAATTACAGCTCATTCAGCCGCTCGTTCAAGCTGCCGGATGCTGTAAGGCCAGAAGAAATAAAGGCGCGCTACGAAGAGGGTGTGCTGAAAATAACAGTGCCAAAGCAAGAGCAGGCAAATAACAACAACCGTAAGCGTGTCAACATCGAATAAGGTGCCAGGCGAAACAGAAAAGGGAGGCCGAAAGCCTCCCTTTTCTGTTTATTGTACTTTGACCACTTTCGTGACACCGCTGTTTGAGCCTTCGCTCCAGCGCAGCACATAAGTACCCGATGCCAGGTCAGCGACATTGATCTCGATAACGTCCGTTCCGTCGGTCACCGTGGCTGTCACGTCGCGCACAAGCCTGCCCTGCAAATCGTACAGCTGCATGCTCAGGTCAGATGAGCTGCGCACCAGGTATTCGATGCGTATGGTTTCGCCAGGGGTGCCATCGGTATTGGTGGTGAGGCCGATCGGATTTGGGTATACCTTGAATACACGCAGGTCGCTTGGGTTAAGTACCTGCACCCGTGCCGAAAAAGCCTCCGTGTTATCTGTGTATACCACGCGCAGGCGGTAATAGCTGCGACGAGGCAGCGGATCGCTGTCTGTAAAGGTATAGTCGCGGGCCTGACCGGAGGCAGGAACTTCGCCTACATCTTCCCACTGCTGACCATCCTGGCTGCGCTGTACCACAAAGCGGGCTATAGCTTGTTCCGTGCTGGTCGTCCAGATCACATTCACGGCGCCGGCACTCGAAAAGGAAGCGTCAAAGGTGAAGACCTCAGAAGCCAGGTTACAGTCGCCGTCCAGCTTTGGTGTCATAGGTGAGCGACCACCACAGGCCAGCGGGCCCAGGCTACGGCTCAGCACCAGGTTGGCCCCGGCTATGTCAGGCGGCGTCAGGTCACGGATCTGCTTTTGGCGGCCAATATTGTAGTGCATCAGGGTATTGGGCAGAATAACATGGCCAAGCTGGTGCGCGTGCCCCAACTCGTGCAGGATCACGGTTTCAAAATCGAACTGATTGGTGGTTGGGCCTCCCGGACCATACTGCCAGGTGATGTTGCTGTTTATCTCCATGTCGAACTCGGTGAGCCAGAAGACCGTGTCGCGGCGTGCTCCATCAATAGATACGCAGCCCCTGTACTTACTGATAGTGCGGGCCAGCACACTCTGGCCTGTCACGGATGAGGGCGCAAAGCGAATAACGCTGCGGCCGTCGTCGGCTGAGCTCTCCGATGTGGTGGTGGCTCCAACCACCCAGTTTACGTTCGTGGTGCACACCCAATTGTTCACGGCGCGTCTGAAGCCCTCCTGCGCAGCAGCTCTGCTCTGCAGACTGGGTGCGAACTGTATGGTATAGCCGCCTTTCTGGTTGGCATCAATCAGGGCAGGCTGAAATGGTGTGTTGCCACCCTCGGCTACTACGTTGGAGTAAGCGAATTCAATGATGAGCGTCCCGGCACTCGTGCCTGAAGTCCCGTCATCGGCTGTTACCTTTACGCGTCCTGTTCCGGCTGTGCCACCCGTTTCGGTATAGGAAGGTACCATTACTTTGATCTGGTTATTGCTCCAAGACACGTAGTCAGAAGCGTAGGGGCGTACCAGGGTAGTGCCGCCATCATCGGCGTTGGGGAACTCCACAAATCCTTTTCCGCGGGTGCTGCCGAAGCCTGTGCCGGTTATGGTGAGCACCGCTCCTGTGCCGGCGCTGGTGCGCGTAGGGCTAATGCCGATGACGGTCGGAGCCTGCGTAGCCTGGGTGCTCTCTTGCTTCAATTGGGCCTTTATACCTGACTCCAGCCTATCGTTCGCTATCACTGTTTTGTATTGCTGCCCCATGCGCGCCGTCACAGTTTGGTATACCTCCTGCACCGATTTGTATTGGTTAAACGGATCGGCCGCTGTGCCCCGCTCCACGTCGTAGCGCACAAAACCCTGCCGGCTGGCGTATGGTCTGGTGAAGACAGAAGCGGCGCTGGCTGCTATACCTGCAGGCGCGCCCCTGGTCAGGAAAAACAGGCCCTGCTGACCTCTTCTCAGCTGCAAAGCCGACGACACCGTGTGCATCGCCAGTCCTACCGTGCCACCATCCGTGATCACCTCCACCTGACGTTCCTTCAGCTCTCCCTTGAATACCTTGAAAAGCCGGACGGTATGCGCAGTGTAAATAAGCTCCTTTCGGGCATCCCAGAACGAGCGCTGGGTCACCACTTCGCCTTCAACAATTAGATCAGCTGCTTTGATGCGCTCCTCAAGCGAAACAGGCACCATATGTAGGTCTTCGGAGGCACGTGCTGCAAAGGAAATCACCGAAAGAAGGAGTGCCAACAACATGGCAGCGCTTCGCGACCCCAGGCGGTCAGGTGTTAGGAGTATGGTGGTCATAGACTGGTGCGGATTGTCAGTTTAGCTGTCGATAAAATTAGAATGTGGCATTGCAAAGCGGCCATAACGTACTATTACGGAAAAGGATGCGCCGTGGTATGCCCGGTTTACTGCCAAATATAATAAAATTGTGTGTCGGGTGAAGTAAGTCAGGTATAGCTTTCATCTGGGAGCAGCAGTTTTGAGCGCTAATGTGCTAGCGCTGACTTTATCAGGATAAACTCGTTGATGTTGTCGGAGTTGATCACACCTGCTAGCCGCCCGTTTTCGAGCACTGGGAAAAGGGGCGCTTTTGTCTTCTGTAGTTCGGTATAGGCCTCGGCCAGTTTGTCCTGCACGTTAAAAGCCTTTACCTCCTGCGTCATGATATCCGACACCGGGCTTTCGGTCTTCTCCTCCTTTACAGCCTGAATCAGTTGCATGCGCGTGAGCGTGCCCATTACCTCTCCATCCTGCTCCACCACAAAGTCGTGTTCCGATCCTTTGAGGAGTTTGCCGAGGGCATCACGAACCGTTTCGGAAGGTGCCAGTGTCACGAAGTTGGTCATCATACCTTCGCGCACCAGGTGGCCACGCAAGAATTCGATGTGCTGCACCACGATGTTCTCAGACCAGGCGCCAAAAAACACGAAGATGCCGATCAGGATCAGGAAAGGGTTGTAGAAAAAGCCGATGAACATAAAGAAAATGGCCAACATCTGGCCTAGGTTGGCCGCTATCTGGGTGGCCCGCACACGCCCCAATTTGAAGGCCAGGAGCGCCCGCAGCACACGCCCGCCATCCATCGGGAAGGCAGGTATAGCGTTGAAGACGACGAGCATCATGTTCACGAAAAACAACAGGTATAGAAAGTTAGCCGGCGTAATGCGGCTGAAAAACGATTCGTCCGGTAGCTCGCGCAAAGGAGGAAGAATGACCCAAAGCACGAAGGCGATTACTACATTCACAGCAGGGCCGGCGACGGCAATCATGAGCTCTTTTTTCGGATTTTCAGGTATGCGCTCCAGGCTAGCCACGCCGCCGATCGGCAATAGGGTAATCATCTTGGTGTTCACGCCATAGCGTTTCGCCATGAGGGCATGGCCCAGTTCGTGCAGCACCACGCACAGGAAAATGGTCAGCACAAAGGCAACCGACAGGAGGGTGGTAGCCAGGTCGGAGCCGCGCTGCATTTCCGAAAACACGATCCAGCCGATCAGGATCAGGAATGTCCAGTGCATCAGAATCTTGATGCCCGCTATTCTGCCAAGGTTAAGGGACCATTTCATAGGGCGTCTCTACAAGTCGTGTTATACCTGTAACGTGCTTATAAAGTATAGGTTAGCAGCCTGAGGGGCTTTGTTGTAGCGCTATACCTTAGCCCAAAAGCTGTGGTACCACCTTGTCACCAAACACCTCGATAAAGCGCTCCTGCTCCAGGTTGACGTTGTGCAGAATCAGCTGACTGAAGCCTAGGTCGAGGTCCTGCTGCAGCCACTCCACGTGCTGGTTCGGGTCGGAGGAGATGCGCACGTGCTCGCGCAGGTCTTCTTCGCGCACAAACATAGCCGCTTGTTCGAGTTGTTTGGCCGTGCGCAGGTCGGAGAGTACGGCACTCGGGAAGATGTTGGAACGCCACTGTTCATGGGCTCCCTGCAGCGCCTTTTTCTCGTCCTTGTCGTAAGACAGCTGCACTTTCAGGTACATTGGTTTGCCCTCGCCCCCGCCTCTGTGGAAAGCCTCTACCATTTTCTTGAGTTCCTTCGGTGGCTTCGAAACAGTGATCATGCCATCAGCCCAGCCGCCCACCCATTCGGCTGTTTCTTCGGTAATGGCGGCTCCTATGATCTTGGGCGCTACCTTGGCACGGGTCCAGAGTTTGGCTTCTTCCACCGTTACCAGGCCATGGTGCGTCACGGTTTCGCCGTTCCAGAGCGCCCGGATGATGTCGACACACTCTTTGAGGCGGTCGTTGCGGTCCTGTTTGACAGGCCAGTGCTCGCCTGTGATCTGTTCATTGATGTACTGTCCGCTGCCCATGGCGACCCAAAAGCGTTCCGGAAACATCTCGGCCAGTGTAGCAGCAGCCTGCGCGATGATGGCCGGGTGATAGCGCTGCCCAGGCGCGTTGACGATGCCGAAAGGCAACTTGGTGGCCTGCATAGCCGCCCCGAGCCAGGACCACGCAAAGCCGCTCTCGCCTTGGTCGAGGCTCCAGGGTGCGAAGTGGTCCGAAGACATGGCGGCGTTAAAACCCGCCTGCTCGGCCTCTTGCACAAACCGGAGGAGTTCGCTTGGTTTAAACTGTTCGTGCGAGGCGTGGTAGCCGATGCGGAGTGTGTTGTCTTGTTGCTTCATAGGTATAGCCGCTTGGTTTTAAGTAGTAAGGCATACGGCGACGCTTTGCACTTTGGTTTCGGAAGGAGCGGCAGGCACAAAAAAGGAGCTGACCTTCGGACAGGCCAGCTCCTTTTCCTGGTTAAGCAATGCGTTTACTTTACCTTCGCCAGGAAATTTTTTACATGCCGGTGAAAGAGCGCCGTTTGTTCCTGATAAGGGCAGTGGCCGGTGTCCATCGGGCGGTAGGTGGCATTCCTGAACTTGAACAGTTTGTAATGCTCAGGTCCTACCGACAGGTCGTTGTTGCCCGAGATAACGAGCACTGGCATTTTGAGCGAGGCACTTTTTATGGTGAAGTCCTGCGCATATTCAGGGAAGTCCCATACCTTGCTGCCGAAATCCCAGTTGATGGTGGTGTCCATCAAGGCGTTCATCTGGTCGAACATCTCCTTCTTGGGGTACATCATTTTGTACATCAACCCCTGTTGGTTAAGTTGCGAGGCCACGCCGTTGAGCGCTTCGCCAATGGAGCCGGCCGTTTTGCGGAATTCTGACTCCGGCTTGCCCAGCAGGCGTGCACCATTTTTGACATAACTCTCCAGCGCATCGTTCAGGTATAGCGTGGAGTTGACGAAGATGGCTGCGCTGACACGCTTCGGGTGCTGGTAGGCATACTCAGTGGCGATGGTGCCGCCAAAAGAGTGCGGCATGAGCATCCACCTGTCGTATCCCAGGTGCTGGCGCAGTTCCTCAAAGTCCTGCACCACGCGGGCCAGTGAGTAATCCTTGGTTTCGGAACTGGAAGAGCGACCGCAGCCGCGCTGGTCTACGTAGATCATGGTCATGTCCTGCTCCACCACGTCGCCGCCCAGGGCGTAGAAATACTTGGTCCAGGAGCCGGGCCCACCGTGGATGAAGAGGCAGGGCTTGCCTTCTCCGGCCATGCGCACATACAATTGCACGCCGTCGGAGGTGGTGAAGTAAAAGGATTTGTTGACGGCCTGCGAGAGTTGCGGAAGCGCAAAAAGTATGAGCAGCAGACAGGCAAAGCGTAACTTTTTCATAGAAAAGGTATAGGATTATCAAAAATTTCACAAAAGACGCATAAAAACATGAAAAGACGCGTACTGGCCTGAAATTATTAGTGAACAGGAATAAAAAGGCGGTTACAAGTTTGTTTCGGAAGGTATAGCAACGATATGGCAGATATAAGAGAACGTGATTTTGAGCGGGAGTTGAGTTTTCAGGCTTCGCGGAGCGGCGGGGCAGGTGGGCAGAACGTAAACAAAGTGGCCAGCAAGGTCGAGCTGCGTTTCCATGTGGCAGATTCGCAACTGCTGACAGACGAAGAGAAAGCGCTGGTGCAGGAAAAGCTGGGAAACCGCATCAACAGCGAAGGTTTCCTGCAGGTGGTTTGCCAGGCGGAGCGCAGCCAGCTGCAAAACAAGGAGCAGTGCATCGAGCGCTTTTACGAGCTGCTCCGGCAGGCGCTTACCCGCCAGAAAAAACGCAAAGCCACCAAACCCACCCGCGCCTCGGTGCGCAAACGCCTCGAAGGCAAGCGCCGCCAATCCGACAAAAAAGCCAGCCGCGGCGGTTTCAAAAGCGATTACTAAGGTATAGGAGGGGCAGTTGGGCTCCGCGTTTTGATTCGCAGACCGTTTAAATTCTCAAAAACGACTACTGGGTATAGAGTCGATTGCTCATTTCACAGGCTAGTCTTTCAGTAAATCTTTAGAGGCAGCTCTTCAGGTATAGCGCCTTTCTTTTAGCACAGGTATACCAAGCCGCTCTCACCATACGTTCCGATAAGACTGTCCGCTATACCTTGCTGCATCATCTCTCAAAAAAGATAGCGCTAAGGCTGGGCAGTTTGGTTCTTTTCTGCAGAATAGGTAAGATATTTGCAGCGGCAGGAGGCAGACTCCGAAGACAACACATGAAGAAGATTTTTATTACGATGCTATTGGTGGCGGGGGCGGCTACGGCCAGCCAGGCGCAGAAATACAGAACAGCGGCAGGAATACGCCTGGGTGGCGACCAGTTTGGGGCCACCCTGCAACAGCGGGTCGCGGAGAAAAGCACCCTCGAAGGTATAGCCCTGGTCGGCTCGCGGGAGTACAGCGGCACGGTGCTCTACCAGCGGCACTGGCCCATGCTGGGCAAGCGCTTCAACTACTACCTGGGCGGCGGCGGGCACATCGGCAACCTCAAAGACCAGGGCGTGTTTACGGGTTTGGATGCGATTGTGGGGGTGGAGTATAAAGTTAACGGACTGCCTTTTCTGCTCTCCGCTGACGTGAAGCCGGCGCTGCACTTCAACCACGAGGACTGGGTGAACCTGGCCACGGGCATCTCGATACGCTACGTAATTGTGCCGGAGAAGAAAGAGAAGAAGAGCATCTGGCCTTTTGGCAAGCAAGAAGTTGAGGAAGAAAAATCGGGCTGGCCGTTTGGCAAAAAGAAAGAACCGGAGCCACCGAAGAAGAAGGTATGGCCATTCGGCAAAGAGGAGGAGCCCGTTCCGGAGCCAGAGCCTGAGAAGCGCATCGACCTCAACAAGATATTCAAGAAAAAAGAAAACTAGCAGCAATCGCCCGGCCCCATGCAGGCCGGGCGATTGTTGTTATAAGGGCAGTGTCTTTGTGGTCGCTCAGCTTAGCAGTGAGCGTGATATTGGTAGGTAGATAGAACCTGGAGAAGTGTTGGGCCGGGGTATAGGTCATGTTACAGCTAGCATTTGGCCCTTGGTAAGGCGGCTTGCTACAGCATGGCCACAGGCTGGGATGCAGGGTTTTGGGTGCTGTACAGCAAGGTAACGCGCTCCTGCTGCAGGTGCTCCGCCAACAACACACGCTCGTCAATGGTTTTTTTCAAGGCAAAGCCAAACGAGGCTACCAACGCTAATAAAAGAATGATGATTTTCATGGTTTTATTTGGTACTAATGGCGGGGTTAAAGAATCGGTAAAATCAGGTATGCTACTTCATCAGGGAGTCACGCGAGATGGTAATGACTACTTCAGGGAGAAGGTTGGGGTAGCGCTCCAGCTCTCTCATTTCCTGGCGGTGCTTGATCTCTTTTACATCGCTAGCGGTTTTCTTGCCTGCAGTGCCAAGAGCTGCTGTTAGTCCGAACAATAGAATCAGGATTTTCATAGTGATTTAGTTTTAGGATGATGTGTAAAAGGGTTGTACGTGCTCAGGGTGTCAGGCCTTTGGTGCTACGATCAGCACTTCTGGCAACAGGTTAGGGTAGCTGCGGAGTTCTCTTTGCTCCAGGTGCAGTTTGTGCTTGGCGGCGGCTACTTTAATGTCGTCTGCTGTCTTTTTGCAGGTGGCTCCGAAGCCAAGTACCAGGGCGATCAATAAGATGATGATTTTCATAATTGTAAGGATTTAAAAGTTTTTGAGTTTTAGGTTCTAAGTACTTAATAGATAGTAGAGTAGGGTAAAAGGTTGCTTGGTGCTTCTAAAATTTTTTTTATTTATGATGAGCATATTACATTTTATGTGCCAGTGATTCAAGTTGCTGTAAATCAGTAGATTGTGAATTTAAACCGCTGTTCCGTCTACCAAAGTCGTCCAATAGCGTACAGGTGTTTGTTCGAAAATGAACATAGCAAAAGCGGATTTACGCGCTGTTTTAAATCTTTTCGGATACTTAATTGTAAAGTATACAGCCGCTTACTGTATGGTGAGCGCAACTTTCTACCTAATCTGTAATACCCATGTACAAAGGAACCTTAATAGCGCTCGGAGGAGGGTATGATGATGATCTTATCAAGCTGATCAGGTCTGAGATATGCCCGGTGCATGCCAATATAGAAGTGATCGCCACGGCGGCTACCGAGCCGCAGGAATCCGGCTTGGCTTACAAGGAGGCTTTTGAAGAACTGGGCTGCAACAAAGTGCAGTTCATGCTGATCGATGAAAACCATGCGGCGGACCAGGCTGAGTACATTAGCCGCATTCAGCAGGCCGATGTGATTTTCTTTACGGGAGGCGATCAGGTTCGCCTGACTGAGTTCCTGAACGGCACGCAGCTTCTGGAGATCATGCGCCGCCGCTACCACGAGGAACCCATCATCATTGCGGGCACCAGTGCAGGCGCCGCCATCATGTCAGATCGTATGATCTACGACGGCTACGGCCACTACTCGCTTATCAAAGGGGAGATGAAAACCACCATCGGCTTTGGGTTTGTCAGCCATCTGTACATCGACACGCACTTTGTGGAGCGCGGCCGCTTCGGGCGACTGGCCCACGCCGTGGCGCACGACCCGGCCTACGTCGGTGTTGGTCTGAGCGAAGAAACCGGCATCATCATTAAAGAGGGAAATAAAATAGAGGTGTTCGGGACAGGAGTCGTGACGATCATCGATGCCAGCAAGATCCGGTTCACCAACACCAGGCAGGTGTCCGAGAACCAGCCCATTGCCGTGGAGCACCTGATCATGCACATGCTCGTGGAGGGCTACCGTTACTGCCTGGAGGAGCACCTGTTCCAGCCAGTGGAGCAGCATCTGCCCAGCCCCGCTCAGGAGGCCAGCGATGCTACTGCCAGCTTGGTCTAAGGATTCTCCCTGTCTTCCTGCTGCAACTCCATGTTGATGGCCACCCCGGCCTTGGCACCTTCTGCTGCCGCCACAATCACGAGCTGCATGTCGCGGGCTGCATCACCAGCCACATAGAGACCCGGTATGTTGGCCTGCTGCAGGCGCCGCGTCTTGATCACGCCCTTACCGGTAAACTCACATCCCAGCTGCTCGCCGATATCTGACTGTTGCCTGGTTTCTCCTGAGAAGAAAAGTGCCTCCTGCGGTCTTAATTCCCCGTTTCGCAAAACGATATGCTGCAGCATGCCATCCTCTCCCTCCACACGGGCGATGGCATCGGTGCATACCTTCACCCCGTTCAGATCTAGCAGCTCCATGTCCTTGTTGTTAAGCTTCCGGGTGCCGTCCGTATAGAGGGTCACGTCGTCGCTCCAGTTTTTCATGGCCAGGGCCTGTCCTATACCTGAACGATCCTTGCCGTACACGGCAATGGCTTTGTCGCGACTCTCCCAGCCGTCGCAGTAAGGGCAGTGGTGCACGCTTTTGCCATAGAGCTCTTCTATACCTTCCACCTCCGGCAGCGTGTCCTTCAGGCCTGTCGCCAGAAGCAGCTTGCGGGAGTGGTATACGTGCCCTTCGTTGGACTCTACCACATAGGTGCCTTTGCTGTATGTGGCGTCGGTCACTGGGTGGTCTATTACCTGGATGCTGTATTTTTTAAGTTCCTCACGTCCTTTTCGGATAAAATCGCCAGGGTTCACGCCGTCGCTCGACAGGAAGCCGTTCATGCTCCTGGACCAACGGTTGCGGGGTTCGCCACTGTCAAATAAAAGTACCTTGCGTCGGGACCTGCCCAGTATCATGGCGGCGTTAAGCCCCGCAGGGCCGCCTCCGATGATGATCACGTCATATATTTCCTTCATGGGTTTATTCTGTTGAGAGTATGTAAACGTAGATTGCCTGCGGGAGGTGGGGCGGCTGAGGGAAAAATGCCATGATAGCCCTTTAAAGGCACAGTATGGGGTATGGGCGGGCGTTTTTCGACTAAAGTCAGATATTATTTGAAAAAAGGAGCGGCAAGCGCTTTTTAAGTATGAATGTTTTATATATTTGTTTAACCTTATTAACACCCTTCATTTAAACAAGTCGCATTTTATGAAAAGCAAAATCTTAGCCTTATTAGGTAGCGCCCTGATTTCGGGTACAGCTATGGCCGGAGGATACCAGGTGAACCTGGCTGGCCAGCGCCAGATCGGTATGGGCCATACGGGTACGGGTCTAGTGACAGGCACGTCCAGCATTTTCTTCAACCCGGGTGCCATGAGCCATTTAGGCTACAGTGGCGTGACGATAGGCGGTAGTGCGCTTGTCTCCAAAATTGCCCATTCTGCTCCTGAGTCCGGAGGAGTTACGGCTCGTACGGATAACCCACTGGGAACTCCTTTCCAGGTGTATGGCGTGTATAACATAAACGAGAAATTCTCTGCCGGCCTGGGGGTGTATACCCCGTTTGGCAGCACCGTGGAGTGGGGCAACGAGTGGAGCGGCCGTTATGGGCTGAACCAGCTGAAACTGCAGGCCATTTATATACAGCCTACCGTTAGCTACGCCATTACCGACAAGCTGGGTATAGGTATAGGTCTTTCTTATGTAGTCGGAAGCGTAAACCTGCAGCGTTCACTGCCTGTGCAAAACCAGGACGGCACTGAAGGCAGTATCGAACTGGATGGCGGCGCTGAATCGGCATTTGGCTTTAACGCAGGTATCTTCTTCCAGGCAACAGAGAAACTCTCTATCGGTGTGAACTACCGCTCCAGAGTAGACCTGAAAGTAGAAGGCGGCGATGTGATGTTCAGCAACATTCCGGCTGCTGCCAGTGCTACCTTCCCAGAAGGCACGACCTTCAATGCGGAACTGCCAATGCCTTCCACCCTTTCGGTAGGTATAGGTTTTAAGCCAAACGAGCGCCTGACGCTGGCTGCTGACGTGAGCCATGTAGGCTGGGACGCTTACGAGAAACTGCGCTTTGACTTTAGCCAGCCTGTTGGACGTCCGGCTCCTGAGGGACTTGTGTCTGAGAGCGCCAGAAACTACGACAACGCTTTCATCTACCGCATTGGTGGTGAGTACATGGCAACAGACGCCCTCGCCCTCCGTGCCGGCGCCTACCTCGACAAAACGCCTGTGCAGGACGGCTACCTGACGCCAGAGACGCCGGATTCAGACTCACGCGGTCTTTCTGCAGGTATAGGCTACTCCGTTTCTGAGAACTTCAGCATCGACGCTTCTTTCCTGTACATTAACAAAAAAGAGAGAACGGATGCAGCTAACCTGTCAAACGGTGTTCCGGGTACTTTTAAATCTGTCGCCTATATCCCTGGTATCGGCCTGAACTTCAAATTCTAATTTTCTTTAGCAAAGTATATGAAAAAGTTTTTCTATAAATCGAGTGTACTGGCCCTGATGGCCGGTATGTTCCTGACAAGCTGCGATCCGGAGATTGATGCCCCTGCGGCTAGCTCGGGCGAGGCAGATTTTAGTACTTATGTGGCGCTAGGAAACTCCCTGACAGCAGGTTTTGCCGACGGGGCGCTTTACCGTGAAGGACAGCAGGCGTCTTACCCAGCTATCCTTGCCAAGCAATTCGAGCAAGTAGGAGGTAATTCTGATTTCAGACAGCCTTTAATGCCGGAAGGTGTGAGTGCTGGAAGTCCTAGATCAAATCCATCAAACCCTAGCATTGTGGAGGTGCCACAAAAAAGGGTGTTGCGTATACAGCCTGATTGCAGAGGAGACGTTGGTTTGGCGCCAGTTGAAGCGGGAAATGCGGCTGCGCTTACTCCGGCTTTTTTAGGTCAGTTAGCACCAACCGTTCAGGGGCCCTATAACAACTTAGGTGTACCAGGTGCAAAGTCATTCCACTTATTAGCGCCTGGATACGGCAATCCAGCAGGGTTAATGACGCAGCCAGCAACAGCTAACCCATTCTTCGCCCGCTTTGCATCATCTCCTAACACAAGCGTGGTAGCTGATGCGATGGCTCAGAATCCAACCTTTTTCACTTTGTGGATTGGCAATAATGACGTGCTTGGGTATGCACTTGCTGGCGGTACTCCATCACCAACTAGCTCTGACTATCCAACAAACAAGGATATGTTTACGGCTTACATAGCCGGTATAGTAAATCAGCTTACCAGCAAAGGTGCCAAAGGTGCTTTAGGGAATATTCCTGATGTGACAAAAATTCCTTTCTTTACAACTATTCCTTATAACGCGCTTGTTTTATCAGCAGAGCAGGCAGCGCAACTTACTGCTGGATATGCAGCAAAAGGTCTTGGCCATCTTACTTTCCAAGCTGGTGCAAATGCCTTGGTAGTACTCGAGGATGGCATTCCACGTAAGGCAACACCTAATGAGTTGATTCTGCTGCCTGCGTCAGACTTTATTAAATGTCAAGGTGGTGGCTCTAGCACTCCGCTTCCTGATCAGTTGGTGCTGTCTGAGGCTGAGCTGGCAATTATCAAAGACCATACGAACAGCTACAATGCGTCAATCAAAGCAGTTGCAGATGCTAAAGGCCTAGCACACGGCGACTTCAACGCATATCTATCTAGACTGTCTACTGGCTTCGCTCAGAATGGTGTAGCTTATAACTCAGCTTTCGTGACAGGTAATATTTTCAGCCTCGATGGTATTCACTTCACTCCTAGAGGAGCCGCGCTCGTAGCCAATGAGTTCATTAATGTGATTAATACAAAATACGGTGCTAGAATTCCTAAAGTAGACGAGACACAGTATAAGACTGTAGCACTACCTTAATTTCCTGAGGTTTCCGTGCACTCAAACCAAGAAAGGCGCCCTCCGCATCGGAAGGCGCCTTTCTGTTTTTATAAGGTATAGCAACAGGTATAAGCCAGCTATACCTTAGTGTGCTTCCAGCCAGTTTTTGCCTACGCCTAAGCCAACTTCCATCGGCACGCTCAGCGGCAGGGCGTTGGTCATGAGCTCCACGATCTTCGGCGTCACAATGTCCACCTCTTCTTTAGGCGCATCAAAGAGGAGTTCGTCATGTACCTGGAGGATCATGCGGGTGTTCAGGTTCTCATGGCGCAGGTACTCGTGTATGTTGATCATCGCGATCTTGATGATGTCGGCGGCAGTGCCCTGGATCGGGGCGTTGACGGCGTTGCGCTCGGCAAAGCCGCGCACGGTAGCGTTGCGCGAGTTGATGTCGCGGAGGTAGCGGCGGCGGCCCAGCAGGGTCTCCACATACTCCTGCTCGCGCGCTTTCTCAATGGCGCTGTCCATATACTCCTTCACGGCCGGGAACTCCTGGAAGTAAGCCTCGATGATGTCGGCGGCTTCGCGGCGCGGTATACCCAGGCGCTCGGAAAGGCCGAAAGCCGAAATACCATAGATGATACCGAAGTTGATCGTCTTGGCTTTGCGGCGCATCTCGCTATCCACCTGGTCGAGCGGTACGTGGAACACCTTGCTGGCTGTGGAGGCGTGAATATCGAGTCCGTTTCGGAAGGCTTCTTTCATGGTCGGGTCTCCGCTGAAGTCGGCCATGATGCGCAGTTCGATCTGGGAGTAGTCCGCCGAGATGATCAGGTGTTTGCTGTTGCGTGGCACAAAGGCCTTGCGGATCTCACGGCCCCGCTCGGTTCGGATCGGGATGTTCTGCAGGTTCGGGTTGGTCGAGCTCAGGCGGCCCGTCGCGGTCACGGCCTGGTTAAAGGAGGTATGCACGCGGTTGTC
This sequence comes from Pontibacter sp. YIM B11418, assembly GCF_059278805.1. NCBI lineage: Bacteria > Pseudomonadati > Bacteroidota > Cytophagia > Cytophagales > Hymenobacteraceae > Pontibacter > Pontibacter sp. YIM B11418. The sequence goes on along the minus strand of NZ_JCAEMH010000009.1, from coordinate 61,519 downwards.
GAGCGCGCAAACCAGCTGCGGCAGCGCATCCACGTACGTTGACTTGAGTTTGGAAAGCTCCCGGTGGTCCAGGATCAGGCGCACGATCTCGTGCTCACCGGACAGTTTCGACAAGATCTCCTCTCCGGTGGCATACTGGCCGGTCTTGGTTTTCTTGATCTTGGCTTTGCCGTGCAGTCCCATTCTGTCGAAGAGCACTTCTCCAAGCTGCTTCGGTGAACCGATGTTGAACTCCGTGTCGGCCAGTTCGAAAATGCGGGTCTCAATCCCTTTGATCTCCTGCTCGAGTAGCAGCGAAATGTCGGCCAGCGCATTAGCATCGATCGAGATACCTTCTTTCTCTATACCTGCCAGCACCTGCACCAGCGGGTTTTCCACTTCGTTGAACAGCTTCATCAAACCCTGCTCCTGCAGCAGCGGCTCAAAGTAGTGCTTTAGTCGTAATGTGACATCGGCATCTTCGCAGGCATAGTCTTTCACCTCTTCCGGCTTCAGGTCGGCCATCGTGATCTGGTTCTTGCCTCTCGGGCCGATCAGGTCGGTGATAGGGATAGGACTGTAGTTGAGGTAGGTCTCGGCCAGCACATCCATGTTGTGGCGCATCTCGGGCTCCAGCAGATAGTGCGCCAGCATGGTGTCAAACAGCGGGCCGCTCACCTCGATGCCGTAGTTCTTCAGCACCAGGATATCGTACTTGATGTTCTGGCCGATCTTGGCAATGTTCGGGTTCTCGAGCACATCCTTAAACTCGGCGGTGATGCGCATGGCCTCTTCCTCATTGTCGGGTGGCACGGGCACATAATAGGCCTCACCCGGCAAGTAGCTGAACGACATGCCCACCAGCTTGGCGGTGATCGGGTCGATGCTGCTGGTCTCGGTATCGAAGGAGATCTCCTGCTGCTTCTGTAGGTAGCGGATCAGGCTTTGGCGCAGGGCCGGCGTGTCGATTAGGTGGTAGTCCTGCACCGTATTGTTGAAACGCGCAAACGGCACATGTTCGGTGGCTATACCTGCTTCATCTTCAACTTCGGCAATGGCGGTAGCGGCAGCTGTATCGAAAAGGGAGGTCTGCTGCTGGTTAGTTGGCTTGGCGCGTCTGGCAGTGGTTTTTGCTACCGGTGCATCGGCCATCGCAATGCCCAGCACACGCTGCATCAACTGACGGAACTCCAGCTCAGCGAACAGTTCGGCCAGTTGTTCTTCGTTGGGTCCGTCGTAGTGCAAAGCCTCGGCGCTGAAGGGCACCGGCACGTCGCAATGTATGGTGGCCAGCTCTTTGGACATGATGCCCTGGTCGGCAAAGTTCACGATGTTTTCTTTCTGTTTGCCTTTGAGCTGATCAGCATTGGCGATCAGGTTTTCCACAGAGCCGAAGCGCTGAATCAGGGCCTTGGCGGTTTTCTCGCCGATGCCCGGAATACCGGGTATGTTATCCACGGCGTCGCCCTGCAGGCCGAGTATGTCGATCACCTGCTCTACGCGCTCAATCTCGAACTTCTCCAGCACCCGCGCTACGTCCCATACCTCCACAGCATTGCCCAGGAAGGCAGGCTTGTACAGGAACACATGCTCGGTCACCAGCTGGCAGTAGTCTTTGTCGGGCGTCATCATGTACACGTCAAAGTTATCCTTCTCGGCGCGGCAGGCCAGCGTGCCGATGATGTCGTCGGCCTCGTAGCCGTCCATGATGAGCACCGGTATGTTAAAGGCCTCTACAATCTTCTTGCAGTAAGGTATAGCCAGCGAAATATCTTCGGGCATGGCCTGTCGGTTGGCCTTGTAGGCGGCAAAATTGTCGTGGCGGAAGGTCTTGGCCGCTGAGTCGAAAGCGACGCCGATGTGCGTGGGCCGCTCTTTCTGAAGCACCTCTACCAGGGTATTGGTAAACCCAAGTGCCGCCCCGGTGTTCATGCCTTTGGAGTTGATGCGTGGGTTTTTGCTGAAGGCAAAGTGCGCCCGGTAGATCAGGGCCATCGCATCAAGCAGGAATAATTTTTTACGTGGTTCGCTCATAGTATAAAGGTATAGGCTGCCGGCTTCCTTTGCAAATCTCGGGAGTGCGCAGCCGGGAAGTTTGTGCCATTCCGGCTTTATACGCCAGATAACTATACCCTGCCGGGGAAATTTTTTACGTGAAAAATAAAATATAGTGATTCCATAATAAATGGAATAGTCTTTGTATCTTCCTAAACCAAGACTGAAAATAAACAAAACTTAAATTACCAGAGCAGGATGATGCACCTCATGACATGGAAAAGAGCGGTACTTAGCGTATTTTTTGTACTGACCGCTACACTTGGTTACAGCCAGGATCTGATCGTTAAGAAGAGCGGTGAAGAGTTAATCGGGAAGATTGTGAAAGTGGGGGAAGACACCATCCATTACCGCATGCTGAGCGAAGAGAAAGGCCCTATGCGTTTTGTGCTCCGGGGCGATGTGGCTTCTATGCAGTTTGCAACCCAGCCCTCGCAGCAACAGCTCAGCCAATTGCCGCAAAGCAACGACGAGTATGCCTCGGCTTCCGCTATACCTGCAGGCGCATCGGCCTCGCGTACCTATACCCAGGAAGAACTCATGTACCAGGGCCGACACGATGCACTGCTGTATTACAAAGGACAGGGGCCACTTTGGGGTACTGCCGGTGCCACCTTTTTGCTTCCTCCTGTCGGGTTAGTGGCGGGCATCGTAACAGCCGCCATTCCGCCTAACGTGGACAACATGTTCCACCCGAATTATCAACTAATGAAAGAGCCCGTTTACCGTGATGCCTTTAAAAAGCAGGCGCACAAACGTAAAGTAGGCAAGGCGGCTGCAGGCTTCGGGATAGGCTTCGGTTCTCTGATAGCACTGGCGCTCATGCTGGGCGCATAAACACATCGTATACCTGATTACCCAGTTTGTATTCCCCAAACTGTGGAATTTCCGCCACACTACGCAGAGGATTCCACAGTTTGGGGAGTTTTGCTTTTTTTGTGCAATACGCTGTCTGTCAGTAATTTAATTTAAATATATAGTTTTGGCATAGTTTTGACTTATAGGCCAAATGAAAAATTAAATTTGAGCGACAGAATAAAACTATGAAAAAAATATCCTACCTGGCAGCCGCCATCGCATTCTTTGGCTTTGCCTCACTTGACGCGAACGCGCAGACTGACAAGAACAAGAAGAAGTCGAAGAAGAAGCAGAAAGTAGAGCAAACTACCGAAGTAGAAACTGAGACGAAGGCTGAAACTGAAAATCAGGTAAACTACGAGCAGCAGGCGCAGACTGAGACACAGGTAACAACTGCAACGCAGACGCAAACCACCACTCAGACTGCAGCGCAGGATGATAAAGAGAAGCGCGAAGCCATTACCAAGGAAGAGCTTCCGGAGCCAGTACAGCAGGCACTGACTGCCGAAGCATTCAGCAGCTGGCAGATTGTAGAGGTGTTCCGCGTAACACCTAATGCAAATGCCGCCGGCGCCAATGCCCAGGGTATGGAGAACCGTGCTGAGCAGGCCAACCAAAATGCGCAGAATGTTAACGCACAGGCTAATGCGCAAGGCCAGGGTGCCAAAACAATGTATGAAATCTTCTTCACCAACGAGCAGCAGCAGAGCGCCAAGGTTCGCATTGATGAAAAAGGCAACATTATCCAAGACCAAAAATAAGCCACATAGATTGAATACTAGCGACCCTAGTATCATGGAACGAGCCTCCGCCTAGCGGAGGCTTTTCTGTTTTACGCCCTACCGCCGCATTTATACCCAACCTTAAGCGCCGCTTTTCGGTAAACAGTCGGAATGCCCGGCCGAGCACGTTATTTTAGGGCAACATTTTCCCCCTGCCCCGCGGTTGTGTATATTGCTTATGATTATGCCCAAGATACTCTTAATCGACGACGATCCTACCTTTTGCCTGATGCTGAGCACGTTCCTGAAACGTCAGCAGTATGAGGTAAAAACCGCCTATACCGCCGGCGAAGGCCTCAGCCAAATCAAAGCCGACACCTTCGACCTGATCCTGACCGATTTCAGGCTACCCGACAAAAACGGGCTGGAACTGCTTGAGCAAATCCGTGTGCTCGATACCCGAGTACCTGTCATCCTGATGACGCACTACGCCGACATTCGCACAGCTGTGAGAGCCATCAAAATGGGTGCCTTTGAGTACTTGGCCAAGCCCATCAATCCGGACGAGACGTTATTGACCATCCGAAAGGCCCTGACCCTTGGGCGTGAGGGCCATGTCGCGACGAAGCCCGCTATACCTGCGCAGGGCGGCTTTACTTTCGTGAAGGGTGCCAGCCCCCAGTCCAACCAGTTAGAGGAATACATCGCCCTGATTGCGCCCACTAATATGTCGGTGATCATAGAAGGCGAGAGCGGCACGGGCAAGGAGTATGTGGCCCGCAAAATACATCAGCGCAGCAAGCGCCACGACAAACCCTTTATCGCTATAGACTGTGGTGCTTTGTCCAAAGAGCTGGCCGGAAGCGAACTATTCGGTCACGTGAAGGGATCGTTTACGGGTGCCATGGGCGACAAAGAAGGACAGTTTGAGGCAGCCAATGGCGGCACGCTGTTCCTGGATGAGATCGGCAACCTTTCTTATGAAATACAGGTGAAACTGCTGCGGGCCATACAGGAGCGCAAAGTGCGCAAGATCGGCAGCAACACCGACCTTGATGTGGACGTGCGCATCATTGTGGCTACCAACGAGGACCTGGTGCAGGCCGTGAGCAAGGGCGAGTTCCGGGAAGATCTGTACCACCGACTCAACGAGTTCAAGATCAATATTTCCCCGCTCCGCGACCGCAAGGCGGATATCCTGCAGTTTGCCAATCACTTTCTGCAAGTAGCCAATCACGAACTTGAGCGCAACGTATCAGGCTTTGATGCCGCTGTGATGGTGGCGCTGGAAAGGTATAGCTGGCCGGGAAATTTGCGGGAGTTGAAGAACGTGGTGAAGCGTGCTGTGCTGCTAGCCAAAGGTTCCGAAATAACATTAGACGATTTGCCACCCGAAATCGCCTACCATATACCTGAGCCGACCACTATTGTGGCGCAACCGGATGCCACGCAGGTAGCCCTGCCTGTGACAGATCTGCGCACCGCTACAGAGCGCAGCGAAAAAGAGCTGATCATCGAAATGCTGGAGCGCGTGAAGTATAACAAATCCAAAGCAGCCCGTTTGCTCAACATTGACCGCAAGACGCTCTACAACAAAATGCGACAGTATAACATCGAGGCTTAAGCGGCGGCTTCTTCAGTTTTTTTGCGTTTGCTGAGCTCCGTTTCGAGTGATGTGAGTACCAGGGTGGCCTCGTGCTGCAGTTCTTTGGCTATAGCAGGCAGGTTGTTGGTTGGTAAGTCCGGTTGGTGCAGCACCTGCTCGAGCGCATCAATGGAAGGCAACACGGCATGAGCCTGCAGATGGCGGAAAGCAGTTCTCATCTTATGCGCCAGTTCGCCCGCCTGATTCCAGTCTAAAGCTGCCGCTGCAGCTGCCAATTGCACCACGGAGCGGCGATTATCCGTTACCAGCACCTCCACAATCTCCCAGAGCGCCTCCTGGTCATCCCCCACAAAAGTACGAAGTTCATCTAAGGTATAGGTGGTAGGTATAGGCTCGTTCGTTTTTTGTGCTTTGGCTTCCGATTCTGCAATACCAGATGTGCCTGCTATACCTTGAGGTTCATTTATACCTTGAGTGCCTGCTATACCTGTCACCTCTATTTCCTTTCCCTTTTCAATTAGAGTTGCGGGTTCAGGAGTCGCTCCAGGTATAGCCTGAGTAGACAGTGCTTTGCTGAGTTTCAGGTATAGGTCCTGTTCGGTGAAAGGCTTGAGCAAATGGTCTGATATACCTGTTTTGGCAAAGAAACGCTTGTTACTGCTCATGATGTTGGCCGTGAGCGCCATGATAGGTATACTCGGATTCTCTTTCCGGATCGCTCTGGCAACTGCTTTTCCGCTCATACCTGGCAGCTGTATATCGGTGAGCACAATGTCAAACTGCTTCTCTTTGATCAGTTGCAGCGCCTCCTGTCCGTCATTAGCCAGCGTGACCTGCATGCCTTTGCGGCCCAGAATCAATTGGCACAGGGTACGGCTGTAGGCATCGTCGTCAATTACCAGCACGGCTTTGCCTGCCAGCACATTGGTGGCCGAAAGTTGCGGCTGAGGTATAGGCTCGGTTTCGGGTGCTGCTGCCCGCTGCATCGGTAGCACAATGCTGAAGGTGGTGCCTTCGTTTGGTACGCTGCGCAACGTAAGCGAGCCTTCCTGCATCTCCACTAGTTTCTTGCTGATCGACAGTCCCAGTCCCGTGCCGCCATACTTCCGGATGATCGAATCATCGGCCTGATTAAACTCACCGAACACATGGGCGGTCTGTTCCATCGGTATACCTATACCTGTATCGGATACCTCAATCAGCACCACGGCGCGATTACGGCGCTGCGATTTGAGTATGCACGATACACGTACCTCGCCGTCGTGGGTGAATTTGATGGCATTGTCTACCAGGTTGAAAAGCACCTGGCGGAGCCGCAGCGAATCACCTGACAGGTAACCGTTCAGTTGTTCATCCATCGTGCAGGAGAAGCCAATACTTTTGGTGCTGGCCTTGAGCCGGAACGTGCGTTCCACCTCTGCCAGGAGTTGCTTCATCTCGAAAGGCGCCATGTGCAGGTATAGCTTGCCGGCTTCGAGTTTTGAGAGGTCCAGCACGTCGTTTACAATATGCAGAAGGTGCTGACCTGCCCCATGTATGGCCTGCAAATGCTCCTGTTGCTGCTCCTGCAATTGAGTATGGCCCAGCTGCTCCGAAAAGCCCAGCACTACGTTGAGCGGTGTACGAATCTCGTGACTGATATTCGCTACAAAGGCCTCCTTGGCGCGTGCCAGCTGAATGGCCTCTTTGCGGGAGCGCTTCAGTTCGGCTTTATACCTGCTGCTACGGCTAAGGTCCCGGAGGATGATCAGAATGAAGGCGATGCCGCTGGCAAGTCCGAACACGCCGACCAGCAAAAGCACAAGCGATGTTTCTTTGGCTACTTCCTGTGCCTGCGCTGCATTCTGGCTGGCCTGTTGTAATTCGTAGCGCTCCAGGTCGTAGACCATGCGGCGCACCTGGTCCATAATCTGTTTATCCTGTTGCAGGAGCGCCAGTTCTTTGGCCACCATGGCTTCCTGCTGCTTTTGCAGTTCACGCTCCACATCCTTGAGCACAATGCGCACCTTGGCAATAGAGGCCATGTTGGTTGGTGCAGCTTTGCTGGTATCGGCACTATATTCCTGCTTTACATTTAGTTGCGGCACAACAATAGGCTGCGGTGGCTCCTCCTGCTGTTTTGGCTCGTTTCGTTTGCCAAAGAGTTTGTTCAGCAGGCCTTTCCTGTTCTCGTTTTGTGGCGGTTTTGTCGTTACCGTATCTGTATTGTAAGCCAGCCTGTCGGATATGGTTGTTTTGGTGCGCTGGTTAATGGTGGTGGTAGCAGGCTGTCTGGTAGCCGCCGACGCGATCTGCTTCAGGGCTTTGTCGGTATAGGCGTTGCTGCCGCGCTGCTCCTTTTTCTTGTTCACGTGCTCCTCCAGGCTCTTTCGCTGAGCCAGCAGCAGGGTAGACACCGAGTCGATCTGAGCCAGTTCAGCGGGATTATCCTGCATGAGGGTACAGAGCGAATCGAGTTGGCTGTTGATGTTGCCCAGGTTGTCGAGGTACTCCCGGAAGTGCTTGTCCTCGGTGGTGAGGGTATAGGCGCGGATAGCACTTTCTGCCGTGGCGATGTCAGCGAGGGTATGCTGCAGCTTGGCCAGCTTGGCATTTGGTTCCGCCAGCACGTTAACGGAGCTGAGTAACAGCGTGAAGCTGTTGTAGGTTAGGTAAATGGCAAAAACCACCACCGAAAGTGCCAGCGTGAAGCCGATGACGACCTTCGATTTAATGTTTTCGTTGTTTATTTTCATACGCGCAGATTCCCCTCCATTTGCAAAGATACGGATTTTCGGGGAGCTATACTTTCTGTAACGGCAAGTAAGCCAGAATCATATACAGAAGGCAACAACGCTTGCAAAAGGTTGAAAATGGGCTACGTTGTGGTAGAGTTTAGGAGAGAACCAGCAGGTATAGCGGCTTACCAGCTACTGCTGGCACCGCCGCCGCCAAAGGAACCGCCGCCAAATCCGCCGAAGCCTCCGCCTCCGCCACCAAAGCCGCCACCACCTCCGAACATGCCACCGCCCGTGCGGAAAGTACCAAAGGAACCCGGACCTAAAATTGGTCCTCCGAGCGTGCGCACGCCACGGCCTCCTCTGCCTCCGCCACCTTTAAAGCGTGACATGATGAATACCAGCACAATGACGATAATGATGATGGCCATCAGCGAAGGCCCTTCGCCTTCTCCCTGGCTGGCCTGTGGGTCGGCCTGGTACTCGCCACTCGCCAGACTAATGATCAGGTTGGTCGCTTCGTTCAGTCCTTTGTAAAACTCCCCCTGTTGGAAGTTCGGCTTAAGTGTGCGCTCGGTAATGCGTTTGGCAATGGCATCGGGTATGATGTGCTCCATGCCGTAACCTGTCTGTATGGCCACTTTGCGCTCATCCAGCGCGACCAGTATGATAAGGCCGTTGTCGTTTTTGCTGCCCCCTACGCCCCACTGCTCACCCAACTCGGCGGCATATTGGTTGGCGTCGTAGTCGCCTATGGATTTAATGGTGACAATGGCGATCTGGGTAGAGGTGGTATCGTTGTAGTTGACCAATTTCTGTTCCAGTGACTGTATTTCTCCTTTGCTCAGGATGCCAGCCAGGTCATTTACCAGGCGCGGTGGGTTAGGCCTGGGCGGAAAATCATTGATTTGCGCAAAGGCCAGGGTGCTACACAAAACAAGGTATAGGAACAGAATAGATCGCTTCATGGTGTGTTATTTTCCGAACGAAATATCATCGCTCAGTTCGTTAAGATCGCCTTTGTCGTTGTAAGGGAAGTGCGATTTGAGTTGCTCGCCCGCCCTGATCACGCCTTTGGCAAGACCCGCTGCATACTCTTGTTTTTTGAAGTGCGAAATCACCTCAGCCGTAATGTCTTCCCAGAAATGGTCGGGCACGATGGCGTTGATGCCGGCATCTCCTAGCACAGCGAACTGATGGTCTTTGATGGCCACATAGAACAGAACACCGTTGCGTTGCTTGGTCAGGTGCATGTGCAGTTGGGCAAATACCTCGGTGGCACGGTCGAGCACGTCGCCTTCGCAGTTGTTCTCGATGTGCACGCGTATCTCGCCGGACGTGTTGCGCTCCGCCTGCTGTATGGCCTCCATGATGACCTTTTCGTCCGCGTCGGTTATGGTATCTTTAGGCATATTGTTGATGGCTAAATGGTTGCATGGTTAAATTGTTAAATCATTAGCGAGCCAACCATTTAACAATTTAACCATTTAGCAATTAAGGTCTAAAACTGCACGGTAGGAGCACGTTCGGCACCTGGGTCGGCCTGGAAGTGGCCTTTGCGTTCGAAGCCGAAAATGCCTGCCATCAGGTTATTGGGGAAGGACCGGACTGTTGTGTTATAATCCTGCACGGACTCGTTGAACTTACGCCTCTCCACCGAAATGCGGTTTTCTGTACCTTCGAGCTGCGCCTGCAGTTCCAGGAAGTTCTGGTTCGCTTTCAGTTCCGGATAGCGCTCTACCGAAACAAGTAGTCGGCTCAGAGCGCCTCCCAGTTCATTTTGGGCAGCCTGGAAGCGCTGCAGGTTTTCTGGCGTCAGGTCATCCGCATTAAGTTGCACGCTGGTGGCTTTGGCGCGTGCGTTGATCACACTTTCCAGGGTTTCGCGCTCGAAGTTAGCGGCACCCTTCACGGTGTTCACCAGGTTGGGTATCAGGTCAGCGCGGCGCTGGTAGGCGTTCTGCACGTTCGCCCATGCTGTTTCCACAGTTTCGTCTTTCTGCACCATCGTGTTGTAGCCACAAGACGAAAGCGAGTTGATCATCAGGAAACCGATCAGGTAGAAGAAGATTTTTTTCATGTTTATTGAGGGGTATAGTTTGTATACGATATAAGTACAAAGCTAAGCGATATGATTACGGAAAACATAGGATGACGTTGTAAAATTGGTTTTTGGAGGTAAAGCTATGACTCTATGTTTGGCATAACAGATGCTTCTTGTAGGTATAGCAACCAGAATTGTTTCATAGTTTCGCCTGTACGGCGGGCACTTACTTTTTTCCTTGATGAAAAAAGTAAGCAAAAAAATCAAGACCCTCCAAACTCGCTGAACGCTCGAACAGTGGAGTGTCGTTTGGTGCACCTGGTGAAGGCTATTGGTTTCATAGTTGAAGGGGCAAGTTAGTCTTGCTATACCTGTCAGGGGTGTGTGACTGGAACTACAACGCCTTATACTAATAAATCGGCAACGGCAGAAAGGCCCCCTCCTGTTTTTAGGAGGGGCTAGGGGAGGTAATTCCCCTTCGAAGGGGCAGGGGGATGTTCAGTAAGGTAGCGTCTTAGATTGAAGAAACCACGAAGCTATACCTGAAAAACTGAAAATATTCGAGACCCCATTTTTAGATAAAGGCTCTCGCCTTATAAAGAGGGGCAGGTATGGCAAGCGTTCCTGCGGCCTCAGTAAATTCTCTAGTACTGTAACTCCGTGTAATAGCAGCCCTATACCTCGCTCCTGACAATTATTTCCATCTAAACTTCCTCCTCATTTCCTCCTCTTTATCCACTAAATCTTGACGAAAAATTACTATATTGCTGCAAATGTGTAGTATATGAAAGTCGTGATTCCTGTTGCTGGTGTTGGTTCTAAACTCCGTCCGCACACACATACCCAGCCCAAATCGCTGGTGCCGGTGGCAGACAACACAATACTGGGCCATATTGTGGAGCGGCTCATACAGGCAGGTATACAGGACTATGTATTCATCATTGGCTACCTCGGCGACAAGGTGGAAAACTACGTTCGGCAAAAATATCCTGAGATCAGGGCGCAGTTTGTAGTGCAGGAGCCCCGCGAAGGGCTCGGACACGCCCTCTGGATCGCCCGCGAAACCTACCGCCACGAAGAGAGCGTGCTCATCATGCTCGGCGATAACATTGTTGAGGCGGATCTGCCTGCCATTATCGCTTCCCCTAAATCGGTACTGGGTGTGAAAAAGGTGGCAAAGCCCTCGCTGTTTGGCGTAACGGAAGTCGGGAACGACGAGTACATCGTGAAACTGGTGGAGAAGCCGAAGATTCCGAAATCGAATTTTGCGCTGGTGGGCCTCTACAAGATCATGAATCCTGAAAAGCTGGTGAGCTCACTCGAATACATTATCACCGAAGGTATACATACCCACAACGAGTACCACCTCACCGATGCGCTCATGCACATGATCCGGCAGGGCGAGAAAATGGTGACCTGGAACGTAGACAACTGGTTTGACTGCGGCCGCAAAGAAACCCTACTCGAAGCCAATGCCAAAATTCTGAGCCGCCCCCGTTTTCGGGATATGGATTACTCAAAAGAATATCCGGGCAACATCATTATTCCGCCGGTGAGCATTGGCGCTAACTGCAACATCACCCATTCCATCATCGGGCCTAATGTAGCCATTGGTGAGAACGCCACTATTTCGCGCACTTCGCTGAGCAACTCTATTATTGGAGCTTACTCCGAGCTGCAAAACGCTGTGATGCACGACTCCATCATCGGCTCCGACGCCAGCTTCAAAGGCCTCAGCCACAGCCTCAACATCGGTGACAGCACGGAAATTAATTTTGCGCAGTAACCTGGTATCCCGCTTAAAGCATTGATCCTACAAAAACGTCAGCTCGTTCAGCTGGTCTAGCATCCAGCCGGTGAGGCTGTAGCGGTGGCGGTTAGCGGCCAATACCTCGTGCGGGATCATGTCAGCACGGAAACAGGCCAGGCGACCGGCAATAGGCAGTACATCCACTTCTTCTTCCGAACCGTCTCCGTTAGGCAGGTATAGGCGCAGGTTGCCCCCGTTTTCAGGCTGCCAGTCTTCGTTCAGGTAGCAAATGAACGACAGGCGACGGTGGTCATCGGTCCTGAACTGGTCGAGGTGGCGCTGGTATACCGTGCCCGGAGGGTATACGGTAAAGTGGAATTCAAAGTCCCTGAGCCCCAGAAAACAGGTGCGGTTGATGTAGCGCAGTAGTTCGTGCATACGGTCTAGGAAAATCTGGGTGGGAGGCAATGCTTCTGATGGCTCGATCCAGCGGATAAAATCGCCGCGTACCTGTTTATTTACTGTAACGCTTTCTGCGGGGCCAATGCCGGCTTTTTTGAAAGTGCCTTCTTCATGCTGGTGCTGCAGCACCTCCAGCAAATTACGAACCTCGTCCGGCTGTAAAAAATTATCGATAATCGCATATCCCTTGTCAGACAATCTGTCCGCAATCTGCTCGAAATGCAGCAACTCTACTCCCTCTTCTTCTTCGTTTATCATATATAAAGAATCTGCTTTCTTAAAAAAAGCCAACAAATGTAGTGCACAGATGCATTGCTTGTATGTGCTGACCGGAAAGATATTTTATGAGCATACGTTGCTGATTCCTGAGAAGTATCGTATGCCCATTTTGAGCACCTAGAGGGCGATTATACCTATTGTGAAGTAAAATGTTTATCTTAGTTGCATGTTAGACCTATGTCCAAACGATAAATCTGTATGAAAAAAACAACTGTCCTTTTACTGGCAGGCGGCCTGACCGCCGTCTCGGCCTGCAAATCCACCCAAACCGAGAATACCGCCACTGGCATGAATACCGAAACCACAACAACGGCGCCCGCAACGGCTGCTGACACACCAACAGAAATTCAACTAAATTACCCCGAAACCAAAAAAGTAGACCACACCGACGATTATTTCGGAACGAAGGTGGCCGACCCTTACCGCTGGCTCGAAACTCACAACGAAGAAGTGGACCAGTGGATAGAGGCGCAGAACAAAGTAACTTTTAACTACCTCGATGGCATTGAGTTCCGCGACCAGATCAAAGATCGCCTGACCAAGATCTGGAACTACGAGCGCTATGGCGCCCCGTTCGAGGAAGGCGGCAAGTATTACTTCTACAAAAACGATGGTCTGCAGAACCAGAGCGTGCTCTACGTGCAGAACTCCCTGGAGAGCGAGCCGAAAGAGTTCCTCGACCCGAACAAATTCTCCACTGACGGTACAGTGGCTCTGACCGCACTGGCTTTCGACAAAGACGCCAAGTATGTGGCATACGGCACTTCAAGCGGCGGTTCTGACTGGAACACCTACGAAGTGATGGAAGTGGCTACCGGCAAGAAGCTCGATGACAAAGTGGAGTGGGTGAAGTTCTCCGGCCCGAGCTGGTACAAAGACGGCTTCTTCTACAGCCGCTACGATGCCCCGACCGAAGGCAACAAACTCGCCAATAAGAACGAGTACCACAAGGTATACTACCATAAGATCGGCACGCCGCAGAGCCAGGACAAGCTCGTGTACGAAGACAAAACCAAGCCGCTCCGCAACTTCTACGGCCAAACCACAGACGACGAGCGCTTCCTGATCCTGAACGTGTCGGAAGGTGCCAGCGGTGCCAACGCCCTGTACTACCGTGACCTGAAAGATCCGAAGTCTACTATCAAGCCGATCATCGATAATTTCGAGTCGGAGTACAACGTGGTGGACAACATCGGTGATAAGCTGCTGGTGCGTACCAACAAAAACGCCCCACGCTACCGCCTGGTGCTGATCGATCCGAAGAAGCCACAGGAGCAGAACTGGAAAGTAGTAGTGCCGCAGAATGAGAATGTGATGAACAACGTATCCTTCGTAGGAGGTCGCATCATTGCTTCTTATATGAAAGATGCCGCCAGCGAAGTGGTGGTATTCGACACTAACGGCAAGCAATTGAATAAAGTAGAATTGCCGTCAATCGGTACGGTAGGCGGTTTTGGTGGTGAGAAAGACGACAAAGAGACCTTCTTTACGTTTACGTCCTTCACTTATCCTCCAACCATTTACCGCTACGATGTGCCGAACAACAAAGTAACGCTGTTCCGCAAGACAGAAGTAGACATTGACACGGAGGCGTTTGAGACCAAGCAGGTGTTCTATACCTCAAAAGATGGTACCAAAGTGCCGATGTTCATCGTGCACAAGAAAGGCCTGGAGCTGAACGGCAACAACCCGACCTACCTGTACGCTTATGGTGGATTCAACATTTCGCTTACGCCAAGCTTTAGCATTGCCAATATGCTGTGGCTGGAGAACGGCGGCGTATACGCCATGCCGAACCTGCGCGGTGGCGGTGAGTACGGCGAAGACTGGCACAAGGCGGGTATGACGCCGAACAAGCAGAACGTGTTTGATGACTTCATCGCGGCAGCAGAGTACCTGATTGCCAACAAGTATACCTCCAGCGAGAAACTGGCCGTGGGTGGTGGCTCGAACGGTGGTTTGCTCGTAGGTGCCTTCATGACCCAGCGTCCGGAACTTGCAAAAGTAGCCCTTCCTGCCGTAGGTGTAATGGACATGCTCCGTTTCCACAAGTTCACCATCGGTTGGGCCTGGGTACCGGAGTACGGTTCTTCTGACGACGAAGCACAATTCAAGAACCTCTATACCTTCTCGCCGCTGCACAACATCAAAGAAGGCGTAAAATACCCTGCTACAATGGTGAAAACAGCCGATCACGATGACCGCGTGGTGCCAGCGCACTCCTTCAAGTTCATTTCTGAGCTACAGGACAAAGGTGCTCCGGGCAACCCATACCTGATCCGGGTAGATGTGCGTGCAGGCCACGGTGCCGGCAAGCCGACTTCCCTGGTGATTCAGGAGTGGGCCGATACCTGGGCGTTCATGTACAAGAACATGGGTGTGAACCCGTATGCCAAGCAGCAGCCGTAACAGGTATAGCTGATATTTGAAACCAGAAAAGCCAGTGCTGCAGCGATGCAGTGCTGGCTTTTTATTTTTAGTGCCGGTCAGGAAGTTTATTTGATTTATATAGGAATATTGTTATGTTTAGATAGTCGTCCAACCTTAAACGATAACTGAATGGATACAGAATTTTACAACGAGCAGCCTCAAGGGTTAAGCATTAATTTAGAGTCAAGAGATTTTCTGCAGAACACGGCAAGGTGGGGCAAGTTCTTGGCCATTGTTGGTTTTGTAGGAGTTGGCCTAATGGTCCTGTTTGGGATTATGGCTTTATTCATGGGCACTAGCCTTGGCGGTGGAGCGATCAGTGAGGCCTTCCTGAGTCTGTTTTATCTGCTTTTTGGGGCGCTTTATTTATTGCCGGTTCTATACCTGCACAGGTTTTCCACCAAGATGCTAGCAGGACTAGACCGAGACGATGAAGCGACAGTTACGCACGCCTTCAAAAACCTGAAATCGCTTTTCAAGCTCTTGGGTATTTTGACAATAGTTATGCTGGCGTTTTACTTATTAATGATGATAGCGATGAGTGCAGGGGTCTTTTTTGGACGATCTCACTAACATTATAAACAGCATAACAATATACAACAGAAGCACACCTGCAGTAGGTGTGCTTCTTTATTACAGCTATAACCTGGCTTGACCCCAACCCTGATTCTTGCGTACCTTGCAAAGCGAACTACCCCACATGCTATGAGATCAACGACAGGACAGAGCGGATTTACCGTGCGCTCAACCGAAACAGACCTGAACGGTCAGGCGACCTTGCCGGCGCTGGTCGGCTACATGCAGGAAGCCGCCTGGGACAACACGGCTACCATGGGTATCTCGATGTATGAGTTGCTGGAGCGCGGTCTCACCTGGATATTGCAGCGCATGCGTGTCGAGATGTTCCGCTACCCGAAGCACCGTGAAAAGATAACCGTCGAGACCTGGGCCTCGGGCCGTGAGCGAGTCTTCCTACACCGCGACTTCAGGGTATACGGCGCCGACCGCGAACTCTTGGGGCAGGCAACCAGCGTATGGCTGGTGATGGACGTAGTGAAGCGCCAATTGGTATCGGTGCCCGATTTTATCACGGCCATAGAAGTAGTGCCAGGACAGGAGCCATTGCCTTTCGCCAAAGGCAAACTGCCGCAACTGGAGCAGGTCAGCTACGAGCAGCAAATGCCCGTCCGCTGGCACGACATCGACCTGAACCGCCACGTCACCAACACCCGCTACCTGCAATGGGTACTCGAAACGCTACCTGTAGAAGTGCTCGAAAAGCAGCAACTACAGGAAATAGACATTATCTTTAAGGCCGAAACCACCATCGGTGACTCCGTAGTAGCCACCGCCGGGCCAGCCGAAGAGGCTAATACGTTCCTGCACAAACTCACAAGCCTCGAATCAGGTAAAGAACTGGTACAGGCGAAGACGAAGTTTGGGAGCTAGAAAGTCGGGGAGTTTGATAATTTAAAAGATTCAGGTAGCATAGAGAACCTGTAGACCTGTCCGAATCGTGCAAGAAGATTTCGTTTAGGGGCAAGAAAGTATGCTATCAACTTCAGGAATAGAGAATCTAAACTGTCATCTCGAAAGAATTGAGAGATCTGGATTATTTCAGAACCTTAACTACATTTCAGATTTCTCCCAAAAGTCGAAATGATAGAATAGCCCTTAAGTTGGCGTCATTGGGGCAGAAGGGGTAACAATGAACAAACAGCAATTAACAATTCAGAAATGATCAACATCAGAAGAGGAACCATAGACGACTTGCCTCAGGTACACGATTTAATAAAAGAGCTGGCTGTGTACGAGAAGGCGCCGGATGAAGTGACCAACACGGTTCAGGATATGCACTGGGACGGCTTCGGGGAAAACCCGATTTTTAAGTTCTTTGTGGCCGAGGCCGAAGAAGGTATAGTAGGTATAGCACTTTACTATATGGCGTATTCCACATGGAAAGGGAAGATGCTTTTCCTAGAGGACCTGGTGGTGACCGAGCGTTTACGCCGTAGCGGCATCGGCAAAATGCTATTCAACGCCGTCGCCCAAGAGGCGAAGGAAATCGGTGCCAAACGCATGAAATGGCAAGTGCTGGACTGGAATGAGCCGGCTATCGCGTTCTATAAAAAGATAGGCGCCAACCTGGATGGCGAATGGATCAACTGTAACTTCAACGAAGAACAAATCAAAGGATACAGCGCTAACTAAAGAGTGGTAGTTTATGCCTTGTTGGTGTGCTGTTCGCGGTCCATTGGGTGAAGCTATACCTTGAATAAGCATTCTGGCACTACGCAGTCAGATAAAAACTGGCCCGTGCTATACCTAAGCACGGGCCAGTTTTTTATCAGCAGTAGTTGATTACTACTCTCGTTCCACATCCCGGCCAACGATTTCCAGCAAAGAGCGGAAAGCGACGTATTTCTCCGGGTAGCGCTCCTGTGCCTTCGCCTGTAGGGCGGGGGCATGGTCGCGCTGGTATTCTTCCAGGTCCTCCAGGCTGCGGCAGGTATACTGCACCGCGTAAGTGGTGCCGCCATTGTCCTCTTCGTGCAGCAGGCGGGCTATCTGGTTGTTCAGGAAATAGCCGGTGGCCATCACCTCCGGTATGTGCGTGCTCTTCATCCAGTCCAGCCACTCTTCGGCCACGCTGTTGTCGATATTGATGGTTACGTTGTATATGATCATACTCAAAATTACGATTTTTCTGTTAGTTTAGAGCTCTAATAGGTATACGATGATGCAGGACATAGCCAATAAATTAAATCTAAAAGCAGAGTGGCAGGTGCTGGTGCTCAATGCACAGGCAGGTATAGCGGAGGCTCTAACGGCCCAGGGTATAGACGTACACAGTACACCTGCTATAGGTATAGCCTATGATGCCGTTCAGGTGTTTGCCACCGATAGTCGCGAACTCAACTACTACGTGCCACTTGCCGTGCCTTCCCTCAAACCAAATGGGCAGCTTTGGATAGCCTATCCCAAGAAATCGTCAGGTATAAAATCGGATCTGAACCGCGATAACGGTTGGGAAGTGGTATCAGGTTTAGGATACGCTGCGGTCAGGCAGGTGGCGATAGATGATACATGGTCTTCGCTGCGGTTCAAACACGAATCCGAAAGAAGCGCGCCGTCTAAGTTTGGGGTTGATGCGCCAGGTATAGACCGCAAGAACAGAACAGTAGAAATACCGCAGGACTTGCGCGAAGCACTGGAGTCGGCTGGGTTGCTGGAGACATTTGAGAAGCTGGCCTTTACGCACCGCAAAGAACACGTGCTGGCCGTGCAGGAAGCCAAACGACCTGAAACCCGTGCCAACCGCATCGGCAAAACCATTCAGATGCTGATGGGGCAACAACTCCTTGGCCGCTAGTGTTGTTATAACGTAGATTTTGAGCGTATTCAATTCGGCTTGGTTCAGTTTGCCGACTTGTATCTGGCAGATAAGGTATAAGCCAACTAACCTCGAACAGGTATAGCGCTAGTGGACAACAGATAAGGATCATGTTCTATACTTGACACCAAAAATCAAAAGACCGCAGCGGACTATACCTGCTGCGGTCTTTTTTTATGAGTTCTGAGAGAGCGCTTAGTTCGTCACGATCACATTGAAGCTCACATCGACGTCCGTTTCGCCGACAGTTGTGTTGGTGCCCGTTTTGAGACCTCCCGGCTGATGCTTCAATACTACTTTTAACTTGCCATTGCCTATACCTGACCCAGTTGTCACAGTAGACTCTAGCCCGACAGGGCGGTTATTCTGATCAAGGTCGGTGATGGCCACATTTACTGTCGCATTGCTGCCTGCATCCGGTGTGAAGGTATACACAAGCAGGTGCTCGTCACGCTCGTTTTTGATCTCTGCCGTCATATCGGCTACAGGGTTTTTGCTTTCGTCGGTTATGGTCACCACAGCCGTGTATTCGGTGCCTGGCCGAAGTGTGAGCGGTGCGTTCTGTACCGGTGTACCGGTCAGGGTACTGATGGTTGCTTCTGTGTCCTGACCTTTTCCGGTCGGGGTCAGCGAGATGGTGACAGCAGTTATTACCTCCTGTTCATCCTCCGGACCTGGCTCGTCGTCATCTTTGCAGGAAGAAAAAGTGAGCAGGCTGCCCATCAGCAGGAAAGCGAGATATGGTCTGAGTAGTTTGTTCATGCTTTTTAGTTTCGTGAGGATTCTCCAGTTAATCAGGGGCTAAATATAGTGTTTTATTCAGAAGATGGAGCGCTGCAAGTGCCAGTGCATTTCCAGGCAGCTGGTTAAGCGGATTTACGCCAAATACAATGCTGTAGTTATAAAGGCCCACTGCTAAACCGGAAGCCGCTTTTTCACAACTCAATCATTTAGTCCTATGTGATGAATGAGAAAGGGGGCGCCGACTGGCTCCCCCTTTTTGTGTTATGCAGCTATCTAAAGGCTACTGAACTTTGGTGTTAAACGTGATATCCACGTCCGTCTCGCCGGTGTTCTCGTTGCTGGTGCTGCTCTTTGTGCCCGGCTGGTGCTTCAGTAGAATACGTACTTTTCCTGTTCCAGCAGCATTGGTTGTTGCCGATGTTTCCAAACCTATCGGGCGGCCATTGGCATCCTTATCGGTTTTGCTGAAAGAAACCAGACTCTGTGGCGTCACCTGGTAGAAAATCTCGTGTGCTGTTCCTTCTTCACGAATATCCGTTGTCAGATCGTGCGTGTCGTGGTGATCGCCGTGCGCTTCCTCAGAGGCAAAGGCGATGGAGCCTGTATATGTGGTGTTGGCGCTGAGCACTAACTGATCTATTACCGGAGCTTTGCCGCCCGGGCCGTCCAGGTCTTCCCAAGTAGCTGTAATTGCCTGGCCACCATTGGCAGGTGTAAGCGTCAGGGTCACAGTGGTTACCACATCGTGCTCGTGGTCTGGCTCCGGATCCTCTTCATCTTTACAAGCCGAAAAAGTGAGCAAGCTGCCCATTAGCAGAAAAGCGAGGTATGGTCTGAATGATTTTTTCATGATTACTAAACTGTTTTAGGTTTAATTAATTGAATCTCTAAAAATAAAGGTGACTACAGCGGGACCTTGATGCGGAACATGATCATGCGGCCCATCTCGTCGGCAAAGTACCGGAGACGGTTCTGATAATCGCGGTAGCTGGTGTTGAGCACGTTACTGCCCACTATACCTAGCTCCACCTGTTGCTTCCCGAACTGCAGTTGCGTGCCCGCCTCGGCGTGCAGCAGGAAATAAGCATCAGGTGCGGCTAAAACAGGATCAGACTGCGCATCAGAACGGCCCTGGCGACCTACATACAACCCCCCGAGCGCCAGGTAGCTGTCAGATAGCCGGGAGGCACTCCTGTTCTCGAAGCTGTAACGAAGGGTATTGTCGGTGCGGCCAGGCGTAATGAACGGCAGGTAACTGTCTGTTTCCCTGTTCTTGGCGTATACCAGCGACGTTTTGTTGTTCAGCGTCAGCCGGTTGGTCAGGGCATAGTCCAAGTTAAGGTCCGCCCCCCAGAAACGCGCATCGGCCTGCATGTACTCGGCCTGCAGGTAGGCGCCCCCTATGCCTAGCGCATAGTCTGGCAGTATCTGCAGGTAAATGTAATTGTTAATGGTGTTGTAATAGAGACTAAGCTCCCCGTTCAGCCGGGGGTTAGAATGGTAATTGAAAGTGGCCATCGTGTTCACGGCATCTTCTGAAATCAGTTCCGGGTTGCCGCGCTCAAAAGAAGCCGCGCTGTTGTGCAGCCCGTTGGCAAACAACTCATAAGCATGCGGTGCTCGGGAGGCGTAGCCCACATTGGCACTCAGCGTAACGTGGTAGCCCAGGTCGTACAGTGCACCGAAGCTTCCGGAAAAGTTATGAAACGTGTAAGACGGGCGCAGCACGCCCTCCGTACGATTCCACCGCTTAATGTCGAGCGATTTGTTGTCGTAGCGGATGCCCGCCTCCAGTTGCAGGTTATCCTTTCGCCATTTCTCCGAGATAAAAGCACCGATCGTGGTATTGATAAAGTATGGCAACAGGGGTCTGGTGTTGGCAGCATAGGTATTATTCTGCCAGATAGTAGATACCCCCATGCTTCCGGAGAGATTAGCAACCGGCTTGTGCTCCCATACCAGCTCGGTCGTGTGCGTCTGCAGGTCCAGGTCCAGTTGCGGACGGTCGCCGGTGTTGCGGTGGCGGTCATACTCCTGCCGCACGTTCTGCTGCAACCCGTAGGTGAACTGCAACTCACCGGCCTCACCTGTCTGGTAAAAAGCCTTAGCCTTGAGCAGGTGGTGTGTCACGTCCTGGTAAGGGCGGGCAATGGTATAGGTAAAGCTGCCCGTCTCCTCCGGCTGTTCCCGCCCGATAGCGTTGGCCAGATCCGTCAGGTTACCGATGTGCGCCGATGACAGAAAGCCCAGCTTGGTGTGGAAGTAACTATAGTAGAGTTCTGCCCCGAAGCGCTGCCGCTTATAGCCTAGGGTAGCTGCCAAGTTCTGCTCTTCAAAGCCTGTGTTGTCTAAGTTATACCTGGGAGCCTGCGCACTGCCTGCTTTCTTAACAGAGGTATGGAGGCGCCAGCTCAGCGGCAACTGCCGAAGCCTGCCCTCTGCCATGCCGGCTACCGTGCCCATGCGGTTGTTGGTACTGCCAATCAGGGTAAACTCGCCGCTTATACCTGCAGAGTCCGGTAACGGACTAGGCTCTACCAGCACAATGCCGCCAATGGCATCGGAGCCGTAGCGCACCCCCGCCGCCCCTTTGATCACCCGCATCTGCTGGGCGTTCAGCGGGTCGATTTCCGGGGCGTGTTCGTTCCCCCACTGCTGCGATTCGTGCCGCACACCGTTGTTCATGATCACCACGCGGTTGCCGAACAGGCCATGTATAACAGGCTTGGAAACAGTTGGGCCTGTTTGCACAGAGCTTACTCCTGTCAGCTTTTTCAGCGACTCGCCCAGCGAAAGTCCGCGGGTTTCCTCCAGTTCGCGGCCTTGCAGCGTTTCGGTTGCCTGCGCCTGCTCCTGCAGGCGGCTTCCGGTAATCTCTACAGCTTCCAGTTGCTGCGCATCGATATGCAGGGTCAGGTTTCGCACGGTAGAGGTGGTCATCCGAAGCGAAGGCCTTTCCGTTACATAGCCGATGTAGGTCACCTTTAAGGTATAGCTGCCGCGGCACAAATGGTGAAAATGGTAGTTGCCGTATTCATCCGACAACGTGCCCCGCTGCAGCTCCTCTATATAAATAGTGGCGCCGATCAGTGGTTCCCGGGTGTCGTGGTCCAGCACCTTACCCGAGAGGGTCAGGCCGCAGTCTTGTTCCGGATTGTCGCCGTCCAGGTATAGCTGCTCCTGCGCCACTGCAAGAGGAGCAATCAGGAGTAACTGCCACAACAGCAGGAAAATGCATTTAGATCTGAACACAGAATGTTTAGAATTTAGGTATAAGGTATAGACTACAGCGTCCCTCTAACCCGTCGGCTGAAAAAAAACCGCAGGTATAGGTATAGCTATTATGCCAGGAAAATAAACAGGATACCAGCAGGCAGCACACAGCGTCGCATCAGGGCAGCAGGTATGCAAAACTGATAAACCAGCCTAAAGACAGGTGTCGGGAGAGGCGACACGCCGTAAGACCGGAAAAAAAGCGAAAGGTTTAGCCGAGTGCGGGCGGGCCGCGAAGTTTGAGGCGGGCAAATGAATTAAAAGCCGAGTACTGGGTATACCGGGCGGTATACTTTGTGAGTACAACAGGTGCTGCAAAGGTATAGACTGTGGTGGCGCTTTGATAGGGCGCTCCAAACAAATCCTCGACCGGACAGTGGTTGTGCTTCTTCTCGACATGCGCGTTTTTCTGGTCGCCTGGGTGGCTATGCGCTGTGTGGGCATGGCTGTGCAGGCTAAGCAGCAACTGGTCCGGCACCATGGCGCGCGTGAACAGCAGCAGCAGAAAAAGGGCGATATATGTTGTGAACCGGTACACCTAAAGCAAGGCTATAAAACAAAGATAATCGTTTTTCAACATTGTTGTATCAACAATTAAACATTTCGCTTGCTCAGGTTCAATCTGTTGCCAAAGCAAACAGCGAAATCATGCCAAAACAACAAGTTTTATACCTGTGTGCTCCTTAACGCAGAAGGTATAGCGGATGTTTTCTGACAACCTGTCACAAACAGGCTGGTTCTATACCTGTGGAACAGGATTTGAAAGCGCTTGGGCAGGAATTCCCTTGTCCTTTTTGCAGGCATTGGTTTCAAAGACATCACTTATTAAAAGATAGATTTTAAAAGTATAGCACATGGAAGAAAGAGGTAATATTTCGATTCACACCGAAAACATTTTCCCGATCATCAAGAAGTTTCTTTACTCCGATCACGAGATTTTTCTGCGTGAGCTGGTGAGTAATGCCGTGGACGCCACTCAGAAAATGAAGCGTTTGTCTGCCATTGGCGAGTACAAAGGTGATTTGGGCGAGCTGAAAGTAGTGGTGAAAGTGGACAAAGATGCCCGAACCATTTCAATTTCAGATAACGGCATCGGTATGACAGCCGAGGAGATCAAGAAGTATATCAACCAGATCGCCTTCTCGGGAGCTACTGAGTTTGTGGAGCGCTACAAGGATGCCGGTGAGCAGAACCAGATCATCGGTCAGTTCGGTCTGGGCTTTTACTCAGCCTTCATGGTGGCTGATCGTGTGGAGATCGTTACTAAATCGTACAGAGAAGGCACAGAGGCAGCGCACTGGACCTGCGACGGCAGCACCGAATTTGCCATCGCTCCGGCGCATAAGGAAGACCAGGGAACAAACGTGATCCTGAACGTGGCTTCCGATTCAGAAGAATTCCTGGAGACAGCCCGCATCCGCACCATCCTCGACAAATATTGCAAGTTCCTGCCAGTACCGGTGGAGTTCGAAGGTGAGATCATCAACAACCCGAACCCGATCTGGACCAAGCAACCGTCTGAACTGACGGACGAGGATTACAAGAACTTCTACAAAGAGCTATACCCATTCTCAGAAGCGCCGCTTTTCTGGATTCACCTGAACGTGGACTATCCGTTCAACCTGACAGGTATACTCTACTTCCCGAAACTGAAAAACGACTTCGAGATACAGCGCAACAAGATTCAACTCTACTCCCGCCAGGTGTTCATTACCGACGAAGTGAAGGACGTGGTGCCTGAGTTCCTGATGCTGCTGCACGGCGTGATCGACTCGCCGGACATTCCGCTGAACGTGAGCCGCTCGTTCCTGCAGGCCGACTCCAACGTGAAGAAGATCAACACTTACATCACCAAAAAGGTGGCCGATAAGCTGAACGAGATCTTCAAGAAGGACAGAGCCACGTTCGAGACCAACTGGGAAGACATCAACGTGTTCATCAAGTACGGCATGCTGAGCGATGACAAGTTCTATGAAAAAGCCAAGGACTTCGTGCTGCTGCAGAACACCGAGGGCAAGTACTATACCTTAGAGGAGTACAGGGCGCTGACGCAGGCCAACCAAACCGACAAGAATGACCAGTTGGTGATGCTTTATACCACCGACGCCGACAAGCAGCACGCCTTCGTGGAAGCCGCGCAAAACCGCGCCTACGATGTGCTCAAGCTTGACTCGGTTATAGACAGTCACTTTATCGGCATGCTGGAGCAGAAGCTGGAGAAGACTTCACTCAAGCGTGTGGACTCTGAAACGATCGGCAAACTGATCGAGAAAGACGAAACCAAAGAGAGTGTACTGAACGATACCGAGAAAGAGGACCTGAAGAAGATCTATGAGACGGCTATCAGCAACCAGAACATGCAGGTGGAAGTAGCGCCGATGGCTCCGGACGATGCGCCGGTGATCATTACACTGCCGGAATTCATGCGCCGCATGAAGGACATGAGCAAGAGTGGCGGTGGCGGTATGATGTTCATGGGCAACATGCCGGACACTTATAACGTGACCATCAACGCGAACCACAGCATCAACCAGCGCATCCTCAAAGCGAAAGACGACAACAAAGAGCGCATCGCCCGTCAGGCCTTCGATCTGGCCCTGTTGTCGCAGAACATGCTTTCCGGCTCAGCTCTGACTGCCTTCGTGAAGCGCAGCGTGGATTTGATCGACAAAGAATAACAGTACTTTTCATAATTACACTTAACAGCACGAAAGCGGCACCTGACTGGGTGTCGCTTTCGTTTTGAGGGGCTTTTGGTGAACTAAGGCGCCGGGCTTAAAGTTATAGGGACTATACCTGGCAGACCGGTAGTTGGCAGGTATATGATTTATCTGCATATTTACGTTACCTTAAACAAGGTATAGCTTTTTGGAAACAACAGAAGTGCATTTATCTGAACGAAAACACATGAGGCACATGCTCTATCTTGTCGGGTTTGTTTTGTCTGTGGTGCTGGGTGTTGCGGCATGCAAGCCCACGGCTTACAACAGCGACTACAACCTGAGCCGGGCCGCTGAAAAAGAGAGCTCAAAAGCTGATGCTATTGCTTTGGCTGATACCGCCAAGCCTACTGTGCAGATAGGCGATTCGCTGGATAAGGTAGAGGAAAAACAACCAAAAAAGCGCAAGAAGAAAGCCGACAAGCGCTACTTCATGGGCGACAGGGTAGCTCGTGGCTACGTGAAGACGGGTGGCCGTGGTCCCCGGGAGGTAATTGAATCCTTCAGTTACCTAGTAGAGTTTCAGCAGCCTGATCCTTATGCTCCCGAAAAATACTACTACGATACCAAGCGTCGCAAACTCTACAAAAGCCGCGGCGAACTGGACCCGGAGCAGCACAAAGTTTTGCATGGTCCTTACAAAAAAGAGCAGGCCGGTGAGGTAATCGAAGCAGGCTACTTTTATGTCGGCACCAAACACCTGCGCTGGGAACGCTACAACCGCGATGGTATACTGCTGGCAAAGGAGCATTTTGAGAAAGGCTACCTGCGCGATGCCGTGGTGAAGTATTACGAGGGCACCAAAAAGATAAAAGAAGTGATCCCTTATGCCTATGGCGAGGTTCAGGGGACTTATTACCGCTTTTATGAGAACGGGCAACTCGAGTGGATGGGACAGTACCAGAAAGGCCGCAAAGTAGGTCTCTGGGTGAAGCACTTCGACTTCAGGGCACGCCGCCAGTTCGAATACCAATACCCCAAAACACCTTACGAACCACAGGCAGAGCCAGTCCTGGTGAAGCAATACGACCGCCACGGTACCCTCATTTTCGAGAAAGACAAGCTGGACAAGCGGGCTTCGAGCCGTTAAGGTATAGGTATAGCCTACTGCTCTCTGTAAAGTTATTCCCCATTTTCGGCTACCAGTTCACTTCGACTACATCATGTCTACAACCGACGAAAGCAGAATCAATGAGGCGATCAGTGCGCATCTCAAAACATGGTGGACAGCGGAGACGAAGCAGGAAATCGAGTTGCAGTATGGCCAAGGTATACTGCATGGGATAATATCGATCTATGATTTTGCAAGCCAGTCTGAGTTTTGGCTGACGCTGGAGCTTAATACCGCTTATAACCTGGCTGTAGAACGTCTTAAGAAGCAGTACCCGTTCTTGTCTGATGACGCTGTAAGGAAGATTGCGAACATGGCTGCATATAGCTGGAAATAAGCAGGGAGTAGCCGCTCTGTGAAACTTTAGAAGAAGCACAAGATACAATGTCGTTGAATCAATGAAAGGCATCTTCGATGTGGAACAGTTCCGGCGGTTTGCTCATCGTGATGGCAATAATATCGAAGCGAATGTCCTCCTGCCAGCCTGTTTTCACGATATAAGCGTCCGCCGCGTTGAGGATCATGCGCTGTTTACGGCGGTTTACAAACTCCTCCGGGTAACCAAATTCATCGTTGGTTCGGGTTTTCACTTCTACAAACACCAACACATCATTTTGGCGGGCAATAATATCGATCTCGGCTTTACCCATGCGCAGGTTGCGTTGCAAAATGTGATAGCCTTTCTGGTGCAGCAGGTCGCAGGCCAGGTCTTCGCCGTTGGCGCCGGTAGAGAGGTGTGGTGCTTGCGGTGTCATCATAAGAGCTTTAAACTTGTAAGAGCGGCCGCTGGTTTTATTACGGCAGCCGGAGTAGTTGTTTGCGTATGCCCGCAAGCGACCGTATCTTTGTTGAAAACTAGAGGTATAGAGTATCGGTTGGTATTGTAGCTAGCCCTGAGCTATACCTTGAGAGAAGGGAGAAAAGACGTGTCACAGAACAAGACCATACAATTTGAGCACCTGGGGCTGATCGATTACAAAGAGGCCTGGGATTATCAGGACAAGCTCTTTACAGGTATACTGGATATGAAGTCCCGCAACCGAAATGCTGCACCCGAAGCGCAGGAGGTGACGCCAAACTACCTGCTTTTCTGCTCGCACCCGCACGTCTATACCTTGGGCAAAAGCGGCCATGAGTCCAACTTGCTCATCAACGAAGAGGGGCTCAAAGCCAAAGGGGCTACTTTCTACAAGATCAACCGTGGCGGCGACATCACCTACCACGGCCCAGGACAAATCGTAGGCTACCCGATTCTGGACCTGGACCACTTCTTTACCGACATACATAAGTACCTGCGTTTTCTGGAAGAGGGGATCATCCTGACCTTGAAAGATTATGGTATAGAAGCCGGTCGTATATCTGGCCTCACCGGCGTATGGCTGGACCATGTGGAGCAGAAGAATCCGCGCAAGATCTGCGCTATGGGCGTGAAGTGCAGCCGCTGGGTGACTATGCACGGTTTCGCCTTCAACATCAACACCGACTTAGACTATTTTAATAACATCGTGCCCTGCGGCATTACTGATAAGCAGGTAACGTCGCTGGCAAAAGAGCTGGGCCGCGAAT
Organism: Pontibacter sp. YIM B11418; assembly: GCF_059278805.1. Taxonomy (NCBI): domain Bacteria; kingdom Pseudomonadati; phylum Bacteroidota; class Cytophagia; order Cytophagales; family Hymenobacteraceae; genus Pontibacter; species Pontibacter sp. YIM B11418. Next base: position 33,809 of record NZ_JCAEMH010000009.1, on the reverse strand, counting down.
TGCCGATGGCAGAAGTAGAAGAAAAACTCCTGAGCCACCTGGCTACCCTTTTTGAGGCAAGCATTACAAAAGATTAAATGAAGAAGGACATAGATTTTACCCCGGTGCAGGGTGTGGCCGTGGCCATTGCTTTCACGGGCGAGTCGCCGGAGGAGCGCATCTGGAACGTATACCTGATCAACAACAATAGTGAGGCCCTCGAAAATGTGTTTGTCACATCCAAAGGCTATGGCATCATAAAGGACGAAGAGGTAAAAACATCGGTGCTGCGGCACATGTTTGAGCGTGTGAAGGCCAAAAGCTTTGTGCAGGTGGAAGTAATTGATCCATCAGTTTTCAAGCTCAACAACGAGTACTGGGTAAGCTACTACATCGATGGCAAGATCTATGACAAGCGCTTTGTTTTCGTGCCTGACTCAATCACTGATGAGCATCTCATCGATATCAGCATGCTGCAGATGCAGGGTGTGCTGCATTCTTAAGGTATAGCTTCTCAAATTTTTCACCCTGACCGTGAATTTCACAAACCGCATAAGGTATAGCTTCGGGCTGATGCTACTGCTTTTAGTGCTAACCTGGCCGCTACAGGCACAGGTGCTGCCACTGGAGCAGAAGAACACCCTGAATGGTAACTGGCAGGTATACGATGCCGGCTCCAGTGACCTGGTGCCTTATGCTGCGACCCTGCACGGCGGCTACAGTGCGGTACATCAATGGGTGACCATGGCGCCTGCCAAGCCTTTTGTGATTGAATTTACAGCCCAGAAAGACTTGTGTCTTTTCCTGAACAATCAGCTCATCTTCACGGCAGACTCTACTTCTACCTATACCTTCGACCTGGCCACGTGGAACAATCGGGTGAAGCCGGTGAACGGGCGTTACCTGCTGTCGGTATGGCATCCGTCGCAGCACCCCAACATAGGTTCTTTCCGCAACCGGGTGCAGACAGAGCGACCCGACAGCGAAACCATGCAGGGGAGCTTCTCGGTACGATTGCGCGAGTACGTGAACCAGAATGCGTTCATCATTTTCACGCTGCTGATCGGGCTGCTGTATGGCGGGTTGAAAACCACGTTCCCCTCCGACTTTCAGGCGGTGTTTGGGGTGCAATCCTTCTGGCGCACCCGGTCGCTGGACGAAGGCATCCTGGCAAAACCGCTCAGCACCTGGTCCGGCATGCTCTTTATCATCGCCTTTTCCATGTCCATGGCCTTGCTGATTGCGGCCATCCATACCAATGTGCAGCATGTACGCATTTTCAACCGCCTGTTTCCGGTGTCAGAGGCCGATATAACGACCAAGATCCTGTTCTATACCTTCCTGATCTTCGCGGTCGTCCTGCTAAAGTACTTTTTCCTGAAAGTGATGGGTTATATTTTCGGATTAGAGCAGATTGTGCAGGTCCAATTCAGTGAGTTTCTGCGTTCTCTGTTGTTTCTGGGCCTCTTTCTACCAGTGGTTATGCTGCTATACCTGTCGCTTAACCACGTAGCCCCCGATGCCGTACTCACAGTTTCGAGCATGGCGGTCCTTTTGCTGCTGGTAATCACGGTTATTCGTGTGTTTGTGACAGTAAATAAGCAGACATCTGTGATAAATTTGCATTTATTTTCTTACCTTTGCGCCACAGAAGTGATTCCGTTGACCATCATGCTGAAGTTTATCGTGTTTAACTTTTAAAAACACAAAATCGACGGTTTCGGCAGGCGGCTAATATATAATAAACAGACTTCCATACTCTATGGCTGAAAGCAAAGAAAAGGCTTGGGCAAATCCTGAAAGACATAAAATTCCGATCAGGAGCATTCTCGTGACGCAACCACAGCCTACTACCGACAACTCTCCCTATCTCTCTATAGCAGACAAGTACGGGATTAAGGTGGATTTCAGGGCGTTTATCGAGGTAGAACCTGTTTCCTTCAAAGAGTTCCGCAAAGACAAAGTGGACATCCTCTCGCACACGGCCGTGATCTTCACCAGCCGCAACGCCGTGGACCACTTTTTCAGAATTTGCCAGGAAAGTAAAATAGAGATGCCGGCTGACATGAAGTACTTCTGTATTTCGGACCAGACGGCCTATTACCTGCAGAAATACATCACCCTGCGCAAGCGTAAGTTGTTTGTAGGCGAGAAAACAGCCAAGGATTTGTTTGAGGTGATCAAGAAGCACAAGAACGAAACTTTCCTGTACCCTTGCTCCAACATCCGCAAAGACGATATTCCGGGTTTCCTGAAAACGAATAAGATCAAACACACGGAGGCTATCATTTACAAAACAGTAGAAGCCGACCTGTCGGACCTGGACGATGTGACCTACGACTGCATTGCTTTTTTCAGCCCCTCAGGTATAAGCTCGCTGTTTATCAACTTTCCTAACTTCAAGCAGAACAACACCCGCATAGCGGCTTTTGGCCCAACCACAGCCAAAGCGGTACGCGATGCCGGTTTGGAACTCGACATAGAAGCGCCAATGCCAAACGCCCCTTCCATGACGGGAGCCATAGAGGTATACATACAGAACCAGAAGAAATAAGCGAACCTATTTAAAGGTCGGGTAAAACAGTAAAACGCAAAAGCAAGTAGAATCAACCATCTGCTTGCTTTTGCGTTTTACTGTTTAATATATATATTTGGTTCAACTCTGGCTCTTTAACGTCCAGTTAACGTTTGCTTGGCTGCAACATTCTATGAAAAAGATTATACCTGTCGTTTTGTTGTTGTTAATCTGCCACCTGAACTCCTGGGCGCAGCAACAACCTCAATTTACACATTACGGATTCAACGGCATGTATATCAGCCCGGCTTACGCAGGTATAACCAACCGCCCGGAAATACAATCTATCTACCGCTACCAGTGGCTGAACTACGATGCCTCGTTTGACGATGGTGGTTCGCCGCGCACACTACTCCTGACAGCGCACACCCCAGTACGCCTTTTAAAGGGCGGTTTAGGTATAACCCTCATGCAGGACCAGATCGCCAACACCCGTATACAACAGGCGGCCATTTCTTACTCTTTCCACCTGAATGTGGGCGAAGGCAAGTTGGGCATCGGCCTGCAGGGCAATATAAATAATATAAGAAAGGGCAGCTACCGTTTTATCGATGAGGGCGACCCGAACATTCCCTTCAACAGTTCCGACTCTAAATTCGACATGGGGGCAGGGGTTTGGTATGAGTCCGAGCAGTTCTATGCAGGAGGCGGCGTGACCAATTTGCTGGGTTCAAGCTACCAGTTTATGAACGTGGATAACACAGGAGGTGGCCGCGTTGTAGGCGAGAACCACCTATACCTGACAGGTGGCTACCATTTGCCGCTCACCAACCAATTAGTGCTTACTCCAACAGCCCTCTTAAAGCATGATACAGAGACATTTTCGTTTGATGCAGGCGCCCGTATAACATTTGATGAAAAATATTGGGGCGGATTGAATTTTCGGCATCAGGAAGCTGTTAGTGCGCTTGTGGGTATAGCGATGTTGCAGGACAACGCGCTGCGGGTAGGATATGCATTAGATCTCACAACATTTAATAAAGAGGCCAAGGCCCCAACATCACACGAAGTGATGGTCTCCTACCGATTACCTGAGCCAGTTGTTCGGTTCAGGCCTCCAGTGCGAACCCCTCGCTATAATTTCACAAAATAAATATTCAGGATATTGTATTTATCGCTGAAAAGCTGTATTCTTGAAAAAATACAGTTAAAATAAATTGTATATGGTATAATATTCTTGATATTGTACCGTTTGAAAATTATTAATAAGTGAGAATTTCAATTGTTTTTGTTTTATTTCTAATTCTCAATATATTTGCTACACCAGAAATAGTGTGCATTAATAATTGCTAAAAAATTTACTTTTTCCAAAGTCATCATGAACAAACTATTAAAGCTGTCTTCCTTCGCTTTGGCGGTGGTACTGCTTGCGAGTTGTGGGTTAAGAAGAGGACCGCAAGGCGACCTAGTGGGCGCAGAGGATCGACCAGACTACAATCCACAGGCTGTACCCTACGGCATGATCGCCGCTCCGGGCGGAACTTTCCACATGGGTCAGGCAGATCAGGATATAGCGGCAACTATGGCGAACCTGAACAAGCAGGTGACAATTGGTGGCTTCTATATGGACGAAACCGAGATTACCAACAACGAATACCGTCAGTTTATCGAGGTAATGGTCAATGACTCGATCGATGTTCTGGGCGAAGACTTCGTGATGACAAGCCTATACCCTGACACGACCGTTTGGGTACGCGACTTCACTTACCACATGGGTGATCCCTTGATGGAATACTATTTCTCTCACCCTGCATTTGATGAATATCCGGTGGTGGGTGTAAACTGGTTTGCAGCCAAGTATTTCTCAGACTGGAGAACGAAGCATAAGAACCAGGCCAATGCCGATAACGGCATGGCGCCAATGCCGCAATTCCGTCTGCCTTCTGAGGCAGAGTGGGAGTACGCAGCGAGAGGGGGCCGCGATATGTCAACCTACCCTTGGGGTGGTCCATACCTGCGTAACGCCAAAGGCTGTCTGCTGGCTAACTTTAAGCCGGGCCGTGGTGACTACTACAGCGATGGCTTTACCTACACGGCTCCTGTAGCCCAGTTCTTCCCGAACGACTTTGGCCTGTACGACATGGCCGGTAACGTATCTGAGTGGTGCGAAGATGCCTACGCTGATGCTACTGTTCCGATTACCTGGGACTTGAACCCTGTTTACTATGATGACAACGAGCCTCGCAAAGTAGTGAGAGGCGGCTCCTGGAAAGATATTGCATACTTCCTCGAAACTGGTACCCGTAACTTCGAATATCAGGACTCAGCCAGGTCATACATCGGTTTCCGCAACGCGATGATCTACCTGGGACGCTCTTCAGGAAGAGAGTTCAGATAGTCCACCGAAGTGTTCTAAAAGTTGAAAACTTAACAATTTAATACCCAATCGTTCACATTTAATTTTTGAAAACAAAATGAGCAAAGCTAGAGGTCGCAGTTTCTTGTACGACGTGTTGATGCCCAAAATCTATGGTCTTGGTGCCGCAGTCGTAATTATCGGAGCATTGTTTAAAATTCAGCACTGGGCAGGTGCCGACATCATGCTGATCGTAGGTCTTGGTACAGAGGCCGTTATCTTCGCGCTGAGTGCGTTCCAGCCACAGCCACACGATCCGGATTGGGCAAGAGTATACCCACAACTGGCCGATGACTACACTGGCGAGGCGCTTATCCCAACAACAGCGTCGAACAACAACACTTCCGTTACAAAGGAACTTGACAAAATGATGCGTGACGCTGACATTACGCCAGCTACCATCAACACACTGGGCATGGGCCTGAACAGACTGAGCGAAACTGCAGCACAAATGGCTGACTTGAGCCAGGCTACAGCTGCTACTAATGAGTATGGTGTACGTGTGAAAGCTGCTGGTGACGAGCTGGGCCGCATTACACAGGCTTATGCTACAACAGCAGATGCACTGTCTCAAATGGCAGTTGCCGCTAACGATACACAAGAGTATCATACCCAAGTACAGAGCATGACAAGAAACTTAGGTGCTTTAAATGCTGTTTACGAAATGGAGCTTCAGGATGCCAACACTCACCTGAAAGCAATGAACAAGTTCTACGGAAACCTGAGCATGGCCATGGAAAACCTGACTGACGCCAGCAAAGACACGGAGCAGTTCAAGCAGGAAGTTTCTAAACTGACGCATAACCTACACTCACTGAACACAGTGTACGGTAACATGCTGACAGCCATGAAAGGTTAATTGCGCATTTCCTAAATCAACAAGAAAACAACAGTAACTAAGTAGAAAATGGCTGGAGGAAAAGAGACACCACGGCAGAAGATGATCGGTATGATGTACCTTGTACTGACCGCACTTCTCGCCCTGCAAGTGAACTCTGCTATCCTGTTAAAGTTTCAGTTTATTGATGAAAGTCTCAAAGACGTCAACGATAAAACTTTAAAGGATAACAGCGGAGTTGTAACGAATATTAAATCCAAGGTCAGCGAAGGCGGTAACCGAGACAAGGACAAAACTGTTTTGGAGAGTGCCAATGCTGTTAGAAAAGAGACAGGTGAGCTGGTAGAGTATATCCGTGGTCTTCGTAACACACTGATTGAAAAAACAGGGGGTGAGAACGAAGAGAAAACCGGATATGCAAACCCTAGTGCCGAGGATCTGGTAGCTATTACCATGATTGGGCCTGCAAGTGCTAAAAACGGTGCGGCTTATGAGCTGGAGCAGCGTTTGAACAACTATGCAAAGTTTATGAAGCAGTACAACCAAAACATGCCGGACATCCTGGCTCGTGACGGAAAGACTGACCCAATGGCTGCCAAAGACCGCGCTCAGCGTAACAAAGACTTTGCTCAGCTGAACTTTGAAGCTACCCCACTGGTGGCAGCGCTTGCAACTCTTTCTCAGAAAGAAGCCGAAGTACTGAAGTACGAGGCAGATGCTCTGCAGAACCTGGCGCAAAAAGTTGGTGCTGACATCATCAAGTTCGAAAAGATCTTCGCGATGGCACGAGCTGAGTCTAAGACAGTAGCTGCCGGTACTAAGTATAAAGCTGATATGTTTATTGCTGCCTCATCTGACGCGATCACGCCAAAGATGACGTTCCAGGGTAAGCCGATCAATGTAGTAGACGGTAAAGGCCAGATTGAATTCACTGCTGCAGCAAACAACTACGACGCTGACGGTAACTCTAAGCAGACTTGGAAAGGTCAGGTGATCATCGACAAAAACGGTGAGCAGGAAGTACTAGACGTAACAGAAGAGTATATCGTAGCGAAGCCAGTTATCCAGGTGCAGTCAGCTGCAGTTCAGGCGCTATACCTGGGTTGTGCGAACGAACTGAATGTACAGGTTCCTGCATTGGGTGCTGTATATGATCCGAGCTTCTCTGCTTCTGGTGGTTCTGCCATCAAAGGTGCTAAGAAAGGTCAGGTAACCATTATCCCAACTACTACTGAAGTGAAGCTTAACGTAAGCAGCGGTGGTAATGCAATCGGTTCTGAAACATTCAAAGTTCGCCCGGTACCAAGACCGTCTTTGCAGACTGTAGTGAATGGCAGACCAGTAGACCAGAAGAGAGGTTTACCGGCTCAAGGTATCAGATCGGTTGAGATACAGGCGATCGCTGACGAAGGCTTCAAGCAATTTTTGCCACAAGAAGCACGTTATAGAGTAACGAAGTGGAGAGCATTCCTGGTTAGAGGTTCAAACCCGGTAGATCAGGCTGAGTTTTCGAGCCCAACTGGTGACTTGTCCCGTTTTGCAGCAAAAGCTGGAAAAGGTGACCGCGTAACCATCGAGGTATTGCAAGTGAAGCGTTTGAACTACCAGGGAGCGCCAGTTGATGCGAAACCTACAGGCGACGGTATCTTCACTATCCCACTTAACTAATTAAGATTAGAAGCTTACAGGAGTATGAAACTTATCAAAGTAATAGGTGTAGCAGCTGGTATGATGCTCTCTTACGGAGCAGTAGCACAGCAAGTGTCTACCACGCAGTCCAGTAATCCATCAGCAAGACCTATTCCGGAGTCTGATGTATTGTTTAAGAAAACGGTTTGGCGTAAGATCGACTTGCGCGAAAAGCAAAACAGACCCTTGTTTTCTGAAAACAGAGAGATCACCAAAGTTTTGATCGACGCTGTAAAAAGCGGCGAACTGGTGGCCTATAAGACAGACTCTGTAAATGTACCTTTATCCAGAGAGGAATTCATCGCAAACATGACCGGCAAAGATATGGGCGGTGGTTTGACAGAGGAGGAAATCGCAGCTGGTTTTGGTCAGGAAGAGGAAGAAGAGGATGCCTGGGGTGCTGCCCTTGGTACAACTGCTACGCAAGATGCAGCTCCCGTAAGCAATGAATTTTTTGCAAAGCAGCTATACCTGCTGGAGCTGAAAGAGAACGTAGTATTTGATAAGAAGCGTTCCCGTATGTACCACGACATTCAGACGATCAGCATTAAAGTGCCTGCTACACTTAACCCACTGGGTTTTGAGCAGACAGTAGGTAGCTTTAAAATGAGCGATCTGGTGAAAGTATTCAGAAACAACCCTGAAACTGCTATCTGGTACAACGCGCAGAACGATGCTCAGCACAAGAATCTGGCTGATGCATTCGATCTTTGGCTGTTCAGCTCTTACATTACCAAAATATCTAACCCGAACGACAGAGCACTGGGTGATATCTATGGTGGTGGTAAAAAAGGCCTGTTAGCCGCTCAAGAAGCGCTAGAAGCGTTGATCGAGTACGAGTACAGCCTGTGGAGCTACTAATTGCAAGACAATCATAAGAAAGGGGGAGATCTGAAAAGATTTCCCCCTTTTTTGTTTTAGGCCAAGCCATGACCAGGTAATTACTCCTGGAAGTAAGGTATAGCTATTCTGCTGGCATCAGGTATAAGATAGGCTAAAGCTATATATTATCTGCGTATAAATTTCCAGATAGCAAATGAAAAGGAGGCAGAATAAGAGCAGATCAAGGAACTGACATCGATACTGTTCGAAGGCAATTCTGTTTGAAAGTATAAGAAAGCAGAAGCCCCGAACTAAGGCGCTCCTTCAACCTTATGAAAATAATCGAAAAGGATATGCGCTTTGCGTTGGCCTACTTCCTCTGCTAATTCTGCCAGAGAGAGTTCTTTGAGCTTCTTTACGGACCTATATTTCTGAAGAAGCGCATCAGCAGTGGTAGGTCCAATACCTTTCACATCAGTCAATTCAGTCTTTAGAGTACCAGCATCACGGCGGGAACGGTGGAAGGTGATAGCAAAACGGTGTGCTTCGTTACGCAGGCGCTGAATCAGTTTAAGGGACTCTGACTTCTTATCAATGTAAAGCGGCAATTTATCACCTGGGTAAAAGATTTCTTCCAGCCGCTTGGCTATACCTACAATCGCTATCTTACCCCAAAGATTGAGGTCCTTCAGCGCCTTCACGGCAAAGCTTAGCTGGCCCTTGCCTCCATCAATAATGATCAGTTGGGGAAGAGGTTGGTTCTCATCTATAAGTCGCTTGTAACGACGGGTGACAATCTCGTACATTGACTCAAAGTCATTGGGACCAACGACAGACTTGATATGAAAGTGGCGGTAGTCCTTTTTGCTTGGCTTGCCGTTTTTAAAGCACACCATTGATGCAACCGGATTATCCCCCTGAAAGTTGGAGTTGTCGAAGCATTCGATCTGGCGAGGCAGCTCTGTTAGCCGAAGGTCCTTTTTCAACGTCTCTAACACGCGAACTTCACGTTGCTCGCTTAGGCCTTTATTCTGCTCCTGTCGGCCTTCCCTCTCTTTGCGCAAGTACATGACATTCTTCAGCGAAAGGTTCAGGAGCTTGCGCTTATCGCCTATCTGAGGCTGTGTAATGGTGATGTTATCCAGTGGTAGGGTGAGTTCAATGTTGGTGATAATCTCACGGGAGGTACTCTCGAACTCATGCCGCAGCTGCACGATGACAGTAGCAAGCAGCTCTTCATCACTTTCATCCAGCTTCTTGTGTAGCTCTAATGATTGGGTTTGAATGATAGAGCCGTTCATAACTTTGAGGTAGTTCACAAAGGCGCACTTCTCATTCGAGGTGATCGAAAAGACATCGATGTTCGAAAGCGTGTTGCTTACTACGGTTGACTTAGCCTGGTAGTCTTCCAGTAGATCAAGCTTCTGCTTGTAGCGGTGTGCCTGCTCATATTGATAATCCGCCGCCGCCTCGGCCATGCGTTCTTTGAAATAAGTCTTAGCGATGGCCAGGTTTCCTGACAGAATGTTTCTGATCTGAGAAATGTACTGGTTATAAGTTGTCTCGTCGATCAGATCCTCGCATGGACCTTTGCAGTTGCCGATGTGATACTCCAGGCATACCTTAAACTTGCCAGCCGAAATGTTTTCCGGCGACAGGTTATAAGTGCAGGTACGCAAAGGGTATAGCGTCCGGATAAGATCCAGTACGATGTGCATGGTCGTGCCACTTGGGTAAGGACCAAAGTAGCGGGAACCGTCATTGATCTTATTCCGCGTGCTGATGACACGCGGAAAACGCTCGTTCACAATACAGATGTAGGGGTACGTCTTTCCGTCTTTGAGCAGGATATTGTACTTGGGCTGGTACTGTTTGATCAGGTTATTCTCGAGCAAAAAAGCATCAGCCTCCGTGTCCACAATCGTGAACTCGATATCCTTTATCCTGGAGATAAGCTTAAGCGTTTTTTTATTATGCTGGGCAGAGCGATTGAAATAGGAGCTGACACGCTTCCTGATATCAATCGCTTTGCCTACATAGATGATGCCCTCGTCATCAAAAAACTTATAAATGCCCGGTTTATGTGGTAAATGGGAAATCTTCTCCCGCAGCTTCTCGTTTGCAGCCATGCTTAATTCTCATTAGAAAGCATCTAAGTCGATCGGGGCAGGAACCTGGTAAAACTCATCTTGCTGAGAAGAGTCTACCGGCATGCCGTTGTTATACTTAGCGCAATCTAATTCTACCGATAAAGGCGTAGAAGGTTTAGGGAATGGATCTTTTGATCTTTCCAGTGATTTGTCGGCGTATACCTTTTGCAGGAAGTTACCATAAATAGGCATCGCCAGTTTATTACCCTGACCAAGCGCAATGGTACGGAAGTGAATAGAACGGTCGTCGCCGCCAACCCAGGCGCCTGCCACCAGGTCCGGAGTTATACCCATGAACCAGGCATCAGAGTAATTTTGAGTGGTACCTGTTTTACCTCCGATCTCGTTTTTGAGTCCGTTGCGGTGGCGCAGGCCATAGTAGGCGGTTCCTCCCGGCTCAGCAGCGGCTTTAAGCATATGCACCATCATGTAGGCAGTTTCTTCGCTGAGCGCATCCACTGTTTTTGGCACAAACTCGTGCAGCACATTGCCATGCTTGTCTTCGATACGGGTAATGAAGTTCGGCTCTATCCAGGTACCGCTGTTCACGTAAGTACCGTAAGCACCCACCATATCAAACAAAGTCACGTCGTTTACACCCAGTGCAAGCGAAGGATTTGCCTCCAGCGGTGTAGTGATACCCATGCGCTTGGCCGTTTTAACCAGTGTTTCAGCTCCAAGCTTGTTCACCAGGAACGCAGAGATCGAGTTAATAGACTTTGCCATCGCATTGCGCAGCGTGAATTTCTCGCCGGAGAATTTATTATCGGCGTTGTTCGGGCACCACATGGTACCGTCACCTAAAGGTATACATACCTGCGTATCGAGTGTTTCGTAGCATGGGTAGTAGCCATTTTCGATAGCTGCTGTGTACAGGAAAGGCTTGAAAACAGAACCCGGCTGGCGGGCACCCTGTTTCACGTGGTCGTACTTGAAATGCTTGTAATTGATGCCACCCACCCAAGCCTTGATATGACCTGTTTGCGGCTCCATGGCCATAAAACCGGTTTGCAGGTAGTGTTTGTAATGCTTGAGTGAGTCAAGCGGACTCATCTCTACTTCCTTCTCACCATCGTAGGTAAAGATGGTCATCGGGACCTTCTTGTTCAGGTAGTAGTTGATAGAATCCTGGTTGCCGTCAAATTGCCTGTTCAGGTTGCGGTAGCGATCGGTACGCTTAATAGCGGTTTGCAGGTAATTCGGGATTTCCTTGCCCTGGCGGTCGATCCATGGATTGCGGCCTTTCCAGTGCAAGAAGAATTCTTTCTGGCGATCCTTCATGTGCTCTTCTACTGCCTGCTCGGCATAGCGCTGCATGCGTGAGTCGATGGTGGTAAAGATCTTAAGTCCGTCAGCATACAGGTCGTAGCCATTCTCGCGGCACCATTTCAGCAGAAACTTACTGGCTTCGGTACGGAAATAAGGTGCCAGGCCGATGTTTTGGTTTTCAACGCGGTACTTTAATTCGATATCCGTGTCTTTCAGGTTGTCGTATTCAGCCTGCGTCATGTAACCGTACTTTACCATCTGCGAGAGCACCACATTGCGGCGATGCTTCGAGTTCTCAGGCTTGAATTTCGGGCTATAGTAGTTCGGGTTCTTAAACAAACCTACCAGCACAGCCGATTCCTGTACCTCCAGGTCGGGAACATCCTTGCCAAAAAAAGTCTTCGACGCGGACTGCAGGCCAAAGGCGTTGCTACCGAACTCAAAGATGTTCAGGTACATGGTCATGATCTCCTGCTTGGTATAGGACTGCTCCAGCTTCACGGCCATGATCCACTCTTTTGTTTTGTGGATCAGCGTACGGAAACCCGGCTTGTCGTTGAGGTAGCCGTTGTTCAGCTCCTCGCCACGGGTACGGAACAGGTTTTTGGCCAACTGCTGCGTAATGGTACTGCCACCTCCTTTTGAACTACCGATCATCAGGGAGCCGGCCACACGTGCCATCGCCTCTGGGTCTATACCTGAGTGCTCTTCAAATCGAATATCCTCTGTTGCCATCAGGGCATGCACAAAGTTGTCGGGCAGATCTGTGAACTCAATCGGGGTACGGTTCTCGCGGAAATACTTGCCAAGTTCCTTGTTATCGGCAGAGTAAAGCACCGAAGAAAGGGCGCTTTTCGGGTTCTCGAGCGTACGCATGTTCGGTAGGTCCCCGAACAGGTTCAGGAAATTGACGCTGACCGCATAAATGTAAAGTATGAACACAGCCAAACCACTCAGGAAGAGCAGCCAGAGTGTGGAAATGATCTTAGGGAATACCGTTTTTGGTTTGGGGCGGGTGGTTGTTGCCATGTTAATTATTCGTTCTGAAGTAATTCAGATATTCTTCTATATCCTTCTTCTGAAGCAACTTCTGCCAGTTTCCGGATGATATTGCAAAGGTAATGAATTCTACGCCTCGAATTTTGCCTATCGGGGATTGCGGCGCTTTTTGTTTTATGTTATAAGCCTGAGCTTCTTTCATGTTAGGGAAAGCCCGTAGCAGCAATATTCCCCTGTTGCCATCAAATGGCTGCTGCTCCACAGCGAGCTTTTGATTTCGGAAATACGTGTTATTATACTTCTCATACTTTGCCCCGATTTCTTTGAAAGCAGCATGTTCCGTAGGGTATAGCATCACAAAGTAGTAAGCTGAATCAGGAGCACTGGTATAAGCCTGCGGGTCAGCGGCAAGAGGCTGTACTTTTGATGCCTGAGCGCTTGCTGTGTCCTGTGCTATACCTGTTGTATCCAAAGGTGTGCCAATCTGGGCTGCGCTTGTCGTATCCTGAAGTATAGTGGTAGAATCAGGTATAGGATTCAGGTTAAGCGGGCGCGGCTGTAACGGTCTCGTGTTTTGGCCACGTGCCGATGCCAGGGCAATGCTGTTACTGACCCGTTGCTCCGGCGTACGCTCGTCCAGTTTTTGTGCCGTGGGCGGCGCAGGTGCTTCCTGACGGAGCTGTTGTTTGCTCTCGAGGTCCTGGTAGCGCTTCAGCAACTCGTCGGCGCGAGGAGCCAACGGACTGGAAGGATGCTGCTGCTTAAAGGCCAGTAGTTGCTGCTGCAGCAATTCCGGTCTTTCAGAACGGGCAGTGATCATCACATGCAGGAAAGCCACTTTGTCAGGTATATCGTTGAGCGGGTATACCTGGCTCAGTTCTGTGAGTAAAGTTGTCGCCTGCTGATATTCTCCGGATTCATACTGCGCAAAAGCTGAGTCATAGAGTGTGTGCGCTTTGATGTTGTCAAGTGCATTCTGACTCATATAATTCGGGTCGTCTACCAACTTGGCATAGATCGTATTCGGGAATTGCTGTTTGATCCTGGTGTAATATGTGTCTTTCTGCTCGCTGCCTGCCCGGCTGTAGATCAGGTATAGACTATAGTGCGCCTCAGCGGCATGCTCGGATTGCGGGAATCGCTGCAGGAACTTTTCGTAAGTAGCAGTTGCATCTTCCGGTGAGTTGAGCTTTTGTGAGTAGATGTTACCCAGGCGGAACATGGCGTCCTCCAGCAGTTTCTCGGATTGCTGCAGAGCCAGTGTTGTGGTCGGGATATTTTGCAGGTAGGTTTCGACCTGAGCCTGCAGACGAGCAGAACGTGTTTCATCGGTTTCCGCTGCTGCAGTGTCGGCGGGGGCTTCCATTGCTACCACTTCTTCCTGGCCTCCCACAGTCTCGCCACGGCTCAGGAGTCGCCAGTTGTCCTGCAGCGGACGGTCGCCCCAGCGTCTCACGAATTCGGAGCGGGCTGTGGCCATGGCCGCCGGGTTATCGAAGTAGAATACACCTCCCGTGTTATTGCCTCCGGCTGCAGCAGCATCCGGGTTATTACGACCTCCAACCGTAACGGCTGCTTGTTGCTCCTGAGAACGACGGGCTTTGCGCTGCTTTTCCTGCTCCAGTTGTTTGGCCTGCTCCTGCAAGCGTGCTTCCTCTTCTTGCTGCACAATATTTTGCACAAAAGTCAGACGCTCGCCCTCGCTCATAGCAGCCAGCTGTTGCAGACTGTCCTGCAGTTGGATCGTGTTGTATTGCTTCGTGAAATCGGCCAGCACGTTGCGGCGCTCGAGCACCTGTTCATATTCCAGGGCCTGCTGTGGGTATACCTGCACGGCGCTGTCATAATAGGCCTGTGCCAGGTCGTACTTGTTCAGGTTCTCGAAATAGATCTCCCCGGCCAGCAGGTAGGTATAGGCTTTCTGGTTAGGTATAGTGCCCGGCGTTTTCAGAGACTCCTCAATGTTCTGCAGGGCTTTGTCGTAGTGCTGCTGGCGGCGCTCAAACACAGCCATTTCGTAATAAATCTTGTCGCGGTACTCGGCGTTTTTCTCATCCCGCAGCATTTTCTGGTAGTAGCCCGCAATGCGGTTCAGGTCCTGCGCATCGTCCAGTTCCGATACCTGGCCAAGGTATAGCCGGCTGAAGAAACCCAGGTCGTAAGGCGGATTGCGGCGCAGGATGCGGCTGTATTGCTGGTAGGCCTCTTTGCTCTGGCCTCGATCCTGGTACAGGCGGGCCAGCGAGAAACGAACGCGCGACTGGTCATCCCGCTCCGTAAAGTTCGGCAGTGACAGGTCCAGGTTCTCGATCACGGCGGCGGTATCGCCCTGCATGAGGTAATACTCGGCGCGGGCCAGGTATAGCTCTCGGGCATTGTCGCGGTTCAGGCGCTCTTTTCGCAAAAACTCTGACACCTGCCAGGCATTGTCTATCTCCCCCAGTTTCAGGAAAGAGCGCATCAGCCACACCAGCGCCTCATGTTTCACGTGGCGGTCTTTGCCTGTGGAGTTCACATAGCGGAACGTCTGGGCAGCCTCCGGGAAGTTAAGTTCATAAAAGCGCACCTTGCCTATGACCAGGTAGCTATCGTCTATCCATTTGCTGTTGGGGTGGTACTGAATTGGGAAAGAGGCCTTTTTGATGACATCCTCCAGGTCGGCGGCGTGTGCTTTATAAGTAGCAGAGTCGATGGGTGGAAAGATGGGCAGGGGCCGGTTGTAATCGTAAACGGTTTGGTCCTGTATGCTCTTCTCGATGGCATCCAATTTCTCTTTCGCTAAAAAATAGCCATTGTAACGAGCCGTAGTGTTATGATAGGCTTTGCTGAGCGGATTGTTGCGCTCAGCAGAACAACCCGCCAGTAATAGGCAGGCTAGTACGAAGAGAAGGTATAGTGAGTTTTTGCTCAAAGTATCAATTGTGTGCAGCATAATTGGCCCGCCCTGCGCTTATCTTATGATAACGGCCTGGCTATACCTGAAAGTATCCAAGCTGAAACGGCGCGCAAGCTGAAAACCATCTACAAAAATACAATAATATGCCAATTATGTAAGGGTTTAGGGATAAAGCCTAAAGTCCGCTATTGAACTATAGAAAATAAGAAATGGTTTCAGGCCTCAGAAGGCGTCGGAAACGCTCCGAAAAGCTGGCTAATTAAAGTAGAATTGCACAGAACCCCATGAAAAAAGTGTAATTTTGTAAATCATTGAAAAACAACCCAACGCATGTCACAGCCAGACGAACAAAAGCCAAAGGGCGAAGACTCTTTTAAAGGCTACCTGAAGTACTCAGGGTTGGCCTTTCAGATGATCGGGGCGATGGTGCTGGCCGCCTGGGGCGGTTCGGCGCTGGACGAGCGCATGGGCAATGAGAACCCCTGGATGACGATCGTGCTGCTAGTTTTGGCAGTGGTGGCCTCTATGGTGTTGGTAATAGTATCCTTAAATAAAAAGTAACCGCATTGAAATTCTTTAAAAACCTCCTCATTTTCACAGGTGTTGTGAGCATCGGCATTGGCCTTCTCTCTTTCTATACTAGCACGGCGCTCCTTCACCCGCTAGTCTGGTATATTTTAGGTTTTATGGTCCTTGTTACGGCCTTGGCCTTTTATGTGTCGCGGTTAGGCGTGGGCTATGACCCGGATAACTTTCAGCTGTACTACTTTGGCTCGATGGGCTTCCGGATGATCCTCAGCATCGCCGTTATATTTGTTTACATATACATGTACTCCGAAAATGAGCTGCAGTTCGTTTTCAACTTCTTCGCGTTATATTTTCTATTTACCGGGTTTGAAATCTACAGCTTAATAACTAACTTCGCACCGCAATTGAAAAAGCAAGACTAGAAATAGCTTTTGTGGATTTTAACTTTGCTTTTAAATCTCTCTTAATGAAGAAGTTATTTATTTTACTGTTTTCCTTCTTGACGATCTCTGCCCAGGTAGAGGCTGCAGCGGAAGGCGGCGAGTTTAAGCCAGGCGATATGATCACCCATCACATCGCAGATGATTATACCTGGCATTTTGCCGATGGTGTAACGCTATACCTTCCTGTTATCCTGATCGATAACGGTACTCCAAAGGTGTTTTCATCCAGTAACTTCTATGACGAAAATCACGCAGTGGTACCTTACGAAGGCTACATGCTGAGCCACGGCCACATCTACCGTGCGGATGCCAGTGGCCAGCAGGCTGCTAATCAGTCTTCTCTTCTGGACTTCTCTATCACCAAGAACGTTGCCTCTCTTTTCATTAGTGTGGCCCTGTTATTAGTGGTGTTCTTTGTAATTGCCGGTAGCTACGCAAAGGGTAAAGGCAGAGCTCCTAAAGGTATACAGTCTTTCTTTGAGCCGATCATCATCTTTATTCGTGACGAAATAGCTAAGGCGAACATTGGTCCTAAGTATGAGCGCTACATGCCATACCTGCTGACGATCTTCTTCTTTATCTGGTTCAACAACCTGCTTGGTCTGATGCCGGGTGGCGCCAACCTGACAGGCAATATCGCGGTAACGCTGGTGTTGGCTACTATGACCCTGTTGATTACAGTGTTCAGTGGTAATAAGAGCTACTGGTCGCACATATTTGCTACACCTGGTGTGCCTACCTGGCTTGCTCCGATCATGATTCCTGTGGAATTGATCGGTATTCTGACAAAGCCGTTCTCGTTGATGGTTCGTCTTTTTGCTAACATCACGGCAGGTCACATTATCATCCTGTCGCTGTTCAGCCTGATCTTCATCTTCGAGAGCATATTTGTTGCACCACTAAGCGTGGCCTTCGCAATCTTCATGTTCTTCCTGGAATTGTTCGTGGCACTGCTGCAGGCGTACATCTTCACTTTGCTTTCAGCGATGTATTTTGGTGGAGCGGTAGAAGAGCACGATCATGTAGGTGACCACGGTCACGGAGATGGCGCACATTAATCTGTTTTTTATTTTTTAACTATATATAACTATAATTATGTTAGCAATTTTGCTTCAAGCAGTAGCAGCTACAACCGACTTCGGTTTGGCTATCATGGGTGCCGGTATCGGTGCTGGTCTGGTTGCCCTTGGCGCTGGTTTGGGTATCGGTAGAATCGGTGGCTCTGCCATGGAGTCTATCGCGCGTCAGCCAGAAGCTGGTGGTAAAATCCAGACTGCTATGATTATCGCGGCTGCCCTTATCGAAGGTGTTGCACTTTTCGGTGTGGTAGTTTGCTTGCTAATCTCTTTCAAAGGCTAATATCCTTTGTATTTGGTCTCTCGTCCGGACGTATGGTCCGGACAGAGAGATTAAAAATAGTTAAATAGTTAAAAGCACTGCCGGTTAAAAGCCGGTGAACTGATTAAAACCTAATTATTCAAATTCATACACAATGGAATTAGTAACCCCAGGTATAGGTTTAATTTTCTGGCAGACGGTGACTTTCATCATCGTGCTGTTCCTGCTTTCCAAGTTCGCCTGGAAGCCTATCATGAATGCGCTGAACGAGCGTGAGACTTCTATTGAAAACGCACTGAGCGCTGCTGAAAAAGCAAAGCTTGAGATGCAGGGTCTGAAGGCTGAGAACGAGAAACTGCTGGCCGAAGCCCGTATGGAGCGTGACAAGATCCTGAAAGAAGCTTCTGATGCTGGTAACGCTTTGGTAGAGACAGCAAGACAGAAAGCAAATGAAGAAGGTGCCCGTATGATCGCACAGGCGCGTGAGTCTATCGAAAATGAGAAACGTGCCGCTATCACGGAAGTGAAGAACATGGCTGCCGTTCTTTCAGTGGACATCGCTGAGCGCATTCTGCGCAAAGAACTGAGTAACCCACAGGCACAGCACGAGCTTGCCAAGGATTACATCAACGAAGTAACGCTTAACTAATCGTATCAACATAGCCAGGCTGCACAAATAGCAAAGAGGCCATAATAAAGCAATATGTCAGAAATTAGAATTGCTTCGAGATACGCAAAGTCACTGATTGAACTGGCGCAGGAAAGAGGTGTGCTGGAGCAAGTGAAGGAGGACATGGATTTGTTCGCCAAGGTGCTTGACCAGAACAGAGAACTGAAGCTCCTGATGCGTAACCCAGTAGTGAAGTCAGACAAGAAACTGGCCGTAATCAATGCGGTGTTCAAAGGCAAAGTAAACGACCTTACCCTGGCTTTCTTTAAGATCGTGGCCCAAAAAGGCCGTGAGTCGGTGCTTGTGTTTATTGCTCCTGAGTTTACGAAGCAGTACAATGTGTACAAAGGCATCACAACAGCCAGCGTAACCACTGCAGTGCCGCTTACAGAAGAACTTCGCAACGAACTTGGCCAGCGCCTGGTAGCCCAGACAGGTCAGCGCGTAGAATTAGAAGAAAAGATTGATACAACCCTGATCGGTGGCTTCGTGCTCCGTGTGGGCGATCAGCAGATTGACAGCTCTGTGAAGTATAACCTGAACAAGCTGAGAAATAAATTTAAAGACAACCCCTATATCAATAAATTATAATCATGGCAGAAGTAAGACCTGACGAAGTATCAGCCATACTAAGAGAGCAGCTATCTGGCTTCCGTTCTGAGGCAGAATTGGAAGAAGTAGGTACAGTACTGCAAGTGGGTGACGGTGTCGCTCGTATCTATGGCCTTTCCAAAGCACAGTCTGGTGAGCTATTAGAGTTTGAGAACGGACTTCAGGCGCTTGTTCTGAACCTGGAAGAAGACAACGTAGGTGCCGTAATGCTTGGCGACTACAGCGAAATTAAAGAAGGCGCCACTGTAAGAAGAACGAACCGTATTGCCTCTGTAAAAGTAGGTGATGGCATCATCGGCCGTGTGGTAAACACACTGGGTCAGCCAATCGACGGTAGAGGTCCTGTTGCAGGCGAACTGTACGACATGCCACTGGAGCGTAAAGCACCAGGTGTGGTATTCCGTCAGCCGGTAAACGAACCAATGCAGACTGGTATCAAGGCGATTGACTCCATGATTCCGATCGGCCGTGGACAGCGTGAGCTGATCATCGGTGACCGTCAGACAGGTAAGTCTGCTGTTGCGATTGACACTATCCTGAACCAGCGCGAGTTCTTCGAAAAAGGACAACCAGTGTTCTGTATATATGTAGCCGTAGGTCAGAAAGCATCTACAGTAGCCCAGGTAGTGAAGTCATTGACTGAAGGTGGCGCGATGGATTACACAGTAGTTGTTTCGGCTTCTGCTTCTGATCCAGCTCCAATGCAGTTCTTTGCTCCATTTACAGGTGCTGCTATCGGTGAGTTCTTCCGCGATACCGGCCGTCCTGCACTGGTTGTTTATGACGACCTTTCCAAGCAGGCTGTTGCTTACCGCGAAGTGTCTCTGCTGCTGCGTCGTCCTCCAGGGCGTGAAGCTTATCCTGGTGACGTATTCTACCTGCACTCTCGCCTTCTGGAGCGTGCCGCTAAGGTGAACGCTTCTGACGAGATCGCTCGTAACATGAACGACTTGCCAGAGTCTATCAAGCACCTCGTGAAAGGTGGCGGCTCTTTGACTGCTCTTCCAATCATCGAGACGCAGGCTGGTGACGTTTCTGCCTATATCCCAACGAACGTAATTTCGATTACAGACGGTCAGATCTTCCTGGAAACGAACCTTTTCAACTCAGGTATCCGTCCTGCGATCAACGTAGGTATCTCTGTATCGCGTGTGGGTGGTAACGCTCAGATCAAGGCGATGAAGAAAGTATCTGGTACGTTGAAGCTGGATCAGGCGCAGTTCCGTGAACTGGAAGCGTTTGCGAAATTCGGTTCTGACCTGGATGCTGCGACTAAGCTGACAATTGAGCGTGGTCGTCGTAACCTCGAGATCCTGAAGCAGCCACAATTCTCTCCGGTATCAGTTTCTGAGCAGGTAGCTATTATCTACTGCGCTACAAACGGTCTATTGGACAACGTGCCTGTGAACGAAGTTAGAACTTTCGAGAAAGACTTCCTGCGCACCATGCGTGCCCAGCACCAGGACACCCTGAACGCTCTGTTGGCCGGTAAGCTGGACGACGAGACGACAGGTGTTATCAAGCAGGTAGCCAGAGAGCTTTCTGCCCGTTACAAAAAGTAATATTTAGTTATGAGTTAGAGACTGCTGACAAAGGCGGTCTCTAACTTTATGCTCATAACATATAGAATATGGCAAGTTTAAAAGAGGTTAGAGGCCGCATTACATCTGTATCGTCTACGCAGCAGATTACCAAAGCCATGAAAATGGTGGCGGCTGCTAAGTTGAGACGTGCTCAGGACAACATTCTGCGTATGCGCCCTTATGCGCAGCGTCTGAGTGGCATCCTGGCCAACCTGTCTCAGTTGACAGAGGGTTCTGTGTCGAACAAATACTCTGAAAAGCGTGAAGCGAACAGAGTACTTGTGATCGCGGTAACATCTGATCGTGGTCTAGCAGGTGCTTTTAACTCAAACATCATTAAAGCCGCCAATGTACTGGCACAGGGCAAATACCGCAGCCAGTATGAGGCCGGTAACCTTACCTTCCTGACAATTGGACGTAAAGGTGCTGAGGCTTTGAGCAAGCGCGGTTATAAAGTGATCGGTGACTATACCGGTACTTTCGCAAACCTCTCCTTTGACACCGTTCGCGTTGCAGCGGAGCGTGCCATGGATGGTTTCGTTGCCCGTGAGTTCGATCAGGTGGATATTATCTACAACGAGTTCAAGAACGTGGCTACGCAGATTGTGCGTACGGAGCAGTTTTTGCCTATTGAAGATAAGCCAGTGGAGGAAACTGCCAACAGCATGGTGTCTGACTATACCTTTGAGCCATCAAAAGAGCAGATCATTGAAGAGCTTATACCTAAGTCGCTTAAGATTCAGGTATACAAAGCGGTGCTGGAGTCGAATGCTTCCGAGCACGGTGCCCGAATGACTGCCATGGACAAAGCGACAGAAAACGCCGGCGAACTGCTGAAAGAACTGAAGCTTACCTACAACAGGACGCGTCAGGCGGCCATCACGAAAGAGATTCTCGAGATCGTGGGTGGAGCAGAGGCGCTTGCTGCAAAATAAATTGAATTACCAGATATAAAAGCAACGCCCATCACACCTGGTGGGCGTTCTTTTTTTGGGGATATAATACAGTGTGTTATATTTTTGTTAAAACATCGAGTACGGGTATGTATGCCGGCCGGTAAGTTGGGGTGTGTTGCCTATATTTGAGAAACTCAACAACAAACACATGAAGTTAAGCGGTTTTAGATCCGGTTTTCAGACTTTGGTTGCAGCATTTGTATTAGTTGCAGTGCAGGCTTGTACTACTACTACTAATACAGGCAACAGCCCAAGCGTAGTAAATGAGCAACAGGTAAACCCGCCAGTGATCGGTGTAGAAGGCCGGCCGAAGCTGGTAGTAGGCATTGTGGTGGATCAGATGCGCTACGATTTTCTGTACCGTTACTGGGATAAGTACAGCGAAGGCGGATTTAAAAGACTGGTAAGACAGGGCTTCAACTTCAAAAATAACCAGTACAGCTACGTGCCGACGTATACCGGACCAGGCCACGCATCCGTTTATACCGGTAGTGTACCTGCCTTAAACGGTATTATCGGAAATAACTGGTATGATCGCACCACGGGCAAGTCTGTGTACTGTGTGGAAGATAAGACCGTGAAAACGGTAGGCAGTACTTCCGATGCCGGCCTGATGTCGCCTAGGAACCTGCTGACGACCACCATCACAGATGAACTGCGCCTTTCCAACAACATGCAGTCGAAGGTGATAGGTATAGCCCTGAAAGACAGAGGGTCTATTCTGCCAGCCGGCCATACCGCCAATGGCGCCTATTGGTTCGATTCTCCTTCCGGAAACTGGATCACGAGCACGTATTATGCGAATAACCTGCCTAACTGGGTACAGGAGTTCAACAACCAAAAGCATCCGGACAAACTGTTGGGTGAGGTATGGAACACACTCCTTCCGATCGAACAGTATACCGAAAGTACAGCAGATGATATGCCGTGGGAGCGTGCCCTGCCAGGCGAAGAAAGACCCGTATTTCCGCACAACATCCCTGCCTTACGTGGTAAGGATTATGAGCTGATTCGCTCTATACCTGCCGGCAACACAATAACCACGGAGTTTGCCAAAGCAGCCCTGCGCGGTGAGAACCTGGGTAAAGGAAAGCATACCGATTTTCTGGCGCTGAGCTACTCTACCCCTGACTATACCGGGCACTCTTTCGGACCCAACTCTATTGAAGTGCAGGATGTATACCTGCGCCTCGACCGTGAGATTGAAGAACTGATCAATCTGCTGGAGAAGGAAATCGGCAAGGACAATGTTTTGATTTTCCTGACGGCAGACCATGGCGCGGCGCATGTGCCCACCTATATGGAGTCGCTGAAGATTCCGGCAGGCACAGCCAACTCCGGCATAATGCGTGACTCGCTGGAGTTGCACCTGAACAAAATGTTGGGCAAAGGTCGTTGGGTGGAGCGTTATACCAACCAGCAGGTATACCTGGACCATAAAACGATTGAGGCCAAAAAGCTGAAGAGAGCAGATGTGCAGGAAGCGGTGGCCAATTATGTGATGCGTTTTGAAGGAGTGGCCAGAGCCATTCCGGCTGAGGCGGTACAGCGTGTAGGAGCGACTGGCGGACTGATGGCGCGCATCGAGAGCGGTTACAACGCCCAGCGCTCCGGCGATGTAGTGGTGGTGCTGCAGCCAGGCTGGTTCGAAGGCTATGGCAGCGGACCGCAGAAAGGAACCACGCACGGCTCGCACAGCAACTACGACACGCACGTGCCGCTGGTATGGTATGGCTGGAAAGTGAAGCCGGGCGAGAGCTCCGTTGAAACCGCTATAGCAGATATTGCCCCAACTATCGCCTCCTGGCTATACATACAGGAGCCAAACGGAAGCGTGGGGCGCCCCTTGCAAGATTTAATGAAGTAACAATACCTGTCGAAACAATTGGTTTCGACGACTTTTAAGAAAGATTATATGATGGAGAATTTAGAAAAGAATAACCCGTGGCACAGCGTGAGCTACGGTGAGGAGGCCCCGGCAGTCGTTACTGCTATCATTGAAATTCCAAAGGGTTCGAAAGCAAAGTACGAGTTGGACAAAGAAAGCGGCATGCTGAAACTCGACCGTGTACTTTTCTCATCGGTGAACTACCCTGCCAACTATGGTTTTATACCTAAAACTTACTGCGACGATAAAGATCCGCTTGATATCCTGGTAATCTGTTCGCTGGATGTAGTGCCTATGTGCCTGATCGATGCGAAAGTGATCGGTGTGATGCGCATGATCGACAACAACGAAGAAGACGATAAGATCATTGCCGTGGCGAACAACGACATGTCGGTACGTCACATCAACGATATTTCTGAATTGCCTCCGCACACTTTGCTGGAGATGCGCCGCTTCTTTGAAGACTACAAGAAACTGGAGCACAAAGAAGTAATCGTAGAGCAGTTCCTGGGTCGTGAGCAGGCTTACGAGATCATCAAGGAGAGCATCAGACTATATGACGCTACCTTTATCGAAACAGAGCCGAAAAGCACGATCTAAAACTTTACTTTTCCTGTAAAGCCTGATGTGGGGTAAAACCTGTGTCAGGCTTTTTTATTTACAGTCGGCCGGGGTTTGAAAGCCGTACCTGAATTGCGAACTTGCAGAGAAGGATGTTAGAAAGAGGATACAACGAGATAAGACACCAGCAACAACTGGCCAATTGGCTGAGAGCAGGTATAGAAGCTTTGCTCTACAGCAATGTGTTCATTTCGCTTTGCGCTTTCGGACTAACAGTAGAAACGTACTTACTGACAGGAAATAAGGTATCGCTGCCGATGGCGGGATTTGTGTTTCTGGCGACGCTCTTTACCTACAACACCAGCAGTTTGCAGCGCACATGGCGTGGTTGGCGTGCCGGCGAGGCCGGACAGCCCTGGAGCATCCGGCATCAGCGGAAGCTGGCGGTGTTGGCTCTGTTAAGCCTAGCAGGAGCTATCATCCTGTTCTTTCTGTTTGAGCTTAGGATTAACCTGTGGTTTGTGCTGGTGCTGGCGCTGATTTCAGTAGGGTATACTGTACCGCTTGCACGCAACCGTTTCAAACCTTTCCGGAGTGTGCCTTTGCTGAAGGTGTTTTTGATTGCGCTGGTGTGGTCTGCCGTAACGGTGCTGTTTCCTTTGATCGATGCAGCAGTGCAGGTGGATAGCCCGGTGATGCTGCTCTGGCTGCGGCGCTTCCTGTTCATTCTGGCGCTGGCCCTCCTGTTCGACATCCGTGACTATACCTACGACCGCCGTACCCGCACCCTCACCTTCCCCGGGCTGCTAGGTGAAAACTATACGCGCCTCCTATCTCTTGGTCTCCTGTTGCTATACCTGTTGCTGGTGCTGCTGACGGAAGAAGGAGCCATTCTCATAAGTTTGATGAGCGCTGCCCTGGTGGCTAGCCTGATCGTATGGAATGCGTCGGAAGAGAAGCCCCGCATCTATTATGCGCTGTTGGCCGATGGTGCCATGCTGGTACATTTTGCTTTCGTATACCTGGCTGTTAGCTAAGCGCGGCCCAACTTCTGAAAAGCCTGTGGCAAATGCTGAATCACATCCGAAGCGATAAGGGCAATTTCTCCTACCGTATCTCTAGCCAGATCACCGGCAAGTCCGTGCAGGTATACGCCCAGCAGACAAGCCTCTTTTAAGGTATAGCCTTGCGCTACCAACCCCGTCAGGATGCCGGTCAACACATCGCCGGTTCCTCCCGTGGCCATACCTGCATTGCCGGTGGTGTTGAAGTAAATGTCTCCTTCCGGCGTAGCAATGGCTGAATGACTTCCTTTGAGGACCATGTAGCATTGGTATACCCGGCAGAATTCCCGCAGTTCCTCCAGCCTTTCGTATTCGTTATTGCTTTTGCAGACCAGTCGTTCGAACTCTTTGGGATGCGGCGTGAAGATGACTTTTCCTTTCGGAAGCTGCGCCTTGAGTTTGTCGCTGCTGGCGATTAGGTTGATGGCGTCGGCATCGATGACGAGGGGCAGATCCGTGGTGGCCAGTAGTTGGCCCAGCAACGTCTTGGTCATTCGTTCTGTGCCGATGCCCGGTCCTATACCTATGGCACTAAACTTCTCCATAGATTCCGGCAGCTTAGACAAATGCCTGCGGTTGTTGTCAGGTATAAGCATGGCTTCCGGCACGGCAGTTTGCAGCACATCATAGCCAATGGCAGGCACCTGCACAGTAAGCAGGCCTACGCCGCTGCGCAGACAGGCCCTGGCCGCTAGCACCGCTGCTCCTATTTTACCATAGCCTCCGCAAAACAGCAGCGCATGCCCGTAGGTGCCCTTATGCGAGAATTTGCTGCGCGGCTTTAGCAGTTGCTGCATCTCTTTCTGCTCCACATAATGGAAGTTCGACTTCGCCTCCGACAGATATGTCGGGCTCAAACCGATGGATACAATGTGCCATTCACCCACGTACTGCTCGTGCTGGGGGAGAAAAAAAGCAAGCTTGGGCAGTTCAAAGCTTACCGTATGATCCGCCTGCACAATGGCTCCCTCTGCAGGCGTCTGCTTGTCCGTGTACAAACCCGAAGGGGTATCAATAGCGACGGTACAGCTGCTGTGCTCATTTAGCCAGTTAATGACATCGGCATAGAGCCCGGTGACGGGTCTGGAGAGGCCGGTACCGAACAAGGCGTCAATCACGCAGGCTTTGTCAGGTATAGCAGGCAGGTCATTTTTATTTTTGATGTAGTGTGGGGGTATCTCGTGTGGCAGTCGCTCCAGGTTGATCTGAAAATCCGGGGACGTTTGGCTACTATCGTTGACCAGGTATAGCTGCACGTCGTAGAGGCGTTGGTGTAGGAGTCGAGCAACTACCAGGCCATCACCGCCGTTATTGCCGGGGCCGCAGAAGATACAGACAGGTTGCTCCGGTGTGAATTTGTTTTCAAACCAACCTGTAAAGGCCCGTGCTGCCCGTTCCATCAATTCTTCTGAAGCAATGCCTTCCTCGCTGATGGTCTGTGTATCAGCTTCGCGGGTTTGTTGAGCGGATAGGATTTTCATACGTTAATTTTATACTTCTTTAACTGGAGATGGTTGTGCCCATTTTCCAGGCCTGCACTTAGCGGAATGTCTTTAGTAGGTATACAGGAACAGGTATAGAAAAGGGAATTGGTTTGCTCTCACGAAGCCCGTACAATTAAAACGCCAATGTGGCCGTCAGCTTGATTTTGAGATTATCCTTTGCTCGTGGCAGGGCATAAGGACCGTAGCGGTAAAAGGCACCAACCCCAACACCCGAAAAGGCAGAGCTGATGACGTTGTTGAGCATCAATCCGGACTCAAAAAAACCTTTGCGCATGTTAGCATACTCGAGTGGCTGGAGTTCAGGTATAGACTGGCGCAGGTCGCCGATGCCCATGTTTTGCACGAGTACCAGGTCAGGCTTAAAGAGTTTAGTGTTGAGCAGACGCTTGCCTAGGTCCTGGCGGAGGAACAAAGCCACGTACCGATCAGAGAAGAACTCGTAAGGACGCATCGTTTCAAAACCCTCGCCGGCATAAACCTTGTAATTGGAGCTGTAGCTGCCGTAGCCATTGTAGAGACTCACGAAAGGCGCATCGCCCTGCACCAAGCCGCCTGCCAACACAAAGCGGGTCTCGCCGAGGCTCCGCTGCCTAAAAGACCCTTCAGCACGCAGATCGAACTTGTTGTAGGTATAGCCGTCGCTTTCCAGGGCGTCGATGCCTTTGGCGTATTGGAGCCAGAGCACAGGGTAGCGGCTCGGCATGGGCAACAGGCGGTTGAACAGTTGCATATACTGCTCGCCATAGGCAAATCGCAGGCCTGCCGTCACTTCAGCCAGGTTGAACTCCGGCATACCTATACCTGGCTCGGGCGTGAAAAGCGGCAGCGTTGGGCGGCGTTGCTCCTGCCGTATACCTGCCTGCCATTGCACGTAGCGCAGCATCCGCCCGCTCAGGCCAGCACTTCGCTGGGTGGTATAGTCCAGGTTGGGCAGGAGAGCAGGACGCAGATCGCTGAGCAGACTCCGCTCCCGGAAAGGCAACCGACGACCACCCGGTTCTTCCACGTCTTCGGCATAAGCCGCCGAAATGGTGAGTTCAGATGGCTTGTGCAGTTTAACGGCAGCATCAGCTCCGTATTTATGTTCCTTATCACGTAGGCCATAGCCCCAGTAGCCGCCAACTGTAAAACGCTCCGAAAGAAGGTTATTGGTATGAGCGCCTATACCTAAACGCATTCCCTCAAAGCGGCTCACCTTAATTAACCGGTTAAGGTCCAGACTGATGGGGCCGATGGGCAGCTGTTTTGCCATGAGATACTCCATGGTACGGATGGTGCGGTCGAGTTTTTGCGCCTGGCCTACGCTGTCGAGGCGTTGGTAGGTGGTCTGCTCTTTCATTGACAAGGAATCGTGACGGTATTGTTGCCAGAGTTGCTCCGGTTGTCGCCAGGCATCCGGCTGCTGCTCCAGCGCAATTACCCCAAAATCGCTTCGCCGGAGCGGTGGGTTCAGGTTGACATTGGTGATGTAGGTGCGGATGTGTGCGTAGGGTTGGTGGCCCCGCATGTAGATCTGTTGCACGGTTATCTCCACATCCAGCTCCGCAGGAAACCACTGTTGATTATCGACTTTTACAAACTGCTGCTGCAACTTCAAGCCGCGCTTGTCATCGGCATGCGACTCAGCCACTACGTTCTGCACGGCCCAGCCATCACTGTTGATGTAAAGCAGTCCTTTCAGGCCATTGAAATTCTTGCCGGGCTGCGGCGCATACGAGATGATAAAGACCGTGTCTGCTCCCACTACAGCTGTTTCCTGTAGCACAAAGTCATAGCGCCTGATGCTGCCATTGCTCAGCGGGCTCAGGTAGCGCTTCCCAAAGAACACCGGCATATCGTCGTACACCGAAAACACCCGCGCCTCTGCGGCCACCACTCCAAAGCTGGGTTGCTGCAGCCCCGACACCCGGGTTGCCAGGATGGTTTCTTTTGAAAGATTTTTGCCCAGCTGCGCATAATCCGTGATGCTTTCCATCAGGAAGAGGTGCTGCTTGGCCAGCAGGTTGTGCATGCGCCATGTTGAGGAATCCTCCTCAGAAAGCCGCAAGGTATCGCTCAGGTCGAGGTCATCAGGGGCGGTGGCCGTCAGGATGAATTTGTTGTAGGTGAGGTAGGTATAAGCCGGGATGTTTTCGAGGCGGTGCCGATCACGGTTCTGATTAGCCAGCTGGATGATGCGGTGCGCCGGATTGATGCCGGATCGAATAACTACTTCCCGCAGCTGGGCTGCCGAAGGATGTAAGGCGATATCAAACTGCGAAAGCGAATCGACCGGGATGGTTTGCGGGGTATAGCCCACGTAGCTGAAGCGCAGATTGGTGATCGGGCGATGGTGCCTGATCTGGTACCGTCCCTCCAGGTTGGAAGTCGTGCCTGTTTCGCCGTCATTCACCACGATGCTCACGAAAGGAAGTTTTTCACGAGTGTTGGCGTCGCGCACCGTGCCCTGCACCTGGTATACCTGTGCGGTAGCAAGGCTCACCTGCAGGTATAGGTATAAGCATAAAAGCAGACGGCGTATGGGCATGTGGTAAAGATATAAAAAGAATTGGCGCCTGCTCACAGAGCGGAAAGCGCCAGGCTATACCTTGTTTGAAGTTACTGGAAATTAAAAGGTATATGACATCGCCATACCCATCTGCCCGTTGGGCAACACAACCGGGTACATGGCCGTGTTCAAACCGCCTCCATGGGTGAGCTTGGCATGTATCCAATAAACAGTGTTCACGGATAGTATACCTACACCAGCGCCGGCCAGCACATCAGAAAGCCAATGCGCATCGTTCAGCACCCGCAGCACACCGGTTCCGCCGGCTATACCATAACTCACCACACTTACCCAGGGACTCTTGTGCCGGAACTCTTTATCCATAAAAGTAGCGATGGTGAACGCGTAGGCCGTGTGGCCAGAAGGGAAGGCATAAGGCTTGCCATTCGGACGATCTCTATCTGTCAGTTTCTTGGTAGGCCAGACAATAGCCGATGCGAGTGCTCCGGATGAAAGGAGCAGCAAGGTCTGGCGCCCGAGTTCGTGCCTGTTCTGCGACGATATGATGTTGAAGCCATACAAGCCCACCAGCGGAGCCAGCATAGCAAAGTCATCGGCATTGGTTGCAAACTTAGGGAAGACCCTGTGCCGGTAGTTAAAAACATCATCGCTGTTCAGAATACCGTGTCCCCCCATGGTGTAAACGCCGGCACCAATAAGCACGGCAGCAGGTATAACGGCCCGCTTGAGGTAGCGTTTGTTGTCGCCCTCCCGTCGCTGCGACTCTGTAAAAGGGTGTTTCTGACCGGGAAGTATGGTGTCGGCAGGAAGGGTGAAGAAATCATCACCTACAGACCTGAGCGTATCTGTTTTCGGCTTCTGCTGCGGATGCTTCTGCACCTGTGCCATGGCTGTGGCAGGTGCAAAAAGTATACTAAGCCAAAGGAGATGTATGTTGAATAGCTGGTTCAATCTCATATGCATACTACAGGAAATTCGTGTGATTCTCGGAGTGCAACAAAAAGCACATCAGTGATTTTTAACGGCTACTATTGCCATGAGTTTTGAAAGGAAACCACAATGTATTGTCCTTAACACTGCCAGCCAGAAGTGGCAAGGGGTTTACCGGTCCACTTCGCCCAGCACGATATCCACGGAGCCTACAATGGCGATGAGGTCGGCTACCATGCAGCCACGGCTGATTTCGGGCAGTACAGAGAGGTTCACAAAGCTTGGGGCGCGGCCATGGCAGCGGAAAGGCACATCGCTGCGGTCGGTGGTGCGGAAGAAGTAACCCAGCTCGCCGCGCGGGGTTTCGCCCCGGAAGTAGAGCTCCTGCGTGCCGGTCATGCGCATCTTCTTGGGGCAGGCAGCCTGCGGATCGAAGTCGGGGGTGCGCTTGTGCTCACCTACCAACTTATCGAGGCATTGGCTGATGATCTTGACAGACTCACGGCATTCGAGCGCCCGCACATAGTTGCGGTCCCAGCAGTCGCCGGTGGTGCCCATCATACCTTCGCCGATCGGCACATCAAATTCCAGCTCCGGGTATACGCTATACCCATCCACGCGGCGCAGGTCGTGGCGCAGGCCGGAACCACGCAGCATCGGGCCGGAGCAGCCGTAATTGATGGCCACATCCAATGGCAGTATACCCACATTGGCCGTGCGGTCAATGAAAATTTTGTTGGTGAGCAGGATGGTGTCGAGTTCGTCGAGCTTGGGCTTCAGGTAATGGATAAACTCCCGGCAGCGCTCCTCGAAACCGATGGGCAGATCGTAGTACAAACCACCCACCCAGATGTAGTTATACAGCATGCGGGCGCCGCTCGTCCACTCGAGCAGGCGCTGAATGTGCTCCCGGTCGCGCAGCAGCCACAGAAAAGGCGTGAAAGCCCCGATGTCGATGGCGTACGTACCGATAGCCAGGAAGTGCGAAGCCAGTCGGTTGAGTTCCGTCACCAGCACCCGAATATACTCCACCCGCTTCG
This sequence comes from Pontibacter sp. YIM B11418, assembly GCF_059278805.1. Lineage (NCBI taxonomy): Bacteria > Pseudomonadati > Bacteroidota > Cytophagia > Cytophagales > Hymenobacteraceae > Pontibacter > Pontibacter sp. YIM B11418. The sequence continues at coordinate 2,609 of NZ_JCAEMH010000009.1, read as the reverse complement.
GAATCTGATCGGTTATACCTAGCAGCTTCTCCACGCCCATGCACCACACATGCTCCGAGTTCATGGCAGCCAGGTAGTCCATGCGGTCCACGTAGGGAATGGTCTGGTTATAGGCCATGCTCTCGGCATGCTTCTCGAAACAGCGGTGCAGGTAGCCGATGTGCGGCGCCACTTCAGTTATGATCTCCCCGTCTGTGACCACTTCCAGGCGCAGTACACCGTGCGTACTCGGGTGTTGAGGGCCCATGTTCACGATCATCTCGCCCGCCCGCAGGTGTTCCAGGCTGAACTTGTTCGGCTCCGACTGCAGCAGGTATTCTTTGTGCGTGGTAGACAAGGGAGATTTAGTTATGAGTTTAATATGAGTTGAGCAAAGTTCGGAAAAATGGGGGAATTATGGAGGAGTAGTTTTCAGAGAAGGAAATTGGAGGTTTGAAGTATAATCTAAATGGTATATAGTATATTCGGTAGTCCGGTTCCGGTTATCTGCCGAAAACGACAAAAAACGGGATGTTTATTCCGTTTATACACTAGTTGGCAATTATTGATAAAGAGGAAAAATGTTTAAAAATCTTTTTGGGAAAAGCAAAAATGAAAATCTCTCCTCATCAGAGATGGGAGTAGACTACTCTACAGAGTACATCGACATTAAAGGATGGAAACTAGAAATTGATACCTCCAATATGAAGGATTTTTCAATTTTAGATTTACCATACAACCTCGATTTTCATCTGGAAAACTGGAACCATAATATCCAAGAAAGGACCTCTAAAAAACTTGAAGTATTACCTGGAAAGGTTCTTGAATTTTGGACGCTACCGCACTATTCCCACATGATTTCTTCAGAGGTTATAGAATCATTTAAAGCAATTTTTAAGCAGACGCAAACGAACAAAGGGGATACAGAAGATTATTGGGAGAGAACTGCGGAAATTGAAACTGAGATACTCGACAAATATTTACAAGAAATAAAAGAACTTGTTTATCAATTCGACCACACCAACTATGGTTACAAAATGTTTCAGATTCAATCGAAGTATGAAACGACCAATCTAAGAGGCGGCAGTGGGTATCAGGCAAATTGGGGAACGCAGCATACGTTTGATAAATCAAACGGAAAGAGAGAATTTATAAAGTTTGAAGTTTATAATAACGGAGAACAACAGATTGAATGGATTCCAATTGAGGATAGAAAATTATACCTTTTTGATAATCCTGTAACAAATACAAAAGAGGGCTTTATTATCCGAAAAAATTTCCCTGAAGAAAGCCAAATAGAACAGTATGAAAGGGTTGCTGAACTTTTAGGTGTTGCCCAAAATAATAAGCTATCTATAAAAACGAAATATCATCAATGTTAAAAAAACGAATTGCCAACAAGGTGCAGCTTTAACCCTTGCTACGCTTCGGGCTTCGGCTGCACAAGTACGTTAGCCAAATTATTACTATGATGTATATCCTGTTACTAACATTAATGCTTAGTATAAGTCCTAAGGCTTTTGCTCAAATATTGCAGGGAGTATGGAAGTTAGAAACCTCATCTTCTTTGCCGGCGACGTCTATGCCATTGAAAAAAGAAATTATACTTAAGATAGTCAGTGAAGATAGCGTTAGCTGGGAATTACATGAAGATCAGGTGATCGGTACTTTGGTTGATGAAAAAGGAAACAACGCAGGTTTAGAAAAACACACTTTAACTGAAAAAGGGAGTGGTAAGATCATTAAAGGGCTAACAAAAGACAGTCCGACTCTTCGGCTAAACATTGTATATTCATCATTCCATCATGAAGAAAAGCTTGTCAAAGAGTATAGCTTAAGCATGAAGAATAACGCTTTGTTATTGGAAGCTCTTGACTGTGAAGAGACATTGGAATTACAACGATTGGTACAAAAGCCTGAAAGGCATTAAAGCAAATTAATCCTTACTATTTGGCTAATAAAACCTCCACAGAAAATGTCCTCTATAGCAAGTTCCTTGATGTTTTTGCTCTTATGCTTTGCAGCACTTAGCGACGCTGCAAGTAATGAATTAAAAAGATCTTTCTTTCTTCATTTTAACGATGTTAACAATCCCAAAACTTTAAAAGGCAAAATCTCGGAAGCAGAAGCCAAAGTAGCGATCGATTACTTTGTTGCTTTTACAAATGCCAAGGGGAGAGTGGAGAGAGTGGAGCAGATAAGCCTCAATAAGGTAAAAATGACATTGGTGTATTCTTATACAGGAAAGAGGGTAAGCAAACTTACAAGCTTTCAATTTCATAAGGGGGCATTTACAAAATGTGATAACACTTTTGAAAAGAAGATCCGGAACACAGCATGCTATGATGAGGCCGGAGCTTTAGTTTCAAAGGAAAGCTATAACAAACTGACGAGAAATTACTCGGTTGAAAAATTTGACTCAACCGGAAAGATGATTTTTCATGAATGGGGCCAATTTTGAATAAACAGCCTGCCAGATTAATGTAATAAAGAAAATAACTATGGCTAACAACTAAGGCTTCGTTGGGTACGGAGTGCCCACAATGAAGCCGTGGTTGCACGGAACCGGGCGACGCGTTATGGGTTTTAAGTCGGAAGAGGCTTGCCCCTGAACTACTTGTTGGGGCTAT
>NZ_JCAEMH010000008.1:0-176925 GCF_059278805.1 Pontibacter sp. YIM B11418 | reverse complement strand
ATGGTACTGGGGTCACACCCGGGAGAGTAGGTGGCCGCCAACCCCAACAACAGACAGCCCCTGCCTCTGCAAAGAGACAGGGGCTGTCGCCGTTTACACCGTTACAGCCCGAGGGGACAAGGCGCAGAGACCAGTAGGCGCTAGGGCAACGAAAGGAGTAGTAGGCGCAGGCCGGCAAAGTCAACCACCTAGCTACCCCGCAAGGGTGGGAGCAGAAGGAAGATCCCTCCGGGGCGCTGGACGGTGGAGGCTGCATTGTCTGTAGTAGAAAGAGGTGGATTCCGCGTCGGAAGGGCTACGCTGGCAGGTCATCTACATGGTTTGAAGCAGGAGGACAGTTTATCTTCCTTACTCTAGATAAGGCTAGCTTTCACACATTATCCCATACTAATAAATTCAAGCACAAAAAAAGGGGCTGCAGGTTTTACCTACAGCCCCTTTTTATACATTTTCTACTTTTATAAATTGATGAACTTAGGGTGTATCAGGTTTTCCATTGAGAAAATTTCATCCCATTTGGCCTGTGTGATCAGCTTACGTTCAAGTACTGTAATCTCATGAATTGACTTCCCTGTTTTCAACGCCTCTTTAGCAATAGAAGCAGACTGCTCGTATCCTATAATCGGGTTTAGTGAAGTGACGATGCCAATGCTATTCATCACCATATTACGGCAGATCTCTACATTCGCTGTGATTCCGTCAATGCACTTGCGCTGTAAGGTATAGCAGGCATTCTCCAGAAAGGTCAATGAATTGAATAAGCTGTAAGCTATAACAGGTTCCATTACGTTGAGTTGTAACTGACCGGCCTCCGCAGCCATCGTCACTGTCATGTCAGCTCCAATGACGTAGTAAGCCGTTTGGTTGACTACCTCAGGTATAACAGGATTTACCTTTCCAGGCATAATAGATGAGCCTGGCTGCATGGGTGGCAGATTGATTTCATTCAAGCCGGCACGTGGTCCTGAAGAGAGTAAGCGTAGATCATTGCATATCTTGGATACCTTTACCGCGCAGCGCTTCATCACACCCGATACCTGCACATACGCTCCTGTGTCGCAGGTTGCCTCAATCAGGTCTTCGGCCAGCACAACTGGCACCCCTGCTATTTCTCGTAGAATGTTTGTAACCAGTTGTGGGTAACCTTGTGGTGCGTTAATAGAGGTGCCAATAGCCGTTGCTCCCATGTTGATCTCACAGATCAGCATTTTCACTTCATGTAAACGCTGGATGTCCTCTCGTACAGTAGTGGCGTAACCATGAAACTCTGCCCCTAGTGTCATAGGTACAGCATCTTGCAGTTGCGTACGGCCCATCTTTAGTACTTCCTTAAACTCCTCTGCTTTGCGACCAAATGACTGTTGCAAGGCCTCCAGACTTTCGATAAATGCCTGTATTTTCCAATAGAGAGCCAGCCTGAATGCCGTTGGATAAGCATCGTTTGTCGATTGTGAGCAATTTACATGGTTATTAGGATGAAGGAAATTATACATGCCTTTTGCATGGCCCATATACTCTAGCCCAACATTGGCAATAACTTCATTGACGTTCATATTCACAGAAGTACCTGCACCTCCTTGAATCATATCTGTCACAAATTGATCGAGATACTCTCCTGCTATCAGTTTATCACTCGCATAAACGATAGCATCTGTCACTTCTTTGCTCAAAATACCGCTCTGGTGGTTGGCAAGTGCAGCTGCTTTTTTCACATAAGCAAAAGCCTTTATGAAAAGAGGCTCCTTCGAAATCGGTATACCTGTAATATGAAAGTTTTCTAGTGCGCGTAACGTCTGAATTCCATAGTAAACTTCATTGGGGATTTCTTTTTCTCCCAAAAAGTCGTGTTCAATCCTTACTTTTTCCATGCTGTTTTCTTAAAGACAAACTTATTTATTCACCTGTCTGCTGGGGAGCAGTTGAAACATGTATAGCTATACCTAGGTCCTTTGCCACTTCCAGTACAATGTCGCTGCCATACTTCTTATAGCAACGCAGTTTACCATTTTGGCTGTAGTCCGTGATAAGACTTTGGTTAATGATCAGTTTGGAGGCATACTCTCCATACCTTGCCATGATTTCCTGCTGTACCGCTGTCAGCAACTCCTTGCGTCGCTCAGTCTCAGGAGTGCGCAACGGCCGCTGGAAGCGATGCTCTGGGTAATCGTGGCTGATATGGTTGGCTTTGGCTGCTTCTTTAGCCTCTTGCAAAGCATCCTCCAGCATCCGCTCGTTTTTGGGTTTTTTGAGATTGCCGTGTACCCCCCTTGTATGGTTCAACCACTCGTGGATATCCGTGTTCGGATTATTGGCCAACTCTACCAAGGCTTCATTCGGGATTACGAAATGGGCTGGTTTGTTAAATTGCCGGGCCAGGTTCTCCCTGAAGGTATAGAGCCATTTGAGAAGATACTGTTGGTAATAGTTGAGGCGGTACGAATGCTTCAGTCTGAGGTGCGGATTTTCTGACTCAGTATACTTGATCTGCTCTAACAGATAGTCTTCTTCCTCGAGCCAATGCATACGACCAACCTTTTCTATTTCCTGAAGTAGCCTAGACTTTACCTTGTGCAGGTATATCACGTCGATGGCTGCATAGCGGAGCTGATCTTCTGTAAGTGGTCGCTTGTTCCAGTTACTGGATTGCTGTGATTTATCGATCTCTTTTCCAAATTCTTCTTTGAGGACAGTTGCCAGAGAGGAGCGTTCATAGTTAAGGATCTTAGCAGCCACATCTGTGTCAACTATACCTTTTATGGAGCACCCCATTTTATCGAGCAACAGAATATCGTTATTGGAGTGGTGTATGATCTTTGTAATTGCCGGATTCTCCATCAACAGGAAAAAAGGTTTCAGATCATCAATGTAAAAAGGGTCTATGATAAAGCACTTTCCTTTGCCATCAGCAATCTGGATCAGGCAGAGGTTAAAACCATAGGTATAGCGGTTCTGATCAAACTCAAGGTCAAGGGCAAGTTCATCGCATTGCTCCAATTGCTGCACGGCCTGACGCAAATCTGCATCAGATGCCACGAGCACAATTGCCACGCCGTCTTCTTCTAAAGATAATTTTTCCATTGGCTAAATTTAAACAAGTATTAAGCCATATCCATACCTCGTATACTATTTTTCTTTCGTAGTGCACTTATGCAAAAGCCCCCTTTCAGCGAACTGAAAGGGGGCTTTTTGAAAAGGATAAGTATGTATATTACTGAATAGGTTTTTCTTCCGGGATTTCGTCTGCTACACCATCATTTACGGTAGAGTCCATAACGGTAGTAGTGTCAGTATCCATATCCATATCTGCATCCACATCAATATCAGAAGTCTCTACTTCATCGATTTGGTCAGTTTCAGTGGCTGTGTTGTTATCGGTACCACAAGCTGTGAAAGCAAAAAAAACGAATGCAGCGAATGCAAATTTTATTGTCTTTTTCATGATTTTCAATTTTTGTTAAACAAGTAAATTTGTACTTATTTATTCGGTTTATACGGAAAGGTAACCCTTAGGATTAAATTTTTTAACAATAATCCCTGTGAATGGCTTGTATTTGGTTGTTAAACAGATATTTATGATAGTAAATGCATTTGTATAAACAGGTATAGCCTTGATGCTATTATAGGGAGTAAGGTATAAAATATAACTTTATTTATTTGGTGGGCTCCAGTAAAATTCAGCTCTGCCGTAGCATTACCAATAGCCAATAAAAATGGAGCCTTCCTGCTATTCCAGAAAGGCTCCATTTTAAATTGCCGGGGTAATTACTGAACTTCAGATAGCGACTTCTCTCGTTTGGCCCTGAATTCAGACTTCTCACGCCATGCCGGGTAAGCAGTGCCGTTTGCCACACGGTACCCCACCCGGAAATAGAGTTGCAGGTCTTCTACCGCACCATCCAGATTCCAGTTGTCATATACCTCGTCGCTTACTTTGTGGTAATGTTCGGCTGTGTACTGGTCCTGCTTTTTGGTAATGTAATCGGCGGCCTGGTCACGGGCCACTATACCTGACTTGGCATATAGAGCAGGTACACCTTGCTTGGCAAACTCAAAGTGGTCGGAGCGGTAAAAGGAGCCTTTCTCAGGAGAGGCCTCCGGCACGATCCGGCGGTTTTGCGTGCGTGCTTCTTCTGCCAGTATATCCTCCAGATCAGAGTTTCCATACCCAATCACGATCACATCCTCTGTAGGATGGTAAGGGTTGAGCACATCCATGTTGATGTTCGCCAGGGTTTTGGTGAGCGGGTAGAGTGGATTAGAAGCATAGTACTTGGACCCCAGCAGACCCTTCTCTTCAGCGGTCACGGCCAGGAACAGTATAGAGCGTTTCGGCTTCTCGGGTAGTTGTGTAAAGGCTTTCGCCAGTTCGATGAGCCCAGCCGTGCCGCTGGCATTGTCCATGGCGCCGTTGTAGATCTGGTCGCCCTGCAGCTTCTCATCTTTGCCCAAGTGGTCCCAGTGTGCCGTGTATACCACATACTCGTTTTTCAACTCCGGGTCAGATCCCTCCAGTTTGGCAATCACGTTCCGCGACTCCACTTCTCGCAACTGGTTTTTGATCTTAAAGTTAGCCTTCGCATTTAGTGGCACAGGCTTAAAGCCTTTTTGAGCCGCGGCGCTCTTTAGGTTTTCGAAGTTGTTACCAGAGGCTGTGAAGAGTTCGCGGGCCTTGTCTTCCGTTATCCAGGATTCTACCGCCAAGCGGTCCATATTTTTACCTAGGTTACTGATGTCAAAGTTCTCCCTGCTCCAGCTTCCTGATATCACTTCGTAAGGATAGCCTGCCGGACCGGTTTCGTGGATGATGATGGCAGCGGCAGCGCCCTTCTCAGCAGCGATCTCATATTTGTAGGTCCAGCGGCCATAGTAGGTCATGGCTTTCCCGCCAAACATGGTGCTGTCCAGCTGTCCCGGGTTGTTCGGGCTAGGTATAGGCGGATCGTTGATGAGCATCACGATCGTCTTGCCTTTAACATCCACTCCTTTGTAATCATCCCAACCATACTCAGGGGCTACGATGCCATAACCTACAAACACCAGATCCGAATTGTTGACGTTCACATCCTGCACATAGCGGCGCGACACAGCCACATAGTCATCCGGAAAAGAAAGGTTGACGGTTTTGCCACCTGCCGTAAAGTTTGCCTGAGGCTGTGCCGTAAAGCCAAACATGGGGACCTTCTGCACGAAAGTACCATCCGGGTTGCCAGGCTGTAAGCCCAACTCCTTAAACTCGCGGGTCAGGTAGTTCACGGTAGAGTCTTCGCCGGCAGTGCCGGGACTGCGGCCTTCAAATTCATCAGAGGCAAGCACCTGTATGTGCTGGAGGAGGTCGTTAGCGTTAATGCTCTGTTGGGCAGTAAGAAGGCCGCCGGTTGTGTCGCTGGCAACTGCGGTGCGGTCGTCGTCGCTGTCTGCTACCTCCCTGGCGTTTTCGTTACAGCCAAAAGCTAGCAGACTGAGCACAGCCAGACCGATCATATTTTTTTTCATAGGTTTAAATGGGTATGTTAAGGTACTGAAGATAATACTTTTATTCATACCGATAGTTACGCCCGTCTGGATTTAGATCAGGCAGCTATTTCCCAACTGGCAGGAACACCCCGGTGCAGCGTTTTGATAAGATCGAGGCAGGAGGCAGGGTTTAGGTACAGCAGGCACTCCCATATAACGACCCGTTGCCAGCCAGCTTCGCGGTATAGCGTCTTATAGCGTTCGTCGCGCAACTGGTTATTGGTAAACTTTTCCTCCCAGAATCGTAGGTTTGATTTGGGAAATGCCGGTTGGCAATAAGGGCAGCGATGCCAGAAGCAGCCGTGCACGAAAATAGCCAGTCGTCGGCCAGGAAAACAAATGTCGGGTTTGCCCGGTGCCTTGTGCCAGTGTATTCTGTAGCCGCGAAGGCCGTTATGCCAGAGTGCGCGTCTGAGCAAGAGTTCGGGCTTCGTGTCACGGCTTTTGTTGCCGCGCATATACCTGCTTACCTTCTCACGTGCTGTGAGTGGTGCAGGATTCGCTTTATATTTTTTGACTTTCTTTCTGACGGTCAATTCCGCAGGGGTATGTTCTATATTCGAACAAATAGTGGCTTATGAAAGTGCAGAATAGTGGCAGGATTCAATTTTATGGCGTGAAAGCAGGATACCAGGTAAAAAAATCAGGCTATTATGGGAATGTACTTTCTATGATCCAGCCCTATATATAAATAATATATCTGATAGCATTGTGTTGATTTACAACCACATTTGCTTATGCGAATGCATAAAGTTTGATTTGTTATAAATACTCCTAACTTTGCCTTTACACACAGCCGTAAACATTAGTTATGGATAAATATACCTATATCGCAAATGCGCACGGAGCCTACATTGACGAGCTGTACAAAGCTTATCAACAGGATCCGGAGTCAATTGACTTTGGATGGCGCAAATTCTTCGAAGGCTTTGATTTCTCGACGGCCTATAACGAGAACGGTCACAAGGTGGATGGTGCTCCAGTAGGCGCCCCGGCCAAAGCCGCTTCAGCCGGCTTATCAGATAAAGAAGTAGCTGTTCGCAACTTTATATATGCCTACCGCACTCGCGGCCACCTGCGTTCCAAAACCAACCCGGTGCGCGAGCGCAAAGACCGCAAAGCCCTGCTTGACCTGAAAGATTTCGGTCTGTCAGAAGCTGACCTGGACACTGTGTTCCAGGTAGGTGAAGTGATCGGTATCGGACCTGCCAAACTGCGTGACATTGTAGCGACGGTGCAGCAAATTTACGAAGGCCCGATCGGCTTCGAGTACATGTACATCCGCAACCCAGAGGTGCTCCAGTGGTTGCAAAACAAAATAGAAAAGGAATTCCCGGCCTTCAACCCAGGTATAGAATACAAAAAACGCATTCTTTCTAAACTGAACGAAGCGGTTGTATTCGAGAACTTCCTGCACACGAAATTCTTGGGTCAGAAGCGCTTCTCACTGGAAGGCGGCGAAACAACTATACCTGCCCTGGATGCCATCATCGACAAGGCCTCCGATCTGGGTGCCAAAGAAGTGGTGATCGGTATGGCGCACCGTGGTCGCCTGAACGTGCTGGCCAACATCATGGGCAAAACCTATGAGCAGATCTTCTCCGAGTTTGAGGGCACTGCCACACCAGACCTGACCATGGGCGATGGTGACGTGAAGTACCACATGGGCTTCTCTTCAGAGGTGGTTACCCCTACATCTGGCAACACGGTTAATCTGAAACTGGCACCAAACCCATCGCACTTAGAGGCGGTGAACCCGGTAGTGGAAGGTTTCGTTCGTGCCAAGATCGATTGCATGTATGAGCGCGATCCGAAGCAGATCGTGCCTATCCTGATCCATGGCGACGCCGCATTGGCCGGACAAGGTATAGTGTACGAGGTAACGCAAATGGCGAAGCTGAAAGGCTACCAGACAGGTGGTACCATTCACTTTGTGATCAACAACCAGGTAGGCTTTACGACTGACTTCGAAGATGCTCGTTCTTCTATTTACTGCACGGATGTGGCGAAAATTATCGACGCGCCAGTACTGCACGTAAATGGCGACGATCCGGAAGCAGTGGTATTTGCTGTGCGTCTGGCCACCGAGTACCGTCAGAAGTTCGGCAACGACATCTTCATCGACATGGTGTGCTACCGCCGTCATGGCCATAACGAGGCAGACGAACCGAAATTCACGCAGCCACATCTGTACAACCTGATTTCGAAGCACCCGAACCCACGTGAAGTATATAACAAGAACCTGATTGCCCGTGGCGATATAAATGCGGAACTGGCGCAGTCGATGGACAAGGAATTCCGGCAGATGCTGCAGGACCGCCTGGACATGGTGAAGCAAAAGCCCCTTCCTTACAATTACCAGCAGATGGAAAAGGAATGGCAGACACTGCGCCGCTCCAATCCGGAAGACTTCAACCAGTCGCCTGAAACAGGTATAGCTCCTGAGGTGGTGGAACGTGTGGGCAAAGCGCTCTCTACGGTACCACAGGGCTTTAAGCCGCTGAAGCAGATAGAAAAGCTCCTGAAAGAGCGCAACGAGATGTTCTTTGAAACCCGTCAGCTGAACTGGGCGGCTGCCGAGTTGCTGGCCTATGGTTCGCTGTTAGTAGAGGGTAAGATTGTGCGCCTGAGCGGACAGGATGTGCAGCGCGGTACGTTCTCGCACCGCCATGCCGTGCTCCGCGACGCCAACACAAGCGCGCCTTACAACAGCCTGAATTATATACAGGACGAGCAGCGCCAACTGGAGATCTACAACTCGCTGCTGTCAGAGTATGGTGTGCTCGGCTTTGAGTTTGGCTACGCGATGGCCAACCCGAGCGCACTCGTTATCTGGGAAGCGCAGTTTGGTGACTTCGCCAACGGTGCGCAGGTGATGATTGATCAGTTTGTGGCCGCTACGGAGTCTAAGTGGCAGCGTATGAACGGTGTGGTGATGCTGTTGCCGCACGGTTATGAAGGCCAGGGGCCGGAGCACTCCAATGCCCGTCCTGAACGTTTCCTGCAGCTGGCAGCTGAGTACAACATGTTCGTGACCAACATCACAACACCAGCCAACTTCTTCCACTTCCTGCGTCGTCAGCTCGCATTGCCATTCCGCAAGCCGGCCATCAACATGGCGCCGAAGTCGTTGCTGCGTCATCCGAACGTGGTATCTCCTATAGAGAAATTCACAAAGGGAGGCTTCAGAGAGGTAATCGGTGATGACTACGCATCGGCCAAGTCAGTTAAGAAAGTACTCTTGTGTACTGGTAAGGTATACTTCGACCTGCTGGAAGAGCAGCAGAAGAACAAGCGCAAGGATGTGGCCATTATCCGTATGGAGCAGCTAGCACCGTTCCCGAAAGTGCAGTTGGAGGCTGAGCTGAGCAAGTACAAGGGCGCTAAGGTATACTGGGTGCAGGAAGAGCCTGAGAACATGGGCGGCTGGATGTACGTGCTGCGTGTGATGCGCAACGGCGTGGAAGACCTGGTAGCCCGCAAGCCAAGTGCTTCTCCTGCAACAGGGTATAACAAAATACACGGCAAGGAGCAAGCGGAGCTGATTGAAAGAGCATTCGCTATTTAATGAGTAATGACGAATGAATAATGAGTAGGTAATAATGATGAATGAAGTTTGATGAGTGAATAGAAATTATGCATTTGTCATTTCCCAATTAGAAGTCATTGCCAATTAATCATTATTCATTCGTCATTAATCATTAGTCTCTCGTAATTCAAAACTGTAATTCATAATTGATAGAAAATATGAGCTTAGAAGTTAAAGTGCCTACCGTAGGTGAGTCCATCACTGAGGTGACCATAGCCCAGTGGCTAAAGAAAGACGGCGACCGGGTAGAGATGGATGAGGTGATTGCGGAGCTGGAATCTGACAAAGCCACATTCGAACTGCCAGCAGAAGCCGCAGGCATTTTACGCATCGTTGCGCAGGAAGGCGATACCATTGAGGTGGGTGCCACGATCTGCCGCATCGAGCAAAACGGCGAAGCTGGTGGCGCTCCTGCTGCCCCAGCCGCTAAACAGGAAACTGCAGCACCAACTGCAACTGCCGCAGCTCCGTCTGCACAGGAGTCCGCTCCGGCCGCTGCACAGGGTGCTGGTGAAACAAAGGAAATGCGCGTGCCAACAGTAGGCGAGTCTATTACAGAAGTAACGATTGCCAGTTGGTTGAAAAACGACGGCGACCATGTAGAAATGGACGAGGTAATTGCCGAATTGGAGTCGGATAAGGCGACTTTTGAATTGCCAGCCGAGGCCGCAGGTACACTGCAAATCGTAGCTCAGCAAGGTGACACAGTAGAGATCGGTGGATTGCTTTGCCGCATTGTACAGGGTGCAGGTGCCGGCGCTGCGAAACCAGCCGCTCAGCCAAGCGCTCCAGCTGCACAACAGGCATCACAGCCAGCCGCTGCTGCTTCATCTGGTGCCCAGACCTACGCTTCCGGCACACCATCACCGGCTGCCGGTAAGATCCTTTCTGAGAAAGGCATCAACCCAGCTGATGTGCAAGGTACAGGCCGCGACGGTCGCATTACGAAAGAAGATGCGATGGGTGCTCAGTCAAGACCTGCTGCACAGCCTGCCGCCGCTCCGGCTGCCAAGCAGGAGACTGCCGCCGCACCAGTTGCGTCAGGTGATCGCAACCAGCGCCGTGAGAAAATGAGCTCGCTGCGCAAAACAGTTGCCCGTCGTCTGGTGCAGGTGAAAAACGAAACGGCTATGCTGACGACCTTTAACGAGGTAGATATGAAGCCGATCATGGACATCCGCGCCAAGTACAAAGATAAGTTCAAGGAGAAGCACGAGGTAGGTCTTGGTTTTATGTCCTTCTTCACGAAGGCTTGTACCGTAGCCCTGCAGGAGTGGCCAGCTGTGAATGCACAGATCGATGGCAACGATATGATCTTTAATGATTTTGTGGATGTGTCTATCGCTGTTTCTTCACCAAAAGGTCTGGTAGTGCCTGTTATCCGCAACGCGGAAAGTCTGACACTGGATGGCATCGAGAAAGAAGTGATTCGTCTGGCCAAGAAGGCACGCGACGGGAAACTTTCAATTGAGGAGATGACAGGCGGTACCTTCACGATCACCAATGGTGGCGTATTTGGTTCTATGATGTCTACACCGATCATCAATGCGCCACAGTCAGCTATACTAGGTATGCACAACATCGTGCAGCGTCCGGTTGCCGTGAATGGACAAGTAGAGATCCGCCCGATGATGTACCTGGCGCTTTCTTATGACCACCGCATCATCGACGGCCGCGAGTCGGTTAGCTTCCTGGTTCGCGTGAAAGAACTGTTGGAAGATCCGATGCGCTTATTGCTTGGCGTATAATTTATTGAGATAAGAAAGGAGGGGTAAGCGTTAAAGTTTGCTCCTCCTTTATTTTTTTGCTTTTCAGAGTATGGCCCGAGTGTCCTCGCTCCCGTCATGTAAACTAGAGAAACCAAAACAAAACGAGAGGTATACCTCTCCCTAAAATATAGACAGATGAAATACGATGTTACCGTAATTGGTTCTGGTCCTGGCGGGTATGTGGCAGCGATACGCTGCGCGCAGCTGGGCCTGAAAACCGCTATTATAGAAAAGTATAACGTACTGGGTGGCACCTGCCTGAACGTGGGCTGTATACCTTCTAAGGCACTGCTTGATTCATCGGAGCATTACCACAATGCGGCACATACCTTTAAGGAGCACGGCATTGAGCTGAATGACCTGCAGGTGAACATTGAGCAGATGATCAACCGCAAGGCGGGCGTGGTGAAGTCGAATAACGACGGCATTGCCTTCCTGATGAAGAAAAACAAGATCGACACCTACTATGGCCTGGGTTCATTCGTGAACAAGAACACCATCAAAATAGCAGGTATAGACGGTCAGGAGCAGCAGATCGAGACAGACAAAACCATTATCGCAACGGGCTCTAAGCCTACTTCGCTGCCATTTTTGCCAATCGATAAGAAGCGCATCATCACCTCTACGGAAGTTTTGGAATTGAAAGAGGTGCCGAAGAAAATGATCGTGATTGGTGGCGGCGTGATTGGTCTGGAGCTGGGTTCTGTGTATGCTCGCCTGGGTACCAAAGTACAGGTGGTGGAGTACATGGACTCGATTATCCCGACGATGGACCGTGCGCTGGGCAAAGAGCTGCAGCGTGTGTTGAAGAAAACACTGGGTTTTGAGTTCTTCTTCAATCACAAAGTAACCGGCGCCACCAATGAGGGCGAAACCGTAACGGTAACGGCTGAGAATCCGAAAGGCGAAACCGTTACGTTTGACGGCGACTACGTTTTGGTATCAGTGGGCCGTAAGCCGTATACCGAAGGACTGGGGCTGGAGAATGCAGGCGTGCAGATGGGCGAGCGCGGTATGATTGCCGTAAATGATCACCTGGAAACCAACGTGCCCGGCATCTACGCAATCGGCGATGTGGTGCGTGGCGCGATGCTGGCCCACAAAGCTGAAGAAGAAGGCGTGTTCGTGGCAGAGACCATCGTGGGCCAAAAGCCGCACATCAACTACAACCTGATCCCGGGTGTGGTGTATACCTGGCCGGAAGTGGCTGGCGTAGGCTACACCGAAGAGCAGCTGAAAGAGCAGGGCCGTGCCTACAAAACAGGTTCGTTTCCGTTCAAAGCTTCGGGTCGCGCCAAAGCGTCGATGGACACGGACGGTTTTGTAAAGGTGCTGGCTGACAAGGAGACTGACGAGATCCTAGGTATGCACATGATCGGTCCGCGTATTGCTGACCTGATTGCGGAGGCAGTAGTGGCGATGGAATTCCGTGCTTCGGCCGAGGATATTTCCCGTATGAGCCATGCGCACCCGACGTATACAGAGGCCATCAAAGAGGCTTGCCTGGCCGCGACGGAAAACCGCGCCCTGCATATCTAATCAAGTTCATACAATCCTAACATAAACAGCATCGCCCGAAAAAGGTGATGCTGTTTTGTTTTATAACTATATAGCGATGATAACTCTTTTAGGAGGTTTTACGTTGTATTAAAACATGAAACTCTAAACCTAGATAGCTATGAACGAGCCGCAGCAATCCTTCGACAAAGTATTAAAAATTATGATGGGGCTCGGCATCCTGCTACCATTTCTGGTCGCGAGCTTCACCTGCCAGATCATCAACTCCAGCCTGCTGGAGAAGGGTTTGCTATTCGGCACTGTCTTCATTTTCGCTTTCTTTATTTATTGGATCGTAGTGCGCACCATTGTGCAATACCTGGAAGAATAAAAAATGTAGCCAGGCAACCTTACGCGTACTTGCTTCATCTAGAAGGTATAAGCTGATATTCCACTCAAAACTTATATCTTAAAACCATGAAGAAATCATTGCTATTCCTAATGTTGTTGGCTGTGCCTTTCCTTACCTGGGCGCAAACACAAGTAAATGCCTCTGAAATTATGGCCAAAATAAACCGTGGCGAGGCGGTGTCTTACAAAAATGCTGTGATCGTGGGCGTGCTGGATCTGACGCGCCTGGACAACATGCGCCTCGAGAAAAGGGCTGACAATAAGAATAGTACGAATGAGTATATCAGCACCGTAAAAGTACCCCTGACTTTTGTGAACTGCACCTTCAAAGATGATGTGCTGGCTTACTACAATCCGGATAACGAGGACATAAAGATTCTTAACAGGAAAAACGAAGTGTATAACACCAATTTTGACAAAGCAGTCCGCTTCGAGAACTGTGTGTTCGAAGGATACAGCGCTTTCAAGTACTCGAAGTTTAAGGACAACGTATCGTTTGCAGGCAGCAATTTCCGGCACGAGGCAAACTTCAAGTATAGTAAGTTTTCGAAATCAGCCGATTACAGTAATACGAAGTTTGATGAAGTGGCCAACTTCAAGTATGTGGCTTTTCCTGAGGAGACAAGTTTCGGGAATGCTTCTTTCAAAAGAGAGGCGAACTTCAAATATGCCAAGTTCAGCGGAGACGCTGACTTCAAAGCGGCAGACTTTAGGGGTTTGGCCAACTTCAAGTATACCAAAGTAGCTAACAACATGCACCTACAAAGAGCCATGTTCAGAGGTGATGAGGACTTTAAGTATACCAAGGTTAATAACCGTATGGTCTTTAGCCGGACTGGAAACTAACTAGTTTGCTTGTCGTCCAACAAGTAGACCAATCTTGCAAACGTACCGCTCGTTAAGGAGGCAGGTATAGGAGCTAGCTCAAGCCACTGGGTACGCACCTGGTTAACCAGCGCCAAACTCAGTGGTTGTTCATACCTTCGAATCTCTATTTGCACTGCCACAGCTGTTTTGAGGGTGTTTGCCTTCACCCTGATCGTATACAGGCTATACCTGGCCGGGTGCAGATGCACGTGCCTTCCTTCGACTACGCCCCAACGCAGCACCCACTTGCTTTCGTCAGACAAGTTGATCAACTGATAGGCCGCTTCGCTGCCAGACAGGTATAGCCGGTACGCCTCCGGCGTAAGTGTGTGGTGCTTTTGCAGGTATAGGATGGTTTCTTCAGCAATTTGTTTGGCTGATAACTTGCCCAGGTATAGGTCGAGCTGCGAGCTGCCTACTGTCTTGAGCTGTGCCCTCAGAAAAGAATCCTCTGCCTCTACAATTCTTTTGAATGAACTGCTGGATAAACCCCAGGTGATGCTTCAAAGGATGAAAGAGGATAGGCTGGGGCAGGTCCGGTTGTAGCATAGCTTTTCTACGCAGTGGAGGTATAGCAAGTAAATTATTTTCCAGCGCAGGCAACCTATCCTCTCCCTATTTCATCTTTATCATGTACCAAGCAAAATAGTGAGGTATTGTGTTTCGTTTTAACTTAAATAAGGGCTTTTGAGCTAAAACTGTTTCGGGAGGATGATAAACGACTGATAGACAAACTATACCTGTCAGTCGGTACAAATCTCCTGTAGGTATAGTATTTCAGAAACTTAGCCCTATATAGAGCACCTTATAAGGCAAATACCAGTAATTTATTTGCCATCATTTTGGACTACCGCCTATGATACAGTTGGAAAATATACATAAATACTACGCGGTAGGGCACAACAAACTGCACGTGCTCAAAGGCATTGATATGCACATAGAAGAAGGCGAACTGGTGTCCATCATGGGGTCTTCCGGCTCCGGCAAGTCTACGCTGCTCAACATCCTCGGCATCCTAGACGACTACGACAGCGGTAGCTATACCCTGGCAGGCACACCTATCCGGAACCTGTCGGCTGCGAAGGCGGCTTACTACCGCAATAAGTTTCTGGGCTTTGTGTTCCAGTCCTTCAACCTGCTCTCTTTTAAAAACGCTATGGAGAACGTGGCCCTGCCGCTCTACTACCAGAACGTGGGGCGCAAGCAGCGCAACAAACTGGCCTTGGAGTACCTTGATATGGTGGGCCTGAAAGACTGGGCGGAGCACTCCCCCAACGAAATGTCAGGCGGTCAGAAACAGCGGGTGGCCATCGCCAGAGCGCTTATCTCCCAGCCCAAACTCATCCTGGCCGACGAACCGACCGGTGCCCTCGACACGCAGACCTCTTACGATGTGATGGATATCTTTAAAGACGTGAACAGCAAAGGGATGACAGTGGTAATCGTGACGCACGAAAACGACATCGCCGCCCAGACACACCGCGTCATACGGCTCAAAGACGGTCTGATCGTGAGTGGAGAACATCAGGCTGAGGAAGCGATACTGGCAGCAGAGGCGGTCGCGGCCAAAAGCTAAGGTATACGCACAACAATCAACAACCAGCAATCAGATGTTTGACCTAGACAAATGGCAGGAGATACTCGGGACGATGCAGAAGAACAAGCTGCGTACGTTCCTGACCGCCTTTGGCGTGTTTTGGGGCATCTTTATGCTGGTGTTGTTACTGGGTGCCGGCAAAGGGCTGGAGAACGGGGTGTACAACCGCTTCGGTGCCGGTGCCAAGAACAGCATATACGTCTGGACCGGCAAGACAGCGCTGGCCCACCAAGGTATGTCGCCGGGGCGTGAGATAAAACTGACCAATCAGGATATAGCGTCGGTGCACCGCGATGTGGATAACGTGCAGTTACTCTCGCCGCGCAACCGGGTGATGGGCGAGTATACCATCAATTACAAAACTCAGAACGGCTCTTACCAGGTGTTTGGTGCCGAGCCGGGCTTCCTGAAAATAAATGGGGAAATTCCGTTCAGAGGTCGCTTGCTCAACGACATCGACGAGCGTGAGAAGCGCAAAGTCGTTGTAATCGGTGATCAGGCAAGCAAAGTGTTGTTCGGGGAGGCTGATCCGGTGGGAGAGTACGTCAACATCAAAGGGATACACTTTAAGGTAGTAGGCACCTTTAAGATGCGCGGCAACAACAGCAGTCGTCGCGAAGAGCGGGCGTACATTCCATTCTCGACCTTGCAGGCTGCTTTTAACCAGCCCAACCAGGTACAGATGATGGCGCTGGTGGCCGAGCCCGGCGTGAGTGCCAAAGACATGGAGGCCCGGCTGCGCAACCTGCTGGCCGAGCGGCATAAGTTCTCTAGCGAAGACAAGATGGCCATTGGGGTGGAAAACACAGAGGCGGAATTTCTGAAAGTGATGGGTCTCTTCAATGGCATTAAGATATTTGTGTGGATAGTAGGTATAGGCACCCTGATTGCCGGCATTGTGGGCGTGAGCAACATCATGCTGATCATCGTGAAAGAGCGTACCCGCGAGATCGGCGTGCGCAAGGCTTTGGGGGCAACGCCATTCTCTATCGTGAGCCTGATCCTGCAGGAGTCTGTCGTGATTACGGCCTTCTCCGGCTACCTGGGCTTGTTGGCAGGCACAGGTGTGCTCGCAGGTATGGAATACCTGATGGAATCGTCGGGGGCGGAAGCGCCTTTCTTTGCTAGTCCCGAAGTGGACCCCGGCGTAGCGCTGGCAGCTACCCTGATCCTGGTGATTTCCGGTGCCCTGGCCGGCCTGATGCCCGCCCTGAAAGCGGCACGGATTAAGCCGATTGAGGCGCTCAGGGCGGGGTAGATTTGTGAATGAGTGATGGAGTGGATGGATTTGTGAGTTAGCGATTTAGTGAATGAGTGATTTTCATTTTTGATTTACTAAGTGATTAAATGGAGATAAGACTATAGAACCGGTTAGTTATTCACTTGATGAATCGTGAGCATAATAATCAATCATAATTATTGTTTGCCAAAGCTTTTCTGAATCAATGACCCAATAATCAACAAAACAACTACTTACTGAATACTCACTAATTCAATCAATAAGAAATAAATAATCATTCATTCACTAAGTCACTCATTCACTCAATAAAAAAACATGATCGACATTGATAAATGGACCGAGATTTATAACACCGTAAAGAAGCACAAGCTGCGTACGGCGCTGACTGCTTTTGGGGTGTTCTGGGGCATTTTCATGTTGGTGTTGTTACTGGGCGCTGGTAAAGGGCTGGAGAAAGGCATCACCTCTGAATTTAATGTGGCTAAGAATGCCGTGTTTGTGTGGACGCAGCGCACGAGTGTACCCTACTTGGGCCTGAAAGCGGGGCGCTTCATCCAGATGACCAACGACGACATAGACGCTATCCGTGCCTTTGTGCCGGAGGTGGGGGTGATTGCACCGAGTAACCAACTACAAGGCAGCTTCTCGGTGGTTTACGGCACCAAGAGCTCAGCTTTTACCGTGAATGGCGAAACGCCGGAGGTACTGCAGGTGAAGCCGACCAATGTCGTGAGTGGCCGCTTTATCAACCAGAAAGACATAGTGGAGCGCCGCAAAGTGGCGGTGGTGGGGCCGCGCACCTTGGAGCTGCTGTTTGGCGAAGGAATAGACCCAATCGGTAAGTATATCAGCATCAAAGGTATTTACTTTCAAGTAGTGGGCACGTTTAAGCCGCTTGGCAAGGACGAAGATGTAGTGCAGGATGCCCAAACCATTTATATACCGAACACCACCTTGCAACAGGCCTTTAACCAGCCCAACCAGGTGAACTTCTTCGCCATGACGCCTAAGCCAGGTATACCTGCCGCGGTGGTGGAGGAGAAAGTGAAAGCACTGTTAATGAAACGGCACAAAGTGGCCCCAACCGATTTGAAGGCTTTCGGATCGGCCAACGTCGAGAAAGAGTTTCAGGATGTGCAGGGGCTGTTTGCAGGTATAGCGGGCTTTAGCTGGCTGGTGAGCATCGGAACCATCGTAGCCGGCATCATCGGGGTAGGCAACATCATGCTGATCGTGGTGAAGGAGCGGACAAAAGAGATAGGTATACGCAAGGCGCTCGGCGCAACGCCCCTCTCCATCGTGAGCCTGATCATACAGGAATCCATCGTGATCACAGGCTTTGCCGGCTACATCGGTTTGCTGGCGGGTACCGGGCTAATCGCGGCCATCGAAGGCTTTATGGTGGACAACAACGTGCAGGCGGGTTTCTTTGGTCCGCCGGAAGTGAACCCGGCTGTGGCCGTGACCGCAACAGTGCTGCTGGTAGTGGCCGGTGCTTTGGCCGGGCTTATACCTGCCACCAAGGCCGCCCGCGTGAATCCGGTAGTCGCCCTGCAGGAAGAATAATTGGAGCATCGAATCAACAAGATTATAATTGAACAACCACTATGAAAAAGGTTTTTATTGGACTGTTTGTGATCGTCATGCTGGCCTTGTCTGTTTGGCTGGTCCGCTACTTCTACAACAAAGCCAACACCGATCCGATCGTGTACAAAACAGAAGAGCCCTTTGAGACGGACATCGTGAAGAAGACAGTAGCCACAGGCTCTATCGTGCCCCGCAAAGAGGTAGAAGTGAAGTCGCAGGTATCGGGCATTGTGGAGGAACTCTACGTGGAGGCCGGTCAGATTGTGAAGCAGGGGCAGCTGCTGGCCAAGATCAAGATCGTGCCGAACATCGTGAACGTGAACAATGCCCAGAACACGCTGGAGACGGCCCGCATTAACTTCGACGAAGCCAAACGCGAACTGGCCCGCTATCAGCAGCTCTACGACCAGAAAGTGATCGCCGAGCAGGAGTTCAGAAGGTATAAGGCCGACTACGGACTGAAGCGCGAGGCGCTGCAATCGGCAGAGAGCAACCTGCAACTGGTACGCGAGGGAGCTTCGAAGCGTAGCGGTCAGGCTTCGAACCTGGTATACTCTACCATCGACGGCATGCTGCTGGATGTGCCGGTGAAAGTGGGGACTTCCATTATCGAGCGCAACAACTTCAACGAGGGCACCTCTATTGCCACCGTGGCCGACATGCGCAGCCTCATTTTCGAGGGTAAGATCGACGAGTCGGAAGTGGGCAAGCTGAAAGAAAACATGGACCTGTTGCTGACCATCGGCGCTATCGAGGGCCGCGTGTTCAATGCCAAGCTCGAGTACATCGCTCCGAAAGGCGTGCTGGAAGAGGGCTCTATCAAATTCCCAATCCGCGCCAAGGTGCTGCTCGACGAGAAGGACTTTATCCGGGCAGGGTATAGCGCCAACGCCGACATCGTGCTCGACAAGCGCGAGAACGTAATGGCGGTGAAGGAAAGTTTACTCAAATTTGAGAAAGATAAGTCGTTTGTGGAAGTGGAGACTGCCCCGCAGGTGTTCGAGAAGCGCGAAGTGAAAACGGGCCTATCGGACGGCATCAATATTGAGGTGGTATCCGGCCTGAAGACTTCTGAGAAAGTGAAGGTGCCGGATGCGAACGCAACGCAGAGTATTTAATTGTTTGTTTAAGGTGAGAGAAAAAAGCGGGCCGTAGCCCGCTTTTTTTGTGCTCAATTAAATATCCACTGCAAAATAAAGTGCGAAGGCAGGTAAATACAGATCGGGAAAAACAGTAGAGCTAGCGCAAAGTACAGTCCTTTAGGTATAGCCGTTTGTGGTTTGCCGCCAAAGCCGTATACCCAGTTCACGTTTTCTTTGGGGTCGGTGAGGAAGTAACTAAGAGGAAGCACGACCCAGGCCAGTGCCGTTTGGTACCAGAAAGCCCGGGTATCATAGCCCCACTCGATCAGCAACCAGATCACAATGGCAGGCAGGAAAACATGAAACAGCGACAGCCCCCGCAAAAACAGGCTCTTGTCCGGATGAAACATGTAATCGCTCAGGCCCAGCAGTTCCTTGCCGGTGAGCAGACGGCCAAAGTAGTCCACATTCCATACTAGTTCCAGCCCCAGAACTCCCACGGCCATCATGCTCAGCAAAAGATGATTTTCCGTCCAGAGCACAATACCCACCGAGAACAGCGCCACATCCGAAAACCACAGGAAATTGCCCGTCCCGTAGTGCTTCCAATACACCGGCACCAACACCAGCAGAAACAAGGTATAGGCGATCGGCAACCAGAGTGGAATGGTGTCAGACATAGAAACAGTAGCGTTTAATCGATCATCTTATACCTGACTTCCCTGCGAAAGGATAAAAAGAGCTTGGTGAAGCGCCAGTTTATACCTGAGGGTTAACAATTGACTGTCAGACAAGTAAAATAGTATAAGAAATTGATCTATAATAGTTTAAAATGTTGGCTTATGAAACGTGAGGATATTAGTGTCAGGAGGGCAGTGTTTTATTTAATGGTATTGCTGAGTGGTTTTGCCTACGCCTGCGACGACGATGATGAAGATGACATACTTGAGAGTGAAATTGAATTCACCAATGTAGTGCTGTCCGGTGAGAACGAGGTGCCGGCCGTTACCACAAGCGGGTCGGGCTCCCTCACCGCGACTTACGACCGGAGCACCCGGGTATTGACGTATAATTTCAGCTGGACCTTGGGCAACGCAGCCGACAACACTGTAGGGATACACTTTCATGGTCCGGCCCTTGTCACCGAGAGTGCCCCTGTCGTGATACCGATCGAAAATCATCCCACCAGCCATACCGGTTCGGTGACAGGCACGACACGGGAGCTAACCCAGACCGAAGAAGAGCAGTTGCTTGACGGCAGGTGGTATCTGAACATACACAGCACCACTTACCCGAACGGGGAGTTACGCGGGCAATTATTGCGTGGTGAGAACTAAGATAGTAATGGCGTGGCGAAGTCCTTTTGTGATAGCCTGTTTGACAATAAGGTAGGTATAGGTGTACCTTTGCAGGAAATTAAAATACTTTATGCAATTGGCTACTACCGAAGCTACCGTACAAATACTTGATTTCGAACCCCAGCACGCCGGCGCATTCAAAGCCCTGAACGAGGAGTGGATCACGCGCTTTTTTGTGATGGAAGGGGCTGACCACAAATCGCTGGGCAATCCGCAAAGCTACATCATTGACAAGGGCGGTCATATTCTGATGGCCAGTTACCAGGGCGAGATCGTAGGCACTTGTGCGTTGATCAACGATGGTGATGGCGTGTATGAACTGGCTAAAATGGCGGTGACTCCCAAGGCACAGGGCCTGAAGATCGGGAAGCTTTTAGGCGAGGCAGCCATCCGGAAAGCCCGTGAAGTTGGAGCCCGCATGGTATACCTGGTATCGAACCGCGGGCTTGAACCTGCTCTAAACTTGTACCGTCGCCTGGGCTTTGTGGAAGTGCCGATGCCGCCCAGCATTTACAAGCGTGCCGATATCAAAATGGAATTGTCTTTATAAGGAAGGTATAGGTATAGAGGTATAGCCTTTAGATCAGGCTGGATTGGCGGTTTACATCCTGTCGGGCAACACCCACTGTCATCCAGCAGCCTTTGTACATGCCTTTTCGCTGCTTGGCCAGTATAAATAAATAGGGCAGTTGCTCGCCACTCGCTCCTTTAATGACCACGAGTTGGTAAGCCGTATCGTCTGTTATCACCATCTTCCCGGTTTTGTATGAAACAAAGTTGAGCATGGGGCTGTAGGCAGGGTCTCGCACCATCATCCGGAAGTGGTTGAGCGGGCCTAAACTGACGCGGCTGGTTGGCGATGAGAAATTGAAAACCGTAATGATGCCGCTATCCGTCATGTCGTTTCGTTGAAGGGCATGGAGCTGAATTTTGATGACTTCGCGGGGAGAAAGTGTCTTGGAAGGCTTCAGAAAGCGGGCTTTTGAGTTCATAACCGTTCTGGCTTCGTCCGAGGTGTAGCGTATATTATCTTCCGCACTCATCTCGGGCATAGCCGGAAACTGCACCCACAGCAACGCCAGCAATACGACCCCTACACCGAGCAGGAGTTTGTCGTATATGTTTTCAAACCCTCTCATGTTCAATATGTACTTTATATAGGGCTAATAAGTTGTTAATAAAGCATTCTGCTATGTGAATCGCCCTTTTTTGCGGGTAAAAGCTAATGCGCGTGCATCAAATTGAGAGAATTGCGTATAAAAGTTGGATTTTTACTTTATGCTCCATTTTCTGACATACCTCTTCCAAACGATACGCAGCTGGTTGGCCAGGCAACCGCTGGTGCAGCGCTTCTACCGGCGATTCCCTAGGCTTTCCAGTTTTCTGCTGCGCCGCTTCGATACCACGACTTTTATTGGGTTACCGCTGTCCATACTACTGCTGGTTATAGGGGTGAACGCTGCGCTGCTCTCCCAGCTTGCCGAAGATGTCATTGAATCTGAAGGAGTGGTACATATTGACAAAGCCTTCACAGCCTTCCTCTATAGCATGCGCAGCGAGTGGCTGAGCCAGACCTTCTATGCCCTCACCCAGCTGGGTACCAAGGAGGCCGTGTTTGCCGTTGGTGGTCTGGCCTCTATCGTATTTTTATACAATCGGCGCTACACAGCGGTGCTGGCTTTTTGGCTGACCATGGCAGGTACGGGACTTTCGGTGCAGTATGGCAAGAAGTTTATCAGCCGCGACCGGCCCACTGAAGTAGCTTTCTACCCGGAGCATAATTTTTCTTTCCCGAGTGGACACGCTACTACCAGCATGGCGCTTTGGGGGATACTGGCCTATTTCGGATACCGCCACCTGTACCGGAAGCGCTTGCGCAACCTGGTGCTGGCCGCAACCGGTGTGCTGATCCTGCTGATAGGTTTCAGCAGAATTTACTTGGGGGTGCACTTTCTCTCGGATGTACTGGCGGGCTTTCTGCTGGGCGCCATGTGGGTGCTGCTGGGCATCAGCATTGTGGAGGTGATGAGCTACCTCAGAGCCCGGAAAAAGCTACAGGCTTCTCCCTAGTATATAGCCCTTATGCTATCTCTTTGGCGGCTTCTGCGTACAACAACTGACGCATACCTACAATCATGAATTATCGCACCCTTTCAAAGTCAGGCTTCCTGGCTTTGTTCCTATACCTGTTTCTGACGGCGACCACCGCGCGCGCCTATGGCGTGCTCACGCACCAGGCCATTATCGATGCCGCCTGGAAGGACTCCATGGAGCCCCTACTGCGCAAGCGTTTTCCAAAGGCTACGGACGAGGACCTGCAAAAGGCCCATGCACATGCCTATGGAGGATCTATTGTGCAGGACATGGGCTACTTTCCGTTTGGCAACACCTTCTTCACCGACCTGACGCATTATTTGCGCAGCGGTGATTTTGTAGAGAATCTCATCGAATCCTCTACCACGATAGAAGAGTATGGCTTTGCGCTCGGTGCCCTGTCGCACTACAATGCCGATATACACGGGCACCCGCTTGGCACCAACAAGGCGGTGGCACTGGTATACCCGAAGGTGGGAGCGGAGTATGGAAAAGAAGTAACTTATGCTGAGGATGCCGCATCGCACATTAAAACAGAGTTCGGGTTCGATGTGCTGCAGGTGGCGCGAGGCAATTACGCGCCCGAGGAATACCATGCCTTTATCGGATTTAAGGTGTCGAAAGAATTGCTGGAACGTGCCTTTCTGGAAACGTACGGGCTAGAGCTGAACGACGTGTTTCTAAACCTGCCGCTGGCGATCGGGACCTACCGCTATACCATACGCGGCTTTCTGCCAGACCTGACCAAAGCCGCTTGGCAGGCCAAAAAAAGTGACATACAAGAGGCCAGTCCAGGTATAACCCGACGCAAGTTCCAATATCACATGAAGCGCGCCGAGTTTAACCAGACCTGGGGCACAGATTACGACAGACCCAACCTATTCGCCCGTTTCGCAGCCTGGATCATCAAAGTGCTCCCCAAATTAGGGCCGTTCCAGACGCTTGCCTTCAAACCGCCGACCCCTGAGGCCGAAAAGCTATTCTATCACAGCTTTAACACTACCGTCGAGCATTACGCAAAACTCCTGAAGCATCTCCGGCAACAGGACCAGCTAAAGTTGGCCAATAGGCAGCTCGACACAGGAGAGCCCACAAAACCCGGCGACTACAAACTTACCGATGAAACGTACGCTGAGCTGCTGCACAAACTTGCCAAATCTGATTTCAAGCACACAAGCCCGGCACTGCGGCAGGATATCCTGCAATTCTATCAACCCCGGGTAGCGCTGCAGGGTGTGGAGCAGGAAGACCGTCCCGAATTAAAAGAAGACCTGAAGAAACTGCAGGTATATCAGCTGTAGAAGAAGGTCAAGCATTTAAGCCCACAGGTACAGGTATAGTCAGGTATGACACAAATAAACGCACGCGTAAATACTGTTCTGTCAGATCACTAACCTGCTGACGCGCATATGATTATAGCGGGTCGAACTTGTGCGCACGGGGGAATATGAGGAGCGACTGAAACCCTAAGCCTTAAAACCCGATACATATAAGTCTGACACCCTGCATAAAAGACCAATTGTGGACGCATGACAGGGTGTGCATGTGTTTAATTAAAACAAACATAACTATGGAAAACAAAACGAATAAGAATTCGCAATCGAATCAGAATCCATCAGCTCAGAGCAGCTCACAATCAAATACATCCAATATGGGCTCTAGCCAGCCCTCTTCAGTTTCAGGCTATAACAGCGGCAGCCAGTCATCTTCCAGAAATGCATCCGGAAGCAGCCAGCAGTCTTCTGCTTCAGGCAAGTCGAACTGGATGGACACGTTCAAGAAAGAGAACCTGAACAACCTGACAGGTAAGTTGCAGGAGCTTGGCAACAGCACCATGAACAAAGTGAATGGTCTGAGCACTACCCAAAAGGTAGTAGGTGGTTCCTTGCTGGCGCTGGGCGCAGGCTGGGTAGCCATGAACTCGATGAACAAAAACAAATCAACCTACATGGGCTCCAAAAAAGCGAGCTCGCAGGACAAGCTGAACAGAAACCTGAATAAGAACCTGGGTAGCAACAGATAGTTGCCCCAACGATAAAGCTACATGGCAAAAAGCCGGGTGATTAACCCGGCTTTTTGTTTCGTGAGGCTACAGCAGACAGACAATTCCTGCGTATAGCAACACAACCGACCTCACTAACTCTATGAAGAAGCAAGTACTATGGAAATAAGCAAAGCACTGATAAGCGGACTGGCAGGGGCCGTCGCTTTAACGATCACACACGAAACGCTGCGCAGACTTGTGCCTGAGGCACCACGGATGGATGTGCTGGGGATGCGGGCTATCTCAAAAATTATGAAGAAGGCGGGTGCACAGCCTCCTGCCGACGATACCCTGCGCACCTGGGCCATGGTGGGCGATGTGGTTTCAAACTCACTCTACTACAGTCTGGCCGGAGCCGGCAAAGATACTTGGCTGCGTGGCAGTCTGTTGGGAGCCGGGGCAGGGGCAGGCGCTGTGTTGTTGCCCGGTCCGATGGGCCTGGGCACAGACCCAAGCAACCGTACTAACAGTACCCGCGCTATGACAGTCGGGCTATACCTGCTGGGTGGCCTGGTAGCCGCTGCTGTAGGCAGCGCTCTGGCCTGCGACGACAAAGACTGCTGATACTCGAAGTAAGTAATTAGACTGTGCTCTGTATGTGCGATCGGTCTACTGTGATAGATTGGCGCAGATGCAGAGCACTTCTTTTTGTGGGGTAACAGGTTGGTAATCAGGTTGGGTATACTCTTTCATGTATATCACCTGCAGTTCTTCTATGGGGTTTTGGGGATGCGCCTCGTTCCAGCGGCGCACTAGGTAGTTGCAGTAGTAGGGTCTCAGAAAGGCATAATTTACAAACAGGTAGTTCTCGGAGTACTTCCGCCAGCGGTCATTCTTAAACATGCTCATAACGGAGGCCGGCTTGGCATAATCTGCTTCCTTCCCCTCCCGGTTCAGGTCAATCAGTTGGCCGTTGGCTGCATGGCCTTCCAACACATACCAACCATCATCCTTAAAAACGGCCGGGGCAAACATACCCCAGCGCTGGTCTACGCGTAGCAGGTTGCCAAACCAGGCGGTGGAATTCGTCATGGCGGGCACCCGCGTAGTCGCCCCTGCCAGGTTCCACCAGATGCAGTAAATCAGTACAAAAGTCACAAATCCCTCCCGGACGTAATGCAGCTGATTCTTAGAAAGCAATGACTTCTGCATGCTGATCTCGAACCGCAGTTGCGCCGGACTTTTGAAGCCTTTGAAGATGCGCTGAAACTGACCTGAAAGAGGCCTTCTAAAGGATGTGAAGAACTTTCGCTCTACCCAGTTCATGGCCTGTTGCGGGAGCAAGCCAGAGATGGAGGCGATATTGATGAGATAAAACAAACCGACAAACAAGGTCAGGCTGATGCTGATGTGAAACACAAACAGCACACCGATAACAACGAGCCGCCAAATATGATTGTAGAATGGGATCAGTAGCAGAAAAGGAAGCAGCAGCTCGGTATACCAGGCACTGAGCGTGAGGAATTTCAGCAGCTCCGGGTAAGGATATATCAGCTTGCCAACAGGCATCAGGATTTGATCAAGGCTAAGGGCGTAGTACAGTGCGGTGCCGTCGGTGTGCCACTCCGGAGAGTTTTTGAGCAGCGCCGTGCAAAAATACACTAGGAAGATCTGCATGATGTAGGCTACTGTAGCCGCGCTGAAATAGGTTGTCTGCTGTAGTGGAGGAGCCTCAGATTTGGTGGCATCATAGCTGTAGAATTTGCCCCATGGCAGAAACATCCCCCAGAAGAGCAGCATGCGCAGCAGATCGTCGCCTCCCTGTGCTATAAAAGTGTTCCGGTTTTGGAGCGAGACGAGCAAGACCCAACTGATAATGGTGGCCGTGCGGGTTTTATAGCCCAGCAGCAGGCATACTGCAAATATGGCCGCTACCAGAAAGAGCAGGGCCTGTACCTGCCAGAGTCCGCTCAGGGTATGGAAGGAAAAATGGTAAGGGTTCCAGCCAAACTGGTGCAGGACGTGCAACGGCAGTACACCCATGTTGGAATAGTGCGCCTCCAGGTCGGTTGCCCGTATGGCCAGGTCCGTCAGGATGATGCCGGCTACCCAGATCCGCATGATGGCCAGTGCACGAAGGTCAACTGTAAAAACCTTGCGGAGGTATCCTTGCAGTTGATTCATGATGCTTCAGGTATAAGGTTGAATAAAACAAAAAGGCAAAGACCGGGAGGTGCTTGCCTTTTTGCTTATGTGATCAGAAGTAGAACGCCTGCTATCTTGGAGCTGTACCCATTGTGGTAGTTCCGGTAGTAGAGCCTGTCGTACCGCCGGTAGTGGTTGTGCCCGTTGTCGTACCAGTTGTTGTGCCCGTAGTAGTACCAGTCGTTGTTCCTGTTGTAGTTCCAGTGGTTGTACCTGTAGTAGTTCCAGTCGTGGTTCCTGTTGTTGTACCCGTTGTCGTACCGGTAGTTGTACCAGTAGTTGTTCCTGTGGTCGTACCAGTAGTTGTTCCGGTAGTCGTACCAGTGGTAGTACCTGTCGTCGTGCCTGTGGTAGTACCGGTTGTAGTGCCTGTAGTTGTGCCAGTGGTTGTAGTACCAGTGGTTGTAGTACCAGTAGTTGTGGTACCGGTGGTTGTGCCCATATCGGTATCTGTTGCATCAGTACCAGTGGTAGTGGTGTCTGCACAACCGGTCATTGCCACAGTTGCCGCTACAAATGATAGCGCGAGCATGTTTACAAATGTCTTTTTCATAGTTCTTGTTGTTTGTAATACTGTAAAATTAGATTTCAGTATCCTGTTTACGGAACTAGTGCTATTTAGATAGCTTTTTTTGTGGAAATAGAGCGGATAAGACCTGTTTTGATACCAGATGAAGGATTTCCAGAGCAGATAGGAAGGTACAGAGGAAAAGGAGCGGATAGGGTTTTAGCCAAAGTGCTGGCTGTCAGTCCGTTGGTGGAGGTACTCTTTTCTGGCGACCTCCAGTTCCTTTATCAACTCCTGGCGCTGCCGTTTCAGGCTTTCTGCCACCGGGCTGTTGCTCAGAAAAAGACGCAGCAGCAACCAGCGCTCCCGCACACGCATTAAGGTGTTCCAGTAGCGCAGCGCGAAAAAGCCTGACAGGGGCAGGCTGATCAGGTATAGCAACAGGTAGAGGGTGCTGGGCCAGAAATGCCATAGGATGTTCGCCTGCACCGCATAAAGTATCGGAAATGAAAAAATGCCCACCGACAGCATGATCGGTGCCCGGAACTCCTGCTCCTCGGTAAGCGCATTGGCTACTTTGGAAGGTATGATATAGGCCAGGTAATTGTTAATAAGCCCGTACAGGTATAGCGGCATGGTGAGGGTCAGCAACAGGGTGCGGGCGAGTGTCTGACGAAGCAGCACGTTGTTTTCTTCCACGGTGGGGAGGCGCTGCAGGTCCAGTTCCTGAAGCTGCCGGGTGTACGACCGCATCTTATCCCGAAACTGCTCAACCCGCGTCGGCTGCGTTTCCAGAAAATGTGCCAGCCCTTTCATAATAGCTCTTGTTAACAGAAAGTCACGCACGTGGCGAGGGGCCCTCTATGGGCGTTTGCGCCGCCAGTTTTTCTTTGTATACCTGTTCTATCTGTCGCACAAGCGTGTCCTCATCATCGGTGGGTGTTACCACGATCAGCTTCTCGAGCTGTTGCCGGATATGATCCGTCAGTTCGTTTACGGTGCCTATCTCGTCCTGCTGGTACTGGCTTAAGTAAGGGGCGACGGCAATAGGCTTTCCCACATTTACAAACACATCGCTGCGGAAACGGGTAGGGTCGGAGTAGTTGAGGCCCACCGGGAGTATCTGCAGTTCAGCTACCTCAGGCAATTGCGCCACAGCGCTCAGCGCCATCCGGGCAGTACCTGTCTTAAGTTTGCGCAGGCGCCTTTCATTAAAGCTAGTGCCCTCCGGAAAGATAAGGAGCGTTTTGCTCGCCTTCAAGGCCTGGTAGCTGGCCTTGAAGGCGGCTTCGTTATCCACCGGCTGGCCCGGCCTGTCCTGGCTGCGGTGAATCGGAATCAGGTTCATGCGGTAGAGGAGCCAGTTATGCAGCGGCGAACTGAATACGGTGCTCTTCGCGATGAAGTATACCTGCTGGGGAAGCAGCGAGGCGATCACGATCGGGTCCATGAACGTGTTGGGGTGGTTGGCCACAACCAGCAGCGGACCACGCGCCGGCATCAATTGTTGGTTGCGCACCACGAACCTCCGGAAGAACACCCATAGGCCTGTACGTAAGATCAGCTTTAAAACAAGGTATAGCATGCGCGCTTTTCAGGTATGTGCAGAAGCCCTCCACAGGAGTATAGGTCTGCGTTTAGCCTGACAATATAAGTAATATCTTTCAGAGGCGGAGGATTGAGAAATCAGAAGAAAATGGCCTGCCACCAGGTATGGCTACCTGTTATGAATGTTGGAGAAAAAGCCGGGAACCGCTGCCTATTCCTCAGAAGTGAGCCAGTCGTAAGCGGAGGTGAGGTCGTCAAACTCCCGGGTTTCGAAAGGGAGTGGGGAGGCGTTTTTGACAAACACCTGCTGGAGCTGTCGGTGGGCAGCAGGATCGAAGGGGTTGAGGGAGGCGGAGCGCCTGAGGGGGAGTAGGCTGAAAGCCTGAGCATACACGTCACGGGTCCAGGCCAGGTCTTCGGGGTCAAGGGGGGTGAGCAGGCGGCTGTCCGTAATGGCGTAGGGCGCTCCCAATTCACGGGCAAGCCTGATCAGTTTGATGAGTGCCTGCCTGTACTGTAAGCTACTGCATTTGCCATACCATTGACTCAGTAGTACATGGCTGGCTACATGATACTCTAAGAGCAGATAATCTGTCTGGAAGTAAACCATAATATATGGCGTTAAACCGGTGAATCCCAGCCTAATAATAATGAATTATTATAGTCAAGTCAACCTTTCCCAGAATAAAAAGTCCTTATCTCAATATCGTAATAATTCTATATTATGCCGCTGCTTTCGTGATTCTGCAGCCATTGTTTGTAAAATAAGCCTGTTTAGACTTTTGAGTCTGCCAAACGGGCTGCACTAGCACACAAAAGCTGCAGATAGTAGCACAAGGTGCCGTTATCTGCAGCTTTTGCGATCAAAAAAAAATTATTTCGTCCTTAAGTTATTGGCGTTGCTGCCGTCCAGTTTGCGGGTGTCTTCCTCGTTTTTAGCTGCGACATTGCCTCCTTCTTCTGTGCCTTCCGGCTCCGAGTCTAAAATGTCGTGCTCTTCTTTTTTGACGCCCTCCAGCGGCTCGGGATTTTCGTCGGGCAGGCGCTCGCTTTCATCGGAGTTGGTAATGATATCGTCTTCGCGTGGTGTTTCCATGGTTATCTTATTTAGGTTATACCTTGTGTACGTAGAGCGGGCGCAAGGTTTTTGTAAAGGCTGTATTAGAGCAAGCTGTTCCTGCGATTCACTTTAAATCATTAGAGGAACAAGCTATCATGGGAGCGACAGGTATACAGTTCAGGTATAGGCCGCAAAAACTTGGTGTGTCACTAGAAGCCTCAACTTTAAGGCAATGTAAATAAGCAAGATCAGCAAATATAAATCTCATTGGTGTAAAAAATAATTTGCTTAATGTAAAATCTGTTTTACTTTTAGTAAACAGATTCGTACATATAATCAAAAAGCCTATGAAAGAAGTAATGCCCCCGATAAAGTTGCTGCCATACAGGTATAAGCGGTATGGCCTTTGGGTACTCATTACAGGTATACCTATCGTGACACTTTTGACCTTCGCCTTAATAAGTTTAGGACTTATACCAAGAAACGATGCTTTTTTTGATGAATGGTCTAAACCGATCATCTACTACCCCATCATTATCGGATTGGCGCTACTCAATTTCTCAAAAGAGAAAGAAGAAGACGAAATGGTGCAGCATGTGCGTTACCAATCGTTTATGACCGGCGTATTATACCTGATTGCTGGGTTGCTCCTGCTCCCTCTGTTCACTAACATAGTCAGGCTACTGGAGGGAAGAGCCATTGGTATGCCCGATGTAGGGGGTATGTGGGGCGCTCTGGCGCTGCTGCTCTTTTATACTTATGCTTCCTTTAGGGTAAGACTCCATCAGATCCAAAAATCGCTCGAGGCCGATGAGGAATAACATCAAAGTAGAGCGGGCCAAAAAAGACATGACCCAAGAGCAACTGGCCGAAGCCCTGGGCGTGAGCCGCCAGACGATCAACGCCATCGAGAAAAATAAATACCTGCCCTCCACGCTGTTAGCCCTTAAAATGTCGGATTTGTTTGGTATCACGGTAAACGAGTTATTCATACTGGAAGAGGGCGATTGAGCCTTCCGGCTGACTCGTCTTTCTAAATAATGCAAAAGCACTATGTGAAAATAATGACCCGGGTACACATTTTCTGTTTGTGAGCCCCAACATTTTGCGGTAACTTTGGGCAATTTATACCTACCCATACAAATGCCTAAAGACACCAGTATTAAATCCGTTCTGATTATTGGTTCTGGCCCCATCGTTATCGGCCAGGCCTGCGAGTTTGACTATTCCGGTTCGCAAGCGGCACGTTCCCTTCGTGAAGAAGGTATCGAAGTGACGCTCATCAATTCAAACCCCGCCACTATCATGACCGATAGTGTAACAGCGGATAATGTGTACCTCAAGCCACTTGAGAAGAAGTACATCATTGAGATTCTGGAGAAGCATAAGATCGACGCCGTGCTGCCTACCATGGGCGGACAAACAGCCCTGAACCTAGCCATCGAGTGCGATAAGGCCGGTATCTGGCAAAAATATGGCGTTCGCATCATCGGGGTGGACATCAAAGCCATCGAGACCACTGAAGACCGCGAGCAGTTCCGTTTAAAGATGCTCGAGCTCGGGGTAAATGTTTGCAAGGGAGAAACAGCTACCTCGTTCCTGGAAGGAAAAGAGATAGCGCAGGAAATCGGTTTCCCACTCGTTATTCGCCCTTCGTTTACCCTTGGAGGTACGGGGGGCGGTTTTGTTAATACCCCTGAGGAGTTCGACGCAGCCCTGACCCGCGGCCTGCACGCTTCACCTACGCACGAAGTGCTGGTGGAGCAAAGCATCATGGGCTGGAAAGAGTACGAGCTGGAGCTGCTCCGCGACAACATCGGCAACGTCATCATCATCTGTTCTATCGAGAACTTCGACCCGATGGGCGTGCACACCGGCGACTCCATTACAGTCGCTCCAGCCATGACCCTGCCG
Organism: Pontibacter sp. YIM B11418; assembly: GCF_059278805.1. Lineage (NCBI taxonomy): Bacteria > Pseudomonadati > Bacteroidota > Cytophagia > Cytophagales > Hymenobacteraceae > Pontibacter > Pontibacter sp. YIM B11418. The sequence continues at coordinate 145,101 of NZ_JCAEMH010000008.1, read as the reverse complement.
GATACCATTTACCAGCAAATGCGCGACCTAGCCATCAAAATGATGAACGGCATCGGGCAGTTTGCAGGTGGCTGTAACGTGCAGTTCTCGGTGAACCCGGAAGACGATACCATCATCGCTATAGAGATCAACCCACGCGTTTCCCGCTCTTCGGCACTGGCCTCTAAAGCCACTGGTTACCCAATCGCTAAGATTGCCGCCAAGCTTGCCATCGGTTACAACTTGGACGAGCTGAAGAACGCCATCACCAAAACCACTTCAGCTTATTTCGAGCCAGCGCTGGACTACGTGATTGTAAAAATACCACGCTGGAACTTCGATAAATTTAAAGGCGCTAACCGCACGCTGGGTCTTCAGATGAAGTCTGTGGGCGAGGTAATGGGCATCGGCCGTACCTTCCAGGAGGCGCTGCAGAAAGCCTGCCAGAGCCTCGAGATCAAGCGTAACGGCCTGGGTGCCGACGGCAAGGAAATGACGGACTACAACGAGCTGGTCTACAACCTGAAGAACCCAAGCTGGAACCGTTTGTTCTGCATCAAAGATGCCATGCGCATCGGTATACCTACCAGCACCATCCAGAACCTGACCAAGATTGACCCTTGGTTCTTGTCGCAGATCGAGGAAATCGACATGCTGGAGAAGGAGATGGAGAAATATACCTTGGCAACCCTGCCAGGCGAACTGCTGCGTGAAGCGAAAGTGAAAGGTTACGCTGACCGCCAGATCGCGCACATTCTGCGCTGCCTCGAGAGCGAAGTGCATGCCGTGCGTATGGAGCTAGGTATACAGCGTGTCTACAAAATGGTGGATACCTGCGCCGCTGAGTTCGAGGCCAAGACGCCGTACTTCTACAGCACCTTCGACGGTGAGAATGAAAGCGTAGTGAGCGACAAGAAGAAGATCGTGGTGCTGGGCTCCGGCCCGAACCGCATCGGACAAGGTATAGAGTTCGACTACAGCTGCGTGCACGGGGTGCTGGCAGCCAAAGAGTGCGGCTACGAAACCATCATGATCAACTGTAACCCGGAAACGGTTTCGACAGACTTCGACATTGCTGACAAGCTGTACTTCGAGCCTGTATTCTGGGAACACATCTACGACATTATTCTGCACGAAAAGCCGGAAGGTGTAATCGTACAGCTGGGCGGACAGACAGCTCTGAAACTGGCTGAGAAACTGGACCGCTACGGCATCAAGGTAATTGGTACGAGCTACAAAGCCCTGGATTTGGCTGAAGACCGCGGTTCGTTCTCGTCAATGCTGCGCGACCTTGGGATACCATACCCTCCGTTCGGCGTGATCGAGACAGCTGAAGAGGCGCTGGAGCAGTGCAAAACGTTGAAATTCCCACTGCTGGTGCGTCCAAGCTACGTACTCGGTGGCCAGAGCATGAAGATCGTGATTAACGAGAAAGAGCTCGAAGCCCACGTGATCGACCTGCTGAAAGACCATCCGGGCAACCAAGTACTGCTCGATCACTTCCTCGACCACGCCATTGAGGCAGAGGCCGACGCGATAAGCGACGGCGAGGACGTACACATCTGCGGTATCATGGAGCACATCGAGCCGGCCGGCATCCACTCCGGTGACTCTTACGCCGTACTGCCTCCTTTTGACCTGAGCGAAAACGTGATCAGAAAGATCGAAGACTATACCAAGCGCATCGCTTTGGCACTGGACACGGTGGGTATCATCAACATTCAGTTTGCCGTGAAAAACGAGGAGGTATACGTGATAGAGGCCAACCCACGCGCTTCGCGCACGATCCCTTTCATTGCGAAGGCTTACCGCGAACCGTACATCAACTACGCGACCAAGATCATGCTGGGCGAGAAGAAGGTGAAGGACTTCAACTTCAATCCGCACAAAGAGGGCTACGCTATTAAAGTGCCGGTATTCTCTCACAGCAAGTTCCCGGAAGTGAACAAGGAGCTCGGCCCTGAAATGAAGTCCACAGGCGAGGCGATCTACTTTATCGACAACCTGCAGGATGACTACTTTGTGAAGGTATACTCCGAGCGGAATCTATACCTGAGTGTGTAGTAAGTTGTAATGCAATATGCAAAAGCCCTCTTCTGAAAAGGAGAGGGCTTTTTGTTTGGTTTGTAGGTATGGCATATTCAGAGAGGCGCTAAAATACTTGCCCTCGCTCGCGTCCCGCGAGTGTGAGGTATTGGGCGGACTCTGGCCGCTTTTCTTCCGTAGGCGAAACTAAATACCTCACTCTTGCCAAAGGCGAGGCGTAAATTAGTCAGATTCTGCTAATGCTCACATTTCGTTAATTTCTAATGGGCTGTTTGGGCTAGCGCTAGAGTACAAATAATGTTCTTCCTCAGATACCAACCCAGCTCTCACCGGATTCTGATGAATGTAATCAATCTTCTGCTTTATAACTTCATTGGTTCGAAGTAGAGTAGGGTGGTTTGTGTAGATCCAGAAATGGTAATCGCTATACTGCTTATTGGTTTTCGCATAGTGACTGAATAGGTATAGCATCCAGTCTTTTCTGCTTTCCTTGGGATTGTTTTTTTATTGCTTCCAGAATTTTTTTAGCGGCAAAATTTTTGAACCTGCCCAGTAATTCCGTTAAGTCTTCATCTTGTCTTCGAGCTATCATGTGCAGATGGTTTGACATGATCACATAAGCAAAGATCTCCAACCCAAACTTTTGCTGACAATAGTTAAGATTTTCAATCAGAATATCTTTGTATTCTTTTCTGGAGAAAGCTTCTACCCAGCCTACGACAGTCAACGTGATGAAATATAAATCCCCTCCTTCCGTTTTGCGGTATTCGCTCATGAGTGTGTTTTTGGTGTAATTCATACGTGAGAAACTATAGAAGCGGCCAGAGTCCGCCCAAGAGCTCACACTCGCGGGACGCGAGCGAGGGCATCACGGGAGTAGGTTCCGCTTTTATACCCTTTCCTCCTAATCGCTCGGGTATGCAAAGGCGGAAATCCTTACCTTTGCATAAGCCCCGCCGAAATGGCAGGAAAAACTTTTTGGCAGGGGAATTGTATCTGAACAGGTACTGTTTTTGTTAACAACTAGCTGACCATATGCTTGCTATACCTTAACCGACTATCATGATCAAATTCATATTCGTTACCTTACTCGTTATCTTTTTTATCCGAATGGTGGCCCCATTCCTGTTTCGCTGGCTGCTGGCCTTCTTTGTTAAGAAGAGTCTGCGCAACGGCACTTTCTTCTATTCTAACATGAATCAGCCACGTCCTGAGCCGCAAACAAATGGCAATGGTCGACGACAGGGCGATGTCAAGATCGACTATGTGCCAGAGCAGCCTGACCGGAAGGATTTCAATGGCGGCCAGTACGTCGATTATGAAGAAATAAAATAAAAAGCCTATCTTTCAGCTCTATTCAAAGAGCATATTTAAATTTCGTTTTTGCAAGCGAAAAATGGTCAGAACGGGTTCTGACGCAATGATTTTAGAGTTGCATAGCAGCGCTATGCGACGAAAAAAGCATAAAGTCAGGTTCCATTATGAGCAGTTTGCAGCGCAAAGGATAAATTTTAAACATGCTCTAAGGTTTCCTGAAAGATATGACAGCTTCTATTGACTTTAAGCGCGATGTGCTTCCGCACCTCATCGCGATCCTGATTTTCCTTGCTCTTACCGCCGTATACTTTGCCCCAGTCCTGTTTGAGGACAAGGCGATGGCGCAGCACGATATCCTGCAGTTTAAGGGTGGCGCCAAAGAGATACAGGACTACCGCGAGGCCACCGGCGAAGAGACCCTCTGGACCAACTCCATGTTCAGCGGCATGCCTTCATACCTGATCAACACGCGCTACTCCGGCGACCTATCGGGCTACATCCATAGCATTTTGACCTTCAATATGCCGGCTATGGCGGGCAATATCTTCATTACGCTGCTCTGTGCCTACATTTTGCTGGTCACGCTGCGGCTCAACACCTGGGTATCCATTATCGGTGCTATTGCCATTGCCTTCACGTCCTACAACTTCATCATTCTGGAGGCGGGCCACAATACAAAGTCGCTCACCATTGCCTATATTCCACTCGTACTGGCCGGTATGTTCTATGCACTCCGGCGAAATGTCTGGATAGGGGCGGCTATTTTCGCGCTGGCCCTCACGCTCAATCTGCACTTCAACCACCTCCAGATGACCTACTACATGCTCCTGATGGTGCTGGTATGGATGGTGGTGGAGCTGATCTATGCCATAAAAGAAGGTAGAATTGCTGACCTGATCAAGCGTGGACTGGTGCTAGGTATAGCGGCTGTGTTGGCGGTGGGCGTTAACTTTGGAAGACTTTATACTGTAGCAGAGTACAGCCAGCACAGTATACGCGGCAAGTCCGAGCTGAGCGTGGCCAACAGCGGCGACAAAACTTCCAGCGGACTCGACCGCGACTATGCCTTTAGCTGGAGCTACGGCGTTGGCGAAACCATTACGTTGCTTATACCTGATTTCTATGGTGGAAGCAGCAGCAACACTCGCCTTGATAAGGACTCTCAAAGTTACGAGGCTTTACTCGGCCTCGGTATGCCGCCGATGCAGGCAGAGCAGGCGCTCGAGCAGGGCTTGCCGACTTACTGGGGACCGCAGCCCATGACGAGCGGTCCGGTATACGTAGGGGCGATCATCGTCTTCCTGTTCGTACTGGGTCTTTTCATCGTCCATAAACCTACCCGTATCTGGTTGCTGGTCGCTACTATCCTGTCGATTGTGCTCGCCTGGGGTAAGAATTTTGAGGCTTTCAACTACTTCATGTTCGACTACTTCCCGGGCTACAACAAGTTCAGGGCGGTTTCTTCGGCACTAATTATTGCCCAGATCACGATGCCACTGCTAGGTATACTGGCGCTTTACAAAGTCATCCGCGATCGCCATCTGATCAAAGACCTGGACAAAAAACTGATGATCTCAGCAAGTATAACCGCCGGTGTTTGCTTGCTGGTATGGCTGTTTGCCGGCTCAGCCAGCTTTGTGGGTGCCGTGGATGCGCAGCTGCAGCAGTCTTACTTCCCGCTCGACGCCATACGTGCCGACCGCGAAAGTATGATGCGCTCGGATGCTCTACGTGCATTCGTCTTTATCGCCCTAGCCTTCGGACTGCTATACCTGTATCTGAAAAACAAGCTGTCGGCCACTATGGCCATGGCAGGTATAGGTTTGCTGATACTCGTGGATCTGTGGAGCGTGAACAAGCGCTACCTCAACGACGGTGACTTTGAGAAACGTGTGGTGGAGAACTACTTCCAGCCAACGAAAGCCGACCAGATGATCCTGCAGGACAAAGACCCGCACTACCGCGTGCTATACCTGCCAAATCCGTTTAACGATGCCCGTACCTCTTTCTTCCATAAATCGGTAGGTGGTTACCATGGTGCCAAGTTGCGCCGCTACCAGGATGTAATTGACCGCCACATCGCCCAAAATAACCTGGAGGTGCTGCGGATGCTCAATACCCGCTACGTGATCACGGGTGATCAACAGCAGCCGGTGCAGCGCGTGCCGGGCGCATTGGGCAATGTCTGGTTTGTGAGCGAAGTGAAGACGGTGAACAATCCGGATGAAGAAATTGAAGCGCTGAACGGACTGGATGCCAGCACGACCGCTGTAGTAGACGCGTCGAAGTTCAAGACTTCTGCTACCAGCTACAATGCCGAGGGCTCTACCATCAAGTTAACTGACTATAAGCCAAACGCCCTCACCTATGCGGTGAATGCAGCGCAGCCCGGTCTGGCCGTATTCTCGGAGGTATACTATGAAGATGGCTGGCAGGCTTATCTGGATGGCAAACCGGTGGACCACATTCGGGTGAACTACATCCTGCGAGCCATGGAAGTGCCAGCCGGAAAGCATACCATCGAGTTCAAGTTTGAGCCAAAATCCTATGCGATTGGCAATACCGTATCCTTGATCTCTTCCATCTTGCTTTTATTGGTGATCGGAGGGGCCATCTTTTACGGCATGCGCCTCAAGCCTGAGGAAGTAGAAAAAGAAGTGATCGTATAAATTGAGGCCCCGGTTTTGTAGATCGGGGCCTTTGTTTTAAGCCACATGGAAGCACCGCTGCAACAACTGCACAGTCCGGTTTGGGAGGAGCAAGGTATAGCGCTTTGGGTAAAGCGAGAGGATCTGTTGCACCCCACTATTTCGGGCAATAAGTGGCGCAAACTCAAATACAACCTACAGGAGGCAAAGCGGCTGCAACACGACACGCTGCTGACCTTTGGCGGGGCCTACTCCAACCACATCGCGGCCGTAGCAGCGGCTGGGCAGGAGTTCGGTTTCAAGACCATTGGCATCATCCGGGGAGAGGAGCACCTGCCGCTCAACCCCACACTCACGTTTGCCACTTCGGCAGGTATGGAACTGCACTACATTTCCCGCGAGGCTTACCGGCAGAAAGCTGACCCCGTATACCTGACGCAACTAGCCGGGCAGTTCGTAAATCCTTATATCATACCTGAAGGCGGCACCAATGCACTGGCCGTGAAAGGCTGCACTGAAATTGTGTCAGACATTCCCATCGACTACGACTATATCTGCTGTGCAAGCGGCACGGGCGGTACAATAGCCGGAATCATCGCTGGCTTGGATGGGAAAGGGCAGGTGCTCGGCTTTCCGGCTTTGAAGGGTGGAGAATTTCTACAGGAGGAGATCGAGCAACTGATTGACAGGTATAACGGGCAGCACTATGATAACTGGCAACTGATCACTGATTATCATTTCGGCGGCTATGCTAAGGTAAAACCGGAATTGCTGGATTTTATGCGCATCTTTCAGCAGGAGCACCACTTTCCGCTGGAGCCTGTTTATACCGGCAAAATGTTTTATGGCTTAATTGATCTGATCCGGAAAGGTTACTTCCCGAAAGGCAGTCGCATTGTGGCGGTGCATACCGGCGGACTGCAGGGCAATGCCGGTTTTCAGGAAAGGCTGGGTATAGCCCTGTAGCTGATTTGAACTTTAGCACCATAATTGCTGTGTAGACCGTAGTTATCACAACTGACAAAAAGCTGCTCATGCCCCTCATCCGATCTTTGTTCCGCCTGCTGCCCTTCATCCTGCTGCTCGTAGTGGGCTGGTACGTCTGGCGACAAGTGAAAGACACCTTCGGTCCTGACGAGAAACAACCTGAAGTCATTGTAAATCACAACACCATCCTGACCACCGTGGAAGAGCTCGGGAAGATGGAGCTGGTGCGCTATAATTTCAAAGATGTAGTGGAGTACGAGAAAAATGTATCGCGCTGGGTACCCAATTCGAAAGTGGTGCTGATCGTGACGGGAGAAGCTGTGGGCTGTATAGATTTCACGAAACTGACACAGCAGGACATCCTTTTCCAGGGCGATTCGCTGGTGCAGATCAGTTTACCGGAACCCGAACTTTGCTATTACAAGATAGATCATAGCAAGTCCAAAGTTTTTTCAAAAGAGAATACCTATTTCCAGGATGCCGATCTGGTACAGGAAAGTTACCGTTATGCCGAAAGTAATGTGAAAGAAGCTGCCATTAACTCCGGCATCCTGCGCCAGACGCAGGTAAATGCTGAGAAGGTGCTGAAGCCAATTTTGGAAGAAGTAACAGGCCGGAAAGTCGTGTTAGTGCCGCAACGCCGTATCCAGAACCCGGAAATGCCTAGGAAGCGTTAATTACAACCGAATCGCTTTTTTGATGGTCGCTAGTCAGCCATAAGCAATGCTGTCGCTCCACTTGTATGGGAGCGTAGCAAACCAATGCTGTTTAGTTTAAGGGCTTGCTACTGGCCCGAAAGGCTTATTTTCTGCTTTCTCCCTATCAAAAGATACAGTATGGCTCCTAAAATGGGCAGAAAAACGATTACTAAAACCCAGATTAGCTTATTGATACTGTTTTCAAATTCGTTTGTAAGCAGATCGACCAAGGCCCATAGCCACAGAATGGCAGGTATACCCAGGAAAAATAAGATGAGCATTATTTCTGCTCCTCCTAGTCCACCGATAAATAACAGGCTGTTCACTATCATGTTAAGTTTATTTTCGTGTAATACTGCTTTATACAAGGTTTACTATAACGCAAACTTCAATCGCATGCCTCTGAAGGTAGGCTATTGAAACAGGTTATTATAGTCTACTAATATAGAACTTTCTTATTATATTCTGATAATCAGAAAAGTATTCATTCCAGCTTCTTTAGCGCATCCTGTACCAAATCGCTTTCATAGCCTTTGCTTACCAGATAATAAGTCAGCTTCTGGCGGCGGGCGAAGGGATTCTTTTCTTTTTCAGTGGCATTTTTCTTCTCGAGGAGCTGCTTCAGATTCTGCTCATATACCTCGTAGTCAATTTCCTTTAGGCCCTGTTTGATGCAGTAGTCGGAGATGCCTTTGGCCTTGAGGCCTTGAACGATCTTGCGGCGTCCCCATTTCTTAAGACCGTACTTACCCCGCACATAGGACTGTGCGTAGCGCTCCTCATCCAGCATCTTCTCCTGCCCGAGGCGCACAATGATCTCTTCCACATCATCCGGTTCCAGTCCATAGGTATAGAGCTTGGTGCGCACTTCCTGCTGCGTACGCTCCTGGTAGGCGCAGTAAGCCGCCGCCTTGATCAGGGCCTCTTTCGGGGTATAGGTTTTCTGTTTTTTCTGTCGTTCCAAATCGTTCGTTCTGCTCCTGTTTAAAACAAGTATGAGCGTGCAAGAGTTGCGGCATTTTCAATTAAAAACAAGATAAGAAACTAACAATTAAACACACAACTAATCTGAATTCCCCGCACCTTTGTGGCTTCTAAAATTAACTCAGGTATGTTCTCAAAAGGAGTCAGGTTCATGCTGCTGTCCACGTTGTTTTTCTCGCTCATGAACGTGTGCGTGAAGCTGGTGCCGCATATACCTGCCATGGAAGTAATATTATTCCGGTCAGCGGTGTCGCTGGTGATCAGCTATTTTGCGCTAAGTCGCCAGAAAGTGAGCGTATGGGGCAATAACCGGGGGCTGTTGATCATGCGCGGCCTGACAGGTTCTACGGCGCTCGTACTTTTCTTCAACACCCTGCAGAACCTTCCGCTGGCCACGGCCGCCACCATACAGTACCTCTCGCCGATCTTCACGACGATCCTGGGTGTTTTTATTGTAAAAGAGAAGGTCAAGCCCTGGCAGTGGGTCTTCTTCGCCATTTCTTTTGCGGGTATCATCGTCATTGAGGGGCTCGACGCTACGGCCGACTCCCTTTACGTTTGGATGGGGGTGGCGAGCGCCCTTTTCTCAGGACTGGCGTACAGCTCCATCCGCCGGCTCAACACCCGGGAGCACCCGCTTGTGATCGTGTTTTACTTTCCGCTGGTAGCCCTGCCTATTGCAGGTGTATACTCCCTTTTCCATTGGGTGCAGCCCGCGGGCTGGGACTGGGGCATTCTGTTGTTGGTGGGCATCCTCACGCAGTTGGGGCAGTACTACATGACTATGTCGTACCAGGCCGAAGAGATCTCTAAAGTGGCCAACCTGAACTACATCGGAATTATTTATGCGCTTTTGTTGGGATTTGTCTTGTTTGACGAGCATTTCCAACTGGCCACTTACGTAGGGATGGCGCTGGTGCTGGTGGGTGTCATATTGAACGTGCGCTATAAAAACAAACTGTCGAAACGCGAGATCGAGGCCCTTGAAACGAAGCTGCCTAAGATATAGCATAGAGGCCTCCACGCTTAAATTCCAAAAAAGCTAAACACGATGGGCGGGTTTTGTCGTTAGTTCTTAAATTGTGAAAGCCAACATTCAAACTAAGAGCCTACTGCACATGCGCCCTGCTTTGCTGCTTTTCCTGCTATACCTGTTGCCGGCCCTCACCATGGCGGGTACACTGCGCGGGCGCATCACCGACGAAAACAACCAGGGTCTACCTTTCGCCAGCATCTACATCAAAGAAACCGCCAGTGGCACCGCCTCCAACGATCAGGGCAACTACCAACTGCAACTCCCGGCCGGCACCTATACCTTAGAGTTTAAGTATGTCGGGTATAGAGCCCGCATTGAGACCGTAACGATCGGCGAGGGCGCGCAGGAACTGAACGTGCAGCTACTGCCCGAGGTGCTCAACCTGAAAGAAGTGGTGGTGAAGGCGGCAGACGAGGACCCGGCCTACGGCATCATGCGCAACGCCATCCGGCTGCGCAAGTACCACCGCGACGAAGTGAATGCCTGGAGCGCCCGGGTATACATGAAAGGCGTGGCCCGAATGGACAAAGTGCCCGGCAAGGTGCTGGGGGTGCGGGTAGTGGATGTGGACACAGGCATCGTATACCTGTCGGAGTCGGTGTCGGAGCTGCATTTTAAAAAGCCGAACAAAGTAAACGAGCGCGTCATCTCCTCCAAAGTCAGTGGCAAGAAGCAGGGCTTTAGCTTCAACCAGGCCTCTGAAATGAACATCAGCTTTTATGACAACCTGCTGAAGGTGGAGGGGCTGAGCGAACGGGGTTTTGTGTCGCCGCTGGCCAACAATGCGCTTTTCTTTTACCGCTTCGAGTACCAGGGCACTTTCGAGGAAAATGGCCGCACGATCAACAAAATTAAAGTCATACCCAGGCGCAAGAACGACCCGGTGTTTCAGGGCAATATCTACATCGTGGACGGCTCGTGGCGCATCCACAGCACCGACCTGACCCTCACCAAAAACGCAGGTATAGACTTCGTCGATTTTATACGGGTGCGGCAGGTATACGCGCCGGTGCAGGACCATGTCTGGATGCCGGTTTCGCAGCGGTTTACCTTTGAAGCTTCGGGACTGGGCTTCAAGGGAGGAGGCTATGCCACGGGTGTGTACTCCAGGTATAAGGTGCAGCCCGCCTACAGTCGTCCACCTCAGGTGGTAGAGCCGGAGCCGGAAGTGGTGGAAGATGCCGTAGCGGTAGAGGTGAAGCCCGCCCGTCGGCAGCGGGCACGGGTGATCGAACCTGTTGCGGCAACACCCGAGGAACAGCCTGCCATACACGACGAAAAATTATTTAGCCGAGAAGTGCTGGTTGTGGAGAAAGAAGCGAATACCCGCGATTCTGCCTATTGGGCCGAGATCCGGCCGGTGGCGCTCACCGAGGAAGAGCAAATCGATTACCAGCGCAAGGACAGCCTGGAGGTCATCCGGGAGTCCAGGGTATACAAGGACTCGGTGGACCGCATCCGGAACAAGCCTACTTTTGGCAGCTTTTTTACGCGCGGCTATACCTACAACAACACCTACGAACGCCGCTTTTTCCGGATAGACCCGCTGTTGAGCCTGACGGGTGGGCCGAGTGTACTGCAATTCAATACCGTAGAGGGCACCGTGCTGAACGTGGGCATGGAATACCGGCAGGATTTTGAAGACCGTCGGCGCTACGAAATAGAGCCCACGATCCGCTACGGCCTCTCCAACGAGAAACTCAATGCCAAACTGCGCCTGAGCTATACCTACGACCCCATCAAACGGAGCTCGGTTTCGTTGGAAGGCGGCCGTTTTGTGGATCAGATCAACTCCACCAACCCGATCTCGCCGTTTGCCAACACGGTCTATACCTTGCTGATGGAGCGCAATTACCTCAAACTCTACCAGCGTGACTATGGCCGGGTGAACCACCGCTCCGAAATTCTGAATGGCGTTACGATCCTCACTTCACTTGATTACAGTCACCGCATGCCGCTGGAGAACTCCACCGACTATACCTTCCGGGAAAGCAGCAGCGGCAACTTCACTTCCAATGTGCCCGAGAACGCGGAGCTGGCCGATGCTTCCTTCGAGCCGCACCAGGCCCTGACGGCAGCCTTCACCGTCGCGTTCCGGCCGGGCATGAACTACATCTCCCGACCCGACCGCAAGATCAACATCGGCTCGCGCTGGCCTACTTTTTCGCTGGGCTATCGGGGAGGTATAAAAGCGCTGGGGGGCGATGTGCGGTATACCACCTTGGCGTTGCGCATTTCAGATGATTTCAGTCTGGGCCTGCTGGGCAGCAGCGAGTTCAGCTTTACGGGTGGCACTTTCTGGGGCAAGGAGAACATGCAGCTGATGGACTACCGCCATTTCAACGGCAACCGCACCGTGTTCGCGGGTGTGTATACCGGCTTCCAGTTGCTTGACTACTATAGGTATAGCACCAGCAACCGCTACCTGGAGGGGCACTATGAGCACCACTTCAATGGCTTCCTGTTCAACAAGATCCCGCTCTTCCGCAAACTCAAATGGCAGGAAGTGGTGAGTCTGCACTACCTGAACACGCGCGAGTCGGAGAACTACCTGGAACTGGGCCTGGGTATAGAGCACATCTTCAAAGTACTGCGCGTCGATTTCTTCACGTCGTTTCAGGAGCGGCAAAAGGTGCACACCGGGCTGCGGTTCGGGTTTGGATTTTAAGCCAAGCACTTGGTGAAAGCTGTTTTATAACCAAATCCACAGGTTGGCCGTTAAAAAAGCACAGTTCATAACCATTTAAAAACGACTATGAAGAAGTTAAAAGATATATTCATAACAGGATTGGCGCTGGCCCTGGTAGCGGTTTTGGGCACCAGCTGCGGCGAAAGGCCACAGTCCGACCCGGTAGATGACACCAGTACTGCCGAAGCCATCACGAACAAAAGCGAGTCCACACAAAACCTGACCAAGCCACGCCCTGCCCCTATCGGCGACACCGCTGAAACAGGCGAGCAGGCCGACCGCTTTGGCAACCTGCCTTCCAACGTAGATACTGTAGCCCGCCAGCGGGTAGAATTGGAAAAGCAGCAACAAAAGAACCCCAATCAGCAGCCCTAACTTCGCAACCTGACTGCAGATAAAAGAAGGCAAGTACAGAAGAGGCCATACCTGAAAACGATCAGGTATGGCCTCTTTGTTTTTGGCAGGTATAGGTTATTTCACTACAGCCGTAGTACCGACCGGTGGAATCACCAGACCGGCGCCCGTTTTCTTGCGGCCTTTAAGGTTGATGTTGTAGATGATCACCGAGATAAAGATGAGCACATAAGCCGCTACTTTTACCGCCGTGGTCTCTTCGTTGAAGTACACGAACGCCACCACAAAGTTGAGGATCGGGTTGATGTACATCAGGATGCCAATGGTGCCGGACGTGAGTTCCTTGAGGGCATAAAGGTTCAGGAACAACGGAAGCACCGTAAAGACAGCGCTCAGTATACCTGTCATCAAAAAGAAGTGCCCGTCCAGCGCTACTTCGGAGCTGCCTTTGAACTGATCGTAAAATGGTGCGATAAACACAAAAGAGAGCAACAGCTGCAACGTGAGTAGCACGATCTTGTCGTATACCTTGAGGATGCGCTGCGTGATCAGGTAAAAAGCATAGCTCAACGCGATCAGCAGACTGAACAGCAGACTCGTCAGCTCGCCCGTCCCGATCAGCACGCAGCTCAGCGCACTCAGCCCGATGGCTACCCACTGGTTCGCCCGCAGTTCTTCTTTCAGCAAAGCAAAACCCAGCACTGCCGTCAGGATGGGGCAAAGCAGGTATGAGAATGAGCCCGTCTGGATGTTGATGTGGTTGATCACGTAAATGAACGTGAGCCAGTTGATGGTGAGCAGCGAGCCGCCCAGAAAAGTAAAGAGAAGGAACCTGCGCGCCTCACGCGGCTTGGAGGCTTTTACCTGCGCAAGCGTCTGCAGGAGGTATTTGCGCCGGAAAAGCACCGTGATCAGCACCAGAAACAGCATAGACAAGGTCACCCGAAAGAACAGGATCTGTCCGCTCGGGTAGTCGGCCAGGGCCTTGAGCGGGAAAGGGATAAAGCCCCAGATGACAAAGGCTGCTATACCTGCCGCGTAATATGGTTTGGTGTTCGTTGTTTCCATTTCAATATAAAAGAGCGCAAATGTATCGTTTTGATTTTGAAAAAGCCGCTATATAGTTTCCGATATCCGTGTTTTGACATCAGTTGCCGACCGGTTTAATTATTTGCAGCTCATCCCAACCCTTCGTCTGAAACCTTATCTTTGAGCTTTAAATTAAATTGTATGCTCAGCTTTCACCAGCTTCAAGCCATTACAGGAGGTGCCGTGTTGCAACAGCTGCAGGAAAGCCCCGTGGTGCACCTGCTCACCGACAGCCGCAAACTTTCGCAGTCGGCGGGCACGCTGTTTTTTGCCATCAGGGGTCGCCACAACGACGGGCACGTATACCTGGAGCAACTTTACAGGCTGGGCGTGCGGCAGTTTGTGGTGGAGGAAGCAGCAGGTATGGAGCAGCTATACCCCGAGGCGAATATTTTGCAGGTAAAGAGCAGTCTGGAGGCTTTGCAGGCAGTAGCGGCCTGGCACCGGACGCAGTTCCGTATACCTGTGCTGGGCATTACGGGCAGCAACGGCAAGACCATTGTGAAGGAGTGGCTGGCGCAACTGTTGAGTCCGGAAGAGTTGGTGGTGAAGAGCCCGCGCAGTTACAATTCCCAGATCGGGGTGCCGCTCTCGGTGTGGCAGCTGGATGCAAACCATACCTTTGGCCTGTTTGAGGCAGGTATATCGCAGCCGGGCGAGATGCAGAAGCTGCAGCAAATCATACAGCCTATGCAGGGCCTGTTCACCAACATCGGCAGCGCCCACGACGAGGGCTTTGCCGACCATCGCCAGAAAGTGGCGGAGAAGATGCAACTGTTCACTAAAGTGGAGCTGCTTTTCTATTGCCTCGATCACAAGCTGATTCACGAAGCAGTGCAGGCGAGCGCTATACCTGCTTTCACCTGGTCTCGCCACCAACAGGCGGATGTGGAAATCCGAAACAGCAGCATCTCCGGCCACAAAACGATCGTGGGCTATACCTTCCGGGGCGAGCAGCACAGCCTGGCCATCCCTTTCACAGACGAGGCCTCCGTAGAAAATGCCCTGCACTGCCTGGCGGTGCTACTGCAACGCGCCACTGACCTTACGGCTATACAAGACCGCATGGACCGGCTTCAACCCGTGGCCATGCGCCTCGAAATGAAAGAAGCCATCAACGGCTGCTACCTCATCGACGATACTTATAACAACGATCTCGCCGGTCTTTCCATCGCCCTCGACCTGCTGGCTAGTCAGCCGAAGCGGGGAAGGCGCACGCTTATACTTTCCGATCTGCTGGAGTCGGGTATGTCGGAGGAGAAGCTTTATAGCCAAGTAGCTTCCCTGACCAAAGCCCATCAGGTGGAGCGCCTGATCGGGGTCGGGCCGACCATACGGGCGCATGGCGCCAAATTTGGCGGCGATACCATTTTCTATACCAGTACTGCCGATTTCTTGCAGCAATTAAGTCCGGAGCAGTTCCGCAACGAACTGGTGCTAATCAAGGTCGCCCGTGTTTTTGGTTTCGAGAAGATTGTGCAGGCTTTTCAGCAGAAGGTACACGGTACAGTGCTGGAAGTAAACCTGGATGCGCTGGTTCACAACCTCAACTACTACCGCTCCAAGCTGGCATCTAGTACCAAACTGATGGTAATGGTGAAGGCCTTTGCCTACGGCAGCGGCAGCTTTGAGGTCGCCAGCCTCCTGCAGTTTCACCGGGTTGACTACCTGGCAGTGGCCTACGTGGACGAAGGCGTGAGCCTGCGCGAACACGGCATCACGCTGCCGATCATGGTCATGAACCCCTCGCCAGACAGCCTGGCCAAACTGCACCAGTACAGCCTCGAGCCTGAGATCTACTCCCTGGAGCTACTCCGCGATTTCCTGGCAACTGCCCAGCCTGACATCCTCTACAAAATTCACCTGAAGCTCGATACCGGCATGCACCGCCTTGGTTTTACGGGAGATGATTTTGACGAGCTTTTCTCTTTGCTCAGGCAGCATCCTCAGGTGCGGGTGGTAAGCACTTTCAGTCATCTGGCGGGAGCCGACGAGGCCCTGCACGACGATTTTTCGCACAGGCAACTGCAAAACTTCACCGCTTTGGCTGCTGAGGTAGAAGAACGCCTCGGCTATACCTTGCTCAAACATATTCTTAACTCGGCAGGCATCGTTCGCTTTCCGGAGCACCAGCTGGATATGGTGCGCTTAGGTATAGGCTTATACGGTGTGGAGTCTACGGGCTCGGAGCAGGAGGCGCTGCAACCGGTTAGTACGCTCAAAACCACCATCTCGCAGCTTAAGCACATCCGGCAGGGCGAAACGGTGGGCTACAGCCGCAAAGGTATAGCCGACACCGACAAGACCATCGCCACCATCGCTATCGGTTACGCCGACGGCTACGACCGACGCTTCAGCAACGGCGCCGGCGAGGTGATCGTCAACGGCCAGCGCGCTCCGATCATCGGCAATGTGTGTATGGATATGTGCATGGTCGACGTAACCGGTATACCTGCCAAAACAGGCGACGAAGTGACGGTGTTTGGCCCGCAACTCACACTTGTTGAACTAGCGCAACGCATCGGCACCATCCCTTACGAATTGCTCACCAACGTCAGCTCCCGCGTCAAGCGCATCTTCTTCTCGGAGTAACTTTACTGATGTGAGGGTTTGGAGATTCGGAAATTTGAAAATGAATGTGCCGATGACGAATTCAGGATTTGAAACTATCAAAATTTTAAAGGAACAGTTGATTTGTGATCTGAGTGTGGGCCTCCGGTGCAGTAGCTTCCTGGTGCAGGTTCGTAGCGATACCGCAAAGTTAGGTATAGGAGTGCTGTTGCTTGCAGGTATAGAAAGGCTGTTGCTTGCAGGTATAGCCAATCCGGCCAGTACCAGTGATAACCGAACGCAAGGTTTTTTACCAGCAACACATTAGCCCATCATTAAATCTCCACATCTCTAAATTTTAAAATCCCCAAATCCTCACATCTTCAAATCATAAGTCCTATTCTTTTGCAATACCGGGGAACAGCTTGTATCTTGCAGTTGTTTATAAACAGTCTAAATAAAAGAAGAGAAATCGTGCGTAACAGGATACAGAAACCACAGGACCAGAAGAGTGTGCGCGATCTGAAGATCGGGGAGAGCGGAGAGATTTCTAGCCTAAACGACCCGGAAATGGCACTTAAGCTACTCGAGATGGGCTGTATACCTGGTGCCGAGGTTAAGCTGAACAGCAAAGCCCCCTTCGGAGACCCTGTTACCATTATCGTGAACGACTATACGCTCTCACTCCGTTTAGACGAAGCTGAAACCATTCTGCTGAAGTAGATTTATTACCACATGGCTGTTACTATAGAGGCGGAAGCGCCAGAAGCCAAAAAAGTACCTGTCCACCAGCCGGTGGCCAGAATAGCTTTGATTGGCAACCCAAACTCGGGTAAAACATCACTTTTCAACCAACTCACAGGCCTTAACCAGAAGGTGGGTAACTTTCCGGGCGTTACCGTCGACAAAAAGACCGGCATCAGTCATCTGACACCGCAGCTTAAAGCCCAAATCATCGACCTGCCCGGCAGCTATAGTTTATACCCGAAGTCGCTCGACGAGCGTGTGATCATCGACCTGCTCTACGATCCGGTATTAAAAAATCGCCCTGACCTGGTCATCGTAACCGCCGACGCTTCCAATCTGAAGCGCAACTTATTGCTTTTCACGCAATTGGCTGACCTTCGTATACCTGCTGTGCTGGCCCTCAACATGATGGACGTGGCAGAGACCGAAGGCGTGAAGATCGATGTTGAAGCGTTGCAGCGCGACCTCGGAGTACCGGTTATACCCATGAATGCCCGCAAAGGCATAGGTATAGCGGCGCTCAAAATCCTGGTGTCGCAGCAACTGTCAGCCACTGAGGTGGCTTTCTTTGAGGTACCGGCCAACCTCCGGCCAATGGTAGACCAGATAAAAGAGCGCTTCAGTCTGAACAACGATTACTTGGCCCTGCACTATGCCCACCAGTACAAGCACCTGCGCTTTTTATCAGAAGAAGACAAGGTATGGGTGGCGCAGCTACTGGAAGCACAGGGCTTCAAGTCTACCACTGAGCAGGCCAATGAGACCATTGCCCGCTATGTGCGCATCAACGAGGTGCTGCTCGATGCGGTGCGGGTAGAGAAGGCCAAAGAAGAAGAGAAGTTCAGCAACAAGCTCGATCAGATCCTGACGCACCGGGTGTACGGGTATCTGATCTTCATGGGACTGCTTTTTCTGGTGTTCCAGGCGGTGTTTGCCTGGGCCAGCTACCCCATGGACCTGATCGACGAAGGTATAGCGGCGCTGAACAGCCTGATTCAGGCGAACTTTAACGGCCCGCTCATCAACCTGCTGACCGAAGGTGTGATTGCCGGCCTGGGAGGTGTACTGATCTTTATACCACAGATAGCCATACTCTTTGCTTTTATCGCCATTCTGGAAGAAACGGGCTACATGGCCCGCGTCACTTTCATGATGGATAAGATCATGCGCAAATTCGGTCTGAACGGCAAAAGCGTGGTGCCGCTTATTTCAGGCGTTGCCTGCGCGGTGCCGGCTGTGATGTCGGCGCGCACGATCGAGAACTGGAAAGACCGGATGATCACCATCTTCGTGACGCCGCTCATGAGCTGCTCGGCCCGCATACCGGTGTATACTGTGCTGATTGCCCTGGTGGTGCCGGAGGTATACTACTTAGGCTTCATGAACCTGCAGGGAATTGTGCTGATGGGGCTATACCTGCTGGGCTTCCTGTCGGCCATCTTGTCGGCACTGCTGCTCAAAGTGTTGCTGAAGGCCCGTGAGCGCAGCTACTTCATCATGGAGTTTCCGGTATACCGCATGCCGCGCTGGAAAAACGTGGGTCTCACTATTTTCGAGAAGTCCAGGACCTTCGTACTGGAGGCAGGTAAGATCATCGTGGCGGTTTCCATCATCCTGTGGGTGCTGGCCTCCTACGGTCCCGGCGATAGCTTTGAGCGTGCCGAGGAGCGCGCTGTGGCCGAGGCCGAAGTAAAAGGCCTCGGCGAAGAGCAAACAAATAACCTGATCTCCTCTTACCAACTGGAGTCGAGCTATGCGGGCAAGTTCGGTCATGCCATCGAGCCGGCCATCCGTCCACTGGGCTACGACTGGAAGATAGGTATAGCCCTGCTGACCTCCTTCGCTGCCCGCGAGGTGTTTGTCGGCACCATCTCGACGATCTACAGTATAGGCGAAGAAGAGAACGTGACGACGATAAAAGACAAGCTAATGTCAGAGAAAGACGCCGATGGCAATCCATTCTTCACGCCGGCCAGAGCCTTCTCGCTGCTGATCTTCTACGCCTTCGCTATGCAGTGCATTAGTACGCTGGCCATTGTGCGCCGCGAAACGAAGAGCTGGATGTGGCCGCTGGCGCAGCTGGTCTACATGACGGGACTGGCGTACGTGTCCGCTTTTGCCGTTTTCCAACTGATGAGCTAAGCCAGAACTTAAAGATGACCGGAAAGCCCGCTGCCGAAAGGAGCGGGCTTTTTGTATTTATGTCTGAAGCAGCCCTCTTATCCACTTCGCCTGGTTGTCTGGGGAGTATTGCATCAGATACTGCTATTTTGGTAGAGAATGTGCAGACTTCAGAAAAGCATAAAAGTAAGTTAGTTATCCTTGGTTTTGTATTATTTGGCTTTTAATATTTGCTTTGTGACTAAAAATATTAGAATTAAATTAAAATTGTCATAACAAATATTCTGCACGATAGGTATAACATATGGCGCAGGAATAAATGCAGTGACCGAATGTGGTGGGTTCCTGGCAAGCTATCTTGGAAAGGGTCTGATTAGCTGCAATCATTAAAATATCTCCACTTTACGGATGCCACTCTGGCACCGGTATATTACGCCTACAACTGAACGGCTGCCTAACAGCACCGGGAACCAACATCTACCTTCTTCTGAACAGACGCTATCCTGGCGCTGGATAATTGGCTATAATTCTATAAGCCAGCCATACTCTGATTTTTACTAAATCCAGAAAGCGATGAAAAAACTTCTAGCAATAAGCTTCTTACTGATCTTTGCATTGCAGCTACAGGTGCTGGCCCAGGGAAGGGTCATTACCGGCAATGTAACGGACGCTTCCACAAATCAGCCTTTACCAGGGGTAGCAGTACTGGTGAAGGGAACAACCGTTGGTACCGCCACAGGTGCCGATGGAAACTACTCTATAACGGTCCCAGACGGCGGCACTACCTTAGAATTCCGGTTTATCGGTTATCGTACTACTGAGCGTCCCATTGGAGACGCTACTTCTATTAATGTAGCACTCCCTCTGGCCGCAGAACAACTGGGCGAGGTAGTGGTAACAGCTTTGGGTATCGAACGAAACAAGAATGAGCTGGCTTACTCTGCCCAGCAGGTGAGTGGTGAACAGATAACACGTACAAGACCTGCCGACTTTGTGAACTCCCTCTCAGGTAAAGTGGCCGGTCTTGATATTCGTTCCAACAATACTATGGGTGGCTCTACTAACGTGATTATTCGCGGTAACAAATCCATTACAGGCAATAACCAGGCACTGTTCGTTATCGACGGTGTACCGGTAAGTAATGCCAATACCAATACCGCTGACCAGCAGTCTGGCAGGACGGGTACTGACTTTGGTAACGCTGCTGCAGACTTGAACCCTGATAACATTGAGTCTGTGAACGTACTGAAGGGGGCAGCAGCAACAGCGCTGTATGGTTCGCGTGCGGCCAACGGCGTTATCATGATTACGACCAAAAAAGGCGCAAAGAACAGCCTGAATATTACGGTTAACAGTGGTGTTACCTGGAGCACAATGGACAGGAGCACTTATGTTGACTACCAGAAAGAGTATGGGGCGGGCTACTTCCAGGGCTTCCGTACATCAGCTGACTTAGGCAGTGGGGTTGCGCCGGTAGTTCGTTTTCAAGATGATGCTTCCTATGGTCCGAGATTCGACCCGAACCTGCAGGTATACCAATGGGACGCTATTGATCCGCTTCACCCGAACTTTGGACAGACAAGGCCTTGGTTAGCTGCTGAAAACGACCCCCGTGATTTTTATGAGACCGGTGTTAACTCTAACCAGAGTATCATGATCAGTGGCGGTGGCGATAAGACTACCTTCAATGTAGGTTATACCCGAAACGACATCAAAGGAAACCTGCCCAATGCGACGCTCGATAAAGACCTGTTTAACTTTACGGGTTCTTTTGAGGCGACAGAGAAGATATCGGTAAGTGCTTCTGCCAATTACTCGCGCACAGTGGGTGTAGGTAGGTATGGCACAGGCTACCAGGGCCGTAACCCTAACCAGCAGTTCAGGCAATGGTGGCAGACTAACGTGGATATCAAAGAGCAGGAGGAGGCTTATTTCAGAAACCGCCAGAACATTACCTGGAACTGGAATGCGGCAAACACAGGTCCTATCTACTCTGATAACCCCTACTGGACGAGATTCGAGAACTACTCTAACGACGCCCGAGACAACTTCTATGGTTATGTAACTGCTACTTACAAGTTTACAGATTGGTTAAACTTAATGGGCAGAGTCACTTATAACACAACCACAGATATGCAGGAAGAGCGTGTAGCCGTAGGAAGTGCCGATGTGAGTGAGTTTGAGCGATATGACAGGGAATTCAATGAAACCAACTATGACCTCTTCTTAAACTTCAACAGAGATCTTACAGAAGATATTAGCCTGAATGGTTTAATTGGAACCAACCTGCGCAGAAACCGGCTCAGAGATATTAGAGCAACTACCAACGGTGGTCTTGTTGTGCCAAGGCTATACACGCTGTCAAACTCAGTTAACCCCATCACGGCTCCTATTGAAAACTTTGAGCGAATAGGCGTTGACGGCATTTTTGCGAATGCAAACATCGGCTTCAGAGAAACCTACTTCCTCGAGCTTTCTGCCCGTCGGGATAAATCCACAACATTGCCAGAAGGAGACAACTCCTACTTCTATCCTTCTATAGCTGGAAACGTGGTATTCTCCAACCTCCTCCAGCTACCATTTCTGTCAGGGGGTAAGCTTCGGGTAAACTATGCTGAGGTAGGCAACAGTGCTCCGGCATTCAGTATATTCGATGTGTACACACAGCCAACAGGATTAGGCTCCATTCCTCTCTTCTCGATTCCGAATACCAAAAACAACGAGGACCTGAAGCCTGAGAGAACCAAGAGCTTTGAGGCTGGTATTGAGGCAGACTTCTTCAATAGCCTGTTTGGATTTGACTTCACCTATTATCGTTCCAGCACAGTAGATCAAATCATTAACGTGTCTACCACTGGTGCTACAGGGTATACAGCGCAGTGGGTGAATGCCGGTGAAGTGGAAAACAAAGGATTTGAGGTGGCTGCTTTTGCGACGCCAGTTCAAACAGGTGATTTCTCATGGAACATCAATATCAACTTCGCCCGAAACCGAAGTGAAGTCAAGAGCCTGTACCAGGATGTTCAGAACATTCCACTTGCCACATTCCAGGGCGGTGTGTCACTTAACGCTGCCGTTGGGCAACCATTTGGTGTGATCAGAGGCACTGACTTTGTCTACACAAATGGGCAAAAGACCGTGAATTCCGATGGTTACTACATAAACTCTGGCAACGCGTCTGACATTATCGGTGATCCGAACCCAGACTGGACCGGTGGGGTTAACAACACGCTGACCTTTAAAGGTGTGTCGCTCGGCTTCCTGGTTGATGTGCGCCACGGCGGTGATATATTCTCGCTCGACCAGTGGTATGGCGAGGCAACAGGCCTGTATCCGAATTCTGCCGGGTTGAACGACAAAGGAAATCCTTCTCGTCTTCCGGTAGCTGAAGGCGGTGGTGTACTGCTGCCCGGAGTGAAAGAGGACGGAACCCCGAACGACGTCTATGCAGAGAATGCGGACGGTAATGGAGCGACTCCCTTTGGATATGCTGCCGGCGGTATAGAGGCCCCAAGGGCCATGTATGTGTTCGACGGCAGCTTCGTGAAGCTGAGAGAAGTTGCCCTTTCCTATGCACTGCCACAGACCTTAATGGAAAACCTTGGCTTTATCAAAGGGGTCGATATACAATTGATTGGCCGAAATCTGTGGATTATCCACAAGAACATGGATTACTCCGATCCGGAAGAAGGCTTGAGTTCGGGCAACGCATCCAGAGGGTATCAGTCTGGCGCATACCCTGCCTTTAGAAACTACGGATTTAACGTCAGATTTAATTTCTAAACTAACGAGAGATGAAAAAACTAATCATATGCTTATTCTCGCTGGTGTTTATGGCAGCATGCGTAGACGACCTGGATGAATATAATATTGACACGAAGCGGGCAACCGATGTTCCGCCCGCCACGCTGTTCACCAATGCTCTGCTGGGCCTGACGGATGTGTTGACCACGCCGAACGTGAACACGAACAACATCAGGTTGTATGTGCAGCACTGGGCTACAACACAATATGTAGAGGAGCCCAGGTACAACATGACTGGCCGTTTGATTCCTCAAAACTTTTGGAATGCGCTATACCGGGACGTGCTGGCCGACTTGAAAGAAGCCAAAAGGCTGTTAAATGCCAATGAGACGATTGATCCGGTACTTAAAAACAACCAGCTGGCTCAGATTGAGATCATGGAGGTATACGCTTGGTCTATTCTGGTGACCACTTTTGGTGATATACCTTACACAGAGGCGCTTGATCCGACCAATACGCAGCCGGTATACGACGACGACCAGGCGATTTACAACGATATCCTGGAGCGCCTTGATATGGCACTTGGTCTAATCAACATTGAAGAATCTGGGTTTGAAGAAGGGGATGTGCTTTACAATGGGGACATGACGCAGTGGGTGAAGTTCGGTAATTCTCTGAAGCTGCGGTTAGCCATGGTGATAGCCGATGTTGACCCCGCCAAAGCCGGAACGCTTGTAGCAGAAGCTGCGCCCAATGTGTTCACAAGCAATGCAGACAATGCCTTATTCCCCTACACGGCTGCAACTCCGAACAACAACCCGATTTCTGATAACGTGACAGGTCCGCTTTCAGCAAGAGAAGACTTTATAGCAGCCAGTACATTGGTTGATGTGATGAATTCGCTGAATGACCCCAGGAGACCGCAGTACTTTACAGATGTTAATGGACAATTTATTGGTGGCAGAGTTGGCTTTGCGAACAATTATGAAGAAAACTCTACCGTAAGTGAGAAAGTAGCGGCCCTTGATTTTCCGGGTGTACTGCTGGATTATGCCGAGGTAGAGTTTCTGTTGGCTGAAGCTGTAGAAAGGGGATTTATTGCCGGGTCTGCCGCCGAACATTACAATGCAGCTATCAGGGCATCCATTCTGTACTGGGGAGGAACAGAAGCCGAGGCAACTGCTTATCTGGCCCAACCTGGAGTTAACTACGCCACAGCGCCTGGTGACTGGAAGCAGAAGATAGGTAAACAGGCATGGATTGCTTTCTTTAACCGCGGTTATGAGGCTTGGTTGACCTGGAGAAGATTGGATGCACCAACCCTGACACCGCCGGTAGAAGGATTGATCGTGCCAACCAGATTGATCTACCCTGTCAATGAGCAGACGCTGAACCCGAACAACCGCGAAGCAGCGGCATCGGCCATAGGAGGAGATGAAAGCTCTACCAAGCTGTTCTGGGATGTGAATTGATTGACGAAAGCATGACTGATTAATATAGTAGTAGTTTACCTATTGAAAAATGCCCCCGGGTTCGGGGGCATTTTTCTTTTACTACCAGATAAGTATCAAATCATGAGCTGTTGAATTGTAATTAAATACCCGGGAGCCTTAAGACTCTATATACCTATTGAAAGCTAGCTGCGATCCATAGACAGCCCTGTTTTATTGCCCGTCAACTAAAAAATCGAGGGGTAGATCCGTTTCATCAAGTTGCTATACCTGACACCAAGGGAGACTAAAATATTGATTTTGTTCGCGTTATGTTTTAAAAATTTAACTTTTCTGTTATCGTATTGAATAAATTTATCCTTTCCTATACAAGTCCGTATAAGGAGGAGTTTTTATTGCTTTGCTCGGATTCAGCTTACATTAACTACCTATGAGTCGCTGTGAAAATTCTTAAGATTTGCTTTTGAGGTCAAAAAACGCATTAAATATTTGTGAAAACCGAAAACATTCTTTAAAATTGAGCATCTCTCACCTTAAACAATTTAAAACAATGAAAAGACCTCTACTATTCTCAGAGTTATCTTTGCCCCATTGCCGCTTACCCATTTCAGCAAAGCTAGCGGCTTCCTAAGTATTTATCGATTTACATAGCCTGATATTTAAGGCTATCTGACTGTAGTTTGCAGGCTTAGACTGTCTGTCCTAACTACAGCTATATCCTTATTTTGATAAATAATTTGATATAATTTAATTTTCTCGGTATCTGATACAATGTTTTGTTGAAGATAATTATCTGTTTAGGGTCGTGCTTCTGTCCCGTGAATATGTTGGTTCCGGCAATTTAGATAAGTAAGCACATACACCTGTATCAGAAGCTTTTGTCGGCATTATTGTAAAGTATTCAATCTCGGAAGTGAAGGGAAGCATAGATGAAGGAGGTGATTAACAAATAAAGCGAGCATTAGCTCATTATTTAACTTAAAACAAACAAACTGACGCTGCTATCCAGCGAAGTGATAAAATAACACCTTAACTATTTTGATTTAATTCTTACCTAAACAAACAGCGCAATGAAAAAAATTCTAATGCTATGCCTGCTGCTTGTGTCGGCCTTTATTCATGAGGCCATGGCTCAAGTCAGGGCGATCACCGGTACGGTGACAGACGCTACTACCAATCAGCCGCTGCCAGGGGTTACAGTCCTGGTGAAAGGCACATCAGTGGGTACTGCCTCAGGGGCAGACGGTACCTTTACTGTAAATGTGCCGGAAGGCAGCAACACCCTTGTATTTCGCTTCATCGGCTATCAGACAGTTGAGCGGCCAATCGGAAACCAATCGACCATAAACGTATCTATGGGAACCGATACCCGCCAGTTGGGTGAGGTTGTGGTGACCGCTCTCGGTATCGAGCGTAACAGAAACGAGCTGGCTTACTCAGCTCAGGAAGTTAGCGGAGACCAGATCACCCGTGCCAGAAACGAAAACGTAGTAAACTCCCTCTCAGGTAAAGTGGCTGGTCTGGACATCAGAACCAACAACACCATGGGCGGTTCTACCAACGTGATCATCCGTGGTTATTCTTCCCTTACAGGTGAAAACCAGGCACTTTTCGTTATTGACGGGGTGCCGGTAAGTAATGCTAACAACAACGGTTCTGCACAAGCACGTGGTGGTGGTGGAGCTGACTTTGGTAACGCTGCAGCTGACTTGAACCCTGATAACATTGAGTCTGTTAACGTGCTGAAAGGTGCAGCAGCAACAGCACTTTATGGTTCGCGTGCAGCCAACGGTGTTATCATGATTACGACTAAAAAAGGCGCGAAGAACAGCCTTAATATAGCTGTAAACAGCGGTGTTACATGGAGTAACATCGATAAGAGCACTTATGTAAAATACCAGAAAGAGTATGGTGGTGGTTATTTCCAGGGCTTCCGCGCACCTAAAGATTTAGGTAGCGGTGAAGCGCCAGTGGTAAGATACCAGGATGACGCTTCTTACGGTCCTAGATTCGATCCAAACCTGCAGGTTTACCAGTGGGATGCAATCGATCCTCTTCATCCAAACTTTGGCAAGACAAGACCTTGGGTAGCTGCTGAGAATGACCCTACTTCATTCTATGAAACAGGCCTTAACTCTAACCAGAGCGTGGTAGTTAGTGGCGGTGGCGACAAGACAACCTTTAACCTTGGTTACACCCGTAACGACATCAAAGGTAACCTGCCAAACTCTACAATAGACAAAGACATGTTTAACTTCAATGCTTCTTACGAGGCTAGTGAAAGGTTAACAGTGTCTGCTTCAGGTAACTACACTCGTACAGTAGGTATGGGTAGATATGGTACTGGTTATAGCGGTACTAACCCTAACCAGCAGTTCCGCCAGTGGTGGCAAACCAACGTGGATCTGAAAGAGCAGAAAGATGCTTACTTCAGAAACCGCCAGAACATCACCTGGAACTGGAACAGCTCAAACACAGGTCCGATCTACTCTGACAACCCATACTGGACGCAGTACG
The DNA here is from genome assembly GCF_059278805.1 of Pontibacter sp. YIM B11418. Taxonomy (NCBI): domain Bacteria; kingdom Pseudomonadati; phylum Bacteroidota; class Cytophagia; order Cytophagales; family Hymenobacteraceae; genus Pontibacter; species Pontibacter sp. YIM B11418. Next base: position 118,144 of record NZ_JCAEMH010000008.1, on the reverse strand, counting down.
AAAACTACGCGAACGACAGCAGAGATAACATCTATGGTTATGCGACTGTTAATTACAAAATCACTGATTGGATGAGCGCCATGGGTAGAGCCTCTTTCAACTCTACAAGTGACATGCAGGAAGAGCGCGTTGCGGTTGGTAGTGCTGGTTTGAGTGGCTACTCCAGATACAACAGAGACTTCAACGAGACGAACTTCGACTTCATGTTGAACTTCAACAAAGACATCTCTGAAGAGTTAAGCTTTACAGGTTTGTTAGGTACCAACCTGCGCAGAGACCGTGCTGAATCTATCTTTACAGCAACAAACGGTGGTCTGGTTGTTCCAAAACTGTACTCTATCTCCAACTCAGCAAGCCCGGTAAACCCTCCAACTGAAACTTACTGGCGCAGAGGTGTAGATGGTGTTTTTGCTAACGTAAACTTTGGTTTCAGAGACACTTACTACATGGAACTTTCTGCCCGTCAGGATAGGTCTACTACACTTCCAAAAGGCGATAACGCTTACTTCTACCCAGCTGCTGGTGTGAACGTAATATTCTCTAACCTTATGGAAACATCGTGGTTATCACATGGTAAGGCGAGAATTAACTACGCAGAAGTTGGTAACGACGCTCCTCCGTTGAGTATCTATGATGTGTATTTTAAGCCAACCGGTTTTGGCTCAACTCCGATCTTCTCGCTTCCAAGCACGAAGAACAACCCTAACCTGAAGCCAGAAAGAAAGAAGAGTATGGAAGCAGGTATAGAGGCTGAATTCTTCAACAACCTGTTCGGATTCGACTTCACTGTGTACAAAGAGAACCAGATTGACCAGATCATGCCTGTTAGTCAGACTGCAGCATCCGGTTACACAAACCGTTACGTTAACGCTGGTGAAGTAGAAAACAAAGGTTTTGAGGTGGCTGCTTTTGTAACGCCAGTTCAGACAGGAGACCTCACATGGACCATGAACTTCAACTTCGCTCGTAACAGAAACAAAGTTATCAGCCTGTATGAAGATGTGGAGAACCTGACACTTGCTTCTTTCCAGGGAGGTGTTTCTCTGAACGCTGCTATTGGTCAGCCTTACGGTGTAATCCGTGGTAACGACTTCGTTTACACAAATGGTCAGAAAACAGTTGGAGCAAACGGCTATTACCTGTTGTCAGACAGATCAGACCTTATCATTGGTGATCCAAACCCAGATTGGACTGGCGGTTTCAACAACACCTTGACGTACAAAGGTGTATCATTGGGCTTCCTGATCGATGTTCGTCATGGTGGCGATGTATTCTCTCTTGACCAGTGGTATGGCGAAGCAACTGGTTTATATGCCCACACTGCCGGCCTGAACGACAAGGGTAACCCTACTCGTGACCCAGCTGCAGAAGGTGGTGGTGTAAAGCTGCCAGGTGTTAAAGAAGATGGTACTCCGAACGACATCTATGCTGAGAACCAGGATGGTGACGGTATGACTCCTTACGGCTACGCAGCTGATAACTATGTTGGTGCACCGCGCGCCATGTATGTGTTCGATGGTAGCTTCGTGAAGCTGAGAGAAGTAGCTCTTTCTTACGCCTTGCCTGAGTCTGTTATCGGGAACCTTGGCTTCGTGAAAGGCGTTGATCTCCAGTTGATCGGTCGTAACCTTTGGATCATCCACAAGAACATGGAGTACTCTGACCCTGAGGAAGGTTTGAGCTCAGGTAACTTTGGCAGAGGATATCAGTCTGGTGCTTACCCAGCTGTTAGAACTTATGGCTTCAACGTTAAATTAAATTTCTAAAATATCAGAAAATGAAGAAACTTATCATATGCTTATTCTCGCTGGTGTTTATGGCATCATGCGTAGATGATCTGGAAGAGTATAATGTCGACCAGAAACAAGCGACAGTAGTTCCGGCGGTTACCCTGTTCACGGGTGCAACCAAAAACTTAGCAGATGTGCTGACGACTCCAAACGTTAACACAAACAACTATCGTTTTTATGTGCAGCACTGGACATCCACGCAGTACCTGGATGAGCCACGCTATAACATGACTTCACGTTTGATTCCACAGAACATGTGGACAACCCTGTACCGTGATGTGCTGAACGATTTTGTTGAAGCAAAAAGAATCGTTACCGAAGATGCGACGCTTGCTGAAGGCGTTAAGAAGAACCAGTTGGCTCAGATCGAGATCATGGAAGTATATACCTGGTCTGTACTGGTAAACACGTTTGGTGATATTCCCTACTCTGAGGCGCTCAATTCTCAGAATGCACTGCCTGTATACGACGATGCACAGACTGTTTACGCGGACATTCTAACTCGTCTTGAAACAGCAGTAGCACAGCTTGATCCTAATACAACTGGATTTGCTGGAAGCGGTGACATTCTTTACGGTGGCAACATGGCTAATTGGCTTAAGTTTGGCAACTCTCTTAAGTTAAAGCTAGGTATGGTGGTAGCTGATGTTGACAATGCAAAAGCAAAAGCCTTAGCAGAATCAGCAGTGGCAGGCGGTGTAATCTCAAGCAATAATGAGAATGCATCATTCGAATACTTGTCCGCACCACCGAACAACAACCCGATCTCTTCTAACGTAAAAGGCCCACTTTCAACCAGAGAAGACTATGTGGCTGCCAACACATTGGTTGATGCCATGAACCAGCGTAACGACCCAAGAAGAGAGTTCTACTTCTCGAAGGTTGGCACCGAGTTTAAAGGTGGCAAGTACGGTTTCACTAACACCTTCACTGATTTCTCAACTGTAAGTCCGAAGATTGCTGACCCTACGTTCGAAGCACTGTTGCTTGATTACGCTGAGGTAGAATTCCTTCTGGCCGAAGCCGTAGAAAGAGGTTACAATGTAGGTGGCACTGCTATGGAGCACTACAACAATGCTGTTACAGCTTCCATCACCTATTGGGGTGGTACAGCAGCTCAGGCTACAGCATACCTGTTACAGCCAAGCGTAAACTATCTGACTGCTCCTGGCGACTGGAGACAGAAGATTGGTACACAGGAGTGGATCGCGCTTTATAACCGTGGATACGACGCATGGGTAACCTGGAGAAGATTAGATGCTCCAACGCTTCTTCCTCCAGTAGAAGGCCTGACCGTACCTACAAGATTGATCTACCCAGTTAACGAGCAAACGCTTAACCCAGGAAACAATGCCGCTGCTGCGTCAGCAATTGGTGGTGATGCGAGCTCAACTAAGCTATTCTGGGATATTAGATAGTAATAAAATAGTAATTGAATTTTAAGAAAACTAGGTAGTAGTCTTCTTCATTGGCAAAGGTCTCCGGAATCCGGAGACCTTTTCTTTTTGTAGATATTTATAGCAAAGGCAGTGTCAGGTTGATTTATTGAAAAGCTTTTAACGCTAGTGGTAATTGAATGTCCAAACTTTGTATATTTAAAAAAGTATTTAAACAATATTTCGCTCCATATGCCCCGAAAATCAGTCGCAATTACCCTCTTACTGATGGTCTTCACATTAAACGTATGGGCTCAAGCTGTAAATCCAAGGCAATACAAACTATCAGGTACAGTGAAGGGGATCTGGGGCGAAAGACTGGAAGGCGCTTTTTTAGTAGTTTCACCAGGCGGTAAAGGCGTATTCACGGATAAACAGGGGCGCTTTTCCTTACTGCTGGAGAAGGGAAATTATGAAATTGCCTGTCAATACATCGGGATGGCGCCGTTTCGGGAGTCGGTTGCCATGACCGCTGATAAAGAGGTTGAGTTTACGCTGACACTGGCCAACTTTAAATTAAAAGAGGTAGAGATCACCAGCAAGCCTGCGACGGATGTGAACAGCACCCACATGGGCAGTTCGTTCATCGATCAGAAGATGCTCACACGCATGCCAAAGCTATTGGGAGAGGCTGATGTGCTGCGGAGTGTTTCGGCATTACCTGGGGTGGTGAATGCTGGCGAAGGAACATCTGGCTTTTTTGTGCGGGGTGGCAGTGCCGACCAGAACCTTGTGCTGATGGATGATGCCCCGCTATTTAATGCCAACCATTTGTTCGGTTTCTACTCTGTCTACAATCCGGATATCCTTAAGAGTTATGAACTGCATCGCAGCGGCATATCTGCCAGGTATGGAGGCAGAATTTCGTCTATTCTGGATGTAAGCCTCCGGGATGGGAATGAGGAGAAAATGAAGTATGAGATCGGCGTGTCTCCTATCTCGGGCAAATTCAGTATGGACGGGCCTCTGTCTGACAAGCTAACGTTTCTGGTTGCTGTTAGAGGGGCGTTCCCGGGCTACATCATGAAGCTTTTTCCCAACAAGAATATAAAAAACAGCTCCGGTCATTTCTATGATGGTAACCTGAAATTTAAGTATAAGCTGAACGCAAAGAACACCGTCAGTTTCTCTGGTTACCATAGTGCGGATGGCTTCAAATTCCCGAACGATACGACTTACCAGTGGAAAAACACGCTGGGAACGCTCAAGTGGAGTCATCTTTTCAACAACAACTTTACAGGTATAGCTACTGTAGTTAAGAGCAACTATGTAAATAAGGTCGAAGGTATAGCAGTCGGGGAGGAATTTGCCCTTAACTCAGGTATAGACCTGACACAGCTAAAGCTGGATTTTGGATACTTCGGTCTTGCTAAACATCAGCTTGACTTTGGTGCTGACGCATCTGTATACGCCATTGACCCAGGAGAATTATTGCCATATGGCAGTTCTAGCCTCAACCCGCGCCAATTGGAAAGCGATAAAGGATATGAAACATCCGTCTACCTGAATGATGAAATGACGCTTACCGACAGGCTGTCGATGTCTGTGGGACTGCGTTTCTCTCAGTTTGCTAAAATAGGCCCCTCAGATACTTACGTGTATGCAGAAGGCCAACCTAAGAGTGATGTGAATATTGTCGATACGCTGTCCTATGGTACAGGAAAGGTGGTGCAAACCTACTATGGGCTTGAGCCACGGGCATCCTTCAAATATTCTCTAACGGACAATACTTCTTTTAAAGCAGGCTATAGCAGAACCAGGCAGTACATTCAGCTTATTTCAAACACTGCTGCCATTACCCCGGTGGATGTCTGGAAACTATCCAACAAACACATAGAGCCTCAGGTGGCAGATCAGGTGTCTTTGGGATACTTCTACTCGGATCCGGAGAGTTGGTACGACTTCAGCTGGGAAGTATATTATAAAAAGCTCTATAACCAGATCGATTACAAAGACGGGGCAACGCTCCTGCTCAACCCCACACTCGAATCGGATTTACTGTTCGGAGATGGGGAGGCCTACGGCTCTGAATGGATGCTGAAAAAGAACCAGGGACGACTTACTGGGTGGGTCAGCCTGACGTACTCAAGGTCTTTTAGAACGATAGCCGGCAAAACCGAAGCAGAAACCATTAACGACGGGAAAGCTTATCCATCCAATTACGACAAACCGATCAACCTGAACATATTTGCCGATTATCATCTCTGGCCCAAATGGAAAGTGACGGCCAACTTTACTTATACCACCGGCAGGCCTGTTACCGTAGCGGATTCCTGGTATTGGTACCAAGGGCAGATCTTTGCCAATTATTCGGGCCGAAATCAGGAGAGAATGCCCGACTATCACCGCCTGGATGTGTCCTTGAATCGGGAAATAATCAAAAGGGGCAAGGCGGAGTACAGTGGCAGCTTCTCCATTTATAATCTGTATGGCAGAAAGAATGCCTACTCTATGCTCTACCAGCACCACTATGGAGAAGCACCGGGAGCGTATAAACTAGCGGTGATCGGGGCTCCTATACCTTCAATTAATTTTAATGTTAAATTCTAATGCGTATGCTACGAAGGTTGCTGCCATTTTTTCTACTGCTTCTAATGGGCTGTATCGACCCGGTGGATACGGACCTGAGCACCCAAAGAAAGCACTTGGTAGTAGAAGGGTACTTTACAAATGAGGCCAGTTTGAACTTTGTGCGGCTAAGTTATTCCCAGCCACATTCCTCCCCCTACAATGAGTTTGAAGAAAAGGCGATTGTAACTGTAACAAGTGATGAGGGGGAGTGGTACCAGTTCTTTTATGATAAGGCAGGGTATTATTATCCTTCCACTTTTGGCGAGGCAACGGGAGTTCCAGGACGTACCTATACGCTCAACGTCACGGTAGGCGATCAACTCTACCAATCGGAGTCGGTTGTTATGAGAGAGCCGATCGCGATCGATTCTGTTCAGTTTGAGGTTGCTGAGCAGACGTTTGCTTTTCCGGGAGAACGCGAACAGCAATTACTTCCGGGCTATAATGTACTTGTCGATTACGAGGATCCGGCAGAAGAGAAGACTTTTTTGCGATGGTCCTTCGCTACCCAATACGAGGTCAGAACGCAGCCCCAGGATTACATTCATCCGTTCACCGGGCTTCCCGCTCCAAAAGAATGCTGTACGCAATGCTTTCTGGAAGAAAACCTGGAACAACTCAAAGTAATAGATGACCGCTTGACCAATGGAAAGAAGGTACTTCGTCAGAATGTGCTCTTCATGCCTTTTGAAAAATATTTGGGCGTGAAGAACAAACTGACGCTATACCAACATTCGATCAGTGAAGATGCCTACAATTTCTTTCGCATCCTGGAGCAGCAAAAGCTCGCCACAGGCACTGTATTTGATCCGCCACCGGCTGAAGTAAAAGGGAACATCACCAGCGTAAACAATGATAACGAGCAAGTGATCGGCTTTTTTGACGTATCCGGAGTGAGCACCAAGCAAGTGACCATTTTGCGCAATGATATTGACTATCCTTTCGCCCCGTTCCGCTATCCCGACGACTGTGAGGTAATGAAGGGCGCAACCAGGGTTATACCTGAAGGTTGGTAGATGCTAGTGTGGAAATTCAGGTATAGCTTAACTTAAGAGCAGGTCTTGCTGAAATGTAGTTTCAGGCCAATTACTTGTAAATCAGAAACACAGCTGGCTGCTTGTGAATATCCGGCAGCTTGCCTTTCCACTCGGCAATGGTTTTGGTCTGGATGAACTCGTACTCAGGCGAGGTGATGTTGGCCGCAATGCAGAGGCGGGTACTGCCGCTAAGGGTCTGCAGCAGGTCCTCGAGCAGTTTGTTATTGCGGTAGGGCGTCTCCATGAAAATCTGGGTCTGGTCCCGCTGTAGCATCTCTTTCTCCAGGTTGCGCAGTGCCTGCAGTCGTGGCCCCTTCTCGATGGGCAGATAACCATGAAAAGCAAAGCGCTGCCCGTTAAAACCACTGGCCATCAGGCTGAGCAGAATAGCAGACGGACCGGCAAAAGGCACTACCCGTATACCTTTCTGATGCGCATACCTGGCTAACTCAGCGCCAGGATCGGCTATACCTGGGCACCCCGCTTCCGAAATAATACCAGCGTCTATACCTTGCTCCAGCAGTGGCTTCAGAGAGGCTTGCACCTGAGCGGGCGTTGCATCCTTGTCTACCTGCACAAAGTTGAGTTGCTCGATCACCAGTTCCGGGCAAATACTTTTGACAAAGCGGCGGGCGGTGCGCAGGTTCTCCACAATGAAATAGCTTAGGCGACCAACCGTGTCCTTTACTTGTGGCGATATCACCTGATCGGCGGTGTCGTCTGCCAGTACAGTAGGTATAAGGTATAAGGTGCCGGTTTTTTTCATGAGGCTTTTACTTGTGGAATTGCTGATGGTTGGAATGTTGTAGAGTTATACCTGTTGTGGTGGCTATACCTTAAGCATAAGCCGCAGCTTGTAGCCACGGCTTATGCACTTGTGATTATTCCGGAAGAGTGATTCCCGTGTTCGTAGGACTTTACACAACCAAGAACACGCTGGAAAGACATACTCCATCCTGAAAATCTTTTTTACAATCCTAAGAATCCTGATCCGGACTTAGTTAGTATCCAGGAACCTCGTAACCAGATCGTATACCTGGTCCGGTGCCTCGGCATGTACCCAATGGCCGGCCTCAGGTATAGTTTCGACTTCTACCAGTGTAAACAAATGCTCAATAGTGCCATACACATCCTCTGGCATAATATACCTGGACCTGCCGCCTTTGATGAAGAGCGTGTTTTTCTTGAAAGGTATATCGGAAGTGATAGGAGCGGCTATCTTATCGTAGTTTTTCTCAATCGCGTCAAGGTTCATGCGCCAGCCGAAGGTGTTGTCCTCTTTGCGATACAGGTTTTTCATCAGGAAGAGTCTCACGTCCTCCTGCGAGATCGTATTGGCCAGTTGTTTATCCACCTCGCTGCGGCTGGTTACGCTGCTTATGTCCACCGACTGCAGGGCATCGATGATCTCGTCGTGATGCGGAGGGTAAGCTTTCGGAGCAATATCTACCACAATCAGTTTGGTGAGGCGGGTCGGGTATTTCAGCGCATAATTCATCGCTACTTTTCCGCCCATAGAATGCCCCATGATAGCCGGCGTCGGTATTTGCAGCTCGTCCACGAGGCGCAGCACATCTTCGGCCATCGCATCGTAGTCGTGCTGTTCACTGTGCGGGGAGCGGCCGTGGTTGCGAAGGTCTACCAGAAACACATTGTAGTGCTCCGACAGTCGCTTGGCCAGGGTTGCCCAATTATCCAATGTGCCGAACAGCCCGTGCAAGATCAGCAGCGGCTGCCCATGGCCCATTTCCTTGTAGTGTAGTTTCATGTTTTTCAGTGATCAGTCAGCAATAATCAGTTATCAATGTAGGCTTACGGAAGCAAGACGCAAACGGTCGCTATACCACCTGGATCAGCCTCTCTTCGCTGTTTCGCTCCCGCAGCACACCTAGCGGCTGGAGTTGCAGACCGTACTTCTCAAATACCTGCAGCACTTCTTCGCGGCCGCTTGGGTCTACGGCTACCAACAGACCGCCACTTGTTTGCGGGTCGCAGAGCAGGTGTTTCTGGTCTGGAGTGAGTTCAGCTATTTTGTGGCCGTAGCTGTCGAAGTTGCGGTGCGTGCCACCAGGTATAGCTTTTTGCGCTAAGTAATCCAACGCCTCAGGTATAACCGGCACTCTGTCGAAGTGTATTTCTGCCGTTAAGTTGCTGCCTTCGCACATCTCGGAGAGGTGACCCAACAGACCAAAGCCCGTCACGTCGGTCATGGCTTTTACTTGTGACAACTGCCCCAGGTCTGCACCTATTTTGTTCAGCTGCATCATCTGCTGTGGCGCCAAATGAGCATGTTCCGGTTTCAGGATGGCTTTCTTTTGAGCAGTAGTTAGAATGCCCACGCCGAGTGGTTTGGTCAGGTATAGCTCACAGCCGGCGGTGGCGGTGTCGTTGCATTTCAGGTTCGGGATGTCGAGCATGCCGGTCACGGCCAAGCCAAAAATAGGCTCGGGACTGTCGATGCTGTGGCCGCCTGCCAATGGTATACCTGCTTCGTGGCAGATGCTGCGGCTACCTTCGATCACACGCTTGGCGACTTCGGGAGCCAGTTTATCAATCGGCCAGCCCAGCACAGCAATGGCCATCGTAGGCGTGCCGCCCATGGCGTATACATCCGAAATGGCATTGGCGGAGGCGATGCGACCAAAGTCATAGGCATCATCAACGATCGGCATGAAGAAGTCGGTGGTGCTGATCACCGCACGGCCGTTGCCAATGTCATACACAGCGGCATCGTCGCGGGAGCTATTGCCTACCAGCAGCTTTTCGTTTTCCGGGTAGTGGATGTCGGTGTGCAGGATCGTATCAAGCACTTTCGGGGATATCTTGCAGCCGCAGCCAGCACCGTGGCTGTACTGGGTAAGCTTTATGTCTTGTGTGTTGGTATTTTCCATGGTATTAAATCAGCTTTTGCTGTTTTGCGAATTCAATCAAGCGCTGGGCGTTTTCTTCCGGGTTCAGAGTTTCCAAAGATAGTCGCAGCACACTTTGCTTTTTGGCCAGTTCGTAGGTATAAGCTTTGTCGTAATAGGTCAGGGCAATGTCAACCATCTTCTCCATGTCGCCAGCTGAAATGGCTTCAATCGCTTCTTTGGTGGCCAATCCGCCTAGTCGTTTCTTTATTCTCAGAATGGCAGATTCGAGCACAACCCGATCGGTACGGCAATATTCCTCAGCGAGCTTCTGTATACGGAGCGACTTCGGAATATCGAGCACAATGGTCGGGGATACCTGCATGTGTTGGTAAAGTGGCTTAGGCAACTGTACCTTTCCGATGCCGATGCTTTCGTCTTCCAGCCAAAGCGGTTTTTGATCATCCAGCTCAAGCATGGCCATACCTAGCAGGTTCTCGAAGTGCTCGGTGCTGGGCTGCGGTTCCATGCCGATGCCCCCGAAAGAAGAGCCTTTGTGACTGGCCAGCCCTTCGAGGTCGATGACTTGTTGACTGTGCTGCTGCAGGTATGGGAGCAGGTCGGTTTTGCCACTTCCGGTATTGCCACTGATAATGAGCAGCGGGCGCTCACGCTCAAACTGCTCGTGCATGTACTGCCGGTAAGCTTTGTAGCCGCCCTGCAACAGGTATACCTGAAATCCGGCAAAGCCGAGGAGCCAGGCCATGGCGCTGCTGCGCATACCGCCACGCCAGCAATGCACCAGCACCTCTTTAGTCGGAGCCAGTTTCTCCGCCTCCTGCACAAACCCTGACATTTTAGGGCCAAACAGGTCGAGCCCGATCAGCACAGCCGGGTCATGCCCCTGTTGTTTGTAAGCAGTGCCTACTTTAGCCCGCTCCTCATCCGAAAAAATAGGGAAGCTTAAGGCCTGCGGTATACGGCCAATCGCATACTCTTTGGGTGCGCGGGCATCCAGCACTGGCAGCTGCTTCGCTTTCGACAGAAATTCCTGTATCGTGATGGTATGGACCACTTTATTTGAGTTGACGCAGGTATAGCTGGATCGTGTTTTCCAGCCCAAGGTATAGCGCATCGCAGATCAGCGCGTGCCCGATGCTCACTTCCAGCAGGCCAGGCAGCGTGTCTTTCAGGTACTTCAGGTTGTCGAGGTCCAGGTCGTGGCCGGCGTTGAGGCCGATGCCGAGTTCCTGTGCCTTTTGGGCGGCCACCAGGTATGAGCGGATGGCTTCCTCCGGGTTCGTGGGATAGCCTTTGGCATAGGCCTCGGTGTAGAGCTCTACGCGGTCTGTGCCGATGAAAGAGGCTCCCTCGATCATGCGCACATCCGGGTCCACAAAAATAGAGGTGCGTATACCCAGTTCTTTCAGCTCGCCAATCACGTCCGTCAGAAAATCCTTGTGATGCAGCGTGTCCCAGCCCGCGTTGGAGGTGATGGCATCCGGCGCATCCGGCACCAGGGTGGCCTGGGCGGGGCGCACCTCTTTCACAATCTTCAGAAAATCGGGTGTTGGGTTGCCTTCGATGTTAAACTCCGTGGTCACGACTTCTTTCAGATCGTACACGTCGCGGTAGCGGATGTGGCGCTCGTCGGGGCGCGGGTGTACCGTTATACCTTCGGCGCCGAATCGCTCGCAGTCCTTGGCGGCCTGCACTACGTTGGGTCTGTCGCCGCCCCGGGCGTTCCGCAGTGTGGCTATTTTGTTTATATTTACACTAAGTTTGGTCATGGTATGTGTGTTGTAGCCCGTAGGCTGGTGATACTAATGCATACGGAAAGACTAAATTAGTGGAAATTTGATTAAGATGATAACCTATGGCCCCGGCTGTAGTAGTGTATAAAGTAGCGGCAGGGAGTTCATCACTTGCCTTAAATAACCAATCAATCCTAAAACTATGAGTTTAAAACAACGCATTGAAGCCGATATCAAGCAGGCGATGCTGGCCAAAGACAAAGCCCGGCTGCAGGCGCTACGCAGCATAAAATCGCTCATACTGCTGGCCGAAACCGAAAAAGGCGGCACTGACGGGATCAGCGAGGATACGGAGTTGAAACTGCTCACCAAAGCCGCCAAGCAGCGCCGGGAGTCGGCCGAGATATACGCCAAGCAGCAGCGCGCCGACCTCGAGCAGGTGGAGCTGGCTGAGCTGGCTGTGATAGAAGAGTACCTGCCCGGGCAGCTTGACGAAGGTGATCTGCGCGTTCGGCTGCTGGAGATCATTCAGCGTGTGGGCGCAACCGGCCCCTCAGACCTGGGCAAAGTGATGGGCGTTGCCTCGCGCGAACTGGCCGGACAGGCCGACGGGCGTGCCATTTCCAAAGCCGTAGGCGATTTGCTGAACAACACGGATTTCTAAAATCCGGATTTTTTGCAGCCCGCCTGCTGGTGTGAATGCTGCAATTGTCCTATATTTGAAGGCAGGGGCGACAGGTGTTCGTTTCTGCCTTTAATGTTTTTATCCTGTGAGTACCTTCGATATTTTCCTGGCCATCCCCATTCTGTTCGGCGCCTTCCTGGGTTTCCGCAAAGGTCTTTTGCTTGAGCTGATTTCGCTGTTTGCGCTGGTGCTGGGCATTCTGCTTGGCCTCAAACTGCTCGACTCGGGTCTGCCCATCATGAAAGAATACATTGGCGATGCCGGTGGTCTGCTGCCTTTCGTCACGTTCCTGGTCATTTTCGTGGCGATCATTCTGGGCGTGCGGGTGCTGGGCATTCTGCTCAAAAAAGTGATCGATTTCACGCCATTTGGGATGTTTGACAACATACTGGGCGCCCTGCTGGGAGCCTTGAAATGGACCCTAGCCCTGAGTCTGCTGCTCTACGTTTCGGAGATGGCAGGTATAGCCATCACACCTGAAACAGCGGCGAGCTCTATTGTATACCCGTTCGTCGTAAAAACAACACCCTATGCGCTCAGCGTGATGAGCTATGTGCTGCCGTTTGTGAAGTCACTGCTGCTTTCGCTTAAGGAGCATTTTTAGGTATAATATTGGCGGGGTTTCGCCTTGATTTTTTAGAATATTATTTGAGCTGATAACGGTGCTTTGAGATATAATTTTCATCAGGCAGGTATAGCGCAATATCTGTTCAATTTAAGTGAAAGCTATACCTATACCTTACTCCATACCTTGGTTTGAACTTGCCTCGGGCTTACAAATTTGCGCAGTAGAATTTTGCGGTACTGTAATTTCAAATCAAAAGATCTACTGCACTACAAATGAACTGCGAACAGAAGTTGATGCTTTAGTTCAGCTCTACCTCTTCAAATTTCCACATTACCCAAACCATGCTGCTCCTGCTCGACAACTTCGACTCCTTTACCTACAACCTGGTGGACTACTTTGGTCAGTTGGGGGTGGAGGTGCACGTGTTGCGCAACGATGTGCAGCTGGAAGAAATCATGGTGCTGCCCATTGAAGGGATCGTCTTGTCGCCCGGGCCGGGAGAGCCGCAGCGGGCAGGGGTCATGATGGACGTGATCCGGCATTACCACGATAAAGTGCCGATGCTGGGTATCTGCCTGGGGCATCAGGCGCTGGGTGAGTTTTTCGGTGCGCAGCTCGACAAAGGTATAAAACCCATGCACGGCAAAATCTCCCAGATCATTTGTGAGGATGATCCGCTTTTTTCCGGACTGCCCTCCAAAATGCCCGTCGTACGCTACCATTCGCTGGTTTTGAAAAAGTGGCCTGACAACATTGTGCCCCTTGCGTATACTGCCGAGGGAGAGCTCATGGCCTTCAGGCACAGTACACTGCCGCTGCATGCACTGCAGTTTCATCCGGAGGCCGCCCTCACGACTTATGGGCTCGACATGCTGCGAAACTGGCTTGATTTTGTTAATATTGCAGGTCGGTAAAAGCCGGATTTCTACATCACATTACTTTTAGGATTAACAGAAATGAATCTACAGGTCAAACACGAGGGCGAATTTCAGTACATAGACGAAGGCGAAGGAGATGTATTGCTGCTGCTGCACGGCTTGTTCGGAGCCCTGAGCAACTGGAACGGCGTAGTAGATTATTTCTCTAAGAGTTACCGTGTGGTGATTCCGCTGATGCCTATTTATGAAATGGCTCTTCACAAGGCTGGTGTGCCGGGGCTTGTTTCTTTTATCGAAGATTTTGTTAAATTTAAGAACCTGAGCAACCTGACGCTCCTCGGCAACTCACTGGGCGGGCATGTGGCGCTGGTCTATACCTTAAAGAACCCAGCCAAAGTAAACCGCCTCGTGCTCACAGGTAGCTCCGGCCTGTTCGAGGACTCTATGGGCGGTTCGTTTCCGAAGCGCGGTAACTACGAGTATGTGAAAGAGCGCGTGGGTTATACCTTCTACAGTCCCGAAACGGCCACCAAGGAACTGGTAGACGAGGTGTTCGATATTACTAACAGCAATGCCAAGTGCCTGCGCATTATTGCCATTGCCAAGTCGGCGCAGCGGCACAACCTGGGCAAGGATCTCGAGAACATTAAGGTGCCCACCCTGTTAATATGGGGACTGAACGACACAATCACGCCGCCGCTGGTAGCGCACGAGTTCAACCGACTTATTCAGAATTCCGAACTTTATTTCATAGACAAGTGCGGGCACGCGCCGATGATGGAACATCCGGAGAGATTTAACAGTATCTTAGATAAATTTTTGGCCAAAACAGAAGTAAGGGAAAAAGCCACATGATAGCAGAAGAACTCATCAACCAAATGATACCGCCGCTCAAGCTTTACGACACCGTGGAGAAGGCTTTGCGATGGATGGATGAGTTCCGCGTAAACGAGTTGCCCGTGTCCCGCAACCGCAAGTACATGGGCCTTGCCACCGAAGTTAACCTGATCGAGCTGCCAGACCGTGGGCAGACGCTGGAGCAGGTAAAACTGGAATATCAGGATGTGTTTGTGATGCACCACCAGCACTTTTATGATGTGATGGAGGCTGCCATTAAGAACAAGATACAGGTGGTGCCCGTGCTCGACGAGGAGCAGGACTACATGGGCATCATCACCATCAACGATACGCTGGCTGCCTTTGGTCAGATGTCGGCGCTGCAGGGCCAGGGCAGCATACTGGTGCTCACCATGCCCGAGCGCGATTACTCCCTGGGGCAGATCAGCCGCCTGATAGAGGAGGAGAATACCAAAATCCTGAGCGCTTATGTATCGCCTGACGAAGTAGACCCCTATAATATCAAGCTCACCCTTAAACTTAACACGTCCGATCTTACCCGCATCATTGCTACGCTGGAGCGATTCGAATACCGGGTGACGGCGCAGTTCCAGGACGGATCAAAATACGACGTTGGCCGTGACCGTTTGGACATGCTTTTCAAATACCTGGACATATAGCCCTGTCCGTGATCTTACGCGCTTTCCTGCTGCTTTGCTTTGGTTTGCTTGGCCATACCCTGGTGGCGCAGCGCTGCCATACCGAATCTGTTATAATCGACAGCATTAATTTTGAGGGTAACGAGGTCAGCAAAAGTCGCATGCTCCTCTTTGAACTCAACATCGCTCCCGGCGACACCCTGCTGACTGCTGAGTTAGAGGAAAAACTGGAGGAGAACAGAAGAAGACTCTTCAACCTGCGTCTTTTTCACGAGGTAGGCTATACCTATACCTGTCGCGAAGGGCTGGTAACTGTAACTTATACCATGCAGGAGCGCTGGTACCTATACCCTATACCTATCTTAGACATAGCCGATCGCAACTTCAACGCCTGGCTCGAACGCCGCGACTGGAGCCGTGTCGATTATGGCATTAACCTGATCAGACGTAATTTCAGAGGACGCAATGAAGAAGTGCGCATCAGGCTGCAGCAGGGCTTCAACAAACGGCTGGAGTTCACCTACCGTGTACCTTATATAAGCCGTACCCATAAATTAGGTATGGACTTCGGGATAGCGGACTACCGCAGCCGCGCCATCGACTACCGCACGCTCAATAACCGGCAGCGGTTTTTTGTGCAGGAGAGTGGCGTACCCATTCAGCGCACACTGCTCACGACCGGCCTTACACACCGGCAGAGCGTGCAGCGACAAGAGGGCCTGCGACTAACTTATGTGCAGGAACAAGTGGCTGATACGGTCCTGGTGTTGAATCCAGAATATTATAGCGAGAGTAATCAAGAGCGGCAGTACCTGCGACTGGAGTTATCCAAAGTGGTGAACCTACGCAATTCCTTCGTGAACCCGCTCACGGGGAGTTACTTTGAAGCGATCGCCGCGCAGACCTTTTTTATGAATGGAAACGGGACGCTCATCACCACTCTGCGTGCGAAGTATGTAAATTATCAACACTTATCGGGCAAATATTATTATTTTGTAGGTGGCGAAACACAGGCCCGGCTCTCGAAGCGTTATGCCTATGCTGACAACGTGGCGCTGGGCTTTCGTTCACTGGTGCGGGGCTATGAGTTGCAGGTAGTGGGTGGTCAGCACTTCGGATTGTTTAAGCAGGGGCTTACCCGGGAGCTCTTTAAACATGAGGGCATACACCTGAAGTTTATTAAAAGTCCCAAGTTCAACAAAGTGCCGCTCGCGCTCTATGCCAACGTGTTCACAGATGCGGGCTATGTTGTGGATGAGGTGTTTGAGAAAGACAACCCGCTGGCCAACCGGTTACTGGCAGGGGTGGGGGCAGGACTGCATCTGGTCACGTTTTATGACTTTGTGTTCCGGGCCGAATATACCATCAACCGGGAGAAAATGGGCGGCTTTTACCTAAGCGGTCGCTTTCCTTTTTAATTAAAAGAAGATTTATGAAGATAGCTATACTTGGAAAACCCTTCGACGAAGAATACGGACCTTTTATCCAGAATCTGTTCGACGAACTTCAGCGCCGGAATACAGAGTTGATGGTAGTGGAGCACTTCAGCCTTTTTCTGCAGAACCGCATTAAACTGCCGGAGGGCATCTCAACCTTTAACCGTGGCGACAGTCTGTCGGGAGTTGACTTTGTGCTGAGTTTGGGTGGGGATGGCACGTTGCTGGATACGGTTACCTATGTCGGGGCGCTTCAGATTCCGATACTGGGCATCAACACAGGGCGGCTTGGCTTTCTGGCCACCATCGCGCACGACAGTATCAACCTGGCGCTGGATGCTCTTTTCAAAGGCCACTATACCTTCGATGACCGGGCGCTGATTCGCGTGGACTCTGATCTGGAGATATTTGATGGGATCAACTTTGGGTTAAATGAGTTCAGTTTGCTCAAGGGCGATTCATCATCCATGATAGCCGTGCATGCGTATATAGACGGAGAATATCTGAACACATACTGGGCCGACGGATTGGTGGTGGCCACTCCAACCGGATCGACGGGCTATTCGCTCAGTTGTGGCGGTCCGCTGGTGCTGCCACAGACCAACAATTTCGTTATTTCACCCGTATGCCCTCACAACCTGAACGTAAGGCCCATGATTGTGTCAGATAAAACCGTGATCTCGTTTGAGGTGGAAGGGCGCAGCAGTACATACCTTGCCTCCCTCGATTCGAGATCCGTACCGGTAGACATGTCAGTTCAGATAGCCGTGCGGCGGGAGAACTTCGTAGCACGACTCGTTAAGCTGCATCATGTAAATTTCCTGACCACGCTAAGGGGCAAGTTAAACTGGGGTCTTGATAAAAGGACAAATATTTTTAGGTAAATTATATTCGATATTTGATATACATATTTTTATACCAGAAAATTATTTCTATTTTTGTCACGAAGGTTTAATTTGGATGAATTGTAAGCCTGCGGAAATACGCTTAAAAGAAATTGGTTCGCTATGAAGAAATTTACTACGCTGTTTTTATTACTTACTGTTGTGCTAACTACTGTAGCCATAGAGGCTGAAGCACAGCGCTTTACGAAGCGAAAGCAGTACGCCACGGTGGGTATCCAGCTGGGGGCTTCTAACTACTTCGGCGATCTGGTGCCTCAGCCTAACTTTACGAGTATGCGCGTAAAGTCCACGCGTCCGAGCATAGGCATCAATTACACCAAGCGCCACTTCCCGCGTATTTCCTCGCGCGTGTCTTTCAACTGGAACCGTATCGCGGGTGATGACGCCCTGGCCGCGGGTCCTGATGAAGGGGAGAACCTAGGCCGTTACAGACGTAACCTGTCTTTCCGCAACGACATCAAAGAACTTAGCGCTGTCGCCATCATAGACCTTTTCGAAAACCGTCACTACTACCGTCGTCGTCCTGACTTCGTGCCTTATGGTTTTGTTGGAGTGGCAGTATTGCACCACAACCCGAAAGCGTACTACGAAAACGGCTCGCACCCAGGCCTTTCGCCTGACAAGGATATTCCTTCTGGCTGGTATGCGTTGCAGCCGCTCGGTACAGAAGGTCAGTTCGTGGATCATCCAGGCACTGTTAGCGATCCTTACAGCCGCGTGCAGATTGCCATTCCGTTTGGCCTTGGCGTAAGATACAAGTTGGACCGTAACTGGGACTTTAGCTTCGAGGTAGGTTGGAGAGCCACTTTCACAGACTACCTGGATGACGTAAGTACAGCCCACGTAGACAAAGATGTTCTACTTAGCGATGGTAACCGCGTGGATAACCGCAATGCCTCTGTTATTTTCTCTGACAGAAGCGCCGAATCAGGGTTCACAAACGACCTGATCATGGAGCCTAACGGCTTCAGCCGCCTGCGCCCTTACGGTACGAGCAACAACCGTACGCGTGGCAACAGCTCTGATAACGACTGGTATATCCAAACCAGCTTAGGTGTTAACTATATCCTGAACCCACGTATAAGAAGACCTAAATTCAGATAATATAACGGAGTATAGTGCGTTGTTCTCCTAAACTCCGAAATAAGTTTACATGACTTTGAATACATTCAGACAGACGCTCCTTATTTGTGTACTACTGCAAATTGGGAGCGTCTTTTTATGCCATACTGCGAAGGCACAGCTGCAGCAGATTAAGCCTGTGACTACCAGCGAGATAGGCGCTGGCATAGGTGGGTTAAATTACGTTGGTGAAATTTCACCCAATTACCGTTTCCTGAATAATCAGCCTGCCATGACGATCTTCTATCGTCATAACATATCAGCTCCTATCACGCTCAAGGCTGCTTTCATGGGCAGCCATCGCATTTTTGACGACAAAGCATTTAAGGACGAGTCACAGAATCTGCCGCATCATGATTGGCGCGACACGGAGCTGAAGCTGAGTATGCTGGAATTTTCGTTAGGTATAGAATACAACTTTCTCGATTACTACGAAGATATCCGACAGCCACACCGAGTATCGCCTTATTTCTTTATCGGAGCGGCACTGCTCAATTTTAATCACCAGCTTACCCGACAAGGTGACGTGATGGAGCCATTCGACAACAAATTCACCGTTTCAATTCCTTTCGGGGTAGGGGTGAAGTATGCATTGAGTAAGCACTGGAACCTAGGCCTAGAGTTTGGTCCCCGCTTCATGTTCACTGATAACCTGGACTACCTTCAGGAGAGCGGGTCCGGACCGCTGGCTACCGATCTGGGAGCAGGAAACTCCAAGTCATATGCCAATCCATTCGATAAAGATATGTACTTCTACAACGGTATAAGCCTCTCTTATACCTTCTACCGACTCAATTGCCCCCCTGTTTACAAGCGCAAAGCCGGAATACTAGATTAACCCGCTAAAATTTCATTAAATTATCTTGCTTTTTGTAACTTGCAAGGAAATTGTGGTTTGATGAATTTTAGGGAACAAGTAGATTTAGACAATTTGCCAAGACACATTGCCGTTATCATGGACGGAAATGGGCGTTGGGCAAAGAAACGGGGCGGCCTGCGAATTTTTGGTCATCAGAGTGCTATCACAGCTGTTCGCGAAACAGTGGAGGCCACGGCAGAGATGGGCGTCGAATACCTTACCCTATACGCCTTCTCAACCGAAAACTGGTCAAGACCGGCAACTGAAGTTTCCGCACTGATGCAACTGCTGGTATCCACGATCAGAAAAGAGACTGAGACGCTGAATAAGAATAATATCCGCCTGCAAACAATCGGGAATACAGAAAGCCTGCCGAAAGCATGTCAGAAAGAATTGTTTGAGGCGATGGAGATAACAAAGGGTAACACTCGCATGACGCTGGTACTGGCTCTTAGCTATAGCGGCCGCTGGGATATTGTGCAAGCCATGCAACGTATTGCTGTTGAAGTGGGTCATGGTACTATAGCGGCAGCTGATATAAGTGAGGCCACTATCGCGCAGCACCTTTCTACAGCAGGTATACCGGATCCCGAACTGCTGATCCGTACGAGCGGAGAGCAGCGTATCAGCAATTTCCTGCTTTGGCAGCTGGCTTACACGGAATTATACATTACGGAGCTACTCTGGCCTGACTTCCGCAAAGAGCACCTCTACGAAGCCATATGTGCCTTCCAGAGAAGAGAACGCCGCTTTGGCAAGACAAGTGAACAACTAACAAAGTGAACATATTAATGACAAGATGCATCTGGGTGCTTGTGTTGCTGCTAATGACAGGCACAGCTTCTGCCCAAGTTCTGAATAATCAAGCACAGAGCAAGCCCGTAGACTACGCCCAGCCTCAACAGTACCGCATCGGCGGGATTGAGTTTACAGGTATAAAATTTCTTGACCCCGCTTCTCTTATGGCCGTTTCCGGTCTGAAAGTGGGTGATGAGATCACCGTGCCGGGCGAGGACATCAGTCGCGCCATTCAAAAACTGTGGGATCAGGGTATACTCGGGGACGTGGATGTGTACGTAACTCGTATCGAGGGTAACCAGATCTTCCTGAACTTCGACTTGAAAGAGCGTCCGCGTCTGTCCCGCTTCGAGTTCACTGGTATAAATAAGTCGCAGCAGGATGCACTTCGCGAAAAGATTAACCTGATCAGAGGGAAGGTGGTAACAGATGCCGTGCTTAACCAGACGCGCGCAGCCATTCGCAAATACTTCGCAGAGAAAAGCTACCTCAATGCAAAGATCAACATCGTGCAGCGCCCTGACTCACTGCTTCCAAACAGTGTGGTGCTAAACATTGACATTGACAGAGGCGACAAAGTAAAAATAGCCGAGATCAACTTTGAAGGCAATGAAGCCTTTGCGGACAAAAAACTGCGTCGCCAGCTCAAAAAGACAAAAGAGAAGCGCCTCCACAAAATATTTACCTCTTCAAAATTCCAACGCTCCGAATACGAGAACGATAAGCAACTATTGCTCGACTTTTACAATTCAGAAG
Organism: Pontibacter sp. YIM B11418; assembly: GCF_059278805.1. Lineage (NCBI taxonomy): Bacteria > Pseudomonadati > Bacteroidota > Cytophagia > Cytophagales > Hymenobacteraceae > Pontibacter > Pontibacter sp. YIM B11418. Next base: position 97,204 of record NZ_JCAEMH010000008.1, on the reverse strand, counting down.
GCTACCGGGATGCGATCATTGTGTCTGACAGTGTGTATAACGTGAGTCCAGACCGTTTAGGGATTCGTATCGTGATAGATGAAGGCGACCGATACTATTACCGCAACATTACCTGGAATGGCAACTACCTGTACGACGATGACTATCTGACGCGTGTTCTGGGCATTAACAAAGGCGATATTTATAACAAGCAGGAGCTGGACAAGCGCCTGAACTATAACCCGACAGGTATAGACGTGTCGGCTCTTTATCAGAATGACGGTTACCTGTTCTTTAACATCGACCCGGTAGAAGTAACGGTAGAGGGAGACTCGATAGATATCGAGATGCGTGTATCGGAAGGTCCGCAGGCGACGATTAGCAAGGTGACTGTGACAGGCAACACCAAAACGAGCGACCACGTGGTGCTCCGCGAGATCCGTACCTTGCCTGGCCAGAAGTACAGCCGCGACGACCTGATTCGCTCCCGAAATGAATTAGCGAACTTAGGATACTTTGACCCGGAAACGATTGGCCTGAACCCAATGCCAAACCCGGAAGAAGGAACTGTGGACATTAACTATACCGTATCAGAGCGCCCGAATGACCAGATCAGCCTTTCAGGAGGTTGGGGTGGCCCGATCGGGGCGGTAGGTACAGTAGGCCTTACCCTGAACAACTTCTCTACCCGGAAACTGTTTAAGCTATCGGAGTGGCGACCATTGCCTAGTGGAGATGGCCAGCGCCTTTCACTTAACGTGCAGGCAAACGGACGCTACTACCAGTCTTACTCCTTCTCATTCACTGAGCCGTGGCTAGGCGGTCGTAAGCGTAACTCACTTACGGCGAGTGTGTTCAAAACCGTCCGTCGTGACCCGAGAGCCGATGTGGACAGCCGACTGAATGTAGACGGAGCAGCCTTGAGTTTGGGCCGTACCCTAAACTGGCCAGACAACTTCTTCCAGCTGAGTCACTCCCTGAGCTACAACCGCTATACCTTGAAGAACTTCAACCTGTTCGGTGGTGGATTTAACAATGGCGTTTCGAACAGTATATCATTGAACAACACACTGGCGCGTGTAAGTATTGACAACCCAACTTTCCCAAGAAGAGGTTCTAATATCTCGCTTAGTGTGAACCTGACGCCGCCATACTCGCTGTTCTCGGAGCAGCGCAACAACTACGAGTATGTAGAATTCAACAAATGGATGTTTGATGCGTCGTTCTTCATGAACTTGGCAGGGAATTTGGTATTGAACACACGAGCCCACTTTGGCTTCCTCAATAACTATAGTTCAAAGACAAGCATTGGTCCTTTTGAACGTTTTAGACTAGGAGGTAACGGTTTGGGCGGTGCTAATATCTTTGTAGGAACCGACTACGTAGGTCTGCGTGGCTACGATGAGGAGTCGGTAATTAACAACCCGGATCAGGATCTCATCAATACAGGTGGCATTGCTTATAACAAGTTTGTATTGGAGGCAAGACAGTTGATCTCCCCTAACCCGGGTGCTACAATCTACGGTCTGGCATTTCTGGAGGCAGGTAACAGCTTCGGTACTTATGACCGATACGATCCGTTTAAACTGTACCGCTCAGGTGGTGTGGGTGTGCGTATCTTCATGGCGGCCTTCGGTTTGCTTGGTTTCGACTACGGTTGGAGATTCGACGATGTACCTGGACGACCTGACATGAAACGTGGCCAGTTCCACTTCATGATCGGGCAGCAGATACGATAAGGAATTAGTATGAAAAAGTTTTTGTTCATCTTTTTAGCCGGATTTTTCCTGACGACTGTTTCACAGGCGCAGAAATTTGGCTATATTGATTCTAACTTTATCCTGAGCAAGATGCCGGCATATGCCAAAGCACAGGTAGAGCTGGACAAGCAAAGTGCTGCCTGGCAGAAGGAGATAGAAGGGATGCACCAGGCGGTGGACAAGATGAAGGAAGACTACAAGGCCGAAGAAGTTCTCCTGACGGAAGAGATGAAGAAGAAGCGACTGGCTGAAATTACCCGCAAGGAGAACGAAGTGCGGGAATACCAGCGCAAAGTCTTCGGTTTTGAGGGGATGATGTTCAAACGTCGCCAGGACCTAATCAGGCCAATTCAGGACGAAGTATTTACAGCAGTAGAGAAAGTTGCCAAGGCGAAAGGCCTGCAGACGGTATTTGATAAGTCAGGAGACCTCATCATGATCTATACAAACCCGGTACACGATTACACAGAGTATGTGCTGGAAGAGTTGGGCCTTGCTACCGATAAACAGAACGTGCCTGGTAAACAACCAAAAGATGCGTTAGTGGATGATCCGGATAGCCTGCCTGAAACAGGTATACAAAACGAAGAGAACCAAACGCAGCAGGACAAGAAAAAAACGCCTCCAACAAAGAAGAAGTCAAACAACTAAACAACAAGAATAACAAATTAACCATCCAATCATGAACAAAATCAAATTTTTAGTAGTAGCGTTTTTCTTTATCAGCTTTGCCTCTTTTGCACAGACGAACGAGCAGGCGACTAAGATAGGATATGCTAACGTAGAAGAGATTCTGAGCAAGATGCCAGAAAGAGCCTCTATGCAGAAAGAATTGGAAGTATATGGTCAAAAGCTGCAGGAGCAGTTTGCATCAAAAGAAACAGAGTACAACACGAAGCTGCAGGCTTACCAGAAGGGCGCTTCCACCATGGACAAAGTGGTACGCGAAGACAAAGAGCGTGAATTGATGAACCTCGAGCAGGCTATCCAGAAGTTCCAGTACGATGCTCAGATGTCTATCCGTGAAAAAGAGCAGTCATTAATTCAGCCAGTGCTTGTAAAGATCGAGAACGCCATTAAAGATGTAGCGAAAGAGAACGGTTACCTTTATATCCTGAGCGAGCAGGCTATTCTGGAAGGTCCTGAAAACGGCAGCATCAATAACCTGGTGTTCAAGAAACTGGGTGTAGACCCTAGCAAGCAGCCAGCAGCAGCACAACAGGCGCAGCCTCAGCAGCAGCAACCAGCCGCTGCCAAGCCAGCAACTACTACCCCAGCCAAGAAGAAGAAAAAATAATTAATACTCCTTCGTGAGTTCAGGAAAGCCGATGTTCTATACCTCGGCTTTCTTTTTGTTTATACCTAAATCCAGTACCGTGATTGACTTTGAAGAAGAAGAGCAGGACAGTATAGAAGATTCGGACGAACTATACGAGCACCACCGCATTGTGGTGGACAAGGGGCAGGCGCTGCTCCGAATCGATAAGTTCCTGATGGATCGGTTGCCCAACGTGACCCGCAACAAACTGCAGGGCGCTATACGCTCTGAATCAGTACAGGTGAACCAAAAACCGGTAAAGGTAAGCTATAGGGTAAAGCCCCTTGATGTGATCACTATCACACTGGCAACACCCCCACGCGATACTGAAATCATTCCGGAGAATTTACCGATCAACATCATTTATGAAGATGATGAGTTGCTGATCGTTAACAAAGAGCCAGGTATGGTGGTACACCCAGGGTTTAATAACTGGTCAGGAACGCTGGTAAATGCACTTACTTATCACTTGCAACAGCTCCCAACCACCCGCAACGGGGAGGGGCGTCCCGGCCTTGTGCACCGCATTGATAAAGATACCTCTGGCTTGCTGGTAATAGCGAAGACGGAGTATAGCATGGCTTTTCTGGCTAAGCAGTTTTTCAAACACACGATCGAGCGAACTTATTACGCCTTGGTATGGGGCGTGCCGAAACAGGATGCAGGCACAATTGTAGGCCATGTGGGACGTAGTGCAAAAGACAGGAGAGTGATGACCGTATACCCTGACGGAACGTTTGGAAAGCATGCCGTTACCCATTACAAAGTGCTGCAGAGATTTAAGTATGTCTCGCTGGTGCAGTGTAATCTGGAGACCGGAAGAACGCACCAGATCAGAGCACATATGAAGTACTTGGGGCATCCGCTCTTCTCGGATGCAACCTACGGAGGAGACAAGATACTACAAGGGATGCCAACCGGCTCTTATAAGACATTCGTAGAGAATGCCTTTAAACTGATGCCGCGTCAGGCGCTGCATGCTAAATCTCTCGGCTTCGTTCACCCGACTACGAAAGAGTTTATTCAGTTCAACTCTGAACTGCCTCAGGACTTCCAGGCGGTATTAGAAAAGTGGTTGCTTTATGAAAATCAGTAAGGTATACTTACGTATAATCTGACGTATATAAACAAAAAGCCCGCTCCATCAGGAGCGGGCTTTTCTATGATCAAACGATCTAATTAATATTAGCGCTTCTTTTTAGGAGCATTCGTCTTGTTGATCTCAGCCAAGGCAGTTTCTGCCTGTGTGTTGGTTGGGTCTAGCGTTTTCACATCTGTCCAGTACTTGATAGCGTTGTCACGCTCGCCTTTCAGGTAGTAATAGTAGCCCAGATAAGTATTAGCCTCGATCAGCTCTTTTTTATACTTCTCAGTCTCACCGTTGGTCAATTTGATAAACTCTTCGTAGTGAGGCTTAGCCAGACCTTTTTCTGTTTCAGGGTCCAGGTTGGCCTGCGCACGGGCTCTCCACAGGTGTGCGTAAGCATAAGTAGGGTTGGCATCGGTGATCTTCTTGTAAGTCTCGTCAGCCTTATCAAACTGCTCTGCCATCATGTAGGCGTTACCTAAGTGGAAGTAGTCGGTATTGGAAGCGCCAAGCTTCTCCTGCTTTCTGTTGTAAACCTCTACCGCTTTGTCAAACTGCTTTTCACGGGCGTACATGTTCGCCAAGTCATAATAAAGCTCCGGTTTAGTTGGCTCCAGTGCAATCGCTTTTTCCAGGTTCTCAACAGCTTTTGCAGGCTGGTTGTTTCTTGCCAAGATTCTGCCGTAATACTCGTAGTCGCTAGCAATCAGGCTGTTCTGGTCTACCTTGCTCAGGTAATTCTCCATCGCCTTAAGAGCTTCTTCAGGCTTGCCAAGCTCCAGGTATGAGTAGGCTAACAGACGGTTCATCGTCTTGTTTTCAGGGTCAGACTTTAGAACTTCCTGTACTTCGCGCAGTGTTCCTTCATAGTCCTTTGTCAGGAACAGGAAAGACGCATATTTGGCACGTGTCGCAGGGGTGTTCTCTGACATGTCTACAAACTTCTTGAACGTAGAAAGTGCCAGGTCATATTGGCCCGCAAAGTAATAAAGTTCGCCCAGGTCGCTATAAGCAGGTGCAAAATTCGGATCTAGCTCGATCGCTTTCTTGTAAGCTTCTTCTGCTTCGTTGTAGTTTCGTGAGCTGGTATAAAGCTGGCCTCTTTTTAGGTGAGCCTTTGGTGATTTGTCGTTGATGCGGATAGCATTGTCGTAGCTAGTCATAGCCTGACCACCGTTACCCAATTTCAGGTAAGCATCACCCATCAACAGGTAAGCCTCAGCATTGTTCTTATCACGCTCTACAGCCTGCTTCAGGTATTCGATCGCCTTGTTGTAATCCTGCTCTGTTGCTTCTGGAGCTGTCAGGTAGGCCTCTCCAATGCTTGCCAGTACGAAGGCGTCCTTCTTACCACGCTTCATCGCATCGGCGAAGTGCTTTTCAGCGCCTGCACGATTTCCCTTAGCCATCTCTACCTTACCCAGTCCTACCATGTTGATGGCAGATTTTGAGTTCTTCGCCAGACCCTGATTGAAGTAGTAAGCGGCTGAGTCCGGATTTTCAGAACGCAGGTATACATCACCCAGTCCAAAATAAGCGTTGTCAGCATTTTTGTTGTTCAACTGAGATTTATAAATAGACTTAGCCTCCTGATAGCGCCCCAATTCTGCCGCTCTGCGGCCTTGATCGCCAGACTGCGCGAATACCGCTGCTGTAGGGAACATGGCAGCTACCAGTAAAGCATATTTCCAGTTATTTGTCATTGTTAGTTTAATTTAGGTTGTGTTATTATTGTTTGTTTTAATCTTTAATCTTGTCTGAATTTACTCGGCCTGTTGTTAAAACCTACTATACGGACAGGCATAGTGGCAGGCACCAGGCCAGACTTCAATATGATACGTTGCCCACGGTCACTTGCCACGTATGCTGCAAAACCTGTGCCAAGACCTGCACGGCCCTCAGTACTAATGATATACCAAAATCTTCTGAGTGGGTAATCGCCTTGTGCGATGTACGCCTGATACGGCTGAAAGTAGCTGTCCGTTGTTATCGGATTATCTTCCGTGCTGATACCCACCACTTTTATTTGTTTCAGGAAATTAACCGAAGTCGTGTCATCCCGATCGCTCACCCAGTTGACCCCAATTATCCCTATCGCATTCTCATTTTTGGCCACATAATCTATAAGGGCCGGGTGGGAGTTGCTAGCGGTGGCTATTGGAGGTAAGGGCTTGCCGGCTATCAGTGTGTCGCGCATATACCTGGCTGTGCTGGAGTTATTGTTGTCAAACACCAAGGCAATATCCCGTAAGCCGCTCTCGGGGTTTAATTGCTTCCAGTTGGTGATCTTACCTGAAAAGATGTCCCGCAGTTGGTTCATGGTCAGGAGCGTGTCCTGATTTTTGTTGTTCACAATTAATGCAACGGCATCAATGGCGATTCTGGTATACCTGGGGGTAATCTTTCTCTGGTCAAAGACTGCTTTTTCCTGGTCAGTCAGTTGTCGGGACACAATCGCAATGCGAGTGCTGTCATCGAGCAGGTCCTTGAATACCTGGCCTTCTGCCTTGTACTCTGCATTTATGCTGGCGTATCTGTATATGCCTTCGAAGGCTTGGATCTGGCTTTCTATAATAGGTTGAAGTGTTTCATCTACCCGAATGCCAATTGTACCTGTTGTAGAGGTGTCACGTTCTGTCTTAGGATCGCTGGTACAGGCTGCCAGTGCCACCACCGCGAGCCCCAGGAACACCTTGGCTGCTTTAATCATCTTGTCTGTCTCTCCTTGATTTGGAATTAACCTGATATGCTCTGACGAACCGTACGAGTCCATAAAGGATAAGCACCCCACCAAAAATCGTTTGTGATGTCTTCGACATACTCAGATTATATTCCTCCCCATCCATAAAGATCATAAATAGCCCGGCTGCTACATAAATCAATGTCATCAGCATACCGAAATAGCGTGCGAATTTATTGAAATACGTAACGGACGATCGCTCATCTCCTCTCCTTGGTCGTAACATGTTCTGGTTTGCCTATATATGTAGGCCTAAATTTAAGGTTTATACTTTAAAAATTAAAGCAGAAGCCATGCTATGTGTAGTTTAGCTTCTGCTTTATACTTTATATTGTTACTTATCGTTGCAAGTTAAATCGTATTGGTAAGGTATAGCGTACTGCAACAGGTTTTCCATTTTGCCTGCCCGGCGACCAGTCAGGTAAACTTTGTATAACGCGCAGTGCTTCTTCGTCTGTTCCGTAGCCCAGACCCTTTAGTACGGTTGCGTCAGTTACTTTACCATTCCTGTTTACCACAAAACTCACAATAACCATTCCCTCTATCTGCTCTGTGATAGCCTGTCTAGGATAGCGTATTTTTTTGCTGATGTGGCGCATTAAGGCAGCTTCTCCTCCCTCAAATGATGGCATTTCTTCTGCAAAATCGACAATGTTATTGTTTTCATTGTTCCCTGTGCCGGTGGTGCCACTGCTACCCTCGCCCTCCAGATCTTTCAGATTCAGATTGCTCAGCAATTCTCCGTCTATATTCTGGGTTCCGATGATAGCGCCTGTCATTTTCTCCTCAGTAGGAGGAGCCTCGTCTGGTCCGGGATGGGTGTCAGGCACTACTCTGGTCGTAGTATTTTTCACCGTTTTGATCTGTTCTTGGGTAACAGGTATAGCTGCCTGTTGCTTCGGTTCAGGATCTGCTGCAGGTGGTGGTGGTAATACCCAGTCCTCTATCACTATGCTGCCGTCGTCCTTTGCAGGGAAATCTTCAATAGCAATAATTTTTTCCTGTACGGGCATTAGCAAGGGCCAGCCTAGACCTGCTGCGAATATGCTTGTTGCAATTAAAGCCGCAGCCATTACGTGCTTGCTGTAGTCTTTCCTTAGCTCATAAGCTCCGTAAGCTTTGTTTCTTGCAGCAAAAACTACGTTGTTGAAGGTCATGTCGAATAAATAGCTCTCTTTCATGGCGCATAGGTTTTAGAAGTGAGGCAGTTTTACCTGCATTTTCTTATTAGATGCACCACGCGCCCTTTTTCCATAAGCATATTTAATATTTTTAATATAGGGCAATTCGTGCTGAGTGTCTGATTGCCTCCGCTAGGTATAGCATAATGCAGCAGGTATAAATAAAAAAGGCCCTCAAGTGAGGGCCTTTTTTATTGTTATTGTATAAGATTTACTTAATAGCAAATCGTACTGGCAAGGTATAGCGAACAGGTACTGATCTACCGTTCTGCTTTCCTGGAGACCACTTCGGCATTGTTTTCACAACGCGTACAGCTTCTTCGTCAGTACCAGAGCCAAGGCTCTTCACAACCTCAATTTCTGAGATCTCGCCTGTGCGGCTTACTACAAACGAAAGTACTACCAGGCCTTCTACTCCGGCACGCTGGGCAGCTGCTGGGTAGCGGATGTTTTTGCCTAAATACTTCATCATTTCGCCTTCACCACCTGGGAATTCAGGCATCTGCTCAACGTAAGTATATGGCTTTTCTTCTACTACTTCTGCAACTACGTCGCTTGTACCGTCGATGTCACCCAGATCGAGTGGAGCACCTTTAACACCTTCAACCGTTTTGGTTCCGATGTCTACGTCCTCCAATTCTGTTTGATCCGGCACTTTCTCTTCTTCCTGTACCTCGTTGTCACGCTTCACTACCGGAGGCGTGAACTTCACCTGCGCACGTACTGGTGGCGGTGGCGGTGGAAGGTCTGGTGGCGGCGGCGGCGGCGGTGGCGGTGTTGCTTCATCCAGTGGTGGTGGCGGAGCCAGGTCTACTTCTGTTACAATACGATCTACCACTTGTGCTTCTTCCGAGTCACCCTTGATCATTTTTGAAATCAAAGGGATACTAAGGAAAAGGAAGAACAATGCAATTGCTACAGTTGCGGCAATTGTGATATGCTTATTGTAAATTTTGCGAAGTAGGTAGGCACCATATGCTCTGTTTCGTCCTTCAAAGACGATGTCATCGAGCGATGCATTTTCTAACTTACTTACTTCCATATCTTAATTCCCAATTTGTTCTTGTACCAATTTCTTGTCTGATTCGGCTATCTCTACCATCGCAAACCTCTTGGTGTCCGTTATTTTCAACTCGTCCAAGATATCCACCACGTTCTTATAGCGAGAACTTTCCATTGGCTTTACCATCACTGTCATCATATCGTTCGATTTTACTTTAGATGATAACAGTACCTGGCGGATACCATTTGAGGCATAGCTCGATTCCACAATCTCCGGATTGTCCTCTGCCAAACCAAAGTAGTAGTATAGATCGTCGTCAGGGCCAAGTATAATCGTCATGGCATTACTGGCTTTCAATGCTATCTGCTCCTCCGGGTTGTCAACCTTCTTCGGCATGTTGATTTCCATCGTCTGCGGCTTATTGAAGGTTGTGGTAAGCATGAAGAACGTAATCAGAAGGGCGGCAAGGTCTACCAGCGGTGTCATGTCAATTTTGGTCGACTGGCGTTTGGCGCGCTTTTTCCCGCCTTTGCCGCCAGAGTCGGCCTTTTGTTGCATTTCTGCCATTATCTTATCTCCTTTCTAATTATTAGTTCGTAGGCTTCATCTCCATGTCCGTAATGAGGTTGAACCTGTCTACTTTCTTCTCCTGTAGAATGTCCATTACTCTCTTCACTGTCGGGTAGCTTACGTCCTGGTCACCCTTGATGGCAATTACCACCTTAGGGTTAGTAAGACGTGTCTGCAGTACCCAGTCGCCAAGCTCATTACGTGCCGAATCAACCGGAATCCCCGGCTGGTTTACTTCCTTACGATCGTTTGACTCCATTGCCAGGTAACCTTTCAGTTGGTTAATTGGCACGCCGAAGTTGCTTAGAAGAGAAAATGTTTTTCGCTCCTCTTCGGTAAAACCAATATTGTAGTTCTTAGCAATTCTGTCAAGCAATGCTTCCTTTGTCTGCTGCCCGTCTACCCCAAAGAATACCCGATCATTTTTATCAACCGTAATGGTGATTACGTTAGTGTCCGGGATCTTGATTTCTGAAGCAGATGAAGGAGTGTCTACTATAACAGCCTCATCTGGACGGGCTGTTGCAGTCAGCATAAAGAAAGTAACCAGCAAGAAGAATAAGTCCACCATTGGCGTCATGTCCAACGAGGGGGCCGTTCTTTTTACTTTTACTTTAGGCATCTTATCTGGTTAAATACGGTTAAACTTAACTTATACAGTGTGTGGTCTTGCAGCTGGTGTTTCGTGCTGAGACGTGAAAGTAGACACCATGCTGAAGCCTGCCTCGTCGATGCCATAAGTAAGCTCGTCGATTTTGCTTGTAAAGTAGTTGTAAGCGATGATCGCGATAGTAGAACCTGTAATACCAAGGGCTGTGTTGATAAGGGCCTCAGAGATACCGTTTGCAAGCGCTACTGAGTCAGGAGCACCTGAAGTCGCAAGAGCCGAGAACGCCTTGATCATACCAAGTACTGTACCGATCAAACCAACCAGTGTAGAGATAGAAGCGATAGTAGAAATAACTACCAGGTTTTTCTCCAGCATTGGAAGCTCCAGTGAAGTAGATTCTTCGATTTCTTTCTGGATAGCAGCTACTTTCTCTGCTTTAAGCAGTTCCGGCTCGTTCTGCATTTCCTTATACTTCATCAAGCCAGATTTCACTACGTTAGCAACAGATCCTTTCTGAACGTCGCAGGCAGCTATAGCGCCATTGATGTCGTTTTGCTTCAATTTAGCAGAGATCGTGCGCACGAATTGAGCAACGCCTCCTTTACCTTTTGCTTTGCTGATTGTCAGAGCACGCTCAATAGCGAAAATGAATACCAACAGGTTAAGGGCAAGCAAAATCGGTACTACCCAACCACCTTTGTAAACAATACCAAGATAGTTACCTGGAAGTGGGTGGTTCTCGTTGCTTCCGCCTTCAAAGTTGGCAGGATTGCCAAAAACGAACATATAAATAAGCACAGAGGCTATCAATGCCAACGGAATAACAATGCTCGCAAATACGCCGCCAATTGGGCTCGGCTTTTTTTCTACATTAGCATCTTTGCTCACTACTGCAGTCTTTTTTTCCATTTTGTTTAAAAGTTTAAAGTTTAGCTGTTTGTGTTGTAATTAAAAATGATTGTGTAATATGAAAATGTAATTGTTTCGGATTTAGTTCTTCTTTGGTTTTGCAATTTCTGCTTTTTCCGCAATTTTCAAACGATATAGCGCTTTTAATTTTGAAAAATCTCACTGAAATGCCCTAAAGTCAGCCCAAATTAAATTTCCCATTGCCTCTTCTAATGGCAAATATTGCGGGTTTACAAATATATTTTATTTTAAATTCTTATCCAAAGTTTAAACTTTGGATATCTCATCAACTCTGGTTTAACCTTTCCACATACTCTGCTAGTCAGACACTTGTGTCTTCCATTCCATTTCTTCCGGTGATTCAAACATTAGTGAACCCCTGCTGTAATGCTGTATGAATGCAGACAGTGTAGAGCTTCCTGTAATAGTAATAAATCAGACCGGAGAATGTTATGATAAGAAGAAAGTGCTCAAACTAACAGATGACAAAAAGTAAAACCCTAATAAGTTTGTTTGAAATCGGGCTTGGGAACGGATTGAATCATAAATATAAAGCATGTTTGCTAAATATGTATGCATGCCTATCTGTTTTTTGCCTGATTCCAGTAAATATCCATTTCTTTTAAGGACAAGTCCTGTAGTCGTTTGTCATCTTTAGCCGCCTCTCGCTCCATATACTGAAACCGATCTATAAATTTCAGATTGGTTTTCTCAAGTGCTTCTTCTGGGTTTATGTCAATAAAGCGGGCGAAATTTATGAGCGAAAAAAGCAGATCCCCAAACTCGCCGGTAGCTTTCTGATGGTCAATCGACTGGATATCCACTGTGTTAAATTCAGACTCAAATTCGTTCAGCTCCTCCTGCACCTTCTTCCATACCTCAGACTTATCATCCCAATCAAAGCCTGCACCCCGGGCTTTTTCCTGTATCCGCATGGCTTTCACCAAAGCCGGGAGTGAGGTTGGTACGCCGCCAAGCACAGACTTGTTGCCTTCTTTTAGTTTCAGACGCTCCCAATTCTGCTTTACCTCCTCCTCGGTGTTGGCGGTGACATCCCCATAAATATGCGGATGCCTGAAAATGAGCTTCTCGCAGAGTGAGTTGAGAACATCGGCTATATCAAAAGTCTTTTGCTCGGAAGCGATCTTGGCATAGAACACCATGTGCAGCATGATGTCGCCAATTTCCTTCTTGATCTCCTGTATATCCTCTCGGATAATGGCGTCGGATAATTCATAGGTTTCTTCAATGGTCAGATGGCGCAGACTCTCAATAGTCTGCTTTCTGTCCCAGGGGCACTTCTCGCGTAGCTCATCCATCACTTCCAGCAAACGGTCAAAGGCCTGTAGTTGGCGTCCGCGCGGACTGTCTTCAAATTTTTGCGTCTTATTCATAAACACAAAGATAATAAAATCATCTGGGGCGATGTTGTATTGCAAAACGGTGCAGTACACATCGCATGGCTTCTTTTTAAATATTAGATGCACCGGGCAGCTAAATTCCATAAACTGCTAAACCTTAATTCTAATTTATTACTTTTGCAGCTGAAAAAAATATTCTCGTAGTGGCTTTAATAAAATCAATTTCAGGAATCAGAGGTACGATAGGAGGAAAGGCAGGTGAAGCACTTACTCCTGTGGATGTGGTAAAATTTGCCGCCGCTTACGGTACCTGGGTATTGCAGACTACTGGCAACAATACCATTATAGTAGGACGCGACGCACGCCTGTCGGGTGACATGGTGAACAAACTGGTTTGCGCCACCTTGCAGGGGTTAGGTATAAATGTGGTCGATCTGGGGCTGTCAACGACGCCTACGGTAGAGATGGCGGTGCCTGACTACAAAGCTGGTGGCGGCATCATTCTGACAGCAAGTCACAACCCCAAGCAATGGAACGCGCTCAAGCTGCTCAACCACAAAGGTGAGTTCATTTCCGATGTCGAAGGGAAACTGGTGCTGGAACTGGCAGACAAGGAAGCCTTTGAGTTTGCGCAGGTGAACGACCTGGGCAGTTACCAACGTGACGATGAAGCGCTGCAAAAGCACATTGATACGATTCTGGCACTACCGCTTGTCGATGTAAACGCCATCAAAGAAAAAGACTTCAGCGTAGCCATCGACTGCGTGAACTCTTCCGGAGGTATAGCCATACCGATGCTGCTTGAAGCGCTGGGTGTTAATAAGGTTGAGAAACTGTTTTGCGAGCCGGACGGAAACTTCCCGCACAACCCGGAGCCGCTGCCAGAGAACCTGCGTGAGATTGCGCGCGTGATCGAGAAAGGTAAGTTCGACTTAGGTATAGTAGTTGACCCGGATGTAGATAGACTGGTCTTGGTCAATGAAGACGGCAGTATGTTCGGCGAGGAGTATACCTTGGTAGCTGTGGCCGATTACGTACTGAAGAATCAGGTAGGTAATACTGTCTCTAACCTTTCGTCTACCAGAGCACTGCGCGATGTGACCGAAAAGGCTGGCGGTAATTACTATGCTGCCGCTGTAGGCGAAGTGAATGTGGTGAACATGATGAAGGCTGAAAATGCGATCATCGGTGGAGAAGGTAATGGCGGCATTATTTATCCAGAGTTGCATTATGGTCGCGATGCCCTGGTAGGTATAGCTTTGTTCCTGACACACCTGGCCAAGTCAGGTATGAGCATGACGCGCCTGCGTGCCAGCTACCCCAATTACCATATCTCTAAAAATAAGATCGAGCTGACGCCTGATGTAGACGTGGACGATGTACTGCAGCAAATGCAGGAGCGCTACGCGAAGCAACCTATCAATACAATTGATGGCGTGAAGATCGAGTTTGACAAAGAGTGGGTACATCTGCGCAAATCAAACACAGAGCCGATCATCCGCATCTATGCCGAGTCGGAGAGCAATGCCACTGCCGAGCATCTGGCCAACAAAATTATTGCTGACATCAAAGAGATTATCTCTGCCAAAGCATAATGTGTTGTTGCTGTAGCATATTTAAAACTTAGCAATCGAAGGTTGCGCCAAAGGGGAAACCATGTTTTTTCTCCATTGGCGCAACTTTTTTTTATACTTTAGTAGTTCGTTTAAGAGAATCCAATACAAAATATCATGCGTGTTTATTTAGATAATGCAGCTACCACTCCTCTTGACAAAGAGGTTTTTGATGCCATGGCCCCTTTTATGCTGGAGCATTTCGGCAATCCTTCTTCCATCCATTCACATGGGCGCGAGGTGAGGTCTGCCATCGAAAAAGCTCGTCGCACGGTAGCTACGCTGCTAAACACGTCGCCTGCTGAGGTGTTTTTTACCTCCGGTGGCACCGAGGCTGATAATTCTGCTATTGTTTGTACCTGCCGTTCGCTAGGTATAAAGCACGCCATCACGACCAAACTGGAGCACCACGCTGTGCTGCACACCATGGAGATGCTGGAAAAGCAGGGTGATGTACAACTGAGTTACCTGCGCCACGACGAACGCGGCAACCTGGATCTGGAGCATCTGGAGGAGCTGTTGGCAAACCAGCCGCGCACGATCGTTTCGATCATGCATGCTAACAATGAGATCGGAACACTCAACGATATTGAGAAGATCGGAGAGATCTGCAGAAAGTATGATGCGATTTTCCATTCTGACACGGTGCAGACCATGGGGCATTACAAACACGATGTACAGCAGATTGGTGCTAATTTCCTGGTAGGTTCGGCGCACAAATTCCATGGTCCGAAGGGTGTTGGCTTCCTGTACTGCGATGCAGAGACCAAGATCCAGCCCCTGATTCAGGGAGGTTCTCAGGAGCGCAACATGCGTGGCGGTACTGAGAACGTGTATGGCATTATTGGTCTGGCCAAAGCGCTGGAGATTGCTTACCGCGATATGGCCGAGCACCAGAAGCATATGCAAAGCCTGAAAGACCGCATGATCTACAAACTGCGTGAGCAGATGGAGGATGTGAGCTTTAACGGTATGTCGGAGTTTGGTGACAAGAGCCTTTACACAGTGCTTAACGTGAGCCTGCCGGCCTCTGACATTAACGAAATGCTGTTGTTCAGCCTGGATATTGCCAAAATTTCGGCTTCGGGCGGAAGTGCCTGCAGCAGCGGTGCTAATGCCGGTTCGCATGTGCTTCGTGCGCTGGGTGTAGATCCGCTTCGCGGTTCTGTTCGCTTCTCTTTCAGCAAGTATAACACCGAGGCTGAGATCGATTACGTGGCCGAGACAGTTGCCAAAATATATAAAAAAGAGCTGGCCTAGGTATAGGCGCGCTCTGTCAGAATTATAAAAAGGCTTCAGCAGGAATGTTGGAGCCTTTCTTTATCAATCAAAAACCGAAACAGAATAAATTTAATCAATGAGAAGTATAGGCGTTTTTTGTGGAGCCAATACAGGTATGAACCCAGTGTATAGTGAAGCCTCGGCACAGTTAGGTGAGTTGATGGCGGCACAAGGTATAAAGCTGGTATACGGTGGAGGCAATGTGGGTTTGATGGGTGTGATCGCGGATGCCGTGCTGGCTGGTGGAGGTACAGGTATAGGCGTAATTCCGCAGAGCCTGGTAGACAGGGAGGTGGCCCATAAAGGATTGCAGGAATTAATTGTCGTTGAGACCATGCACGAGCGGAAAGCCATTATGGCGGCTCGTTCCGATGCTTTCATTGCCATGCCCGGCGGCTTTGGTACCTTCGATGAGATTTGCGAGATCATCACCTGGAATCAGCTCGGCATCATCAAAAAGCCTGTATCCTTTTATAACATCAACGGTTACTGGGACAAGTTCTTCGAGATGATCGACCATACGGTAAGTGAAGGTTTCGTGAAGCTTGATCATCGTGAAAACCTGATTGTGGAAAGTAACCCGGAGGTGCTGCTTCAGAAAATCAGAGAATATTCAGATACCACTTCCGATTACTGGGTCGATTTTAAGAGGATCTGATTGTTGATTGCTAATTGCTGCTTGTTGTTGTTAATTGTTGAGCAGTTGCGATTTAAAGGTTAAGCCTACTTGTAGGTATAGATCGTGGCAAAATTCGTTAAGTAGTTGCAGTTCGGGAAGTATCTAATTCCAGCCCTACGGCTCTTTCGGGTCTGCAATCCGGAGGTATACCTACGGCAAATACCAGCAGAGCAGCCCCTGAACTCACAGGGCTTAGTTTGACGACTTAGATCCGCGACCTCTTCGTGTTGCACGCAGGTATAGCAAAGTAGGAAGCGCGGCTAATGTTAGGATAACCTCCGCTGAGCTGAGATATTTATAAACCAGAAGCGCCGCTGTAAAATCTTACAGCGGCGCTTCTGGTTTATACCTGTGAAGTCATTTCCAAATCTTCACTTCTCCAAATTTTAAATCGCTCTAATTTTCCAGCACCATATTTTTTAAGGCTTCTACCCAGGTGTCGCTGGAGTTGAGGCTCTCGACAAGCACCCATTTCTCGCCGCCGGCGTGCTCAAACATCTCCTTGAACTCTTCACCCACCTCAATAGTGGTCTCAAGGCAGTCAGCCACGAAGGCAGGACTGAAGGCAAGCACTTTTTTGATGCCTTTGGCTGGCATGGTCTTTAGTATCTCGTCGGTGTAGGGTTGCAACCAAGGGTCGCTCAGCAGCCTGGATTGGAAAGCGATGGTATACTGTTCCTCGCGCAGACCAAGTGCTGCAGCCAGCAAACGGGAGGTCTCAAAGCAGGAAGCACGGTAACAGTAGCGGTTGCGCTTGTTGTAGCTGTTGCAGCATGAGCCCAGCTTGCAATAGCCGTGGTCACTGCCCTTGAGCACCTGCCGCTCCGGCACCCCGTGATAGCTGAATACCACATGGTCGTAGTCGTCCTCGGCCATGTACTTTTTGCCCAGCTCCGCAAAGGCGTTGATGAAGCCCGGGTCGTCGCAGTAGGTCGAGATGAAGTTGATGCTCGGGATAATCCACCATTCCCTGACGATCTCCATGATCTTATCCTGCACCGAACCGGTTGAGGCAGAGGCGTACTGTGGGAACAGGGGCACCACAATGATGCGGGAGACACTCTTATCCTGAAGCTCTTCCAGTGCGCTCTTGATGCTTGGGCTCTGGTAACGCATACCAAAAGCCACGTGGTAGTCATCGCCCAGGGCAGCCTGCAGTTTGACCTGCAGGTCGCGGCCATGGTACATGAGGGGCGAGCCGCGTTCGGTCCAGAGCTGCTGGTATACCTTGGCGGACTTAGGTGCCCGGAACGGCGCGATAATGCCGTTAACGAGAGCATAGCGGCCTACGGGGTTAATGTCGATCACGCGGCGGTCCAGCAGGAACTCGCGCAGGTATTTTCTTACGTCAGGAGTATTGGGCGTATCCGGTGTGCCCAGGTTTACCAGCAAAACCCCAATCTTGCCTGTTTTTTTCTTGCTCATCTATAACAAATAGTGCTGTTGCTTTACAAAGATACGAAGTATAACGAGTTAGTTATGATCGATAGTTTCTATGCCCTGATAGATGGTGGCAGGGTATAAAGCTAAAAGGAGGCGGAAATGTTTGAAAGTGCGCGCCAAGACCTTGTAGTTTCTTTAGACCTGCGAGCGCCTGACAGATCAGCCGTGGCCAAACAGGTATAGGTATAGGTATAGGTATAGGTATAGGTATAGGTATAGGTCGTAGCCTGACCAAATCTTGCACGAACAACAATTAACCATCAACAATTTAACAATTCACCAAATCGCTCAATCACATATTAAACTGAAATCCACACATTTTCACCGTGTTTCGTAAAAAAAGGAGTAATTTTGCATCCTTAAATTTTAGTGTATGTCCGAAAATCCGCACAAAGCCGGTTTTGTGAGTATAGTGGGGAAGCCCAATGTGGGTAAATCCACGCTTATGAACGCCCTGGTGGGGGAGAAGCTGTCTATTATCACATCCAAAGCCCAGACCACCCGCCATCGCATCATGGGTATCCTGAACGGTGATGATTTCCAGATCGTGTACTCTGACACGCCTGGTATCATCAAGCCGCAGTATGCGTTGCACGAGTCGATGATGAGTTTTGTGCGCACCTCGCTGGAGGATGCAGACATCATCCTGTTTGTGACGGACATCTACGAGAAGCACGATGAGGACGATGTGATCAAACGTCTGCAGCACGCCAATGTGCCGATCCTGCTGCTCATCAACAAGATTGACCAGGCCACCGAGGAGGAAGTGAACGAGAAGGTAGCTTACTGGCAGGAGAAGATGAACCCGACCGAGATTCACCCGATTTCGGCTTTGCATAATTTCGGAGTAGAGCAATTGTTCGCCCGTTTGCTGGCGTTGTTGCCAGAGCACCCGGCTTTTTATCCGAAAGATGAACTGACTGACAAGCCCGAGCGTTTCTTTGTGTCTGAGATCATCCGCGAGAAGATTTTACTCAACTACAAAAAGGAAATTCCCTACAGCTGCGAAGTGGTGGTAGAGGAGTTTAAGGAAGAAGAGGACATTATCCGTATCCGGGCTGAGATCAGCGTGGAGCGCAAGAGCCAGAAGGGCATTGTGATCGGCCACAAAGGCGAGGCGCTGAAAAAAGTAGGTACACAGGCCCGTGTGGATATGGAGCAGTTTTTCCAGAAAAAGATATTTCTTGATTTATACGTGCGCGTGAACGAGAACTGGCGAACCGACCAGAAGCTGTTACGCCGATTCGGCTACAGCGAGTAGCGCACTATTAAAGCTTCGGGGCAAGGTGCTCCGGGGGCACTTTAACTATTTTATTTTATTTCGATGTCAACCAACATCATTGCAATCGTAGGCCGCCCGAACGTGGGCAAGTCTACACTTTTTAACCGCCTTGTAGGGCGCCGCCAAGCCATTATGGACAACGAGAGCGGCGTGACCCGCGACCGCAGCTACGGCCACGGCGACTGGATCGGCAAGTACTTCACCGTGATCGACACGGGTGGCTACGTGCACGGATCAGACGATATTTTTGAAGGAGAGATCAACAAACAGGTAGAGCTGGCTATTAAAGAAGCCGATGTGATCCTGTTTATGGTGGACGTAGAGGCAGGCGTAACCAGCCTGGACGAAGAATTTGCCAACGTACTGCGCCGCACCGACAAGCCTATTTATGTAGTAGCCAACAAAGCCGACACCAATGCCCGTGCCCACCAAATGGGGGAGTT
Organism: Pontibacter sp. YIM B11418; assembly: GCF_059278805.1. Classification (NCBI taxonomy): domain Bacteria; kingdom Pseudomonadati; phylum Bacteroidota; class Cytophagia; order Cytophagales; family Hymenobacteraceae; genus Pontibacter; species Pontibacter sp. YIM B11418. The sequence goes on along the minus strand of NZ_JCAEMH010000008.1, from coordinate 77,945 downwards.
TTATGCTTTGGGCCTAGGTATAGACGTATTCCCGGTATCGTCGCAAAGTGGCTCCGGCACCGGCGACCTGCTGGACGAGGTGGTAAAACACTTCAAAACAGAAGGCACAGAAGACCCGGATGCAGGTATACCCAGACTTGCCGTGTTGGGCCGCCCGAACGTAGGCAAGTCCTCATTTGTAAACATGCTGCTGGGCGTGGAGCGTAACATTGTAACCGATATTGCTGGTACCACCCGCGACGCGATCGACTCCCGCTACAACGCCTTTGGCAAAGAGTTTATCATTGTCGACACGGCTGGTCTGCGCCGCAAAAGCAAAGTGAGCGAGGACATTGAATTCTACTCGGTGATGCGCTCGGTGCGTGCCCTGGAAGATGCCGATGTGTGTATTGTGATGCTGGACGCCACCAGAGGGATAGAGTCGCAGGACGTGAACATTATCTCGCTGGCTGAGAAAAACCGCAAAGGCATCGTGATACTGGTGAACAAGTGGGACATGGTGGAGAAGGATACGCATACCACCAAGGAGTTCGAAGAGAAAATACTCGAAGCGATTGCTCCTATCAAGTATGTGCCGATCATTTTCACATCGGTAGTTACCAAGCAGCGTGTGCACAAAGCTGTTGAGACGGCGATGGAGGTATACGAGCAGAAAACCCGTAAAATTTCTACTTCAAAGCTGAACGATAAGATCCTGCCGGATATTGAGCGCTATCCGCCACCATCCGTGAAAGGCAAGTTCATCAAGATCAAGTACGTGACGCAACTGCCGACGCATAACCCAACGTTTGCGTTCTTCTGCAACCTGCCGCAGTATGTAAAGGAGCCGTATACGCGCTATCTGGAAAACAGCATCCGGAAGCATTTTGGCTTTGAAGGTGTGCCGATCAAAGTGTTGTTTAAGAAAAAATAAAAGCTTCTGTATCAATATATTCAGATATAGAGTTATATTTGAAGCTTCATCCTTAACCAATCACAAAACATTATGAAAAAAGTATTCGGTTTACTATTCGTTGCAGGTCTTTTCACGTTCGCATCTTGCAACAACGCAGAAGAAACTGCAACTGAAGTTGAAACTACTGAAACAGTAGAAGAAGTAGAAGTTGAGACTGAAGTAGAGACAGACACCACTACTACTATCGAAGAAGACACAACTGCTGTTCAGTAGTCACAAGTACCAGTACTACCAGCCGCAAGGCTTGGCAAAAGAAAAAAGCACTCCCTGGAGTGCTTTTTTTATATATATACCTCAACTAATATGTACAGGCTGCGTATTGGCATTCAAGCTTCGGTGCAGGGTGGTGTCCGTTGCCATAACCAACTATTTTCCACCATCACATTAAACTTATAAACATGAAAAAGTCAATTTACCTTTTCCTAGCCGCTGGTCTTTTCACATTCACATTCGCATCTTGCGACTCTGCAACTGATGAGAGAGCTGACCAGGTAGAAGACGCTGCTGAAGAGCAAGCGGATCAGATTGAAGAAGCTGGTGAGCAAGAAGCAGACCGCATTGAAGACGGCGACACAGCTGTAGTTCAGTAGTCTCACGTTACGTATACACAGCAAAAGAGCGGGCTCATGAAGAGTCCGCTCTTTTGTTTTGGCTTGGTTTAAACCGATTACGGGCCCAGCCGCTTCTGAATCATGCTGTTTACCAGCGCAAAGAGCCGTTTTGGAGTATAGGTTCGCCAATGCAACTCATCCAGTGTGCCACCCGTGTTGACGTAGGAGTCAATGTTGTAGCTGCGCATCTCGCTGAGCACAAAATCCCGGAAACTAATGGCCGCGATCCAGCCTTCCTCCACATCCTCAAACCACTCTTCGTAGTAGTCGTCTTCGGAGCCGTGGAAGTTGAACACATTCTCGCCGATCAGGATAAAGTGCTTGATGCCCTCCTGCACCAGCGGATCAATGATGTTGCGTTTGAGCTTCATGATGTCGTTGTGGAGCGCATCGTTCCACTCCCCTATAAACTCGATCACGGCAAAACCCAGGTCGTAATCGGCATACAGGATTTTCAGAAATAGCGTCTCAGAGTCGATGTCGTCCCACTGCGGGTGTATGTAGTAACCATAGATGGTATGGGTGTACTGCAGCAGGCTGTTCTCGGCGCCATACAGTGGAGAGCGTGGGTCTTCGGCAGCTGAGTATAGCTCCAGCCAATTATAAAAGGGTTCAATGTCATGCATAAGTCAATCTATTCTGCGCCTGTGTCAGAGGCTGGCATTTGTCAGTCTACTTAAAGATTATGGACAAAGTTGGCTATATTTAAGGAAGAAATCTCCTGATTAAGTCAACTCCTATGTGCCGATGCAGGTATAAGCGGGTACAAAATAGCCACTGTATATGCTAAGGCTTTCCTGAATACGTTATAACATGGCACGTTCCAACTGAAAACACCACCCATCTTCTATGCAGTTCACATTCAGATCCAAATTTTTTAAGCCTGCGGGTGCTATACTCTTCCTGCTGGCCATGCTGAGTTTTAGTGCCCAGGCAGTAGCCAAGGCAGATTATACCAAAGACTACCACCCCCACATCAACAAAGCCGAACGGCTGGTGATGGCGAAAGACTACGAAGGCGCCCTGCAGGTATACCAACAGGCTTTTGCAGCCGTGCCACATGGTTTTGCCCGCGACTACTACAATGCGGCCGTATGCGCGGGGCTCACCGGGCACGGAAAACAAGGTATAAATTATTTGGAGAAGCTGGTAGAAAAAGGGGTGTCGCTGGAATACCTGGAGCAGCAGGAGGCGCTTGATACCCTGAGAGCTCACAAAGGCTGGAAGAAGTTTGTCAAAAAGTACCCGAAGCGCCGCAAAGCCTTCCGGGAGAACACGAACATCGACCTGCGTGCTGACTTGGACGAACTCTGGGCACGGGATCAGTTCTTCCGCCAGGCGAAAGGAGGCCTGCGCGTTCATGCCGATACGATCCGGAAAATAGAGGCTGACAACGTGAAAAGACTGCTGGCCTGGGTCAGCAAGCACGGCTATCCGGGAGAGGATCTGATTGGATTGCCCGACACGCTGGAGGTGTTGCCCCGCTTTAGCATCGTGATTCAAAGGCAGACCACTGCCCGAAACGGATTTGATTTCAAGACGGTGCTCACCCAGGCAGTGCAGGAGGGCAAGCTCGACCCGCATGCAGCTGCCTACCTGATGGACCAGCAGCAGGGCAAGAACCTATACCGGTCCAAAGTGCTGGCCCGCGTCATTTGTAATAAACCGGAAGACTGCAAGGATGACAAGGAATTTGGGGACCTGTCGAGCCGCTACCTGGTGCAGCGTATGAGTGAGGAGGAAGAGGCAAAGGCGAACGAGCTTCGCCAGGAACTTGGTCTGGAACCTGTAGCCGACTACCGCGAGAAGATGCGGTACGCTATAAAAGATGATCGCTTTAAGCTAGGCTATGACTGGGCGGTGATCAATTACAAAGTGCCGAGCAAAGAAGCCGCGAAAGTACTGGTAGAGAGCATGGCCATATTGGATTAGCTATTTCCAGACGTTTACCAAAACAGATCGGCCTGCCAGCGTTTTCTTATGCTGGCAGGCCGATCTGTTTTTTAGGTATAGGCTTTATGAAATAGCATTGCCATTGCGGTAGGCCTCGATGGCGGCGCGTACGCTGCCGTACTTCTTGAGTAGAGCAGCAGCCTTTGGTTTTGCCAGCTGCAATTCGTCCATCAGCATGCGAGTGCCACGTTCTACCAGCTTCGTGTTGGATAGCTGCATGTCTACCATTTTGTTCCCTCTCACGTGGCCGAGCTGAATCATGGTAGCTGTGGTGAGCATGTTGAGCACGAGTTTCTGGGCGGTACCGGCTTTCATGCGGGTGCTACCCGTCACAAATTCCGGCCCGGTGATCACTTCTACAGGATAGTCGGCAACGGCAGCCACGGGGCTATTGGCATTGCACACGATACAGCCGGTGGCTATACCTGCACGACGGCAAGCTTCTAGGCCACCCACCACATAAGGTGTTGTGCCCGATGCGGCTATACCTACCACCATGTCTTTATCCGTGATGGTATGCTCCTGCAGGTCTTTCCAGGCTTGTTTGGTGTCATCCTCTGCAAACTCCACCGCCTTCCGGATAGCGCCATCGCCACCTGCAATTATGCCAATGACCATGCCATGCGGCACACCGTATGTGGGAGGGCATTCTGATGCGTCCAGAATGCCGAGGCGTCCGCTGGTGCCTGCTCCAATGTAGAAGAGCCGGCCACCCTCGCGGAGAAGTTCTACAGTGGCGTTCACCAAGGTTTCAATATGCGGAATTACCCGCTCAACGGCTATGGGCACACTTTTGTCTTCCTGGTTAATGCAGGTGAGCAACTCGTGCACAGGCATTTGCTCTAATTTATTGTAAAGTGAGTCGGATTCGGTAGTAGACACTGTGGTGGTAAGTCAAATTTGATTTCAGAAAATAAGTATACGTCCGCTTAGGCATTCTGCATTTTGAGCAGCTCCTGGTGGTACTTGATCAGGCCTTCGCTCGGGCTAGAGATGATGACCCCAATGTGGCAGCCGTATTTCTTTGCCACCAGCTTAAGCGTGTCTGCAAAATGAAACGCGATAGATCCGACAAAGTTTACGGGCAGTTCGCCGAAGCCCTCGTACTTGCTCACATGGCGCTCGAAGAACTCCTCAAAGTTCTCGTAAATCATTTCCTTGATCACCGGATTCTTGCGCTTCTCGTGCATGAACTTGGCAAAAGTCGCCAGGTACTGGCTGGGTATGTCGGAGCCGTACACCGCATCCAGAATGCCGTTCTTGGTGAGGTTATACCTGTTTGTAAGTGAAGTCGCCAGCTCTTCAGGCAGCTCGCGGTACATGTAGGCTTTGATCAGGAGTTTGCCTAAATAGGCGCCACTTCCTTCGTCCCCCATCAGGAAACCCAGCGAAGTCACGTTGTCGATGATGTTCTTGCCATCGTAGAGGCAGGAGTTGGAGCCTGTGCCCAGGATACAGGCTATACCTGGCTTGTGACCGCACAGCGCGCGCGCAGCTGCCAGCAGGTCGTGGTCCACGTAGTTAGGTATACCTGGGAAGGCACGGCTCAGGGCATCTTCCACACGTCTGTTACGCTCAGGGGAGCTGCAGCCGGTGCCATAGTAGTAAATGGCGCTGATGTTTCTCTCTTTTAGCTGAGGCAGCAGCTCAGCCTCAAAAATGGTGTAGATCTTGTCAGTATCCAGGTACTGGGGGCTGATGCCAGTGGTGGTGACCTGTTCGTACTCGTTGTCGACATCAATGGTGCGCCAGTCTGTTTTGGTAGCACCGCTGTCAGCTATCAGAATCATAATATTGGTAAATTATAGTTGATCAGGAGCCTGCCTGCCATGCTGACAAACTCCCTCTGCTTTATTTTCGGTATACTGAGTTTTTGACTAGTCCGATCACCTCAAATTTGTCAAACACATATTCGGTATGCGGGGCGTCCTTTAGTTCCTCGGTCAGATCCTGCCCGGCCCAGTGTTCGTAATGGTTGCCGCTCCGCCAGAGCCTCGATTTTTTTACGTCGTAGATCAGCCCCTTGTAGGCTACCCACACATCGTCACGGTCCTGGCCATTGCGCAGGGCGAGCTGTTGCAGGGTATATTCCGGGAGATTTTCTTCCATTTAATGGCAGGTCCCAGAGGACCTGGATTGCAAATATAATAATACTGCCTTAGTGATTGGGGCAAACGGAGCAGAATCAGGTTTGTTTCTTTGTTCGACCCCTGAGTTTTAGCCGATACGGGCCTGTGTCAGTATCCAGCGGTTGGGCACTTCGCCTTTAATGGCCTGCAGATAGTCTTCGTAACTGCAGGGCACAATGCGTGGGCTCTTCTCACTTGAAAGAGGCTCCACCTCCATCCACCACTTTTCACTCACTTTGCTTTTAAAGAATGTCATGCGGTCGGGAGCGTCGTTGAAGGCCACAGCATATTTTGTAAACTTGCTGGAGCTGAACTCTATTTCGTGCTTGCGGTGGTAGAATCCCTCGATGAAGTACCAGACCATGGTAGCAATCGTCATGGCCGTCAGCTCTTGTCCATCCTGTTCCGGTTCATATTCATAAATTCCCAGCGATGTCATCTGGTCACTCAGGCCCGCATACCAGCACAGTTGGCAGGCCTCCTCGCCGGTGAGCCCAAACGGATTGGCCGGGGTATAGCCCGGTGCATCCTGATGGCGGATAGCGGAAATATCGAAGGTGAGCAGGTCGGCCTGGCGCACAACGGGCTCCATTTCCTGCAGGCTGCGGTGCACCTCGCCCACACGGTAAGCCTCAAAGTGAAGCTTCTCAAAGGTAGCCATCACCTCCGGGTCCACCAGGTACGACTGGTAGCCAATCTGCCCCAGGCTGAAGAGGTAGTTGGGTTCGTGCATCAGAATCTGGTGCAGTTGCTTTTTGTTGGTGGGCACATCATTGTCTTCGCTCATGTCCACGCTGCTGTCTACGGTCACCATATTCACGGCGCGATCCAGGTGCTCGTAGCCCATGTACTGCCCATACTCCAGATCATGCGAACCACCAATGATGACAGGTATGGTGTTGTGCGAAATAAGAATTTCCACAATCTCTTTCAGGCGCAAATAAGTGTCATCGAGCGTTATACCTGAGCGCAGGTTGCCTAAGTCTACTATGTTGCAGCGGCCGGTTCCTTTGTGCAGGCTGTAGAGTTTTTTACGCACGGCTCGGGCCGGAAACACCTCTGATTCTGTCTCTTCTCCCCGTCCACGGGTTTCATTTACACCGATCAGGGCAATATCGGCGGAGCGCCAATCCGGGAATTTGCCTGTGAAGCGGCCGATGTAGGCACCGAGCGTGCGCGGCTTGTCGAGCAGCGCAAAGACGTCCTCATTCAGAGGCTCGAAGAAAATAGAAAGATTCATACAACAGTATCAGGAAGGTCAAATATAGCAAAAATGCAGCTTTTGCGAGCGCCTTTTAGCTAAGTATAACTTTTTAGTGTAAAAAGTGCTATCAATATAAGGATTGACAAATATTTGTGCAGGCAGGTATAGAAATTTCAGAAAAAAATAGTTAAAATGCACTAAAGAACGCAGGCATGGCCGATGTTGTGCCATTAAGCATACTGCCCTACATAAGACTGACACTAACCTAAGCAATCACCATGAATGTAACCCGCGCCCTGGATCTGCTGCCTTTTCAGTTGCAAAATCTGCCTCAGCCCGACTGTCTTGCCACAAAAGTTAACGGACAATGGATTAAATACAGCACGCAGGACGTGCAGGACATGGCCAACAAGGTGAGTCTTGGTCTGCTGAAGCTAGGTATAGGCAAAGGCGATAAAGTAGCCATCATTTCCCTGAATCGTCCGGAGTGGGTGTTCGCTGACTTCGGTATCCAGCAGATAGGTGCTATCAGCGTGCCAATGTACCCGACCATTACTGTAGAAGATTACCGCTACATCTTCAACGATGCGGAGGTGAAGGCGGTGTTTGTGTCTGACGCTGAACTTTACAACAAAGTGGTGGCAGCTACCGAGGGGATGGAAAGCATCAAAGAAATCTATACCTTCGACGAGATACACGGCGCCAGGCACTGGAAAGAAGTAGTGAAAATGGCTGAAGGAGAAGATGTGGCGAAACTTGAACCGATGAAAGCGGCTGTTTCGCCTGACGATGTCCTGACCATTATCTATACCTCCGGAACAACCGGCAACCCGAAAGGGGTGATGCTGACCAATAACAACATTATCAGCAACGTAACGGGCACACTACCTTATGTGCCGGTTAACCAGCACCATCGCGCGCTGAGCTTCCTGCCGCTTTGCCACATTTTCGAACGCATGCTCCTTTATTTATACATGCGCATCGGGGTGTCCATCTACTATGCCGAGAGTATCGAGAAAGTGGCCGACAACCTGAAAGAAGTGCAGCCGCATGTGTTCACTACGGTGCCGCGTCTGCTTGAGAAGGTATATGACAAGATCGTGGCCAAAGGTATGGAACTGACCGGCGTGAAGCGCAAGCTGTTCTTCTGGGCGCTGGAGCTCGGTCTCGAGTACGATACCCGCGAAGACAAAGGTTGGTGGTACAACAAACAGCTCGAACTGGCCAATAAGTTGATCTTCAGTAAGTGGCGCGAGGCGCTGGGCGGCAACATTATTGCGATCGTTTCGGGTGGCGCTGCGCTGCAGCCACGTCTGGCGCGCGTGTTCTGGTCGGCCAACATCCGCGTGATGGAAGGCTATGGATTAACAGAAACCTCTCCCGTAATCGCTGTGAACCGTTTTGAGCCGGAAAATAATGCGATTGGCACCGTTGGCCTGCCGATTGACGGTGTGGAAGTGAAAATTGCAGAGGACGGCGAGATCCTCACCCGCGGACCGCACGTAATGAAAGGCTATTACAAAAAGCCAGACCTGACGGCTGAAGTGATCGATGCTGAAGGCTGGTTCCATACCGGTGACATTGGGGAACTGGTAGACGGCAAGTATATAAAGATCACGGACCGCAAGAAAGAAATGTTCAAGACGTCGGGTGGCAAGTATGTGGCACCGCAACCAATCGAGAACAAGCTGAAGGAGTCAGTGGTGATTGAGCAGGCCATGGTGGTAGGTGCCGGACAAAAGTACGCCGCCGCGCTCATCGTGCCTTCGTTCCTGGGCCTGCAGGACTGGTGCGCTCACAAAGGTATACCGTATACCTCTGATGCCGATATGATAAAGAAACCAGAGATTCTGGAAAAGTATAAGCGTGAGATAGAGAAGACGAACGAAGGCCTGGCGCAGTACGAGACCATCAAGAAGTTCACGCTCGTACCGAATATGTGGACCGTAGAAAGCGGCGAGCTGACACCAACCCTGAAAGTGAAGCGCAAGAACATTACGGCCAACTACCAGAAAGAAATCGACAGCATGTATTAATCGATTCCAAAATAAACGGTAGACCGTCTGAATAACAAAAAACCCTTTCCCGGCCGGAAAGGGTTTTTTGTTTGTAACCATTCTCCGGATTATACATAAACTAGAGCAAAAGGTACTATAGCACGTAATCCGCTTTCGTGAGCGAAAGCGGATGGGGAATTAATATTTTTCTTAAAATGGTATGCTTGCATAACATTATTTTATATATTTGGTATAAACACTATAATGCATGAAGCCTGAAGAGACCGTAGATTATAATGTAAAGGTATGTTGGCATGCTATCTCGCGTATGTATAATACAGAGGCTGCCAAAAACGACATTACCACTTCCATAGGATTCGTATTACTCAACATCAACCAGGAGACAGGAACTCCCGCCACTAAAATAGCCCCTTTGCTTGGGCTGGAGGCGCGTAGCCTGACCCGCATCCTGAAGAGCATGGAGGAGAAAGGCCTTATCTATAAAGTGTCGGACGACAAGGACAAGCGGCTGGTGCGGATTTTCCTGACGGAGAAGGGGCTCGAGAAAAAAGAGGTGTCGCGCCGTACAGTGCTGCATTTTAACCACAAAGTGCAGGCGGCTATACCCCAGGAAGAACTTGATATTTTTTTCCGGGTGTCTGAGCGCATCATCAGCATGATCGAAAATAAAGAGATTTTCTAACCATAGTAGACCATCAAGCTTTTTCTATGAAAAGAATTATTAAGAAAGTAGCCGTGCTGGGTTCCGGCGTAATGGGCTCCCGCATTGCCTGCCACTTTGCCAACATTGGCGTGCAGGTGTTGCTGCTCGACATCGTGCCGCGCGAGCTGACTCCCGACGAAGAGAAAAAAGGGCTCACGCTGGAAAGCAAGCACGTCCGCAACCGCATTGTGAACACTGCGCTGCAAGCCGCTATCAACTCTAACCCATCGCCCCTCTACCGCAAGTCCGACGCCCGCCTTATCCAGACGGGCAACTTTGAGGACAACATGAAGGAGATCGCTACCGCCGACTGGACTATTGAGGTAGTGGTGGAGAACCTGAAAATCAAGAAAACGGTCTTTGACCAGGTGGAGCAACATCGCAAGCCAGGCACCCTGATCACCTCCAACACATCAGGTATACCGATCCATATGATGCTGGAAGGTCGTTCCGATGACTTCAGAAAACACTTCTGCGGTACGCACTTCTTCAACCCGCCGCGCTACCTTAAACTCTTAGAAATTATACCTACACCGGAAACCGACCAAAGTGTGGTTGACTTCCTAATGCACTACGGCGACCTATACCTGGGCAAGACCACGGTACTGGCTAAAGACACGCCGGCTTTCATTGCAAACCGGGTAGGTATCTACGCTATCATGCAAGGCCTGCAGGTGATGAGCAAGCTCGGCCTGAACGTGGACGAAGTGGACCGTATCTCTGGCCCGATTATCGGTCGTCCGAAATCTGCTACTTTCCGCACGCTGGATGTGGTGGGCCTGGATACCCTGGCAAACGTTGCCAACGGCCTGTACCAGACCGGCGAGCAGGACGAATCGCGCGAGCTGTTTAAGCTGCCGGATTACCTGCAGAAGATGGTAGAAAACAAATGGCTGGGCGACAAGACCGGGCAGGGTTTCTACAAAAAGACCAAAGACGCCAAAGGCAAGACTGAGATTCTGACGCTCGACCTGAACACAATGGAGTACGGGCCGAAGCAGCGTGCAAAATTCCAGAGCCTCGAAGTGCTTAAGCCGATCGAAGACCTGAAGAAGCGGGTAAAAGCCTTCTCCAAGCAAAGCGATAAGGCTGCGCAATTCCTCAACGAGTCTCTCTTTGGGCTGTTCCAGTACGTGAGCAACCGTATACCTGAAATTTCTGACGAGTTATACCGCATCGATGACGCCATGCGTGCCGGCTTTGGCTGGGAACTGGGTCCGTTTGAGTACTGGGATGTGATCGGTGCCCGCGAAGGAGTACAGCGCATGATTGAGGCTGGTTACCAGCCAGCGGCCTGGGTAGAGGAGATGCTCAATAACGGTAAAGAGTCTTTCTACATCGTGGAGAACGGCAACCGCCGCTATTACGACATCCAGAGCAAAGAATACAAAGCTATACCTGGTGCCGAGAACTTCATCATTCTCGACAACATGCGCAGTAACAACGTGGTGTGGAAAAACACAGGAGCAACCTTGATTGACCTCGGTGATGGTATCCTGAATGTGGAGTTTCACACCAAAATGAACACCATCGGTGGCGATGTGATCATGGCGCTGAACAAAGGTATAGAGCTTGCCGAGAAGGATTTCCGTGGGATGGTAGTGAGTAACCAGGGTGCCAATTTCTCTGCCGGTGCCAACGTGGGACTTATCTATATGTATGCGCTGGATCAGGATTATGATGAACTAAACATGATCATCCGCCAGTTCCAGAACACGATGATGCGCATGCGCTACTCTGCTATACCTGTAGTAGGCGCGCCGCACGGCCTTACGCTGGGTGGTGGTTGTGAACTCAACCTGCATTGCGATCACGTGCAGGCTGCCGCTGAGACTTACATGGGTCTGGTGGAGTTTGGCGTAGGCCTTATACCTGGCGGCGGTGGTACCAAAGAAATGACGCTCCGCGCAGCCGAGATGTACGAAGACGGCGACATTGAGTACAACACGCTCAAAAATATCTACCTGAACATAGGTATGGCCAAGGTGTCAACTTCAGCGAAAGAGGCCTTCGATCTGGGCTTTATGCGACAAGGCGATGCCATTACTCTCAACAGCAACCGGCTGATCGCAGACGCAAAGGCGCAGGCCATTCGTCTGGCGGAGGCAGGGTATACGCAGCCGGCTAAAAAGACCAACATCAAGGTACAGGGTAAAGGCGCTTTAGGTATGTTCCTGACGGGAGCTAACGCCATGGTGAGCGGACGCTACATTTCGGAGCATGACCAAAAAATATCGCACAAACTGGCCTACGTGATGTGCGGCGGCGATCTGTCGGCCCCGACCGAGGTGAGTGAGCAATACCTGCTGGATCTGGAGCGCGAAGCTTTCCTGTCGCTGACTGGCGAGCGCAAAACACTTGAGCGTATCCAAAGCATCCTGACCACGGGCAAGCCGCTGAGAAATTAAGTTTAGTATAAACTATAAAGAGCATCAAAATGAACAACGCATATATCGTAGCCGGATTTCGTAGCGCAGTAGGCAAAGCCGGGCGCGGGGGCTTCCGGTTCACCAGACCCGATGACCTGGCCGCTGACGTTATCAAACATCTTTTGGCTTCAGTGCCTGCCCTTGACCCGGAGCGCGTAGATGACCTAATTGTGGGTAATGCCGTGCCGGAAGCGGAGCAAGGCCTGCAGATCGGCCGTATGGTGTCTTTACTGGCGCTGCCGATGTCGGTATCCGGTATGACTGTGAACCGCTACTGCGGATCGGGTGTCGAGACCATCGCTATTGCCAGCAACCGCATCGCGGCAGGTATGGCCGACTGTATTATTGCGGGCGGTACCGAGTCGATGTCGATGGTGCCGACGGCGGGTTGGAAGACTGTGCCGAACTACAACATCTCGAAAAACAACCCTGATTGGTACCTGAGCATGGGCCTGACAGCGGAGGCAGTGGCCGCCGACTACAGTGTTTCACGTGAAGACCAGGATGAATTTGCTTTTAACTCGCACCAGAAAGCAATAAACGCCATCAAAAACGGCTACTTCAAAGACCAGATCGTGCCGATCACGGTAGAGGAAACTTATGTGGACGAGAACGGCAAGAAGAAAACCCGGTCTTATGTAGTAGATACGGACGAAGGCCCTCGCGCTGATACGTCTATGGAGGCGCTGGCACGTCTGAAGCCTGTGTTTGCTGCTGGTGGTTCGGTAACGGCTGGCAACTCGTCTCAAACCTCAGACGGAGCGGCTTTTGTGGTCGTGATGAGCGAGCGTATGGTGAAGGAGCTGAACCTGGAGCCAATAGCACGCCTGGTAAGCTACGGCACTGGCGGTGTGGATCCACGCATTATGGGTATGGGTCCGATCGCCGCCGTTCCGAAAGCCCTGAAAATGGCTGGCATGACCCTCAACGACATCGACCTGATCGAGATGAACGAGGCCTTCGCGGCTCAGTCTATCGCCGTCATGCGCCATCTGGAGTTCGATCCAGCCAAACTGAACATCAACGGTGGTGCTATTGCCTTGGGTCACCCGCTTGGTTGCTCTGGTGCCAAGCTGAGCGTGCAGCTCTTTAGTGACCTGCGCCGCACAGGTGGCAAGCATGGCATTGTGACAGCCTGCGTTGGCGGCGGTCAGGGTGTAGCCGGCATCTATGAATTACTCAAATAACTTGACAAAAGACTATTTGACAAAGGACATAAGATGAAGCATAATTTCAGGGAACTAAAAGTATGGCAGGAGGCCATAGCTATTGCGAAAGAAGTATACTTTCAATCTAGAAAGTTCCCTGATTACGAAAAGTATGCACTAACAAGCCAGATTAATCGCGCTGTTGTATCTATTGCCTCAAACATTGCAGAAGGCTCAGCTCGAAGTACAAACAAAGACTTTCGAAATTTTCTAGGTATAGCTTTAGGATCAGCTTACGAGGTGGAAACACAATTAATATTGTCGAAAGAGTTTGGCTACCTGTCCGAAGATAGTCTTAATGGTTTGCTCAAGTTGCTTCATAGTCTTGAGAAGAAGATTAGTAATCTACAGGATCGACTTAAAGATTGAATATTTATGGATAAAGAGTCTTTTGTCCTTTGTCAAAAAATCAAAAAATCTAAATACCATGGAAACCCAAAATAAAGCAACTACCGTACGCGGTGGTGAATTTTTGATCAAAGAAACGAATCCGCAGGACGTGTTTATACCTGCCGAGTTTAGCGAGGAGCAACGCATGATGGCGCAGACCTGTCTGGACTTTGTGCGCGAAGAAGTGAACCCGCTACTCGAGCGCCTCGACAACCACGAAGAAGGTCTGATGGAAGGCCTGATGAAAAAAGCTGGAGAGCTTGGACTGTTTGCTGTATCCATGCCGGAGCAGTACGGTGGTCTGAACATGGACTTTAACACTTCGCTTCTTGTAACAGAATCAGTAGGTGGTGGACACTCCTTCCCGGTGGCTTTTGCGGCACACACAGGTATAGGTATGCTGCCAATCCTGTACTTCGGTACAGATGAGCAGAAAGCGAATTATCTGCCGAAATTGACTTCAGGCGAATGGGCGGCAGCTTATTGCCTCACTGAGCCGGGTTCTGGTTCTGACGCCCTGGCAGCCAAAACCAAAGCTGTATTGAACGAAGCCGGTACGCATTATATCCTGAACGGTCAGAAAATGTGGATCACAAACGCTGGCTTTGCCGATGTGTTTATTGTGTTTGCGCAGGTAGACGGCGACAAGTTCACAGGCTTCATTGTAGAGAAAAACTACCCGGGACTGAGCCTTGGCAACGAGGAGCACAAGATGGGTATCAAAGGTTCTTCTACGCGCCAGGTGTTCCTGTCGGACTGCGAAGTGCCGAAAGAGAACGTGTTGGGTGAGATCGGCAAAGGTCACCTGATCGCTTTCAACATCCTGAACATTGGTCGTATCAAACTTTGCGCTGCTACCTTGGGAGCCGCTAAAAAAGTGGCAGACCTGTCGGTGAAATATGCTAACGAGCGCCAGCAGTTCAAATTGCCAATCTCTAAATTTGGAGCTATACGCTACAAACTGGCAGAGCAGGCCATCCGCATCTATGCTGTGGAGTCAGCTCTATACCGCTGCGGTATGGACATCTATCGCAAAGAGCAGGAGTTGCTGGCTGCCGGCAAAGGCGAGAACGAAGCCATGCTGGGAGCAGCCCGCGAATTTGCCGTGGAGTGTGCCATCCTGAAAGTAGAAGGTTCTGAAGTACTGGACTACGTGGTGGACGAAGGCGTGCAGATCTACGGTGGCTACGGCTTCTCAGCCGACTACCCAATGGACCGCGCCTACCGCGATTCACGCATCAACCGCATCTTTGAGGGCACCAACGAGATCAACCGCATGCTTACCGTAGACATGATCCTGAAAAAGGCTATGAACGGCGAGTTAGATTTGATGGGACCTGCGCAAAACGTGCAAAACGAACTGATGGCTATACCTGATTTCGGTGAGGAAGAAGAAGGCCTGTTTGCTGCAGAGCACAAAGCGATCCGTAACCTGAAGAAAGCGATCTTGATGGTGGCGGGTACGGCAGTGCAAAAGTACATGAACTCATTGGCCAAAGAGCAGGAAATCTTGATGAACATCGCCGATATGGCTATCAAAACTTACGTGGCGGAGTCAACACTGCTGCGTGTAGAGAAACTGGTAGGTATGAAAGGTGAGGATGCCGTGGCCAATCAGATCGACATTGTGCGCGTGACCGTGAACGATGCCGTGGATACTGCCTTCCTGGCCGGTAAAGACGCTATTGCCTCTATGGTGGAGGGTGACGAGCAGCGCCTGTTGTTCATGGGCCTGAAGCGCTTCACCAAGAAAGACCTCTACAATACCAAAGAAGCCCGCCGCCGCATTGCAGCTTCTATGATCGAGGCAAACGAATTTGTGTACTAGATTCTGACAAATCTATAGTTTAAGAAAGGCTGTCTCCGTAGGGGGCAGCCTTTTTGTTTAATTGGGTTACCTTCTGGTGACTTAATGATTAATCGTGCGTAAACATACCCGAATACCGAAGCATTAATATAATCAGAGCATATGGGGGTAGCATGCCTTATTCCATGTTATAACGAACAGGACCGCATTGCGGCAGTATTAGATGTGGTGACCAATGTAAATGGCATACAGCAGGTAATATGTGTGGATGACGGGTCTTCTGACAGCACGGCTACCATGGTAAGGCAGCAATGGCCAAGTGTACAGGTCATACGCCTCAGCCAGAACCGGGGAAAGGCCGCTGCCATACAGTATGGACTCCAGTTTGTGCAGCACGAGCAGGTGCTCCTGATGGACGCCGATCTGCAGGAGTTAGATGGTACTGAGCTTGAAAAGGCCATTCATGCCTTTCAAAATACTACAAAAGTCGATATGCTCATCCTGCGCCGTATCCGGTCGCCCTGGTTTGTGCGCTGGTATCGCAGCGATATATTGCTGTCAGGCGAGCGGCTCTTGCGGCGGAGTGATCTGGAGGAGGTGCTGGCCCAACCCGTGGCACGTTACCAACTGGAGGTCGCCATTAACCGCTATATGATCAAGCGACGCAAACGGGTGCGCTGGATTCCCTGGTCAGCCATGAACACCTACAAAGTAGACAAGCTTGGAGTGCTGGAGGGTTCCCGGAGGGAGTTTAAGATGTATGTTGAGATCGTGGACTATGTGGGTTTTGTGCACATGCTGGTGCAGCTTAGCTCCTTCACCCGGAAGCTCAAAAAGCAAAAAAGCACGACCAAAGAGTGGTCGCGCTTCCTGTCAGGTATAAGAGTGTCTTGATTACTTGATCTGCAAACGACGTAGTTGCAGGCTATTCGCTTTTTTGGATGGCCGCACCACCGTTACCAGATCTCGCTCTGAAAGCCAGGTCGTGAAATCCTTTACATAGGCGATGTTCTTATCGTTTGCTACATTCAGACCGGCGGCTTTTGGCGCTTCCGCTTTGCCAGTGTTGGTGTCAATGCGGCGCAGGTATAGGTCATACTTGCCGTCCAGTTCTTCCAGGGTGAGCAGGTTCAGTGTGTTGCCCGTCAGGTGATAGCGGTACGATATACCTGTAAAAGCTTCGTCAGCCGGGGCCTTCTGGTTTTTCATCAGCACAGAGCTCCAGGCTGTGCCCATAAACTGGTCGTAGGCAAAAAGGTGGATCTCTTTGGCATAGTAAGGAGAGTTCTCGCCACCTTCCATGTATTTTTTCTCGGCCAGCACAATCAGCTTTTCCTCCGGCGTCAGGATCAGGTCAGTCAGGTAGATATCTTCCAGGCGACTGGCTTTTGCTCCACCGCTTTGGTCCAGCTTGTTTACACTGGCCAGGTATTCTGGCGTAAACCGGAATTCCTCCGCAAACACCATGTCTTCGTTTTCAAAATCAAATTTTACGGCTTTCAGGCTGTAATACTCGCCTGTTTTCTCATCGGCCGTGAGCACCACGCCATATATATTTCCGTTGGGCTGCAAAGCATACTTACTGTCCATGATGTAGACCTTCTTGCCGTCGAACATGCCACCTACCAGCACCGACATACCTTTGGCAACCGGCGATTTGAGGGTATACTGTCGCACGGTCAGTCGCTCCATGTTTTCAGAAATCAGGCTGATGAACTGATCGCCGGCATCGTTGACGGTCACCTCGGCCGACACAATGCCGCGCAGGTCGCTCAGGTTGTATTTCGTGTCTTTTAATTTCTGAAGTTTGCCGTCGTACAGGCTACCGCTTATACCTTGCACCACCTGGTTGCCCGTCACATTAAAGCGATAAGCCAGGATTTTGGTGCCATCCGGCGACAGAGCTACACCTGCTTTGCGGGCATCAGCGGGAGCTTCGAGCAACAGCACCGGTTTGTCTTTCTGGCCATTCCGCAGGTCTATTCGGTGCGCATACAGCACCTGGTTGCCCTTTTCATCGTGACGGTGCGTTACCACCAGTGCCGCTTCCTCGTTTTTGGCAAAAGCCTCCAGTGTTTCTTCGGCAGCAAGTGGTATCGCAGTTGACCAGGCTTTTTTGAGTGTGGCACTGTAGCGCTCTATAGCATATTCGCCGGGTTTATTTCGACTGAGGATCACAAAACCGTCAGCCTCCAGCGGAAGCGTCTTGCTACTGATGCTTTGGTTATACTGGTCTTCTGCGTTATCAGGAAGGTAAGTGAAAGGTATGGCGGCTTTCCTGCCCTGTGCAGTGGCATCTGTAGAGGCCAAAAGCACCACCAGCAAAAGGAACGGCAAAAAATGAAGTGTTTTCAAGGTATAAGTTTTAGAAATTTCAGTGAGCAAAATGTTCTGCGTCAGGTATAGACAGGTCGAATATAGGATAAAATTGTTTCTCGTGGAACCAGCACAAACAAAACCTTTAACGCAAATTACCTAAAAACAGGTATAGCCTGCCTTAACGCTGAAGTTCACTCTCCAATACAGACACTGGTTGTTTCTTATCGTCGATGGCGACAAACGTAAAGCTGCCGTGGATGGCCTTTAGCCGCACATCAGAGTACATCTCTTCAATGTAGATCTCCACTTCCACCTTCAGGCTGGTGTTTCCTACGCGCTTTACCTGCCCGATCAGTTCGATAATGGTGCCTGCAGGTATAGGCTGGGTAAAATCTATTCTGTCTGACGATACAGTAACTACTCGTTTGCGGCAAAAGCGGGTAGCCGTGATAAAAGCTACTTCATCCATCAGTTGCATGGCTGTGCCCAGTTGCATGGCTGTGCCGCCAAACAGGGTGTCGTAGTGGTTGGTAGTGTTCGGGAAAACGGCCTTGAATATGCGAGTCTCCGATTGGGCAATGCGTTCTTGTAAATTCATAAAAGTATAATTTTAAAGATAAGGTATACGTATGCACTGCTGACCGCTGCAAGGATTGTAGCCCGGAAAGGAGGTATAGGAAAGATGAAACAAGTCTCCAGCATAGTCGTGTGGCTTTGTATGCTGGCGCTGTAGAATGGCGGAAAGGAAAGGCTACGACTCTTTTAAGCCAGGCCGGCTATAGGAGTCGGGTAATTTCTCAGACCACAGGCTTCAGGCGCGAAAGCATGCGTAAAGTTATTTGGGGCAAGTCTCCTGGCTTATAACCTGGCTGCCATCCTTCTCATCCTCTTCCGGACAATGGATAATTTGAGACAGCCAATTAGGTGTTATTTACAGTTGCGCGTCAGCCCGTGATTTTCACACGGTTCCTTTTTAAACCTCAGCTTATACCTGGCCGAGGTGCCTCCAAACGTTGTAAAGATAGAAATTTTTAACTGATACGGCTCCAGTTAACCGTATTTACGCTCAGCGATTTGATGTGCCGCATGATGTTCTGGTTTTGTGGCTGCTCCAGCTGAGGATCCTCATTGAGCACACGTTGCGCGGCCGCACGCGCCTCCTGAAGAATGGGGGCGTCTTTGGCGAGGTCGGCGATGAGAAGGTCGAGCACACCGCTTTGCTGCGTGCCCATCAGGTCGCCCGGTCCGCGCAGTTTCAGGTCGATGTCGGCAATCTCGAAGCCATTGTTAGTGCGCACCATCGTCTCCAGTCGGGTCTTGCTGTCTTTGCTCAGCTTATACCCGGTCATCAGGATACAGTAGCTCTGCTCCGCGCCACGTCCCACACGGCCCCGCAGCTGGTGCAGCTGCGACAGACCGAAGCGCTCTGCGCTCTCGATGATCATCACCGAGGCATTCGGCACGTTCACACCCACTTCGATTACGGTAGTGGCTACCATGATCTGCGTCTCGTTTTTGACAAAGCGCTGCATCTCGTAGTCTTTGTCCTGCGCCTTCAGTTTGCCGTGCACCATGCTCACCTGGTACTCCGGAAAAGCCCGCCGAACACTCTCGTAGCCATCCATCAGGTCCTTGTAGTCCATGCCTTCCGACTCCTCGATGAGCGGGTACACGATGTATACCTGACGGCCCAGCTTGATCTGGTCACGCACGAACTGGAACACCTTCAAGCGGTGGGAGTCGAAGCGGTGCACAGTCACGATCTCCTTACGGCCCGCCGGCATCTCATCGATCACCGACACATCCAAATCGCCGTAGAGCGTCATGGCCAGGGTACGGGGTATAGGGGTGGCTGTCATCACGAGCACATGCGGAATGATGCGCGGGTTTTTGCGCCACAGCCTGGAGCGCTGCTCCACCCCGAAACGGTGCTGCTCATCCACAATGCAAAGGCCCAGGTTCTGGAACTGTACCACGTCCTCCAGCAGTGCATGCGTACCCACGATCATCTTCATTTCGCCGGAGCGCAGCTGCTCGTGCAGCACTTTACGGTCTTTGGTCTTGGTGGAGCCGGTGAGCTTACCGATGTTTATACCTAGCCGGTCCGCAAATGCCTTGAGGCCGGTGTAATGCTGATCCGCCAGAATTTCGGTTGGGGCCATCAGCACCGACTGCGCTCCGTTGTCGGCCGCGAT
This sequence comes from Pontibacter sp. YIM B11418, assembly GCF_059278805.1. NCBI lineage: Bacteria > Pseudomonadati > Bacteroidota > Cytophagia > Cytophagales > Hymenobacteraceae > Pontibacter > Pontibacter sp. YIM B11418. Next base: position 58,024 of record NZ_JCAEMH010000008.1, on the reverse strand, counting down.
AAGCATGGTGATGAAAGCGACGATCGTTTTGCCCGAGCCTACGTCGCCTTGCAGCAAGCGGTTCATTTGCTTGCCGGCCGTCAAGTCTTTGTGTATTTCCTTGATGACCCGCTTCTGCGCATTGGTCAGGTCGAAGGTCATATGGTTTTTGTAGAACTCCGTAACAGTCGGCACCTGCCTGAACACCTGTCCGGCCAGATCGGCACGACGCACCGTTTTCTGACGCAGCAGACGCAACTGAATGTAAAAGAGCTCTTCGAACTTGAGGCGAAATTTGGCTGCATTATACTTCTCCACTGACTGCGGAAAGTGAATGTTGATCAGCGCATCCCGCTTGCTCATCAGGCGGTAATGGTCTATCAGTTCCGGCGAAAACGTTTCGTGTATGTTCGGCTCCGCCACCTTCAGCAGCAGCTCCATCATGCGGGCAATCACTTTGCTCTCTACCCGGAAGGCCTTCAGCTTCTCGGTGGTGTTATATACCGGTTGCAGAAAGGAGGCAGTCTGTTTTTCCTCGCCCAGTTCCTCCAGCTCGGGATGCGCCATGCTCCACTTGCCGTTGAACTGCGTGGGTTTGCCAAACACAATGTAGTCGGTGTGGTTTTTCAGCGTCTTCTGCATCCACTTCACCCCCTTAAACCAAACCAGCTCCATCTCGCTGCCGTCCTCGTCCACGAGTGTAGCGGCCAGGCGCTGCTTGCGGCCTTCTCCCAGCACCTCCTTGCCCCGCACACGCCCGCGCACCTGCACATAAGGCATGCTCTCGTCCAGTTCGGCTATTTTGTAGAACTGGGTGCGGTCGAGGTAACGGAAAGGGTAGTGCTGGATGAGATCGCCGTAGGTATAGATGTTGAGCTCCTTCTGCAGCAGCTCGGCACGCTGCGGCCCCACGCCTTTCAGAAATTCGATCTTGGTATGGAAGAAGTTGTTCAAGGGTGTCCGCTCAGGTTAGGTAAATAAGGTATAGCAGGTATACCTGACAAAAATAAGCAAAAGCCCCGACAGGTGTAAATGCTGGCGGGGCTTTATGTGTTGTGAATAGTGGCAGTATGTATAAAAGTCTGTATAACTCGGCCCAATCGAATTGTGCGCTTTGCTCAGAATTCGTAGTATGTTGCATTGAAACTGCCATTCGAGATCTCCACCAATTCGCCTGTTGTGGAGTTATGGGCTTTAAAATGGAACGTACCGGAAATTGTTCTTTTATATCGATCGATTGAGGAGATGGATAAAGACCCAGTACGCATCTTGTCCGTGCGAAAATCCATGTTCGTATCTTGGGTGTAATAGCCAGCATTGAAATGCTCACCAAGTTCATAATCCCTTACTCTGATGCCATTGATCGTATCACTTACGCTAACCAGGAGATAGGTAGAGCCATTCTGAGCGCTAAACCAGAATCTGTTTCCGTTATCCGTCAGAGTAAATGACAACGAATTCGTCTTAAATCCACTGCTCGGCCACCATTTTTTACCGTTTATCTTGACGCAGAATGATTCATCACAGAAGCTGTCCTTGGAGCAGGAAAGCAGGCCTACAAGAAGTATCAGAAAGTATAGCTTGTTCTTCATATGTAACTGTCGTGTTTCATGCCGTGAGCTCTGTAACCATTGATAAGAGTAAAGCCAATAAGTAGTGCGTTTAAAACGTGCCTACATCAAAGCGGCCATTGGTTACCGTCACCGTGTCCTGCCCGTGCACGGCCTTGAAAGTGAAGATGCCCGACACAATTTTGTTAACTGTATCTGCCCTGGTGATGATGACCTTTCCCGTATACCTGCTATTGGTCATGAGCAGCTTGCCTGGCACTTGATAGGCCCCGTGGTTGTGAGGTTGTACTAGCTCACCGCCGATTGGTTTCGTAGTTGTGTTTAGCAGATACTCCCCTGGCTGCGTTACATTTCGCAAATAAAAATGCAAACTGGTCTTATTTTTCCTGTAAGCGCTTATGAACACATTATTCCGGGTTTCATCAAAGGATCTTGATGCCAGATACCCACCTTCCACCGGTTTTGGAGCCTGAAAGCCTTTACCACCGTTGGCTACCCAGGCCTTGCCGTTAACGATAGCCCCCATGGTGTCGGCGCCCGTTTGGGTGGCATCGGGCAGCAGTTTCAGCTCGTCCTTTTTGCAGGCCGCAAACAGCAGCGGCAAGAGCAGTAGCATAAGTTTGGAACGTAGTTTCACAGCAGAAGTAGTGGGTGGTATGCTAAATATAGTGAATATCAGTTTGTTATACCTGAGCCATTGAGTTTTTTCGTGCCAGAAAAGCTATTCCAAATGGGCATTGACCATCCGAACTGAACATAAACAAAAAAAGACCGCAGGTATACCCACGGTCTTTTGTTCTTTGTCACAAAGTCTTTTGTCAAATAAACCTACTTCTTATCCTTAAATTCCAGCGTGTTCAGCATATGCACAATATCTTTCTTTACATACTCAATCACAGGAGCCAGTGAGTCGTTCTGAGTAGCGGTTCTGAAATAGAGCGCTCCCCGGAAGAAGTGCGTGGTCGTATCGGTTACATAGAACTGGAACTGGCTTGGAATTTCGCCTTCCAGCTCAAATACCGAAGCAATATCTCCTTGTGGTGTCCGAACCTCTGTTTCCTCAATTGAATAAGCCTTTATCTGGTGTTTGCCTGTCAGTTTGCGGGCATCTTCGATCAGGTTATTCAGCATTTTCGGATCGTTATTGATGGCCTTATAAGTCAGCTGCACATTGGCTCCCAGGCTTGGATAGATGATGTTAATCCAGTGTGGCTGCGCTATCATGGAGGAGTCTGGGCGGATCTTGGCGTGCTTCGAATACTCAAAGGTATAGGGGTGCTCATCCTGCAACGGCTGGTAAGCCACGGCTGGCAGATCGATGCGGTTGTAGCCTTTTGGCTTTGGGGTGTACTCGGCGTTACAGCTAGCTACGGCCAGGGCCATACCTGACCACAGGGCCATTTGCAGTTTAGCCGACTTTATGATAGTGCTCTTTTTTGCTTGCGACATTAATCTTGACTCGTTTTACACGCTTATTGTCCGCCGACTCCACCGTAAAGTAGTAGCGGCCGTACGACACTTCTTCGCCCACAAAAGGGATGCGACCAAAGAGGGCCAGCATCAGGCCCGCCACCGTTTCGTGCTCGCTCTTTACCTCGTTAAAGGCATCAAACGGAACCTCTGTGATCTTACAAAAGTCGTGCAGCGATGTTTTACCGTCAAATATAAAGGTATTTTCGTCGAGTTGTGAGTAAATGATCTCGTCCCCTTCGTCAAACTCGTCGTTGATCTCGCCCACAATCTCCTCGATCACATCTTCCATGGTCAGCAGGCCTATTGTCGTGCCGTATTCGTTCACCACAATGGCCATGTGCACGTGCTTCTCCCGGAAGTCCTGCAGCAGGTTGGAGATGTGCTTGGTCTCCGGCACATAGAAAGGTGCCCGGATCAGGTTCTGCCATTTAAAGTCGGCTCCTTTGTCGAGGTGCGGCAATAAGTCCTTTACATACAGGATGCCGTCGATGCTGTCAGTGTTCTCGGTATAGACCGGTACACGCGAATAACCCCACTGGATGATCTGCGGAAGAAGCTCCGGCAATGTAGCGCTCTGCGGGAACGCCACAATATCCAAACGCGGACGCATGATCTGCTTGACCGTGATCGAGCCGAAGTTGACAATACCCCGCAGGATCTTGCGCTCTTCCGGCGAGGTTTCTTCATTTGACAAGGCCACATCCAGGCTATGATGCAGTTCCTCCAGCGTATTGCTGTAAGACCGGACCCGGTAGCGTCTGTCAATGTAGGAGCTGATGCGGGTTAGCATCCAGGCAAGTGGCTTCAGCGCAGGGGCCAAGGCGGAAAGGACAGGGGCCGTGCGCTGCGCAATGGCAGGTCCGTGTATGCGGGCGTATACCTTGGGCAGTACTTCGCCAAAAAATACGATCAGGAACGTAACGACCAGCACACACAGAAGCAGCGCGAAGGTGGTAATGGTGACAGAACCAGTCACCTGCCACGCAATATAGGCGCAGAGGGTAATGATACTGACATTGATCGCATTGTTGATGATCAGAAGGGAGGCCAATAGTTGGCGCGGGGCCTGAAGCAGGTGATGCACCAGTTGGAGCTTTTTGTCTTTGCTCGTTCTGGCTTTCTCGATCTCCTGGGGAGTGAGCGAGAAAAAAGCTGCCTCCGCCCCCGAAGTGAGGGCAGAGAGCAGCAATAAGATAAAGCAGGCCGTGATGGCTGCGATATATTCAATTCTAAGTAAAGCCGTTGCGCTTTGTAAAAGTTGCAGTAAGCTATAACTTAGGGGGTCTCCGGAATCTAAACTGTCCAAAATCAGATAGTTAGGTTAAACATGGGTTAGAACGGCAGGTCGTCTGGCTCGTCGTTCTGGAAGGCAGAAGCATTGCCCTTGCCTGATGTGGCGGCACTGCCCTGACCTGGTGATGATTGTCCCGAGGACTGCGAAGAGGCACCGCCCTGGAAGCTGCCTGAGCCGCCATTGCCGCCTTCACGCGCGCTCAGCATCGTCATGTTGTCAGCCACGATTTCGGTGCTGTAACGCTGCACTCCTTCTTTGTCCTGGTAGCTGTTGGTGCGGATCTTGCCCTCAATGAAGACAGACTGTCCTTTGCGCAGGTACTTTTCGGCCACTTCAGCCAGACCACGCCAAAGCACGATGTTGTGCCACTCGGTACGCTCCTGCTTTTCGCCGTTTTTGTCTTTGAATGTTTCGGAAGTAGCGATCGGGAAACGCGCTACAGCTACGCCGCCTTCGAGGTGGCGAACTTCCGGGTCCTTACCAAGGTTGCCGATAAGGATGACTTTGTTTACACTTGCCATGTCTTTTTTTGTTTAATATTAAATTGATTTGGGCTACTCCGACAACCTAGCCGGAGGCAATTATGGCTACTGAACCTCTAGAATGCATTTGCAAACAGAAAAGTTTCAGTTTATAAATTTAGTAAAATCTTCTCATGTTTCAAATAGCTGTCGATAAGAATTGGCTTCGGTAATGCTTCTATTTTTTCAGATGAATAAGGTGCCAGTCTCGCCTCCTGCAAAACCTCTTCACTTAAACGAAAATTGAGCTGAATCAGATAAAAACGGGCCGTAATTTTCTGATGGCTAAGTACATGCCTGTATTCTTTGCGGGGCGGTAAAAGATGCGATTCCTGCACAGCTATACCTGCGTCGTTCAGTTCCCGCAGCAGTTTGGCGGTGTCAAGTACCTTGGAGTCGCTCTCGTGCAGGTAGAAATCATACAGCCCTTCCCAGATATCGCCGCTCAGGCGCTTACGCATATAATATTCTCCTTTGTGCGCAAATACCATGTAGTGAAAGAATCGCGGCCGGGCAGCTTTTGCCTTCGATTTTACCGGCAGCTCCTGCACTAGCCCATGGTTAAAAGCAAAGCAGGACTGCTGCAGCGGGCAGAACAGGCAGTCAGGCATCACGGGCGTGCACTGGATAGCCCCAAACTCCATGATAGCTTGGTTGAATGTGTCTGGTGCGTCGGCAGGTATAAGTTCATCGGCGAGTTGCTGAAACACCCTACGCGAAGCCGGAGCCGCAATATCCTCTGATTTGCCGAACACCCGGGCCAGTACTCTGAACACATTGCCATCCAGCACCGCGACCTGCTCTCTGAATGCAAAAGAGGCGATGGCAGCAGCCGTGTAGCTTCCAACCCCGCGCAGTTTCAGCAGCTCTTCATATTTATCCGGAAACACGCCGCCATACTCCTGTACAATTTGCTGGGCGGTGTGGTGCATGTTGCGGGCCCTGGAGTAGTAGCCGAGTCCCTGCCAGAGACGGAGCACTTCATCCTGGGGGGCGGCAGCCAGGTGCTGCACGGTGGGGTAGGCTTCAGCAAAGCGATGGAAATAAGGCAGGCCCTGTGCCACACGCGTCTGTTGCAGGATTACTTCAGAGAGCCAGATCAGGTATGGATCGGTGGTGTCGCGCCAGGGCAGGGCTCTTTTATGACGCTGGTACCAGTCAATAATTGTCTGGGCAAACAAAGGGGTCGGCTTATTTTCCATAGCTGACTTAGGTGGGTTGATGTAGGAGATGGAAACATACAAAGGTAAAGCTTTGTTCTGGAAAGGAGTTGAGGGGAATTTGTAAGATAATGGTATCTGCCTAAAATATAAGCACATAGCCCGCGTTAGGGTGTTGGCAAGCTGGCACGGGTATTGTAGCAGTGTGACCGGCGAAAAGGGGCTGAGGCCGATCGGTTTAAGCAGGGCACAATCTGTAATAATTTAATGCTAAAGCTTTTACTTGTCGAAAAGTAGGTATACCTTTGTGCCCCGAAAAATGGAGAACGACAGCGCTGTGGTTCCTCCTGAAAAATAGAAAGTTAACTTATTTCTAATTTATAAAAATCTAAGAAAGTGACTAAAGCAGAAGTAATATCAGAAATTGCTGATAAAACAGGGATTGATAAGGCTGATGTGCAATCTACCATCGAAGCGTTTTTCAAAGTAGTGAAAGACTCAATGGCTGACGGCAACAACATCTACGTGAGAGGTTTTGGAAGCTTTGTAAACAAGAAGCGCGCAAAGAAAGTGGCTCGTAACATTTCGAAGAACACTTCCATCATTATTGATGAGCACTTTATTCCAAGCTTCAAGCCATCCAAGACCTTTATTGCTAAGATTAAGAACAGCAAAAAGATCAAAGAACTGGCTCATTCTTAATTCTTTCGTATATTTGCCGGTTGCTTAAAGTTTATCATTTAAAATACAGTCACTTAAAGAAAACAGAAACTCATGTCACGCGCTCAAATACTGATACTAGTTGCAGCTATCGCATTGGCCGCGGCTATGTTTTTTCTTCCTAAGGTGGTTGTAACAAAGGATGATAGCACAGTGGCTGCTGAACAAACCTCTGCTTTGCCTGAAGGTCACTCTGAAGACGATGGCCATGACCATGGTGCTACACCAGCCGCTGCGGCTGACGGAGTACACTCAATGGCGACGCCAGAGCAACTGATGGAACTCGCCACCGTGCGTGCCCGCTACAACAAAGCAACTGATACTAAGGCGCGTGGCCTATTGGCCGGCGAACTGGCAGCAGCATATGCCTCAGCAAGTAAGTTTGACAGTGCAGGTTACTACTACGAGTTAGCTGCTGATGCCCGTCCGGGTGAGAAGAGCTACCGCAAAGCCGGTGACCAGTACTTCGAAGCCTTCACGTATGCAGCAACACAGCAGCGCGCCAGCGAAATGGGCGGCAAGGCTCGTAAAATGTACGAGCAGGTGCTCAAGAACAATCCTTCGGACCTGGATGCGAAAACGAACGTAGCCATGACTTACATCGCAAGCGAAAACCCAATGCAGGGTATAACGCTGCTGCGTGAAGTGATTTCGACAGACCCAAAAAACCAGAAGGCGCTGTTCAACCTGGGCATTTTGTCAGTACAGTCCGGACAGTGGGATAAAGCCGCCGAGCGTTTTCAGGAGCTGGTAACAGTTAATCCTGAGCACGTGGAAGGCACTTTCTACCTGGCTGTGTCACTGGCTGAAACCGGTAAGAAAGAAGAAGCAATCAGAACTTTCAACAAGGTAAAGACCATGAGCAGCGACCCTGCCCTGACAGCCTCTGTTGATGAGTATTTGGCAAAAATGTAATAAAAGAACTAACCACTTAATAAAAATTTCAAGACTATGCCTTGCGGAAAGAAAAGAAAAAGACATAAGATTGCTACTCACAAGAGAAAGAAGCGTCTAAGAAAAAACAGACATAAGAAGAAGTAATTTCTTCTGCGTTTATTGAGGCCCACATTGCTTCTGCAATTGTGGGCTTTGGTCTATACATCCAACTAATCTTTGAGAGAAATTGAGTAACGAGCTTATAATCAATTCTACTCAGGATGGAGAGCGCATCGCCCTTTTACAGGACAAGAGACTTGTAGAGTTTCACCACGAAAAGAAGGATACAAACTACATTGTAGGCGACATCTTTCTGGGAACTGTAAAAAAGGTAATGCCAGGCCTAAACGCCGCTTTTATTGACATTGGCTACCACAAGGATGCATTTTTGCATTACCATGACCTGGGAGCCAATGTCAAAACGCTGAACAAGTATGTGAAGGCGGCACAGACACAGAAGAACGCTTCTGCAAAGCTTAACCAGACTAAATTCGAGCCAGAAATTGACAAGCTCGGCAAGATCGCTGATGTTCTGAAAAAGGGACAGCAGCTCTTGGTGCAGATTGTCAAAGAGCCGATTTCCACCAAAGGACCGCGTCTTTCTTGCGAGCTTTCGCTCGCCGGTCGATACCTGGTGCTCGTGCCGTTTTCCAACACGGTAAGCGTATCCAAGAAGATCGTTAGCAAAGAAGAACGCACGCGGCTCAAGCGCCTGATCACTTCGATCAAGCCTGAGAACTTTGGTGTGATCATCCGGACAGTGGCAGAGGGCCGTGAGGTGGCAGAACTCGACAGAGACCTGCGCAACATGGTGGAAAGCTGGGAAGAAGGCTTTAAATCGCTGAAGATAGCCAAACCCAATGACAAGATCATTGGAGAACTGGGTCGTTCTTCGTCCATTCTGAGAGACTTAATGAACGAAAGCTTTGACAACATAGTAGTGGACGACGAGTCACTCTATGACGAGATCAAAGCATACATCGGTAGCATTGCGCCAGACAAAGTAAAAATTCTGAAGCACTATACCGGTAAGACAAAAACCTTCGAACACTTTAACATCGAGCGGCAACTAAAGGCTGCTTTCGGGAAAACAGTGACCATACCAGGCGGCGGATACCTGGTGATAGAGCACACCGAGGCCCTGCACGTAGTCGATGTAAACAGTGGGAACAAATCTAATACCGAAACCGATCAGGAGGCTACCGCGCTGAACGTGAACATGATGGCTGCCAAAGAAGTGGCCCGTCAGCTGCGCCTCCGGGATATAGGTGGTATCATTGTAATTGACTTCATCGACATGAAGTCGCCGGAAAACCGCCAGAAAGTATACGAAGTAGTCAAAGAGGAACTGAAGCGGGACCGCTCCAAGTCGACAGTTCTGCCTATCTCTAAGTTCGGCCTGATGCAGATCACGCGTCAGCGTGTAAGGCCAGAGCAGAATATTGTGACCGGTGAGGTATGCCCTACTTGCAACGGCACCGGCAAGATAACTGCCAGCATTCTGATTACTGATGAAATTGACGTGGCGGTAGACGACCTGCTCACGCGACATAATCACAGAAGTCTGACATTGTATGTACACCCTTTCCTGTATGCCTATTATACATCGGGTGTCATCTCCAAGCAGATGAAGTGGTTCTTCCACTACTTCAAGTGGGTGAAATTTGTAAAAGACACTTCGCTCGGCATTACCGATTTTAAGGTAATGGACGACAAAGGCGAAGAAATAGAGCTGCGCACCGCCCTGACGGAGGTGAACGGGGTGCAGGATCAAGAAAATTTTAATCAGATTTAAAGGCAACAAAAAAGCCGCTCTGTCTAGACAGAGCGGCTTTTTTGATTTAACAGGTTTTCGCGGTGGCTATACCTTAGAATTTGATGCCCACATCAATGGACACGCCATTGTTCTTGATTGCTAGGTTCTTGTCATTCAACTGCTTTTTGTAGTAGTTATCGATGTTACTCAGACCACGCAGGTAGGTAACACCTCCAAACAGCTTTGTGCTTTGGCCCAGCTGCATTTCTGCACCGGTACCCAGTACGGCACTGGTCTCAAAAACATTGAAACGTTTGGCCGTCTTTTCGCCATTAATCACCTTTTTCTGGTCAACCTGGCCAGAAACTTTGGTGCCAAGTGCACCGCCTACCTGGAAGTATAACACTATGTCAGGAGCTACTTCGTTTGTGAAAAGCTTGAGTGTAAGCGGTATTTCAAGATACTGCACAGTCAACTCGTCAGTTTCTTTAGCAGGTGTAACCACTCCGTCCCCACTTTCAACCATATAGGTATAGCTGATCTTAGAGCCTTTGCTACGGTACATCAGCCCTGAGCTGAAGGCATAGTTGTTAGAGAAGAAATAGTCGCCGACTACGCCTACTCCTAAGCGCAAAGCGCTGTTCGATTTCTCAAAGTTATGCCGGTCCTCAGCTATAAAACGGTTACCCGAAATAGTGGGGGAGAATTGAATGCCGATTTCCATTTGGGCCATGGCAGTGGATGAGAAGCCCAAAAAGAGCAGCAGGAATGCTAGTTTTTTGAATTGCATGTTAATTTGTCGCGTTTATTTCTTCTAATACGGGATAACCCTCTATTTTTGTATTAAATATTCGGCAATGTATCACAGATTATTATTACTAGCAACCATCCTATTGCTTTTTAGCTGCAAGAAGAAGACCGGCTGCGACATACCTGAAGAAATAGAACGCATACCGGTAAAGGTAGAGATAGAGCGACTCGAGAAGCCTTTTTTTGCGGCGGACTCTAGGCAGGATATCGCCTCACTCCTGGAAAGCAACCCTATTTTTACCGAACGGTTCCTGCAGCGGAAGAATTACCCTTCTGACTCAGCCATCGTCAATGCTCTTTATAACCTGGCGGCTAACCCTGAGCTTCAAAAGCTGGCCCATGAGGCGGACACTACCTTCGGTGACATGGCTACTGAAAAGCAACAGCTGGAAACTGCCTTCAAGCATATCAAATATTACTATCCTGAGTTTAAGGAGCCGCAAGTGAAAACCTTTGTGTCCGGCCTGAACCAGGACCTGCTGGTGTCGGATAGCCTACTGGTGTTTGGCATCGACTTCTTTATCGGCGAAAATGCCAGTTACCGCCCGGATACCTACGACTATATTTTGAAGCGATACGAACGCGCGAACATGGTGCCGGCTGCTATGCTGCTGCTGTCTAACCGATACAACAAAACGAACTTCCTGGAGCGTAGCCTGCTTGCTGAGATGGTGAATACGGGTAAGGCCTACTATTTTGTGAAATCTATTATGCCTTGCGCGCCAGACTCTACTATCATTGGGTATAGCGGTCAGCAACTGGCTGACGTGCGTCATAACGAAGGCCGTATCTGGGCACACTTTATTGAGCAAAAACTGCTTTATGAGAAGAGCCCGTTCGTAGTGAACAAGTATATTGGCGAACGCCCTAATACGCCCGAGATCGATGCCACATCTCCTGGCCGCCTCGGCACCTGGGTAGGCTGGCAGATCGTGCGCAAGTATATGGAGCGTAACCCAAAGGTAACGCTGCAGGAACTGATGGCTGACGAAGATCACCAAAAAATATTTAACGAATCGAAATACAAGCCTGAGAAGCGGTAGTACCATACTTCGCCTCTATACCTGCGCGCATGCACATAGCTATTTTCAACCAGCACCATCACAACCCGGACTGCCCTTCAACTTGCCGGCATTATACCTTTCTGGAGTATCTTGCCAAGCGGCATAAGGTGAGCCTGATCTCGAGTAGCGCCTGGAAGCAGCTTCGCATTACGGACAAGTATAAGTGGGTGCCAGAGGGAGTCGATCTATATGAGCAGGAGGTGCCCTATAGTAACAAGATGGGCGTGCGCAGACGATTGGTTTCTTACGGCGGCTTTGCTGCCTACAGTCTTGCCAAAGGCCTTTCTATACCTAAGCCTAATGTGGTTTGGGGCGTGTCTACACCGCTCACAACGCCATGGATGGCGGCCCGTGTCGCGAAGATGCGTGGTATTCCGTGGGTATTTGAGGTACAGGACCTGTGGCCCAGCTTCCCCATTGAGATGGGTGCGGTAAAGCGGGAGTGGCTGAAGCGCCGCCTGTTCAGATTGGAGAAGAGCCTTTATCAGAGTGCCAACCACATCATCACGCTTTCCCCGGACATGGAAGACTACGTAGTAAGCCAAGGTATAGCGCGCGACAAGGTGACCACTATCCTGAATGGCACTGACATCGAAATGGTTGATGCCGTGACTCCTGAGAAGGTAGCAGCACTGCGCAGGCGATACCTATTACAAGGCAAGCAAGTGGTGCTCTATGCCGGTACCTTTGGCCGGGCCAACGATATCCCTACCATCATGCAGGCAGCTGAGGCGATGGCCGATCAGCAGGACATTGTGTTCGTGCTGGCAGGTGGAGGTTTTTATGATGACGAGCTCCGGAGGCTATCGCTGCGACTTTCTAACCTGGTGCTGCTTCCCCCACAGCCACGGCCCGATGTGTTCACGCTGTTCAAGCTGGCAGACCTGTCGCTTATTACTTTCAACGATCTACCTGTGCTGGCCTCTAATTCGCCGGCCAAGCTGTACGATAGCCTGGCTTGTGGCGTGCCCGTGCTGGTAACGAATCCTGGTTGGACGAAAACATTTGTGGAGCAGTACAACTGCGGTTGGTATTGCCCGGCAGGTCAGCCAAATCAACTGGCCCAGAAAATAAGAGAGATCCTATCGGACAATGAGAAGCGGCGGCTGGCCGGACAAAACGGACAAGCCATCGCCCGGCAACTATTCGACCGCCAGCAACTTGCCGCTCAGGTAGAGCAAATCCTGTTGAAGGTAACGGGCAAGGTATAGGATCTAGTCCTTGATGCTCTCCGACAAGTGCTTGAAGTCTTCTTTTAATTGTGGGGCATTTGCGGCCAGCGTCCAGCAGATCACTTTGTAAAAGTGTGTTTTCGTTTCTACAGCTGTGATCAGCATAAAGAAGTCGCCATCTTCATCCGTCCACTTCAATTCATTCTGTGCAATTTTGTTTCCGTTTGATTCGAAGGCCTTTGTCTTGCTCAGCTTGCGTCTCTTCTCCTCCTTCTTGTAGTCAGCGGTAAAGCTGTCCAGAAAATCTGTCGCATTCTCAAACATCATCCCCTTCGTCTCCAGCTCATCTTTAGAGTCCTCTATCACGATGGCGTAAGCGTCTTTGTTTTTGTTGAAGTACTGCAGACTGGCTACATCATTCAGCTCGTAGGTTTTCACCATGTAACTTGGTATTTCCATGGAATAGGAATGTCCGCCTTTACGCTCAGTGAACTGCGTCTGGGCTTGTACTGCCGAAAAGCTAACAAAGAGCAGTAGGAAGGATACAAATAGTTTGATAGATGTAGAAGTTTGCATAAGCTTAAAGGGTATAGTGATGAATAGTTAAATATAGGGATATGAATTTATTTCAGTGCCATTATTTTCAGATTCCGAAAGGTATAGTGACGGCTCAGGTATAGCATGCTTTCAAATTGCCCCCTGCTCTGTTTCGACTCATGCTCTTGCAAAACAGTTGCTTACGAAGCTGTGCAAGTTGCGATTGAGTTTTTGGCACAGCCTTTGTTTAGGCAGGTATAGCAGAGCACATGTGCAAATTTGAACTTTGCTACTGATCGAACCAACCAGAAATTTAAAAGAGAAAGAAATATGAAGAAGATAATAGCAGCCCTTTCGCTCGGAATGTTAGTTGCTGGCAGCGGCGCTTACGCACAGACCACAACCAAGCCACAAGACCAAAAGCCGCGCAGCGAAATGCGTGGAGCCATGAAAGACAGAGCCCAAAAAAGCCCTGAGGAAATGGCTCAGATGAAAACCGATAGGATGGCGCAGAAGCTGGAATTGAGTGCATCGCAGAAAAACCAACTCCAGGAACTGAACATGCGGCATGCGCAGGAAATGAAAGCCATGCAAGAGAGTCACAAAGCGACTACGGAAAAAACGCCTGAGCAGCGAGCACAGATGCAGGAAGCCAGAAAAGCAAGTCACGAGAAGTGGCAGGCCGAGCTTAAGAGCATCTTGTCAGCAGAGCAGTATGCCAAGTACGAAACCGATCGCGCGGAGATGAAGCAGAAGCGTGCTGATGGTAAGAGAGGCCACAAGTCAGGCGAGCACAAAAAATCAGGTGAGCACAAAAAAAGAGGGGAGTACAAGAAGCAACAGCAGGGAATGTAATCCCTGATAAGATTCCCATAGTGAAAGCGGGGGCAGACCATTTAGTGTCTGCCCCCGCTTTTTTTATCAGGCTATACCTCCTACTTTATTTTCAGGGTCGTCGGGTATATTGGGGTAGTACTTCTGAAAAAAAGCACAGAAATGCGTGAGCGGGCATTCCTCGCATTTCGGCCGTCGCGCCAGGCAGATGTAGCGGCCATGCAATATGAGCCAATGATGCGCCTTGGCGATCAGCTCTTGTGGAAGGTTGGCCACCAACTCTTTTTCAACTTCCAGCGGGGTTTTGGCTGTTTTCGAAACCAGGCCCAGTCGCTTGCTCACCCGAAACACATGCGTGTCCACAGCCATAGCCGGTTGGTTCCAGATCACTGACACGATCACGTTGGCCGTCTTTCGACCTACACCCGGCAGCTTCACCAGTTCTTCGACTGTGCTAGGTACCTCCGCGTTAAACTGCTCCACGAGCATTCTTCCTAAACCCGCCAAGTGCTTGGCCTTATTGTTAGGGTAGGAAATGCTTCTAATAATTGGAAAGATATCTTCCGGAGTGGCCGCAGCCAGATGCTCTGGCGTCGGGAATGCTTCGAACAGGGCAGGCGTTACCATGTTCACGCGTTTATCGGTACACTGGGCGCTGAGCACTACAGCCAGTATCAGTTCGAAGGGATTGGTATAGGCTAGCTCGGTTTCCGGATCCGGAAAGTTTTGGGTAAAGTGCTCGATCAGCAGCTTGTAGCGTTCTCGTTTGCGCATAAAAAAAGTTTGCAGTCGGTTAAGACTGCAAACTTAAGCTTTTTGAGTAATTTAAAATGTTGTCGATAGACTGCTTGCTAGGGCTTTTGGCCGCGCCGCTTAACAGTCGCTGGATGAGCATGAGCTCGGAGCAGCTCTCGGCTAACTCGTTGTCGTGCATCAGTGCTGTTTCCAGTTGCTCGCGGGCAGGGTCTGCCAACTCATCGTATACGTACTGGATCAGCTCATTCTGAGTAGAGGTTTTTATCATAAGCAATGGTGCTGTTTAGCATCTTTTTTCTTAGGTTGATCAATGCGTAGCGCATACGACCTAAAGCTGTGTTGATGCTCACACCGGTTGCTTCTGCTATCTCCTGGAAGCTCATGTCAGCGTAATGGCGCATCATGAGTACTTCCCGCTGTGCTTGTGGCAGCGTTTGGATCAGCTCGCGTAGTCGGGCATGGGTGTCCTCCTTTATTTGCTGCGACTCAGCGGAGTCTTCTGCAAAAGACAAGGCATTGAACACATTGCTACCGTCCTCCAGCGTGATCATCGGGCTTCTTTTCTCTTTACGGAAAAAGTCGATTGCCAGGTTATGGGCAATGCGGCATATCCATGAAGAGAACTTACCTTCCTCGTTATACCTGCCACCTTTCATGGTGTGGATTGCCTTAATAAAAGCATCCTGCATGAGGTCCTCAGCGGTATACGTGTCCTTAACAATCAGTAAGATCGTAGTGAATACTTTGTTCTTGTGTCTGTTTACTAGCTGTTCAAACGCATTTTCGTTACCTGCGATGTAGAGCGAGACTAAAGCAGAGTCGCTCAGCTGGGTAGTTGTATTCATCGTAAAGCTACATTAGTTTAACGTAGAGCTTTATACCATATTGTTGCGTTAAGCTGTTAGAACAAATATTTTTTTGAAATGGAAATCAAATATAGAGAATGCATTTTGACTGCGCAAACATAGCCGGGTGTCCTTAGCAAAAAATATTAAAGGTGCTATATGCCAGTAAAGAATTATCGTTCCCTAATATACGGCAAGATAATGTAAACGTATATGCTTTTAGTTAAATTTATTTTTCAACATATAGTATTTACGTATATAGTGCTGACAGGGAGGAGATTAGTACTGATCAGGGAGACGAATAAGGTATAGGGCAAAGCAAAACGGCAGTCGCCCCAAGGATGTAACCCGGGGCGACTGCCGCTCTCTTGTGCTAATAAGCTGCTTTAGATGGTCATTTCTTTGCCTATAATGCCCAGAAGGCCTAATTTCATCTGAAACACCTGCGCAATGCTGGTTGCCTTCTGCTTCAACTCCTTTGTTTTATCGCCTTCAAACAGCTCGTCTGCAGTTTCACTAAATAGCATCACCCAGCGTGCGAAATGCTGCCTGTCTATGGGCAGGCGCATGTGTTTGGGGAAAGGCTGCCCTTTGTAGGCCATGGTGCCAAACAGAACTGAACTCCAGAAGTTGTACATGATGGGAAGGTGGTGCTCCCAGTCCACATTCGCAAAGCCATTGAAAATAGGCCCCAACAGATCGTCCTCGTTTACTTTGGCGTAAAACGAGTCAACCAGCAGTTTTATATCTTGTTCGTCTTTAATATCTTCCTTCATTTGCTGCAAATTGAAACCTCATAGGTTTACAAAATTACCAGCACTGAAGCACGGGAAAAATGACATTGGTCATTATGGGCATATAAAGGTCATAAAAAATCCTTCGTAAGAACTGATCGTCTGTACGAAGGATAAGGTTATTACTACAAATGCTGACTACTCGCGGTTGTATCGCTTCAAACGGTTCAGGATGAGGAGCAGACGGCGGTTTATCTCACGCTCTTCCACAGGCTTGCACTGTGCGGTGATGTCAGCAGGGCATTTCAGTTTTTCCTCTACTGCTTTGAGGTGCTCCAGATAGCACTCGATGGTAGTGCACGGGATATTCTGGTACTGCAGGCCTTCCCCGTCAGCTACTTTGCTATTAAGGTTGATAGCCTTTGCGATTTCAGTGTTGATCAGTTGTGTCACGTCAGAGCTTGAAGTGATTTCCTGCTGGTACACCTTCCTCTCGATGTTTTCCAATAATTTGCGGATGTCCAGTTGTTCCATGATGTTGATATTTTTAAATATTAATAATCAATAAAGTCGGCAGTTCCTCTGCTCAGGATACGGTCCTGAGTTGGCTGCGTTAACCCATAAAAGGATTGTTAATAAAAGAATAATATGGCGCTGTAAGCACCAGAAGCATGCATCAGCACAGGTTGGTGTTGTCTGACACGCAGAAGTCGGCTGCTAAATGAGGGGGTGGCCGCTCCTTAAAAAATTATACTTCTATACCGGAGGGAGTGTTACAGTTTAAGTCATATAATTCCAAATAATTTTATACAACATAGGTATACAGCCCTTTACGATTTATCCGGTGGCCTGACAATGCGGCTTGCTGAGTAGACTGAAGATAAAAAGCTGCCTTCTAGATCTGGTTCGGATTGCTCACCGATTAACAGCTGGGCCGGTTTTACTCTGGCAGACATTCTGCAGGTATGCGCACGATGGCGTAGCTTTGTGGCTATGAAAACCTATTTGTGGAGGATAAAGGGAAATGGGCGCTAAGTCAACCCGCAGGCACGACCCTTACGCCGTGCTCCGGTTGCCGGAGTTCAGGCATTATATATCGGCGCGGCTGTGCATCACGCTGGCCATGCAGATCCAGGCCGTTATTGTCGGCTGGCAAATCTATGCCATTACTGACGATGTCTTCTCCCTGGGCCTGATCGGGCTGGCGGAGGCTATACCTTCCATTTTTGTGTCGCTGTACGCTGGCTACGTGGCCGATACGGTGCCCCGCAAGAAAATCATCGTGACGGTGGTGGCGGTGCTGCTTCTTTGCTCGCTGGCGCTGCTGTACTTTACCCTGGATGCGAGTCATGTGTTGCCGCTGTATGGTGTGCTACCGATTTATGTCGTCATCTTTGTCAGCGGCATCGCCCGTGGTTTCATGGGGCCGGCCGTGTTCTCGTTTATGCCCCAACTGGTGGCCGACAAGCAACTCTACGCCAATGCCATCACCTGGAGCAGTACCACCTGGCAGGCTGCCTCGCTGGTAGGACCCGCCCTGGGCGGACTGGTGTACGGTTTCTACGGCATCACAGCGGCCTATACCCTGGATGCCGTGCTTGTCTTGCTGGCACTCACTTCTTTCGCGCTGATCGGCGGGAAGGCGCTCCCGGAAAATGTCAATCCGCAGAACATGATGGAGAGTCTGCGCTCAGGTATACGCTTCGTGTTCGGCAACCAAGTCATCCTGAACGCCATCTCCCTGGATATGTTCGCGGTGCTGTTTGGAGGAGCGGTGGCACTGCTTCCAGTTTTCGCCTCGGACATATTGCTGGTTGGTCCGCAGGGGCTCGGTTTTCTGCGGGCTGCGCCTGCTGTCGGCTCGGTGGCGATGGCCGTCTGGATGGCCTATTACCCTATTACCATCAAAGCCGGAAAAATCATGCTCTGGTGCGTGGCAGGCTTCGGATTGAGCCTGATCTTTTTTGGGTTATCTACCAGTTTCTGGCTCTCGCTGGTATTGCTGGTGCTGAGCGGCGCCTTCGACAGCATCAGTGTCATCATCCGCTCCACGCTGCTCCATACCCTGACACCGGAGTATATGAAGGGGCGCGTCTCTTCGGTGAACAGTATCTTTATCGGTTCGTCCAACGAGATAGGGGCCTTCCGGGCAGGAACAATGGCTAAGGTGATGGGCGCGGTGCCCTCTGTGGTGCTGGGCGGCGCGATCACACTGTTGGTAGTAGGTATAACGGCCCTAAAGGCCGACAAGCTGCGCAAGCTGGACCTGACGCCGGAGATGGAGGTTGTCTAAAAAAGGCAGTCCCATGCCCCGACAGGCGGGGCATGGGACTGCTGATGTGGTAGGGTGGTGGTGCTACTTGGCAGCGCCCTCTTTCTTCTCGGCGGCTTTCCTTTTGGTAGCCTGTCTTGGGCGGCTGTTGCCGTAAGTGCCTTTTACGATTTTGCCTTTCTTCGATTTTTTATCTCCTTTTCCCATGTTGTGTTAGTTTATTGGTTGTAGATCGTAACCCATACATACGGAAGCAGGGGACTGCAGTTTAATCATTTGGCAAAGTTTAGGAACAGACGGGTTCTATAACCGCCGCCAGTAAAGCACAGGCAGAAACCAAGACAGGCCTATACCTTTAAATAGTAATAGAAAGCTAAACCTTTTTATACCTGTAGCTGTTTCAAAAGGATGCCGTGTTGCATGCTTTGGCCAAAAGCCAGGTATAGTGCCAAGGGGTAAAAAGCCTTCAGAATGCGACCGGGTATTTGTATCTTTACATCGTAAAAAAATCAGTTCGTCATGCGTGGGCTTTATCTAGCCTGCGCTATACTTTATGGCAAACACATCCGAAAATAACCTCGAAACACTCGATCCGCGCCAGCACATTATCATCAAAGGCGCCCGCGTGCACAATCTCAAAAATCTCAGTGTGGCCTTGCCGCGCAACAAATTCATTGTGGTCACCGGCCTTTCCGGCTCCGGCAAATCATCGCTGGCTTTCGATACGCTGTATGCCGAAGGGCAACGCATGTATGTGGAAAGCCTGAGCTCGTATGCCCGTCAGTTTCTGGGGCGTATGGATAAGCCTGATGTGGACTACATCAAAGGCATCAGCCCGGCCATTGCCATCGAGCAAAAGGTGAGTATCAAGAACAACCGCTCTACCGTGGGTACCAGCACCGAGATCTACGATTACCTGAAGCTGCTCTACGCCCGCATTGGCAAAACTTATTCACCTGTTTCGGGTGAGGTCGTGAAAAAAGACAGCGTGGCCGATGTGGTGGACTTTATCTTTTCGTTAGAGGATGAAGCCCGTGTGATGATCTTGGCGCCGCTGCAACTGCACAAAGAGCGCACGCTTGCCAAAGAACTGGATCTGCTGCTTCAAAAAGGCTATTCACGTATTTACGCCGACGGACAGGTATACTTTATCGAAGAGCTGCTGGAAGAGAAAAAGCCGAAGCTGGGCAAGCAGGTATACATTCTCGTGGATCGCGCTGTGATTTACAAATCAGACGAAGACCTGCAGTTCAGGATTGCTGACTCCGTGCAAACCGCCTTTTTTGAAGGTAACGGGGAGTGTCGTGTGAAGTATGGCGACGGCGAAGAGCGTGTTTTCTCCGATCGCTTTGAACTCGACGGCATGGTGTTCGAAGAGCCTTCTGTCAATTTCTTCAGCTTTAACAATCCTTACGGAGCCTGCCAGACCTGCGAGGGTTTTGGCAGTGTGCTAGGTATAGATCCGGATCTGGTTATACCTGACAAGAGCCTGACAGTATACGAAGGAGCCGTTGCGCCCTGGCGATCTGAAAAGATGAACGAATGGCTGCAGCCGCTCGTGAAGAACGGTATACGATTCGACTTCCCGATCCATCGCCCTTACAGTGAGCTTTCCGAAAAAGAGCAGGAGATGCTGTGGACCGGCAACAAATACTTCGAAGGACTCAACGATTTCTTTAAACACCTGCAAGCACAGACGCATAAAATACAGTACCGCGTGATGCTATCGCGCTACCGTGGCCGCACCACCTGCCCCGATTGCAAAGGCTCCCGCTTGCGCAAAGACGCCAGTTATGTGAAGATCAATGACAAGAGCATCACTGATCTGGTGTTGATGCCGATCACACAGTCGCTGGCATTTTTTGAGAACATGCAGCTGACCGAGCACGAACGCAACGTAGCAGAACGGCTGGTGACGGAAGTGACCAACCGCCTCGGCTACCTGGTGCGGGTGGGCTTGGGCTATCTCACGCTAAACCGACTTTCCAATACATTATCCGGTGGCGAGAGCCAACGTATCAACCTGGCGACTTCGCTGGGTAGTGCCCTGGTAGGCTCCATGTATATTTTGGATGAACCAAGTATCGGTCTGCACCCGAAGGACTCCGAGCAACTGATCGGTGTGCTGCGCTCTTTGCAAAAAATGGGCAACACCGTGATTGTGGTGGAGCACGAAGAAGAAATGATGCGTGCTGCCGACCAACTGATCGATATTGGTCCGGAGGCTGGCTCGGGTGGTGGCAACCTGATGTTCCAGGGGACGCTGGATGAGATGATACGCACTGCCGATACCTATACCGCCAAATACCTGAGCGGCGAGATGGAGGTGTCGGTGCCGGCGCAGCGCCGTAAATGGCGAAATGCTATTGAAATACAGGGTGCCCGTGAGAATAACCTCAAAAACCTGAGCGTGAAAGTGCCGCTGGGCGTGATGACTGTGGTGACAGGCGTGAGTGGTTCTGGCAAGTCTACCCTGATCAAAAAAATACTGGCTCCGGCCATGATGAAACTGCACGGCAACACAGCCGAGGCGACCGGTAAATTTGATAAACTGGCCGGTGACTACAACAAGATCCGGCACGTCGAGTTCGTGGACCAGAACCCGATCGGGAAGTCGTCGCGCTCCAACCCGGTAACCTACGTGAAGGCTTACGATGCGATCCGTTCCTTGTACGCTGATCAGCCGCTGGCCAAGTCGCGTGGGTTTAAGCCGTCGCACTTCTCATTCAACATCGAAGGTGGTCGCTGCGAAGTATGCCAGGGTGAGGGGCAGGTGAAGATCGAAATGCAGTTTATGGCTGACATTTACCTGACCTGCGAGAGCTGCAACGGCCAACGCTTTAAGCAGGACGTGCTCGATGTCAGGTATAAGGACAAAAGCATTTCGGAAGTGCTGGACATGACCATTGCCGACAGCATCGATTTCTTCGCCGATCAGTCAAAGATCGTAGAGAAACTGAGACCACTGAACGACGTGGGTCTGGGCTACATTCGGTTGGGGCAGTCGAGCAACACTTTGTCGGGAGGTGAGGCGCAGCGCGTGAAGCTGGCTTCGTTCCTGACCAAAGGCGTGCAGGCGCATCAGGAGGATATTCTGTTTATCTTCGATGAGCCAAGCACCGGTCTGCACTTCCACGACATCAACAAACTGCTGCAGTCCATCAATGCGCTGATCGAGAACGGCAACACGGTCGTCATCATTGAGCACAACATGGACATCATCAAGTCCGCCGACTGGATCATCGATCTGGGGCCTGAAGGAGGTACTAACGGAGGGCACCTGCTGTTCGAAGGCACGCCGGAGGAGATGGCGAAACTGGAGGATAACCATACGGCCAGGTTCCTGAAGGAAAGGTTGTAACGTAAGGTATAAAAGCCGCCGCAATTGAATTTGCGGCGGCTTTTGTTTTTAAGGTATAGCAAGGCAGGTATACTATATTTTGTTAACTTGCCGTATAGGTGAAAATCAAAAAAAATCAATAGCTACTATAAAACATGAGAAAACGAATTGTTGCCGGTAACTGGAAAATGAACAAGACCTACGAGGAGGCGCTTTCGCTGGTATCGGAAATTGATAACATGGTGAAAGACGAAGTGAACGGCGATGTGACCGTGATCGTGGCACCGCCTTTCCCGTTCCTGCAGGGCGTGGGCAAGCTAACCCAGGGCAATGACCTGATGCACCTGGCTGCGCAAAACGTGAGCGAACACGAAAGTGGTGCTTTTACAGGTGAGGTGTCGGCTGGTATGCTAAAGTCGGTGGGAGTGCAGTACGTGATCATAGGTCATAGTGAGCGCCGCATGTACCACCACGAAGATGCACAGGCACTTTACAAAAAACTGAAAGCGGCCATTGCGCAAGGTATAACGCCGATCTTCTGCTGCGGTGAGCCGCTAGAGGAGCGTGACGCAGACCGCCATTTCGACTATGTGGGCAAACAGCTGCACGACAGTCTTTCTTATTTGAGCAACGAGGAGTTTGACCAGGTGGTGGTAGCTTACGAGCCGATCTGGGCTATTGGCACAGGCCGCACGGCCAGCAGCCAGCAGGCGCAGGAAATGCATGCTTACATTCGCGAGCAGCTTTCACGCATGTTCGATGCCGAAGCGGCTTTCAACTGCTCGATCCTGTACGGAGGCAGCTGTAACCCGGGCAACGCAAAGGAATTGTTCACTCAGCCAGACGTTGATGGTGGCCTGATCGGAGGAGCTTCGCTTAAATCACGCGACTTTACCGACATTATCAAATCGTTCTAAGAATCAGGTAACACAGGAAAAAGGCTGCTAACTAAAAAAGTTGGCAGCCTTTTTTCTTGTAGATATAGTTATATTTGGCTAAATTATCTGCTATGATTTTGATAATATCCTTTTGGTTATCGCTGCTTCCATACCTGGTGGCACCGCAGCCAGCAGCCCCCTCGCCCGTCACCGTAGCCAGCAATGACATTTGCCGCATCTACGGTTCGGTATACCTGGAGCGCGACCCCAGGTACAAGAACACTGCTGCCTATACGGTATACCTGGGCGATGAAGAAGCCTTTGCCAACATGGTGGTTTACCGCGAAAGCAACAAGCTCTTTGCCGATGCCACCGGCGTTTGGCACATCACCAACAAGAAAGCCTTTGCAGACCACGTACTGTACGTGACCGATAACCGGAATTTTGCTGATTTTACTGTACACTTTACCAACGTGCGCTCCTACGCAGCGTGTCGCCCCTAACCAACACACATGGATTTTATAGAAGTAGCCCTGAAAGTAAGCCCCGATTTTGCCGACATCTTCACTGCCGAAATGGGAGAGTTGGGATTCGATGCCTTCCAAGACACAGCCGAGGGTTTTAACGCTTACATCGACGAAGACAAGTTCGATCAGCGCGAACTCACTAACATGATCTCCCGCTACGCCGGGTATACCACCGTGGAATATCAGGTACAGAAGATCGAGCGGCAGAACTGGAACGAAGAGTGGGAGCGTAATTTCGAGCCGCTCTTCATCGGCGGGCAGGTATCTGTGAGGGCGTCGTTCCACGAGAAACCGGCCGGGGCAAAGTATGACATCGTGATCAACCCGAAAATGTCCTTCGGCACGGGCCACCACGAAACGACTACGCTCATGATCGAAAACCAGCTGACACTGGACCACCAGGGCAAGCGCGTGCTGGACATGGGTTGCGGCACAGGTATACTGGCCATTATGGCCGGAGAATTGGGCGCTGCTGAGATCGTAGCCGTAGAAATAGAAGACTGGACAGTAGAAAATGCCCGCGAGAATGCGCAGGAAAACGGCTACGCAGGTATAGACGTGCGACTGGGCGGTGCCGAGACAATTGAAGGAGACCAGCCTTACGACATTATCCTGGCCAACATAAACCGTAACGTGCTGCTTGAAGACATGCCAGCGTATGTGGCGGTGCTAAAGCCAGCAGGCACCTTGTTGCTGAGCGGCTTTTATACTGAAGACTTGCCTGCGCTGCAGGAGCGGGCAGCTGAACTGGGACTGACCTACGTATCGCACCGCACCAAGAACAACTGGGTGTCTGCTATTTTTAAGAACAAGTAATTGATTATCCTTCCGACCTATGAAATATAAACTTCTACCCTTTTTATTTTTCCTGGCTGTATTCGCAGCACAAGCCCAGACTAAGCTGGCAACTGACCCGGCGCAGTATATCACCGATGCCAAAGCTATGCTGGTGACTGGCAAAGCCAAAAATGCCGAAGCACTGGGAGCTGCCCTGGAGAGCGTGTGGGGCAACCAGCGACTATCCGATAAGCAGAAACAGCAGGTGATCGACATTTCGCAATTGATGTACCGCAAGAAGCTGCGCGTCAATCCGCATTACGAGAACTTCTACGAGATGCTGGTGGGCGCCGTGAACCATCAGAACATGCGTGGTGCTCAGATCGACAACATGCTGGAAGTAGTGGCCAAGGCTGTGCAGCAGGATGAGGGTGCAGCCCTCGATCGTTTCTTTAAGACCAGCAGCAGTTACCTGAGCACAGGTATACTTTACCAGAACAAGCAGTATACCCTCCGCACCACAGGGGGCGCCGTGAGCTTTGCCTATGAAGGCAAGGCAGCCCCGAAAGACAAAGAAAAGTCGGAGGAGGTAAGCGACTGGGAAAGTTTCTCTTGGGATGATGAGGTAGCGGGCGAAAGCAAAGAGGCTACTGCTGACGATTGGGGAGATGCCTGGGATACGCCTAAGCCTGCCGCAAAAAAAGTAGACCCAAAAGTAGCTGAGAAGAAGCGCCGCGACGACTTCAAGAAGATGTTTATACCTGCCCAGCCAAAGGCGAGCGGCCCGGTACTGAAGCTTGATAACGTCAACCTGAGCTTCGCTACTATACACGATTCCACTGCCATCATGAAAACGAGCGGGCACCTGATGCTGGCGAGCAATCTGTTCGTCGGGGAGGGCGGCTCTTTTTCATGGACAGCTGACGGCAAGCCGGTCTCAGCCGATTTCAAGGCATTCAATTTTGATATTACTGCAGCCGCCTTCAAAGTACCTGAAGCCACCATCACCTACAATGCTGTGCTCGACGCCCCGATTGAGGGTATTTTTGAGTTCAGAAGCACCAAAGCCGGCACGAACGGAGAGAAATCCTATCCGCGTTTTGCCTCCTACACCAACGATGCAAAAGTAAAAAGCCTGGGCAAAGATATAGTCTATTCCGGTGGTTTTACGCTGGCCGGCAACCTGATCGGTAGTAAGCCACTCGACGGTAGTATTTCTGCGTTGGCCGTACTGGAAGATGGGAAGAAGAAGTTCCGGTCTATGGCCCACAACTACAACCTGAACGACTCCATTATATTTGCCAACAGGGCTTACGTAGCCATTTACCAAAACCAGCGCCGCGACTCGCTTACACATCCGGCTATGCAGTTGCGCTACTCCAAGCCAACCCGCGAACTGGTCCTGACCCGCGATAAAGGTGTGTATAGCAAGTCTCCTTTCTACGACAGCTATCACAAGTTCGAGATCACAGCTGAGCGTGTTGCCTGGAACCTGGGCACGCCACATATCAATTTCTCGATCCTGAATACCAAAACCCTTATACCTGTACAGCTGGAATCGGCGCAGTATTTCTCTAACATGCGTTTTCAGCAGTTGGTCGGTGTAGCTAGTTTCCACCCGCTGCAGGTGCTGGTGTCGTATGCCGCCAAAGCCAAAACCAACGACTTCTACGCATTCGATGTGGCCAAGGCATCGAAACTGAACGAGAAAGCGGTGCGGGAAGCGGCCATCAGCCTGGCACGCGAAGGTTACCTGACCTACGACGGACAGACTAACTTTATTTCCCTGAAGCCGAAGGCTTGGCATTATGTGGGCTCAGCACAGAACCTGAGCGACTACGACCACCTGGTGATCAAATCGGTGGTACCGTCTGGCCGTAATGCGACCCTCAACCTGAACAGCAACCGCCTGACGGTGCGAGGTGTAGAGAAAATGGCCTTCAACAACGACTCTTCTACCGTTTACGTCGTGCCTGACAGCAGCATTGTGCACCTGCTTGACAACCGCAACATGGAGTTCGGTGGCAGGCTGTACGCAGGCCGTCTGAACTTCAGAGGCTCTCAGTTCAAGTTCGATTATAATGAGTTCATGATCGATATGCAGAAGCTGGACACCGTGGCTTTTGTGACAAAGAAACGCCATGCGGTAGGCAAAAAGAAAGAACTGGAGCAAGTAATGACCAGCCGGTCGGGCAAAATGTCCGGTAAGCTCTACATCAACAAGCCAAACAACAAGTCGGGTCGCAAGCACTACCCGGAGTATCCGAAATTTGACTCGCCGATGGGTGGGCAGGTGGCCTTTGCCAGGCCGGACGTACTGGCAGGTGCTTACGACAGCACCGTCTACTTCGATATCCCGTCCTACAAACTCGACAGTTTGAGCAAAGGCAAAAGCATGCTCGGCTTCAATGGCACCTTCTATTCCGGCGATATTTTTCCGCCGATCAAGACCAAGCTTACCATGATGCCGGACGAAACGCTTGGCTTCTACTACCAGCCCGGCCCGAAAGGACTGCCAGCATTCGGCGGCAAAGGTATAGCCTATGATACCATTATGATGACCTCGGCAGGTATACAGAGCCGGGGCAAACTCAAGTACCTGACCTCGACCTTAGAGGCGCCGGAGTATACCTACTACCTCGACAAAGTGGTGACCCAAAAAGGAGCCAGCGCGAAAGTGGAAGCAGGAGGCGGCGAGGCCAGCTTCCCGATGGCCAGCCTGGGGCACTATGAAATGATCTGGGTGCCGAAGCAGGACACCATGTACCTGATGGCCGCTGCCGAGGACCCGATGAAGATCTACAAAGAAGAATTCAAGTTTACGGGTACAGCCAAGTTGTCGCCGGGCGGACTGTATGGCGATGGCGAACTGGATAACACCGATGCCAACATCGTGTCACAAAAGCTTTCGTTCAAAGGGCGCAACCTGTCGGGCAACAATGCACAGATGATCGTGAAATCGGATGTGGAAGGTAAGCCAGCCATGAAAGCGACGGATATGGCCATTAGCTACGACCTGGACAAGCGCTTTGTCGAGTTTGGTAGTGAGCAGACAGGTATAGCGAGTATTGAGTTCCCGAAGGCACAGTACAAAACATCTATGAGCCGCGCCACCTGGGATATGAAGCAGCAAAAGGTAAGTCTGGCAGCCGATGACGCAAGCGGTAAAAACTACTTCTACTCGCAGCACCCGGAGCAGGAAGGCCTGTACTTTAGCGCCGCCACCGGTGAGTATGACCTCAAAGTAAACTCTATTCTGGCAGGCGGCGTGCCCTACATACCTGTAGGTGATGTGCACATTATACCTGACAGCGGTAAAGTATCTGTGGCGGCAGGTGCAACCATTACTACCTTGCGCAATGCACGCGTTCTGGCTGACTCTCTGCAGCAGTTTCACAAACTGTATTCAGGCAATATCAACGTGCTATCGCGCAATGCCTTCAGTGGTACGGCTATACATGATTATCAGAATGCCGCATCCGATTCGTTTAAGCTGCAGTTTGCCGACTTCCTGTACAAGCAGCACGAACTGAAGAAGAAGTCAAGCATCAACACAACCTATGCACAGTCGCTGGTGCGCGAAACGGATAATTTCTACATCTTCCCGCACATTCGCTACAGAGGAAACGTGACGATGTATTCCTACCGCCCGCACATGGATTTTGATGGCGACCTGAAGCTGAACTTCACCGGAAACGAAGAAGACTCGGACTGGTTCCCGTTCAAGCGTGACTCCCTGAACCCGGACAACGTGCGCATCCCGATCATGAAGCAGAAGGCGCCGGACGGAAACCAGCTGTACACCGGTCTGCACCTGTCACGTGGAACGTTTAAACCCTACAACACTTTTGTTTCGAAGAAGCAGTACGAGGACGACCTGGACATTTTTACCGTAAGCGGCGACCTGTCTTACGACAAGGAGAAAAGCGAATTTAAGATTACGGATGCCGCCCGTTCAGCTGCCGGATCTTACGAAGGCAGCGAGCTGCGTTACAACGAGGGTTCCAAAACTGTAGCCTTTGAAGGCAAGCTGAACCTGGTGAACTCCCTGAAAGACTTCGGCATAGAATCGGCCGGAACAGGTATAGCCAAAACCGACAGCGGCTACTATGCCATCGATGCGCTCATGGCTTTTGACATGAACATGCACTCCTCGGTTATAACGGCGCTGGGCAAAAAGCTGAACGAGACGGCCATACGCGGAGGCGGCGACAAGGGCAGTGATGAGACGATGCTTTACAAACTGGGCAACATCATCGGCAACCGCGACGCGCAACGCTACCAGGGCGGCGCGATCGCTTTACCGAAGCTGTCAAACAAGTTGGTGCGCAGCATGGTGTTCGACAACGTAGATTTGCGCTGGTCCAACAAAACCAATGCCTGGTACAGCGTGGGCAAGCTCGGCTTGTCTAACGTGATGAAAGAGGAGATAAACGCAAACATGGACGGCTTGATGGAAATAAAGCAGGACCTGAACGGCGAGCCGGTGGTGAACCTGTACCTGCAGGCCGATCCGTATACCTGGGTGTTCCTGAGCTACCTGGAAAACGGTCTGGTAGTTGTGTCGTCTGACGCTGACCTGAACAAAACCATCCGCTCCAAGGCCAGTGGCGGTCGCTCCCGTAAGTACGGCATGTACATGGGCGAGAGCATCGACAAGAACCGCTTCGTGGACCAGTTTAAGCACGACTACCTGAACGGTAAAGATCCTTTTAAAATGGCAACTCAGGCACCAATAGCAGAGCAGGGTGGCTTTAATGTGGCTGAAGACGAAGTAGAGGACACAAAGAAGAAAAAGAAGAAGAAAAAAGGAAATGCCGAAGAGGAGGAAGGTTGGCAATAACCGATAACCGCATTACGGCCGTATAGGGAAAGATATCTACCGTTTGGATATTAAAATAACTAGTCCCTATATTTGGGTTCTTTTCAATATAAAAACACACGGGCAAACCGCACTAAATTCTGTTAAGTGTGGTTAATGCAAACAGAAACCTGGCACACGCGTCATGAACATACTTTTAATTGCCGCTTTATTTATAGTAGCATACTTAATTGGATCTATATCTACCGCCGTTTGGATCGGCAAGGCATACTACGGGATTGACATTCGCCAGCACGGCAGTGGTAACTCCGGTGCAACCAATACATTTCGGGTGCTGGGCAAAAAGCCGGGCACCATCGTGATGCTGATCGACATCTTCAAAGGCTGGGTAGCCACTTCGCTGGCGGCCTTGCTGGTGATCTTCAACGCCGTGCCCGCCGATGATTTGATGTTCTATCAGTTGGCCATGGGCGCATTAGCAGTGGTAGGCCATATTTTTCCGGTATACGAGCGCTTTAAGGGCGGAAAAGGAGTGGCAACGCTGCTGGGTATGATGCTAGCCATACACCTGGAAGTAGCCCTGATGTGCATGGTCATTTTTGTGATCGTGCTCTTTACTTCTAAGTATGTGTCGCTGGGCTCTATGATTGCGGCGCTTGCGTTTCCAATCCTCCTGTTACTGCCGCGTTTCCATCCCGACAACCCGATCCTGATCATATTCGGATTCATCGTATTTGCCGTGGTGGTACTGACGCACCGTAAGAACATCAACCGCCTGATAAATGGCGAGGAGAGCAAAGCCAACATCAAGCTCGGGCTCCGAAAATAAGTATAGCCACCCACAGGTATAAGCATTCTAATAGCCACTCTTTCCGAAGGGTGGCTTTTTTTGTACCTTTAGCGCAGGACATTTATCTAGACTATGAATCAATATATCGCTGACAACAAAGACCGATTTATAAACGAACTGCTCGACATGCTGCGCATACCTTCCGTAAGCGCCGACCCAAAGTTTAAGCAGGACGTACTGCGCACAGCCGATTTTGTAGCCCAAAAGCTGCGCGAGGCCGGCGCCGATAACGTGGAGCTATGCGAAACTGCCGGCTACCCGATCGTGTATGGCGAGAAAATGGTGGACCCAAGCCTGCCTACGGTGCTGGTGTACGGCCACTACGATGTGCAGCCCGCCGATCCTTATGAACTGTGGACATCGCCTCCTTTTGAGCCTGTGATTAAAGACGGCAAGATCTACGCCCGTGGCGCCTGCGACGACAAAGGCCAGATGTACATGCACGTGAAAGCCTTTGAGGTGATGATGCAGAACAATGCTTTGACTTGCAACGTGAAGTTCATGATAGAGGGCGAGGAGGAAGTGGGATCTGCCAACCTGGCTACTTTCGTTAAAAATAACAAGGAGAAATTAAATGCCGATGTGATCCTGATCTCGGACACAGGTATGCTGGGCAACGACACGCCTTCGATTACGACTGGTTTGCGCGGTATGAGCTATGTGGAGGTAGAAGTAACCGGACCGAACCGTGACCTGCACTCCGGCCTGTACGGCGGCGCTGTGGCAAACCCGATCAACATCCTGTGCCAGATGATTGCCTCGATGCACGACGAGAACAACCACATCACCATACCTGGCTTTTACGACAACGTGCAGGAGCTAAGCCAGGAGGAACGCGCCGAGATGGCCCGCGCCCCATTCAGTCTGGACAAGTATAAGCAGGCCCTCGACCTGCCGGATGTGCATGGCGAAGAAGGCTACGTGACCATGGAGCGCAACTCCATTCGCCCGACGCTGGATGTGAACGGCATCTGGGGAGGCTACACCGGAGAAGGCGCCAAGACAGTTATACCTTCCCAGGCGTTTGCCAAAATATCGATGCGCCTTGTGCCGAACCAAACTTCTGAGGAGATCACAGAGAAATTCAAGAAGCACTTCGAGAGCATTGCACCGAAGAGTGTGAAGGTGCTGGTGAAGCCACACCACGGTGGCGAGCCGGTGGTAACGCCTACGGATTCGATCGCCTACCAGTCAGCTGCAAAAGCCTACGAGGAAACCTTTGGGGTGAAGCCGGTGCCGGTGCGCAGCGGTGGTTCTATTCCGATCGTGGCGATGTTCAAGTCAGAGCTTGGCTTAGACTCGGTATTGATGGGCTTTGGTCTGGACACGGATGCGATCCACTCCCCTAACGAGCATTTTGGTGTGTTCAATTTCATGAAAGGTATAGAGACGATCCCGCAGTTCTATAAGCACTACGCAGAGATGAGCAAATAAGTAGCTTCTCCAAAATAGCACAGCCCCGTTACTGATCCAAGTAGCGGGGCTGTGCTATTTTTAAGGTATACGAGTGCGCTTTTACCAGTTGCCAGGCTTACTTGCAGGCATCAGAAAGCCGATAGAAAGTTGCCAGACAAGGTTACGCTGGGTCAGGTCCTGTTTCGGAAATGGGCGGAGGCTGCCCGTGTGGCGCACATTCAGAAAGAAGCCGCTTTCGAGCATTAAGCCGCCACCCACAGCATAACCGGCATCAAAGCTGTTGAAATCATCCCGACTGAAATCTTGGCGGCCCAGAACGAGTGGAGGATCCAGGGTAGGATCAGTGCTCACCATATTAACCTTGTTGCCGACATTGATCAGATAACCCATGTAAGGACCGGCCTCTACGAACAGAGCGGCTTTCTGCAATTTGATCATAAGGGGGAGTTCGATGTAATCGAGGCGGAGGTCGCCGGTGAGGGCGGTTTCGGAAGGCGTGTTTAAGGTATAGTTGTCGTAGGTAAAGCCCTTGCGGCTGTAGTGGAGCTCGGGCTGCACCGACAGGCGGGAAGCAAACTCATAGTCGAAAACAAAAGCGCCATGTATACCTGCCAGGTGGTTGATCTGGTCGGAGGGGGCGTCGGAGCCGGCTGCTTTGGAAAAGCCACCCCCGGCTTTTACGCCGTAGCGGTAATACTGGGCTTCCGCTGCCAACGAGGTGATCAGCAGCAGTCCTGTCAGGAGTATGGTCTTTTTCATAGTTGCGTGTTTAGTAACGAGTTAGGGTCTTGCCTTGCTTCATTGTACTCCTGACGGCTGCATTTAGTTAAGCACAGGTATAGCAGGTATAGCCGGAAACAAAAAAGCCGCCGGATGCTGTGCACCCGACGGCTTTTCTATTTAAGAAATTAATTAGCGGCCTGTTGGCAGTGCCAAGCCTACCGTCACCATGAAGGTAGAATGGCGGGCGTTGGTCAGGTCTCCGTCGAAATTCAAGTCTTCTTTCACGAAGTCGCTGAAGGCACCATTGTAGCGCACTCCGAAACTGATGGCATTGTTAGCAGAAGTGAAACCGATCCCGGCTGCATAACCCACTTCAAATTCTTTCAGGCCATCCTTGCTGTTCTCATCGCGGGAGGTGTTCTGTAACTGGCCGTTCAGGTAAGACTTTGTCTCATTGTTTACACTCACGAGGTAAGACGCTTGCGGACCTGCTTCAAAATACAAAGGTCCTGCTTTGATTCTGGCAAGCACTGGCAGGTCGATGTAGTTGTAATTCACCTTACCCTCTCTTCTCCAGTTCTGGCCCAGTAGCGTAAACTCAGAATCCTCGTTCTTAAAACCCTTCACAGAGTAGAGCAACTCCGGCTGTATAGAGAAGAAATTGTCGACGATGCCAAAGTTAGCCATGACACCGGCATGGAATCCAACTTTGTTTTCGAAACGGTCTTCATCACGCAGGTCGCCGGACAGGTTAGAAATATTCGCACCGCCTCTTACACCGAAGCTTGCGTTTTGCGCCTGAGCACTAAATGCAGTAGCTACTGCAAACACGAACATAAATACTAGCTTTTTCATAATTGGGTATTGGTTGTTTTGGTATTACCTGTGCAATATACGTGCAGAACTATATTTTTATTGAGTATATAAGGCGGGTATATTTATCAACAAGGGGTCATCTGGTTGACTATCAAGTGAATAATTTTTATAGAATTGGATCATATTTGCGACCTTATTGTGCGCCAACTCATCCGGGCTCTCATTCAGTGAAGTTGCAGCATACGTAACTTTACTATACCTACTCAAAACTTAGTTACGGATACTTAGTGAGCGGTGCTGATACAGTAGTTGGGAAAAGGCACAACAGGTATAGCAGAGGGATCAAGAAAAAGCCCCGGCGTAAACCGGGGCTTCAGTATCATAGTTTTATTCTGTACTAATGGAGGCGCTTATCTGCTGCCGAACAAATAGCCCAGCGTCAGCATGAATACGTCATTACGATAGTTACCTATGTTTGTGTTGTCATAAAGCTTAGAAATGTCGCCGTTATAACGAACGCCAACGCTTAGCCCAAGCGGAGTAGCCTGCAGGCCAACACCAGCTGCGTATCCAAGGCTGGTACGCTTGTAGTCGTCCAAATCATCGGTGATGGTTGTATTATTCACATCCACTTCGCCGCCTATTCTAAACGACACCTGAGGTCCTGCTTCAAAGTACAGTGGTCCCGCATTTATGCGGCCCAATACAGGTACATCCAGGTAGTTGATTTTCCACTTCACATCATCGGCACTTGTCTCGGCACCCTTCATGGAGTAAAGCAATTCGGGTTGAACAGAGAAAAAGTTATCAGTTGATATTGGGAAGTTGGCCGTCAGACCAGCATGCCCGCCCCAGATACGATCGAGATTGTCGGCATCTGAGCCGCCAAAGCCAGCATAGTTCACACCAGCCCTGATACCCAATCGTGGTCCCTGTGCGTGTGCGGCAACCACTGTTGTCATGGCTAATACAAGCATTAAAATTCTCTTCTTCATAGTAGTAAATGGTTAATTGGATTAAGTGTGTAACCGTCAGGATAAGTCTTCTTCACTTCAGGCTCCTGACGCCCCATAATACGCAGTCCCCCAAGAAAAGTCTATAAAAGATTAATCTTTCGCTTGAAAGGTAGTGCAATCACAATGGCAGATTAAAACGGTATTAAAAAGAAAAGTTCAACACCATTTTATGGTATTGAACTTTATAATTACTTAATATATAAGTTTTTGTATCTTTTATGACTTAGCCAGCCCAGCCGTCCCGATCCAGGCTGCGGTACTGAATGGCTTCTGCTAAATGTTCAATTTTTATTTCGTCGCTATCGGCCAGGTCAGCGATGGTGCGGCTTACTTTCAGGATGCGATCATAGGCACGGGCCGAGAGTCCAAGGCGCTCCATAGCAGTCTTCAACAAAGTGCGGCCGGCATCTGAGATCTGACAGAGTTCCTTCACCATTTGCGAGGGCATCATGGCGTTGGAGTGGATGTCGTCGAATTCGTTGAAACGCTCCCGCTGTAACTCGCGCGCCCTCACCACACGTTCGCGTATGGTCTCACTGTCTTCTGACTTACGGGTGGCTGTCATTTCATCAAACGTAACAGGGGTTACTTCTACGTGCAGGTCGATGCGGTCGAGGAGGGGGCCGCTGACTTTGTTGAGGTAGCGCTGCACCAGGCCGGGTGCGCATACACACTCTTTATCAGGGTGGTTATAAAATCCGCACGGACACGGGTTCATGCTCGCTATAAGCATAAAGTTTGCCGGGAAATCCAGGGTGGTTTTTGCTCTCGAAATGGTAACACGACGTTCTTCAAGCGGCTGACGCATTACTTCCAGTGCAGTGCGCTTAAATTCCGGGAGTTCGTCCAAAAATAGCACGCCATTATGGGCCAATGAAATCTCACCGGGCTGTGGTATACCGCCACCACCCACCAATGCCACATCCGAGATGGTATGGTGCGGCGACCGGTATGGCCGCGTAGCAAGCAGCGACGAAACCTCGCCCAGTTTGCCAGCCACCGAATGTATTTTGGTCGTTTCCAGGGCTTCATGCATCGAAAGCGGAGGGAGGATAGACGGTAGTCGCTTGGCCAGCATGGTTTTACCCGCACCCGGAGGTCCGATCATGATCACATTATGGCCACCGGCTGCAGCAATCTCCAAGGCACGTTTGATGTTTTCCTGCCCCTGCACATCCGAGAAGTCGGCAGCATACTGATTGGCCGTATTCTGAAACACATCACGGGTATCTATTTTTACTGGTTGGATGTCAAGCTCATCGTTCAGAAAATCGATTGCTTCTTTGATATTCTCTACCCCGATCACATCCAGGTTATTCACGATAGCTGCTTCGCGGGCGTTGCTGGCTGGTAGTATAATGCCTTTGAAACCTTCCTTGCGGGCCTGAATGGCAATAGGAAGCACCCCTTTAATCGGACGAAGCGAGCCATCAAGCGAAAGCTCCCCCATGATCATGTATTGTGAAAGCTTATCAGCAGCCATTTGTCCGCCGGCAGCCAGCATACCCATCGCGATGGTGAGGTCGTAAGCAGCGCCTTCTTTCCGTATGTCGGCAGGGGCCATGTTAATGATGGTTTTCTGGCGCTTGAGTTTGTAGCCATACTGCGCCAGTGCCGATTCTATACGCTGCTCGCCTTCTTTAATGGCGTTGTCGGGCAGACCCACCAGGAAGTACTTCGCGCCGGCGCTCACACTCACTTCCACAGTCACGGTATAGGCGTTCACGCCCTGCACGGCGCTGCCAAACGTCTTGATAAGCATAGGGGTTAGATGTTGATCTGTAAATGCAATTTTTGATAAGTTAGATTCGCAACATAGCCTGCCGGTAATTGATTCCGGAGAGTGGTAGTAAATGTAGGAAAAAGAAATTTATTGAGGTTGTAAGGGGTAGTATTGCTATTGTAGGTATAGGATTGCCTGTGAGGCGGGTAGAGGGTGTAGCGCTAGTTTACAGTGTCAGCGTAACTTGTGGTAATGCATGATGGCTGGTTTGTGATTAGTGTAGCTGCGGTTGTAGGTATAGTAACCCGTATTGTTTTATAGCTTGCCCTGGCCGGCCTTACTTTTTTCCTTGATGAAAAAAGTAAGCAAAAAAATCAAGACTCCCCAAACTCGCTGACCGCTCAAACAGTGGAGCGCCGAAAAGTGCACCGGGCTAAGGCTGTTTGTTCCATCGCTTCCGGGGCAAGTTAGTCTTGCTATACCTGCCAGTGGTATGTGACAGGAACTACAGCGCTTATACTTACAAATTCGCCATAGTGGGAAACTCCCCCTTTGAAGGGGGCAGGGGGATGTTATTAGTGCACTCGAAACCAAAACTACTAAGCATACCTACAAACTGGCAGTAGCAGAAACTTACCCTCCTGTTTTGAAGGTAGGGCCCGCTACAAAAGGAGGGGCGAAGGGAGGTAATTCGCAGGCGCGTGATAAATCTGTGGGAGTATCTAAGTAAAGCTATACCTGCGTAGCAAACACTAAACGCTCACCAGCCTGAACGGCGCTGCGGGTTTTGGTGCCCCTCCGCGGCTGCCATTTCTCGCCAGCAAATTATACCTATACCTTAATCAGTCTTACCTTACCCACAAATCCACTTCTCGATCAGCAGAATCAGAATATGGATGACTTTGATGTGGATTTCCTGCACGCGGTCAGCGTAGCCGTGGTGTGGAACGCGCACTTCTATGTCGCAGAAGGCTGCCAGTTTGCCACCGTCTTTGCCGGTGAGGCCAACGACCGTCATACCTTTGGCTTTGGCGGCTGCGGCTGCCTTGAGCACGTTTGCGGAGTTACCGCTGGTGCTGATCGCCAACAACACATCGCCTTTATTACCCAGTGCTTCGATGTAGCGGGAAAATACATGATCGTAGCCGTAGTCGTTGCCCACGCAGCTCATGTGGCTCACGTCAGAGATAGAGATGGCAGGTATAGCTTGGCGGTTTTCGCGGTAACGACCTGTCAGTTCCTCGGCAAAGTGCATGGCATCGCACATGGAGCCACCGTTGCCGCACGACAGTATTTTGCCGCCAGCTGCTATGGCATCTGCCATGGCATTGGCTGCTTTTTCGATGGAAGCAATATTGTTAGGGTCGGCTATAAAATTGTTAAGCGTCTGTTGCGCTTCCTGCAGCTCCTTGATTACGGTTTGGGTCATGTATAATATTAGTTGCTCGCCACAGCCATCTCCATACGGAGAGATTCTTTGTAGCTGTTGCTTCTGTATTCCTGTTTGCGCTCATACAGATCGGCTTTCAGCTCGTTAATTTTTACCTGAGCCATGTGCCTGTCGTATTTGAGGGACGTAATGTAAAGTTTTCCGATCAGTAGTTTGATCAGCATCAGCCCGGCGCCTACTGCCCCGAGCGTTTTGTAGAGGGTGAGCGCCTGCTCTTCAGTCGCGATCTCGAAGATGGTTTTATGGTCCAGCAGGTTTGTTAGCAAAAGTGCTATAAACAGGGCGTAGCAAAAAACGACAACATCCGAGAGAGTCTTAAGTTCTTTCATGCTTTCAGGTTGGATTTTGGTGCAAAAATGTATCGGGCTAAAATATAAAAAAATGTGAATATACCGAAATGTTGAGTCCAAAATTTAATTTAAAGCAAGAGTAAGTAACACTTAAGCGCCAAATGCTATTATGACACCAGTTGCATTTGTGTAAGTTTCGCGTACAATCCACCGTGTTGAAGCAGTTCTTCGTGCGTGCCGCGCTCCACGATGCTGCCCTGTTGTAATACTACAATCTCGTCGGCATACTGTATTGTGCTCAGCCTGTGCGCAATCACAACAGACGTTCTGTTCTTCATCAAATTGGTCAACGCTTCCTGCACCAGTTTCTCCGATTCGGTATCCAGAGCCGAGGTCGCTTCGTCCAGAATCAGAATAGGCGGGTTTTGCAGAATGGCTCTGGCAATGCTCAGGCGCTGGCGCTGTCCACCCGACAAACGGCTGCCCCGGTCACCGATCAGGGTCTGGTAGCCTTCCGGCGCCTTCACGATAAACTCGTGGGCGTTGGCAATTTTGGCTGCTGCGATCACTTCTTCCTCGGTCGCGTCGGTTTTGTTGAAGGCGATGTTATTGAAGATCGTGTCATTGAAAAGGATGGACTCCTGCGTTACCACACCTATCTTGTCGCGCACCGACTCTGTGGTATAGTCCCGTATGTCGTGGCCATCGATGAGAATAGCACCAGCTGTCGGGTCGTAGAAGCGCGGAATCAGGTCGGCCAGCGTGGACTTGCCGCCTCCGGAGGGGCCAACTAAAGCTATGGTTTTTCCTTTCTGAATGTGCAGGTTGATGTCTTGAAGTACCGTGTGGTCACCGTAGCCAAAGCGCACATCCCGGAACTCAATTTCGTGGCGGAACTCCGGCAAAACCTTTGCATTCGGCTTGTCAGTTACCTGCGGCTTGGTGTCGATCACTTTCAGGATACGATCGCCGGATACCAGACCGCGCTGTATGTTACTAAATGCAGAGGACATGGCCTTGGCCGGCACGAGCACCTGCGAGAAGAGCACAATGTAGGTGATAAACTCTTCTGCTTTTAGTTCAGATTGCTGGTTCAACACCAGGTTGCCGCCAAACCAAAGCAGGCCAGCCACTACCGTCACACCCATGAACTCTGAAAAAGGAGAGGCCAGGTCACGCTTGTTGGCGATGGAGCGCTGCAGGTGGGCGTATCGGTCATTTTGGTGGTTGAACTTGTCCAGAATGTAGGGTTCGGCATTAAAGGCTTTGATCACACGTATCCCGCTCAACGTTTCGTCTATGATTGTCAGGATAAAACTCAGCGATTCCTGCCCTTGCTGCGCGGCCCGCTTCAGGCGCTTGGCTATACCTGCAATGAGTATACCTGAGAGCGGAAGCAGGATCAGGGTGAAAAGCGTCAGTTTGACCGACATGGTAAACAGCACGACAAAGAAGGCGATAATAGAAATAGGCTCCCTGATCACCACAGTCATCGTGTTGACCACAGAGTTTTCCACTTCCTGAATATCCACTGTCATGCGGGTCATCAGGTCGCCTTTGCGTTCGTTGCTGAAATAACCCAGGTGCAGCTGCGTCACGCGCTCATAAGTAGCATGGCGGATTTTTTTAACGACATGTGCCCTTAGCGCTCCTACTACTCTCAAAGCCAGGTATTTGAAGAGGTTCGAAAGGAAAACCGAGCATACAATGATGATACACACGAACAGCAAAGCGCCCTGCCTGCCTTTTTCCAGTATCACTTGTCCGAAATGGTAGTTGAAGAAATCCTTGAAATACTCAAGCGAGAGGCTGAATTCGGGCTTGGTGGTCACCATAGCGGCAGCATCGTCTGCGCCTACCGTGCCGAAAAGTACGCTGAGCAGCGGAATGAGGAGCGTAAAGTTGAGCAGGCCGAAAATAATGCCCAGCACGGTGTAAATAGTATAAAGCGGTACAAAGCGAGTGTATGGCTTTGCAAACTGTAGTATCCGGAGATAAGTCTTCATGTTGTGTAGGCCGTCCTGACCACTTGCAGGTATAGGCGGCGGTTCCGTTTGCTTCCCGTAACACACGAGCCGCTTACCGGAAGTTTTTAAGTATTAATGAATTATAATATTATAGGCCATGCTATACCTGTCGCACGCTTAGCCGCTGCAAAGATAACTAAAATGGAACAGGTATGTATAGCGGGCTTTTAAAACGAAAGTGGGAAGCCTTGTTATGAAAGGCTTCCCACTTTTTTCAGTGACAGACTAACTATTCTACTTCCATGGGTACAACTCGATTGCCGCCGGCTACTTCGTGCCTGTACTGCCTATACTCCGAGATCAGATAAAAAGAAAGTAGGTGAAGTGCCAAGCCACATAACACTCCCAACAATGGTAAAAAGCTTCGCTTATGCTTATACAGAATCATCCTCAGGAGTACCACAAACAAATGTATCAGGACGCAAACAGAAACGAAAAATATCGCCAGAATATCTCCGCCCGACACATTCCAGGACATTAGGATAATAACCCAGAAATAGAGCATACTAATACCTAGGTGGACAAGCGCGGTCCGTTTCATATAGATGATCTGTTAAAACTCATGCAGTCGCTGGGCGATGTTCCAGCGCAAGGCTACAGAGGTAAACACGGTGTTTTTGCTCAAAGAACTCACCTCAGCATCGGTGCGGCGGATGATGCCCTTCAGGTCTACGAACAGGTTGTGCTTGAACTGGTAAGTAGCCGTCAGGTCGAGGTGCAGTTGGTTGGTGCGTATACCTTGTGCAATTTCGTGACCATAGTTGAATGGTCTTGAGTTATAATCCAGGTTCACATTGTTGCCCCAGTTAATGGTGTCGCCCTCTGCTGTGATCTCGTCCTGGCCGAAGCGGGTGGCAATGGCTTTGCCTACCAAATGAAGACGTGGCAGCGGCTGGTAGCGGGCTATACCTATAAACTCGTATAGGTTGGCACCCATCGGGTGGGCCAACGGCTGGCGGTTGTGTTGGTAGTTGGAGCTGCCGTCGCGGTGCTGGTAGGTATAGGGGCGGATGATGTTTACCTCGCCCTGCAGGTCTAAGTTAGAAAGGCCAAAGGCATCGATATACTTGGCACCAATTTGACCGGCCTGCTTGTTCGCCCACCAGCCTTCGCCCGATTTTACCTCGTTCAGCACAAACTCGTCGAGCACCAGCTGACCGTAAAGCTGTGCGGTGTTAAAGAGATTCCAGCGGAAGTCGAGGCCCAGCATGGCGTTGTCCTGGCTACCCAGATTGTGCTCCACGCTGCGGTAGAAGATGATCGGGTTGAGGTACTGCAGCTCGAACTTTCCTTTCTCGCGCCCGAAAATCACCTGCTCAAACAAACCCACATTCAGGTTGTCGGTGATGTTGACACCCAGGCGGTGCAGGGCCATGTACTTTTTAGGCAGAATTCTGTCGCCGCCGCTACGCCGGCGGTAGTCAGCCGTCAGCTCCTGGAACAGGTTCATGTAGTGCAGTTTCCAGACGCGGGTGTTTAGCTTAAGAAAGAAAGCCGGCGGAGCATAGTCGGAGTAAACGAGTGAGCGGTAGCCGTCGCCGATAAAGTGGCGGTCGTGGCCCAGCTGTATCTCCACGTGCTTCGAGAGCGAGTAGTTCATGTAGCCGCGTGCCGTCAGAAAATCATAGCCATCGCCTTTAAAATCTTTCCAAAGCCCTTCGTGCGGCACCACGCCATCGCGCTCGATGCGGTCCACCACATAATCGGCAAACTTCGCCTGGTTCTCCCCGATGAAGGTATAGAAGCCGAATCGATCGTCGATGCTGCCTTCTAGCTGTATACCTCGTGTATTGACGTAGCGCATGCCGTCGCTTTGGTCATCGTGGCCTAGCTCCAGGTGCAGCACCGGGTTCACACGCAGAGTAAAATCTTCGGACTCATAATGATACAAGTCGGTCTTGTTGCGGTAAAAGGTGTTGAAGATCGGGCGCTCGCTGCTATTGTCGTTGGCCTGCGTAGTGTAGTTCCAGTTATCGTTGAGCAGGTACTGGATGTTGAACATGTCGGCGTTGGAGCGTGGCTCGCCTGTGGCAGCTTCGGCCAAAGCAGCTACGTCGCGGCGACCGATCGGGCGCACATTAGTATGCATCTCCGGCACTTTTGTTCCCAGTTTAATCTGGTAGCGGTCTATCAGGTGGTAGGTGTCGCGGTCGTAAGGCACGTACACGTCCTGCGCCTGCACGGCAGGTATAGCCAGCAGACCAAATGCCATAGCGGCAAGTATATTTCTCATAGGAAGAAAGTTCTAATCAGGGGAAAGCGATTTGTAAGGTACTTATTTAGAAGTTACAATATTAACAAAAACACATGAAATTGCATGATGCCGACCGACGAAAGCAGGTATAGCTCAGCCTTATACAGGTATAGCACTTGACCGGTTTAACGTTTTTGATCCTCAGAGATTGCCACACGACCGAAAGACTGTATCTTTAGCCTATCAAATCAGCCATAGCCATGCAAAACGATAACCTGCATATCCTCACCGCAACCCCATCGCTTGCCAACCATTTTGTAGCCGAACTGCGCGACGTGTCGGTGCAGCATGACAGCCTGCGTTTCCGCCGCAACCTGGAGCGACTGGGCGAGCTGCTGGCCTACGAAATTTCCAAAACGCTACCTTACGAAACCCGCAATATCGTGACGCCACTGTCGACTACCAAAACGCAATTGCTCACGGCACAACCAGTGCTGGCTACTATCTTAAGGGCCGGATTGCCGCTCTACAACGGTATGCTCAACTATTTTGACAAAGCCTACAGCACGTTTGTGGGCGCTTACCGGGTGGAGGAGCAAAACACGGAGCTGCAGATCAACATGGAATATCTGGCCTCGACCGACCTGCACGACAAAATTCTGATTCTGGCGGACCCGATGCTGGCTACTGGTCGATCGCTTGTGAAGTCTTATAAAGGAATGCTGCGCCATGGCAAACCGGTGCAGGTACATTTTGCAGCTGCCATTGCCTCGCCGGAAGGTATAGCGTATGTGCAGCAGGAAGTGCCGGAAGCACACATCTGGCTTGGGGCCATGGACGAAAGCCTGAATGAGAATTTCTACATCGTGCCCGGTCTGGGCGATGCCGGCGACCTGGCTTTCGGTCCAAAGGTATAGCCATACCTGCCAATTATGATCAGGCTTTATACCCCGGCTGACCAGGATGCGCTGCTGCAGATTTTGCGGCTCAACACGCCAACTTACTTTGCACCTGAGGAGGAGGCTGATTTTTTGCTATACCTGCAGGAGCGCCGCGAAGATTACTTTGTGGTAGAGCAGGAGGGCCAGGTAGTCGGTGCGGGCGGTATCAATTATTTCGATGGCTATACTTGGGCCAGGCTGTCATGGGATCTGGTTCATCCTGCGTTTCAGGGCAAAGGTATAGGCCGGGAGCTGACCTTGTTTCGTATTTCTAAGCTGAAGGAAAAGCCCGGTATGCAGTGGCTGCAGGTACGCACAAGTCAGTTTGTATATCCGTTCTACCAGAAGCTGGGATTTGAGCTGGAGAAAGTAGAAAAGGATTTCTGGGCGCAAGGCATCGACCTGTATCAGATGAAGATGAAATTAAACGCTTAGAACCATCGTTCATAACATGCTGGATACGCATCAGTCAGGTAAAAACAACCAGATCACATCCCTTTTAAAGCAGTAGAGTGGTAGCGGAACTTCTCAAATACGCGTCAGTGTACCTGGTCAGCATGGTGAAATTCATAGGCGGGCCCCTAACGGGTATGTCGCTGGGGCTATCCTATTTAGAAACGGTGTCTCTGACGATCGCCGGTATGATGACGAGCGTATTTGTGTTTTCCGTTATAGGGCGCGCTGCCTCCCGGTGGTACTCAGCATACCGGCGCAAGGCCAAAAAGCCCGTATTTGGTACCAAGACGCGCTTCATTATCCGGATTTGGCATAATTTCGGGATACTGGGCGTTGCCTTCTTCACACCGCTTTTTCTGACACCGATAGCTGGTACCATGATAGCCGCTGTGTTTGGCGTGCCCCGCCGTCAAATCCTGATATACATGCTCTGCAGTGGCATCGTGTGGGGTTTCATCCTGACCTTCCTCGTTTACCGCTTCCGGGAAGTAGCGCTGCTATACCTGTAAACAAAAACACCCCGTCCTACCGGACAGGGTGCTCTCACTTATTTTTTCTTCTTTTTTGTCTTTTGCCAGAATGAGGCTCTCGGGTCACGTTTGCTCTCCGGACGCTTCTTAGGTATAGCTTTCTTTTCGTGGAAGGCGCCTTTAAAGTCCGGGTTCTCGCTGCGCTTCTGGTGGTCGATGTCACGGGCAATGGCCTGCTGCTCCTCAAATGTGATGTCGTGAATCTTCACTTCCGCCGGCATCGGCTCCTCCGGTATCTGCATCCGGATCAGCTTCTCGATCTTGCGGATGTGGTACATTTCGGCCGGGTTCGCAAAAGTAATGGCTGCGCCCACATTCTCGGCACGACCCGTACGACCAATGCGGTGCACATAATCCTCGTACACAAACGGCACATCGAAATTGATCACATGGCTCACCATGGTCACATCTATACCTCTGGAGGCGACGTCCGTGGCAACCAGAAAGCGGACTTCACCACCTTTAAAGGCTTCCATGGAGTTGATGCGGGTGTTCTGGCCTTTGTTACCGTGAATGGCACGTACTTCGCCGTACTCGCGACGCTCCAGAAACTTGGCCACGTTCTCAGCGTTTTTCTTGCTTCGGGTAAAGATGATCACGCGGTTGAATGTTTCCTTGTCGCGAATAATATGCTCGAGCATCGCGATTTTGGTGCGCAGGTTCGGCACCTGGTACAGCACCTGACTCACCGTCTCAACCGGCGTAGCCTGCGGTGTTACCTCAATGCGGGTCGGGAATTCCAGAAACTCCTCAGATAATTCTACCACCTTGGGGTGCATAGTGGCCGAGAAAAGCAGGTTCTGGCGCTTGCGTGGCAACACTTCCAGCAACTGACGGATCTGCGGCATAAAGCCCATGTCCATCATCTTGTCGGCCTCGTCGAGCACCAGCGTCTTCACCTCTTTTAATATAAGGTCGCCTTTCAGGTATAGCTCCATCAGGCGTTTGGGTGTGGCTACCAGTATGTCGATGCCTTTGCTTAGGATCTCGATCTGTGTTTTAGGTCCCAGTCCGCCATAGATAACAGTATGACGTAGGTCGGTATATTTGGCCAGTAAAGTGATGTGTTCCTCAATCTGCATAGCCAGTTCGCGGGTGGGGGCCAGGATGATGGCGCGCGGGTTGGTGCCCTGGGCATACTTCACTTTCATGAGGATTGGCAGCAGGAAGGCCGCTGTTTTGCCCGTGCCGGTCTG
This sequence comes from Pontibacter sp. YIM B11418, assembly GCF_059278805.1. NCBI lineage: Bacteria > Pseudomonadati > Bacteroidota > Cytophagia > Cytophagales > Hymenobacteraceae > Pontibacter > Pontibacter sp. YIM B11418. The sequence goes on along the minus strand of NZ_JCAEMH010000008.1, from coordinate 13,618 downwards.
GGCAATGCCCATTACATCGTGCCCGCCCATGATCACAGGTATAGCTTTGAGCTGGATAGGCGTTGGCTTTTCGTAGCCAGCCTCTTCAATGGCGTTGAGCAGCTGTCGGTTCAGCTTAAAATCCTCGAACGTGCTTATTTCTTTCTCCGCTTCTTCAGCCATGTTTGTGGTACTTGTGTTTGGTGTTAATATGCAAAGGTACGGGAAATTTGCGGGAGCGGGATAAAGAGAGAGGAGTTGTTGATGAATAGTAGTACCTTGATTTTTGATACCAATGGTGCTTGTCAGATCAAAGTATGTTCAAAAAGATACTCAAGTGGGTGTTTATTATCGCAGGTATAGGCTTCCTTTCTTTTGTTGGTTACATCATAGCAGTTTTGTATGCCTTCGGAGTTTTTGATAGGGATTACACTAAGCAAGACCTGATCGAGCATTACGAATCCAGGACTGCCGAAATACAAAACCTTAAAGCTTACTATGAATCTATAGTTCCTGCCAATAAAACTGTAAAGATTGAGTTTGATGGAAACAGGGAGTTGGGGATTTTTCACATCCTGACTAAAGATTCACGGACAGGCAAATCAATACAGAATAGTAATTGGGATCTGATGATCAAGTCTCCAAAAGTTGACTCTATGATTGCATCACTAGGTTGGTCGCAGGAGACGCTGAAAACTTTAAAACTAAAGTTAGATGAGGCCGACTGCATTTCTGTAACCAACAGTTCTCCTTTTAACATTGGTTTTCAACGAAGCGGTATGGGCATGTATTTTTACAACTTGTTCGATCAACCTATACCTGACAGCTTAGTTGCTACTTATATTGATGGCTGTACTTATGTGCTCTATACTGATAGGGTCGTGCTGGAGTACGGTGGCGGGGCTGTGGGGCCGCAATGTTTTCCTGGGTTGAAGCACCAGAATTAACCCCATGCAACCATCCCGGTACAATCCGGGTCTTTCAGGTATAGAACTTTATTTTACCCCAATGTTTCTCATGAGCAAAAGTATATTTCTCTCAGGTATAGCCCTTGTGGCGGTGAGTTTATTTTCTGGTTGTAAAAAAGAGCTGGCAGATAACTCGCCCAACACCCGTCCGCTAACGGCACAGGAAGAAAAGACAGTGGCGAGCTCCAACGATTTTGCTTTCCGGGCATTTGCGCAACTGAGTGAGGCAGAAGGGCCGGAGAACGTTTTCATCTCTCCATTGAGCATCAGCATGTCGTTGGGAATGGCCTACAACGGGGCCGATGGCGAAACCAAAGAAGCCATGCGCAAAGCACTCGGCTTTACACTGCCAACCAACGAAGAAATCAACAAGTCTTTCAGGGACCTCGACGCGTTGCTGAAAGGTATAGACAAGCAGGTGGTATTCACTTCTGCCAACTCCATGTGGCACAGCAATGAGTACAAATTGCAGACGCCTTTCATCAAAACAAATCAAACCTACTACGACGCGACGGTACAGGGGCTCGATTTTTCCTCTCCGACCGCCAAAGACCAGATGAACAACTGGGTGAAGAGCAAAACCAACGGCAAAATTGAGACGATCGTAGACGATGTGCGGCGCGAGCATGTCCTGTTCCTGATCAACGCCATTTACTTTAAAGGCACCTGGACCTTTCCTTTCGACAAAAAGCTGACCCAACCGGGCCCTTTCCAACTGGAGAATGGCAGCACCGTAACGCATGACTTCATGGCGATGAGAGATGGCAAATACCTGCACTACCAGGATGACCGCCTACAACTAATCGACCTGCCCTACGGCAACCGGCAATACAGCATGACGATTTTGTTGCCCGGCCGTGACCGCACGGTGCAGGATGTGGTGCAGGAACTCGATGCGGCCCGACTGGCAACTTTGCTGGCAGATGCGAAAGAAACGACTTACGAACTCTACATGCCCAAGTTCAAACTCGAGTACAGCAAAGAGCTGAATGACATGCTGAGCCAGTTAGGTATGAGCGTTGCTTTTAATGGTGGAGCCAACTTTAGCAGGATGGTAGAAGGCGGTGCTAACCTGGCGATCTCCGAAGTAAAGCACAAGACATTTGTAGAAGTGAACGAAGAAGGTACGGAAGCAGCAGCGGCCACCTCCACCGGTATAATGCTCACCTCATTGCCGCCCTCTGTGCGCATCGACCGGCCTTTTGTTTTCATGATCCGCGAGAAATCCTCGGGTGCCATTCTCTTCATCGGCAAACTGATGCAGCCCGAATAGCGGCGGGTATAGCTTTTCATTTAAGGTATAGCAATCAGGGGCTTTTTGTGCAGGAATCTACGCTAATGTGTGTTAACTTTGTTGAGCACATACCTTAGTAGCATGAAATCTATCCTGATAAAGAACGCACAGCTTGTAAACGAAGGAAGCACTACCACCGCCGATGTGCTGGTAAAAGAAGGACGTATCGCCCAGATCGGGCAAGGTATAGCCGCCGAAGCCGACCAGACCATCGACGCTACCGGCCTGTACCTGTTGCCCGGTGCTATCGACGACCAGGTACACTTCCGCGAGCCGGGACTTACACGCAAAGCCAGCATCGAGACTGAAGCAAGAGCAGCTGTGGCAGGCGGCACGACTTCGTTTATGGAGATGCCCAACACGGTCCCCAACACCGTGACGCAGGAGCTGCTGGAGGATAAGTATAAGATCGCGGCCGAGACCTCGCTGGCAAACTACTCCTTCTACATGGGCGCCACCAACGACAACCTCGCCGAGGTGCTGCTCACCAACCCTAACACCGTTTGCGGCATCAAGATCTTCATGGGTTCTTCCACGGGGAACATGCTCGTGGATAACGAAGAAACGCTGGAGCAGATTTTTGCTAAGGCCAGGCTGCCGATTGCCGTGCACTGCGAGGATGAGCAAACCATCCGCGACAACATGGCAATCTATGAAGAGAAGTACGGAGAAGATATACCTATCAAGTGCCACCCGGAGATCCGCAACGAGACGGCCTGTTTCAAGTCTTCCTTTCTGGCGGTGAAGCTGGCCGAGAAGCACAACACCCGCCTGCACATTCTGCATATTTCCACGGAAGAAGAACTGAAGCTTTTCCGCAATGATATTCCGCTGGAGCAGAAGCGTATCACTGCCGAGGTTTGCGTGCACCACCTTTGGTTCGACAAAGAAGACTACGATACATACGGCACCCTGATCAAGTGCAACCCGGCCGTAAAAGAGCATCGTCACAAAGAAGGTCTGCTGCAAGGTTTGCTTGAAGATAAACTCGACGTAATTGCCACCGACCACGCCCCGCATACTTGGGAAGAGAAGCAGGGTAAGTACAAGCAGGCGCCAAGCGGTGTGCCGCTGGTACAGCATTCGGTGCAGATGATGCTCGAGTTTGTGAAGCAGGGCAAGCTCACGATTGAGAAAGTGGTGGAGAAAATGGCGCATGCGCCGGCTATCCTCTTCAACGTACGCGAGCGCGGCTATATCCGCGAAGGTTACTGGGCTGACCTCGTGCTGGTGGATCTGGACAAGCCTTATACCGTGACCAAAGAGAACACCTACTACAAGTGCAACTGGTCGCCTTTCGAGGGCCATACCTTCAATAGCACCATCACCCATACCTTGGTTTCCGGCCACCTCGCTTTTGCCAACGGCGCCTTCGACGAAAGCAAAAAAGGCGAGCGACTGTTGTTTGACCGCTAAGGTATAGCCATGGAATTAGAGCGATTCAAAGAACTGCATACCCGCTTTTTCGGAAAAGACCTGCCTGAGGAAGTGCTGCAATCGGAGGAGTATGAGGCTTACGAAGCGGCTATTCATGAAAATGAGGCTTGTTACAACTGGGCCATTACCGATAAGCTGAAAAGCAAGGGATTTGACTACCAGCACTACTGCTGCCTGATGATGGCCGACAAGGTATACGAAAGCCTGGATTCGGAAGGGGATATCAGGTATGATGATCCGGAGGTAATCATCAACAAATGGGATGAAGGCTTTTATGGTATACCTGTCCACAACGGTAGCGCCACGATGGTGGTGATCAATTACTGCCCCTGGTGCGGTACAAAATTGAGTAGATAAGGACCTGAAACTTTAAACTGTCATCTCGACGATAGGAGAGATCTGAATCTATACCTGTTAAGTTATCAGATTTCTCCCTGGGGGTCGAAATGACAGGAATTGTTACTGTCGCTAATTAATGCCTTTATAGCGAGTTGATTACCTTTTAGGGTTATGGAGGATTACAAAGTTTTTAGAAAAAATGCCTCTCACGTATTGTAAATAAGAAAACGAGACGTATATTTGCATTCTCAAACGAGACACGGTGGTTGTAGCTCAGTTGGTTAGAGCACCAGATTGTGATTCTGGGGGTCGTGGGTTCGAGACCCATCTTCCACCCCAAGCCCTTGAAGCAAACCTTCAGGGGCTTTTTTTATTTATTTTAATGATTAAATTGCTGTATGGTTAGCTTGATGGTGTCAATTATCAACTGAAACCATTCACTCATTCAAAAATCACTCATTCAAAAATCAGTAATATGAGCTTAGTAGTAGTAGGTTCGATGGCGTTTGACGCGCTGGAAACTCCTTTCGGAAAAACAGACAAGATCGTGGGCGGTGCTGCCACTTATATTTCACTGTCGGCTTCTTATTTTGTGAAGCCCGTGAATGTGGTATCGGTAGTAGGGGGCGATTTTGATCAGGACCACATCAGCCTGATGCACCAGCGTAACATCAGCACCGAAGGTGTGCAGGTAAAGGAGAACGAGAAGTCTTTCTTCTGGTCTGGCCGCTACTTCAACGACATGAACAGCCGCGAAACGCTCGTAACTGAACTAAACGTGCTGGGTGATTTCGATCCGATTATACCTGAGAGCTACCAGAACTGCGAATACCTGATGCTGGGTAACCTGGCGCCACAGGTGCAGCGCACGGTGCTGGAGCGCCTCACCAACCGTCCGAAGCTGATCGTGATGGACACCATGAACTTCTGGATGGACATTGCCATGGAAGAGCTTCAGAAAACGATTGGTATGGTAGACGTGCTGTCGATCAACGACGAAGAAGCACGCCAGCTGAGCGGCGAGTATTCTTTGGTAAAAGCTGCCCGCAAAATCATGGCGATGGGACCGAAATTCCTGATCATCAAAAAAGGAGAGCACGGCGCCCTGTTGTTCCACGAAGAAAAAGTATTCTTTGCACCAGCCCTGCCGCTCGAGGAAGTATTTGACCCAACCGGCGCAGGCGATACGTTTGCGGGTGGTTTCATCGGCTATATTGCCGCTACAGGCGACATCAGTTTCGAGAATATGAAGCGTGCGATCATCCACGGTTCAGCTATGGCATCTTTCTGCGTAGAAAAATTTGGCACTGAAAGATTGAAGAAATTAGACCAGCAGGAAATCGACAGCCGCGTGCAGCAGTTTGTGAACCTGGTGGCTTTTGACACAGTATTGTCTTAAGTATAAGGATTTTATATATTCCGGAAAAGGGAGGCGAAAGCTTCCCTTTTTTGTTTTCTGGAAGGTATAGCCAGTGGCCTGATTTGCACTAAATTGTAACAAAGTACAGGTATAACAGGTAAGACTTAAGTATAGATTACCTTAAAACTGACGAAAATGAGCTTGAAAAACGAAAATAAAAAAACACTGGACGAGTTGAAGAAGAATAACCCAGAAGGTAAAGATCCGAACAAGCCAATGGGTAATATTGATTCTCAGCCGAACCAGAATGCGTTGAACGCTGACGATACCAAAGTGCAAAACCCAAACCGAAACCTGGCAAAAGGCGGTAACAACACGCCTTACGACAAGAAATAGCCATACGGTAATTCAATCTAACCTGGCGAAAGGTAGCGAAAGCACCCCTTACTGTTGGTAAGCGCGTCAGGAATGCAAAATAAGACTATGAAATAATGAGAGGAAGGCCCAAGGGCTTTCCTTTTTTTATGTCCTTTTGCGGCAGGTATAGCAACAGACTCGTTTTTGCTGTTTATTTTTAGCTTCTTCCACCAGAAGGACCTTATGCAGCAACACGACATTTATATACTGGGCGCCGGACCGGGTGGTGCCTCGGCAGCTTTGCACCTGGCCAACAAAGGCATCTCTTGTGTGCTGCTTGATAAAGCCATTTTTCCCAGAGACAAGGTATGCGGCGATGCCCTGAGCGGTAAAGTAGTCAACGAACTGAAACGCATTTCTCCGGATTTGCCCGCCCTCTTAAGTCAGCAGGAAGAGCAGTTGCCATCCTGGGGAATTCATTTCATCTCGCCGGCCGGTCACAAACTCAGCGTCCCTTTCAAGCCTGATTACAAAGCTGCGCAAGACATTCCTTCCGGCTACATCTCCAAACGGATTGACTTCGACAACTTCCTGATCGAGCAGGTGAAGAAGCGGCCCGAGATCACTTTACTCGAAGGTATAGACATTTCGAAAGTGGAGAGGAACGAGCAGGGGTTCTCACTGACCGACAAAAGCGGCGAACACCAGTTCAGCACCCGCCTGCTGATTGCTGCCAATGGGGCGCATTCTGCCTTTGCGCGGCACGAGGCAGGTATAAAGCAGGAACCCGAGCACTATTGCGCCGGCCTCCGGGCTTACTACAAAAATGTGGCGGGCCTCGACAAGGATAATTTTATTGAACTGCACTTTCTCAAAGATTTTCTGCCGGGCTATTTCTGGATATTCCCGCTGCCGGACGGTTATGCCAACGTGGGTGTAGGGATGCTGAGCGAAACGGTGAGCCAAAGAAAGATCAACCTGAAGAAGGAAATGCTCCGCATCATCGAGACGCACCCAGAATTCAAACAGCGCTTTGCAGCAGCAGAACTGATGGGTGATATTAAAGGGTATGGCCTGCCGCTGGGCTCCAAAAAACGCGTGATCTCCGGCGACAACTACATGCTGGTCGGCGACGCAGCTTCGCTTATCGACCCTTTTACAGGAGAAGGTATAAGCAATGCCATGATCAGTGGTCGCTGGGCCGCTACGCAGGCCGAACTTTGCCTACAGCAGCGAAATTTCTCCGCCGGCTTCATGCAGGGCTATGACAAAGCTGTGTATAACCGGCTCTGGAAAGAACTCAAGCTGAGCAGGCGCATGCAGCAACTACTGGACTACCCATGGCTATTTGACCAAGTGGCAAGCAAAGCATCAAAAAATCAGGCCCTCGCCGAAACGATCTCCTGTATGTTCACCGACCTGGACCTGCGCGAGCGACTCAAGCAGCCATCATTCTACCTCAAACTACTATTCAACTAAAACTCCTGCTTCAGCCACAGCTTGAAGTTTTGCTTCTCGGCGTCTGTCGCTTCCATTTTTTTGGCGATGCTATACCTGGTGTAGTAGGTATGTTGGTTTGGCTCCAGCCTGACCTGATGCAGTTGCTTGTTTCTGAATAACGTCAGTTCTATACCTTGTATGAGATCTGTGTCCGCTAATAAAGCTTGCAGGTTCTGCTCGATCTTTCTCCTATTCACTGCTATCAACTCGTCGTCTATGCTTAACACAGCACTGGCAGGAGAGTCAGGAGCGATAGCGGTTACTTTGGTTATTTGCGCATCAGCGACTACCTTAAATCCGAAGATTCTCTCATAAAGCAGAGCATTTTCTTCTGCGCGCAGGGTACAGCCCACATAAGCAAGCGCCTCATCCAAAGCCTTTTCGATCGGAGCAGTGCCGTTGATATACTGTTCAAAATAACCCTTAAACTCCTCACGGCCAACACGGAGCACCAATTGCTTGTAATCATCTTCGGTATACCCAATGCCGCGTTTCCCAAAGTCTTCCCAAAGGTGTCGCATCACAGTATCCAGGCTTTCCTGATTGCCGGTAACACGACGCAGCTGCAGGTCGAGTAGCAAGGCAGTCAGAGCACCTTTGATGTAGATAGACACTTTGCGATCAGGTATACCGGGTTTGTAGCCATCGAGCCAGAGGTCAAACGACGAGTCGGCGACAGACATGTGGTAGCGGCTGTGGTCTGCAAAGTAGCGTTGCAGTGTCGTATTGAGCTCATCAAAATACTGTGCTGCCGTGAATACCCCCGAGCGGGCCAACATGTAGTCGCCGTAGTAAGTCGTTATACCTTCCGCCACATAGCCTGTCCGGAAATAATTCTCCCCGGTAAAGTCGTATGGCAACATTTCTTTGGGCCGAATCTGCTTGACGTTCCACGTGTGAAAAAGCTCATGCGAACTCACACCCAGAAACTCCTTGTATAAAGCTGGTGTCATCAGCAATTCGCCCGGACCAAGTGTGATGACAGTGGAGTTGACGTGCTCTACCCCGTGATAAAAGCGATAGGGTAGGATCTCGTTCAGGTAATGGTAATCCTGCACCGGAAAATCACCAAACACCTCCAGCTGCTCCTTTGTGAAAGCCTCAAAATCCTTTTTGATCCGCTCCCAGTCTGGCCGGCAATCGCCCTGCAGCCAGATATGGAAAGGTATACCAGCCACGGTATAAGTCTCCTTTTTGAGTGAGGCGCTGGCAATTAAAGGGGAGTCCACCAACTGATCATAGTTATCGGCCAGCAAAGTATGGTGTTTAGTTTCAGGCAATCCGCAGGCAATCTGCCAGTTGTCAGGTATAGCGAGTTGCAGTTGCTGTGGTTCATGCAAGCGATCCTCCACCGCCATCAGGCAGTTGATGCCGTTTAGATATAGCTGCTCTTCATCGAGCCAGGAGCCGCCACCATCCATCTGCCGGGCATAAAAGCTGTAACAGATCTCGATCTGCTCTGCGCCACCAGTCTCTACGATCCAGCGGTCTTTGGTTACCTTGCGCACAGGTTTAGCCACGCCATTGGCACTGGCCGTAACACCGCGTAGCTTCTGGGCAAAATGCTGCAATTCGTAGCGGCCCGGTCGCCAGGCAGGCAGTTGCAGGTATAGCTCCTGTTGGCTGTTGTCAGGTATAGTGATGGTGATATCCAGGAAGTGCGTCAGCGGATTGGTGTAGGAGAGGTGGTGTCGGATCATAGTTGCGGGAAGGTATAGCGTTCGGTGTAAAATTAAGATAATCTGCGTTTAACCCAGGTATAGAGCCCTCAGATAAGGCTCAGCTCAAGGTATAGCTACGCGTTAAAAGTAATATAAAAGGGTGTGCAGCCGATTTTTTCTGTATTTTTTGAAATAATATGAGAAGTGGGATTGCTATTTTAGAAAAGCTTCCCTAATTTTGCAGGCCATAATAAAACCATTGGCATCCGATGAAAAGAACATTCCAGCCTTCGCAGAGAAAAAGAAGAAATAAGCACGGTTTCAGATCAAGAATGGAAACCGCTAACGGAAGAAGAGTATTAGCTAGCAGAAGAGCTAAAGGCAGAAAGAGACTTTCTGTTTCTGACGAAAGAAGACACAAAGCTTAGTAATCTGGTTGTGCTTTGCTCAGCCCGGAGCCGTCACGCGTATGGATCCAGCTAACAACAAGCCAGCAGAGCAACCGATTTCTTATACATATTCGAAAGAAGAACGCTTGTGCAGTAAGCGACTCATCTCGCTGCTGTTTAGCAAGGGTTCTTCTTTTAATTTGTATCCGCTCAGGTTTGTATACCACACACCTGAAACACCTCTTTCCGAAGGAACGCAGCTGGTTATTTCCGTTTCGAAGCGCAACTTTAAGCGTGCCGTCGACCGGAACCGCCTGAAGCGCCAGATACGTGAGGCTTACCGCCTTAACAAGCACTTTCTTACCCAACATCAGGGGCAGGCTCCCAGCCTCCTTGCCATTATTTACATCGGCAAGGAAAAAAAATCCTTTGATACAATCCAAAAAAAACTAATTTCCGGTTTGGAACGTTGTTTGACTAGATAGTCTTACCCCGCCCCTAAACCTGGAATTCTATGTACAAGAAGTTACTAGCTGGCCTCCTCGCCGGCAGCTTAGCGCTGACCCTCTTCTCTTTTAAGTCAGAGTCGGAGCGCTATTTCGAAATAGCTAAAAACCTCGACGTTTTTGCCACGCTTTTCAAAGAAGTAAACACCTATTATGTAGACGAAGTGCCGCCCTCCAAACTGGTGCGCACAGGTATAGACGCGATGCTCAAGTCGCTCGACCCGTATACCAACTACATTCCCGAAGACGATATTGAAGATTTCCGTACCATGACCACCGGTCAGTATGGCGGTATAGGCGCACTCATTGGCAGCCGCGATAATAAGATTGTGGTACAAATGCCTTATGAAAACTCCCCGGCCCACAAGGCAGGTTTGGTAATCGGCGACGAGATCGTGAAAATAGATGGCGTGAACGTTTCCAGTAAGACTACTTCTGAAGTGAGCAAACTGCTTAAAGGGCAGGCCAACTCTATTGTTAAACTTGAAGTGCGCAGCTACGGGCAGAACAAATCCCGAACAGTAGAACTCACCCGCGCCAATATTATGGTCGACAATGTGCCTTACTATGGCATGATCGATAACGAAATTGGTTACTTCCAGCTGTCAGGCTTCACAGTGGACGCTTCTAAAGAAGTGAGAACTGCCGTTCAGAAGCTGAAAGAGCAGGGGGCTAAGAAGATTATTTTCGATTTGCGCGACAATCCGGGTGGTTTGCTGCACGAAGCTGTGAACATCTCTAACCTGTTTGTTGACAAGGGCAGTGACATTGTAAGTACCAAGGGCAAGGTAAAGGAGTGGAACAAAACCTACAAAGCGCTGGATGAACCACTGGACAAGGAGGTTCCGATGGTGATCTTGACTAGTTCGCGAAGTGCCTCGGCCTCTGAAATTGTGGCCGGTGTGATGCAGGACTATGACAGAGCGGTGCTGGTAGGGGAGCGCACTTTCGGCAAAGGCCTGGTACAGGCAACACGTCCGCTTTCCTATAACTCACAACTGAAAGTAACAACTGCTAAATATTATATCCCGAGCGGCCGTAGTATACAGGCAATCGACTACCAGCATCGCAACGAAGACGGCAGCGCCGGTAAAATTCCGGATTCACTTAAGGTGGCCCATAAAACAGCCGGAGGACGCATCGTTTATGATGGCGGTGGCGTTAGCCCGGATGTGGAAGTTACCCGAAAGGATTATTCTGAAATTGCCAGGACAATCGCAGTTAAAGGATACTTCTTTGAGTACGCCAATAAGTACAGAGCAGAGAACCCGACTATACCTTCAGCCAAGCAGTTTAAGTTGACTGATGCCGACTACCAGAAGTTCATCGCCTTCCTGGACAACAAAGATGTGAACTACACCACGAAAGTAGAGCGCGAACTGGAACAACTGACCGAGCAGGCAAAGGATGGAAAGCACCTGGATGATATTAAACTGGAGCTGGATGCTATTAAGAAAAAGGTATCGCATAACAAGTCTAATGACCTGACGCGCTTCCGTGCCGAGATACAGGAAATGCTGGAGGCGGAAATCGCTTCTCGCTACTATTTGCAGAAAGGCTATATCGAGTCTTCGTTCGATGACGATCCGGATATTCTGATGGCCAAGCGTGTGTTAAGCAATCAGCAGGAATATGCATCATACCTGAAAGTGAAGTAAGCAAGCAAGGTATAAGTAGAAAGGGTGATGCCGGTCCGGTGTCACCTTTTTTGTTTCTTGGTCTTTCGGCCGTACTTTTGTCATATCATTTATTATAAGTATAAAGTATGCCACTACTGCTAGCGCTCGAAACCTCGTCTAACGTATGCTCTGTTGCCTTATATAAAGGAGCGGACTTATTGGGCGCATCCGAGCTGCAGATCGAAAAGTCTCATTCTTCCCACATCACGGTCATGATCTCGCAGCTGGTTGAGAACTGTGGCTATACCTTACATGACCTGAGTGCTGTGGCTGTTTCGGGAGGACCCGGTTCATATACCGGTTTGCGTATCGGGAGCTCTACTGCCAAAGGCCTTTGCTACTCACTCGATATTCCGCTGCTGGAGGTGTCTACTTTATATGGATTAGCGAAGCAAGCAATAGACGGTGTGCCCAATGCGCAGAACTACTTGTTCTGCCCCATGATGGATGCCCGCCGTATGGAAGTCTATACCTGTCTGCTCAACTCCAGGTTGGAAGAACAAATGCCTGTCACGCCAATGGTGTTAGATGAGCAAAGCTTTCAGGAACAATTAGCCAGTCAGTCAATTGTTTTCTTCGGCAATGGCGCTGCTAAATTCAAAAAGCTACAGGAAGCAAATTCGAATGCGCTATTTATAGATAGTATACAACCATCCGCCAAACCGATTGGGCAGCTGGCGATGGTGAAGTACGAACAGCAGACATTTGAAGATGTGGCCTATTATGAACCCTTCTACCTGAAGGATGTTTATATAACAAGTCCGAGTAAGAACACGATTAAATAAGCTATAACAATGTCAGATATAATAAACAAAGTAGCGCAAAGCGCACTCGTGACGCTAAACCTGGAAGAGCTGCTTCATCCGGGAGAGCGCGTAGTATATGATATAAAAGATAATCTGTTCCAGGGCCTGATTCTGCGCGAGAAGGATTTCAGAGCTTTTGTGAAAGAACACGACTGGTCGGCTTATGCCGGGAAGAATGTCGCCATAATCTGTTCTGTTGATGCCATCGTGCCGACCTGGGCTTATATGCTACTGGCTACAAAGCTTCAGGCGCACGCTAACTATTACGTGTTCGGCGATCTGGAAGCATTGGAACAAGCGCTGATGCAGGAAGCGATTGCCAAAATAGATCCGGAAGAATACCGGGATGGTAAAGTTGTGATCAAAGGATGCGGCAGTATACCTGTGCCTACTTATGCTTATGTAGAGATTATGCGAAAACTATCACCAGTAGTGAGTAGTCTGATGTATGGCGAACCATGCAGTACAGTACCTTTATATAAGAGACCAAAGACAGCATAATTCAATCCAGGAATTCATTATAGTTGAAAAGCCCTTTCCGAAACGAGAGGTCTTTTGCTTTGAAAGGGGGTGGGAGACTAGATGTTCAGTTGTCTTTTAGGCAGCCGTGAGGAGAAAAGTGAAACTCTTTGAAAAAATATGAGGGAAGGGAACTTCCGGAGGAGATATTACTGTTACACTCTAGCGCAGCAAGTACTGAGGCGCCAGGCATAGGGAATTCCCACAGAAAGCGAAAGCAATCTCCTTATGCTATTACAGAACACACAATCTTAATAGAGAGTTTTTAAAGCTCTGAAAACAAACTTAACTTTTAGCAATGCGGGTTAATTGACCTGCTTTACTAAAAGTCGGTGGAGTGCCTGACGAAACTTTTAAACTAATTTAAAGATTTTGATGGTGCCACACAGACAGTTAGGGGGAACTGCTCCGGGACACGGGCCGAATTTAACACCGGGTGCTTGCGGATTCGGAAATTTTATAGACCTTTGCACTCCCAACCCGGTTAAACGGGGCGGGTGAAAGATAGTAAAGCGGCAGCCGGCAGGGCGGCCACGGGTGCGGAAAGCTGAGAGGCCAGGCACTCCGAAACGAGACTGAAAAAAAACTTTGGCCGGGGCCTTGCAACTTAAAAAAAGCTGCTTACCTTTGCCACCCGCTTCAGCAGGGAGCGTTCCTGGAAAGGCTGCTAACACAGCCCGCAGGAAAAAGAAAAAAAGTTTTTGCAGAGTGCTTGAAGATGTAAAAGTTCTTCTTACCTTTGCAACCCGCTCCGAGACACAGGGTCTTGAAAGCGAAAACAGTGCGAGTACTTGAAGGTTAAGCGAACCGGAGAGAGAAAAAAA
>NZ_JCAEMH010000007.1:0-280974 GCF_059278805.1 Pontibacter sp. YIM B11418 | reverse complement strand
GTGCGCCGAGAGCGAGAAGCGCAGCTCCCGCTCGTCCTCGAAAGTTTTCCTGCCCTGCATCCCATCAAAGATTTGGTAATATATCCTTTTACGACTATCTTCAATAGGTTGTGCAACAAGCACAAGGTTCAATCTTAACTCTTGCTATGCGTCGAGCTTCGGCTGCACGAGCACGTTGAGGAGTTTAAGAGTCCCGGGTTCTGAGTACTGAATCTCGAATAGGGAGGTCATGCAGGAACAGAGCGCGGGTCGTGCACCGAATAAACAATTCAACAATCAACCATTTAACCATCCCGGTGATTCACCACTCACTCATTCGAAATTTACCTCACCTTCTCCCTTACCGATTTCACCTCTAATTATTCCTGTTTGGCAAGTATAGGCTTCTGTCAATGTTTATTATTAGCTAAATTAATTCAATATTTCCTTAGTAATAATACCATCAAGCATGAATAGTATGGCATCATCGGAGCTTGTTACGGCTGGTTGGGTACTTGTACTCGCCTACGCAGGCATTATCCTGTTTTTTGTGATCCGGGGCGCTCTGCGCATCCGCTCCATCTCTGACTATGCCCTCGGCAGTGTGACTTTCTCTCCGGTTGCCGTAGGTCTGGCACTGGCTGCCTCCATGACGAGTGCCGCCACGTTCATCATCAATCCGGGTTTTGTGGCACTGTATGGCATCAGCGGCGTTATTTCCATGGCCATTGCCCTGCCTGTAGCGGCCTTGGTGTCGCTGGTGGTGCTGACCAAGGGCTTCCAAAAAATGGGTACCGCCGTGAAGGCGCAGACCATGGCCCAGTGGATGGGACTGACCTACAAAAGTCGCGGCTATGCCATGTTCTTTGCGTTCCTGTCGCTGCTACTCATCACATTCATCGTGCTCATCTGCGTAGGACTCACCAAAGTGCTGGCCAGTGTGCTCAACTTAAACGAATTGCACGTGTGCGTCGGCATCGTGGTGTTTGTGTTTGGCTACATGATGTTCGGGGGCGCCAACTCCATGGTGTATACCAACATGATTCAGGCGGTGCTGATGCTGATTGTGGCGTTCATCTTGCTGGGCTCCGGCTACCAGCATTTCAGTGATGGCGTGCATGGCTTCCTAGACAAGCTGGCGGCCATCGACCCTTTGCTGGTATCTGCCACCAACCCGGAGAGCTTTCTCTTCCGCGATAACTTTGAGATCATCTTCTGCCAGGTCATCATCGGGGTAGCCATCGTTTGCCAGCCGCACATCATCACCAAGTCGCTTTTGCTCAAGAATGAAAAGGATGTGAACCTATACCTGCTGACGGGCTTGCTGGCGCAGGGCCTTTTCTTCCTGGTGGTGTTCGCCGGCCTCTACGCCCGCATTTCTTTCCCGGATCTGACCGTGAACGGACAAACGCTGCCAGTGGACGGCATCATGTCGGCCTATGTAGTGAAGGAGTTTCCGGTATACATGGGCTTGCTGGTTGTTATCGGACTAATCTCGGCTGGACTCTCTACTTTAGAAGGTCTCATCCAATCAATGTCCATCACCATTACCTCCGACATCCTGGCCCCGATCGTGGGCGAAAGCATCACCAAAAGAGGCGTACTAGTGAATCGACTCGTGATTGTGGCGCTGGCGGCTGTCACCATCTGGCTGACATTTGACCAGTTGCAGAACCCGAACCTGAGCGTGGGCATTTTTGCGCAGAACGGGGTATACGCTTACTTCTCGGCCGCTTTCGTGCCGGTGCTCTTTGGCATGTTCCTGCGCCGTGTACCGCTTATTGCCCCGGTAGCTGCCTCTATCACTTCGGTGATCGTGCATTTTAGCGTGTACTACGGTGGCCTGACTACTTACATGCAGGCACCGGTGCGCAACCCAGGTATAGCCGCCGCGCTGGCCATACTGGCTTCGGTGACGGTGGGCCTTATCTTTTACTATGCCTTCCGAAAGCCGGCTACCGAGTGGGCAACAGAAGATTCTTCACTTTTAACAGAACCGACTTATGAAAGTGAACTCAAAAACTAAGCTTATACTGGCCTCGCTTGGCTTGCTATACCTGCAGGCAGCCTGCCAGTCAGCGCAGCCTGCCGCGACCTCCGCAGGTATAGACAAGACTACCGACACGGCAACTGCCAGCATTGAAGCGACTGCAGTTGCGCCCAGTGCCGACCCTGTGTTCGAAGGATTGAACTACAGGTATGCGGTCAAAAAAGTGACGTTGCCCAATGGTGTAAACGTGGCTTATATTGACGAAGGGAAAGGTTCCGAAACGCTGATCTTCATTCACGGGTTGGGCAGCTACCTGCCCGCTTGGGACAAGAACGTGGCCGAATTGAGCCAGCACTACCGCTGCATCGCCATCGACCTGCCCGGCTACGGCAAATCCGACAAAACAGGTATAACGGCAGGTATGGCTGCTTATGCAGATGATGTGCTGGCCCTGATGGATACGCTGAAAATTAAACAAGCCACCTTGGTCGGCCACTCCATGGGCGGGCAGATCGCCATCACGGCCGCACTGAAACAACCCCAGCGCATCAAGCACCTGATTCTGGCCGCTCCGGCAGGTATAGAAACCTTCACGGAGCAGCAGAAGCAGCTCTTCAAAATGACGGTGACGCCAGAGAGTGTGCAGAAAACCACACCGGAGCAGGTGGTGGCTAATTTTAAAGTGAACTTCCACCAGATGCCTGCCGATGTGCAATACATGATCAATGACCGCCTGAAAATGGCCGAGTCGGCTGAGTTCGGGGCTTATAGTACGGCCGTGGCTGGCAGTGTGGCCGCTATGGTTGACGAGCCGGTGTATGAGCAACTGCCACAGGTACAGGTGCCCACACTGATCATTTTTGGGGCGCAGGACGCTCTTATACCTAACCGCTACCTCAACCCGAACCTGACCACCCAGGCCGTAGCCGAAACCGGTCATGACCGCATTCCCAACAGCCAGTTGGTGATGCTGCCTGAAGCGGGGCACTTTCTGCAGTACGAACAGGCCGGGGCCTTTAACAAAGCGATCCGGGACTTTCTGAAATAGCATCTAAAACTTAATCTTACATATCTAACCTACATTGTCATGAAAAAAATTTACTCTCTCCTGTTCGCACTCCTTGCAGTGACACAGGTGGCACTGGCCCAAAGCGGCAGTGTGCGAGGCCGCGTGCTCGGGGCCGATACCAGGGAGCCCCTGACGGGCGCCACGGTTTTACTCGAAGGAACTACCAAAGGCGCCTCTACCGATGCAGCCGGCGAGTTCAGTATTATGGACGTACCGGCCGGCACCTACAACATGCGCATTTCCTATGTAGGCTATACCTTCCCGAGGCAATCCATTACGGTTACAACTGGCGGTACGACCGATATCGGCACCGTGTCCATGAATACCACCAATGTGGTTGGAGAAGAGATTGTAGTAACAGCTTCCCGTCGTCCTGAAAAGCTGACCGAGGCGCCTGCCGCTATCAGTGTAATCTCCACGCGCGACCTTGCTGAGCTGCCTTCTTTCAACGTGGGTGAGTTGCTTAACAAGGTACAGGGCGTGGAAGTGGTGCGCTCCGGTGTGGCCGGTATCGGTATCAACGCCCGTGGCTTCAACAATGCCTTCAACGTGAAGATGTTCCAGCTCACTGACGGCCGTAACTCCATGCTGCCGGGCGGTACCGGTCTTCCGGCTGGTGTTTACAACACTGTGATCAAAGAAGACATTGAGCGTGTTGAGGTGATCCTGGGTCCGTCTTCGGCGCTTTATGGTCCGAACGCGCACAACGGTATCATCAACACGATCACCAAAGACCCACGTCGTCATCCGGGTACTACCGTGACGATAGGTGCCGGTAACCAAAGCATACTCTCGGCCCGTGCCCGCCATGCCGGAGTGATTAGCAGCAAGTTTGCCTACAAAGTGAATGCAGAATACACGCAGGGCAAAGACTTCGAATTCATCGACACCGTTTACAATGCCACACTGGGTGCTCTGCCTGAGTATGATGTGGATTTCAACTTCAATTTTAAGCGTGCCAGCGCTGCTGTGTACTACAGCCCGACCCAGAACATGGATGTGATCCTGGACTACGGTATCGGACAGGGCTCGAACATCGGCGTGACCAACAACGGCCGCAACCAGATCGACGGCTGGACCTTTCAGTACTTGCACGGCCGCATCGTAACACCACGCATCTTCGCGCAGGTATACAACACCTGGAACGATGCCGGCGATACTTACCAGATCAACGCCCGCACCAACAACTATTATACCTTGCGCGCCCTCGGTCAGTCGCAGGATGTAGCGCACGAAAAGTCCAAAACAGGTGCCGCTAAAGGTGAGCTATACACCAACTCCCCGGCCATCGCTTTCCCGGGCTTCATCGACAAGAGCCACCGCCTGAACGGCGAAGTGCAGTATAACAACAGCTACGGTGGTTTTGACGTGATCACAGGTCTGAGCTTCCAGCGCGATGTGGCTTACAGCCGCCTGACCTACCTCGACGACCGCAACGGCAACATCATCCTGAACCAGTACGGTGCTGTTGCCCAGATCGAGCGTGGCCTAGGTGACCGTGTTCGCGCTGTGGTTGGTGGCCGTATCGACCGCCACGACAACTACGGCACGCAGTTTAGCCCGAAAGCTGCCCTGACGCTCAACGCACTGGCCGGTACTTTCAGAGCCACCTACGGACGCGCCTATGCGGCTCCTTCCATCCAGTTCCAGGAGTTTTACCTCAACAACGGCTCGCTGGCCATCCTGGGTAGCGGCGCTGGCCTGACCATCCAAAACACCGAAACAGGTGCTACACGTGAGATTCCGAAACTGGAGCCGGAGCGTGTGCAGACCTTCGAACTGGGTTATAAAGGCACGCCGACCGATAAGTTTTATGTGGACCTGAGCACTTGGTATTCCATGTCTGAGGACTTTATTTCGCCGCTCACAGGTATAACGCCAATCCTGGGCAAGGAGAAAGTGATTCGCAAAGGCACTGAAGACGTGACAGAGGCTGCTTCTAATGCCCTCAACTACTACTTGACCTATCTGAACTATGGTAACGTGAACTCGTGGGGCACTGACCTTGGTCTGAATTATTACCTGAACAACAACTTCAGCATCGGCGCCAAGTACTCTTACTTCAACTCCGATATTACAGAGCGCGACAACCTGGACAACGACGCGAACGGCGACGGCAAAGTGGTTCCTGCCGAAAGCAGCCTCAACGCACCGAAGCACCGCTATAATTTCAACTTCACGGCACGCGACCTGTTTAACAACAAGTTCTTTGGCTCTGTGAACCTGCGCATCCTGCCTGAGTATGACTTCTACTCTGGTTCGCAGGTGGCAGCTAAAGAGAATGCAAATAAGCGCACAGCGCCGCTTCTCTATAACTACGGACCGCTGGGCGGCTTTACTTCGGTAGATCTGAGCGCTGGATATAAATTCACGCAGATGATCACACTGGGTGCCAGCGTATCCAACCTGTTCAATACTGAGCAGCGTGAGTTTGTGGGTTCACCGGTTATTGGCCGCCTGTACTCAGCTGAACTGCGCTTCGACTTCGGTGGCAAAAAGGACAAAAACGACGTTAGGTAGATTAGATTAAGGTGAAGGCAGGGCGCCCCGCAAGGGCGCTCTGTTTTTTTGCGTTAAGTATTTAATTCACAGGTTTTCACACATGAAGAATGCAATCATTACAGGTGGCACGAGCGGCATAGGCTTAGGTATAGCCCGCCTTTTTGCCGCTCAAGGGTATAACTTATTACTCAATGGGCTGGAGAAAAATGGCCAGCAGATTGCCGATGAACTGGCGCGGGAGCATAACGTAAAGGTCACGTTCTCGTCGGCCAACATGCAGCAGCCGGAGCAGATCCAGGAGATGGTGCAAAAGGCAGAACGGGAGTTTGGGCAAGTGGATGTGCTTATCAACAATGCAGGTATACAGTATGTTGCCCCGATTGACGAATTCCCGGAAGACCGCTGGGATGCCATCATCGCCATTAACATGTCGGCTACCTTCCATGCTTCTAAAGCGGTTTGGTCAGGTATGAAAGCCCGCGGGTTCGGACGCATTATCAATATTGCATCGGCCCATGCCTTGCGTGCTTCCGAGTTTAAGGTAGCCTATGTGGCCGCTAAACACGGAGTGGCAGGTATAACGAAGGTACTGGCGTTGGAAGGAGCCCCGCACGGTATCACATGCAATGCCATCTGCCCAGGCTATGTACGCACCCCGCTGGTAGAGGCCCAGATCGCTGACCAGGCGCGTGCCCACCAGATGTCAGAAACAGAAGTGATTGAGAAGGTCATGCTCAAAAAGCAACCCATTAAGCAGTTTGTGGAAGTCGAGGCGCTCGGCAACCTGGCGCTATACCTGGCCTCCGAGTCAGCAAGCCAACTGACAGGCGCCATGCTTCCGGTAGATGGTGGCTGGTCTGCGCAGTAACTTCCTCATAGAACACTATACCTGCTATTACAATCAGGTATAGCGCATCTTAACAGTATAGCTATACCTTAAGTTATCCTGGTAATGGGTGCCTTTGATAGGCGAAGCAGCTGGAATCAGCAAACTATCTGCATCAGCATGATTTTGTTTACTTCACATTAATTCTGTCTGGCTGCTCTCCAACATTCCTATACCTTGTCAGAGGTTGCTATACCTTAACTAACTTCAGTTGACTGCAAACTAAAAGCCCCGGCTCTCTCAGGAGTGCCGGGGCTTTTAGTTTAACCTTGATTTATTACTTGCTGATGATCTTGAATTCTGTACGGCGGTTCACCTGGTGATCTTCCTCCGAACACTCTATGAAGTCAGCGCATTTATTACGCAGCCTGGTTTCGCCGTAGCCCTTTGCTACCAGTCGTTTACGTTCTATACCTTTCGAAACAATGTAGTCCACAGCAGCCCGGGCTCTGCGCTCCGACAGATCCTGGTTATACTTGCGGGTCTGGCGGCTGTCGGTATGCGAGCTCAACTCGATGCGGATAGTCGGGTTGGCTTTCAGGATACGCACCAGTTTGTCGAGCTCAATGGCCGCATCCGGACGAATATCATGCTTGTCGAGGTCGTAGAAGATGTTTTCCAACACGATTGGCACGTTCGGTGTATCGCGGTACATGATCATTTCCACCAGCAGTGAGTCTATACTAAACCGGCAATCTGGTGTAAAGAGGATCGTCTGTGTCAGGTAACCTTTTTTGCTACCACGGATCGTGTACTGCATGCCCGCCTCCACTTTGTAGTTGAAGTTACCGGTAGAGTCGGAGTGTGTTTCCACCATTGAGCCTACGTTTTCTTCAAACAGCTGCAGCAATACATTGTCCACCATCACGCGTTTTTTGATGTGCGTTCCCGGCTGGTCTACCATTTCGTACGTTTGGCCCACCAGCGTACACTCCACGTTCACTTCTCTGAATTTGTAGATGTTGTCGTAGCCCACTTCGCTCGTTCTGCCAGATGATAACCAGCCTTTGGTACCTGAGCTGTCTACTACTATACCTAGGTCGTCGCGCGAAGTGTTAAGCGGGTACATCAGGTTCTGCACGCGTGTCCAGCTGCCGTGATCTCCTTCCGCTCTGAAAATGTCGAGGCCGCCTAGGCCTACGTGCCCGTCAGATGAGAAATAAAGTTTGCCATCGCCGCCAATGCTCGGGAAGCTTTCGCGGCCACTTGTGTTGATCACTTCGCCTGCGTTCACGGGCTCGCCCCAGTTGCCGTCCGGCTGTCGCTCGGAGTAGTAGATGTCTGTTTCGCCCACACCGCCCGGCATATCCGACACGAAGTAGAGCAGTTTGCCGTCTGGCGTAATAGCCGGGTGACCAACCGAGTATTCCTGTGGCTTGTTATACTTGAAGGGCTTTATATCCACCCATTCCTCGCCATTGCGACGCGCTGTAAAGATCTCATGATGGTTAATGTTACCACCTCCTTTGCCATCGCCTCTATTTACCCAACTGGTAGGGTCTGTGTTCACTTTGCTTTGGCTACGCTTCACACTGTTGGTTCTGGTAAAGTAAAGCGTGTTTTCCTTCGGCAGAAAGGCTGCCGGTCCATTGTGAAATTCTGTGTTGATCTCTTGGCTGAGCGGGTTCGGCTCGCTCCAGGTAGAATCTTCGTTCATGCTGGCGTAGTAGAGCTGCACAAAACCATTGCCTGTCCAGTTAAAACGCTCTTTCTTCTTGCTCTCGTCTGTCGGGAGTCTGTCTGAAGAGAAAACCATGTCGCCGTTCGGTAGCTGGATAGGGCTAAAGTCAACACCGGAAGAGTTCAGTTTTTCCTCAACAGCAATTTCGTAAGAGAGCGGCCTGTTCGTCCAGAAGTTGGCTGTGTCGCAGGATGCGGCCTTCTCCATAGCCATGGTGGCCTGCTCCGGTACACGGCGGGCATAGCTGGCATACATTTCTTTCGCTTTCTCA
This sequence comes from Pontibacter sp. YIM B11418, assembly GCF_059278805.1. Taxonomy (NCBI): domain Bacteria; kingdom Pseudomonadati; phylum Bacteroidota; class Cytophagia; order Cytophagales; family Hymenobacteraceae; genus Pontibacter; species Pontibacter sp. YIM B11418. Next base: position 272,596 of record NZ_JCAEMH010000007.1, on the reverse strand, counting down.
TAGTTACCGTTGCGCTTGGCTGCTTCGGCATAGTAGTAGATGCTCGCTGGCGTTACATTCTCAAAACCAGCCGCCTGGGCATACCAGAACTCAGCCTCCTTGCTGTTGTTCATCAGGCGGTAGCTGTCCGCAATGCGCTCTAGCAGGTATGCGTCCGGCTCTTTGCGCTCCATTAACTTTTTGTAGGCATCAAGTGCCAGGGCGTACTCAAAGCTATTGAAGTACTTGTCAGCCTCCTTCATCTCTTTTTTCTGTGCCGCAAGGGGCTGCGCGCATAGTGTGGCCAGAAGAATCAGTAGGTATAGGAATCGTAATCTCATGTCTGCTTTCTGGGTGAAATTAGAAGTATCGTGGGGTCAGCATTCGGTTGTCCTGCTTCTTGAAGAAGGAGTAGCCCAATGAAATTTCGTGGCTGGCGTGCTGGCGCAGGGCGTTCAGACTCACATCGTAAGAGTAGCCCAGTCGCAGCTTCGGCGTTACATACAGCTGCGCGATGGCAGCCCATGCGTTGCGTCGGTCCAACTCATATTCGTCAGAGTAATTGTTGTGCACTTTTACAGCCGTGCGGTACGAACCACCTAGCCAAATGCGCTCCCCCAGCAGGAAAAAGGCATTCAGGTCCAGGCTAGTCGGGCTGTTGAAATCCTCTTTCACCAGAAAACTCGGTTTGAAAATAAGCGTTGATGAAAGGTCCAGCACATAGCCCGCCGAAAGAAAGTAATGTCGGTTCGGCATAGTGACCTCCAAGTCGTCCCCTCCCGTGTTGATCAGGTTGGCTACTGAAAGGCCCGTATAAAAACGTTCTGTGTTAAAGAAGGCACCAATACGAAAGTCAGGCATCAGCTCCGAAACTTTACCTTGGTTAAGCGCTTGGTCTGGTCTGGTGTTGCCTGTGTTGAGCTTGGTACCGTCGAGGGTATACTGTGCCACACCTGCTGCAAAGCCAAGGGCCAGTTTCGCGGTTTCGCTCATTCGCAGGCGCACAGCCAGGTTGCCGTGCAGCCCCATCTGGCGCTGAGCCCCCAGCTCGTCATTCATGGCATTGAGACCGAACCCCAGCAGCCCGCTGCGGGATGAGCCATCCACACTGAAAGTCTGTGTGGTAGGCGCCCCCTCTATACCTACCCACTGGCTGCGGTGAGTGAGGTTAGCGTTAATAATCTCTTTGCTGCCCGCATAGGCCGGGTTGATGATCAGTTCGTTGAAGATGTACTGTGTATATTGTGGTGCCTGCTGCGCATAGCCCTTCCAGGACAGCAGCAATAACACCAGAAGTACCCCTAATTTTCGCATGGTAATCACTTAATTCGTTTGTTTTCTTATCGGACTATCATCACATAACCCTTGTAGGTCTTCTCAGAGCCATCGCACAGCGTGAGGCGAATCAGGTAATAGTAAGTACCCTCCGCTAATTTATCTCCGTTCCAGTTGTTCTGATAAGCTTTGCTCTTGTACACTTCATTGCCCCAGCGGTTCACTACCACTACCTCGTTGTCCGGGTAGTTTGCCAGGTTCCCGATCACCCAGGTATCGTTTTCACCGTCGTTGTTCGGCGTGAACACATTTGGCACAATCAGGTTGGCTTCACGCATACTCGGGTCTGAGATCATCGTTACCGGATCACTCTTACACTCGCCGTTGTCGGCTATTACTGTAATCTCTCCTCTGTTATTACCCTGCATCACGGTGATGACGCTGGTACCCTGACCAGACAGGATTTCCCAGCCAGTTGGCACTTCCCAGGTAAACAGAGAGGCCGGGCTGTCCGATTCAAGTTCGAAAGTGGCTATATCAGAGCAAGCCAGCGTACGGTCTACTATGCGGCTGATCACAGGAAGTGGTCTTGCTGAGACAGCCAGTTTTGTTGCGGCGCTCTTGTCGCAGTCGTTTACGGCTTCTACACTTACCTCTCCTGATCCAGTGCCTATCTGTACTGTGATTTGTGTAGTACCATGACCAGCAGTAATGGTCCATCCGGCCGGCACTTTCCAGGAATAAGAAGCTGCATTTGCCACCGCGTCAATGGAGTAGGTAGTGATGCGGCTCGCGCAAGTCAGCGTCTCACCCTTGATAGCAGCAGGTGCAAGTGGTGCCGATGTAACAACTTCAACGGTCAATGTTGCTTCGGCCGTGGTGCCACAGGCGTTCTGGGCTTTTACTTTCACATCACCTCTGCCTGCTACTTTTACTTTTATGCTGTTGGTACCTTTTCCCTCTAGTATCTCCCAGCCAGTCGGCAGTGTCCAAATGTATGTTTCGGCACCGCTGATGGCAGGTATAGAATAAACCGCATCGGTTCTGCCCACACATGCCAGCTCCGGCCCCTTGATAGCTTCCGGATTCGTAAGCGCACGCTGAGGCTCAGTCAACAGTTTAACGCTCTGGCTCTTTCCGCATGAGTTCACAGCGACTACTGTTACTTCGCCGCCAGCGGTTCCGGCTGTTGCTTTTATCTGTGTAGTGCCTTGTCCTGATGTGATCGTCCAGCCTTGCGGCACTACCCACTCATAGCTAACCGCAGTTGGAACAGCAGCGATGCGGAAAGTGAGACCAGTCGCATTGCCGCAGTAGGTCTTGTTGTCGCTTACGATAGCGGATGGTGTGGGAGGTACTGTACCTACCGACTGCACGGTCAGACCGGTGGCGGTGCTTCTGGTTCCGCAATTGTTAACAGTAGCCACGCTCACTTTACCCTGTGTTGTTCCGGCTTTCACGGTAACGCTTGTTGTGCCCTGGCCTTCCACGATCACCCAGTCTGCACCCGGGAAGGTCCAGAAGTAAGATTTTGCACCTTGCACAGGGGCTACCGAGTAGGTTTGGTTAAGACCGGCGCAGTACTGCGCATTTCCGGTTATTGGTCCTGCCTGTGGGGCTGGTACGTCAGCCACAGGTGCCACGCGCAGTTTAGCAGGTATACTGTTGCCGCATGGGTTAGAAGCTGTCACGGTAATATCGCCAGCCAATGTGCCTACTTTCACCACGACTTCTGTGGTGCCCTGACCAGATAGGATGGTCCAGCCGGATGGCACTGCCCAGATATACTCCAGGGTGTGGTCTACTGGCGCCAGGGTATACACCACCTGGCTCTGTCCTATACATACCTCGTCCGGGCCATTGATGGCGAATGGCGTGGCTGGCACTGTTGGGAATGGCCTTACAGCCTTTGTTGCCGGGCTGCTCTCACCGCACGAGTTTGTCGCAATCACGCTTACATTGCCCGATTGGCTTCCGATCGTCACTGTGATGCGGGTTGTGCCCTGTCCACTGTTGATAACCCAGGTTGGGGGCAGTGTCCAGGTATAGCCCTGCGCACCTGCGATCGGATCTATTTCATAAACCGTTGTTTTGGCAGAACAGCCAAACTCTTCTCCTTTTATCGCGACAGGAGCAGTAGGGGCTCCAGTCGTGGTCGTCACGTCTTTGCGTGTGATGCCACTTGCACCACAATTGTTCACCGCCTGCACACGTAACTGACCTCCGCTGGCATTCTCGCTAAGCGACACGGTGATTTCATTCGTGCCCTGGCCTGCGGTAATGGTCCAGCCGTCTGGCACATACCAGGTATAGCTCGTAGCTCCCGGCACTGGCGCTACAGAGTATTTTGTACCTATACTGCCTTGACAAACCGGAAACGCTCCCGAGATATCACCCGGGTTAACAGGTGGGCCTGGGATAGGCACGACATTGAATGTTCGTGATGGGCTAGTTCCACAGGCATTTAAGCCTTTCACTGTTACGGTACCACCCACGCCGTTCGGGTTGAACGTAACGGTGTTTGTTCCCTGCCCTTCGATTAATGTCCACTCAGCCGGGTACTCCCATACATATTCTGTCACATCGCCGCTGGCTGTCACGCTGAATGTCACACGCTCGGTAGATACGCAGAAAGGCAATGTGCCTGATCCGGAAATATTGGAGGGCTGGCTAGGTGCCTGCAGGAATGGCTTCACCTCGAGTTCAGCTGCATTCGGGCTCTCACCGCAGACGTTCTTCGCTTTTACTGTTACTTTGCCAGCTGTCGTTCCTACGCTCACAGAGATTTGCGTGGTACCTTGTCCGGACAAGATCTTCCAGCCTGCAGGTACCGCCCATACATAGGAGGTAGCATCCTGAACAGGCGCAATTGAGTAGGTGGCGCCTTCACCGGCGCACACGCCTTCATTTGCCGTAATAGGCCCAGGTGTGGCAGGTGGGTCGGGGTAGTTGTTTACTTTCAGACGGCTGGGAGGGCTGGCGCCGCAGCTGTTGTTCACCGAAACCTGTATAAAGGCCTCGTCGTTACGCCCGGTTGCCTCCACCGTGATTTTTGTACTTCCCTGGCCGCTCGTGATTTTCCAACCGCTTGGCACGTTCCAGGTATAGCCGGTGGCTCCTACTACCGGCTCGATGCTGTACTCCCCGACAGTGCCCACGCAGAGCTCCACAGCCCCTGTGATAACACCGGCATCTGGAAGCACGGCACAAAAATTAATGTCAACTGTGTTGTTCTGCTGAATTTCGTCTTCGGCCGCTCCTGAAATTGTACCGCGCACAAAACCGGGGCCTGTTTCGTTGATGGTGGCCGTAAGCGTAAGCGTGTAGGTTTGTCCTACTTTCAGGCTCCCGATGTTCCATACCCAGTTGCCATTCACAAACGAAAAGGTAGAGTTGGGGGCGTCTGATGCAAAGGTATGGTTGACGCCAGAAAAGAGAACAGGGGTTACGCGTACGTTTTCGTCATCTACCGGACCCTTGTTGGTGACTGTGAAGGTATAGGTGATCGTCTGGCCTACGATGTAGCGGTCAACACCGGCGTCGCCTTCTGTCTTTTGTATTTTGATCTCCAGGTCAGTTGGCAGGAAGAAGTTGTTGTTGTTCAGCCTGACCTCGCTTAGCAAGGAAGCCACGCGCCCTCTCACAATTGTACCGTCACCCAGCGTCACTGCTTGTTTCGCCAGGTATTGCCCTTTTATCTCAGCACCATTGGCTACCGTGAGCGCATCCTCCACTATCCAGAATACATTGCCAATTTTAGCGTCTCGTATGAGTTCAATGTCTACTCCCGCCCCTATGTTAAGGCTACCTTTGATAATAAAGATAAAAACTGCGTTGGGGTTGTTGTTACCGTCCAGTGTAATATCGTTGGAGACAGTAGCATTGCCGTTAAACAGGTATACACCTGCGGTATAGGTACGGCCGCCAAGTTCTGGATTGGTTAATGTTGAAGTGGGAGTTGCAGCAGCGGCTGTGTTATATACTGATGTGGCTGCGGCAAGGGCATCGTTAGCGGCGGCATTCATGTTCTCGATGCCGCGCCAGACTGCGCCTGTGTTAAAGTTCTGAGCTAGTTTGCTGACCGAGGCTACTTTTGCGCGAACAATTGTGTTCGTGTTAGGTTGATTGACAACCCTATCGCCACCTACTACGTTATAGTCGTAAAAGGCCCCCAGTGTGGGTGCTTGTTGCGCATGTACGCCAAATGCAACCAGCCATAAGCCTAGCACTAAGAGCAGGGCTCTACTTAAGAAGCTTGTCATGAAGTTAATGAGTATAAGTTTGTTATAGAACCTGGCGTTTAATATTCAACAATTTGCAGCTACGGAAAGCCATTCCCGAAGCTCTTTTCTTTTCATCCCACTTAGCCAATTAACCTGCAAGTATATACTTTAAAAAGTACATTCAGAAGCATCGAAAGTATATTGCATATATTTAGGGCTATATTAAGCTCTAAAATTTAACAAAATTTGTTAAGTACCAAATTTTAAGTTAAAGTTTAAACTTAATTGCGGCAAAGTCCTATCCGATACACTTCTCTTCAGCACATTCGTCACCCAACCCTGATCATAAGCTGGTCTTGCTTATTCAGGCAATCCTGAAATAGTATTTTTCAGACTTGCCTGCAAAAGTAGACACAATCGGGCACACTCTGTATCAGTAACATAAAAAAAATATTCCTGTACCAGCTCTCTCTGAATTGTACTAAATTAAAAAATACGTTTTAGCTTACCATACCCATTGCGGACAGATGATACGGCGGTCGTTGAGCAGTTTAAAACCTACTACTACCTCGTGGGTTCCGGCGCTTACCCGGTTGAGACCTGATGTGGTGGCATCGTAAGAGTATGAGATGTCAATCAGCGGGCTGACGTAAACGCCTACCATACCTACAATGGCATCGTTGTGGCGGTAAGAGGCACCTACCCAGAAGCGCTCATCGTAAAGTGCACGCAGGTTTACATCCACCGAAAGCGGACTTGGTGCCGCCAGCTTGAACATGACAGATGGAATGATGTCGATAGAGCCTCCGGGCGTAATGCGGTAACTGCCTGTCAGGAAGTAATGCCGCTGCAGGTCAAGTGCCACGTTGCTTTCCTCGGAGGAGCGGAAAGTACCGGCGTTCTCGAGCAGTTGCGCCCCGGCAAGGCCCACCGAGAAGTTACGGGAGTACACCCACAGCCCCAGCGAAAGGTCCAGCACATTCTGATTCACACGACCACCGCCTATCAACGGCTCCGCCGAGTTAGTAAACTCCAGCTCTGAACTGTTGATGGTATTGCGGATAAGGCCAGCCGCCACACCCGCCGACACGTTGATGGTGCGCGTAACAGGCAGGTGGTACGCATACGTACCCGAAAGTCCTGTTCTGCGCAACGGGCCCGTCTTATCGGTGTGTAAAATGACACCTGCCCCGTGGTGCGCCAGCGCCTTAGCATACTTGGTACTGGCCGTGCCTTTGTTCAGCGGCATGTGGGCAGAGACATAGTAAGTAACAGGCGCTCCATCAAGCCCCACCCACTGCTGCCGGTTGCTGATGCGTATGTCAGCGTAATCTTCTATACCTGACAAGGCAGGGTTGAGCAGAAAGTTATTGACCATGTACTGGCTGTACTGCGGACGCTGCTGTGCAAAAGCCTGCGTAACAACACCTACCAATACAACCAACAGGAGAGACAGCTTTTTCATAGTCATTATCTAATAATGGTCACATGCCCTGAAATTGGCTTTTCGGAGCTGTTGAGATAAATGATGTAGTAATAGGTTGCCACTGGCAGCGACTCACCGTTGTAGGTGCCGTCCCACGGGTTCGCATAGCCAGTTGAACTGAAAATCTGGTTACCCCAGCGGTTAAAGATCTCAATGCGGGCATCCGGGTAGTTCTGTATGTTCCCGATTTCCCACACATCGTTCACACGGTCGCCGTTTGGCGAGAAGGCGTTCGGCGCCGTGATGGCAGGTATAACCGTCACAGTCACTTCGTCGGTAGCTGTACAGCCTTCTTCAGTGGTGATGGTCACGGTATAGGTGGTTGTCACATCAGGCCTGGCCACCGGATTGGCGACATTGGCATTACTCAGGCTTTCTGCAGGCTCCCACGCATACGACACCCCACCGGTGGCACGTAGCTCTGCCGGGCGCCCCTGAATGATCTCTACATCCGGACCGGCATCTGCTACTGGTGTTACGATGGTTACATTAACTGACGTGCGGGTCGCGTTAGCGCAATTGTTATTGTTTCTGGCCTGTACATAGAAAGTGGTATTCTGAGTTAGTTCTGGCGTGACAAAGGTTGTCCCTACAAAGAGCGGTGACCCGCCAGTCGGAGCGTCATACCACTCAATCGTATTGCCGTTGGCATTGGCTACAGTTAGTGTTGCAGGTTCACCCACGCAGGCGCGGGCATCCTGCACTGTCAGAATAGGGGCATTCGGCAATGGCAGCATCGAAATCAGTACTGCTTCTGAAGGATTCTCGCAACCTGCCGAAATAGCCACCCGACGGAACCAGGTGTCGCGGGTGAGCACAGGAGGGGAATAACCTGCTCCCGTGTTCTGACCTGCTGCTGGATTGAAGCCCGCAGTTGGTCCGCTAATACTGCTTTCCCAACGATAGGTGAATCCACCGCTGCCACCAGAAGGCGTAGTGCCCGTCAGAGGCGCCGGCTGTGTACCTGAGCAAATCTCCTGCGCTGCGGAAATAGCATTGCCTGTAATGGCAGGACGAATGCGGATCTCCACCACATTGCTTTCGCTAGGTGTACATTGTCCGGACCGCACCACGCGCTGGAAGAAGGTAGTTTGTGTGATAGCGCCTGGGGTATAGCTCTGCTGATTGTTGGTGCCCGGTGCCGGCACGAAACTGCCGGCCGTACCGGTACCACTAGTAAGCCACTCGTAGGTATAGTTGCCGCTGCCACCTGATGGGGCTGTACCCGTAATGGAGCCTGGCGCGGTACCAGAACATTCGTCCTGGGTTGACGCTGTGATGGTGTTATTGGCGAGGACTGGAAAAACAGTGATGCGAACAGCCTCTGAAGGAGAGTCGCAAGCTCCTGAAGTCACTACACGCCTAAACCATGAATCGCCAGATAAGTTGGTAGGGGGCTCGTAATTTTCACCGTTGTTAGGCGCTGGCGCTGGCACAAAGCCCGTATTTGGCCCAAGTGTGCTTATTTCCCAACGATAGGTATAGGGACCACCCGCCCCGCCACTTGGAGGTGAGCCAATCAACTGCGCTGGCGAATCTCCTGCGCAAATCTCCTGCAACGCAGGTGTAACTACGTTCGCGCTAGGAGGTACTGGCTCCACTGCCACTACCTCGACCACGTTACTGGAGTCAGGGGAGCAGCTAGCAGAACGGACGACACGCCTGAACCAGGTAGTGGCGTTAATTGGCTGAGTTGGGGTATAGTTTTGGTTGTTATTTACGCCGGGAGCTGCCGCAAAGCCCCGGTCTGGCCCTGCTGTACTTATTAGCCAGGTATAACTGTAAGGTGTGGATTCATCGCCGCCGGATGGCCTGCTGCCCGTCAGCTCCGCTGACACGCCGCCTACGCATACACTGCCTGTTTGCTGCCCTCCGATATCAACCAGGTTGTTGGTAACGCGCGGGTTTACGTTAACGGTCACTTGTCTGCGTGGGCCTGTGCAAAGTATACCTTGTGCTGAGTCACGGGCGGCGACATAAAAGTTGTTACTGCCACCAGGCAGAGGGGGCGTCACAAAGGTGTTACCGATAAAAATAGGGGTTGCATTCGGATCATCGGTATCGAACCAGGCAAAAGACGGTGCCGTTGATGTTGGGGTCAGCTCCACAAAATCGCCCTCGCAGACGATCCCTGGGTTGCCTATAGTTGGCAGCCCCGGCTGCTGCAGGATAACTACCTGCACCGGCGGCTGTGGTTGTCCCTGGAAAATGGCATTGGAACTACCGCACTCATTCACCGCTTCCACGGCAATGGTATAGGTGCCGGGCCGGTCAAAATCATACGCATAGCTGAAAGTCTCCGAATTAAAGGTCCGGGTCGTCGGTCCTTTCGGACCGTTGATGGAGATGGTTACTGTGATCTCCTTACCAAGGTTTATGTCGACAGACATCCCCCCACCACTGCCTCCGCCCGGGAAGCCGCCCGGCCCGCTCGAACTCAAGTCGATCCGGGTTGGCCCGCAGAATACGCCTCCCTGTGGCGGCACCACTTGAGGCCAGCCGACCACAATGCCTTGTGAGGCCGTATCAGAGTCGCACCCGTTGGTAACGATTTGCTCAATCGTATACACTCCGGACTCTGTAAACCGGAAAACAGGATTTGCTTCCGTCAGGCTACCTGATTCCAGGACATAGCCCTGATCTGGCGTTACGGACCACACATAGGTTAGCCCTCCACCAGTCGCGGAGTCTTCGGGTGTGACAATGACGGGTATACAAGGCGGCACCTGTTCATCATCAACCCGTTCCTTGCCCAGCGAAAACCCTGCCTTGGGCTCTTTGCTGACACTGTATACCTGCGTGAATGGCTCTGTACAGCCATTGCCAGCCACAGCTGATATCGTGATGGTATAATCTCCGACTGCAGTGTATGGATTCGGGTTAGAGATAGGAAAGTCAGATGGACGGTATTGCACCGGTGCGCTGCCATCGCCCCAGTCCACAAAATAGCTGCGGATGTCACTTAGGGCGGGCTCCTGGGTCGTATTGGTGATTGTGGCTGTCACACTGATATCAGCATCTGCCACAGTGTCGGGCAGACAGGTGATGAAGTCATTTTCTTCCGTGAAAGAAATTTCAGGTAATCGGCGAATCTGCACCGGCTTTGTCACCGGCTCTGGGGCAGGGCAGCTGGTGATTGTGCTTGTCGCCAGCACTGTTACATCGAAAGTTGCAATGCCTGTGCCCCGCTCGTTATAAACATGTCTTACCCTAGGACCACGACCATTAGAACCGTCCCCTAGTGTCCACGTGTAAGTTTCGTCTGGAGATGCATTGATTATTTCAAAAGTAACGGTATCTCCTGAACAGGGGGTAGTTGACGGATCAATTGTAAAGTCAGGTAGTGCCGGGCGGCTATTAACTGTTATGGGCACTTCAGAGGAAGTGTTTGTATCGCAGGCGCTACCTGAAACCTGTACCTTATACCTGCCTGTTTCGGTAACCTGCAACTCTCTGCCTGTTGCTCCTGTCTGAACACCATCTTTGAACCACAGATAAGAAAGGCCAGCGCCCTCCGGAGCTCTTAGAATTGTTGTTTCACCTTCACATAAAACGGTACGCCCATCCACTTGCACGGTAGTGGGACAAGGCGCTGACCAGGCAGGACCACTTAATAGCAATAAAGAAGCAAGCAAACTAAAGAACAGATGCCTGGGTAGCAGTTGGCGCATCGGATCAGGTTTAAAGGGTGAAATTTGGCTGTACTGAAACTATAACGATATAACCTTTCATTATGATTTATCAGAGCATGACTTTAAAGCTAATATTGCTTAAATATAAGTAAAACAAACAAATAACTGTATATACACTCTAACCAACGATTGATAAAGTCACTCCTCAGAATTGGCTTACAAACTAAGCGCTTTTATGTTTAGGCTTTGCCTCGTTATTTCTCTATAGCAGGAGCCCCTGTTTACGTCAAGAGGTATAGTTCTGTTTAAATATAGCAGCAATAATATTTATGGAGGAATTGAGTGGTGAGCTAGCACCTATTTGAATTGGGAAGAAGGGATAAAAAAGTAAAAGCCTTGAACCGTTTCCGATTCAAGGCTTTCTTAGGTAGCGGGAACAGGACTCGAACCTGTGACCTTTGGGTTATGAGCCCAACGAGCTACCAACTGCTCCATCCCGCACTGTTATTGTGTTACAAAAGTAGTATAAACATACTTACTACGCAAGCTTTGGTTGCTAAAAACCTCAAAAAAATTGTGAGAAGCTAGAATTTACTGGTGATTCCGAAGTGTATCTTAGAGGCTCTCAGCGACATAGGCTGCTGTTCTGATTTTCCGACAGAATACACTAATTGAAAAATTCCTGCGCCGGTACTGAAGCTGATGCCTCCGCCAACCCCGAGCGGCAGGCCTTCGGCCTTCGATTGCTCCAGGTCGCTGCGGTAATAGCCCTGATCATAGAAAAGCAGCACATAGGAATCTTCGGCTGTAAACAAGCGATATTCAAGCGTACCGATGCCATAAGTAGAAGCAAAGAAGAAGTACTCATCAAAACCTCTTAAAGAAGCCAGCCCGCCGATGCGGTACATGTCGTTGAGGAAGATTTGATCATTGAGGAGCGCTTCGCCCCGGATCCGGGCCAGCAGGGCGCTGTTTTTTCCTACCCGAAAGAAGTTCTCAAGTCGTACACCCAGACTGAGCTGGGTCGTGTTTACCTCCAGGGTATCGTAAAATTCCTTTTCCAGATTTGGGTTGCGCAGCAGCTTCTTGCGACCTGCTGCCAACTGCAGTTCTACCAATCGACCTTTTCGGGGGAAATAGAAGTCATCCAGGTTATTCCAGAGGTAGTTCAGTCCGTAGGTGTTCGTGCGGGCGTCTGCCAGATCGAGTGCCCGTAGGCTTTGCGGACTGGCTGTAGAAAGAATGCGGGAGTTGCGCCACTCGGTAAATACACTGAAGCGCCCGTACCGGATGGTATTATAGGCCAGCTGCACCCGCGGTTGTATGGTAATGAAACTGGAGTCTTGCTTAAGCAGCCCGAAGCGCGTGCCCAGCTCGAAAGGTGTTCCGAAAAGATTTGGATGCAGGTACTCGCCGTTCAGGATGACAGAGCCTTTGTTTACCCGTCGCCACTGTAGCCCCAATTGCTTGCCGCTGCCTTTGATGTTGCGGATGTTCATGTTAGCCTCGCCCGTAATAAGCAGTTTGTTGCCGGAACGACTCGGGTCAGGCAGGAAACCGACTACACCGTCTATCTGGTTTGTCTGTCGGTCTTCTAAAAAGTAAACTACTTTTGCCTTGTCCCGGAGAAACTGTACCTGCGGAGGACGCACCACCTTTAGGTATGGTAGCGTGGTGAGCATCCGCTGCGAGGCTTCCACCTGATCCTGGTTATAAGGCTGGCCAGGGTATAGCTGCAGGTAGCGCATCAGGAATTTAGGTTGCGTTTTGCTGCCACCCATCACTTGCAGCGTATCGTAGGTTACCACAAAGGCTTTTTCAACCATCAGGGCAGCCGATATTTTGTTGTCTTTTATCTGAATGGAATCGAGCCAGACGGAGGCGAAGGGATAGCCGTTGCGCTCGGCGTAGTCGAGGATGCGCTGCTGCAGCCGGGCATATTCGGCTGGTTTAAAAGGTACGTTGCGGTAAAACTTCTCCCGAAAACCGGACTCCACTAGTATACCTTCGCTCAGGTTGCCGTTGCGCAGCTCAGCCCAATCAAAGCGGTTGCCGATGTGCAGTTTCACGTGGAGCGTATCATTGCGCTTGTATGAGCTGTCTGCCGAGGACAGCAGGTAGGCGTCCTGATGCAGGCGATGCACCAATGCTGTTACTTCTTTGCGCGCCTCTACGGTATCGGCCAGCTGCGTACGGTAGTTGTACTGCCGGAGCACCTGTTGGTCGGGGCCGGTAGTGTATACCCTAAGCGCTGTCGTTGGTTGGTTAACCAGCTTTGGGGCCGGTGGCTGTAACTGCTGCGGTGGCACGGGCGGCTTGTCCTGCGCCTGCAGCAGGGGCAGGCACATGAATAAGCACCACACTAAGACAGCGATTTTGTACATTTGTACACTAAATGGTTGAATTGTTTACAAGCTAAATTGTTTCTCTAATTAACATGAGGCCTGTGCTCAAATTATGCTCACAAAGGTATAACTGCCCGAACGGATTCCTGCATCATACCTTCACATAATAATCAGGCGAAACAACAATTTAACCATCAGCAATTTAACAATTAAAGATTTGTCCGGCATATACCTTCATATTCCCTTCTGCAAACAGGCCTGCCACTACTGCGACTTCCACTTTAGTACTTCCATGGGGCACAAAAAGGCTACCATACAGGCCATTGCCCGGGAGTTGGAACTGCGCCGCGATTACCTGCAGGGACAGGAAGTACGTACCATTTATTTCGGTGGCGGCACCCCTTCGCTGCTCACACAGACGGAGCTATACCTTCTCCTGCAAACCATCAAAGCGCTGTTTATAGTTTCGGAGGAGGCAGAAATAACACTGGAGGCTAATCCGGATGACCTGTCGCCGGAGAAGCTGCAGGAACTGAAAGCAGCAGGTATAAACCGGCTGAGCATCGGGCTGCAGTCCTTCCACGAGCCACACCTGCGCATGATGAACCGCGCCCATAATGCAACAGAAAGCCTACAATGTGTGAAAGACGCCCAAGCTGCCGGCTTCGACAACATCACCGTGGACCTGATCTATGGTATACCTGCGCCGGACCATAGCATCTGGCTGGAGGACCTGAAAACCCTTTTCTCGCTCAACGTGCAGCATGTTTCCTGTTACGCCCTGACCATAGAACCCGACACAGCCCTAGGCCGTTGGAGCAAAAAAGGCACTTTCAAGCCTTCGGAAGACGAGTTTACGGCGCAGCAGTTTGAGATCTTGCTGGAGCAGATGAAGGCGCATGGGTATGTGCAGTACGAGGTGTCCAACTTCAGCAAGTCGGGCTACGAATCGAAACACAACAGCAATTACTGGCGTGGCGTGCATTACCTGGGAGTTGGCCCGAGCGCGCATTCCTTCAACGGCCACAGCCGGCAGTATAATGTGGCCAATAACCGGAAGTATACCGCCGCCATGGCCGAAGGCATTATACCTGCCGAGGTAGAAGAACTCACGCTGGCCGACCAGGCTAACGACTACCTGCTCACCACGCTCCGCACCATCTGGGGTTGCGACCTGAACCTGATGCGCGACAGGTATAGCTACGACCTGCAGTCACAGCATCAGCTATACCTGCAACAGCTTAGCGAGAAAGGATTGGCGCGTGTTGAGGCAAACGTGCTATACCTGACCGACCCGGGCAAGCTGCTTGCCGACCAAATAACCCTGGACCTGATGATAGAATAGCACGTGCTGATTATATCAGATTTATTTGTAGATTTGGTTTCAGCCGGAAAAAAGCCCCGCGCTACACCACCATGCAGCTATTGGAAACACTTTACCTAAACGACATCAGCCGAATCGCCGCAGACCGCCAGCACGGTATAGTGGCAAACACCTGGCTGCGCCCCGTGGAGCACAACGAGATGCTCCAGACTTCTGAAAAGTTAGGCCAGCTACTGGAGGAATCTAAGGCTGACAAGCTGCTGCTGAACGCACTGGTCATTGGCAAACTGCTTCCCCATACCAAAGAGTGGCTGTCTACTACCTTTTACAAATCGCTTTCGGAACAGGGCGTGAAAAAACTGGCCCGTGTGCTGCCCGAAAATGTGTTTAACAGGCTCTCGTTTGAGTCTGTGATGACAAGGGCAGAAGCACTGGGGGGAGTGGACTTTGAAGCAAGGAACTTTACGAATGATGCTGACGCCCTGCGCTGGCTGCGGGATTATGAGAGTTAAGTGATGCAGGCCTCCATTACATACCGCGACCAACCCTATACCTTCGACCCGACACAGCCGCTGGACATCTCTATGCCGCTGCACGATAAACAACCGCAGCCCGAGTGCTTCTGGGCCGAGCCAGCGAAGTTTGATGTGATCCGGGTGGGAGATTTTGTCGGAAGCGTGGCCCAGGGAGGAAGCACCAATTACAAGCGCATCCACCTGACGCCGCACGGCAACGGCACTCACACCGAATGCTACGGCCACATTTCGGCCGACGAGCACGCCACCATCCACAACTGCCTGAAACGCTTTCTCCTTGTAGCGCAGCTCATCACGGTAACTCCACAAAAGCAGAAAAACGGCGACGAAGTGGTGCTGCTCGAGGATGTGAAAGCCGGACTGCAAGGTATAAAATGCGAAGCGCTCATCATCCGCACCCTGCCGAATTCCGAAGGGAAACTCACCCGCCACTATTCCGGCACCAACCCGCCCTACCTGGAGCATACCATTGGGCAGTATCTGGCTGAGAAAGGTATACAGCACCTGCTGCTCGACCTGCCCTCCGTGGACCGTGAGCTGGACGAAGGCAAACTGCTCTGCCACCACGCTTTCTGGCAATACCCCAAAAACACCCGCTGCGGCGCCACCATCACCGAACTGATCTATGTACCGGACCAGGTAGAAGATGGGCTATACCTGCTCAACATCCAGATCGCCAGCCTGCAACTCGATGCCAGCCCGAGCAAGCCGGTGCTTTATAAGCTAACCCCTGTTTTCCCGGCTTTATAAGGTATAGCTATACCTTGCCAGACCTCCAGTGAGTATCTTAACCAACCGCCCAGCTATACCTGCGACACTCCATTTTCTAGACACTCACACAACTAAGAGATGCTGTAAAGTCGTGCGATAGGTATCGCTATACCTGTTAAAAAAGAAAAGCCGGAGCCAAAAGCCCCAGCCTTAAGGTTAGGTTTAGTTTAGTTGAGGTTTCTTTAAAACAACTGCTCTGCCACTTTCCGCACCGATTCCGACTTGCCCATGGAGTAGAAATGCAGACAAGGTACACCAAACTCCATCAGCTCCTTGGATTGCTGTATCGCCCACTCCACACCCACCTGCGCGGCCGCTTTGTTATCAGCACAAGACTCGATCGCATCAGCCAATGCACACGGAATCTCGACATGAAACAAGCTGGGCAACAGGGTGAGCTGCGTTTTGGTGGTCATCGGTTTCAGGCCCGGAATGATCGGCACGTTTATACCTTCGGCGCGGCAGCGATTCACGAAATCAAAATATTTCTGGTTATCGAAAAACATCTGCGTGACGATGTACTCTGCACCCATTTCTATCTTCTTTTTCAGCCAGCGGAGGTCAGAGGTCAGGTTGGGTGCTTCGAAGTGCTTCTCCGGATAGCCGGCTACGCCAATGCAAAAGTCGGTACCATTGTGGTATACCTGCTCCTCGTCCAGGTAACAGCCCTTGTTCATGTTCACGACCTGCCCGATAAGCTCCGTGGCATAGGTATGGCCGTCGGGCTCCGGCACGAAGCGCTGCTCACTCTTCACGCAATCACCGCGCAATACCAGCACATTGTCTATACCCAGGAAATGTAGGTCGATGAGGGCATTCTCTGTTTCTTCTTTGCTGAAGCCGCCGCAGATCAGGTGCGGCACCGTGTCTACCTTGTAGTGGTTCTGGATGGCCGCACAAATGCCCACCGTACCCGGCCGTTTACGTGTGCTGCGCTTCTCCAGCAAACCGTTTTCCCGTGATTTGTAGATATACTCTTCGCGGTGGTAGGTCACGTCGATGAAAGGCGGCTTGAACTCCATCAGCGGATCGATGTGGTTGAACAGGGTTTTCATGTTCTCGCCTTTGAGCGGCGGCAGGATCTCGAAGGTGAACAAGGTCTTGCCATTGGCGTTCCGGAAGTGCTCGGTTACTTTCAATTTTTATCTGAATTGTTAAATTGCTGTATTGTTGAATAGTTGGTCTGCTATACCTGCTGCGCTACCGGCTTCGGCTCATAGTTCAGGTTCGGCGACAACCATCGCTCCAGTTCCTCTTTGGCCATACCTTTGCGCTGCGCAACGTCTGCTACCTGGTCTTCGCCTATCTTACCGAGACCAAAGTAGCGGGAATCCGGATGCGAGAAGTACAGGCCACTTACTGAGGATGCCGGATGCATGGCCAGGTTCTCGGTCAGGATCACACCGGCTTCTTCTGCATTTAGGAGGTTAAAAAGCGTGATCTTTTCGGTATGGTCCGGACAGCCGGGGTAGCCAGGGGCCGGGCGTATACCTTTGTATTGCTCCTTGATCAAGCCCTCGTTATCCAGCTGCTCGTCCGGTGCGTACCCCCACAGTTCCTTGCGTACTTTCCGGTGCATGAGTTCGGCAAAGGCCTCGGCCAGGCGGTCTGCCAACGCTTTCACCATGATGCTGCGGTAATCGTCATGCTCGGCTTCGTACTGCTCCAATAACTTCTCGATACCAAAACCTCCCGACACCACAAAGCCGCCGATGTAGTCGGCTATACCTGTTTCTTTCGGTGCCAGAAAATCGGAGAAGGCCAGGTTCGGTACGTTGGCTCCTTTCTTGCCCTGCTGGCGCAAGGTATGGAACTCGGTCAGCACGTTTTCACGTGAATCATCGGTGTATACCTCGATGGTATCATCGGTGTATACGTTGGCAGGATAGAACCCCACCACAGCCCGCGCTTCCAGCAATTGCTTGTCCACGATCTCCTGCAGCATGCTTTGTGCGTCGGCAAATAGTTTGGTGGCTTCCACACCAAGCTCCGGATCGTTCAGGATTTTCGGGTACTGCCGCTTGAGCTCCCAGGTATGGAAGAAAGGCGTCCAGTCGATGTAAGGCACAATCTCAGCCAATGGGTAGTTCGTGTATACTTTGTTGCCGATGAAGTCTGGCTTGGTCACCTCCGTTTCAGCCCAGTTCACCTGATACTTATTAGCACGCGCCTCTTCTATGGTCGCAAAAGCACGGTCTTTGGTGCGGTTCAGGTGGTCTGCGCGCAGCTTTTCGTACTCGGCTCTGATCTCTGCGATATAGCTGTCGCGCTCACTGCCAAGAAGGCTGCTTACCACCGTTACGCTACGCGAGGCATCGTGCACGTGTATCACCGGGCCGCTGTACTGCGGCGCGATCTTCACGGCTGTATGTACCCTGGAAGTAGTGGCGCCGCCGATCAGGAGCGGAATTTTCAGGCCGCGACGCTCCATTTCCTGCGCCACGTATACCATCTCATCCAGCGAAGGGGTGATCAGTCCACTTAGACCGATAATATCTACCTGATGCGCTTCGGCCTCGGCCAGAATCTTGTCCAGCCGCACCATCACGCCCAGGTCTATTACTTCGTAGTTGTTACAGGCCAGCACCACGCCCACAATATTTTTGCCGATGTCGTGCACGTCGCCTTTCACCGTCGCCATCAGGATCGTACCCGCCGTTGACTTGGAGGTATCGGAGGCCAGCTTTTCCTTCTCCATAAAAGGCAGCAGGTATGCCACGGACTTTTTCATCACGCGAGCGCTCTTCACCACTTGCGGCAGAAACATTTTACCGGCACCGAACAGATCACCCACCACTGACATACCTGCCATTAACGGCCCTTCGATCACATCCAGGGTTTTAGTTGCCTGCTGCCGCGCCTCTTCGGTGTCTTCGTCGATAAAGTCTACGATGCCTTTTACCAGCGCATGCTTCAGGCGCTCCTCCACCGGCGCCTCGCGCCAGGAATTATCAGCGGCGACGGCTGTTTTGCCTTTGCCTTTGATAGTCTCTGCGTAAGTAACCAGCTTTTCGGTAGCGTCCGGGTGGCGGTTGAAGATCACGTCTTCGATCAGGTCACGCAGTTCAGCCGGAATTTCGCTGTATACGCCCAGCATACCTGCATTCACGATGCCCATGTCCATACCTGCCTGCACGGCATGGTACAGGAACACGGTATGCATCGCCTCCCGCACCACGTCATTGCCCCGGAAAGAGAAGGATAAATTGCTCACGCCACCGCTCACCTGCGCATGCGGCAGATTGGCTTTGATCCACTTCACCGCCTCAATATAATCTACTGCGTAGTTGTTGTGCTCTTCTATACCTGTGGCGATGGCCAGGATGTTCGGGTCGAAAATAATGTCTTGTGGCGGGAAGCCAACTTCTTCAGTCAGGATGCTATAGGAGCGTTCGCAGATTTCAATGCGACGCTCCAGCGTATCGGCCTGGCCTGTTTCGTCAAAAGCCATGACCACCACGGCGGCACCGTACTGGCGCACTCTGCGGGCGAGTCTGATAAACTCTTCTTCGCCTTCTTTTAAAGAGATGGAGTTAACGATCGATTTGCCTTGCGTTCGCTTCAGGCCGGACTCAATTACACTCCATTTAGAGGAATCGATCATGATCGGCAGTTTAGCAACGTCGGGCTCGGAGGCGATCAGGTTAAGAAAATCGGCCATGGCCTGCTCCGAATCGAGCATACCTTCGTCCATGTTCACGTCAATGATCTGGGCACCGCCTTCTACCTGCTGACGGGCCACCGAGAGGGCTTCTTCGAACTTACCGTCAACAATGAGGCGGGAGAATTTTTTGGAGCCGGTCACGTTGGTGCGTTCGCCAACATTCACGAAAAGGGTATCGGAGGTTATGGTGAGAGGCTCGAGGCCGCTGTAGCGGGGGAGCGGGGCTACGGGAGTGGGAACGTGCGGTTTATACCTGCGCACCAGGTCTGCAATTACTTTGGTGTGGATTGGCGTGGTGCCACAACAACCACCCAGTACGTTCACCAGCCCTTCTTTCAGGTACTCTTCCACGATAGCGCCCATTTGCTGAGCCGTTTCATCGTAGCCGCCAAAGGCGTTGGGCAGACCGGCATTCGGGTAAGCGCTGATGAAACAGTCCGAAATACGCGACAGCTCCTGGATGTGTGTTTTGAGCTGACGAGCACCGAGCGCACAGTTAAAGCCCACGCTCAGGATCGGCGCATGCGAAATCGAGTTCCAGAAAGCTTCTACTGTCTGCCCGGACAAGGTACGGCCGCTGGCATCGGTAATAGTGCCGGATACCATGATGGGGAGTTCTTTGCCGCCGTTATTTACGTGCTCTTGTATAGCGAAAAGTGCCGCTTTGCAATTCAGGGTGTCAAATACGGTTTCTACCAACAGTAAATCAGCTCCGCCGTCTACTAGTCCGCGTACCTGCTCGTAGTAAGCTTCCACCAGTTGGTCGAATGTGATGGCGCGGAAACCGGGGTTGTTGACATCCGGAGAGAGAGAGGCCGTGCGGTTGGTCGGGCCAATGGCGCCTGCTACGAAACGCTTGTGCGCCGGATCTTTGGTTTCTACCTCATCGGCCGCCTCACGGGCTATCTTTGCCGACTCGTAGTTCATCTCGTACACCACATGCTCCAATCCATAATCGGCCATCGCGATGCTGGTACCACTGAAGGTATTGGTCTCGATAATATCGGCACCGGCCTCGAGGTACTCGGCATGAATAGCCCTAATAATATCCGGACGTGTGATGGAGAGCAGGTCGTTGTTGCCCTTCAGGTCAGACGGATGATCCTTAAAACGCTCGCCACGGAAATCGGCTTCGGAGAGCTGGTAACGCTGGATCATGGTGCCCATGGCGCCGTCGAGCACGAGCACGCGCTCCTGCAGCAAGGTATAGATCGGATGTGATTTGGTCATGTTGGTGCTCCCCTCTTGGTTAAGACTACAAATGCGCTTATCAAGAAGGACACCCAAAGGCAGGTATACTCTCTTATCTTTTCCCGGCCAAGGTATAGCTGAGAAGGGAATTAGCACCAGGCTGGTACAAGGTTGCTAAGACGTCATAGGGCCCTGTCCCTCGGTCTTTCTTGATAAGAAGCTGTAAAGATACATACTTATCCGCAAAAGGCGAATTTTTGTTGCCAAAGAATAGGAAGATAGTGGGAAGGAGTGCGGAAACAGGGCGAAGGACTGCGGAAAAAAGGTATAAAAACAGAAAGGGATACCATAAGTATCCCTTTCCTAAAAGAGTTTAATTGTTTTCACTCTATAACTCTTTCTATTTAGGTATACGGAGACACTGCGGGCATGTTGCCCTTTTCTGAATAAAACTTTGATATTGAGTTATTTGCTCCGGAAGGCCGCATTAATCTCAATTTAGGTATAGCTCAATCGTCTATATAATTAGCCGGTTGGTATAATTCTTCGTGATGGATTTATAAAAGGCTATACCTTAACAGCTTAGAACATCATGGCAGGTATACACATGAACTACAAAACATTCATGCTCAACGGCATAAGCGTTCTCCTGGGGCTCATCTTCTTCACGGCAGGTATGGCCAAGATCTTTTATGAGCACAAGTTCCCGGGCCTGATCGGGCCGGTCTGGTTGGAAGAGAAACTGGCGGAGTTCGGCCTGGGGCTCTTTGCCCGCTTCATCGCCTACTCCCAGATCGTGGTCGGGTTTATGTTGCTCACGCTCCGCTACCGCACGCTGGGTGCCATTGCCCTGCTCCCTATGCTGCTCAATATCCTGCTGGTTACCATATCGCAGAACTGGAAAGGCACGCCCTATGTGCTTGCTTTCTTCCTGTTGCTAAACATGGTGCTGCTGGCAGCGGAAGCGCCCAAACTCCTGCACCTGCTCGGATTCAGGACAAATTACACACCCTCCGTGCACGCACCCTTATGCTATGGTTTGATCTGGCTTGCCGGCCTTGGTTTGGTGCTGAGCAGTATACCGCTTTCCTTCCAAAGCCTGACTGCAGCCTATGTACTTTGTGTGGCAGGTATAGCTGCCGGGCTCTATACCTACTGGAGGGGTGGCCGGGTAGGAAAGGAGGAGAAAGTTTCCCCGGCTATACCTGAAGCCATACCTGCCCCGAAGCAAAAAGCCTAGAAAACAAAAAAGGGATGCGATGGCATCCCTTTTTTGTTTTGCCACTCTAAAGTGGCGGCATAGGCCGTAAAGCTTACGCTTCTGCTTCTACCTTAGGAATTACAGAAACGTATGAACGGTTCTTAACGCCTTTTTTGAATTGAACTACACCGTCAGTCATAGCGAACAGTGTATGGTCTTTGCCCATACCCACGTTGTTGCCTGGGTGGTGTGAAGTACCCCTTTGTCTTACAATGATGTTGCCGGCGATGATGTCCTGACCACCGTAAATCTTAACACCAAGTCGTTTTGAGTGAGACTCGCGGCCGTTATTAGAACTACCAGCTCCTTTTTTGTGTGCCATTTTCTTTTACTATTTAGTTCAGGCGGACGAACCATGCCTGAAAGATTTTACGATTAATTTCCTCTTACTGCTTATCCAATGCTCTCGATCAGGACTTTCGTATAGTGCTGGCGGTGACCATTTTTCTTACGATAGCCTTTTCTTCTCTTCTTTTTGAAAACGATCACTTTGTCGCCTTTCACGTTGCCAAGGATTTTACCAACCACTTTAACACCGCTAACGAAAGGAGCACCTAAAGTAATAGTGCCATTATCATCAGTAAGAAGAACATTGGCGAACTCAACGGCGTCACCATCATTGCCGGAAAGCTTGTTAGCGTAGATGAACTTACCGCTCTCTACTTTGGTCTGTTGACCTGCGATTTCTACAATTGCGTACATCAGCTTCAATGTATGTTTTAAAAAAATTTAAGTCTGCAAAATTAGCGGACTTAAAGTTAATATGCAAATCATTGTTTTCTAATTCTTTCTGTTTTCCCAGATCCTCTCC
This sequence comes from Pontibacter sp. YIM B11418, assembly GCF_059278805.1. Classification (NCBI taxonomy): domain Bacteria; kingdom Pseudomonadati; phylum Bacteroidota; class Cytophagia; order Cytophagales; family Hymenobacteraceae; genus Pontibacter; species Pontibacter sp. YIM B11418. The sequence continues at coordinate 250,098 of NZ_JCAEMH010000007.1, read as the reverse complement.
ACAACTATGTGGATAACGCTGTTGAAATCTCTGCTTCATAATTTTGCACCTCTCAAAAACGAGCATAACACGCTAGTCCGCAGCACCTTGACAGCTTCCTCCGGAAATCGTGTTTTCCACAGAGCCCGAAGAGATGCTACAGGAATTCATCTTCCGGGAAACACTCCAAAGGGCAGTCTTTTGGATTTTATCCCTTCAAAAACATCTTTTACACCTAACCAAGCACTATGAGGTTGTACTTTTATTCACTTAACAATGAATTAATATTTTATTTACTATATTTTAACAATTACATATGTTAACAATATCATGTTAACAAGACTGTTGATTTCGACCCAATTTTCAGACAATCAATCACTTAACAAAGTGTTAATAAATTGAACAACTTTAGCCCGCCAATTCAAGTTCTTATCCCTATATTTGAAATCCTGTTATCTCAAGTGCATGCACCACATGGTGTACCGTCTGTTGAGTTTGACATTTGATAAAGCAGCAACGAAGTGTTGCTGTTAGTTTAAAAAACATTAAAGTTTACGAGCATGGAGCCAATACTACAAGAAAACCCAAATCGCTTTGTTTTATTCCCGATACAGCACGACGAGGTGTGGCAGATGTATAAAAAGGCAGAAGCCAGCTTCTGGACTGCCGAGGAGATCGACCTGTCGCAGGACCAGAAGGACTGGGAGAACCTGAACGACGGCGAGCGCCATTTCATCAGCCACGTACTGGCATTCTTCGCCGCCTCCGACGGCATCGTAAACGAAAACCTGGCTATTAACTTCATGCAGGAAGTGCAGTTGCCGGAGGCCCGCTGCTTCTATGGTTTCCAGATCATGATGGAGAACATCCACGCCGAGACTTATTCCCTGCTAATCGATACCTATATTAAGAAGCAGTCTGAGAAAGACTACCTGTTCAATGCATTGGAGACGGTGCCATGCGTGAAGAAAAAAGGTGAGTGGGCCTTGAAGTGGATCAACAGCGAGAACTTCACGGAGCGCCTGATTGCTTTTGCGGCTGTGGAAGGCATTTTCTTTTCCGGTTCTTTCTGCTCTATCTTCTGGCTCAAGAAGCGTGGCCTGATGCCGGGTCTAACCTTCTCAAACGAATTGATCTCCCGCGACGAGGGCCTGCATTGCGACTTCGCCTGCCTGCTCTATTCTATGCTGAACGAAAAGCTGCCTGAGAGCCGTGTGCACGAGATCATCCGCGATGCCGTGGAATTTGAGAAGGAGTTTGTGACAGACGCATTACCGGTTGACCTGATCGGGATGAACGCCAAGCTGATGAGCCAGTACATTGAGTTTGTGGCCGACCGCCTGCTCGTATCCCTGGGTTGCAACAAGATCTACAACGCCACCAACCCGTTCGACTTCATGGAGATGATCTCGCTGCAGGGCAAGACCAACTTCTTCGAGAAGCGCGTGGGCGAGTACCAGAAAGCCGGTGTAATGGGCGACAAAGACAAAAATGTTTTTTCGCTCGACGAAGACTTTTAACCAACGAAATTACTTTGTAAGTTTAGGAGATAAAGAGCGCCGGGCTTTTGTCCGGCCGCTTCCTAGATTACCTTATACCCTCCGGATACAGGTATAGCCGACCGCGCCAATGCTTGCAACACCGGACCTTATACCTGGCAAAGGTCGCCAGACGGAGCATCCGCCTCCAAATTTGTGAAAGCAATTGGCTTTAGCTTTTAAACTATAGTATTTCAACGGATTGCGTATATATACACGTATTTCCCTATGAAAATATTAGCATGTATCATCCCGCTGCATCGGTAGCGGCTCTCTTATACCTACACCTTATAAAAACCCGGGCTTTTAACACCCGCTAAATGTATACGCTATGTTAGTAGTTAAACGAGACGGCCGACGCGAATCCGTCAAATTCGACAAAATTACCGCACGCATCGAGAAGCTGTGCTATGGTCTGAACATGGACTATGTGTCGCCAATTGAGGTGGCCAAGAAAGTAATTGACGGCATTTACGACGGCGTGAGCACGATAGAGCTGGACAACCTGGCGGCAGAAACGGCTGCGTCGCTGACGACCAAACACCCCGACTACGCGGTGCTGGCTGCCCGTGTGGCCATCTCGAGCCTGCACAAGGTGACCAGCAAGTCTTTCTCCAACACCATGAAGCGCCTCTATACCTACGAGGACCCGAAAACGGGTGAGAACGCTTCCCTGCTGGCCAAAGATGTGTACGAGATCATCCGCAAGCACGCCGCTACGCTGGACTCGACCATCATCTACGACCGGGACTACAACTACGATTATTTTGGATACAAAACGCTGGAGCGCTCATACCTGCTTCGCCTTGATGGCAAGATTGTGGAGCGCCCGCAGCATATGTTGATGCGTGTGGCCGTGGGTATCCACAAGGAGGACATCGAATCTGCCATCGAGACTTATAATCTCATGTCTGAGAAGTGGTTTACGCACGCCACACCAACATTATTCAATGCCGGCACGCCAAAGCCGCAGCTGTCTTCATGCTTCCTGCTCACTATGCAGGACGACAGCATACCAGGCATCTACGACACCCTGAAGCAATGCGCGCAGATCTCGCAGAGCGCCGGTGGTATCGGTCTGAGCATCCACAACGTGCGTGCAACGGGCTCTTACATCAAAGGCACCAACGGTACAAGCAACGGTATTATACCTATGCTGAAGGTGTTTAACGACACAGCCCGCTACGTGGACCAGGGTGGTGGCAAGCGAAAAGGTGCTTTTGCGATCTACCTGGAGCCATGGCATGCAGACATCTTTGAATTCCTGGACCTGAAGAAGAACCACGGTAAGGAGGAAAACCGCGCCCGCGACCTGTTCTATGCCCTTTGGACGCCAGACCTGTTCATGAAGCGCGTAGAGCAAAACGGCGACTGGAGCCTGTTCTGCCCGAACGAGGCACCTGGCCTGGGCGACACCTGGGGACAGGACTTTGAACGCCTGTACGAGAAGTACGAGCGCGAAGGCCGTGCCCGCAAGACGGTGAAAGCACAGGATCTGTGGTTTGCCGTACTGGAGTCCCAGATAGAGACCGGTACGCCGTACATGCTCTATAAGGATGCTGCTAACAGCAAGAGCAACCAACAGAACCTGGGTACGATCAAGAGCTCCAACCTCTGCACCGAGATTATGGAGTATACCAGTCAGGATGAAGTAGCGGTATGCAACCTGGCTTCGCTTGCACTGCCCCGCTACGTGAAGGAGGAGAGTGGCCACAAGGTGTTCGACCACCAGAAGCTGTTTGACGTGACGTACCACGTGACACTGAACCTGAACAAGGTAATCGATATCAACTATTACCCGGTACCTGAGGCGCGCAATTCCAACATGCGCCACCGTCCGATTGGTCTGGGTGTGCAGGGACTTGCTGATACCTTCATTGCGCTGCGTATGCCGTTTGAAAGCGACGAAGCCAAAGGCCTGAACAAGGACATCTTCGAGACGATCTACTTTGCGGCTATGACGGCCTCTAAAGATCTGGCCAAGAAGAACGGCGCCTACGAAACATTCAAAGGTTCTCCACTGTCAGAGGGCAAGTTCCAGTTTGATATGTGGGGCGTAACACCAGACAGCGGACGCTGGGATTGGGAAGAGCTGCGCCAGGAAGTAGTTAAGCACGGGGTACGCAACTCGCTGCTATTGGCTCCAATGCCTACTGCCTCTACTGCACAGATTCTGGGTAACAACGAATCGTTTGAGCCTTATACCTCTAACATTTATGTACGCCGCGTGCTTTCAGGCGAGTTCATGGTGGTGAACAAGCACCTGCTCAAAGACCTGATCGGCTTGGGTCTGTGGAATGACAAGATGAAGAACGCCATCATCGCGGCCAACGGCTCGGTGCAGGACATCCCGAACATCCCACAGAACATCAAAGACCTGTATAAGACGGTATGGGAGATCAGCCAGCGTACGGTAATCGACATGAGTGCTGACCGTGGTGCTTACATCTGCCAGAGCCAGTCATTGAACCTGCACGTGATGAACGTGAATTTCGGTAAGCTGACTTCGATGCACTTCCATGCCTGGAAGCGAGGCCTGAAAACAGGTATGTACTACCTGCGCACCAAAGCCGCTGTAGACGCCATCAAGTTCACGGTAGAGAAACAAGCCGCTGAGACGCTGGAGCCAGTTTACAACCAGGATCAGAATCGCAGCGACATGGCCTGCAGCCTGGACGACCCGGACTCTTGCGAAGCTTGCGGATCGTAAAATAACTGAAGAAGGAGGGCTTAGTGTCCTCCTTCTTTTTTGCCCAATCTAAGTGCATCCTGTGTTGCGGTTAACTTCCTGTCACAGTGTATGGGATTAATGTTGCTTAGAATCTTATAAACATCAACTTAGCTTTATGCAGAACGACTTATTCAATCGGGCAGTAGACCTGAGAATGCTTGTAACTAGATTGGCAACTGGAGAAGATAAGAAAGAGGATACAGAAGAGTATATCAATCTGAGAAAAGAATTCATTGCAAACAACTTCACTAAAGCCTTACTGCCAGAATTCGTGGTTTCTTGTAGAATGCTAAATGACTTTTGGCCATACATCAAGAGTCGATTCAGTACATATGCTGAGAGGCGGGATTACATAAGAGAAGAATTTGAGCCTCTACTAGCCTATTTAGAAAATGACAGATTGTATATACATGATGATGTGATAGGGCACTCAATAGAAAACTTTGATTGTGATTCTGTCTATTATATGTGGGGTAAGGCACTCAACAGAAGAGAGACTGATCCTGATGGAGCTATCACCGCGGCAAGATCCTTGGTTGAATCGGTCTGCAAACAGATACTAAAGGAAAGAAATATTAAATACGATGACAGCTTTGACTTACCAAAGCTCTTCAAAACCACCGCACGAAGTTTGAGCCTCGCCCCGCAGCTTCACAATGAAAGTATTATAAAACAGATTCTTAGTGGAGTTCAGACAACAGTACATGGCTTCGCATCTTTACGAAATGAGTTAAGTGATGCCCATGGCCAACCAAAGGGTGGATATAAAGCAGGTAAGAGGCACTCAGAGCTAGCTGTAAACCTAGCCGGCTCTATATCTTCATTCCTAATCCAAACACATCAAGAGACATTGCTGAAGAGCACAAGTAATTAGTAAATCTAAAGACTCCGAGGGGCCACTTGGTACCGCGAGGTCTTTTTGAGCCTCAGTTCCCACTGCCAAGTAAAGCCAACGCCTCGCCTCCATCAAGACAAATTAAAGCGTGGTAATGATCTAAAATTCACATTCAGCCTTTATCACCACCCAGTGGCTACCCCTGCTGTCATCCTCGTTAGCTTCTGCATTTTAGTGATCCACCACATGCCCCAGCCATCAAAAACAAAAAGCCACTGACAAAAATTAGCGGCTTCATGATGAATTGAGAGCTTATAGGACTAGTAGGAACTGGCAGCAGCTGACACCTGAGAAGTCTCCAGCAACCATTTCATCGCTTCTTTTTCGTCTTCGAAATCCCGGAGTTCTAAGGATAAATTAAGCGTGTATCCTTTGTTAATCATAACCCCGACAGCTTCCCGATTCTTTTCGAACTTCGAAGGTATACGGGCGAATCGCTTTAAAGAGCTTTTTGCCATGTTTGGGACATGCACTTCCATACTCCATTTTAGGTCTGCAGGCGAGATGGAGCCCATCAAGCGGTCATCTGCCAGCCAACTTATTAACGAAAAACGGTTAATCATTTCGTGGCAAAGCAGGTACGCTTCTCTGAGCTCGGCACCATGCAGTCGGCCGCACCACTCGGCCTTACCGAGTCTCAAGAGTTTATCATATGAAAGCTTAACAAAGCTGTTTTGAAAGTAAAGTTGCATCAAAAGAATTCCCTCTGAGGTTGTTAGTGTTGTAGATAAGGTTTAGAGCGGCTGGTGTTATAGATAATAGCAGAGGGAGCTTTGCCAAAACTAAGCTTGCCTTAGCAGAGGTGGCATGTCTTACAGCAAAGCAATAGCAACTCCAGTACGATCCTAATCTCTTAGCATCCTGTTTACAAGAATTACTAAGCTGTTCTGAAAATGGGTGGTCATCATTAAGCCGTCCCTCCAACTGCATCTGTGTTGCAAATATACTTAGTTCCTAAATAGAAGCAATACCTGAAATTGCACTTTAGCTTTAGGATGAACCCTCATACCTATACAATCACCGGCGCTATTAACTCAGTAAGTCGATAACACCTGCTTTTGCATGACACTTAAAGATGGCTCACTCCCATAAAACAGGCTGCCCGCGAAAGAATTCGTTTATGTAAAGATACTGGGCTCTTACACGGGACTAATTCCTAGTAAAAGCGCTATAGAACTATACCTATATATTTTTCAACTTATCACGTGATCTCGCGGTTAATTTAACACCACACATAGATTGTTTAGCGCCCACTCAATACCTCAACTACTTCAAAAAAATGTTGCCCATAACAGCATGGGGTATAAAAAAAGGCTAGCCTTACGGGCTAGCCTCTTCCTTATCTTGCAATAGATTTTTGATTAGCGCTTTACAAAGCGGAATACTTCTTTTTGTGTGCCGGAGATCACCGTGACAAAGTAAACACCTTGCTGCAGCTGCTGCACGGGCAATATTACCTGGCGCTCTGTCGGATTCTGAACTGTCAACAACTGCTTTCCTGCCATATCCGCCACCGCAATTGTCACCTGTTCATGAGAAGAAGCCAAGCTCACGGTAATATCACTTGTAGCCAGAGTAGGATACACAGCTGAGGAAGACGCCTGCGTCATGTTCACAGCTACGATTTTAGAATATTCAAATGCCCCGTCAAAGTCAACCTGCTTCAAGCGGTAGTAGTTTGTGCCGACAGCTGCTCTCGTATCGAGAAAGCTGTAGGTCTGCGTGAGTGAAGTAGTGCCTACCTTGCTTTCCACAAAAGCTACCTTCCTGAAGTTCCTGCCATCAGCAGATACTTCCACTTCAAAGCCTTTATTATCTCTTTCGGAGGCCGTTTTCCAGTTAAGCTGAACGCCATCTTTGGTAGATTGGGCTTTGAAAGAAACCAGCTCTACAGGAAGTGAGATGATCTCCTGAGAAGTCACAGAAAGAGATGACTCATCATAGCATACGGAGGGAGAAGGGACAATTGTAGCTTGAAAATACGTGTCACCTCCAGGCATTGATGCTACTTGAAGAGATGCAGGTGAAGCCGAAGGGGCAGCTGTTACAGCAAGATCAGTCACTACTCCGGTAATTACATTAACTGATTGCCATTTTATACTTACGGCGTGTCCTCTATCGATAACTTCTGAGTTAACTTTAATGATGCCAGGCTTACCTGCTTCGTAGCTTTGCTTTACAAACTCTATCAGTGCAAATTGTTTTTGAGTAATGGTTGCTGTTACTGGTACACGTGTACTCTCACAACCATCTGCATTTACAGCACTCACATAATAAGTGGTGGTACTCGTTAAATTAGAATTGGTATAAGTGGCAGCAGATGATAGCAAACTTCCTCCGGCTGGCGCGCTATACCATCTGTATCCGCCTCCTACGGGCGCTCCAGTAGCAGACAGAGAAACAGAACCAGCGCCGCAACGACTAACAGAAGAAGCAGTAGGTTGGGTAATTGTACCACATGTTCTGGTTACTGATATTTCACCTATATGGAGGTACTCGTTGTTATTGTTACTCACATCAAGAATACTGTTTACATAGAAAGACAGGTGCTCAGTTACTACACTGTTAACAGTAAAACTAACTGTGAAATTTATGAAGTCAGCGTTGGTGGCATTTACTGTGTTGCTCGGCGAAATGCCAGCAATATGAGTGCCTTCTGTACTGGCAGCAATAGCTGCAGTAGCTCCTCTCTGAAACCGCAACTGCGTGTTCTGAGCTACAGACCTAGCCCTAAATGTGATCGTGTACACGGCACCAGGGTTGAATGTCAGCGCAGTAGTAGTGATGTATCCTGTATATCCTCTAACAGTGCTACCTCCATTATTTCCCCTGATGCTTAAGTAAGTACCGCTAATCTCAGCAGGAATATCCGTCCTAAAAGCTTTAGAGAAGTTGTAAGTTAGTCTATTTAAATCAGTGGTACCGTTGGTAAAATCATTTTTATAGATTGAAACCTGCGCGCTGGCAGTTGAACTGATAATGAAAAGGGTAATTAAAAGTGTGTAAATGTGTTTCATGACTTGCTTTCTTATACCACTATATATGAAAGAAGTGTGCCAACAGCTTATAAAGCAATTCATTTAATGCAAAGTCCAATTAAATTGGAAACCATCCCTTTACCACCTCCTACAAACGACTGTATATCAGCAATTTGATGTAAACTATCAAGAAAGTGATTTTGATCATAAACAGCAGGAGACTTAAATAGTAACCATATAAAAATCGGAATTCGTCCATATTTGGGAAATATTGCACCGTTATGGGATAAATTAGTCGCTGTTAGCCTCGCATTAATTGTATAGATTTCTGATTATTCGGGGTACCCTATACTTAACCCAGCAATAGAGTATAATTGAAATAAACCAGCTTTAAAGGCCATTTTGGCATGCTCAGTGCATCTTTAATAATATTTATCAGTCAATTTGGCGCCATGTCTTGTTGGCACCTCATTTGCATCAGTACTCTTTGAAAACTTAGAGGAGAAAGAGATGAAAATTATAAAGGATAAAGAGTTTTTACGAAACATCGCGCATCACATTGACTTACTTAACACAGTGGGCGGAGGTGTGAGTGAGACTTATATTGATATTAAGAAGAAAAAGAAAAGTGCCGTCATCAACGTTTGGGCTGCCAGTGTTAATCCGGAGTCGTTTAAAGTGGTGCTGCACCAGAATCAACTTACCATATTCTCTGTATTGCAGAGCGAGGAAAACCCTGAAATAGCGGTACCGATGTTCAACCGTGTGTTTATGTTGCCTCCTCAGATCGACTTAGGTCGCATCGAGGCTTTCTACAAGGACGGTGAGTTACGGGTTAAGCTGCCATACCATAATGCTGCGCTCCATCCGCGTCAGATTGATATCCAGCAGCTTTAGACTGATTAACGGCGCGGATGTTCGTACCGCCAGCCTACTACAGCTACAATGCCCCACACTGCATAGAAGGGGGTAAGGGCTGACGCCAAGTAAGGGTCTACTGCCAATGAGACTATTAACTGGATCACAAAGGTTAGCGCAACTCCCCAGAAAGCAATTCTGTAGTACTTATTCCATTTATTCATAGTTGGCTGTAAATGAAAATACCCGGCTTCAGGGCCGGGTATTCATTAATCTGAACGCTTCCGCGCGCGATATCTTTTTTTCGACTATAAGCGGTGGATCGTCTTCTTTCGATATTACTAACGTGTAGTTGTTGTTGTTATCCTGGTAATAAATGAGCGTCGTAAGATCCTCATAACCTATGCTAAAGATCTTCCGCGTCTTGTCACCGTAGTTAAAATAGTGATTGTCTAATTTAATATTCCTTAATAACCTCATATCCCTACATTCATCTGGTATTTTAACGGGTTTTCCCCCTGAAATTGTTTCACATTATAAAAGATGTGCAAGTATATTCTTCCTATCTTACCATAAATTGCACTAATCAGACACGTATTCAGAATTCGCTTCGCAACCATATCTATATATGTGCCTGTTAATGAAGAACAAACAGTATGCCATAACTCACATATAGAGCATTAACAATATGGATTAAGTTTGCTTAACTTAGTAGTTAGAGTATACGAGCGTTCTAAAAAACAGCACGCGTGGCAACATATCAGCTTTCCTTTATTATATTTAAGTGAAGAAGGATTTCACTTAGGCAAAACATCAATTACATAGATTCCCTGCCTCTGAAAGCTATCTTTAGTATCCCTAAACCCGGCAACATGTCTGAGCAGAAAAGCGACAAGCTTTACGGTGTGTTTTTCTTTATAGTGTTCGAAGTAGTGGTGTTTTTTCTGCTGCGCTACCTGGTGTCGGGTATGGGCATGGATGACCAGTATCAGGCAGAAAACACTATAGTGCCGAATTGGGTAAAAGCCGTTACTTTTATACTATTGTATATATTATGCGTATTGATAGCCGTTGTATTGGTGAGCAATATTGTGCCCAGCAAGCATAGGGGCCAACTGATGAGTTGGGTATACCTGGCACTGGCCGGAATGCTCGTGATGCTCATGGTTATTTTCTGAACTTAAGCCTATTTTGTATTATAGCTGAAATCACCCTATTCATGAACAAGACAATCTTTGCACTTTTCGCCTGCTTGTTTCTAAGCTTCGGCCTGCAAGCGCAGGAATACTCCCAGGAAAACTACCAACCGCAACGCCAGAAGGGCCGACACTTTCTGCAACTGCGCAACGGCCAGGTGGTGTACGGCAACAGGGTACAGTACAAATCGCCCCTTTTCAAGCAGGATTTCTTCCTGGTGGACGATACGCTCAAGTACTCCCCCGAACTGGTAGATGTGTACCAGAACAGCGATGGCTATTTTGCCCGAGTGGCCGCCGGTAACCGCTTCGACTCTTTTGCCAAACGGATCATGGAGGGGCCACGCGTTTCTAAGTTCTACACCACCACGATCGATTATGCCGCCATGGGATACCACCCATACGGGTACGGTATGCCGCGCTCCAGCCGACGCCGCATTTACTTCTTCTCGAAAGACAACGGCCCACTGATGACGTTCAACCAGCAAAACCTGGAGCAGGCATTGGCTGACAACGCCTCCAGCATGGTGCTGATACAACGTCATAAGCGCGAAAAGACCATCTCGACAGTGGTAGGTATAGCCGGCGCAGGCCTGCTTACGTACGGTCTGCTTTCGTCTTCCCAGAGCTCCACTAACCCGAACTCCGTTAATGTGTCGCCGGCAGTGTATGCGGGAGCCGGGCTTATAGTGGTGCCGCTGGTTATTCAGCTTTTCCGCAAAGACAAGCTGACACAGGCAGTTGATGTCTACAACTACCAGGTGAAGCAGTAACACAGCTGATGCCTGATCTGCTCTTACTCCACGGCGCCCTGGGCGCTGCCAGCACCCTGCAGCCTCTTCAGCAGTTGCTTGAGGCAGACTTCAACGTACATTCCCTTAATTTTCAAGGGCATGGTGGCAGCACTTTGCCTCAGGATCCTTTCCGTATTGAGCTGTTTGCAGAGGATGTTCTGCGCTATTTGGACCAGCACCAACTGCAGCAGGTCGACATATTCGGGTATAGCATGGGCGGCTACGTAGCGCTATACCTGGCGCTTCAGCACCCGGACAGGGTAAGCCGCATCTTCACGCTAGCTACTAAGTTTGCCTGGAGCCCTGATACAGCGGCAAAGGAAGTCAAAATGCTGCAGCCGGAGAAAGTACAGGAAAAAGTACCCGCTTTTGCTGCTGTTCTCGACGGGCGTCACCGCCCTAACGAGTGGCAGGAGGTAATGCGCCGCACAGCTGACATGATGCAACACCTGGGCGATAATCCCACGCTTACCGAAGAAACCCTTAGGCACATACCTGTGCCCGTTCGCGTAAGTGTGGGCGACCGCGACAACATGGTTAGCCTGCAGGAAACAGCCTGGGCCTACCAGCATTTGCCTAATGCCAGCCTGCAGGTATTTCCTGACACGCATCATCCTCTGGAAAAGGTTAACCTGGGTCAGCTGCAGCACGAGTTGAGGCAATTCTTTGGGAAACACGCCGTTAAGGTTTAAATTAAGCTAATTATACCTATTGCGAATACTTATGCGCTTACAACACTTCTGCGGCACTTTATTAATTGCTTCTACCTTACTTACTACAGGTGCCTGTACAAGCACAAAGCCCTCCGTGGGGCAGCGTGGTTATACTGAAGCAGGCAAGGCGTCTTACTACAGCAACAAGCTGCATGGCCGTAAGATGGCCAATGGAGAAGCCTATAATCGCAGGAAGCTTACAGCAGCCCACCGCACGCTTCCTTTTGGCACTAAAGTGAAAGTCACGAATCTGCAGACAAAGAAATCGGTTAAAGTGAGTATCACAGACAGAGGGCCCTTCGTAAAGGGGCGCGTAATAGACCTAAGCGAGGCCGCTGCCAGGCGGCTGGACTACATCAGCGCAGGTATAGTACCGGTGGAGGTAAAAGTAGTGAAACCAGCCCCTGTGCGTTAGCACACGATGTTTATACACTGACCACCCTTGGGATAGCCTTTACTTTAATTTTAAAAAAGTCTACAAATATTCCTATTAACCATTTGGAATACTGTACCTTAAATCATAATTTTGGGCATGCTTAAAAAGTGGAAATCTCTTTCGGTGACAGCTGCTCTTGCAACAATTTTGTTGCTGGGCGTAACTACTACGCCTAATGCGGCCGATCTGAACAATGGAGAAGCAACTACTGTTGAAGCAACTGCTGCCGTAGCGCCTAATACCAACGTTACCGTTACTACAGACAAAGCTAAGCCTGAGTCCCCCAAAAAGCAAAAGTCAGTTTTGGATGCTGATATGCTGGAGAGCCCGCTTTCTTTCTTCAAAGACCTTTCTTCCGGATCAGAGGAAGAGGAAGAGTCGTCTGACCTGACAGTGAGGTCGAGCACGATCGTGCTGGCCCTGAAAGCACTTGCGGCTACACTGCTTTCCACCATCATGTAATTTCTCCTTTTACTTTACTCTATGCAGGCCGATCCAGATCGGCCTTTTTTGTTTTTGGCCGGCGCTATACCTACCGAATCTTAAGCCAGGAAATCAGAACAGCCTCTAAGAGTATGAAAAGGCATAGGTATACGTATACCTGAACGGGCGCGTCTATACCTACATCAGGTCCGTGAGTAGGGCCAGGCCCAGTCCAAAGAGAGTTGCCAGCAGTTTGTTGCGGTTGAAGCGGTGGTCGGGGCTTGTTTCGAAAAGAATAGTGGTAGAAATGTGCAGGAAGTTACCGGCTACCAGGCCCGTAAGTGCAGTAAAGACCAAGTCACCTCCAATATTATCTTTTATGATGTAGTTGCTCACCAGTATACCCAGCGGTGCCCCAATGGCAAATATGAGGAGCCACAAAAAGGCCTTCCGGAAAGAGCCAATGCGCGACATCAACACAGACATCAATGCGAATGCAGCCGGTATGTGGTGGATGGCTATACCTAGTAACACCGCATAAAAATTCTCTCCCGCATGATGGTGCCCCGCGTGTCGCTCGCCGCCCTCTACGAGTATGCTACCCTCCAGAAACGAATGGATAAACAGCGAGCCCAGCAGCAGAAAGGGCATGGCGCCTGCATGCGCATGGCCGTGGTGGCTGGTGTGCATGTGCCCGTGTTCCACGCCATGCGAAAAAAGCTCCAGTACCAGCTGCAAAAAGAAGCCGGCCAGCACCCAGTAACCCACACGATGCGGGCTTGGGTTGCCGATAAGCACGTCAGGGAGCAGATGTACGATTGTGATGGTGAACAGGTATGCCCCACTGAAAGCCAGCGCCATTTTGAGCCAGCGGCTGTTATCTGGCGGAAATACCTTGACGAGGAAGCTGGATAACACCACCGTAAAGAAGAGCACAAGTATAGCTATGATCATACCGCGTTATTTCTTTAGCACGAAAATGATTCGCTCACTCTTTTCCGGGTCAAAAGGCTGCAGCTTGTAGTCACCAAACACTTCTGCCAGTCGCAGCTGCGCAATACGGAAGTACTCCATGAAGTTTTCCTGACGCAAGGCCCGCACACGCTCCTCGAAACAATACTCACGGCCTTTGTCCTCAAAACGAATAGTTTTCACAATGAAATCGTGTTCCACTTTTCGGCTGATGTCAAAGAGAATGCCTTGCACCTCTTTCTGCTCATGCGATACCAGGCGCTCAACGGTACGGTCGGTGTTCATAAAGTCGATGACCAGTTTGCCGCCGTGCTTCAGATTGGTAGCGGCGGCTTTCAGGGATACCACATTTTCGGTCTCGCTCTCGAAGTAGCCAAAGCTCGTGAACAGGTTCAGCACAAAATCGAATGCCTCAGGTTTGTATACCTCCCGCATGTCGTGCACATCAAAGTGCAGGCGCTCATTTTCGTACTGCCGGGCATATTCTATGCTTTTCTCTGACAGGTCTATACCTGTCACATCGTAGCCTAGCTCGTTCAGATAAAGGGAGTGGCGGCCTTTGCCGCAGGCAAGGTCCAGGATTTTGTGTTGGGGTTTTGGGTGCAGGTAAGCCAGCAGGTTGTCCATGAACAGCCGGGCATCGTGATCGTCGCGGTTGCTGTAAAGGATATGATAGTAAGGGGAGTCAAACCAGGTGCTGAACCATTCTTCCTGTTGGGCCATAGGAGCTGCGCAATAGCAATAAGGATGCAAATATACTCTTTTATTTTCGGAACATGGGTATACGCAGCCAGTGCGCACAGGTATAGGACTCATAAAAAAGTCTGCCGCCACTGTAGCACACAGTAACGGCAGACTCTTTTATATTAGCTTAGGCGGACGATTATTGCTTGTCGGCGCCGGCTGCTGAATTTGTTACAGCACCTTGGCGAACGCTGTCACCTGGCTGTATTGTTTTAGCTCCCTGGTCATGGTTAGGCATCACTTCCTGTGCGCCATGGCCCTCTGCACCATGTGCGGCAGCCTCACCACCGGCATCGGATACATTGTTAGTGCCACGCGTCCCCGGAGGAACTGTATCATTAGACACCTTTACTTCAGGGCGCAGGTCTTTTGGCGTATCGCACGAAATCATAAACAAACCACAAACTGCGGCGAATACTGCAAGTACGTTCTTATTCATCTCTATTTATAGGTTATAGGTCCTTATTTTAAAACACTACTGCACAGCGCAATAGCAAATCCTTTAGTACGACAGGTATACAGGCTTTGGTTATAAACCACTAGGCGATGAGCTCCTTGCGGCGCAGCATCGACTCCAGCAGCTTGATGTCGTTCGGGTTGTTGAAGATACGGAATGGCAGCATCACAAACACCGGTGCCTGGAAATTTTTGGCCAGCCAGCCTCTCCAGCCGCCAGGCAGCTGCGCATCCGTAGGAGGCTTCAGCCACAGCAGGTAGGCTTGCCCCTTGCGCTCCACCGATCCGATCATGTCCCAGGTTAGGGCCATGCCTTCGCGCTCGTTGCGCTTCAGCAGGATCTGGCGGGAGTCGATCTCGTAACTCAGTTTCTCGAACAGCGGATTGCCCTGCTCCATCTGCGTCACACCCATCACCTGGGCCGAACGGAGCAGCACAAAGATAAGCGTAACCAGGATAGCACCGGCTACCCACCACCAGGAAAAGCTAAACACAGCCGGCAGCAGAAACAGCACCAGCGGAATAAGGGCCATCCACCAGTCTTTGCGCCATACCTTGGCCAGAGCTATACCTGTAAAAGTGTTTTTCTCCAGTTGGTACTTTTTGGTACGAATGGCATTCGGAGCAGCACTTGACTGCATCCGGTAACGTTGATTCTGTTGCATAAAAAATAAAATATAAGCGCCTGCCCTTTATCGGACAGGTATAAGTTCAATTAATAAGCCTTCAAGCTCAGGTCCATGCTCTTGATCGAGTGCGTGAGCGCTCCTACCGAAATAAAATCTACACCGCACCTGGCCACTTCCGCAATCGTTGCCTCGGTGATTCCGCCGGATGCCTCGGTTTCAAAGCGGCTTCCGATCAGGGCTACTGCTTCGCGCATCATCTCCGGCGTCATGTTGTCGAGCATGATGCGGTGGATGCCGCCGGTTTCGAGCGCCTGCTTCACTTCGTTCAGATTGCGTGTCTCTACCTCAATGCGTAGGTCTTTGCCTTTGTCTTTAAGGTAACGCTGCGTGGCCTCTATGGCTTCGCGTATACCTCCGGCATAGTCCACGTGGTTGTCTTTCAGGATGATCATATCGAACAAGCCGAAACGATGGTTCACGCCACCGCCTATCAGCACAGCCCACTTTTCCATGATGCGGAAATTCGGCGTGGTCTTGCGTGTGTCGAGCAGCCTGGCCTTCGTGCCGGCAATCAGCGAGTTCAGGTAATGGGTATAGGTGGCAATACCGCTCATGCGCTGCATGCAGTTGAGCACCAGTCGCTCGGCCGTGAGGATGGACTGCGCCTTCCCTTTTACGGTGAGGGCTACGTCACCAAATTTCACTTCGGCGCCGTCCTGCAGCAGTACCTCCACTTGCAGGTCAGGGTCTACTTGATTGAAGATATAACCAGCCAGCTCCACGCCAGCCAGTATGCCGTCACCCTTCACCAGCAGTCTTGCCTGGTTCTGGGCATCGTTCGGAATAGAAGCCAGCGACGAGTGGTCGCCATCGCCTATATCCTCGGCCAGGGCGCTGGATATAAACTCGGCTATGCTTTTTTCTGTCAGGTATGATGCTTTCACGGTGCAAAAATAAAAAAAGGCCCGGTATATACCCCGAGCCTTGCTAAAAATATAACTATTATCTTCTTAATCTTTAATGAAATCGATAGAATGTATCAGGAATTTGCCTCCTGCTTCCTTCACACGGATCAAAGTGGTGTACGAACCGTTGCGATGGGTATAGGTTCCGATCACATAGCGCTTGTCTTTTCTAACAGATTCACTCGGCGTCGGGAAGTTGTAAGCAAAGCCGGTTGGCGGGTTTTTGCTGAAAAAGTTCTTCATCACAAACTCTGCCTGGGTCTTGCTGTAATCCGTGGCCTTCTCATCAGCGAACGACAGACTTACTTTGCTGTCGAAGTGCCTGGCCAAGTCCTTGGCTGAACCCGCTTTTAGCGCCGCCTCCACTCCGTGGAACACATCTTTCTGGGCCACAGCCTGTCCGGAAGCGAATAAGGTCGTGACAAAGGCCAGGAAAAGTACTACAGCAATGTTTTTAAAGTTTTTCATAAGGTGTATAAGTAATCTCGCCTCTCTATCTGCCAAAACTATGCCAACAAAAGTCGTCAGCAAGTACCTAAATATAACAGGAATAATCAATATATGTCGATGTAACGGTATAATTATACCTGACGTTACAGAGGTCTGGTCTAGGCAACGTGCGCTCACCAAATTCGGAACAACAAATTGGCCTTTGCCAGTTGAAATGAGGCATCCTCGCTGGCGTATGCTACAATTTAAGCATTTCCGGGCAGGCTTCCCACTATCAAAGCACAAATCAGCTATTTAGGCTGATAAGGCACCACAGATTGTCTTATATTTGCACCATGGATAAAAAGGTAATGCTCATGATTCTGGATGGTTGGGGAATCGCTACCAACCCGGAGGTTTCGGCTATTCATAAGGCGCATACGCCCTTCTACGATCACATCATTCAAACGTACCAGCACACCACGCTGCAAGCTTCCGGTGAGGCGGTAGGGCTCCCGGAGGGACAGATGGGCAACTCCGAAGTTGGCCACATGAACCTGGGCGCCGGCCGGGTGGTCTACCAGGACCTGGTGCGAATCAACAAATCCATTGCGGAACATAAACTGGCTTCCATGCCGGCGTTGGCGGGCGCCTATACCTTCGCTAAAGAAAACAAAAAGGACGTGCACCTGATCGGGTTACTATCTGACGGTGGCGTTCACTCCCATATTGAGCACCTCAAGGCACTCTGCACCACTGCCTTCGACTATGGTCTGGACAAGGTATACATCCATGCTTTTATGGATGGGCGCGACACAGACCCGAAAGGTGGCGTGAAGTACATCAACGACCTGGAGCAGCACCTCGAAAATACGACCGGCACCATTGCCTCAGTCATCGGCCGCTACTACGCCATGGACCGCGACAACCGCTGGGAGCGCGTGAAACTGGCTTACGACCTGCTGGTGCATGGCCAGGGTACGCCATCGCAGAACCTTATCAAATCGGTGCTGGACTCTTACAATGCCGGGGTTACAGACGAGTTCATCCAGCCGATTGTAAAAGTAAACAACGAGCAGCAACCTATCGCGACGATCAAGGAAGGCGATGTGGTGATCTGCTTCAACTTCCGCACCGACCGTGGCCGCGAGATCACGCAGGCGCTTACGCAACAGGACTTCCCGGAGCAAAACATGCACAAGCTCAACCTGCGTTATACTACCCTGACCAACTACGACGACACTTTCGTGGGTGTGGAGGCGATTTTTGATAAAGACAATTTGAATAACACGCTCGGCGAAGTGGTAGCTAAGGCGGGTCGCAAGCAGATCCGCATTGCAGAAACCGAGAAATACCCGCACGTGACCTTCTTCTTTTCCGGTGGCCGCGAAGTGCCGTTTGATGGTGAGAAGCGTCTGCTGTGCCCATCACCGAAGGTAGCCACCTATGACCTGCAGCCGGAGATGAGCGCTTACGACATCCGTGACGCCATTGTGCCAGAGCTCCAGCAAAAAACAGCGGACTTTATCTGCCTGAACTTTGCCAACCCCGACATGGTGGGCCATACCGGCGTATTTGAAGCTGCAGTGAAAGCCTGTGAGGCGGTAGACCGCTGCGCTGAAGCGGTGGTAAAAGCGGCCCTGGAAAGCAACTACGATGTGATTGTGATAGCAGATCATGGCAACGCGGATTATATGATCAACCCGGACGGTACGCCCAACACGGCCCATACCACCAACCTGGTGCCTTGCGTACTGGTAAGCAACGACTACAGAGGTACTCTACGACCTGGAAAGCTGGGCGACATCGCCCCTACCATACTGGAGCTGATGGGTATAGCACAGCCGTTGGAGATGACAGGCGAATCACTTCTTGAAAAAGCACTTTAATTTGAGCAGCCACCGCATCATCGGACTTTTTGCCCTGCTGGGAGGCCTCATGGCTTGCGAGCGCCCTACTCCGCCGCTTGCCTCGGGGCAGGAGCCTGCCTATGACCTGACGGGCTACCTGCAGGAGCAAACGGCCCGCCTGCAGCAAGAACAGCCGCCGGTGCTGAAATCGGTGATAACCAAAGGGCAGCCGACCGAGACCTTGCAGCTGGAGGAGCTGGATTGGGAGAAAGAACTGGCCATCTTTCAGGAAGTGGACCTGAGCCGCCCTGCCCTGCGCGACTTTTACAGAGAGGAGCGCCATACCTTGCCCAATGGCAGCACGGTGAGCATTTTCACGAAAGACGCCGAAGCGGCTGCCCCTGTAGACCGGCTGCAGCTTACTGTGTCGCCTTTCCAGAAGCTGGAGAGCCTCAAAGCGGTGGTGCTGGAAGAGAACCTGCTGTTCTACTCAAAAAGAAACATCAGCCTGACTGCAGATCCGGGCTCTGGCAATCTGTCCGGCTACCGCGTGGAGGGTGTGCAAAAGCTTCTTTTCGGGGACTCCCTGCGGTATCGCGTTGATGCCAATCTTTAACCAGGCCCAGACAAGCAATCTTATGCACCTGATTGCTTTCTTGAGGCCTAAAATGCGTATATTGCTCTACTAAGCCGCTCAAGCCTTGTACTTTACCTGCGCTTGTAGGCCTCAAAGCCTGTTTGATCTGTGCGTATGCGTGTTTATACCCTGACCCTTCTTCTGGTCTTTACCTTTGCTCGTTTGGCTTTTGCGCAAACCGCTGAACAAGGTCGTGGCTGCAGCACGGAGGCATACCTGGAAATTCTAAAACGACAGGATCCGGGTTTTGAGGAGCGAAGCTTAAAAACACAACAGGCTGTGCAGCAACTCATGCGCCAGCGCCCTGCCGGTCAGGCCATGCAACAAGCGACCATTACTATACCGGTGGTGTTCCATGTAGTGTATAAAACCGGAAGCGAGAACATCTCTGAGGCGCAGGTGCGTTCGCAACTCGAGGTGCTGAATCAAGACTTTCGCCGCCTTAATGCGGACACCACCAATACGCCGGATTACTTCCAACCGCTCGCCGCTGACACCCGCATTGAGTTTTGCCTGGCCATAGTAGACCCGAACGGCAACCCAACGTCAGGCATTACCCGCACCCAGACCACCAAAGAAAATTTCAGCTATTTTTCTGATCAGATCAAGTCCTCGGCCAATGGAGGTGTGGACGCCTGGGACACGAGGCTATACCTGAACATTTGGATAGGCAACCTAGGCACCAGTAGCATTGGTTACGCCTCTTCACCGGACGCTTCCCCGGGTCGTGACGGCGTGGTGCTGCACTACCGAACAGTAGGAGCAGCCCCGTACAACAACAGCCTGTGGGCTTACAACCAGGGGCGGACTGCCACCCACGAAGTAGGCCACTGGCTCGGCCTGAAGCACATCTGGGGCAACGGAATGACCTGCAATGACTCCGATGACATAAACGACACGCCCAACCAGTTCACCCAGACAGATGGCTGCCCAGACGGAATAGAGGTCTCGTGCGACAATGGCCCTTACGGCAATATGTGGCAAAACTACATGGATTACTCCGACGATGCCTGCATGAGCCTTTTTACCAAGGACCAGGCTACGTATATGCAAGCAATACTGGAGTCAGCACGCGGGTATATGTTTGTGTCCACAGCCTGTACAGGTGAGTTACGTTCCCGTTTCAGCACGGCCCAGCCCCAGGATACGTTGTTAGCCCCCGGCGACCAGGTACAGTTCATCGGGTCTTTCTCCGGCTTTAAGCCTACGCAGTGGCTGTGGCAGTTCGAGGGCGGCTCGCCGGCCTCCTCTACAGATCAGAACCCAACCATCAGGTATAGCCGACCGGGCAGGTATAGCGTCACCCTCACCACCTCCAACGAAACCTCCAGCCATACCCTCACCAAAGAGGATTATATCTACGTGACACCTGATAATGTGAAGGTATACCCGAATCCGGCACAGGGTTATCTCATCCTGGAGCAGGCAGCCCGTCAGCAGATTAAGTTAGTAGAGTTGCTGAACCGCCACGGACAGGTGATGCTGCGCGAGCAGGTGGCGGAAAGAGTGATCAGGCTGGATGTGCAGCACCTGCCGTCCGGCATATACCTCCTGCGCACGACCAGCACCAATGGTGTCGCGATCACGAAGGTGAGTATTGTAAAATAGTACTTGCTATACCTTAGTACCCTTCGCCCTGCAGGGTAACCACCACAGTGCGTTTAGAAGCATGGTTGCGGTGTTCGCACAGGTATACGCCCTGCCAGGTTCCCATATTAAACTCCCCTTTCGAAATAGGCACTGTCACTGAGCTTCCCAACAAAGCAGCCTTAAGGTGCGCCGGCATATCGTCTGGACCTTCCGAGGTATGGCGGTAATAGGGTGCATTCTCAGGCACCATCTGGTTAAAGTGGCTTTCAAAATCCTGCCGCACAGTAGGGTCTGCATCTTCGTTAATGCAAAGGCTGGCAGAGGTATGCTTGATGAAGATGTGCGCCAGGCCAACTTTGTAGTTCTCCAGCTCAGGCAGCTGCGCTGTGAGCAAGTCAGTGATTAAATGGAAACCGCGTTTTACGGCTGGCAGGCGTATCTCTTTCTGAAACCACATAGTTTTGAGTTAGTGAATTGGTGATTGAGTGAGTTTAAGTTAAGTGAGTAAGTGAATGAGTGATTTAGTGATTGATTTTTCTGGATGACTCAATCGTTATGGTTCATACGCGAATATAGCATCGGAGTAAATGTAGATACTAAGTGCCTGCTTCTTTAAGCATTACACCATTGATCAAATAACCCACTCATTAGCTCCATCACTCATTCACTAAATCAGTCTATTACCCGCTCAAAGGCGCCGGTGTCTGGTTTGTTGGAACTGCGGTTTATACCTTTGATGTCCTTGTTTATACCTAGAAGAGGTATAGCCGCGCCGGTTGCAGGGGAGAGCGTGTCGAGGCTGAAGTTCTGTTTGCGTACGTCTTTGAATTTGGGATCGATGTTGAGCAGATTGCCGTTTATGTTGAGCGTATTTTTGTAGGCTTCCGTGCGAAGTATGTTATGCGCCACCTCAGCTGATAGATCGCCCTCCAGAAGTACCTCGTTTATATAGTTAGAGCCATCGCTGTACACGATGCTGTTGACCAGTCGTAGCTGGGTAGGCTGGTTTCGGATATCGGTGCCAGGTATAAAGTCGGCTACGACAAAGGCAGGCGTTTCGCGTTGCAGCTGGTTCTGGTAATTGACGATGGTGGAGTACAGCACCTCGTAATTGCCACCGCCCAGGCCACCGAAACTGTATTGCCCGCAGTTACTGATCAGCGTATTCACTACCTTCACATCCGAGGTGAAAGCCACAATGCCATCCAGGAAAGCATACTGTATCGCACAGCCTTCCACTAAAGTGCCTCCCTTGCCCGGGTTGCCGATCCGGATGCCACGTATCGTGTTTCGGATGTCAGCATAGCGGATAGTGTTGTTCTGACTGCCTGTGAGGATGCGTATACCTTCCCACTGTCCGGGCGCATTGATATAGACTGGCTCGCGTCGTATACCTGAAAACGTTACCCGCTCCTCTGGTGTGCCTCTGACCTGAAGTGTGCCGTTGATCAGCAGCACGGCCTTGTTTGTGGCAAAGATGCGAGCCCCTTTTTCGATGGTGAGTGTAGCACCTTCTCGCAGCAGCACCGTGTCGAGCAACACATGTGGCTTGCCAGCTGCCCAGGTCGTATTTCCGATCACGCTTTTTGGATGGAACACTGCATCTTGCCCGTAAGCTACCAGCTTCACATTCTGCTGGTTTCCGTTGGTATGAAACAGAATAGAGTCCGCTACCAGAAAGGGCTGATTCTGATCTCCCGGGTTGATGTTGACGCGCACCAGAACATAAAGGCTGTCCTGCCCCCGCAACTCAAGGTCGTTGGCAATAGGAGTTTCCTGGCCGTTGATGATCAGTTTGTAAGGAGAAGCGTTTGCCCCGCCTAAGCTGATACTGCTGATGCGCACGGCCTTTTTTTGAGGGTTGTATACCTTGAGTCGCCGCGTCACGCTGCCTTGTGTCACAAACACCGTATCGAACAGCACCGTATCCGCCGAAAACTGCAGCATCGCGTCCGAGTCATTAGTCACAACCTCGTCTTTGGGCTCACAGCCCACCATCGAAAGCAGGAAAAGCAGGGGCAGTATGGCGAGCAGGTATTTCAAAGGTTGTTGATTGTTGAATTGCTAAATGGTTAAATTGTTAAATTGTTAAATTGTTAAATCAATCAAAATTAAGCTCCTTTTCTTTTAAATAACAGCCATCCACCAATTGAGGAGAACAGCAGTACAGAAATCCATAATAACCAATCCTGGAACATACGTGGATTAAACTGATAGTGACCATGGGACCCTGCCACGACCATAGCAACCAACTGGAAGGCAACGAACAAAAATACACCACCTATTCACCTACTTTTCATATTGCTGTCACAAAAGTCTATTTAATAATGTCGATTCGATGGCTCTCTGCGATTATAGAGTCTACCAAGTTAAAACAAAAAAAGGAATGCAGCGCAGCTTCCGGCTGCACTACATTCCTAAATATGTCTTTTCAAAAGCAGGTAAACTTATTACGCTGTGGCACCTTCTTTCAGGCGCTCGGCGTTCTCTGCTATACGCAGCTCTTCCACGAAGTCTTCAATACCGCCATCCATCACGTTTGGCAGGTTGTATACGGTATAGCCAATGCGGTGATCGGTTACACGACCTTGCGGGTAGTTGTAGGTACGGATCTTGTCAGAACGGTCGCCGCCGCCTACCATGCTTTTACGCTGGGCACCTTCGGCTTCGTTTTTCTTGGCCAGCTCTACTTCAAAAATACGCGAGCGAAGTACTGCCAACGCCTTGTCAAAGTTTTTGAGCTGCGATTTCTGGTCCTGGCACTGGGCTACTATACCTGTCGGAAGGTGCGTCAGACGAACGGCTGAGTAAGTCGTGTTTACCGACTGACCACCCGGGCCTGAAGAACAGAAAAGATCTTTGCGGATCTCGTTCATATCGAGCTCGATGTCGAATTCCTCTGCCTCTGGCAGCACCACTACTGAAGCAACAGAGGTATGGATACGGCCCTGCGTTTCGGTGGCAGGTACGCGCTGCACACGGTGCACGCCCGACTCAAACTTGAGCTTGCCATACACGTCTTCGCCAGACACGCCCACAATAATTTCTTTGTAGCCGCCAGATGTACCTTCGGTGGCATCCATCAGCTCCATTCGCCAGCCCATTTTCTCAGCAAAACGGCTGTACATGCGGTATAGGTCACCGGCAAAGATAGAGGCCTCGTCGCCACCAGCTCCTGCACGGATTTCCATAATAATATCTTTGCTGTCGTTCGGATCTTTCGGGATAAGCAGTTCTTTCAGCGTATCCTCCATCGCCTCACGCTGCGGGAGCAGCTCATCCAGCTCTTCCTTGGCCATTTCACGGAAGTCCTCATCCTTCTCCGTCGAAATTACCTGCTTGGCATTGTCAATGTTGCTCAGAATGTTGAGGTACTTCTTATACTCTACTACTATCTTGTCAAGATCCTTATATTCTTTATTCAGCGACTTGTACTTCTTCATGTCGCTGGCCACATCTGGCTGGATAAGCAGCTGGCTTACCTCTTCAAACCGTTGATTAATGGCTTCTAATTTATCTAACATCGCTCTGTTATGGTTTTAAGCTGCAAAGATACTAAATTGGCGTTTAAGTAATAAAACATAAGTGCTGGTTGCAGCTGTAATATTACTTATTTATCCTACTACAAATTTGTATCGAAAGATGTTCAATGCCCGTTCTTTGCTTGCTACTATAACCCTTGGCACAGTCTTTATAGTTTCAGGCTGCGATGTGAAAGTGAAACCAATAGAAGGAGGGAAGGAAATTGCCCAGGAACTGGAGCGCCACAAGATCAAGCGCCTCACCCAGCAGGACATCCTCAATGCCGCCCAGAAATACGGCGACTCGATTGTGGTAGTGGCGGAGCGTTTGCATGTCCAGCGCCTGACGGAGCACATGAACCAGGGAGGTATAGCGGCCGCTATACCTTACTGCCAGCCTGAGAACTTTGAGGAGGTGGAAACCTTGCAGGATAAGTTCGGGGCATTTGCACGCCGCACTTCCGGGCGTTTACGTAACCCCCAAAACAGAATGGACGACTATTCAGGGCCCAGGCTCGCACAGTACGCCAAAGGCACATTACAAGGCTCACAGGTGTTTCAGGAGTTAGACCAAAACGATTTACTCTATACTGCACCTATCTACATCCGAGATAAAAATTGCTTAAGCTGCCATGGCACCGTTGGCCAGGAGATAGCCACTGCCGATTATGAGCTTATTAAAAAACAATACCCTAACGACCGGTCTGTAAACTTCCAGCAAGGGGACTTGCAAGGTATGTGGGCCATCAGGTTCGACAAGATGGACCTGGTTGCCTTCCTCAACGACCAACCCAAGAAAAGCCGCCGCCCGCGCTAAACATTTCGCTAACAGGCCTGTTTCTGAGCCATACAACCGGTTTAAGGTGACATATGTCACTGCATTTTACGCCCAAAACCCTTACCTTTGCACTTGGTTTGATCAAGGCTTATACCTGATCTGATGTTTAAACTTTAAAAGATAGATATACTATGGCTGTAATAGTTGCAACCGATAACGATTTCGATAACGTACTCAATTCGAACCAGAACGTGGTGGTGAAATACTTCGCTGACTGGTGCGGCAGCTGCCGTTTGTTTTCGCCTAAGTTCAAGCGCATGTCAGACGACGAGGCTTTTGCTAACGTGGCTTTTGTGGATGTGAATGCCGAGACAAGCCCGGAAGCCCGCAAAGTGGCTGGCGTAACCAACTTACCTTTCTTCGCTGTTTTCAAAAATGGCCAACTGGTAGACACTGTGGCTGCCAGCAAAGAAGAAGCCGTACGTGATCTGATCAACAAATTGACTGTTTAAGAAATGAAGATACCCGTAATCAAAAAATTAGTAGAAAACGAGTCGCTGGAGAACCTGATAGCAGCCGAAGAGGCCCTGATGGAAGAGCAGCCGCTTGCTATTGAGGTAGAAGGTGACGACGAGGGCGAACAACTGACGCACGTGATTGCCGCTGCCTGGATATTGAACTACATGAACGACAATGGTGTGGACTTTAAGGCTGCGCTGCGTGAGTACACCAAGAAGGTGCGCGTTTCTATCAGCTAGTTCAATCTGATAAATATTAAAAGCAGCAGGCCCCGAAACATTACGCTTCGGGGCCTGCTGCTTTTAATGGTATACCTAAACTTATATGTTGTTCCTGGAGAAATAATCCTCTGCCAGCTTTCCGCCCATATCGGTACAGATGCCGCGCACATAGTAGAGGTAAATGCTGCGGAACACTTCAGACAGATCATACTTTGCAGGCGGAAAAGATGCCGGGTTGATCATCATGAAAAACTGTTCCAGAATGATTTTGGTCACCAGTTGCAGGTTGATGTCTTTACGGAAATAACCCTGCAGTATGCCCCTGTTCAGGATCTCAGCGTTTACATGCTGGTTGTTGTCGATCAAATTTTGCATACTTATTTGCCAGGCCTCCGGATACTTCTGCAAATCACCGATGTAAACCGGGTTTATCTGTTTGATCGTTTTGGCACCGTCCTGCAGGAGCAACATGATTTCCTCTACAGGATTAGAGGCTTTTGCGAGCAATTCCTGTTGTCTTCTGTTTTCCAGCTCTATATCGTACAGGATCACCTGCTTCACCATATTCTCCCGGCTCGAGAAAAGCTCATGAAAAGTCGACTGACGTATATCGAGTTTCCTGATTAGATCCGCATCCGAATTCGCCTCTATACCTTCCCGCTTGAAAATCTGCAGGAGCTCACCTAATATGGTTTCTAAAAAAGTCATTGAACAGGGTAGGCCATTTAGCTGCTGAATAGGACAAATACCTATACGCAATAATAGACCTGATGTATATGATAAAATCGCTTTTGATGTCTCGCGAGAAACATGCAAATGTAACACAATAAGTTGCGCCCTGCAAACTGCTCGGAGTCGGAGTAAGGCAGATTTACAGTATGGTCCAGATACTTATGAAGAAAACTGCCTGCACCAGGTATACATAGGGCGCCAAACGATTTTGCTTGTAAATGGGGGCTTTCTGGAAGTACACCTGAAACAGAAAAGCCAGCCCCAGCCACCCCAGGTAGTTCGACAACGGGATGTGCCCGCCTTGCCAGTCCCAGAAGTCAAAGGCCACCGCAACCGGCTCCAGGAAAAAATCGAGTCCGACCATCAGCAGGGCTCCTACCACGGCTCTGACAAGCCAGTGCATGTCAATCATGTTCACTAAATGGCCTGATGTGTAGACGAGCATCAGCCAGTTGAGTCCAATCAGCAGCGGCACATCCAGAAACTTTATACCCAGAGACTCTCCATAGGCATAGTCTCCAAACAGCAGACCGGTGTGTATACCTACCACTTCAGCAAAAAAGCCCGCTGCCACAATGACCAGCGCGAACAGCAGAAAGGCCACGTTCCAGCGCCTATGGAAGGAAAAGAGCAAAACGTTGGTCAGGATAAGGTTCATAGGTGTGAGCCGCTGAAACTTTTCGGGTTCGCCACTAAACACGAGGCCCCAAAAGCCCACTGCGTGAAAAATCGTCAATACGCCCAAAGCCACCGCAAAAGCATAGGGCTTAAGGCGCTGCTGCAAAGGTATAGCAGGCTGGTATGGATGTGTAGTCTCAGACATGCTGTTTTGATCGGTTAACTGATGTTACGACAGGCACCAGGTTACCCACTATACGGGCTGAAAGCAGACAGAGCGGTATACCGCCGCCAGGGTGCACACTGCCGCCACAAAAGTAGAGTCCTTTTAATTTAGCGTTGAAATTTGGGTGCCGCAGAAAGGCGGCCATGCGGTTATTAGAACTGCTGCCATACAACGCTCCGGCGTAGGAAGACGTCTGTTGCTCGATCAGCAAAGGGTCCAGCACCTGCTCGCAGACGATCGCTTCGCGGAGGTTGGTCTGTAGCATACGGCTAAGCTTATCAGTCACAGCCTGGCGTGTAGTTCCCACAAGTTGCTCCCAGTTCTGCCCCTGGTGGTGCGGCACGTTCACCATCACAAACCAGTTTTCGCAACCTGCCGGCGCATCATGCTTTTCCATTTTAGAGGTGATGTTCACATACACGGTCGGGTCAGAACTGATGGATTTGTGCCTAAAGATGTGCTCGAACTCCTGCTTGTAATCCTGGCTGAAAAATATGTTGTGCAGGTTCAGTTCCGGAAACTCGCGTGCTATACCCCAGTAGTAGATCAATGCCGAGCTGGAGCGCGGCTGCTGCAGCGTTTGCTCCGGTGCAGGCTGGTCGGGCAGCAGGCGGCGGTAGGTCGGTACCACATCCATGTTGCTCACTACAATAGCGGCGCTATACCTATCGGAGGTGGTTTCTATACCTGTTGCCGTACCGTTTTGCGTGATGATCCGCTCCACCCGCTCGTTATACCTGAACGCCACACCCAGCTCTTCAGCCAGCTTCACCAGACTCGCTGCAATGCTGTAAATGCCTCCTTTCGGATAAAAAGCGCCGATGTTGTGCTCCAGATGCGGAATCAGGTTAAGCGTGCCCGGTGCCTGGTAAGGGTCAGAACCGTTGTAGGTGGCGAAGCGGTCGAGTAGCTGCACAAAACGCGGGTCATCGAACAGCCTGGCATTGGCGTCGTGCATTGTCGTCGTCAGCCCCAGGTCCGAGAGACATCCCAAAGCCTTGAGCACATCAGCGCTCAGGTAGGTATCGAGCCGGTGCAGTGACTTATGCAGAAAAGTGTCAGCCGTACCCTTGTAGAGCCGGGCACTTTTGGCCAGCACATCACGTACATCCTGCGCCTTCACGCCCAGTTGCTGCTCTGCCTCAGTAGCAAAAGCCTCGGCTTCGGCGTAAGCTTTCAGGCGACTGCCATCGGGCCAGAAGTAATGCGTGATCGGGTCGAGACGGGTATAGGTGAAGTAGTCGGACGGATTGCGGCCAGCCAGCGTGAAGAGCTCATCGACGAGGTGCGGCAGCGTAAACAGCGAAGGCCCGGCGTCGAAGCGATAGCCCTGCAAATCGAACTGGTGCATCTTACCTCCGAACGAAGCATTGGCCTCAAACACGGTCACGTCATAGCCTTTCACCGCCAGCCTGATGGCCGTAGCTATACCTCCTATACCTGAACCGATGATGGCGGCTTTCGTCATTTCCGAATTTAAGCAGATTATTTCTTTCCTGCACTTAACTGCAAGGGTAGGGCAAAGGTTTTGAAGATTATTGCTTATACCTTAAAATAGGCATCAGTCAGGATTTTAAATATTCATGATTTTATATGTATCTTATACCTGTCTTACATTTGCTTTTTACTCAGTTATGAAATTCGTATTCAGACGGAAGTACCTGTTGGTTGTGCCACTCGCCTGTTTTGTAATAGCTATGGCCTGCGTATTCGCACTCACTTTGGTCAAACG
This sequence comes from Pontibacter sp. YIM B11418, assembly GCF_059278805.1. NCBI lineage: Bacteria > Pseudomonadati > Bacteroidota > Cytophagia > Cytophagales > Hymenobacteraceae > Pontibacter > Pontibacter sp. YIM B11418. Next base: position 220,938 of record NZ_JCAEMH010000007.1, on the reverse strand, counting down.
CCAGTCTAATCAGTATACATTCAGGCAGACTGAACACGTTCCCTTGTGCTATACCGGTATAATTTTTGGCGCTGGCATTCGTACTGGCAAACCCAGCAAGTATCTAAAGGACAGATTAGACGCAGGTATCCGGTTATATGAAGCAGGCATCATTCAGCGTTTGCTTTTATCAGGAGACAACGGTAGCCACAACTATGACGAACTTAAAGTGATGCGCGACTATTGTCTGAAAAAAAATGTAAGAGTTGATGACATTTTCCTGGATTTTGCCGGCTTCGATACCTACTCTACCTTATACCGTGCAAAGGAGGTCTTCAAGGTGGACCGTGCCGTGCTTGTCTCACAGAACTATCACCTTGACAGAGCCATTTACATTGGCAGGTCGCTGGGTCTGGACAGTTACGGCTATATAGCAGATAAGGGGCATTATGCAGGATACCGTCGCAATTACCTTCGGGAGGTGCTCGCAATGGTTAATGCGTTTATGGAAGTTAACTTAAACCGGAAGCCTAAGTTTTTGGGTGAGCCAGTTGACATAAAAGGCGCCTCGAACGCACTGCTTCACTACTAAGCTATACCTTACCAAACAGTTTCTTATAAATCGGCTTCCGCAAACCAAAAGCCGCCAGCATGAGGGGGTATAGCATAGCATCTAGCGCCTTGTAACCAGTGCTGTAGTTGATAATGTCGTGGATGAGAGCGCCGCTACCGTGTTGCGTGACCAGGTGCTTGTGCCGCCATTTGCGTAGGGGCGGGGGTACTTCCTGACCTTCGTCTACAAACCAGGCGGCCGTTTCCGTTATTTCCCGTTCTGTGATCAGGCTGGTCCACCGGAAGGATTTTATACCTGTCTGCAACTCCACTTCTACCACGTCACCCGGTTCGCTTCCATCAAACCGCACTAATTTCAGCCGTGGGTAGGGTGGTGCCAGTTTCCTGAACAGCTGCTCATCAAACGCATGAAATACGCTCCGGAAGTCTTGCTCTACAGCTGTCTTTAAGTGAAGGCGCATTTTTTAAATTGTTAAATGGTTGATGGTTTAATTGTTGATTCACGGCTGTACCTGCTCCTGCTTTATTCGTCAGGTATGCTAAATAACACCTTGTGGCTTTAAACAGTTATAGCTAATACACTCAAGTTTTGCTATGCGTGGGGCAACAGTGCAAACTTTTGAAGGTATAACTTTTCCTCTCTATACCTGCCAGCCCTATACCTAAGACTCCATCTATTAACCAAACAACAACTATAAGGTTATACCTGCCTTCTTGCTGCAGCCACAAAAAAGCCGCAACATACATCATGCTGCGGCTTTGGTATAATCATCCGTTATCAAATCTACAATTCAACCATCAACAATTTAACTCCTAACTCAACAGGTTGTCAATGTCCTCTTTCGTCAGGCTTTTGATGATATTCTCGTCGGTGCTGATCAGGTCGGTTACGAGTTGAATCTTGCGGTTCTGCAGCGCCAGGATTTTCTCCTCTACAGTGTCTTTGGTGATGAATTTATACGTGAACACCTTGTTCTGCTGCCCGATGCGGTGGGCTCTATCCACGGCTTGCGCCTCCACGGCTGGGTTCCACCAAGGGTCCAGGATAAACACGTAGTCCGCAGCGGTCAGGTTAAGGCCAACGCCACCAGCTTTCATCGAGATCAGGAACACCTGTATGCTCGGGTTATTCTGGAATAACTCCACTTGCTGCTGCCGGTTTTTGGTGTTGCCGTCCAGATAAGCATAGGTTATCCCTTTCTCATCCAGGGCCTGTTTCACAATCTCCAGATGCTTCACGAACTGACTGAACACAAGCACCTTGTGGCCTTTCGCCACAATGCTCCGGGTCATGCGCATTACCTCTTTCAGCTTGCCTGACTCGCCTTCATAGTTCGGATCCGACATGTAGGGATGGTTGGCAATCTGCCGGAGCTTCATCAAACCCTGCAGGAGCATAAACTGTGTATTGCCAGGGCCTTTTTCTTCCAGGCTGGTCAAAATCTTGTTGCGGTAATACGACTTGGTTTCCTCGTAGGCCTGCTCCTGCTCCTCTGTCATCCTGCAGAAGGTGGTGTGCTCTATCTTGGGCGGCAGCTCGCGGGCCACCTGCGACTTGTGCCTGCGCAGTATAAATGGCTTGATAAGCGCATGAAGCCGGCGTGTTTTGTGCTCGTCCTTCTGCTTCTCAATCGGCTTCAAAAACTCTTTCCGGAAGAAATGCTGATTGCCCAGCAGGCCCGGGTTGATGAACGACATCTGCGACCAAAGGTCCATGGTGCTGTTCTCAACCGGCGTACCTGTCAGAATCAGGCGGTGGCGCGACTTCAGGGACCGAACCGCTTTTGAGGTGTTGGAGTCCGGGTTTTTAATGGCTTGTGACTCGTCCAGGATGATGTAGTCGAAGTAGTAGGTCTTGAGCAATTCCGTATCCAGGCGTACGATGCCGTAGGAGGTCAGCACCAGGTCATAGTCCTTGAATTGCTCCACGTTCTTGTCGCGGTAGGTACCGGTATAGGAGAGGATGCGCAGCTCCGGCGTGAACTTTTGCGCCTCATTCAGCCAGTTGTAAATAAGCGAGGTCGGCATCACAAGCAACGTCGCCGACTCGGCTCCGTTTTCTTTGCGGTGCTGCAGCATGGCCAGCGTCTGTACGGTCTTACCAAGGCCCATGTCATCGGCCAGGCACCCGCCGAATTTGAAGTCTTTTACAAAATGCAGCCAGTTGTAACCCGCCTTCTGGTAAGGACGCAACTCCCCCAGGAAGCCTGCCGGCATTGGTTTGTCTTCTATGGCATCAAACTCGCGCAGCTTCTCCAGCTTTCTCGTCATCGTTACCTGGGCCATGTTGCCGTTCTGCAGGTCGTTTACCAGCGCCATGTGGTGCTTGCGCAGCGTCAGCTGTTGCTCACCTTCCGAAAAGGCAAATAGCTCGATGTACTGCGTAAACCACTCTTCAGGTATGATCGCCACCTGCCCATTTGGTAACAAATACTCATTGTTGCGGGTGAGGATGTGGTTTTTGAGCCTGATAAACGGCACTTCGAACTCCCCGAAACGCACGGTACCGTGTATATCGAACCAGTCGTTGTTTTCGGTTATACCTACGTTAACGGAGATCTCGCCAATGAAATAGTGCTTCGTGCTTTTCTCGGACTGCTCTACCGTAAAGCCGAGCTGCTCCAGTGCCTGCAGGTTGTGGTTGAGCCACGAGAAAGCAGCGCTCTTGTCCAGCACGGCCTGCCCGTTCTTCACCTCTAATTCGCGCTTGGCAAGCTCTTTTACATACTCTTTTTCATATACCGCATCGCGCAATAGCTTATGAAAAATGTAAGAATCCTCCGTTTTTTCCATACTCACACTAATCCGCTTGGCATCCTGGGCTTCCACCATGTGGTCGCCATACCTGAAGGACAGGTTAAACAGGATCTTGTCGGCTGCAGCGGCTTTGTCCACTTTACTAGCTTCACTGCCGCCGTTGCTTAGCAGCGCAGATACGTTGGCCGACTTTATTTCGGAGAAGTTCAGGTGCGGTTTGGGCCTGTGCTGCTGCGGTTTTATCTCGAACCCATTCGGCTTCACGTCGAAGGACTCAACCAGCGAGGTCACAAATTTGCGGTAGTAGTTTTCCTCTACTGAGCGAGGAATCAGGATAAACTTCTTATTCAGGAAGGGCTGCAGCTTCTTTCCATCAATGCCACTCTCGAAACTATAGATGACGCCGTCCACCATCAGCCAGGCCGGTTCGTAGCAGATCAGGGCCGCATTTCTGTACTGGAAGTTTAGCTTTTCCCCCTTATACCTGACGGTAGGGTAATAATGGGTGTTGTCGGCATTTCGGTGCAGGTGGAAGCGCACAGTCGCTTTTTCGGGCGCTACCTGAATCTCTTTCCAGGTAGGATCACCGTCTTTGCCAATGATAAACGTGCGCCGGTCCTGGAGCAATTCCAGGATCTTGTTCATGCGCACCTGCATGTAGTGGGTTATCGCCTCCTGCAGGGTTTTGTCGCCCTTTTCGGGATCGTATACCTTCAGAAAAAAATCAACGGCGGAGAGTTTCTTATTGGAGAACTTTTTCAGCACAGCCTCCTGCTGTATCTGGTCGATCAGGTCGATCAGCTTAAAATCTTTGGCATCGAGGCGAGCGGAAAACTCCTTGGCGTTTTTGGCAGAAATATTCTGGTGCTGTAAAGTCAGCTGGCCCTTGCTATTAATCTGCACCACAAATGATTCGAACAGGTATCCCAGGTACTCGTGCTCGAACAGGGAATAGATTACCTGAAACGGCTGTGTGGTGTATACTTTCATACGGGTACAGTTTTAGGACTCCAAATTTAACCAAAAAACCGCTGATTTCCTACCTAAAATGCCTGAAAATGCCGTCCAGAATCAAAATATTTTCATATTTCCAGCATCTAATTACTGGCTGTAACACATTAAAGACTTTTAATCCCAATATATAGAGGTACTTATATATTGGCCTTTACACTAAAGCCCTTCCCCCAGACCAAGTTCGCTTCTGACTACCTCCGACTTCTCAACTTTCACTAAGCTAATTGCACTGTCTTGAACCCGGAAGACGTTCTCCTCCGTCCACTCCCAGGCAGCATTCATGGGCACATTCACGCCGCTTGCACTGAACCATACCTGAATCGTGTCTCCCCGAGTGGTCAGGTATACCTCATTGAATGTTTGCTGGCTGGAGGCAGTAAAGGGTACCCGGGGGCAGGAGGCCAGGCGAGCCAGCACTTCCTGATCATTTCGAAACCAGTTTTGTAGAAAGCCAAGGTGTTGGTCGGAGCACTGGTAACCTAGGTTTAGCGCAGTGAGTGCCTTGCATTTCAGGTTGCTGTACTCCTCGTTCGCCTCACCATCCCACTCGCACTCACTGCCGATAAAAGTAATGACGTAGCCCAAGGCCGCCCGTTCAGCATCGGTCAGCTGATCAGCTAAAGCCTGATCGATCCCAATCGTGCTCACAGAGTCCTGCAGGCCGGCATCGTATACCTGTTCCCGCCACAGGAAGCGGATTTTGCTGTTAGTTGCAGTTTCGGCTTCTGATTCGGCCGGTGCTATACCTGAGACAGCTTCTCCTATGGCTGTATCGGTCTCCACTGTGGAGCAGCCAGACACGAGAAGCAGGAAAGGCAGTAGAAAGGCTTTCATGATAATGGGTATGAAGCGAGAGGGAATAGGAGCGGCTATACCTTACAGGTTGTCGCGCACAGACATGGCAGCCGCTTTGCGGGCAGGGCGTATGGACACCAGCATGGTGATAATCACAATGGCGGCACCCGTCAGCACAAAGTCCATCAAGACAAGCTTGACAGGATAGGAGTCGACGACCGACGTAGCCATACCCATGGAGACAATGCCGAAGGTCTGCTGCAGGTTGGCGATCAGCATACCCAACGAGAGTCCGTAAGAAGCTCCGATAAAAGCGACCAGCGCGCCCTCAAACAGGAATATGTTGCGAATCTGCTCTTTGGTGGCGCCCATGGAGGCAAGCACGGCAATGTCTTTTTTCTTATCGATCACCAACATGGAGAGGGAGAAGAAGATATTGAGCGAGGCAATGAGTAGAATAAAGGCGAAGGTAATGAACACGAAGAGCTTTTCAACCTTCACGGCACGCAGCAGACTGGTGTGCTGTTCGTCGCTGTTCTGGACCAGGAAGCCCTCTCCCAGCACCTTCTGCAAGGCGCGTTTCACTGTCTCAATGCGTTGCCCGTTCTCTACCTTGATCTCGATGGCCGTTCGCCGCCGACCGTATTCCATGAGCTCCTCCGCAAACTGGATGGGCACAAACACATAAGCGTCGTCGTACTGCCGCTCGATGGCAAACACGCCCCCAGGTGTTATCTGCAGTGACTTGAAAGCTCCTTCGGGGTTAAGCGGATTGAATTTGGTATTGCGCGGGTACAGGAACTGCATGTTCGTGAACTCATTGTTTGTCCGGATGGATAACTGATACTGCACACCCCGCCCGACCAGAGCGTAGTAATTATTATTGGCGTACAAGTTATAGTGCCCCTCCACCACCGAAGAGCCTATTCTGTTCTGCTCGAAAAAGTTTTCGCTTACGCCCTTTACTTTTACCACCATCTGGCGGTCATTGTATCGCAACAGGGCGTTGTCTTCGATCACCTCAGTTACCAGCGCCACGCCAGGTGTGCGGCGTATCCGGTTCATAAACTCCGTGTCCGTCTCAAAGGACTTGCCCTCTGCTGCCGATATCTTCAGGTTGGGGTCAAAGCTGGTATAGATCGTCCGGATAAGGTCTTCGAGGCCGTTGAACACCGACAGCACGATAATAAGCGCCGCCGTACCCACCGCCACCCCGATCATGGCAATGTTGGAGATAATGCTGATGATGTTCCTCTTCTTCTTAGAGAAAAAATAACGCTTCGCTATGAGATAAGGGACGTTCATTTAGCAGGTATAGGTGCTTAGGCTAAAGGTTGATTGTTGATGGTTGATTGTTCTTACAAAGATTTTTCCAATTCCAGGCATGTCAGCATACCTGGCCTGCCTTTCACCTGCGCCCTGCTATACTTTCCCAAGAAGCTTAGCAGCAGCGCGGTTATATCACAACTTCTACATCAACTTAATCACTGTGTTGAATCAACAATTTAGCAATTAAGCCATCAACAATTAAATTTATTTCCAGGCTTTCACAATCAGGCCTGTGCCAGAGTCATGCTTGCCGTTCACATCAAGCCAGTTTAGTACCAAACTGATCGGAAACGTGATCAGGTAATAGAATGGTAGCAGAATGAAGAACGCCTTGGACGTATTCAGCATCAGGAGTGGGTACTTCATGGATAGTCGCCACGAGATTTGCCCTGGTTTGCCGTATGAATAGCGCGCTTCTACCTTGCTGAAACCGGCCGAGAAAAGCTTATCCTGAATTTCGCGGATGTTATACCCGTCGCGCACGTGCTCCTCTATAAACGACGTTTCATCATCGCCGTGCACGTCCGAGCCTCCCTGATCGGACGGGGTAGAGATAACCAGCATGCCACCCGGCACCAGCGATGCCTGAAAGTTGCGGAACACTTCCACATCCTCCAGAATATGCTCCATCACGTCCACTGACAGAATCAGGTCGTAGGTGTTTTCTTCGCGGTACTTCACCAGGTCACCAATACGAAACAGCACGTTCTGCCGCCCGATAGCTCTGAAAAAGCGGTTGCTGTCCGAAATCTGTTCTTCTTTTACGTCAACGGCCAGTATGCTCCACTTGCTGCTCTGGCTCGAGAGCCAGTAGGTATACTGTCCGAAGCCGGAGCCTGCATCCAGTATGTGCTGCCCATCGTTTTTGCGGTTGGCGGCCCACTCGCGCAACTCCTTGTGCACGTGCCAGGCACGTAGCAGGAGCAGGTCCAGCAGGTTGTAAAATACGCGGCGCAGAAAAGGGGTCTTGTTAAAAACATCGCCCAGCACGCGCTTGATCGGGTCGTACTGCATAAGGGTGTTGCTGCTTCTTAGCGGGTATAAGTATCGTCTTCCTCGTCTTCCTCGGGGGCAGGCGGTATGTCGAGGTTGGCAAATAGTTTATCGATCTTGGCGGAGTACTCGGCGGTATCGTCCAGGAAAAACACGAGCTCAGGTACAACGCGTACCTGGCTTTTGATGCGCTGGGCCAGCAGGTGGCGGATCGTTTTGGTGTTGACCCGCAGCTCCTGCAGCAGCATCTCGTTGCCGTCCTTGGCGTTCATCACGCTCAGGTATACACGCGCCAGTCCCAGGTCGGGCGACACACGTACAACGCTTACCGATATATAGGCGCCTCCGAACAGGTGTGGCACTTCCCGCTGGAAGACCTCTGCCAACTCCTTCTGAATAAGGCGCGAAAATTTCTGTTGTCTTTTACTTTCCATATTGAAGATGCAAATATCATATTAATTTCGCATTTTTACCCCAATTGTGCCGTACTCATTTCGGCTCAGGCTGGTGTATAGTTCTTTCTAACTCCGTCTTCCTTTGATTAGTTACTTCCGAAGCATACTGCCTTCCCGCTTATTTTTGCTGGTATTACTGTTCTTGGCTATCCGGCTGCCTCTTCTCTTTTTGGGTATACCCGCCACCTCGTCCGAGCTGCTGCACATGTTGGTAGGGGAGCGCATGGCAGGTGGTTTTGCCATGTACCGCGATATTTACGACACCACAGCACCGCTTTCGGCCCTCGTGTACTGGACCATCGATGTGATAGCGGGGCGCTCATACCTGAGTTACCGGATCGTGACTACGCTGCTGCTGCTCTTTCAGGCGATCATGTTTAATGTGACGCTTAACCGGCACCAGGTATACGCCGGCAAGGGCTACATCCCTGCTTTGCTATACCTACTCATAGGCAGCCTTACCTTTGAGTTCGACATGCTGACGCCGCTGCTGATCGGCAATACATTTCTTATTCTGTCGCTTCCTTATATTATCACCATCTCACGGGAGGGTTTTGAAAACAACCGCCTGTTTGTCGGGGGCTTTATGGTGGGACTTGCGGCGCTCAGCTACCTGCCCTTAGCTCAATTTCTGCTAGTGGCGGCATTTGGGGTTGTGCTCTTCGCCTCCAATACATTCAGAAGCTTCTTGCTGATGCTGTGCGGCTTTGCATTTCCGTATGCCGTGCTTTTTACCTACTACCTGTATACCAATACAGCTTCTCAGTTTGTGGAAATGCACCTGCTGCAGCCCTGGCAGTTTGGCATCAACCCACTGGTACCGCCAGCACATTTGGTCTTGGCATTGGCTCTTCCCGCAGCCATCCTCCTCCTTTCGCTCATCAGCACTACTTCGCTTCCGCAGCGTCTTGTGTTCCAGGGCAAGTTTCAGCAACTCATGACGGTATGGCTCGTGGTCAGCATTATGGTATTGGTGACGCGGCATGAGCTGTCAGTAGGCTCATTTGTGGTCATACTACCCCCCATTGCTTATTTTGGTGAGTTTCTGTTTACAAGCCGCATGAAGAAATGGATCCTGAACCTGATGTTTTTCATCCTGCTGGGTGGGGTCTTGTTGATCCGCTACCGGGAGCCCTTGGGTATAGCTTCCTTTGTGAAGATAGATGACTCGCAGTTGCTGCTGCCGAATGGCGGTGCGAGCGGAACGGTTAAAGGCAGCTCTGTCCTGGTGCTGGGTGAAGACCTAAGCTACTATGAGCATAACAAGCTGGCGACGCCATACCTTAACTGGCAACTATCACAGCGTCACTTCGGCCACCTTAACGAGTACCAATCGGTGTACGACCTCTATCAGAATTTCCATCAGGAAACACCCGAGTACATTGTAGACCAGGTGGGGCTTATGCCACAGCTAAAACACAAACTGCCGTCCGTTTTCGAAGGTTATGCACCCACGCAAACAGCGGCAGTTTATAAGAGAGTTCGTTAACTGGCTATACCTGACTTAGCAAACCGGAATTTTATCGACCCGGTTCTGATGGCGTCCACCTTCAAACGCTGTCTCCAGAAACACGCGCGTCATGTCAGCGGCTACCTCCTGCGACACGAAGCGGGCAGGTATACAAAGGATGTTGGCGTTGTTGTGCTCCCGGGATAATTTCGCCAGCTCCGTCTGCCAGCAAAGGGCTGCCCGTATTTCCTGATACTTATTGGCTGTCATGGCCACACCGTTTCCACTACCGCAGATCAGCACACCAAAATCAGCCTCTTTGTTTACCACAGCCTTCGCAAGCGGGTGCACATGATCCGGATAGTCCACCGAAGCGTCTGATCCAGGACCGAAGTCTGTTACTTCATGACCAGCTGCCGTTAGCTGCTCTTTCAGCAGGTTTTTATAGGTAAAACCGGCATGGTCGCCGCCAATCGCTATTTTATATCCCATAGTTTTATGCTTTACTTTCGTTCAATCTTTTCAAATCACGCTTGATAATTCTTCTTGATACGCCTATACTTACTTCGTACAGGATGATCAGTGGAATGGATATGATGAGCTGGCTGATCACATCCGGCGGTGTGATAACCGCTGCCACAATTAAAATAACAACAACGGCATGTCTTCTATATAGCTTCATCACTTCCGGCGAGAGCAGGCCTGCTTTGGTGAAGAAGTATACGATAACGGGCAACTCAAACATAATGGCACAAGCCAGGCAGAGTGTCGTAAGCGTCGAGATGTAGGAAGTCAGGTCAAACTCATTCAGGATAGACGGATCTACCTGATAGCCTGCCAGGAAGTTGATCGAGATAGGGGATACCACATAGTAGCCAAACAGCAGACCCATCGCAAACAGGATCGATACCCAGAACACCGCGCCGCGCGAACTCTGCTGTTCCTGTGGATACAAGCCGGGCTTCACAAATCGCCAGATCTCCCAGAATGCATATGGAAAGGCACAGGCCAATCCCAGTACAAGCGACACCATAATGTGCATGGAGAGCTGCCCGCTCATCTGACGGCTTTGGATCGTGAAACCCAGATCTTCTATACACAGCACATCGGAGCCAATCCATGTGCTCACATCGCACATAAACCGATAGCTCAGGAAATCTGTGCGGGAAGGGGCCAGGATAATATCATGAAAAACAAAGCCTTTTGCCACAAAGGCGGCAATGGCAAAGATCAGAATAGAGGCGAGTGAGCGGATGATGTGCCACCTTAACTCTTCCAGATGATCCACAAAGGACATCTCCTGCTGCGGCTCTCCTCCTCCTTCTTCCAGGTACGGTTGGTCCATCAATCGTCGCTCTTAGATACGCTTATGGTGTTATTAATAAGCAAAAAGTGGGTAGTCTTTCATCCAGCTGTTCACTTCTTTGCGCACAGTTTCTATTTTGCTTTCGTTTTCGTTGTGGGTCAGCACATCATCGATCAGTTCCACGATGCGGGCCATGTCCGCCTCTTTAAGTCCACGCGTTGTAATCGCGGCCGTTCCTATACGCATACCTGAAGTTACGAATGGCGACTTGTCATCAAAAGGCACCATGTTCTTGTTGATGGTGATATCCGCTTTAACGAGTGTATTTTCGGCTAGCTTGCCAGTTAATCCTTTCGTGCGCAGGTCGATCAGCATCATATGGTTGTCCGTACCCCCTGAGATGATGTTGTAGCCACGCTCCACAAAGGCGGCAGCCATGGCCTGAGCGTTCTGCTGCACCTGCTTGATATAGCCCATGTAGTCATCGGACAAGGCCTCGTAGTAAGCCACTGCCTTGGCCGCGATCACGTGCTCCAGCGGCCCCCCCTGTGTTCCCGGAAACACGGCGCCGTCCAGCAAGGAAGACATCATGCGGATTTCGCCTTTCGGAGTCTTAAGTCCAAATGGGTTTTCAAAGTCTTTGCCCATCATGATCATACCGCCTCTTGGTCCGCGCAGTGTTTTGTGCGTGGTGGTGGTTACGATGTGGCAGTGCTCAAAAGGATCGTTCAAAAGACCTTTGGCGATCAGGCCGGAAGGGTGGGAGATATCAGCCATCAGCAGGGCGCCTACCTCATCGGCAGCGGCACGCAGCTTTTTATAATCCCAGTCGCGACTATAGGCAGAAGCACCACAGATGATCAGCTTCGGTTGCTCACGACGAGCTGTTTCCACTACTTTGTCAAAGTCGATCAGGCCTGTTTCCTGCTCTACGCCATAGAAGCTAGGCTTGTACAGTTTGCCCGAGAAGTTAACAGGGGAGCCATGCGTCAGGTGACCGCCATGCGACAGGTCGAAACCCAGGATCTTGTCGCCCGGCTGCAGTACGGCAAGCATCACGGCGGCGTTAGCCTGCGCGCCGGAGTGTGGCTGCACGTTGGCCCAGCTTGCTCCAAAAAGCTCCTTCGCACGATCGATCGCCAGCTGCTCTGACTGATCCACAATTTCGCAACCGCCATAGTAACGCTTACCCGGCAGGCCTTCGGCATACTTGTTGGTCATCACACTACCCATCGCCTCCATCACTTGATCCGAAACGAAGTTCTCGGACGCGATCAGTTCGATGCCGTGGGTCTGGCGTGCTTTTTCTTTTGCAATCAGGTCAAATATAGCTGTGTCTTTCTGCATGGCTTCTTTGGTTTTATATTCCTTCAAAATTAAAGCTTGCTCCTGAATAAACCAATGTTTCAAATGTTTATCTACGAGGCCGCCCCAGTTACTGGATTTGCCGGTTGTTAATTTATTTTGGCTTTAGGGCATCTCCGTCTGTTTCGATCAACTCTCTTATAAAGCAAGAAGGCCCGCCATTGTTGGCGGGCCTTCTTTATGATGATAATTCTCAGATTACTGCTTCATCAGCTTCACCTGCTCTGTCTTACCGTTAAACTCTGTCATCAGGATGTAAATTCCTTTTGGCAGGTTGTTGTTCAGGTTCAGGAGGATGGTGTTCTCACCTTCCTCGATGTCGTAGCTTAAGTTCTGCACGGCTGAGCCATTCATGTTCACGATACGCACATTCAACTTACCTGCTCTGTCGGCATTGTATACCAATTTAGAGTCAGCGTTGATTGGGTTAGGATACACTCTTGGGCCTACTGCCAAGTTAACTCCATTAGACGATACGGCTACTACTTTGCTGTAATCAGTTGTACCATCTAGGTCCACTTGCTTCAGTCTGTAATAACGTATACCGTTGAAGTTACCTTTGTGGTTGAACTGGTAGTCCTGACGAAGAGAAGTCGTATTCACTTTGCTCTTCACTTTGCCTACCGCCTTAAACTCACCTTTCAGGTCTTCTGTCATCTGAACTTCGAAGTAGTCGTTGTCTAATTCAGAAGCCGTTGCCCATGTCAGTTTCACTTCATTGCTCTGCTTTGTAGCGTTAAAGGCGATGAGTTCTACTGGGAGTGGGGTCACTGCATCGCCATTTAGGGTTATGTTCGCAGTCGTTGGATAAACTGATGCATTATGCCTTAATGTGGTAGTGTATGTGCTGCTCTCGATTGGAGCGAATTGCACGTACATAGGCGTTTCAGCTACATTTCCTGTTACTACGTCTATTGCTAGATCAATCCCTTTTATAAAGCTTTCTTCTAAGCCTGTTGGTGATAGCGCAAACGGCATTGTAGGATTTGTAAGTGAAATTGATAGTAAAGTTTCTCCTACAGCTAGGTTCTCTGCACTTACGGTGTACATCTGGGTAGCTGTCTCATTCGGCTTTGCAACTAAGTTAATCGTGGAGACAGGTTGACCGTTTCTCACCAGACGAATAACTGGTTGATTGATAAACAACTTAGAATCGCTTATTTCATAACCGCCGGTTGAAGTAATGGCAACCTGATTTGTCGTTGCACCTCTAGGCACAAACATTTCTAGTGCATTTTCACCATCTTCGAAAAAGCGTGTTACTCGTGGAGAATTTGCTTCGGTTCCTATTCTGATGGTTCCAACTTCTGTCAGTTTGTAGCCTCTAATAATTACTTTCTCCAAAAGACGAGCTGCGTTGTCAGCATCGATAATGGTATTGGTAGTAGCTTTTTGAAAGCTTACAATCATTGGCGTTGTTACTTCAAACGCACTTGCTGATGTTACACTACCAGCGATATTCTCTACTTTGATAACACCTGAGATGGCGTTTGCTGGGATAGTTACTTCCAGCCAGGTACCCCATACATCATCGAACTTAGTAATCTCTCCAGCAATTGTCAACTTATCTGATTCATTGTTCGGAATAGAGAATGCTGGATTGTGGGTCTTGAAGAATACTTGGGCTTTACCTAATGTATTACCTGCAACCATCACATCCCATAGGTTCGTACCGTATATTTTAACTGTTGTACCTACCGCTCCATTTACAGCCTCAATGCTCGTAATTGTCGGTGCATTCACTACTCTGAAGTTAGTTGTGCTTGTTACAGTAGTGCCAACTCCATTAACACCTTTGTTGTAAGGTGTTGTTACTGCAATCGGACCAGCTACTGCGCCTGTTGGAACAGTTACAGTGATTTGTGTACCGTCGCCATTTACTGTAAATCCAGTTGCCTCTCTCTCATCGCCACTTGCAGCAGTTCCTAAGAACTCAACTTTGGTTGCTTGATCGAAGTTTGTGCCATGGATAACAAATGAAGTGAAAGTAGGAGTACCTGCTGTACCTGAACTTGCAACAAATGGATTAGTTTCTCTGATGGTTGGCGCGCCGATAATAGTTACTGTGCTTTCCATTCTTACACCGCTACCGCTACGGATAGTTACCGCTCCACTTGTCGCATCCTGTGGAACATTTACTACAAGTTGGGTTTCAGTTGCACCCTCCTCAACTACAGCATTCACTTGGCTTCCGCTGAAACGTACAGTTGGCGTTGCAGATGCTACACGAGTCCCATTATAGTATCCCATGAAGTTAGCACCTGTGATGGTCACCTGTGAACCTTCTACACCTGCATATACCCTGTTAGGAGTAATTGACGAAATGCTCGGCTTAATCACGGTGAGGTTGTTCCTTGCTTCGCTACTTCCTGTCTTGGTTCTCACAATCAAGTTTCCAATTCCAGTGTTTCCAGCATCTTCAGTGAAAGGAGCAACGAAAGTAATTGTGCCTGGAACTGTTCCATCAAGGGAGCTTTCGACTCTTGACTTAATAGCAACATTTACTCCTTTAAATGTTAAACCAAGAATATCGATGAAGTTGTTACCTGTAATCGTTACTGTCTGGTAAGCATAAGCAGAAGTTGTTACAACTCCAGCTACTTCTAGCTTGGTAATCACTGGCAACAGAATAGTAAAGTCTTCGCTGTAGCCTATACCACTAGGAGACTCTACGCTGATAGAACCTGAAGTTGCACCAACTGGCACTGCTACAGTAATGCTCGTATTGGTTGGAGTTCCAACAATCGTAGCCAGTGTACCATTGAAGCGAACAATCGGTGTAGCATCACTCTTTACAGTTTCTTCTTCTTCATTATAATAGGTCATGAAGTCAGTACCTGTGATGGTTACTGTTGTCTGCTCTGCATAGCCTTCATTAACTGATATATTTTCGATAACTGGCTCTATTACGGTGTAGTTCTCTGAACTATTACCCACACCAGCAGGAGTAGTTAAGGCAATCAATCCCTTGCCAGCATCCTTAGGCGCTCTAACGGTAATTGATTCTATGCCATTCTCTATTTGGATTCTAACCCCTGTAGTATCAGCAGGCTTACCATTGAAAGTTACCCTAGTCATGTTAGTGAAGTAGTTACCAGAGATGGTTACCAGTTCATTCGCATAACTTGACTCGCGTGATACTGAAGAGATAACCGGAATAGGCACAATGAAGTCCTCTGGGCTAATACCAGTTCCTGCTATCGAAGTCACCCGGATTTTGCCTGTTACAGCAGCGTAAGGTACGGTAGTTGTAATCTGTGTTCCTTCAGCATTTACTGTGAAATCATCAGTTGTCAGTACTATATCATCTCCTGTTGCTGCTGTTCCCAAGAAAGTAACTGTAGTCACATCTGCCAAGTTAGTACCTATGATCGTTACAGGAGTACCTGCAATACCGCTTCCGTCTTTCTCTACTGATGTAATGGTCGGAGCAGGTATAACGGTGAAGATGTCTTCCTCTGTATTATACACCTCGGTTCCATTAACCAGCAATGCCAGAGGGCCCGTGGTAGCCCCTGTTGGAACAGCAACTGTGAATGACTTAGCTGTTCTTCCTTCAGTAATTGGTGTGGCAGGAGTGCCGTTAAAATCAATAGTTGTCACTTGATTCAGCAACCATCCATTGATAGTGATTACCTGGCCTACTACTCCTTCTGTGGGATTAAAGCTAGCAACTTCTGGTGATGTTACGATTACATACTTGTCACTGCTTTCTTCACTGTTACCAGCAGCGTTTGTCACCATCAGTTTGCCTGTAACAGCACCATTAGGCACAGTTACTGTTAACTGATGTGTTTCGCCTTCTGTTACTTTACCAATAATAGTAGCAGTCTGCTCATCTCCCTCAGCGCTACCAATGAAAGTCACCTCCAAGTTCCCGTAGAAGTTTGCACCTGTGATCGTAACCGTTTCGCCAGCTACACCTCTTAGCGGCGATACTGTGGCGATGGCTGGAAGCTCAATAACCTTAAACTCTGTTTTGCTTGTTCCGGGACCTACACCGTTTGTAACTTCGATCAGGCTTGTTACAGCATTCACTGGCACAACAGCTGTTAGTTTATCATCAGAAATAACTTCGAAAGACTCAGCTTCTAAAGCACCAAACTTAACTGAAGTTGCTCCTGTGAAGTTATAACCTTCAATAGTCACTTCATCTCTTACAACACCTTCTGCAGGGTTGAAGGCTGTGATTACTGGTATCAGGATAACTTCGTACTTGTCAGTAGTTGTAGCTGTACCAGCAGGGTTTGTCAGACTAAGCAAACCTGTAGTCGTACCTGCAGGAACTGCGATGACCAATTCGTCATCTTTAGCATTCGGTGCTTCTAGTTCTACGGTCTGTACAACTCCTCCTTCACTGCCAAGGAACGTTACTTCAGACACATATTTCAGGTATTGACCTTTAATAGTGATTTCACGCCCTAGTGGTCCCTCTTTTGGAGTAAAAGTGATGGCTGAAGGCTGATAAATAACTTCCAATTCATCTTCCGAAGCTGCTTCACCGCCTTTAGTTTTCACGGTGATCTTGCCAGTCGCCATACTTGCTACCAGCGGGAACGTAATTGCTGTTCCTGCTCCGTTTACTTGGAACCCATTCGGGTTTGAAGTTTCATCGTAGACCGTGATTGTTGTGCTACCGAAAACTACCTGTTCTGTTGTTTGGAAGTTATCACCTGTAATGGTTACAACATCTACAGTGCCTTCGCTCCGCACGACGCCATAAACAGAATCTCCACTTACAGTAGCAACACTTGCGATAATTGGTGTAGGTACGAAGTTGAACACCTGCACGCTTTCATCTTGCTTGTTAGTACCAGGCGCGATAATAGTAATAACACCTGTTTCAGCACCCTCTGGTACAGTCACAATTAATTCATCATCTTTTGTTGCTGGCGTAATAATACCTGGCACACCTGCATCACCGTCACCTGTGAACAAGACAGCAGATACACTCGACAGGTTCGTACCAAAAAGTTTAATTTGTAAGCCTGGGCCAGCTGTAGTAGGCGTGAACTGGAATTTTCCATTGCCCTCATCAAACTCTGCGAACTGCGGAGCAGGTACGTCAAAGTCCTTCTCACTTTCAACATTACCTGCAGGAGCGACTAACTTGATTTTACCCGTGCTAGCGCCAAGTGGCACCTTTACAGTTATGATATTGTCATCAACTATAATAAGATTTTCTGCACTTACACTAACTCCGTTAAACTGCACATCACTTACCGCCAGGAAGTATCTACCGTAGATAGTTATCTCATCACCTGCGCTTCCATTATTGGGGAAGAACTCGTACGCAACGCTCGGCTCGCCTTGCTCCTGCGCTATTATCTCTGGACCTAATACATTGAAAGGTGTTGCACTCGGTGCGGATGAACCTGCTGGACTTACCAGGGTGATTGAGCCCGACGTAGCAGCCAAAGGCACTGTTACTGTAATGCTTGTATTTTCAGTTTCTGCTTCGAATTTAATCGTTTTAGAGTCTGCTGCTATGCCATTGAACAGGACTTGGTTTACACCGATCAGGTTATTGCCGTATATAGTAATCGTCTCGCCTGGCCCTGCTTCGGCTGGTTCGAATGCTAATGTAGCATCCAGTGAGGGAGCAGGTACCATAAACTCATCTGCGCTAACGGCATATCCATATGAATTTACAACAGTAATCTTAGCTGTCTTCACACCATAAGGCACCGCAACTTTCAACTCACCTTCTGTTTGGTCAAACGGCGTTGCTACTATATCCCCGAAATATACCTGCGTTGCCTCTGTTAGGTGTTTGCCTGCTATGGTAATAATGTCTTTCGGTAAGCCCTCCGTAAGCGTAAAACTCGTAATCTCCGGCTCCTGCGATACTGTGATCGCATCCAGGAACACATATGCGTTGGACACTTCCTCAAGCTGGAATCTTATATTCGTTGCGTTGTTCGGCAGGTATAGGCTGTCGCGTAGCTCACTAGTTGTAACTACTACTGAATTCCCTGCAGTGTATGTTGTTCCGTTGCCGCCAAGCAAGTAACTAACTCTTACCTTCGCGTTATAGGGTGCGCGAGTAGTAGTAGCTGCTAGGCTATAGCTTATTTTATAGCCTGTTAAGCTTAAACTGTTCTCATCCTGCAGCTTCACATCAACATACGAATCTGTATACCTGAGTTGGGCCGAGCCACCAGTGGTACTTGGTGCTATGTTACCGCCATCTGCTACCAGTCTGTTAGGTGTTACATTACCGCCCTGGGTAGAACCGAACCAGGGGCCATGATATGTTATTGTAGTATTGGTAGTCGGTATCTGCGCCACCACCGTCGTGACCAAACCAAGCATAATCACGCATTGCAGGAGCAGGATACGTATAAGCCGGCTTAATGTGGGATTGTAGAGTTGTGCCATAGCTAAAAGTTAAGGGTTACTAATTTTATTGTGCTGTTTTAATGAAAAGTTAATTGCCACAAAATAAGATAATTTATCTTTCATTTCAGCAATTAATTAGACTCTTTTTTTGTCCGATTTTAATATTCACCTATCAATATGCCTTTATTGATTTGTAATGGCCTTTTTTATATATAGGCCTATTCAAGGGCGCTCGTACACTTTTTGTTATAGCCATAAACATCATATGAATAAAGCGTGTTCATATATTGTTCTTAGGATATTGTATTGTAAAAGTATATATATAAAATTCTTATTATTACAACTCTGACTTTAATCCAACCTACTCCAGGTAATTATTGCACAATTCTATAAACATTTTGGTTTATGTATATAAAGAAGCATTTCTTGATCCCACTTTTACAGCTAATGCAACGACATCCTATTTGCTTTCTATTATATTTTACAGGACGTCATTGACTAGGTTTAACCTTTTTAAGAGGCAGGCTCTTTTGCCCATGATTCTCTTGTTCTTAACACCTTTCTCTACACAGCCAATTCTTATATTGATTTTCATCTTCCGTACACGTTGTGATGGCCTTGCTCTGTTGTTAGCTGTCAAATAACTTGAAAATGCCCTTCTCCATAAAGCAAAAAGGGCAGCTGCAATAAATGCAACTGCCCTTTTAAAAAGCTAGTTTTATCTTATCCTTAGCGCTTCATCAGTTTAAAGGTATGCTTCGTGTTATTGTCAAGCACATGGAGCACATACATACCCTTGGTTGTGATGCTGTGCATATCTACTGTAATGGAGTTGCCAGAGGTTTCCTCGGTGCGCTGCTGCAACACTTTACCCATCGCATCCATCAATACTACCTGTACATTGCGAGCCTCCGTACCTTTGAGTGTCACGATAACTGCATCATCAAATGGATTCGGGTATGCCGAAGCTGTGCCATTCCCTGCGTCCAAAGCAACTGCTCTGATTGGCGAATAAGAAGTTGTACCATCAAAGTCAATTTGCTTCAGGCGGTAGTAACGAGTACCAGACACTGCCTTTGTATCCAGGAAGTTGTAGTCCTGACGCAGGGCAGTGGTTCCTACTTTACTTTCCACAAAGCCTATTGCCTTAAAATCTCTACCGTTGCTTGATACCTGCACTTCGAAGCCTTTGTTGTCAAGTTCTGAAGCAGTTGACCAAGTTAGGTTCACACCTCTAGTTTGTGCTTGCGCTTTGAAGAACATGAGCTCTACGGGGAGGGGAACAATTGCAAGATTTGTAATGCGGAAAATATTTCTATCATCCCCTTCTAATTGCGTATAACAAGCTAGATATTCAGCTTTAATTTTAATATCTACCCTCATACCATCAATATTTCCAGGCATTGATTCGATTGTGAACTCCCGCATATTGGACCCCGAAAAAGGTATCCAATTATTAGAGTTAGTTTCTTGCTTATACCATTCATAAGATTCTATCTCACTATCTGGTATGTTGCTTAATACTATTTTAAAAGTGGCTCTACTACCACTCACCATGACATCTTGCTCTGCAATTTGCCCAGTAGGTGCTAATGGTGCTCCCATTGAAGAAGCCGTTATGTTAACTTTTGGGCCTTCACACAATGCACTTGCTATGCTTACTTGATAAGTATCTGTAGAATTTGCATTAACATAAACCGGATAAGTTGAACCCTGCCATATAGGAGTTTCTTCCCCATTTCTATACCATCTATATGTATAACCTTCACTAGCACCAGATGCTGTTAAAATAACTTCCCCTGCTCCACACCTGCTAACATTAGTAACAGTTGGTGCAGCAGATGTTCGTGTTCTATTCAAAACTAACCCGACTCTTTCACTTACACAGGTCTCATTGTTAGGGTTAACTATTTCAACATATATTGCATTTGATTGATTAACTTTTTGAGTATATGTATTTCCTGTCTGACCAGCAATTGGATTCCCTCCACTGGCTACTGTATACCATCTATATTCTTGATTTCCAACAGCCCCATTAGCCGTGAAGGTGATGTTGCTACCTTGATTCATTTCACAAGTGCCATTAGAAATTAAAGTTGGAGTAGTAGGTCGTCCGACTGTAGCAACTATGGGAATTCGAGGGCTTTCACATAAAGTTGTATTGTTGATTCTAGTAACGTAAAATGTAGTTGTTTCTCTTAATGCTTGAATGGTATAAGTTCCGCTGGTTATAACACTACCATTTGAAGCAGTAATAGGAGTACCGCCTTCGTCTTGGATATACCATCTGTAACTTTCATTACTAGTAGCTCCTAAAGCTGTAAGCGTTAAAGTGGCAGGAGAATTACAGCTACCGACATTTAAAACAGTTGGTGGTAAAGTACAAGCTGATATTATTAAGCTATTAATATAGAGCTCTGAATTATTAAAATTATTTGATATAGATAATTTTAAATACTGGTCTCCTATTGTAGAAGGAACAGTAAATGTAGTCATGTATTGTTGGTAATCACCTGTAACATTAACTATAATAGAGCTCCCAATAACAGTCCCTGTTCCTCCAGGGGTTGAAGATCTTACTAAAGAAATTGTACCCGAACTACTTACGGCTCTTGCCTGCAACAATACTGTATAGGTTTTACCAGCTGTAAGCTCAAACTTTTTATCTTTTATACGCAACTCACCCGAATAGCCGAAATTACCTCCATTACCATTTACAGCATTGATTTCCCATTGGTTATTATTTAAGTTGAAGCTACCCTTAGATACACCATACTGCTCAAGCCCAGTCATTGGTATCACTTGCCCCATATTCTCCCCACTCACCAGCAGGAAAAAGCTTAGCAACACTAACATAAAAATTTTGCTTGCCGCAGCTGTTCCCGTAGCGTTGGCAGTTGGCCGCTGGATGAGGGCGGCGGTTGGATTGTAGATGTGTTTCATAATGAACAAAAAATTAGAAGATTCAGGTTGATTGGTGGCTTGACCAGAGCCTAGGTATGGGCATAGCAATCCCGCTTATGCTTTTTACAGCATTTTTTAGAACTCTATCTTTAGAGGACTAACCAAACAGGTATACTTTAACTAGCTACAAGCCAATATGCCACATATCGCCTCATAGGAGCACCTTTTACCTATTAAAATATTGGGGAGAATTATTTTGCCCTTTAGCTAAATTAGTCTAAATGATTATTAATATAAAGCAATATTAATTATAGGACAGGGAATTTCAATACAATTATTGTTATTTTTTTTATCGGATTTTTACAAATTGCACTGAAATCTGACAGTTTCATCAGTCTACTTAAGTCTAAAACTATCTTTACATAATGCTTTATGCCATATATAAATATTCAAATATTTAATTATCAGCTCTTTCTACGCACTGCATAAGGCCGGTCTAAATTGCACTGAATATTCAATAAATTAGTGTCTAAATCCAACGCCACAAGGTTGCCGTAAGCGGCGTTTTTGTAGTAGACACAGCCTGCATCGAGGTTGACTCGAGCACTTTGGTGTGTAACACTTTTCTTGATGGCATGGAGGGCAGTGGGGGTATGGCCGTGCAGCAGTCTCTTGTTATCCAGCCGATTCCAATCGACGTCATAGTTTCTGATGTTGAGCATAGCTTCCTTGTCTCTGAACAAATCATCCTGATGAAAATCGAAGCCGGCATGCACCAAGTAGTAGTCGGGCAGTTCAAGGTAGTAGGGAAGGGAGTCTATGAAATGGGCGTAGGTAGTGGGGAGTTTCCTGAAGTCGTGCATTCCGAAATTTTGGAGCACCATTTCTTTCTCTAGCTCTGAAAGGTTTAGTGCTGACTCCCCTTTGGAGGCCGCTTTGAGTAGCATCTGGTCGTGGTTGCCACGCAGGCAGTGTACCTGGTAGTGCTGCTTCTGGAGGTGCATGATAAAATCGAGTACACCTTTGCTGTCAGGGCCCTTGTTTACGTAATCGCCAAGCAGGTATAGCTCGTCCGTCTTTTTGAGCTGCAGTCGCTCGAGCACAAGCGCTTTAAAAGTGCGGGCGCAGCCGTGTATGTCACTGATCGCGTATCGGGCCATAGCGGGGTGCGTCTGGTCTGAATCGGTTTGAATTGGCTAAAAAAATAGCACCTGAGTTAAGAGCAGGTGCTATTTTTTTAGCTGTTTTCTGATTAGTTATACTTGTTATTGTCTAAGCCGGGCTTGTCGTGGTTGCGGTTTGGGTTGTTTACGCGCACGTTGGCTCCTGTTTCATCCGCATCATCCACGGTATACTTCTCTTCCAGTTCCTCGTGCTCAGATCTGGTGCTGTTCGGATCCACCGGCTTGCCGCCGGCAGCTTTGTCCTGACCCTTTCCTGTTGGGTTTCCTGAATTTTCCCCTCCAGGCTGGGTATGCTTATATGATGGCATAATGTGTCCTCCTTGTTTTAAGTTAAAAATTAAAAGGGAAGCTGCTTCGTTCTATACCTGAGAGCAGCTATACCTTGTGTAAAGTTCAGCGCTGTCGATCAGGTCCCACGCCCTTCGTCTTCGGTACGCATGTTGTCGGGTGGTGGTGTGCCGTCGTCAGCAAAATCATTGACGCCGGTGGCTGACGGTCCTTCGGAAGCTGTATCGCTACCGAAGCCCTCTTTACCATCGCGGTTACCGAAGCCGCCGCGCTGGTGTTCGTTCTTGGGCGGATCTGCGCCCGGAATAATATGCCCTGCACGGAATTCCTGATCTGTGGTGTCATCTTCAATCACGCGCACCGGCCTGTTTTTGGCGGCTTCGCTGTGATTCGCTTCGCCAGCGTGTTTATCGTTTTCCTTGTTTTCCATAGTTGTGTCTTTATCGCGCTTCACTTAAGTGCTATACCTGTTTTTACTCCATTTCGGCCGCTATGGTTTAATTTGCTTAGCTGCCCACCTGTTCGCCGCCATTCACGTGGATCACCTGGCCGGTTATATAAGAGCCATCCTCCGAAGCCAGCAGCACATAGGCCGGCGCTACTTCCGATGGCTGTCCAGGGCGCCCTAGCGGAACATTCTGACCGAACTCCTTCACTTTCTTCTTGTCAAAAGAGGCAGGTATGAGCGGCGTCCAGATCGGGCCGGGCGCTACCGCGTTCACGCGTATTTTCTTTTCGGCCAGGTTGGCTGAAAGCGAGCGGGTAAAGGCTGTGATAGCTCCTTTGGTAGAGGCGTAATCCATGAGGTGGTCGCTGCCGCGGTAGGAGGTAACGGAAGTGGAGTTGATGATGGCGCCGCCTTCTTTCATATGCTCCAGCGCCGCCTTGGTCATGTAGAACATTGAGAAGATATTCGTCTGGAATGTGCGCTGCAACTGATCCTTCGAAATGTCTTTCAAATCGGTTTGCTCGTGTTGCTCGGCCGCGTTGTTTACGAGTATGTCTAGCCCTCCAAGTTCCTTTACAGCTTGTTTCACAGCATTTCTGCAAAAGGTTTCATCCCCAATATCACCCGAAATGATCACTCCTTTGCGCCCTTCTTTCTCGATAAGTTGAAGCGTGTCTTTGGCATCCTTGTCTTCGTTCAGGTATATGATAGCCACATCAGCTCCTTCTCGGGCAAAATGCACAGCCACTGCACGGCCTATACCACTGTCGCCGCCTGTAATCAGCGCTTTTTTGCCTTTCAGTTTATCGCTGCCTTTGTAGTTTTCGCGTATGTACTCGGGCTGCGGCGTCATCTTGTGCTCTTTGCCCGGTTGCACTTCCTGTTCCTGAGCGGGTACTTCTTTTGGTTTGTTTGCCATAGTTTTCATAGTTTTAGTGTGATTGCAGTCCATACCTATACGCCTGCAATTTTAGCCTAGTTACTGCAACCCGATATCCTGCGTTGTAGCCGGCCGTTTATACCTTAAATATGTCACCAGATTATGTGGAGAGAAACAGACAATAAACTTACCCGCAGCTTCCAGTTCAAAGACTTCAGGACGGCGATGGCTTTTATGAATAAAGTGGCCGATGTGGCCGAGGAGCTTAACCATCACCCGTGGTGGAGCAATGTATACAACAAAGTAGAGATCGAGCTGACCACCCACGACGCCGGCAACACCGTGACAGACAAAGACCTGGAGCTGGCCCGCCGCATCGATGTGCTTTATGACAACTTGATGGTATAATTCGTCAGAAGCAGTAATAACTTGTAAGCTGGCAAAGCAGTCAGCGGTGTACAATCGACAATTAAGTAATACCTTTGCTGCATGCAGGAACCTGAAAAAACCAATCTATACCTGGTGCCGACACCCATCGGTAACCTGGAGGATATTACACTGCGGGCCATTCGCATCCTGAAGGAAGTGGACGTGATTCTGGCCGAGGACACCCGTACCAGCGGCAAGCTGCTGCAGCACCTGGGTATAGAGAAGCGCATGCACAGCCACCACCTGCACAACGAACACAAAGCCAGCGCCCACCTAGCCGAGCGTATGAAAGCGGGCGAAGTAATGGCACTCATTTCGGATGCCGGCACGCCCGGAATTTCTGACCCAGGCTTCCTGCTGGTGCGTGAGTGCCTGAAGGCTGGTCTTAAGGTAGAATGCCTGCCGGGCGCAACTGCCTTTTTGCCTGCTTTGGTCAAATCTGGCTTCAGCACCGACCGTTTTACATTTGAGGGATTTCTGCCTTTGAAAAAGGGACGCCAGACACGCTTGATCAGTTTAGCAACAGAGGAGCGCACCATGATTTTCTATGAGTCTCCGCACCGACTACTTAAAACGCTCTCTCAATTCAAAGAGTACTTCGGAGGCGAACGCATGGCTTCTGTTTCACGTGAAATATCGAAGATGTTTGAAGAGACCATCAACGGTACTTTAGACGAACTGATCGAAATCTTTACAACCAAGGCCATTAAAGGGGAATTTGTGCTGGTAGTCTCCGGGGCGGGAGTGAAATAGGAACACGGCTAACACAACGAAAAGGTATACCTGTGTTAGATGCGCAGCGAATTATGGGAACAGAATAGCCAGACTATTGGGCTTGGGCTTTTTAATAGATTAAAAATTTTGACAAAATCGTGACACATGATAAGGTTGTCGCGGTATTAATATAACCATGAAGCTATACCTTAAAAAGCTTTCACTCATATTTACCTTGCTCTTCGCCACTCTGCAGGCGCAGGCGCAGTTTGAGGGCAGCCAACTTTCGCCGGAGGCCAAAATCAGCCTGATCACCTGCTCGCCGGGCGATGAACTCTATGCCATCTTCGGACACAGTGCCGTGCGCGTCAACGACCCCGCCTCAGGTATGGACATCGTGTTCAACTACGGCACCTTCGACTTCAACGAGCCAGGCTTTTACATCAAGTTCATCCGGGGCAAGCTCAACTACAAGCTCTCCATCGCCTACTTCCAGGATTTCGCCTACAGCTATACCCTGGACAATCGCTCCATCTATGAGCAGGAGATGAACTTCACGGAAGCGCAGAAGCAACAGTACTGGCAATTCCTCACAAACAACTACCTGCCTCAGAACCGCTTCTACCTCTACGACTTCTTCTTCGACAACTGCGCCACCCGCATCCGGGATGGTATAGAAGCCACGTTCCCCGAGCAAGTGGCCTTTAACATCGCGCACTTAGATCAGGACATGAGTTTCCGCAACCTGATCGACCTATACCTGCCGCCGCAGCCCTGGTCTGATTTCGGAATAGACCTGGCCCTGGGTGCACCGATCGACCAGAAAGCCACGCCTTACGAATACATGTTCCTGCCCGATTACCTGTCGGAGGGATTCGGCAGCGCCACGATTCAACAAAACGGGCAGCAGGTGCCTTTGGTAGGCGAGCCAACCGTTATTTTCCAGAACAGCCCCCCGCCTGCCTCAACTGGCGGCCCGTTTAATCCGGTGGTGGTGTGGTGGCTATTTTTTTGTCTTGTAGTGGCCATTACCGCACTCGACTACAAGCGCCGCAAGCGCAGCCGCACGTTTGACATGTTCTTTTTCCTGATCACGGGTCTGCTGGGCGTACTGCTGTTTCTGCTTTGGTTTGCTACTGATCATCAGGCGGCTGCCAATAACTTTAATCTGCTCTGGGCACTGCCTACCCACGTTATAGCCGCGGCCTTCCTGGCCAGGCCTGTGCTGCCGGGCTGGTTGCAGAAATACATGCTGGTAACGGCTGCGCTGGCTTTCATCACGCTACTGTTGTGGTGGGCGTGGCCGCAGCAACTGCATACCGCTGTTTTCCCGATTGCCTTAGCCCTCTTGGTAAGAGCCGCGTATACGGTTTGGGCTGCCAGACAGCCAATGGTTATCAGCAACACGAACACTAAAATAAAAGAGCGGATATGAACTTGCAGCAACTTTGCCAGAATGCCAATATCATCGTCAAAAGAGTAGGCGCATTTATCAAGCACGAAGCAACGACCTTCGACAGGGGCAAGGTAGAATTGAAAGGCTTTAATAACCTGGTATCGTACGTAGACAAGGAGGCCGAGAAGCAACTGGTAGAGGCGCTGCGTAATTTGTTGCCCGAGGCAGGCTTTATTACAGAAGAGGGAACCGACAACACCCGCGGCGAGCGCTTCAACTGGGTCATCGACCCGCTGGATGGCACCACTAACTTTACCCATGGCTTGCCGCTTTACTCTGTGAGCGTAGCGCTGATGGACGCCGACGAGGTGGTGCTGGGCATCGTGTACGAGATTAACAAAGACGAATGCTTCTATGCGACAAAGGGCAACGGCGCGTTCTTAAACGACAATCCCATTAAGGTATCGCCTGTGGAAAAGTTGAAGGATTCGCTCATCGCCACAGGCTTTCCTTATTATGAGTTCGGTCTCACGCAGCAGTACCTGCAGGTGCTAGGTGCATTCATGGGTAAGTCGCATGGCGTGCGCCGACTCGGCTCAGCTGCCCTGGACCTGGCCTATGTGGCGGTTGGTCGTTTTGAGGGTTTCTTTGAATTTAACCTGAATGCCTGGGACGTGGCAGGAGGCGCCATTATTGTGCAGGAGGCTGGCGGCCATGTCTCAAAGTTCACAGCTGGCGGTGACTATGTTTTTGACCGGGAGATTGTGGCCAGTAACGGCAACATCCACCAGGAGATGCTCGATACGATTGCCGAGCACTGGAAAGAGCCACTTCCCTAAACTTTTTGTAAATTTGTGTAGTTGATAAGAGCATATGGTACAGAACATCATCATCTTCCTGATATTCGCGGTAGCAATAGCCTACATGGTCCGGGTGATTTACCGCAGCGTCATGCCTAACAAGAATGCCGGATGCGCCAAAGGCTGCGGTGGCTGCTCCGCCATCGACCTTAGTAAAATCCAGAAGGAGCTCGAGAAGAAAGCGGTATAGCTATACCTTGAAACAGGCCTGACGAAAGAACTTCCGGCAAAGGACTGTCTGACTACTCCTTTCTAAAAAGCTAACCAGGTATAGCATCTATACCTGAAATCACCCTGGTCACAATGCCTGAACTATCCCTGGGTGAATTCGGTTATACCTTCGCGCAAATCCTCAACGCCTTAGGTATAAGCTTTGTCAGTTCCGTGGCGCTATACCTGATAGTTTGTTCTGGCTTACTTTAACTCCTACGCCTCCAGTACCTGAGGCTATTAATAATTCCAGCCCCTTTTTCGTATCCATTGCCTGAATTTGCGTATAGGTTTATACCTAACCTGAATATCCCTTAAAACTATACGCTATGCAAGATAAAGTAGAAGAAAGAAGCCTCATTAATGTACTCAACCGCCTTCGCAAGGACGGCTATACCTACGACTTTAAAGTGTCTGGAGAGGGCAAACTGTGCACCATGGAGGACAAGCAGACCTTCGGGCCGGATGAGGTGCGCATTGTAGACTTTTACCGATTCGAGGGTGAGAGCGACCCGGATGATATGTCGATACTATATGCCGTGGAAACCAGCAACGGCCTGCACGGCACGATCTCTAACTCGTACGGACCTTATGCCGATGCGAAGGTCGATGACTTCCTGAAACAGGTGGAGGACCTTGGCAAAAACCTTGACAAAAAAGACAAATAAAACAGAAAGGGCCGATTAGTCGGCCCTTTCTGTTTTATACCTGTATTGGCTATACCTCATTGTCTGTCATTCCACGACCATCCTTCATTTGGTTCTGCATTTGTTCCAGATGCTCGCTCAGCTTCTCGCCGCCTTTTATACCAAAGTCCAGTGTGCGGATCGGGAACGGAATCATGATGTTGTTCGCGTCGAAAGCCTTTTTGATCTTGATAATGGCATCGCTCTTAGCTGATACAAAATCTACCTGCCGCGAATAAGTAATCCAGAAGCGGGCCTTGAAATTAATAGAGCTGTCCCCGAAGGCATCGTACATCACTTCTATATCACGGTTCTTTACACGGTTCTTCACATCTTGCAAGGCTTCTATTGCCACCTGCTGCACGTGCTCCAAATCCTCTCCGTACGACACGCCCACATCCAAATCAATGCGCCGTGTGCCGCCGTTCGAATAGTTGGTTACCGGATTTTCAAACACCATCTTGTTGGGCAGTTTCACCAGTTCGCCGGAGGGCTGCCGAATATCTAACGTGCGGAGCGATACTCGTTCAATAACCCCGAAATAGTCGTTGGTTTCTATCATGTCGCCCACGCCAAAAGGCTTCTGCACAGCGATGATGATACCGGAGATAAAGTTGGCGGCAATGTCTTGAAAGGCAAAACCTAAAGCCAGACCGATGATACCGACACCGGCCAGCAAGGAGATGACCACCTTGTCGAGTTGTAGCACGCTGAGTACAAAGAAAAAGCCGACCGCCAGCAAGGAAATGTAGAGGATATTGGAAATCAGGTTGTTGAGAGCCGCGCTGTGCGATATACGTCCTATCACTTTGTCTAGTCCGTTGCGGATAAACCGGGCAACCACAAATGTGATGATTATGAGTATGATCGCTACCGCAATATTGGGCAGCATCAAAATTAAATGCTCACCCCAATTATCCAGCTTGCCCAGCAAAAGGTCGATAGCCTTGTTAATATCGTTCATATAGTATCTGATAGTTGCACATCACCTTCAGGTATAGCCTAAGCCCATACCCGCGTGCCTTCGGTGCAGTTGCGGCACATTTCTATCTCTTCCCGTGATTGTAACAACGATTTGCGGAATTGGTTATACCCCGGGCTGCGCCATACCTGCCGGAAGCTTTGCTCTTTCACGTCCCCCATTCGGTACTCGGCATCTTTGTCGAAACAGCAGGGCACTACCAAGCCGTCCCAAGTGATCACACAGGAGTGCCACATCTTCCAGCACTGGTTCAGTAATTTGTTCTTAATGGAAAAACTGCCGTTGCCATTGTTTTTATACCTGGAATAGTAGTCGATGGTAGGTATAAGCGGCGAGCCCTGCTCGTAATCATAAATCTGTGCTGTTTTGAACACCACTTCGTCCACGCCCAGCTCGTCGGCCAGCGCCTGCACTTCCGAAATCTGATGCTCGTTGGGCTTTACCACCAGAAACTGAAACATAATGTGTGGCGTGCGCGACTTCAGCTCTTTTTTCCACTTCACGACCTGTCGTGTGCCCTCCAGCACCTTATCCAATTTGCCACCCACCCGGTAGGCCGCGTAGGTCTCCTGCGTGGTGCCGTCAATCGATACGATCAGGCGGTCCAGGCCCGACTCTACGGTCTTGCGTGCGGTATCGCTATCAAGGAAGTGGGCGTTGGTGGAAGTAGCGGTATAGATGCCGCGGTCTGATGCGTACTTCACCAACTCCAGGAAACTCTTATGTAGGTATGGCTCGCCCTGAAAGTAGAAGATCAGGTATAGCAGGTGCTTGTGCAGCTGATCGATGGTCTCTTTGAACAGATCATTCTGCAGCATACCAGTGGGTCTGGTGAAGGAGCGGAGGCCGCTGGGGCACTCGGGGCAGCGCAGGTTGCAGGAAGTAGTCGGTTCAAATGAAATGCTGATCGGGTCGCCCCAGTGCACCGCTTTCCGCGACATACGTGCATACCAATAGCTGCCCGCCACCTGCAGGGCATTGTACATGCGCAACGGCGTTAGTTTCGACAGGAAGTTAAGCTTGTCAGTGAGGTAGAGCTTCATGTACAGGTATGCAAAAGAAAGGGCAGCCCACAAAGGCTGCCCTCTAAATTATGCTATCTGGCGCTAACGGCCAAAATTACGTGTTGTTTAGTAACGGAAAAGCGCTTTTACGCTGCCACCATCTTCACTCACCTCGGCCAAACCGTTGTAGCTGCTCACGTATACCTTACCGCCTTGCGCCAGCGTCTTGATGGCCGCAAGGTTAATCAGGTCGTCATCGCCGCGCTGGTAGTCTTTGTGCACTTCGGCCGCAGCACTCTTGGCATCGTAGCGTCCCCATACCGGGTTACTTGGCGTAATAAACAGCGTGTCAACACGACCATGCACCGCTTCAGCGGCTACCGTGGCAATGTCTTCGGACGTTACGCCTGTGCCTGCCACGTTCTCGTAGCGGCTCAGCGAGTCGGTATGGCTCTGCTGCATCAGCGGCTTCATCACCTCCAGCGCCTTCTCATGTATGGTCTGCGGGCTCATACCTGCGGCGCTCTCGTTCAGGTTGATGTGCTGCGGCACGATATGCTTGTACTTACTGAACTTGCGGTACAGGGCGCAGTAGTGGTCCACGCCGGCCAGCACGAGTGGCTCGGTGGCGTTGTGCAGAATCTCCTGCAGGCTGTTGTCTATCTCGTGGATGAACTCAATTACCTCGTCGTGCTCTTCGTCGCCTTTGCTGGCTCCCGCTCCATGCACAATGTTGGAGCCGTTTACGGTTGTGGTCGAGTTATGGAAATCCTGGTCCTTACCTTTCAGCGTGAACTTGAGCGCCTCGTTCATGCTCTCCGGCGCAAAAGCACTGATGTCTATCTGCCGGATACGTTCAATAGTGGCTTCGTAAAAACCGATACGCTCGCGGTAAAGCGACAAGATAAAGAAACGGCCGTTCTGGCTCAGGAGGGGCAACATGGGTGTGAAGTAGAACTGGTCGAGCACGTATACCACGTCTGGCATGGTGGTCGGCAAGGTATAGTGTGCCGAGAAACCTTTGGTCAGAAACACGGCCAGCCCTTCGGCTTGGTGGCGCCAGAATCCGGTGTCGTCCAGTAGTCCTTCGGCAGGCTGCAGGTAGGCGTTAATTTCTGCCTCTGGCACATCGTGTCTGGCCAGCAGGGCGCGCGCTTCTTTCAGTTTGTTTTTAAAAAGTGTCTGATTCTGACCATTCAGGGTTTCATGGCCGGCGCGGTGAGTAGGTATGTAAATAGAGATGCAAAGTGCGCCCTTCGTGTTGCTCTGCACATTAAGCAGTTTCTCAATGTCACTTTTGTTAATTAAAGCCATATTTTCTAGCGGTTAAATGAATAAGGATATCTCAAACAATCAATTTCTTTTGATTGCCCCGTTGCGTAGAGGGGTTAGGCTTTAATTACGCACCAAACAAATGCACGGTTATTTATGCATCAGTAAAGAAGGGATCAGCATCCAAAAACAAAACCGCCTGTCACGTTAACGCGACAGGCGGCTCTTGAAAAAGTATAAGGTATAGCTGCCTACCTGCGGGAGGCGCGGTTGCTCATCACATGCTGCAGAATTTCCTTTTCTACTTCCCTGTCTATGGGACGGCGGGGTTTTGTGCTCAGGATGGTGCCATTTTCGTCTATCAGGAAGTAAGCCGGCACGTCTTTGAGGCCATACCTTCGGGCCAGTTCATGGCCCTGTCCCTTCAGGTATAGCTGCACGCCGCCAAAGCCTCTCGACTGCACCACATTGCGCCAGGCCTGTTCGTTTTCATCTACTCCTATATTTATGAGCACCACGTCGTGGGGCTGTAGTTTTCGGGCCAGTTCCTGCGCATGCGGTTGTTCTACCATGCACAGGCCACAGTCCGTGCGCCAGAAACTCAGGTATACAATCTTGCCTTTAAAATCGCTGAGCGAGACCAGTTCCCCGTTTATATCCTTCAGGCTGAAGTCAGGAGCGGCACTGCCTGTACCCAG
The DNA here is from genome assembly GCF_059278805.1 of Pontibacter sp. YIM B11418. Classification (NCBI taxonomy): domain Bacteria; kingdom Pseudomonadati; phylum Bacteroidota; class Cytophagia; order Cytophagales; family Hymenobacteraceae; genus Pontibacter; species Pontibacter sp. YIM B11418. The sequence continues at coordinate 188,625 of NZ_JCAEMH010000007.1, read as the reverse complement.
GCCCGGGTGGCTCTCGTACTGGCGCAGCAAGTTGGTGTGCACGGCGGCTATACCTTCGTTCTGGTTGAAATCCTGCAGCATGGCAGGCAGGTGCAGCACGTTGCCCTGCTGCAGCGACAGGCGTATGAGGTAGGCTTGCGCCATCACGCGCGCCTGCCCCTGCAAGGTATAGCTCACCTCATCGTAGGCCTTTTTATAATAGTGTATGTCGCTCGTTTCCAGCTTGGCTTGCTGCCCTATAAACCGGATGTAGTTGCGCAGGAAAGCCGGAAAGCTGATGGCCTCCAGACTGACAGGTTGCTTCATTTCCAGGTCATCCAGGAAATCGAAGTAGGTGGCAGAGGGACTAAGCTGCATTGGCAGTCGCATCAGCTCGCGCATGTCAAAAAAGGTGAGGCGATCGTTGGCGTAGCTATATTCGATCTCAGCCAGTATCATTTGCCGGAAATGTTCGCTCACCGGCTTGGCTTCTATCTTTTTTTCGAAGATGGCCAGCTGGTCCTCCTTGCGGAATTCCAGAAACTGTAGAAACGCCTGTTCTGAAAGCCGCACATTGTCAGGCAGGGTCTGGTAATCTTCCTCCTCGTCGAAGCGATAGGTATGCAAGGCCAGGTAGTTGTTTTCGTTGGCGCCCTGTCCGCTGTATTTTAGCGTCTTGAGCATTTTGCCAGCTGCAAACGAGACCTGCAGTTCAAAGCCCGGCTCCAGGTATAGCGGCACTGATTCGTCGCCGTACACCAGCTCTACTGTCATAGGTTTGCTAACGGGCAGCTCAAACCTGAAACGGCCCTTGTCCACCTCGGCAAATGTGCGCTGTTCTTCCGGAAATAATAAAGAGGGGAGGGAGGCGATGAAGATGTCATCCTGCAGGCCTTTTTGAACTTTTCCCGTAATGGTAACGGTACTTTGAGCCAACAGGCAATGCGTTGCCAGCATGCATGCCAGCAATAGGGTAAGCGTCCGTTTCATAGGTACAGCGGGTAGGGGTGTCTTATAAAATCTAATTTTGGTTGAGTTAGCCGCAAATCCGATTTCCCTGTCCAGGAAATTGAAGATCACAGCTAACGCACTCAACATTAATTATATAGAATATAATTCCAAATCCCAACGCTGCCCTAAAAGTTATACGAAAGATAGAAATCCTTCCTGCTTAAAGCACAATTCTAACCAAACAGGGAGGCAAACACTTCCTCCAATCGTCCAAAAGCGTGCACGTTAATCGAAAACTTGCTTAGGTCCACGCCTTTCTTGTTGTACTTGGAGATGTAGATGTCCCGGAAGCCCAGCTTTTCGGCTTCGGTAATACGGTTTTCGATACGGTTTACAGCCCGCACCTCGCCGCCAAGGCCTACTTCCGCTGCAAAACACGAGGTGCTGGGTATGGCAATGTCCTCGAAAGAAGAGAGGATGGAGGCGCACACGGCCAGGTCAAGCGCCGGGTCTTCCACCTTCAGGCCGCCAGCTATGTTCAGAAACACGTCCTGTGCACCGAGTCTATACCCGCCGCGCTTCTCCAGCACAGCCAGCAGCATGTTCAGACGCTTGCCATCGAAACCGGTGCTGGTGCGCTGTGGCGTACCGTAAGTGGCAGGCGTTACCAGGCTTTGCACCTCGATCAGCAATGGTCGATTGCCCTCTAATGTAGCGCCAATAGCTATACCACTGAATGCATCCTCACGCTGCGAGATCAGTATCTCAGATGGGTTGCTCACTTCTCGCAGGCCTGTGCCCAGCATTTCGTAAATGCCCAGTTCAGAAGTAGAGCCAAAACGATTCTTGGAGGTGCGCAGGATACGGTAGGTCATGTGGCGGTCGCCCTCGAAGGTCAGTACCGTGTCCACCATGTGCTCCAGTATCTTAGGCCCGGCCAGGTTGCCTTCTTTGGTGATGTGGCCGATCAGGAAAACGGGCGTACCGCTTTCTTTGGCGAACTTCAGCAACTCCGCTGTACATTCGCGCACCTGGCTCACGCTACCGGCCCCGGCCTCTATGAAGGATGAGTGCAGCGTTTGGATGGAGTCGATGATGAGTACCTGCGGGCGCAACTGCTCTATTTGCTTGAAGATGTTCTGGGTGCCGGTTTCGGTCAGGATGAAGCAGTCGGAGGTCTGGGCATTGAGGCGCTCAGCCCGCATTTTGATTTGGTGCTCACTTTCCTCGCCGCTCACATACAGCACCCGCAGCCCCGTCAGGCTCAGGGCAATCTGCAGCATCAGCGTGGACTTGCCTATACCTGGCTCGCCGCCTATCAGCACCATGGAGCCCGGCACAATGCCGCCGCCCAACACCCGGTTCAGCTCCTGGTCTACGGTCTGGATGCGCTGTTGCTCCTGGTAGTTGATGTCGGCAATGGGTTTAGGCTTGTTGGCCACCTGCGCCGAACTGCTGGTATTGCCTACTTTCCATACGCTGGTAGGGGTGAGCTCTTCGCGCTGCACCACTTCCTCCACGTAGGTGTTCCACTCGCCGCAGGCAGGGCATTTGCCAATCCACTTGGCTGACTGCGCCCCGCAGTTCTGGCAGAAATAAGAAGTTTTGATTTTAGCCATTCAGCTTTATACCTATGCAGCCCTTTTGAATCCGGGCTGACGTGTTCTTAAATTGATTAAAAATGAGTGCTATACCTGTTCTGGTTTTACCGCTTCCTCTACCGGCACCTGCTTAAAGTATACCCTGAAGGTGGTACCTTGTCCCAATTCGCTTTCCAGCTCTATGCGGCCGCCATTGTTTTCAATAATCCGCTTCACAATGTACAGCCCTATACCTGTGCCTTCTACGTGATTGTGCAGGCGCTTAAACATGTTAAAGAGCTTTTGCTCCTGTCCTTTTTTGATGCCGAGCCCGTTGTCCTGCACGCGCAGCACCACATAATCATCTTCCATATAGGTGCTGATTTGCACCTCCGGGGTCAGGTCCGGCTTGCGGTACTTGAGCGCATTCGACACCAGGTTGTAGATGATGCTTCGCAGGTTCTTGCGGGCATACAGCAGATTCTTCACTTGGAAATCTACCTGCACATTCGCATTCGACTCCTTTGCGAGACTGTCAATATCCAGCATCACATCCTGCAATATGTGCTCAAACTCCAGCGGCTCCACTTTGGCGTGCAACCCTTTCTGCACTTTGGTGATCTCTGCCAGGTCGGCAATAGTCCGTTTCAGCTTGTCAATCGCATCGGCCAGCATGTCGAGCAACTGCTTGTCTTCGCCTTCCAGTTTGCCCTCCAGGATGTCGCGCAGCAGGTTGGACAGGCCCTCCATATTGGCAATCGGAGACTTCAGATCGTGCGAGGCGGTGTAGACGAAGTTGTCGAGGTCGTTGTTGGTGCGCAGCAGCTCCATGTTTTTCAGGCTGAGCTCCTCGTTGGTAGACACGAGTTTGGTGCGAGCCTTTACCAATTCTGTTACCTCCACCGCGAAAATGAGCACTGCCTCCGGTTTGCCCTTCGCATCCATGAGCGGCTGTATCACGATGTTGAAATAACCTTGCGTCAGGCTGCCGTTGTTGTGGTTATCCACCATAAGGGACACCTCCTTGCCTACATAAGGGGAGCCGGTTCCAAATACCTTCTTTATCTCCTCCAATACACCCCGGTACTCCAGTTCGGGATGGGCCTCGCGCAGCGTTTTGCCTACCAGCAGGCGGTTACCGAACAGCTTACGGTAAAGCGGGTTGGCCAACAGGTACTGCTGGTCCGAGGCGCGCACGAGCCCTACCAAGGCCGGCACCTCGAGGAAAAGCTTCTGCAGCAGCTCGGCATTCTGCTTCACTTTGCGGTCCGCCTCTTTTATATCCGTAATATCGATGGCCGAACTGATATGCCCCAGGAAGTCTCCATTGGTACCGACGCGCGGCGTGCAGGTCACCACCATCCAGCGGTACTGCCCATCATGACGACGCATGCGCACCTCTACACTGAAATCGCTTTCTGAGGCAAGGGCGCTGTTATACTGCTCATCAAAGCCCGGCATGTCCTGCGGATGGATGATCTGCTGCCAGCCGAAGTTGATGCTGTCTTCGAAGTTCTGCCCGCTAAAGTCAAGCCACTGCTTGTTCACATACACGCTCTGCTTCCAGATGTCGAGGATGGTGATGATCACGGGGGCGTTGTCGGCCATGGTACGGAAGCGGGCCTCACTCTCAATAATAGCTTGCTGAGCTCGCTTCTCTTCTGTAATGTCCTGCACCTCAATGATAGCGTAGGCGTCGCGGCTGCCATCCTTGATCGGGTGTACAGCGCAGGATACATCGAAAAAGCTGCCGTCTTTACGCACGAATACTTCTTCGTATACCTCTTTTGTCTCTACTCCATTATGCAGCGCATTGCGCAGCGGGCACTCTGCTGCCGGGTATGGCGTGCCGTCCGGCCTGGTGTGGTGCACCATCTTGTGCAGCGACTTGTTCTGCATCTCCGAGAACTCAAAGCCGGTCATTTCTTCTGCCGCAGGGTTCATAAAGGTACAAATGCCATCTGCGTCGATGATAAACAGGGCCGCCGTGGCATTGTCGGTAATCGTCTGTTTGAGGCTGTTGGAGCGGCGCGTATTGATGAGCGACCAGATGATGAAGAACATCAGCAAACTGATGATGGTACCACCCAGCAAAATAAAGTAAGGTAGTTCAGTATCGGCGGAGCGCGCAAACGAGGGCTTGGCAGAAAAGTACACGCGCCATGTCTGATTGCCGATGCTCAGGGTACTCAGCATGTCAAGCTCCGGCTTTTTAGCAGCATGATAATGCAACACGCTGTCTGTATTGAAAAGCAGGTCTTCTTTTCCCAGGCCAGTGCCGTCGTACACTTCTATATCCAGGTCGCGATAATTACTCCCCCACACCGCCAACATCAGGTCTTCGGCCCGGAAAGGACTGTAAACGTACCCTTTGATCAGCCGCTGGCGCTCCTTGATGGATTCGGGCTCGGCATTGTCTTCATAAATGGGCAGGTAGATCAGGAAGCCGGCCTGCTCGTCCACTCCTGTTTCCTGCACCAGCCTTACCTTGCCAGACAGTGCCGGTTTGCGGGTATCACGGGCCATCTGCATGGCCGAGCGCCGTGTCGAGTCGCTGAACATGTCGTAGCCTATGGCCCGCCGGTTGCGTTTGTCGAGCGGCTCTAGGTATATGATGGAGGTATAGGTAGAACGGGGGTTGTCCGGACGGATAGTATAATCCTTGAAACCTTCCTTGCGAAAGCGGCTGATATGGGCAGGCAACTCTTCGGGTTTCACAAAATGGGTATAGCCCACGCCCTGTATGCCGGGATAGTTTTCCTCCAGCTTCAGCGTCCTGTAATATTGTGCCCAGTCTTCGCGGGTAATTGTGTCGGATGCCACGAAAAGAGCCTTCGCACCCACCAGTATCTGGGTATAGTCGCGCATGCGCAGTTCCAGTGCCTGAGTAGCCTGTACTGCCTTTAGTTCGAAGAGTTTTTCGTTTCGCTCCAGCGCCTTCTTCTTCGTCTCTGAGTAAATAAAAAGTGTTAACAGAAAAATAAGCAGAAAAGACGAGATCGCGATCAGATACTCCCGGACAAACGCTACCAGTTTGGAAAGTTTCATAAATGAAATGAACAGGCTATTCAAAAAAACACCGGCCTTGCGCAAAACAACGGCCGGCAGCAGCACTTAGTTCAATGGTTAGGTCATCAAAAATAACGAATTTATTGTAACCCCTGCAACATTTAGGGGGCTTAAAATCCAGAGGTGGCGGCACTGCGAGCCAGCCCTTGGTTATACCTGAGTTATCTATAATTAAATGGATAATGCCGAATTAAATACAGGAAATTGGGCTTTGCGTGTTAATTTTACATCAAACACCTTTTACCATGATAGATATTCTGAAAAGCCTGCTGTTGAGTTTCATCGCTGTGGCTGTACTCCTGCCTGTGCTGCGCTATGCGCTGCGCCGGCTATCACCGGCAGGGCAGAAGGCTTCCATCAGCGCCGATGAGTCGCGCTACATGCAGAAGAAAGAATGGCAACTGACAATTGCCTACTTTGTTTTTGCCTCGGTGCTCTCCGTGTTCTTTGCAGGGGCGCTGGCCATGCTCGCCAGCATACTGCACCTATCCTCGGAGCACATGTTTGTGCTGACGCCCAATTTCAAGGCCTTCTTTGCGCCGGGCCTGCTGCTGGGTCTCACCACGGCGCTGCTGCCGTTGCGACTCTCACAAAGCACGCTCCTTAGCCAGGACCTGGACCTGTACAGACAATACCTGATCCAGCAGGAAGGGATTCGCTCCACCCGCATCTACCGCATCCTGTTTGTTATCATGCTGGGTATCTCGGTGGTGGTGCTTTGGTTTGCCATGCGCTGGCATGCGAACGTAGACGAAAACCAGGTGCAGTTGACCAACATGCTCAACCAGGAGCGCACCTACCCGCACAGCGCGATCGAGAGCATCCACTACCTGGGTGAGGAGGGCGGGTACCTCATCACGTTCGAAGACCAGACCATCCTGAACACATCTTACCTGAAGCCTGTACCGTTAGATTTGATTGCCCTTTTGTCCGACCGTTCAGGCAAGCGCGTGATCCGGTAAATAGGCAGGTATAGGCCATACCTTGATTATACCTGTACAGCGGCCGTGAAAGAATATTTTCGTAGTTTTGCCGGAGTTAAACTGATCCTTTAAACCTAAGTATAAACGATATGCAAGTTCGCGTAGAGAAAGACACGATGGGCCCGATTGAGGTGCCTGCCGACAAATACTGGGGCGCGCAGACACAGCGCTCAAAAGAAAACTTCACGATCGGTGGTCAGCAGATGCCGAAAGAGGTAATTGAGGCCTTCGCTATCCTGAAAAAATCGGCAGCGCAGGCCAACGCTGAGCTGGGTGTGCTGGCGCAGGACAAAGCCGACATCATCTCGCAGGTATGCGACGAGATCCTGGCTGGCAAGCTCGACGACCAGTTCCCGCTGGTGGTATGGCAGACAGGCTCAGGTACACAGTCGAACATGAACGTGAACGAAGTGGTAGCCAACCGTGCGCACGTAGTGCTGGGCGGCAACCTGATGGACGAGAAAAAGAAGATCCATCCGAACGATGACGTGAATAAGTCGCAGTCTTCGAATGATACCTTCCCGACAGCCATGCACATTGCCGCCTACAAGAAAGTGGTGGAGCACACGCTGCCCATGGTGAAGAAACTGCACGACACACTGCAGGCGAAGTCTGAGGAGTTTATGGATGTGGTGAAAATTGGCCGTACGCACCTGATGGACGCCACGCCACTGACACTGGGCCAGGAACTGTCTGGATACGTGAAGCAGCTGGAGTATGGTATGAAGGCGCTGAATAACACGCTGGACCACCTGAAAGACCTCGCGCTGGGCGGTTCTGCCGTAGGTACAGGCCTGAACACACCAGCTGGCTATGCAGAGCTGGTTGCTGAGAAGATATCCAAGTACGCTGGCCATGAGTTCCGTACGGCTCCCAATAAGTTCGAGGCACTTGCCGCGCATGACGCCATGGTAGAAACCTCCGGCGCCCTGAAGCAACTGGCTGTATCGCTGATGAAGATCGCCAACGACATCCGTTTGCTGGCCTCTGGTCCGCGCTCAGGTATAGCCGAGATCCTTATACCTGAAAACGAGCCGGGTTCCTCCATCATGCCAGGCAAAGTAAACCCAACACAGGCCGAGGCTATGACCATGGTATGCGCCCAGGTGATCGGCAACGACGTGGCAATCTCAGTTGGTGGCATGAACGGCCATTTCGAGCTGAACGTGTTTAAACCGGTGATGATCTACAACCTGCTGATGAGCGCCCAACTGATCGGTGATGCCTGCGACTCATTCGACAAGCATTGTGCTGTAGGTATAGAGCCGAACACGGCCCGCATTAAAGAGAACCTCGAGAATTCCCTGATGCTGGTAACGGCTCTGAACCCGCATATCGGTTACGATAATGCTGCCAAAATCGCGAAGAAAGCTCATAAAGAGGGCACTACCCTGCGTCAGGCGGCCATCGCACTCGAATTGCTGACAAACGAGCAGTACGACGAGTGGGTGAAGCCGGAAGATATGATCGGTAGCTTGAAGAAGTAAAAAATACATCTGACTTATAAAGAAAAAGCAGCTCCATTTGGGGCTGCTTTTTAGTTTTACAATGAGACCTCATATACTTTATACACCTATTCTTCTATAGCTACTATTAGTTTAAGGAAAAGTAGTTGCTGTTTAGGCTGCTTTTCGTGTTTTCTATCTTGTTTTGGTGCCTGTAGTTAAAAACATCATGTGCTTAGAACCCGTTCTGATTAAATTTGTAAACAAAACAGGTCTTGCTTTTAACAAACACCTTATAAGCGCTGTAGCTTAACTTTAATTATATAAACACTTATGGAAGTAAATGCTTCATTTTGGATTGGGTTCAACGTATTCGTGCTGCTTATGCTTGCCCTTGACCTGGGGGTTTTTAACCGGAAGGCACACGTAGTTTCTGTAAAAGAAGCCCTGACCTGGTCAGGCGTCTGGATCAGCCTTGCATTAACTTTTAACGGGCTTATTTATTACTGGTTTGGTGAGGCGAAAGCGGTAGAGTTTCTGACCGGTTACCTTATTGAAAAATCGCTGAGTGTAGACAATATCTTCGTGTTTGTGCTTGTTTTTGGTTATTTCGGTATACCTGCCATCTACCAGCACAAGATCCTGTTTTGGGGTATCCTCGGGGCGCTGGTCATGCGCGTGATCTTTATTTTCGCTGGCGTTGCCCTCATCGAGAAGTTTCACTGGACTATTTACATTTTTGGTGCCTTCCTGATCTATACCGGATACAAAATGTTTACGAATAAGGGCACGTCGATCGATCCGGAAAACAACCCTGTTATCAAGTTTTTCAGGAGGGTAATGCCGGTGACAAACCAATTACATGGCGACAAGTTCTTCGTAAAAGTCGACGGCAAGCGGCTTGCAACTCCTTTGTTCTTGGTACTGATACTGATCGAAACTACCGACCTGATCTTTGCTGTGGACAGCATTCCGGCCATACTTGCCATTACGCAGGACCAGTTCATCGTCTATACCTCTAACGTTTTCGCCATCCTGGGACTGCGTTCGCTGTATTTCGCCCTCGCCCACGTAGTAGACCGTTTTGTTTACCTGTCCTACGGTCTTGCCATCATACTGACATTTGTAGGCACGAAAATGCTACTGATCGATATTTTCAAGATCCCTACTTTCATATCCCTGCTGGTGATCGCTATCATCCTGATCTTTAGTATCGTTTTGTCTTTTGTGAAAACAAGGAAGGACAATCGAATGAACGGGCAGGGGATGTAGTGATGGTCCTTTCCTTCGGTTAGAAGGATGAAGCTGCCGTTTGATGGAAGCCTCACATTTTAGATGATACAACAGAAAAAGCAGCTCCGAGAGGGGCTGCTTTCTTATTTGGCTTTAAAGTACAATTTAATTCGTCCTAAAATAATTATCCGCCAAAATCTTATCTCCTGCATTTCTCAACATCTGGTTAAAGAAAATTATCGTTTTTAATCCAATCTCTTAAACAGTTCCGGAATAAGTCACGTATCCCAATCCAGAAGCTTCAAGTAAGCAATATACCCCTTCTTGTTACCTATTAACCCACATTCGACCAACTAGGGCGGATCTCAATGGCTGTGCATTAGTTTAATGCACGACGATTACCGCAGTACATAATGCAATTTTAATATTTTAATTCTTTAACCAATACATAGGTTTTTTTATTTTCTTTTTCACCCTGTTATTTTCCCTATGAAAACATTTAGTACAAAAACATTCGCCATTGCTTTCGCTTCCCTTTTTCTTTTCTCCTGTGAGCGCACCGACGAGCACGATGTTGTTGCGCCTATGGCTACTGCGCAAAGCGATAACCTGATCGGCTACGACCCGACAACCTGCAACCTGGTGCAGTCATTTGGTGAAGGCCCACTGCCCCGCACAGCTGACGTGATAGAAGAGGACGGTGCCGTCATGATTGTAAAGGCCCAGAAGAGAGGGCAAAATGGCAAGTATCTTCCGGAAACACCGGCACTGTTGCTCGACGCGCACGATCCGGCTACCGATCTCGTGAACTGGATGGATGCCAACATGCTGGCGATGAATGGCCTGCTAACAGTAGGTGATGGCACCGGTCAGAAAGCCAACCGCGAAGGCGGCCGCCTTGTGCTGGACTTCTCGCCCGTGAGCACGGTTACGATGAAGACCATGGTTTTCACGGATATTGCCGACGAGGACAAAGGCTCTAAAGTGGAGCTCTATAGCCGCAGCGGCCAGTTGCTGGAGCAGAAGGTAATCCCGACCGGAGAGAAAAACTCTACTGTAATCATGTCTTTTAACAATGTGCCTGGCGTAGCAAAAGCCATCGTGACTTTCGGAAATGAACGGAGCAAAGTAGGTTCTGGCGCTGTGGCACGTCTACAGCTGTGCATTGAGGGACAGGGACGCTACGATGACGCCCGCTATCAGGATGTGCATACCTTGTGGCTGGAATATACCGGAGAGAAACCTACCAATGTCACCGTAAAGTCGGTGCAGGAGGGGAACAGCGGCAACGTAGTTTTTGAAGCGAAAGGCATGAAACCGGGCACCGCGTTTAAGATCGCAGCTTCGGCGGCCAACGCATTCGGAGAGTCTCTGGAGATCAAAACACAGCGCGGCGAACAGCAGCTTATACCTGTCAATGCAGACCCTTCTGCGTCATTGAAGAAAGAATATGGCAGCTTCAGGGTAATAGAAGCCCGCTGCTCCGATTACCCGCTTAAGTTAAAGGAGTAGGATTGGAAATACATAAACAGGAAAGCAGCTCTGAAAGGGGCTGCTTTTTTTGTTTGCAACAGGTTCTAAATCTGTCTATCCCGAATCATTTAGGGTAATCCATCGTACTAAAAGTAATTTTATTTTCAATAATATTTGAAAGTTATGAAATAACCCATATCATTGTGTCATGGAATACAGCGAAGCAAAAGAGCGGTACATTGAAGCATGGGGTAGCCTGGGATCAAGTTGGGGGGTAAACCGCACCATGGCCCAGATACATGCGCTTTTAATGATCGCGACGGAGCCTCTCTCTACTGAGGAGATAATGGATGATCTCAAAATTTCCAGGGGCAATGCCAACATGAACATTCGGGCGCTGCTCGACTGGGGACTGGCAAAGAAAGTGCTGAAGCCGGGTGAGCGCAAAGAGTATTTCGTTACTGACAAAGACCCGATGGTGCTGGCTACTCAAGTGGCCAAGGAACGTAAGAAGCGAGAGCTTGACCCGATCATCAGATTGCTGGACGAGGTATCGGCTGTGCAGGGCGAGGGCAAAGAGGTGCAGGAGTTTAAAAAAGTGACGACAAATCTGAAGGGTTTTGCCAAGCAGGCTGATTCTGTGATCAATACTTTTATACAGTCTAACTCGAACTGGTTCTTCAAGATACTGGGTAAGATTACGCGCTAATTTTTTTTGCTGATATGTTTCAATAATTATTGAAAATACTGAATCATTATGAAGGCAGACCTGACCATCCTCGCTTATTCTATTTACCTCCCGATTGGGGTGTTTGTGACATACTGGGTAGGGAAGAGTCTGTACAAAAACGGCAGGATTTACCTGCAGCAGATTTTTCAGCAGAACGAACAGCTAATCGACCCCATCAACAAGGTGCTGCTCACGGGCTACTACCTGCTCAATGTGGGCTATGTGTTTGTGCTGATGGTGCAACAGTTGCCGATCTATACCTATGAGCATCTGATTGAAGTACTGAGCAGCCGGGTCGGTATCATTTTGATCTCACTAGGTGGCATTCACTTCTTCAACCTGACAGTGCTATACCTTATCAGCCGGAAAAATCAAATCACAAATAAACTATAAACCTTAAACAGACAAAGCCATGGAAAATGCATTAATGGTAAAAGGGTACCTGATCTATCTGCCAATCGCCTTATTGATGACTGTGCTGGTTGCCCGCACGCTCTTCAAAAACAGCCAGATCTTTATGCTGGATATTTTCAACGGCCGGGAAGAAATCGCCATAGCCACCAACAGACTCTTTGAGATCGGGTTCTACCTGATGAATATCGGAGCGGCCTTGATCATCCTGAAGATGAATGGAATCTTCACGCCGCAAGACCTGATCGAAGCTCTCAGCCACAAGTTAGGAGGCTTCTCTATCTACCTCGGCATCATGCTGTTCCTCAACCTATACCTGTTCTTCCGGGGCAAGCGGAAGGCGAAGGAGAAAGTGCAGGTCAGCGAAGTAAAAGCTTAAGCATTTTAGGTCTGAAGCAGCTCCGGCCGGGGCTGCTTCATTTTTGAGCCATTTATCAGAAAACTTATACCTGTAGCATAGCTAAAGCCTTCGAAAAATGAACAAGAGAAGTTTACACACCACACTCATAGCAATTGGTATACCCACAGCTTATGCAGTCGTTCTAAGGCTCCTGTTCGGGGTCGAGACGTGGGAGAAGTTGTTTTCTGTCATGACGGTTACCTTCCTGTTTTGCCTGCCAACGATTGTTGGCGCACTGACCGTATACCTGTCCGACGCAAGCAAAACAAGGAAAACCAGCTACAAAATACTTGCTCCCTGGATACCTGTCTTCCTGTTCTTTTTGATCACGCTTGTGCTGTCGTTAGAAGGCTGGGCATGCTGGCTGATGATACTTCCTGTATTTCTGATCGCTGCTTCGCTTGGTGGCTTAATAGGCAGCTACCTGAAAGCACGAAACACGAACAACAAACTCAGCATTTCTACCATTGTGCTGCTCCCTCTGCTGCTGTCTCCACTTGAGAGCATGATCGATTCTATACCCGGTACCTACAAAGCCTATACCTATATCGACATTGATGCACCGGCGGATAAGATCTGGCGCAACGTGACCAGAGTAACAGAGATTCCTGAGGCTGAAGACACCGGCTACCTGACCAGAACACTCGGTTTCCCGAGACCTGTAAAAGCAGAGCTGAATTATGAAGGGGTGGGTGCTTACCGGAAAGCAATCTTCACAAATGGCCTTGTCTTTCACGAAACGGTAACGGAATACCAGGACCAGCAGAAAATGGTATTCAACATCAAAGCACATCCACACGAAATCCCGTCTACCACACTGGACGAGCATGTGGTTATAGGAGGAGACTATTTTGATGTACTAAGCGGAACATACGAACTTGAGAAGTTGCCCAACGGCATGCACCGCCTGCACCTGTACAGCTATTTTAAGATGAACACAACTTTCAATTTCTATGCCGGACTGTGGGGAAAATGGATCATGCAGGACATTCAGAATAATATTCTGGAAATTGAAAAGCAGCGTTCGGAGAGTATATAACTTTACAGAAGGAGTAACGAAATAATAATCAGCAGCTATCAAACTCTAGATCAAAGATATGATGCCCCAACCCCTCACCAATAAACTATACTTGCTGGAGAAGTTCCCAGGCAAAGGCGGCTGGACCTATGCGGCTATACCCGAGATTCTACCTGACAAGCATACCTACTTCAACTGGGTCAGGGTGAAGGGCACTATTGATGGCTACGAAATAAAAGGTTGCCACCTGATGCCGATGGGAAATGGGCAGCTTATGCTGCCGGTGAGGGCGGAGATCAGGAAAAAGATAAAGAAGGAGGTCGGGGACTGGGTGCAGATAACCCTATACGCTGACAACACACCACAGGAAGTGCCCGAAGAATTGCTGCTCTGCCTCCAGGACGAGCCAGTTGCCTACGAGAAATTCCTGAAATTTACAGATGGCGAGCAGAAGGCCATTGTGGACTGGGTATATTCTGCTAAAACCGACGAAACCAAAGTGGAACGCATTGTCCGGACGATCCAAAAACTGCTGCGCAATCAGGAGCTGCACCAGCATTAGCGCTTAGCTTTGCAGCAGTGTAAATACTAATACCATCATGGAACATATCAGACTAACCGATACTTCGCATCATCGCTTTAATGAAGCCTGGGAACTGTACGAGCAGTCTTTTCCGCTAGAAGAGCGCCGCCCTTTACACTGGCAGCTCGACATTATGCCTCATGCCTGCTACCATTTCGAGCTCTTGGTGCAGGAGGATGCACTGGTAGGTATACTGCTTTGGTGGAGCTTTGAGGAAGTCCGCTTCATAGAGCACCTTGCCACGTCTCCGGCTTTGCGCGGCAGGGGCTACGGCAAACTTATACTAGAGGCCTTTGCAAGCCGCAATACAAAACCTGTGCTTTTAGAAGTGGAACCACCACATGAAGAAATACAGCAGCGCCGTGTTCGTTTTTATGAGAAAAGCGGCTTCACTCTGAATCATCACTTTTACCAACAGCCCCCTTACCACCCGGGGCAAGAGCCGCTTACCTTGCTGCTCATGTCTTACCCCGCTGCCATCTCTGCCGAAGCTGTAGCGCACTTTGTAAGCAATCGGCTCCCGCTTATTTACCGGCTAGCGGAGTAATACATCAGCAACTTACCTAGACACTTTTATTGCCCGTGCCTTTTTACCATATCCAGCTTGCTGCTCCAACCAATCACCTATAACTTTTAAAGCAGCAGGCGAGAAGGTTTCTTCTAAAGTATAGGGCTCATCGTAAGCGCCGGTAATAGAGGTTTGCATAAAATGATTGAGTTTTGGCAGGATCACCTCTGTAAAATTTGTATTGCCACCTGCTGCTAAACCAGCTTTTATACCTGCCAAGTTAGGTTCTGCAGGTGTTTGAGAGTCATTAATGCCAATAATAGCCAAAACAGGTGCTTTTACCTTGCGCAGGTAAGGCGCTGGATCAAAACGCAGATGATGGAAGTACCACGGATTTAGATAAGGCTCGATGTAGATACCACTGAAGCTAGTATCCGTGCTTATGTTTTCTTTATACCAGTTGTTAAAAGCTAATCTGGCAGTAGTAGGGTTAGAGGCAGCAACAATTGTTTCATAAGCCTTACTCTGGGCCATAACATCAGTGTCATTTTCAATCGCTTCATCTGAGAGCCCACGTTTTCTTAGCATGTTCCGATGTGTTAATTTTCGTAATTCTATTCCTTTAAGTCCAACACCTGCTAAAAGTATGGCACCCGCAATGGAAGGATCTTTCGCAGCCAGGATCTGTGCTACAAGAGATCCTTCGCTATGGCCTATCACATAGATCTCCTTAACCTTCAGCCTCTTTTCATTTCGTAATGCATTTACAGCAGCTATTGCATCCCTGGCAAAGTCTTCGGTAAAGTTCCCCCCAAAAACACCAGATGATTCTCCCACACCACGTTCATCGTAGCGCAGCACTGCAAAGCCTCGCTGGGTCAGTTCATCGGCCAATACCATAAATGTTTTATGATAGAACTGCTCACTGTCTCGGTTGTGGGGTCCTGAACCGGAAAGCAGTATTACCCCGGGAGCAGGCTTTTTGTCCTTCGGTGCTGTGATGGTTCCACGTAAAACGATGCCTGAATCTCCACCCTTAAATTCTACGGGCAGAACCGAATAGGAAAATGGAGCCTGTGGCGTTTGAGGTCGTTCAGGTCGAAGTAAATGTAGATCCGTCTCTTTTAAGATTAATGACGTTTTGAATCCAGCACTTGCTGCTGCGAACGTTCCTCGCATTTCGGTGCCGTCTCGCTTCAAAGTAATTTTGTAAGATGCCGCATGATCCGTGAAACGTAAGCGCAGACTATCACTTCCAGGTTCAACCTGTTCAGCCCGGAGATCGTGCAACCCGTTGGCAGGTATGGATAAGAGTGCCTTAGCAGTGGCTGCCACCTTTGGGCTAAATTCAACAATAAGTTTGATAGGTGCCGGTCCACCTAAATTCAGGTCACCTGCCCACGTGCCTACCGGGATCTGCTGGGCTAGCAGGTTAGGAGGGAAGTACAAAAGTGTACAAACGGCAACAAAGCAAACCAAGAATCTATGTAAGTGTGCTTTCATAAACAATTCGGATTAGGATGGTCTTTTTATATTCCAAAATACAAATATTAATGGGTAATCAAAATTAGCTGGCAATAAGAGGCCTTTGATTCTTACTTAATATTTATTGTCTGGATGAGCATATTAAACCCCATTCTACAGCATGCTGTCCAAAACTGCCCTTTAGTTGCCGCAGAACTAGCATCAGGTATAACCCTCAGGCACAACCATAAGTATGATTAAAAATGCTATCTGATGAAGGCACTATACCCTAAACCACTACTCCCATGGACAGACTTAAAAATAAAGTAGCCCTGATCACAGGCTCCGACTCCGGCATCGGACAGGCTACTGCAATAGAATTCGCCAAAGAAGGGGCGGATGTTGTAGTGACCTACCACACCGACAAAGAAGGCGCTGAAAAGACGCTAAGCGAAGTGAAAAAACAGGGCAGGAAAGGTATGGTGCTGCAGGTGGATATCAGTGATGAACAGGCGGTGGAAAAGCTTTTTGAGCAGGCCCTGAAAGAGCTTGGCTCCATCGATATACTTGTTAATAACGCAGCGGTAAATGGCTCTGGCATCAACGTAGCCGACATGGATACGGAAGTTTTCGACAGAACGATCAAGACCAATCTGTATGGTACCTTCTTCTGCTCACGCGCTTTTATCCGGCACCGCAAACAGCAGGGAGGCAAAGGCAAGATCGTCAATGTATCTTCGGTGCACGAGGAGATCGTGTCGGCGGGCACAGCTGACTACTGCGCCTCTAAAGCCGGCGTGCGCAACCTCACCCGCACCCTGGCGCTTGAACTGGCAGAAGATGGCATCAATGTAAACAACGTTTGCCCCGGCATGATCCTGACGCCCATGAACCAGGAGGCGATAGACGATAAGGAAAAACGGGAAGAGAGCGAACAAAACATACCTATGAAGCGGGCAGGCAAGCCTGAGGAAATCGCCAAAGTGGCGCTATTCCTGGCCTCGTCGGACGCTGACTATGTTACTGGTTCGAGCTACTTTATGGATGGTGGGCTGTCGCAGTACATGGGGCAAGGGGCATAGCCCGTAGCTTATACCTTCGCCATCCTGTCATAAATGCCCTTGTGGTGCGTTATTTGTATACCTTTGTATACACAAATCTATTACTATTAAGCTTATGAAAATCGCGAAAGACCCATCTGAATATAATAAACTGACACCAGACGAAGAGCGCATCATTGTGCGCAAAGGCACCGAATATCCGGGCACTGGTGAGTATAACAGCTTTAAGGGGGAGGGCGTATACCTGTGCCGCCGCTGCAATGCGCCGCTCTATACCTCCGAGTACAAGTTTGAATCGAATTGTGGCTGGCCAAGCTTTGATGACGAGATAACGGGCGCCGTGAAGCGTATACCTGATCCGGACGGACACCGCACCGAGATCGTTTGCGCCAACTGCGGCGGTCACTTAGGCCATGTGTTCGAGGGCGAGTATCTGACCCCTAAAAATGTACGCCACTGCGTCAATTCTCTCTCCATGAAATTTGTACCGGTCGAAGATCTTGAGAAGTAAATCACAGGTATAGCCGCAGGCACATGTTCAAACACAGGCAACAGGTATCGGCCAGAGACCGCGCGCATAGAAACGGCTCTTATGTCTGTACCTGCTGCGGCTTTGCGCTGTTCGAGGCGAGCAGGAAATTTGAGGTCGGATCTGGCTTTCCAAGCTTCTGGGAGCAGTTTGGCGACCATGTTATCCACAAGACGCTCAGCACGTATGGGCGGGAGCGCACGCAGCTGTTGTGCGGCAAATGCGATCAGCACCTGGGCCACCTCTTCGAAGATACACGCACGCCTACACAACTTCGCTACTGCATTAACCAGGCTGCCATCCAATTTGTAGAATAACCAGAGCGGGCTATGCCTTAACTTTATACCTGTCTGCACAGTAAATCACAGCAAAAACTAAATATCCTCACCCTGATAGATGCTAGCATGAGCCGACCCTCTTTTATCAGAAGCCGCTTAAACAGTTTCCGGTTTGCTTTCAATGGCCTATCGGCCGTGTTCCGATCCGAGCGCAATATGCAGCTGCATGTGCTGGCCAGCATCGTTGTGCTTGGCATGGCTTATGGCTTTGAGGTCACCCGGGTGGAGTGGTGCCTGCTCATTCTTTGCATTGGCATGGTGTGGGCGGCGGAGATCTTCAACACCTCCATTGAAACGCTCACCAACCTGGTATCGCCGGAGCATAACATCCTGGCAGGCAAAACCAAAGACCTGGCGGCCGGTGCAGTGCTGATGGCGGCTATTACTGCTGCGGTTGTTGGTTTGATCATCTTCATACCTTATTGGGTCGAGTACGTAAACACTGAATTGTAATTGCCGCAAATGGCAGGTACAGGTATAATGCTGCACTTGAATCGGTGTTTAGCCATAAATATCCTACCTTTGCGCTTCGTTTGAAAATTAACTGCTATGGCTGCACCAAAAATACCTGTGTGGGCACTTACACTATTGCTGATGACGACTTTTGTCAGTTGCCAGACAGCAGACAGTCCTACAAACTCCGGAGTGGAGCAGGAAAAGGCCGCTCCGACAGGCTGGCTAAGCGAGCTCATCCGGGAACTGGAGCAGGAAGGCGTAGCCAACCCACCGGCCAAGGTATACCGCTATACCTATAAGGAGCAGGAGGTCTACTATCTGACCAGCCGTTGCTGCGACATTCCCTCCAGGGTATACGATACCAATGGCAACCTGCTGTGCGAGCCTGAAGGCGGCATAACTGGCCAGGGCGACGGTCGCTGCGCGGATTTTTTGGATGCCAGGACAAACGAGACCTTGATTTGGGAAGATAAAAGAGAATATAATTGAGATGACTGGAAACGACGTATTAAAGAACCTTTCGGAATATAACATCTGGGCCAACCAGACGATGCTGCACGTATTCGATTCGCTGCCAGAGTTGCCCGCTAACGCAGCGCGCCTGTTTAGCCACGCGCTCAATGCGCAGGCCATCTGGATAGCCCGCATCACCGGCACCGAGAGCCCGGTGAAGGTATGGCAAGAGCACAGCCTCGAGGAACTGCACAAGCTGCACCAGTATGCTTCGTACAAAATAGCTGAACTGGTTTCTAACTCCGATGAGAACGAGTTTAACCGCCTGATCGACTACACCAACAGCCAGGGGCACAAGTATAGCACCCGCGTACTCGACATTCTGACCCACGCCTTCAACCATGCCACTTACCACCGCGCTCAGGTAGCCACTGACCTACGCAAGTGCGGCCATACCCCGCCCAACACCGATTACGTGACGTATGTGCGTGAGCTGATGGGGCAGGTATATTAATTGGTCGACAAAGGACTTTTAGATAAAAGATAATCAGACTTTAAATGAAAAAGGGAGCCCTTCACGATGAAAGGCTCCCTTTTTGTTTACTTTAGAGAATAAGACAAGCCAGGTATAGCTTGTTTCAGAAACTTATTTTGTTGGCAAATTAACCGTACCCAGGTCTTTAATCTGATCCTGTGAAACGCTGATGTTTGTCAGAGTCGTGTCGTTTACAGCACCTTCGGTATAGAACTTCACCGAATAGGTACCCGCTTTCACACCTTTGATCAGGAAATCGCCGTTTTCATTGGCAAAACCACCGATGGTGTCATTTTCAGCAGAAATCACATAAATACCTGGCTTAGCCTCAGCTGGCGTTACTCTGCCTTTTATACCACCCGCTATTGCCTGGGTAATGGTGCGAACTACTGGCTTCAGGTTATACTGTCCATTACCTCTCGCTACAACCGACTTGGCTGCATCAAAGTCCAGCAATACCACATAGGTCACATCTTCGCGCAGGTCGGCGTTCAGTTGTAACTTCACTCCTGAGGTTTGTCCACTTGGCGTTTTCAGACCAACCACATCGCCATTCTTAAGCTTAAGCGAGTTGTTCTCTCCCAGTACCAATCTGATCTGGGAAATAGTGCCCGCCGGCAGGTTAGCTGAAGCTAGTAGCGTATCGCGTCCGTTGGCGAAGTCAAGCAGGTTGTATATACCTGGGTTGATCTCATCAAGCGTTTGCCAGCCGCTTTCGCTGTCAGTATCCTCTTTGTGGATCTGCACAGAGCGGATGTCCACGTTTACCTCCTCATAGTCGCCGGGAGCGTCTGTCATGCGCACCTCCATACGGGCTGTGCCATTGCTGTCAGATTCACTGTCGCAGGAGCTGAACCACACAAGGCCACTCATCAGAAAAGGAATCAAGAATTTAGTTCTCATAGAATTTGCATTAAGTTTTAACCATTTCGGTGCTAAACAGCAACCATTATACGAGTAAACGGCATAAAGTTGCACAAAAGTATATAGCTATAAAAAAATATAGGCTACTAAGTTGTCTATAGCAGCCTATACTATGTTCTCAAGGCCTAAGCACTACTGCTGCACTTTAGTGGTATCAGGCTGCGCAGGTGGGGTAGCCGGTTTTGCCTTGGGTTTCAGGAAGTCCGTTATCTTATCTGTTGCCTGCTTTTTGATCTGCTTCTCAGCTTCCAGTCGCTTTTTCTCCAGTTCCTGGCGGGCCTTATCCTCGGCTTCCTGTCGGCGCCGATCAAGTTCGTTGCGCACGCTGTCCTGCACCTGTTGCTTCTTCTGCTCCAGCTGCATTTTGGCATTGTCCACTTTGCTCTTCACCACACTTTCTACCAAATCTTTGGCCTGGCCTTTGGCACTGCCACCCGCTAAGGCCACACGTGGTTCAGACAGTGTGCCGCCAATGTTCAGGTTCAGGGTAATGCGATCCGAAGTTTTCAGGGCCTCGTTGCCAATCAGACTGCCCAGTCGGGTGTTCAGCTCACGGCCTATCTTGCCGGCAGGCACATTGAGCGCGGTTACATAGTCGATATTGCCGTTCACGTTATTGGAACCACCCACTGTCATTTGTATATCGCCTACTTTCATGTCAAACGGGCGGATAACGAGGCTGCCATCTATGATCTGGGCATCGATGCGCTTGTTCTGGATCACAAAGTTTTGCAGCTCTTCAAAATGAGTGAGCCTGCTGATCTGGTCCACGATCTTCACATTGCTTACGGCAGCTTTCACCACATCGATTATACCTGATCCGTCCAGTGTCTTGAAAATCGGGATCATGTCTTGACCTATCTCTCCATTAAAGTTAAACTTAGTGGAGAAGGTCCCGTCGAGCAGACCTGCAATAGGGGCAACTACTTTAATGGTATTAAAAGCATTGAAGGCCTCTTTAAAACTTAGGTTCTGTACGTCAAGCTTCATGTCAAATAGCGGCTGCTTCAGGCTCTGAGTGTTGTAGCTACCACTGGCTACAAAAGCGCCGCCCAGCGTATTGAATTTCACAGCCTCTAACCGGGCTACTTTGTCCTTCACGAGCACGCGGCCATCCACATTGTTAAGCTTCAGGTTGTCATAAAGCACCTGCTTCGCATCTACATGCAGGGTGATGTCCAGGTTCTCCGGTACCGGCACTACGCCCTCAGCCTCGGCTGTGGCATCTGTGGTTTGCCCGGTGTTTTCGTCCACCATCCACTCGTTCACATTAAAGGTATTGGAGCTCAGGTTGAAGTTACCGCGCAGCGACTGGTTTTCGGCCAGGGCATACCCGATGTAGTTCGACACCGAGCCGCTGGCTTTGAAGTCGCTTTGGCCCAGGAAGCCGTTCATGTTGTTAAGTTGAATGCGCTCGTTGTTGAACACGGCGTCAGCACTGCTGATTTTCAGGCCTTGTGGCAGGTCGGTGCTCACAAAGTTCAGGTTCTTGATTCCCATGGTGCCGTTTGCCGTCACGTTGCCATACTTCTCAGCTTCGATATCCGACATTTTGCCTTTGGCTGCCACGTTGGCATTGATGCGGCCGGTTACGGTCATACCTTCCTGAGGGAAAATCTTAGTAAGTTTCTCCAGATCCAGTATACCTTTTATCTGGCCATCGAAAGCAGGACTCTCTATACCTTGCACCAGCATGCGGCCCTCCAGCGGTTCGCCGTCCAGGGTCATGTTGAAGCGCTCTACATTAATACGAGTGTCGTCGGTGTTGCCTGTCTTGTTGAGGATGTTCACTACAGCATTCAGGTTCTGGATAGGAGCGGGGAAGTCCTTTGACTTCACATAGCCATTGGTCAGGCGCATGTCGGCGTCGATTACCGGCATACTCTTTTCGCTGTAAGTGCCCTTTGCATCGGCGTCTACTTTCAGCAGACCACGCAGCGTCATACCTTCCACGGGAAACACCTTGGTTACTTCGTCCAGGTCGATGTTGGCCTTTACGTTACCGTCGACCTGCATCACTTCTATACCTTTCACCAGCACGCGGGCATCAATCGGGTTCTTACCCATGTCCATGTGGAACTTGCGCACATCTACCACCGTGTTTTCCATGTTGCCATCCGGATTGTCGATGCGCATGTCTACGTTGATGTTGCGGGCGGCCTGCGGCAGGTCTGGGTACTTGAACATACCTTCGCTCACTTTTAGCTCTGTGCCGAAGCCCGGCATCAGGGTGTCGTTGAAACGCCCCTTCACATAGCCGTCAAAACTCAGGTTACCTTCCGTCTTGATGTCCTTAAAATCTTCTTTGAACATACCCGGCACCACAGAAAGCACACTTCTGAAGTCGGTGTCAGCCGCCTTAAAGGTCAGGTCGAGGTCAATGTCTTCTTCGGGCATCAAAATGGTACCGGCAAATTGTACCGGCAGTTCATTGATACGGATGTGGTTGTCTTTAAAGGTAAAGAGGAACTTGTCGAGGTCCATTGCCATGGTCACGTCAGCGTCCAACACGGCGTTTTCGATGTAGTTTGCGCCGTCGTAGGTCATCACAAAGCGGTCGGCGGTGGTCTGCGATTTCATATCAAAGATGCTCTTCTCAAAGTCGCCGCTGCCAGTGTGCTGCACGTTGTAGGCCGCCATCCCGAATGGAATGCTCAGGTCGTCGTAGAACAGGGTGCCGTTGGTGATATCCCATTGCTTTATCGCCATCCGGAAGTCGCTGGCTGCTGTGTCGGCTTCAGCGGTTGTGGTGGTATCGGAGATGAAAATGTCCCAGTTTGCCTTGCCGCTCTTGAGCACGAGCAAACGAATGGTCGGGTCATCGAGTTTGATGCTGTTCACCTTAACCCGGTTACCCGTAATGACACTCATCAGGTCAAGGCCCATTCTGAAAGAAGGGACCTTCGCCAGCGTATCGGTTGCAAAGGAATCCTGACCAACAACCAGCAGGTTCTCCACCCCCAGCGACATGTTCGGGAAATCCCGGAAAAGGGAAAGGCTTACATCATCTGTCGCATACACAACGGAGGCATTGATATTCTTGGCGATCTCTTTGTCCAGGGCCTGTTTAATTTTATCTTTGAAGAGCAGGGGCACTAAGGCCGCGAAAGCCAACAACACTGCTAAGAAGACAAAAAAACCGATAACTACTTTTTTCATATAGGTGGTTGCGTTTAGTAAAAGCTAAGCTATATAATTTTATAGCGAAAACCATGCAGAAATTATACAAGCTCTGTAGCAATAACCGTTCAGGAGTACTGAAAGTATGCATATAGGCCTCACGAAATTATTTTTTTGCCTGATGATATGCCTCTGCGGCCTGCAAGCAACAGGGCAAGATGCGCATTTTACGCAACAGTACGCCAACCGGCTATACCTGAACCCTGCCTTTAGCGGACTGGGCCGCGACTGGAGTGTGGCCGTTGCCCACCGCAACCAGTGGCCTTCGCTCAACGGATCCTTCATCACCAACCAGCTCTCAGCCGACTATCGTTTTGAGGGCACTAAAAGTGCAATTGGGATGGTACTGCAGCAAGACTGCGCCGGTATTGGCGGATTACAAAAACTGCAGGCCGCCCTGGCCTACGCCTACCACACCCGCCTCACC
Source organism: Pontibacter sp. YIM B11418 (assembly GCF_059278805.1). Lineage (NCBI taxonomy): Bacteria > Pseudomonadati > Bacteroidota > Cytophagia > Cytophagales > Hymenobacteraceae > Pontibacter > Pontibacter sp. YIM B11418. Next base: position 164,895 of record NZ_JCAEMH010000007.1, on the reverse strand, counting down.
GAAAACCTGGCTCTCGCTGCAGGCCTACAAACCACTGTTGCCTCGCTACGTGTCAATTACGATAACCTGGTGTTTGGCGACCAGCTCTCTGACTACGGCCAAACTGCCCTCACTTCAGCCGAGTCCGGCCAGTTCGATCCTACTAATTATGTAAGCTTTGCCGTGGGGAGCATCTTGTACAATAACAATTTCTGGACAGGGCTCAACGTATCGCACCTCAACCAGCCAAACTATGGCTTTGATAAGACGACTCGCCTGCCTCTGCGGTTTGTGGCGAATGCCGGGTATAAGTTTTACCTTAGCACTGGCCTGAGGCGCAGCAATGCCGAGTTTAGCGTAAGCCCGGCCCTGAATCTTACCTATCAGCAAAATTTTAGCCGTGTTGATTTAGCCATGTATACTATCTATTCGCCTTTGGCGTTAGGAGTAATATATAAAGGAGTCCCTGTAACGGGTGCCGAGCAGGATCAGAGCTTAGGTATAATTGCAGGCGTGAGCCTCAACAGGCTCCGTATCGGCTTCAGCCACGACGTGGGAGTGAAGGGTTTTGGCAGGCAGGCGGGAGGGGCGAATGAAATTTCGCTCGTTTTTGAACAACTTAACTTAAATAATTTGTTCACAGGCCGTCGATCGTCCAAAATAAACCATAACATTGTTTGTCCGGCATTCTGAATTTAGTTATAATTGCACGTTAAATTACATTAAAAGAACCTTATCATTAGTAGGTCCTAATCTATGAAGCTTATTAAGTATGTATCTGCCGTTGTAGTAGGAGGGGCTCTCCTTGCATCATGTGGCAAAGGTGGCGGCTATCCAACTAGCACTGACCCAGGCGATTACAGCTCGGCCACGGGTATTGAATACAACGAGGACGAAACTGCGTTTCAGGTAAACGATTACGAGGATTTCCCTCAGGCACCGGGTCTTGTATTTATTGAAGGTGGCCGTACCACGCTGGGCTCTATGGAGGAGGACATCGCCATGACCCGCGACAATATCGAGCGCACGGTAACGGTAGCTTCTTTTTACATGGACGAAACTGAGGTGGCTAACATCCACTGGCTGGAGTACCTGCACTACCTGAAGCGTGACTCTATACCTGAGGTATACGTAGCTGCTCTTCCGGACACGACTGTATGGTCCCGTCAACTTTCTTTCAACGACCCTTACGTGACGTATTATCTGCGTTACCCTGGTTTCCGTTTCTTCCCGGTGGTAGGTGTTAGCTGGCTACAGGCCAATGACTATTGCACCTGGCGCACGGCTAAGGTAAACGAGAACCTGGCCAAAGAAGCAACCAGCGGCAGTACCAAGCGAAAAGGCCTTTTCGGTAGAAACCGTACAGAGGAAGCAACTGAGGCAACTGCCCTTTCTATCGAGTCTGGCTATGTGTTGCCGAACTACCGCCTCCCAACAGAGGCTGAGTGGGAGTACGCTGCCCAGGCTTTGATCGGTACCCAGTACAACGAAGACGAAAACCAGAACAACAGAAGACTATACCCTTGGGATGGCCACCAGCTGCGTAACCCGCACGGCAAGAAAATGGGTCAGTTCCTGGCTAACTTCAAGCGCGGACGTGGTGACTATGCCGGTGTAGCTGGCTCACTCAACGACGGTGCCATGATTACGGACTACATCTACGCTTATCCGCCAAACGACTTCGGTCTGTACAACATGGCTGGTAACGTGAACGAATGGGTACAGGACGTTTACCGCCCACTTTCATTCCAGGATGTAGAAGATCTGAACCCATTCCGCAGAGACGGCTACCAGGACGAAGCTGAAAACTATGACACAGCAGAAGGTTTCCATTCACTGATCAGCAACGAAGTACGCGTTTTCAAAGGAGGTTCATGGAAAGATGTAGCTTACTGGCTGTCTCCAGGCACCAGAAGATTCATGGCGCAGGATTCATCTACAGCAACAATCGGTTTCCGTTGCGCGATGATCAACGCTGGATCTAACAGATAAGAACTAACAGTTAATACTATATTTTAAAGAGCCCGGGATTTACCCGGGCTCTTTGCATTTATACCTAGGCCGCCGCAATAGTGGTCACACTTACTTCGCTGCAGCCACTCTGCAACAATGCGTGTGCGCAGGCTTCCAGTGTCGCGCCGGTTGTTAACACGTCATCAACCAAAAGCACACGCTTGCCATTTACTTCATTCGCCTGTTTTACAACAAATACCTGCTCTACGTTTTGCCAACGGTCAAGGCGACTTTTCTTTGTCTGGGTGTCGGTGTCGATCGCGCGCTCCAGCACTTTGCTACTCCATGCTATTTGCAGTGCTTCTGCCAGCCCTTTGGCAAAACCATCAGACTGGTTGTAGCCACGGCGCCGGAGTTTCAGACGGTGTAATGGCACAGGTATAACGAGATCGAAATGTGCTGCATACCCATACTCAGCCAGCAATGTACCGTACCGCCTACCCAAGTGTTCTCCGAGTTCCTGTGCTCCTTTGTATTTAAGCTTGTGAAGTACACGCTGCACTCGCCCCTTGGATCTGAAATGCAGGTATGAAAACGCAAATCTGACCGGTACCTTCCCCCAGAACCGCTGTTGCAGGTAGTTCAGCTCAGTAGCCCCATGCAGATGCAGGTCGGTATAAGGTAGTTTCACGTTGCACTCTGTGCAGATATAGCGTTCGCCTCGGGCCAACGGCAGGTCGCATGTGTGGCATATCTCCGGGAAAAGCAGGGACAGAAAATCCTGAAACATAGCAGGGCTGGTGTGGTTAAGGTATTCTTGATAATTTCGATTAACTTTATCTGTTATACTTTTAAAAGCATAAAACAGTCACAGCACACACAACAATGAGTCAGATAGAAGAATTCAACGAATACCGTACGCGCATGAACGAACGCATCATGTCGTACGACAACAAAGTAATCAAGCGCTTTTTTAACCTCGACACCAACACCTACGCGGAGGGTGCCCTCGATGTAAAAACCAAGGAAATGCTCGGCTTGGTGGCCTCCATGGTGCTCCGTTGCGACGATTGCATTAAGTATCACCTGGGCAAATGCTTCGACGAAGGCGTTTCGGATGAGCAGGTGTTTGAGGTGTTTTCCATAGCCAACTTAGTAGGAGGTTCTATTGTAATCCCGCACTTCCGCCGCGCAGTCGAGTACTGGGAGGAACTTAAAGCCCAGCAAAGCGCTTCGTAAATAAAGTTTTCCAAATGCTGTGCTGTTCACTTGTTGCTGCTCTTTGTGATCCTTACGCTATTGAGATCAACAATTTAACAATTCAGCCATTTAACAATTAACTGATATGGCCGACGAATCATCTAACCTGGAGCACAGATGGACCAATCTGCGGGCTTCTATGATGAAGACTTTCGGGAAAAAGCCTGACTTGAATGCGATCCTCTTTCTGATAGGTATACAGGAATTGGGCAGGGGCATCTCGGAATTTACAAAAGAAGAAAAACAGGACCTGATGCATATTGCTACCTGCAAGGTATTCAGCCTGTCGGGTTTCTACGAATTAGAACGGGTCGACGAAGAAGGTTGGCCCCATTACCGCTCTGCTAAACCTATACCTTTCACCAATCTGAAAGAGCAGGAACGAATGCTGAAATGGCACATCCTGGAGTACTTTGACAGAGCTGACGAAATTTAACATCTCAAAACAATTATTAAACCTATGCCGGCAGCATGTTTCTCCTTATAGTTAAAGGGTAGGCATGCTGCCATTGCATGGTTGTGAAACAGTACGTATGAAGATTATTACATATAACGTAAATGGCATTCGTGCCGCAATTTCCAAAGGATTTCAGGATTGGGTGAAAGCTGCTAATCCGGATGTGCTTTGCCTGCAGGAGATAAAAGCCTGCGAAGACAAGTTTGACCGGGCCATTTTTGAGGACATGGGCTATAACGTATACCTGCACCCAGCTGTGAAAAAGGGGTATAGCGGAGTGGCCATCCTCAGCAAAGAAAAGCCCAAGCATGTGGAGATAGGTTGCGGCATGGAATGTTATGACAATGAGGGACGCGTGATTCGGGCAGACTTCGACGATTATTCGGTGATGAGCGTATACATGCCTTCCGGATCGAGTGGTGATGAGCGGCAGGGTTTTAAAATGCAATGGCTCGACGACTTCAATGGGTATATCGGCGACCTGAAGCAAACGCTGCCAGGTATGGTGATCAGCGGCGACTACAACATCTGCCACCAGGCGATCGACATCCATAACCCGAAATCTAACGCTAACAGCTCCGGCTTTTTGCCTGAAGAGCGCAACTGGATGACCCAATTTATTGAGAGTGGCTTTGTGGACAGCTTCCGCCACTTTAACAAGGAGCCGCATAACTACAGTTGGTGGAGCTATAGGGCAGGGGCACGGGCCAAGAACCTTGGCTGGCGTATCGATTACAACATGGTGACGGACAATTTGCAGGACCGCATGCAACGGGCAGCCATTCTGCCGGAGGCCAAACACTCCGATCACTGCCCGGTTTTATTGGATATTATATAGTACAACGTCCTGTACGTATACTAAATCGACCTTGTCGTCAGTTTAATAATAGAGGCAATAGGAGATTCTCTTAAATTTCTATAGTTTAACGATTTATACCTCTCAGGTTAATCATTAGCTGTAAGCATGAGTTAGTCACGTTTAAAGAATCAGGCAGATGAATCAGCACGATGCGATGGACAAGCTGTTACAGCAGCTGCAGGCCTTTAAGAAAAAGTTCTACCTCAACTTATTGTTGCGGGGGAGCATTTTCGCCATAGGCCTGCTGATGTCCATCTACATTGTGTACAGTTTGCTGGAGTACATCTTTTACTTCCCGGTTTTTGTACGGGCCTTTCTCCTGTTCTCTTTCGTCGCCCTTACTGTTTACGCCCTCGTTCGCTGGATCATTCTTCCGCTTTCAGCCTTAACCAACCTCCGGAAACTACTCTCCGACGAGCAGGCGGCCGCCAGAGTGGGGGACCATTATCCCGAAATAAAAGACAAATTACTGAATGCCATTCAGCTGAAAGACCTTGACAGGACCAACGAGCTTATTGCCGCCAGTATAGCCCAACGCTCATCCCAGCTTGTCAACTATCCCTTTGAGGAAGCTATTACCTATCGTGAGAACAAGCCGCTTCTCAAATACATTGCGCTTCCTGCAGTTGTGATGCTCCTGATCGCTTTTCTATACCCTACCATTTTTGTGCAGGGCACCGAGCGTATCATCAATTATAAGAAGCATTATACCCCACTGGCTCCTTTCCGGTTTGTGGTGGAGAATGAGTCGCTCCAAACTTATAGAGGAGAAGACTTCGAGCTCAAAGTGGAGCTGGAGGGAAAGACTATACCTAGCGAGGTATACATTCACTATAACGGCAGACGCCAGCGACTGCAGAAGAGCGGCGATGGCTATACCTATACCTTCAAGCAACTGCAGCGTCCAGTGGAGTTCCAGTTGGAGGGTTCTGGCTTTATGTCTGGCGACTACAACCTGCACCTTCTCTCTCGGCCAAACTTAAAGAACTTCCATATGGAAGTGGCATACCCTGCTTATCTGAAACGGAAGCCGGAGTTGATACAAAATACGGGTAACGCCACTATACCTGCCGGCAGTACCATCACCTGGAACTTCGATGCCACTGAAACGGAGCGTGTTGAAATCAAATTAGAAAACCCCTCTGAAACACTTGTAGCTAAATCTAAGGCAAACTTATTCACAGCGAGCAAGCAGTTTACCGAAAGCCAGAATTATGGGGTAAACCTGCGAAACGCGCATAGCACCAACAAGGAAGAGATTAATTACCAGATCACCACTATACCTGACCGTCATCCGCAGATCACATTGGAGCAGTACCACGATTCTGCGCTTTACCGCTTTGTGGTGCTGGCCGGCGAAATTTCAGACGACTATGGCCTGACTCGATTGGTGCTGAACTATAAAGTAACTAACGATAAAAACCCGCAGGCCAGGTATAAGAGCGTGCCGATCGGACTGAACCGGCAGCAACTCAACCAAGCCTACTATCACCAATGGAATACAGCCGGCTTGCAACTCAATCCTGGCGACAAGCTGGAATACTTTGTGCAGGTATGGGACAACGATGACCTGAAAGGACCCAAAAGCGCGCGCACGCGTTCATTCGAACTGCGGGTGCCTAGCCGTCGTGACATGGAGCAAGAACTCATTAGTAATGCGCAGTCGGTAGAGAGCCAGCTCAGCAAATCATTGGAAAAGAGCACAAAGTTGAAGGAAGAGCTAGCTCAGTCGGAAGAAAAAGTGAAAACGAAGCGTGACCTGAACTGGCAGGACAAAAAGCAGCTGGAAGACCTGGCTGAGAAGCGCAAGCAACTGGAGCAGGATATCTCTTCCATGAAAGAGCTCTTTGATGAGCTCAACAAGAAGCAGAATATGCTCTCGGAACAGGACAAGCAGCTGGCCGAAAAAGCACAGGAGTTGAAGAAATTGATGGACAGCCTACTAGACGAGGAAACCAAAAAACTGTACGAGGAGCTTGAAAAGTTACTGCAGGAGCAAAGCCCGAAAGATTCTGAACTACAGAAACTGTTGAGCAAACTTGATAACCGCGAGCGCAACATGGAGCGTGAACTCGAAAGGGCGCTGGAGTTGTTTAAACAGCTTCAGTTTGAGCAAAAGCTCGACAATATCACCAACAAACTGGAGGAGATGGCCAAAGAACAGGAAGAGTTGTCCGACAAAACTGCTCAGAAACAGAAAGACAACAAGCAGCTGCAGCAGGAGCAGGAAGGTATACAGAAAGAGTTCGAGCAGCTAAAGCAGGACATGAAGGACCTGAAAGAGCTCAACGACAAGCTACAGAACCCAAACCAGATGGACGAGCAGCAAATGCAGCAAGAACAGCAGCAGATAGAGCAGGACATAGATCAGGGGCAGCAGCAGCTTGATAAGAACCAGAACAAAAAAGCGAGCGAGTCGCAGCAGAAGGCAGGGGAGAAGATGAAGCAGATGGCCCAGCAAATGGAACAGATGCAGAACAGCATGAGCATGCAGGGCATGGAACAGAACCTCGACAACCTGCGCGACATTCTGGAAAACCTGATCAAGCTTTCTTTTGACCAGGAGGGTTTGATGAAATCCTTCCGGGGCGTTAATCAAAGTGATCCTCGCTTCATTTCACTTTCGCAGCAACAGCTTTCGCTCCGTGACAATGCCAAGGTGATTGAGGACAGTCTTTTTGCACTCGCCAAGAAGGTGTTTCAGCTGGAGTCGTTTGTAACCCGTGAAGTGGCCCAGATGAACCAGAGTATGGACAACAGCATGAAAGATCTGCGCGACCGCAACGTGGGCCGAGCCACTGCCCAGCAGCAATTAGCCATGACTTCTATGAATAACCTGGCACTGATGCTGAACGACGCACTGAAGCAGATGCAGCAGGCCATGCAGCAAATGCAGGGCAATATGGCCAGTAAACAGAAGGGCAGTAAACCACAGCCGGGCGATTTTGGTCAGATGCAGGACGCTTTGAACAAAAAAATCGACGAATTGAAAAAAGGTGGCAAGTCAAGCAAGGCACTGTCTGAAGAATTAGCTAAATTAGCTGCGGAGCAGGAGGCTCTGCGCAATGCCCTGAAGGAAATGGAAAAGCAGGGACAGAAACCTAGCGAAAAGGGCGGCAACGGTGACTTAGGAAATATCACCAAGATGATGGAACAAAGCGAGACTGATCTCGTTAATAAACGTTTGACTGACCAGACCATCATGCGACAGCGCGAAATTCTTACCCGTTTGCTGGAGGCTGAGAAGTCTATGAAGGAGCGGGAATTGGACAACAAACGTGAGGCTAAAAGCGCTCAGGATGTTGCCAGACGAGTTCCGCCGTCATTTGAAAAGTATTTAAGAACGAAAGAAAAACAAACGGAATTACTGCAGAACGTACCACCGGCCCTTACGCCCTATTACAAGCAGAAGGTAAATGAGTATTTCCAGCATATGAGTAACTAATACGCACCTTATAGCATCACTAACAAGTTATATGAATCAGGTTAAAATTCAGATTCCTTCCTTAATCGAGAACATCCGGGTTATAGAAAGCTTCATAGACAATTCAAAGGAAGAATTCGAGTTTGAAGACGACGTGTATGGCAACATCATGGTAGCCGTTACAGAGTCTGTGAACAATGCCATCCGCCATGGCAATAAATTCGATAAGGAAAAACTAGTATACCTCACACTCCAGGTAGAGAACAACCAACTTCTTTTTGAAATCGAGGATGAAGGTCCCGGCTTTGATTACGATACGCTCCCGGATCCTACCGCTCCTGAAAACCTGGAGAACCCGGGTGGCCGTGGCATTTTCCTGATGCGCAATTTGTGTGACGAGGTGAACTTCCTTGACAACGGTAAAAAGGTACAACTCATATTTAACATCACTTCCTTACAGAATGGATCATCTAATTGAGTTCTTCAGCGAGGACATCGAATTCTCGCTGGATAACCCAGAACAGATTTCCGGCTGGATCGCAGATATCATAGAGCAGCATGAGCACGAACTGGTAGGTCTGACTTACATTTTCTGTTCTGATGATTACTTACACCAGATCAACGTTGAGTATCTCGATCACGACACGCTCACAGACATCATCACCTTCGACAATGCCGACTTAGAGGGCACTATCGAAGGTGATGTTTTTATAAGCATAGACCGGGTACGCGATAATGCTGCTACCCATGGCACATCTTTCCACGACGAACTTCACCGCGTTCTAATCCACGGGGTTCTGCACTTGCTAGGTTTTAAAGATAAAACCCCTGAGCAGGAAGCTGCTATGCGCAAACTCGAAGATTCTTCCTTATCTTTGCGGAAATTTTAATCGCAAAAAAGGGAATTACCGACCCTTCTTTGATGTTTCACGTGAAACATCTCTAAATTCAGAATACATGTTTCCAGAATACGATATCATAGTTGTAGGTGCGGGTCATGCGGGCTGCGAAGCTGCTGCAGCTGCTGCCAAGATGGGCTCTAAAGTTCTATTGGCAACCATGAACATGAACACCATTGCCCAAATGTCTTGCAACCCGGCTATGGGTGGCGTGGCAAAAGGACAAATTGTGCGCGAAGTAGATGCGCTAGGAGGTATGAGCGGTATCATTACCGACGAAACCATGATCCAGTTTAGGATGCTCAATAAGTCGAAGGGGCCTGCTATGTGGAGTCCCCGCGCACAGAGCGACCGCATGCGCTTTGCTGAAGCCTGGCGCCTGACATTGGAGCAAACGGATAATGTGGACTTCTGGCAGGAGATGGTGACAGGTATAGAAGTAGAGGGCGGAAGAGCCGTCGGTGTGCGCACCAGCCTGGGGATAACTATACGTGGAAAGGCCGTTGTATTAACGAATGGTACCTTTTTGAATGGTATTATCCACATCGGAGAGAAGCAGATGGGAGGTGGCCGCTCAGCAGAGAAATCAGCAAAAGGCTTAACAGAGCAGTTGATCCAACTTGGTTTTGAGGCAGGCCGTATGAAAACCGGAACTCCGCCACGTGTTGATGGTCGGTCACTAGACTACAGCCGTATGGAGGAACAGTTCGGTGATGAGAATCCCTCGAAATTTTCGTATATAGAAACTACTCCACTGGCAAAACAGCGCAGCTGCTTTATTACCTATACCAATTCAGAAGTGCACGAGATCCTGAAAACCGGCTTTGAAAAATCGCCGATGTTCCAGGGCCGAATTCAGGGATTAGGTCCGCGTTACTGCCCATCTATCGAAGACAAGATCAACCGCTTCGCTGATCGTGACCGTCACCAGATCTTTGTAGAGCCGGAAGGATGGAACACGGTAGAGGTATACGTGAATGGCTTCTCCAGTTCTTTACCTGAAGATGTGCAACTGAAAGCGCTTCGAAAGATTGTAGGATTTGAGAATGCCAAGATGTTCCGCCCCGGCTATGCCATCGAGTACGACTTCTTCCCACCAACTCAACTCAACCTCACCTTGGAAACCAAGGTAGTGGAGAACCTATACTTTGCCGGCCAGATTAACGGAACAACAGGGTATGAGGAAGCGGCTTGTCAGGGATTGATGGCAGGTATAAATGCGCACAACAAGATAAATGAGAAAGCACCGTTTATACTGAAGCGGTCAGAAGCTTACATCGGTGTGCTGATAGATGATCTGGTGAACAAAGGGACGGACGAGCCATACCGCATGTTTACTTCAAGAGCAGAGCACCGTATCCTGCTACGCCAGGACAATGCGGATATTCGCCTTACTAAGCTCGGCTACGAACTCGGATTGGCTGATGAAAGTCGCATGGCAGCTGTGGATAAGAAGATCACGGAATCAGCTGATATCATCGCCTATTTGAATAATAAGCCGATTGAACCTGGAGATATCAACAGTATGCTGGAGCAAATGGGCTCCGCGCCAATTGTAGAAAAGCAGCGTGCAGGCCAATTGATCAAGCGACCAAACATTGAAATAAAGCATATAGCTGAAGCGGTGCCCACTGTAGCAGAATACCTGAGCAAATTCAAAGCTGATAGCATAGATCAAGCTGAAATAGCAGTGAAATACGAGAGCTACATTGTAAAGGAGCATACTATGGCTGCTAAAATGGGCGAACTCGAGAACTATAACATCAAAGAGAAAATAGACTACCGCAACATACCTGCCCTGTCAGCAGAAGCTCGCGAAAAATTGCTGCGTGTACAGCCTGAAACAATCGGGCAGGCATCGCGCATCAGTGGCGTGTCACCGGCTGACATATCGGTACTAATGGTATACCTTGGAAAATAAATGAGCTACGAAAGACTGGAGCAATGCCCGATATGCGGCAAAGAAGAGTTTAAAAACTTCCTGGTAGTGACAGACAACGCGGTCTCGAAAGAGAGCTTTGTGATTGTGGAGTGTGAAAACTGCAACTTCAAGTTTACGAACCCTCGACCGGATGCTGCCAGTATTGATAAGTATTACGAATCCGAGGAATACATATCGCACAGCAACATTAAGACAGGCATTATCAACAGGGCCTATCATGTGGTGCGCTCCATTACGACGAAGCAAAAAGTAGAGCTTATCAACAGGCACGCCCCAGCCAAGGGAACCATCCTGGATTATGGCTGTGGCACGGGCGTATTCCTGAGTGCCTGCAAACAGGACGGCTGGGACATACGAGGAGTCGAACCAAATGGACGTGCACGCGAGGAAGCTTCCTCACTGACAGGAGAGATAGTGGCCAAGGGACTTGAAGAAATCTCCGGTGAAAAGTTTGAAGTCATTACGATGTGGCATGTGTTGGAGCATATCCATACGCTAAACGAAACGTTGGCAGAACTCATCAACTTGCTGCAGGACGACGGGACGTTGATCATAGCTGTTCCCAATGCCGATTCGCATGACGCCCAGCAGTACAAGGCAGACTGGGCAGCCTATGATGTGCCACGGCACCTGTACCATTTCACGCAGCCGACGATGAAGCGCCTGCTCAAAAAGCATAAGATGCAACTGGAGGAAGTACTGCCTATGAAGTTTGATGCCTACTACGTGAGCATGCTAAGCGAGAAACATAAGGAGGGGAAGACTAAGGTCATCAGCAGTGTAGTGAACGGGTACAAATCCAATAGCTACGCAGAGAAAAACGGCAACGATTATTCGAGCCTCATTTTTGTAGCAAAGAGAAAATAAGCACCGCAACCGAGTGTTAATAAATAAGAACAAGGCAGGCGAAAGTTTGCCTGTTTTTCATTTAAACGAATAGTAGATGAAACTTGTCAACAGTATTTTTCTCGCTGCTTCCTTCATGACACTTGCATCCTGTGCGAGTATAAACAACCCTGAAGGAGGCCCAAAGGATGAAGAAGCACCAGAACTCCTCAACAGCAACCCCAAGCCGCAAGAGCTAAATGTCAGCACCCGCACGATCACATTAGACTTTGATGAAGAGGTGCAGCCAAACAACTTACAGAAGGAATTGCTGATTACACCTTTCACTGATAACAAATACCAGGTGAGGTTAGAGAAGACCAGATTAGAACTGGTTTTTGAAGAACCGTTTGAGGAGAACACCACCTATACCTTTAACTTCCGGAAGGGCATACAGGATATCACGGAAAAAAACATAGCAGAAGGGCTAGGGCTTACGTTCAGTACAGGAACATTCATCGATTCAAGCAGAGTGAGCGGGCAGGTGGTTAAACTGCTGACACAAGAGCCGGAGAAAGAAACTGTGGTTGCCTTATACCCAACGAACGATACGCTGAGCATCCGGAAAAGCAGACCATATTACCAGACACAAACAGATGCGAATGGGGAGTTTACATTTGAAAATATAAAGGATGGTGAATACAGGATCTACGCACTGACAGACAAGAACAACAACTCACTTTATGATAACGAGGAAGAGTGGATAGCCTACAAAGCAGAACCAATCCGCGTAAACAGTGAAGAGCAGGAAGTAGTGTTGCAAACGGTACGAATAGATACCAAACGCCCCCTACTACAACGCCGCGAAAGGTATACGGACCGTTTTGTAGCCAACTACAATGAAGGCCTGGAAATCTTCGTAGCTACCTCCGCCGGCTCCCCAAAGGATACCCTGGTCCATAAGGTATCGCCAGATGGAAAGATAGTGGATGTATTTGGGAGCAACCGTTTCACTGGAGGCAGAGCCCTGTTAACCGCAATAGACTCTGCTGCAAATCGCACCGTGGATACGGTTCAGATAGCATTTGAAGGAAAGAGAGCCCAACGTGTAAGCGGAGCAAGGCTGAAGGCGAATGGCAATGGTGCAGGCGATAACAACACAGTGAGTGAAGGACAGCAAGTAACAATCGAATTAGAAACACCGGTAAGCATCAAGACAAAAGAGCCCATACGCCTGCTGGCCGACAGCATTGAAGTGGCTAGACTAACTTATCCTGATCAGGTGAAATTAGACCGCTCAGCTACAGAATTGAGTTTCGTAATGCCAAAGTGGACCAACAAGATTCGTGAAGCAACCATCATACTAGATAGCGCGGGCATAGTGCCGGTACAGGGAGCGCAGTTCAGCAAACCCGCCATACAGGTAACGATAGCAGAAGCGCGTGGCGCCGGAAGTTTGAGAGGAGCCGTTAAAACAGAACAGAAGAATTACATCGTTCAGTTAGTAGACAACCAATATAAAGTGAAGAACCAGGTGCGTAATGCCAAAACGTACAACTTCAGGAACATTGAACCAGGTACCTACTTTATCCGGGTTATACTGGATGCCAACAACAATGGCAAGTGGGATGGAGGAGATCCAGAACTAGTCAAAGAACCAGAGCAGGTATACCTTCATGACAAACCATTGGAGATCCGGGCAAACTGGGAGATGGAAGAAAACGTAACGTTTTAGAAGAAAAAGGAAGCTACTTAGCTTCCTTTTTTTATGCCCGGACCACCGTAACCAGGCTGATTTGCAGTGGATAAAATATGCAGAAAGGTGCAACAAGTAACTCGGAGAGGATAGAGACGGCATCTTGTCAACAATAGTAAAGCAAACTGATGACGCAAAGGTAATACTGAAACTTTCGAAAAAAGGGAATTTGTCACAGGCAAAAAATCGGGCAGAAAATCCTTAACTGACAAAAACGAATAGGGGAACCACTCTCACAAACGTTAGCCAATCTTAATTCATGTAATAAGATTCACATAACCAATGGGTCTCTCCGTACTAAAGCAAGCACAAAAAATCTGAAGGTATAAGCAGCGAATGAGGACCAACTTACCAAACCGCTATACCAGAGTGAAAAGAACCTTTGTAAAATTACTGAACGCCACGCCTGACAAGTTCCCATCAGTTTGAAACGTTTGCAAATCTAGCTCTCCCCTAAAAGTGTAATAGCACGGCCTGCTACACAACAAAGCTAACCAGATAAGATCGCACTTGGTATGTTTATACCAGGACACTCTTCCCATCAAAAAGATCTAATATAGTCGGTTAAGACGCTTAGAATAATCGCATAGGTATAGCTAGCCGCTTCAGCGGTATAAGTAACTGAAAGGGATACTCAACGAGTAAGAAGTTGCGTAGAGTTGATGAGCAGTAGCGAATCAAACTATGCGTGAAACAACTATTCAAAGAAAGTAGAGCAAGCCTAGCAAATAAAGTCTTCGGATTAACGTAAGAGGTAAAAACCTAGTGCTAGGCCAGAAGAAAAATCAGCTTTTTCAGGAATCAAAAAAAGTGTTTAGTAATCCACAAAACAGGTGGGTATACCTGTGGACAAGTGTGGAGTAAATCTGATAACTCAACAAGCTTATGTTCCACAGGTATACCTATAGGGCTGTGGAACACATAAAAAGTGGAAACCGGTTGACAAAGGTATACCTTAAAAAGGCTTTTCCACGGTGACACAAGCATGTGAAAAAAGTAATGCACACAAAATGGGTAAAAGTGGATAAACAGGGTAAGTAATTGAAAGCTAAAAATTAACAAAAAGATAATGTGTGGGAAGCTGAGTGCACAGACAAGGTATAGAAAAAAGAAATGAGGACAAGTTGGGATGTTCCACACTTATCAACTTGTAAACAGTCTTAATAATGAAAGAAGATTTATTTAAAGAATTATCTAATTAAAATTATTAGAAAGGGGTAAGGTGTGGAAAGCTGGATAAGTCGGCTCAAAAAGAGGGAAAATGAGCTGCTTAAAAGGTCGGTACGGAGAGGTGCAAAAAAAAGCAAAAAATAAAAGCGCTATATTTATACGGAGAAAAAGAGAACGCTAAAACTAAAGTATGACATTTCTACTAAAACTAACACCTCCTTTCGAAGACCCAGTGCTGATTTTCACGCTGGTGCTGTTGATCATCCTCATTGCCCCCATTATACTCAACAAACTGAAAATACCGGGCATAGTGGGACTTATACTAGCTGGCGTAATAGTAGGGCCGAACGGATTTAACCTGCTGCTGCGCGACTCCAGCATCGTTCTGTTCGGTACCGTAGGAATACTCTACATTATGTTCTTGGCGGGGCTGGAAATGGACATGATAGGGTTCAAAAAAACGAAAGTAAGGAGCATAGTATATGGAGCCCTCACTTTCTTTATCCCGATAATATCCGGTACAATCCTTTTCTTTTATGGATATGAATACCAGATAAATTCAGCAGTGTTGCTTTCCTGTATGTTTGCTTCCCACACGCTGCTGGCTTATCCGATAGTAAGTAAACTTGGACTAACAAAAAACGAGGCAGTAACCGTAACGATTGGAGGAACCATCATCACGGATACGGCAGTGCTCCTGGTACTGGCGGTAGTAGCAGGGGTGGCACAAGGCAACATTGGGGTAGGATACTGGATAAAGCTAATGGTATCGCTGTCTATATTCGTAGCCATAGTGGTTTTTGTGTTTCCAATTATCGCCAAGTGGTTTTTTAAGCAAATAGAAAGTGAACAAGGAGCACAATTCATTTTTGTGCTCACGCTGGTGTTTGCAGCAGCGTTCCTGGCAGAATTGGCTGGAGTGGAGGCTATCTTAGGCGCCTTCCTGGCAGGATTAGCACTAAACCAGCTCATTCCACACGCATCAGCTTTAATGAACAGGTTAGAGTTTGTGGGCAACAATATTTTCGTTCCCTTTTTCCTCATAAGTGTAGGTATGTTGGTCGATGTGACGGTGCTGTTCGAGGGAGTGGAAATCATTATCATGGCCGTCGTGATCATTGTCCTGGCACTAATTACTAAATGGGTGCCTGCCTTCATCACACAAAAGCTTTACGGCTATACTGTCACACAGCGAAATCTGATGTTTGGTCTCAGTACAGCAAGAGCCGCAGCCACGCTTGCAGTGATACTGGTCGGGTATGAGCTGCAAATAATAGGGGAGACGGCTCTGAACCTGACTGTAGTGCTAATCTTGGCCACTTCACTGAGTAGTTCTTTCATTACAGAAAAAGCAGCACGCATACTGGCAATTATCGAAAGCCGGAAGCAGCCGGATCTGAGCGAAAAGCCAGATCGAATTATGGTGCCAATAGGTAATCCGAAAACACTCGAGAATCTGGTGGACCTGGCGATCATGCTAAAAAATCCGCAGTACCATGAGCCAATTTATCCGCTGGCCGTGGTGATAGACAATGAACAAGCAGCCGAAGAAATCTATAAGAAGAACAAAATGCTGCAGGAGGCAGTTAAACACGCCTCGGCAACGGACAACGATGTACAGCTTGTATCTAAAATAGACATCAATGTGGCAAGCGGTATACTCCGAGCCATCAAAGAGTTAATGATCACGGAAGTAGTGCTTGGCTGGAATGCCAAGATCACTACAAGTGACCGTATATTTGGCACGATACTCGACAACCTGCTCGAAAACACTGAGCAGATGATACTCGTGTGTAAGATCATGCAACCACTAAATACGACCAGTCGTCTGGTGGTGATTGTACCGGTAAATGCTGAACTTGAAAGAGGCTTTCTGCGCTGGATGCGAGCTGTCCGATTGCTTTCGACGCAGCTTGGAGCTAAGGTGGTTTTTATGGCGGGTAGAAGAACCAACAATAAAATAAAAGCCACTGTGCAGAGCAGTAAGCCTGCCGTAGATGCTACCTATGTGCCTAGGCCTTCGATGTCCGAGTTCGAGAGCAACCAGACAGGTATAAGCAAAGACGATATGGTAGTGGTGATATCAGCTCGCAGAGGCACGTTATCCTATAATGGCATACTCGACAATGTGCCGCGCGTGCTTTCGCGCAACTACAAAGACAATAGCTTCATCATCATATATCCGGAACAGCACCCGAGCCTATACCAGGACAATCAGTTCAAGACAAGTGGCTATACCAATGAAACAAGAGAGATCGAGGGCTTTTAACTATGAACTTAATTTCAGGAAAACGGATTTCAGAAAAAATCCGGAGCTATACCGTATAGGAAAAGGAGAGCAGGGCGTTCTGCTGGTAGAACCCTATAAGTCGGAGATACTGCCGCATTGGCGCTTTAAGACGCCCGAGATCGCATGGGAGTCATCGGAGCATATCTACGCCTTGTTTCTGGATTACCTCCGTCAGAATGACTTTGTAGGTGCCGACATGGCCCGCAAGTTTTTACAGATGGGCTACACCCGCTCGCGCCGCTACGCCAACCACCGCACGGGCCAGAAGTACAAAGGACCCGTTCCGGATGATAAGAAAGGACAAAGCGGAGCCCATGGAAGAGACCAGTTGCCGCTGGACCCGGATCCGGTCAAGGCTGAATCGGCACGCATTTTCAAGGCCAAGTGGGATGAGGCCAAAGAAAATGAAACGTATAAAAAGCTGATGGCAGAATTCAGGGCAACATACGAGTCATAAAAAAATTGAAGAAGATGAAATCATTTAACCTTTTAATTCCGAAATTAGTAAATCACATATCTTTGCATACAAGATAAAACTAGAGAGCAACATGGTTAACAAAGAAATCAGGTTAGGCAAAGGGCTTGGTAAGATCAAGTTTGGCCTTACAATGGAAGAAGTAGAAGCGCTATTGGGCGAACCTGAAGAAATAGAAGAGTCCGACGAAGAGGATGAGTTTGAACATCAGGCCTGGAACTACTGGGAAGAAGGCTACTCGCTGTACTTCGACAAGGAAGATGATTACAAACTGAGCTGCATCGAAACGGCCAACCGCGAGGTGAAGCTGTGGGAAGAGCGCATCTTCGAGATGAGCCAGGAGCAGCTGAAAAGGCTTTTTGCTGACCACGGGTATGAGGACCTGGAAGAAGAGGAAATGGAAACCGGCGAGACGCGCATTTCTTACGAGAAGGAGATGATCGATCTGTACTTCGACGAAGACCAGCTGATTGCCGTGAACTTCGGCGTCTTCATCAACGACAACCTGGAGGTTGTTTGGCCTGAGAAATAAGAAATAGGTATAAATAAAAAGAGAAAGCCCCGATAACGATGTAGTTACCGGGGCTTTTAGTTTTATCCTTATCTCAGGAAGTACAGTGTATAAACCTTCGCTTAGTTGAAGAAGAAGTTATAGATTTCTTCCTGAATAGCCGGGTTAATAGCGATAGCCAGTATCAAAGAAATAATAAGGCCAATGGTTACCGATAGGATGTCTTTGCCTATTAAGTTCAATGTTTTGGCAATCTTCACACTGCTATCCTGCGCTCGCAGGCGCATGCCTAACTCACGACCAGCCAGCAAGCCAATAAACACCCAGGTTGTACTCATCGGTACGTTGTTCACCTCCTTGAAAACATAAAGAATCAGGGCATAAACTAAGTCGATGATGGTGGCGCTGCGCACATCGCGTACTTCTGATTTCTCGTTGATGATGTTCTGGATCTTGTCCCCTTTCTTAAAAAACAGGAAACCAAGGCCCAGGAAGATGAACAGCGTGAAGGCCAGGAATTCGTACATATTCAGCTGGCGTGGCAGGTAAACGGCAATATTGGCCAGGTCTTGTGCCAACCAGATGTACCACAAGAAGCCACTGATAATCCACTGTGCGAAAACCCAGAAAGCATGCGCCTCGCCTTTAATAAAGCGTTTGATAACTTTTGTGAGCGTCAGGTAAATAATCAGGGCCGAAATGAAGGCAACAATATAACCCGCTACGCTTTTGTTGAGCATACTCAGAATGGTGCCCGAAGTAGCCGTGAACACGCTGAGTAGCATAAACGTGGTGGAGACAGGTATACGGAACCTGGTTAAGAGCAAAAGGATAATGGGGGATGCCAGCTGCAGGTATACGAAGCTGGTAGGCGCCACTTCCAGGCCGGGTGTAGCCAAGCGCTGGTACGACACATCGCCGTCAAATGCCACCCAGCTATAGGTAACCGTACCCACGAAAATAAGCCCCATAAAGAGCCACTGCCAGTACCATTTCTTGTCCTCGTTGGATCCGATGAACGTGCCGATGGTCTGGATACTGTCGTTGGCGATGGCCGAGTAGCCTGCAAATGCAAAGCCAACCCACATGGCAATGGAAGGATAAGGATAAACAGCACCTGCCATGATCAGGGAGAATGCGATAAAGTAAAGGAACTTCTTTTCCTTCTGTACGACAACATCCAGCAGGCCAAACCGCTTTGTAAACTTGTGTGGTTGAGCCGGAAGAACTTGCTTCGGTCCCTTCTTTTTCTTAGCCATTTTTAAAGGTTGGGTGAGATTTTCAAAAACGACGCAAGTTATCACATAATAGGCGAGAGGTAGTGCTGCCAATGTTAAGAAATTGTTAACAGCGAAGGTTTAATACCGGATATACCCTTGATAATTATATCAAGACCTGTTAAAATTAAAATATAGAGCTGTTGCTGTACCCAAAAATCTATAAACAGCGTTTGGCATAATCATACCTTAATCTTCTATCTTTGCAGCATGGCGACACAAGAGAAAACCCCTGTAGAAAACGCACAGTTAAAAGATATCATCTCGCACGCAAAGGAGTATGGCTTCGTATTCCCGTCAAGTGAGATATATGATGGCCTGCAAGCCGTGTACGACTACGGCCAGATGGGCGTAGAGCTGAAGAACAACCTCAAGAACCTGTGGTGGAAGTCCATGACGCAGCTGCACCAGAACGTGGTAGGTATAGACGCCTCCATTTTCATGCACCCGCTCACCTGGAAAGCCTCCGGTCACATCGACAGCTTCAACGACCCGATGATTGACAACAAGGATTCGAAGAAGCGCTACCGTGCCGACGTGCTGATTGAAGAGAAGGCAGCCCAATACGAAGCCGATGGACATTACGACAAAGCCAGCGAGCTTTTGGTAGAAATGGGTAAGCTGTTAGGCGCTGAGGAACTGGACGCGGTACGTGAGCTGATCATCCGTGAAAATATCAAATGCCCGATCTCCGGTACTACCAACTGGACCGAGGTGCGTCAGTTTAACCTGATGTTCTCGACGCAGGTTGGTTCCGTGGCAGAGGACTCCAGCACCATTTACCTGCGCCCCGAAACGGCACAAGGTATATTCGTGAACTTCCTGAACGTGCAGAAGACCGGCCGCATGAAGGTGCCATTTGGTATCGCGCAAATCGGTAAGGCTTTCCGTAACGAGATTGTGGCCCGTCAGTTCATCTTCCGCATGCGCGAGTTTGAGCAGATGGAAATGCAGTTTTTCGTGCGCCCTGGCACCGAGATGGAGTGGTACAACACCTGGAAAGAGAACCGTAAGAAATGGCACGAGGCCATCGGTATACCTGCCGACAGCCTGCGCTACCACGACCACGAAAAGCTGGCCCACTACGCCAACGCCGCAGTGGACATCGAGTTTAAATTCCCGTTCGGTTTCAAAGAAGTGGAAGGTATACACTCCCGCACCGACTTTGACCTGACCCAGCACCAGGAGCTGAGCCGCAAGAAACTGCAGTACTTCGACAACGACCTGAACGAAGACGGCAAACCGTATGGCAACTACATTCCTTATGTGGTAGAGACATCCGTTGGAGCCGACCGCCTGTTCCTGATGACATTCTGCAGCGCCTATACCGAAGAAGAAATCACTGAAGGTGACCAGACCAAGACACGTACCTTCCTGAAATTCCACCCGGCTCTGTCACCGGTGAAGGCCGCTATTCTGCCGTTGACGAAGAAAGACGGCTTGCCAGAGAAAGCAACCGAGATCTTCAACGCACTGCGCTACGACTTCAACACGATCTATGAAGAGCGTGACTCCATCGGCAAGCGCTATACCCGCCAGGATTTGATTGGTACGCCGTTCTGTATCGCTGTAGACCACCAGACGCTCGAAGACAATACCGTGACCGTACGCGACCGCGACTCCCGTGAGCAGGTGCGCATGCCTATCAGCGAACTGCACAGCTACATCGACAAAGCGGTTAACTTCAAGAGCATATTTGAGAAGTTGGCCTAAAGTATAGGTATCGCTTTTATAGGGAAACAGCCTTCGGCACTCAGCCGTGGGCTGTTTTTTTTTATAAACACCAAGTATAGGCTATGATGAGTAGATTAGCTGGAGCAGCTGATAAGTATACCTTAAAAGAACGCTGAAAATGTCCTGAAACAAAGTAGAGTGCTTTTGTTATGTTAAGCTATCCTTCGCTTTATGTGTAAAATTACTGATAATTGAGAGTATGACAATGGTGTATTATATTGATATACAGGATTTTATGATTATTTAAATACCTTGTAATCCACAGTTATACCTGTAGCACTCACCTTAAAGCAACTTGAGGTGATTATTGATGGTATAGCTGTGTTCTTACACATCAGACATACAGACAGGCAGGTATAAGGAAGCCTAAGATACTGCTACATTTTTCAGATACCTTTTCAACTGGTCTCCGGACAGACTAAAGAAGCTTTTAGCAATAGAATATTACAGGGCCAATCGTGTATAACTGTTTCATAAAGTGCTTTTGGGTCACACAAACGCATTTTACGAGTCATTATTCCACAGCCTTTATCTGGTTAAAGAGCGAAATAGAGCTCTGATTTACTAGGTATAGGTATAGCAAAAGATGATAGAAAAGTCCTGCAAGCTTTCAAGTGGAAAGCAGCAAAAAATTAAAAATACTTACCTTTGTATTACAGCTGGAATATCCGGGGTAAAAAGGCACTCTATCTGAGCCAAAAAGAGGGAAAACAATTGATTTTAGTAAACAGCCTGAACCCCAAAGAGGAACAAGTTGATTACTTAGCCCCCCTATCTGAGAAAGATGCTCTGAAGAGGAGTAGGCGACTAAATGGGCATCCAGACAGGTGGTAAGGCAGTCTGAATTGCATTGTGCCCAAACCTAACTAACTTGCCAAATAGCAACACAGGCATTTAGGTTATACCTGAACCAGCTGATTTGAATTTTGACGAAGAATTATCGGAAGATTAAGTGCTGAACATGGCAAAATATAACGAATACAAAAACCTCAACTACGCGCAAGTAGGCGAGGAGGTGCTGGCCTTCTGGAAAGAGCATAACATCTTCCAAAAGTCAGTCTCGACAAGAGAAGGGCACAAGCCTTTCGTGTTTTATGAAGGACCTCCTTCAGCGAACGGTACTCCGGGCATTCACCACGTGATGGCCCGCGCCGTGAAAGACATTTTCTGCCGCTACAAGACCCTGAAAGGATTCCAGGTAAACCGCAAAGGCGGCTGGGATACGCACGGTCTGCCCGTAGAGCTGCAGGTAGAAAAAGAACTGGGTATCACGAAAGAGGATATCGGCAAAAAGATCACGGTAGAGGAATACAACCAGCGCTGCCGCGAAACCGTGATGCGTTTCAAAGGCCAATGGGACGACCTGACAGAGCAGATGGGCTACTGGGTGGACCTGGACAATCCATATATCACGTTTGAGAACGAATACATTGAGTCGGTATGGGCCTTGTTGAAGCGCCTTTACGATAAAGGCCTGCTTTACAAAGGCTATACCATCCAGCCTTACTCGCCAGGTGCGGGCACGGGTCTGAGTTCGCACGAGCTCAACCAACCAGGTTGCTACAAAATGGTGAAGGACACGACCATTGTGGCGCAGTTCGAGGTGAAGAAAATCACCCGGAACATGTTCCTGTTCGAGTACGAGGAGGAGAAAGTGTTCTTCGTGGCCTGGACGACCACCCCTTGGACGCTTCCTGCCAATACGGCACTTGCTGTGGGCAAGAACATCAGGTATGTGAAGGTGAAAACCTACAACCCCTATACCTACGAGCCGATCTCGGTGATACTGGCCAAAGACCTGGTGAGCCGCTATTTCAACCCGAAAGCTGCTGATCTGGCTCTGACCGACTACAGTTCCGGCGATAAGCTGATTCCTTACAAAATAGTAGAGGAATTTACAGGCGCGGACCTGGCAGGGGTAGAGTACCACCAACTGATGCCATACGTGCAGCCGGACAAGCCTGCGTTCCGTGTGGTAGTAGGCGACTTCGTGACCACCGAGGATGGTACGGGTATCGTGCACATCTCGCCAACCTTCGGTGCGGACGACTTTAGAGTTGCCGCCCAGAACGACATCCCGGCGCTGCTGGTGATGGACGAGAATGGGAAGCCTGCACCTATCGTGGACAAACAAGGTCGTTTTGTACAGGAGATCACTGACTTTGCCGGCATGTACGTGAAAAACTACGACGGCCAGGACGAGTCAGCCGCTGACTACAAGCCAACGGACGTACTGATCGCCATCAAACTCAAAGAAGAGGGAAAAGCCTTTAAAGTAGAGAAATACGAGCACACTTACCCGCATTGCTGGCGCACGGACAAGCCAGTACTTTACTATCCGCTGGACAGCTGGTTTATCAGAACGACGGCTGTGAAGGACCGACTGATCGAGCTGAACAAGACCATCAACTGGAAACCGGAGTCTACAGGCTCGGGCCGATTCGGTAACTGGCTCGAGAACCTGGTGGACTGGAACCTGTCGCGCTCCCGCTACTGGGGTACGCCGCTGCCGATCTGGCGGACAGAAGATGGCGAGGAGGAGATTTGCATCGGCTCGATCGCACAGCTGAGCGAGGAGATGGATCGCGCGGTAGAGAAAGGCTACATGGAGGCTTCCGTAGAGATCAACGACCTGCACCGTCCGTATGTGGACAACATCGTGCTGGTGAGCCCTTCCGGAAAGCCAATGTACAGAGAGACAGACCTGATCGACGTTTGGTTTGACTCGGGCGCCATGCCTTATGCACAGTGGCACTACCCGATCGAAAACAAGGAAATATTTGAACAGAACTTCCCGGCCGACTACATTGCCGAGGGCGTTGACCAGACACGAGGCTGGTTCTTTACGCTGCACGCGCTGGCCGTAATGCTGGAAGACAGCGTGGCTTACAAGAACGTCATCGCCAACGGTCTGGTACTCGACAAGAACGGCAACAAGATGAGCAAGCGCCTCGGCAATGCCATCGACCCGTTCGAGATGATCGGCAAGTATGGTCCGGATGCTGTACGCTGGTACATGATTGCCAACGCGCCGCCTTGGGATAACCTGAAGTTCAACCCGGAGGGTGTGGTAGAGACACAGCGCCGTTTCTTCGGAACGCTGCAGAACACCTACTCTTTCTTCGCGCTATACGCCAACCTGGATAACTTTACGTTTGCCGAGGACGAAGTGCCACTAGAGCGCAGAACCGAAAGTGACCGCTGGATTATCTCTAAGCTGAACACGCTGGTTGCCGACGTAGACAATTATTTAGAAGACTACGACCCAACCCGTGCCGCCCGTGCCATACAGGATTTCGTGGTGGACGATTTAAGCAACTGGTACGTGCGCCTCAACCGAAAGCGTTTCTGGAAAGGCGAGTACAACGAAGACAAGATGGCCGCCTACCAGACCCTCTATACCTGTCTGGAGACGATCGCCAAACTGGCTTCGCCTATCGCTCCATTCTACGCCGAGCAACTCTACCGCGACCTGAACAACGTGAGCGGCAAACACAAGGAAGAATCAGTGCATTTGGCTTACTATCCGGAAGTAGAGCACGCTGCCATCGACAAGGACCTGGAAGAGCGTATGGCGTTGGCCCAGACCATCTCGTCGCTGGTACACTCGCTGCGCAAGAAGCACTTCATCAAGGTGCGTCAGCCGTTGCAGCGTATCCTTATACCTGTGCTGAATGACAAGACCCGTCAGCAAATTCAGGCAGTAGAAGACCTGATCATGAGCGAGGTGAACATCAAGCATGTGGAGTACATCGACGATACGTCGGGTATTCTCGTGAAGAAGATCAAGCCTAACTTCAAGAAGCTGGGTCAGGTTTTTGGTCCGAAGATGAAACTGGTGGCAGCCGCTGTGCAACAAATGAACCAGGATGACATCGCGCACCTGGAGCGTGAAGGAGGTATAGAGTTGCAGATAAACGATGAGGAAACCGCCGTGCTGACGCCGGAGGATGTGGAAATCTCTTCGGAGGACATCCCGGGCTGGTTAGTAGCCAGCGAAGGCAAGCTGACTGTGGCGCTCGACGTGACCATCACCGAAGAGCTGAAACAGGAAGGCATCGCCCGCGAGCTGGTGAACCGTATCCAGAACCTGCGCAAAGACAGCAACCTGGAGGTGCAGGATAAGATCCATATCGTGCTGCAGGCATCAGTGCCGGAGGTAAACGCCGCTGTGGAAAACTTCCGCGACTACATACAGTCTGAGACCCAAGCCCTACGCTTGGAACTGACTGACAATGTGGTAGATGGTACACTCCTTGAAGTGGATGATTATCAGGTGAATATCCGCATACGCACCGAAGCGGTTTAGCATAAATAATAAGCCCGAGCTGTATAAAACGGCCGGGGCTATACCTTATACCTTTATCCTGTAGCGGCTGATTAAAGTCCCTGCAGCCTAATAGACGAAACATGAAATATTGGAAGTACTACTTGGTGGCCCTTATCGTCATCATTATCGACCAGGCTGTGAAGCTTATCGTGCATTACAACATGGAAATGGGCATGCCGGGCGAAATCGTGCTCCTGGGCGACTGGCTGAAGCTGCATTATACCCTGAACCCAGGTATGGCCTTTGGTGTGGAACTCGGCTCTGATTACGGCAAACTGATGTTGTCGCTATTCCGGTTGGTAGCGGTGTTTGGTATAGCCTATTATATCTACTACCTGGTCAAAACGAAAGCTCCCAAAGGCCTGATCTGGTGCATTGGTCTGATTCTGGGCGGCGCCATCGGCAACCTGATCGACAGTACGTTCTACGGCGTGTTATTCGACAACCACCCTTATGGCTCATCCACACCATGGTTCCATGGGCAGGTAATCGACATGTTCTACATTGATATTTGGGAAGGTATTGTTCCGCACTGGATCCCTTTGCTGGGTGGCAAACCGATGTCGCTGTGGCCCATCTTCAACGTGGCAGACTCGGCTATCTTCATCGGCGTGCTGATCATCCTCTTCAACCAGAAGCGTTTCTTCGCGCATTACGACGAGCCCGTTAAGGAGCCTGCTGCCGAACAACAGGGTTTGTAAGGTATAGGTATAAGCACATAAAAAAGCGGCTGTTCCATGTGGAATAGCCGCTTTTTTATGCGCTACACTCAAGTTGAAGTTCAGTCAATTTTTCTGCGGACTGCTCGCTACTGTTAAAGAAATTCCGCTTATATTTCATGCCGTTTTCTGGTTCCTGTACCTTACAATCCAAACCCGATGAAATTGAATAAGCTTTTAGCTGCTGTTGTCCTATCAGTAGGTTTGTCTGCCTGCGGTTGCGAAGACGTGAACCTGGGCAAGCTGGAGTTCACAAACGAATTAGTATCCTTTCTGCCTGCTCAGCCAACACAAGGGAAAAGCTATTATATCGCGGAAGAAGGCGTTAACCGGAAAATGAAATACATAAACGCAGCGGGTGTTACCAGTGTCGAGATACCGGTCAGAAGGACAAACTACAGCGGCAAGTTTGACCCGAATTCCTGCAAGGAGTTTTTCACGGCGGACCAGCAGGTATACACAAGCCATATTGAAGGCGAGAGCCAGGTCACTATCAGCATCACCCACAGAAAAAACGCGAGCACTGACCGGTTCAACAACATAACAGATAAAGCTCAAGTCGGAGACATGATTG
The DNA here is from genome assembly GCF_059278805.1 of Pontibacter sp. YIM B11418. Taxonomy (NCBI): domain Bacteria; kingdom Pseudomonadati; phylum Bacteroidota; class Cytophagia; order Cytophagales; family Hymenobacteraceae; genus Pontibacter; species Pontibacter sp. YIM B11418. Next base: position 138,461 of record NZ_JCAEMH010000007.1, on the reverse strand, counting down.
AATTTGCAGTTGGCTATAACAACAAATTTCCGCAGCCAATACAGACTGGCACTTCCAGCAGCAGCAACTTCATCACAACGCGCTCTTTCCTTTTTACTGATGCAACAACCAACACGATTGAAAACTATACCTACACCCAGGAGTTCTTACCGACCGTGACGCTTGGTGGGGTGCAGCACCAAAACGTATACCATCTATACCTTAACCAACCCAACTACTACAGACCGGAGGAACAGTATATTCATGACCGCTATCCTGCTTTGGATTATATACAAGGGATTTATATGAAAGAAGGATTCGGGGTTATACAGGCGTATAGTTCCAAAGGCAAGGAAATAGTGCTAAGCGTGAATTAAAGACAGTCTTTAACTTATCCGAACAGCAGCTCACTATACTTCCGCACAAAACTCTATTCCGATTACAGAACCCCCATTCTTTTTAGCCGCTCTCTCAAATCCTCCGGTGAGGTGAAATGGATCGACTCGATGCCTAGTTGCTCAGCAGCCTTGATGTTGCGCAGGTTATCATCAATGAAAAGTACTTCGCTGGGTTGCAAGCTATACCTGTTCAGCAGGGTATGGTAAAAACTGTGGTTAGGCTTGCGGTCTTTTTCGGTGCCCGACACCACAATGCCATCGAACCAGCCAAGGAAGTCGTAGCGCTCCAAGGCGATCGGGAAAAGCTCGGCTGACCAGTTGGTGAGAGCGTATAGGTTGTGCTCTCCCCGTGATCTCATCTCACGCAAAATCTCTACTGAGTCAGGAATAGGTCCGCCCAGCATTTCTTCCCATCGGCCATAGTAGGCTTTGATGTTCTCTTCATGCTCAGGGTGTCTAGCGATGAGGTAGTTATTGGCTTCCTGAATCGTGCGGCCGCCATCCTGCTCTTCGTTCCACTCAAACGTGCAGACGTTCTCCAGGAAATGATGCATCTCAGCCTCGTCATCGAATATTTTGCGATAAAGGTGGTGCGGGTTCCAGTCAATCAGCACGGCGCCGAGGTCCCAGATGATCGTGCTTTTAGCATTTTTTTCGGTAGAGGTGCTGTTACCAGCGAAGTTATTCTCAGAAGAGTTTTTCATATGTTTTAAGCTCAATCTTAAATGTACTGCGAAAAACGAAAACAAGAAAGGCTTCTCAATCATTCAAAAAACCTTATTTTTACCAGAAGCACATACCCCATCACCCTTGTCTATACCTACGCCCATACTGCAGGTCACGGATCTCCAAACCACTTTCGCCACACGCCAGGGTATAGTCCGCGCGGTGGACAAGGTTTCTTTTGAGGTACATCCCGGCGAAGCAGTGGCCATTGTAGGTGAATCGGGGTCGGGGAAGACAGTGACGGCACTCTCGCTGATGCAGTTGCTCGATGCCAACGCAAAGGTCGGCGGGAAGGCTGTGTTTCAGTCGGAGCGGCTGGGAGCAGTAGATCTCCTGCAACTAAAGGAAAAACAACTGCAGCAGATCCGGGGCAACGAAATGGGCATGATCTTTCAGGACCCGATGTCGTCGCTCAACCCGGTCTATACCTGTGGACAACAGGTAGCAGAGGTGCTGTTGTGGCATCGCAAAATATCCAAAAAAGAGGCCAAAGAACACGTATTACGCCTTTTTGAGCAAGCCAAGCTACCCAGGCCGGAGCAAATTTATAACAGTTATCCACACCAGATTTCAGGCGGACAGAAGCAACGGGTGATGATCGCCATGGCTATGGCCTGTGAGCCTGCGATCCTGCTTGCCGACGAACCGACTACTGCCTTGGATGTAACGGTGCAGGCCCGCATGCTCTCGCTGATTGACGAGCTTCGGGTAAGGCAGAACATGGCGGTTCTGTTCATCAGTCACGACCTGGGAGTGGTGGCCGAGATAGCTGACCGCGTGCTGGTGATGTATAAGGGCAATATCGTAGAGCAAGGGAACGTGCTCGACATCTTCACCAATCCGCAACACCCCTATACCAAGGGCTTGCTGGCCTGCCGCCCTACGCTCAGCACCAAGTCACAGATCAGGCTGCCGGTTGTGGCAGAATTTATGGAGGAAGACGAGCAAGGTATAATCCGCGAGAAAAAGTCTCATGTATACGAACCCTCTTTGGTGGATGTGGTGAATGCCTACGTAGGTACAGTCTCAGGTATAAAGCAACAGCGCGACAACAGCCAGAAGCCACCTCTGCTAGTGGTGCAGGACTTGCAGGTATACTTCCCCATCAAAAAAGGAATTTTCTCCCGCACCACCGGTCATGTGAAAGCGGTGGACGGGGTGAGCTTTGCGTTAAAGCACGGCGAAACCATAGCGTTGGTAGGCGAGTCAGGAAGCGGCAAGACGACCTTGGGGCGGGCTATATTAAGACTGCTGGAGCCAACCGCAGGGAGCGTACTATTCGAAGGTATAGACATTGCCGGCATGGATGCTGAAAACCTGCGTAAAGCCCGCCGGCATTTCCAGATGATCTTCCAGGATCCCTATACCTCGCTTAACTACATGCAAACCGTAGGCGAGGCCATTCTGGAACCCATGCGTGTGCATAAACTTTACGGAAACGACAAAGAACGCCGCGCCAAAATGCTGGAACTACTTGATAAGGTTGGGCTTACGCCGGAGCATGCGAAGCGTTATCCACAGGCTTTTTCAGGGGGGCAACGGCAGCGCATCGCCATTGCCCGGGCCCTGGCGCTGCAGCCGAAGCTGTTGATATGTGATGAGTCGGTGTCGGCGCTGGACGTGTCGGTGCAGGCGCAGGTGCTCAATCTGCTCAACGAACTCAAGCGCGATTTCAATATGACGTACCTCTTCATCACCCACGACCTGGCCGTGGCCCGGCACATGGCCGACCGTATTCTGGTGATGCACGAAGGGCGCCTGGTGGAAGAAGGTATACCAACGCAACTTTTCCGGAACCCACAGCACGCCTATACCCGCTCGCTGTTGCAGGCTATACCTGCCGGTGATTCTGAAGCCATTGCAGTGGCGCAGGAGAAGCGGGTGGCCCTGAAATCAGGTATAGCGCAGTATCAGGATTAATATACCCGCCGTATAGCCCATATATAGACTTTTCTCTATAAATTCACCTGAAATTGAGTTGGCTTTAACCTTAGTCTGCCTTGCGGGCGTATAGAGTCAAAACCAATTCAACCAATAAGTACATGGCCTGAGGTGCGGCATACCTGCACCGGCCATTAGAAACAAGATACATGAGAAGTAAAAGACCAAGCAAAGGCGGCAGAGACAAAGACAGCCGCAACGAAAAAGGCGGCTCCCGCAGAGGCGAGTCTTCCAGAAGAGAACCATCCGCAGGTGGCGGCTCCCGCAGAGGCGATGGCCAAAGAGGCGGCAGAGACCGTTCAGCCAAAGGCATCGTGCTGGAGATGTTCTCCAATAGCCCTGACACCGTATTCACGCAGCGCCAGATGACCCGCAAGCTGGGTATAGTCGACAAGAAAGGCCGCGATGAGCTGATGGTGATCGTCAATACACTGTTGCGCGAGAACAAGCTGCTGCTGATCGACGGCGACAAATACCAGCTTAACCTGCGCGTCAACATCATCACGGGCCGCGTGGACCTGGCCAACAGCAAGTATGCCTACATCGTGTCTGAGGATACAGAAGACGATGTGCGCGTGTTCCGCGAGCACCTGAAGTACGCCATGGACGGCGACTTGGTGAAAGTGAAAGTGCTGCCCACGATGCAGGGCGGCCGTTCAGAAGGCATGGTGGTCGAGGTACTGGAGCGCTCCCGCACCGAACTGGTCGGCCTGATGGAACTCACCAAAAACTTTGGCTTCGTGGTGCCCGACTTCAAGCGACTCTACTTCGACGTGTTTGTGGGCGAGCGTAACCTGAATGGGGCACAATCAGGCGACAAGGTGCTGGTGAAAATCATCGAATGGCCCAAAGAGCCCGGCAAGAACCCGACGGGCGAAGTGATTCGCGTATTCGGGCCGGCCGGTGAGAACGAGGCCGAGATTCACTCCATTATGGCCGAGTTTGGCCTGCCGTTTGAGTTTCCGGAGACTGTGGAAGAAGAGGCCGAGCAGAGATCCGACAAGATACCGGCCGGAGAGCTTGCCAAGCGCCGCGACATGCGCGACGTGACCACTTTCACGATTGACCCGGCCGACGCCAAGGACTTTGACGATGCCCTTTCGATCCAGAAACTAGAGAATGGTAACTGGGAGATTGGCGTGCACATTGCCGACGTGACGCATTACGTACACCCGCGCAGCCTGCTTGAGAAGGAAGCTTTCCACAGAGCCACTTCGGTATACCTGGTGGACAGAACTATCCCGATGCTGCCGGAGCGCCTATCAAACGGCCTCTGCTCCCTGCGTCCGAACGAAGAAAAGCTGACCTTCTCGGTGGTGTTTGAGATTGACGACAACGGCAAGCTCTACGACACCTGGTACGGTCGTACGATAACGTATTCCGACCGCCGCTTTTCCTACGAAGAAGCGCAGGAGCGCATTGAGACAGGTGAGGGCGACTTTGTGGAGGAAATCAATACCCTGAATAACATTGCCAAAAAACTACAGGCCAAACGCTTCAAAAACGGGGCTATCAGCTTTGAGACGACCGAAGTGAAATTTAGGCTCGATGAGAAGGGCAAGCCGCTTTCTGTTTATGTGAAGGAGCGCAAGGACGCCCACAAGCTGATTGAGGAATTCATGCTGCTGGCAAACAAAAAGGTGGCTGAGTTTGTCTACGGCTTAGGCAAAGGCAAAAAGCGCCCGACCATGGTATACCGTACCCACGGCTCCCCGGACCCCGACAAGTTGAGCACGTTCTCGATCTTCGCCGGCAAGTTTGGCTACAAAGTGGACCCGGATGGCGATATTTCGGAAGAACTGAACAACCTGACGCACGAGATCGAGGGCAAGCCCGAGCAAAGCGTGCTGCAGAACCTGGCGATCCGTACGATGGCCAAAGCCAAGTATAGCACCGAGCCGGAAGGTCACTTCGGTCTGGCATTCGACCACTACTCGCACTTTACCTCACCCATCCGTCGCTACCCCGACATGATGGCCCACCGCCTGTTGCAGCACTACCTGGACGGTGGCACTTCGGAGGACAAAGAGGCTTTTGAGGAGCGCTGCCGCCATTCTTCCGAAATGGAGAAACGCGCCGCCGACGCCGAGCGTGCCTCCATTAAGTACAAGCAGGTGGAGTTCATGAAGGACACCATCGGCAATCAGTACAAAGGAATTGTGTCTGGTGTGACAGAATGGGGTATCTTTGTGGAGATTGAAGAGAACAAGTGCGAAGGCATGGTGCGCCTCTCGAGTCTGAACGACGACTACTACGAGCTGGATTCCAACAACTACCGCATCATTGGTCGTCAGTCGAAGCGCATTATCTCTTTTGGAGATGAAGTGCTGGTCGAGATCGTGGGCGCCAACATGGCCGAGCGCACCATCGACATGGAACTGGTAGAAACACTTAAAAGACATTAAAACAACCTGTGGATATTACGCAGCTTTCAACCCAGCTTAACCAAACGCTCAATACCCTCCGCTTTGGAGAACAGCCGGCGGAATTGTACGAGCCCATCCGCTACATCATGTCGCTGGGCGGAAAGCGGATAAGGCCCTTACTGGTGCTGCTGGCTGCAAAAATGTATGCTGATGATGTGGAAAACGCACTATTGCCCGCTGCGGCAGTAGAGGTTTTCCACAACTTCACGCTCATGCACGACGACATCATGGACAAGGCCCCATTGCGCCGCGGACAGCAAACCGTGCACGAAAAGTGGAACGCCAACACCGCTATTCTAAGCGGTGACGTGATGCTGGTACGTGCTTATGAAATGATGTTAGGTATAGCCCCCGACAAACTGGGCAAAGTGCTGCAGCTTTTCAGCAAAACAGCTGCTGAGGTATGCGAAGGCCAGCAACTCGACATGAACTTCGAGCGCCGCGAGCAGGTGAGCATCGAAGAGTATATCCACATGATCACGCTCAAAACGGCCGTGCTCCTGGGCTTCAGTCTGGAGCTGGGTGCCATCCTGCAGGGAGCGCCTGACAGCGACGCCGAGCACCTGAAAGGGTTCGGCGACAACGTAGGTATAGCCTTTCAGCTGCGCGATGACTTGCTCGACGTGTACGGCGATAAGGCTAAGTTCGGCAAACAAGTAGGTGGCGATATTCTCTCGGACAAAAAGACCTTTCTAATGCTGACGGCACTGGAGCAAGCCAACCAGGAACAACTGCAAACCATACTCGACTGGCGCGACAACACTGATACAGGTATAGCCGAAGAAAAAGTACAGGCCATTACCGCCGTTTACGATCAGCTCAACATCCGAAAGCAGACCGAACAGCAAATCGATTTCTACTTCCAGCAAGCCCTGTATCATTTAGAGGCTGTGCAGGTGCCTGTCGAGCGCAAAGCAACCATTCATGGGCTGGCACTGCAGCTCATGGAAAGGGATAGTTAGAATTGTTAAATTGTTGGTTCGCAGGTGTCGAGTTCGCAGGTATAGCGGTGTATACCTGAAGGTATGGGAGGTTATCTTTGCAGGTATAGCAGAAGCCTTTGTAGCTCTAAAAAGATGTCTGAAGGTATAGCGGAGGCATTCAGATTACTTTAGCTTATACCTGAAAGCCAAATCAATTAAACAGCATCCGATAAAAAGTCAGTGCCAGCAAACATCAAGTAGTTGAGAATGCGATGAATCACTCATGCACTCAATCACTCATTCAAAAATTAAACACCCACTCATTCGCTAACTCAGTCAATCACTCAATAGAAAAAAATGAGCGTTACCGTCATCCTGATCATCATTACAGTGGGCATTTCGTTGTATGCCTGGAAAAACCACGAACTCATGCAGAACTGGATTTTTCACCCGTACTCCATAGCGCGTGACAACTCCTGGCATCGCTTCCTGACTTCGGGTTTCCTGCACGCTGATTATACCCACCTGTTCTTCAACATGTTCACGCTGTACTTCTTCGGCACTGCAGTGGAAAGAACATTCGGGGCTATTTTCGGGGATACAACAGGTATACTCATTTACATGCTGATTTATCTGGGCGGTATTATCGTGTCAGATATTCCTACATACCTGAAGCACCGCAATGAACCGGCTTATCGTGCCCTGGGCGCTTCAGGAGGAGTGGCTTCGGTGGTTTTCTCGAGCATCCTGTTTTACCCTACGCAGGACATTTGTTTGTACGCCATCCTGTGTATACCTGGCTTCATCCTGGGCATCCTATACCTGATGTACTCCTATTTTCAGGGCAAGCGCATGGGCGATAACATCAACCACGATGCGCACTTATATGGAGCGGTATATGGCATGGTCATCAGTCTGGCGATTGTACCGAGCGCAGGTCCGCTGTTTATCGAGCAGATTGGCAGCTGGCGTTTGTTCGGCTAGGTATAATTGTACTCTTCTGACCTGATTCTCCAAAAATAAAATCAGGCTGAGAGTCGATGAATTCCGTATAAATGCATAAGAACAGCATTTGTACCGATGAAATCGAAACTTTATTATATATACCTTGGAATAGTACTTTTTTTAGCCTTCTTTCTGGCCGACAAAGAGGCCGCAGCGCAGAATACTGACCTGCAGCGCACTACCATCATGCAGTACGTCATCAACGAACGCCCCGTGCTGGCCGAACTTCTGACCACGGCAGGTATGGCGCCTGCGCTTTCTGGCAGCACGGCCTATACCTTACTGATGCCGCCCGATGCAAGCTTGCAAGAGTTGAAAGGCCAACCAGTAGAGAAAATACGCGCGGTTATGGCGATGCACCTGGTCAAAGGCGCTCTTTCCGCCACTGACTTTAAAGAGGGGAATCGCTTGCAGACCTATGGCAGTGCCTCACTCAACGTATGCCGCAAGAAAGACAGCATACTCCTGAACGGTGTGCAATTGCAAGCCACCGACATTACCTTGCGAAATGGTAAAGCGCACGAATTGGGAGGGGTGTTGCAACCTTAGAAACAGAGAACAGCTGGCCCAAATCCACGATTTCACTACTTTACCTCTTATCAGCCTATTCATACTTGAATAGGTATCATGCATTTGCTGCCCGGTTGCGTATCCTATACCTAAGCCCCTATGGACAGCAAAACCCTAAACACCGACCCTTCTATACCACCCCAACAAAATGTTGTCCGCAACGCTTGTTACGAAATCGGCTACGACGGAATCCGGAACAGATTATACTTCAGCATACTGGGCTTTTGGAAAAACACGGACAGCGTACCTGACTTTCTGAAAGACTGGGACAAGGCGCTGCAACTGGTTTCGCCGGGGTTCACGCTTCTCATCGATATGCGCACCATGATTACCCATCCGCAACAGCTCAACGACCTGCACGAAGAGTCGCAGCGCAAAATGAAAGTAGCCGGATTAAGCAGAATTGCCAATGTGATGCCGCTTGACAGAATAGCCAGTCTGCAGGTAGCAGACAGTATCAAGAAGATAGAGTTGCCTTCCCAGCATTTTGAAACCTGCGAAGCGGCTCAAAATTGGCTGGACAAAACAATGGCGTAACGCCTGGCTAGCCGCAGCTTTCTTATCCTGAATACCTTTATTTTCCTGTTTGCTAATTCCCATCTTTTGTAACTGTTTGGCCACAAACGCAGTTAGAGTTACCAATTATTTCGCCCCTTTACTGCGGCAACGCTATACCCTCTGACCGACGACATACGAAGTCGGTTCCATACCTAAACATCGAGCATGACATACGAGATTGGCGTGGTTCTATCTGTGATAGCGGTGGCTGTGGTGCTTTTCGTCAGCGAGAAGCTCTCCATCGACACGACGGCCATACTTGTCATGACCCTCTTCATGATGCTCGGCATCCTCACGCCCTCCGAAGGCCTGGCCGGTTTCAGCAATCCGGCCACCATCACGGTCGCCTGCATGTTCATCATCAGCTCAGCCATTTTCAAGTCGGGGTCCCTAAGCAATGTGGGGGTGCTGCTCACCCGGATAGGGCGTAAAAACAACCTGCTCTGTTTGCTGGCGGTTATGCTGGTGGCTGGCCTACTGTCCGCTTTCGTCAACGACACCGCAGTGGTGGCCCTTCTCATGCCGATGGTGATACAGGTAGCCTGCGACACCCGAATTAGCCCTGCCAAGCTACTGATGCCGCTCTCCTTCGGAGCGCTGCTGGGTGGAGTTTGTACCCTGATTGGCACCTCAACCAACATACTGGTAAGCGGCATTGCCGAGGCGCAGGGCGAACCACCCATCGGCATGTTCGAACTCACGTCGGCAGGAGTTTTTTTTATGATAACCGGGGTGCTCTACATGGTGTTCGCCGGCCGCTTTCTGCTGCCTGACCGAAAGGTGGCCGAGGACCTGACCGAGGACTTTAATATGGGCGATTACCTGACCGAGATCGTGCTGTTGCCCAACTCCCCCTCAGTAGGTATGCCGCTCAGAAGCTCCCGCCTGGTGCAAAACCTCGACATAGACGTGCTGCAGGTGACCCGCGACAAGTATAAACTCAACGCCACGCCCTATACCATGCTGCGGGCAGGCGATGTACTGAAAGTGCGCTGCGATGTAGAGAAACTCAAGAAAATGAAGGAGGAGAAGGGCATCAAACTGAAGTCGGAGCGGAAACTCAAGGATGAGGACCTGAACAGCGCCACCACCAAGCTCTTCGAGGCCATCGTAACGCCCAACTCCTACATGGTGGGTAAGTCCTTAAAAGAGCTCGACTTCAGGGCCTACAACCACGGGGCCACCGTGGTTGCCATCCGCCACCGCGACGAGATTCTCCACGAAAAGCTCACCCATACCCGCCTCTCGGCCGGCGACGTGCTCCTGATCTCAGCTGACAAAAACCAGGCGCTGGACCTGCGCAGCAACGAGGACATTCTGCTCATCTCTGAAACAGAGCGCAGCCACTACGACTATAGTAAAATTATACCTGTACTGATAATAGGGGCCGGCGTGGTGATTACGGCGGCTACAGGACTGGCACACATCGTACTCAGCTCTTTGGTGGGTGTGCTGCTGCTGGTGCTCACCAAGTCCATCCGCCTCGACGAACTCTACAAATCCATTGAGTGGAAAGTGATCTTTATGCTGGCGGGTGTGCTCTCGATGGGTACGGCGCTCGAAAAATCAGGTGCGGCGAGCCTGCTCTCAGGCGTTTTAGTGGAGTCGATAGGCAGCTACGGGCCACATGCGCTTTTATCGGCTTTCTTTTTCATCACCTTCATGACCACCAACTTCATGTCCAACAACGCCACGGCGGCCCTGCTGGCGCCCATTGCCATTGTGGCAGCTAAGGAGATGGGCGTGAGCGTGCGGCCTTTTCTGGTAGCAGTGACCTATGCGGCCTCGCTCAGCTTTATGACGCCCATGGGCTATCAGACGAATACCATGATTTACGGTCCGGGCAATTACAGATTTGTGGACTACCTGCGCGTGGGCACGCCGCTCAACTTACTATTGTGGCTGGTGGCCTCGTTTATCATCCCTTTCTTCTTCCCGTTCTAAACTGTTCCACGTGGGACAGCCTGGGCCCTGCTGTTCAATGAACGAAGGTATAGGGTAGGGTATAATTGGTTCAAAATCAATGCTTTTAAGCAAAAGAACTTACCAACTCAGTCTTAGGATTGCCGTAAAATCAGAATGTTGTTTTGAGACCGTTGCAGATACAGGCAACTGACACTCTTACATGCAGACGGCAAGCACCAGCCCACTATTCCGGCACGTAAAAAGAAGTCTATACCTTAGCTATACCAACCATGACAATCGCTATAATAGGAGCAGGGCTGAGCGGTACGCTAACGGCTATCCATCTGCTCAGGAATGCTGCGTCGGGCACTACAATTTATCTGATCGAGCCTGACAGGTATAGAATGAACCGCGGTGTCGCCTACTCAAGTCAGTTGCCGTTTCAGCCGCTCAATGTGCCCGCTTCTGCCATGAGCCTTTTTGCAGATGAACCCCTCGATTTTTTTAACTGGCTAACGGAGCACGCTTATCTCTACAAAAGGCAAATTTCGCTGCCGGTTCGGGCAACCGACTTCATCTCGCGCACTGTTTTCGGCGATTACCTGAAAGCGCGCTTGCAGGAGGCGGAGGCTGGTGCGGCTCAGGGCGTTTCGTTTGTGCGGGTGTATGAAGAGGCACTGTCCGTATCGAGGCAGGGCCGTGGTTTTGTTGTCAGTTGCAGTAACCAGTGCACGTTAAGCACCAACAAAGTAGTGCTGGCCGTTGGCAACTTCCCGCCGGCGCCGTTGCGTATACCTAACAAAAGCTTCTACAAAAGCCAACGCTATGTCGCCTCGCCCTGGTCGGCCAAAGAGCTGAGTGGTCTGCAACAGCAGGACCCGCTCTTACTGATTGGTTCCAGCCTGACGATGGTGGACTTGGTGGGCAGTTTGCAAGCACAAGGCCACAGAGGCAAGGTATACGTAGTATCGCGCCACGGGCTGCTGCCGCAACCTTTTGATGTCAGCACACGGCCATACCCCAACCTGGCAATTCCGGAAGTGGCGTATTCATCTGCTTTGAGTCTATTCCGATTCGTTCGGGAAGAGATAAAGCGAGCCGAAGCGGAGGGCTATACCTGGCGAAGTGTACTGGATGCGCTGCGCGATGATATACCTGTCCTTTGGCAAACTTTGCCTTTGAAAGAGAAAAAAGCTTTTCTGCGCCATATCCGGCCATACTGGGAAGTGCACCGCCACCGGATGCCTGCCTCCTCAGCCGGCCTGCTGCAGGAACTACAGGAAAAAGGGCAATTGGAGGTAATAGCCACCGCTGTCGTAGATATGCACGAGACGGAGAATGGAGCGCGCGTTACCATCAGGAGGAGGCATCACAAGGCAACAGAAGAAATTGAGGTAAGCAGGGTCATCAACTGCACAGGCCCGCAGTGCGACTACACCCAGGTAAAAGCACCCTTAGTTCAGCAGTTGCTGGCAGACGGCATGGCGCAACCTGATGTGCTATACCTTGGGCTTAAAACGACACCAAGCGGCAAGCTAATCGATGCAGAAGGCAAACCCGTGCGCGGCCTGTTCACGCTTGGGCCTCCCAGGAAGGGGATGCTGTACGAATCGACTGCGCTGCGTGAGATAAGGCAGCAGGCAAAAGCGCTCGCCTACAGATTGATTCGCGAGGGTAAGGCCACGTTGGAAATCGCCGAAAAAAGCTGATTTGATAATAACCGACCATGGGAGAAGACCTGTTCCTGATCTTGCTGGCAGTACTGAGTCTGGCCTGTGTACTACTGGTTTGGCATTTTATGGCGGAAGATGAAGATTCCACAAAGTAAGGAATGCGTACACTCGATTCTCGTATCTCCAATCTGGTGAGTTTACAAATATCCTTTCGCCTGCAATGCAAATAGCTCGGCATACTTGCCGTTCTGCGCTAGTAGCTCTTCATGCGAGCCGAGTTCTTTCAGTTGCCCCTGCTCCAGGAACAAAATGCGGTCAGCCATGCGCACCGTGGAAAAGCGGTGGGAGATAAGCACAGCGGTTTTACCGGCAATGAGCTCCGAGAACCGCAGGAATACCTCATGCTCGGCACGGGCATCAAGTGCCGAGGTGGGCTCGTCGAGGATGAGCAGCTGCGCGTCGCGCATGTATGCCCGGGCCAGCGCCACCTTCTGCCATTCTCCACCCGACAGTTCCACGCCCTTGTTAAAACGCTTGCCGAGCACCTGTTCATAGCCATCCGGCAGGCGCTGGATCACCGGGTCTGCCAGGCTTTTCTGTGCGGAGCCCTGTATGCGGTCGCGGTCAGCGATGTTGCTGATCTGCCCGATGGCGATGTTGTCGGAAGCCGTCATCTGGAAGCGCACATAATCCTGAAAGATGATGCCGACCTGGTAGCGCAGATCGTTGAGGTCGTACTCGCGCAGGTCGATGCCATCGAGCAGGATGCGGCCTTCAGTGGGTTCGTACAAACGGGCCAGCAGCTTGACCAGTGTGGTTTTGCCAGCCCCGTTCTCGCCCACCAAAGCCAGTTTTTCGCCGGCCTGCAAATGGAAGGCGAGGTGCCGCACCGCCCATTTTTCGCTGTTGTGGTACTTAAAGCCGACATTCTCAAAAGTAAAGCCTTCCCGGATCAGCCGGGGTATAGGCAGGGGATTGGCAGGCGGCGTGATTTGCGGCTTCAGCTCCAGGAAGTCAAAGAGGTCCTGCAGGTATAGCGCACTCTCTGCGATCTGCGAAAAGCGCGTCATGATGCCTTGCAGCAAACCGCGCATGTTGCTGAACGAGCCCGCCAGGAAAGTGAGCGTACCCACTGTAATGGAGCCCGTCACCGTCTGCGCCAGTATATAAATGTAGGCGCCGTAATAAGCTACTGTTCCCAAAGAGGAGAGGGCGCTTCCCCAAAGGGCCCGTCGCACGATCAAGCTTTTGTTCAGGTTATAATAGCGGTCGGAGAGCTCCTTGAAGCGATTGGCCAGAAAGCCCGACAGGTTAAAGGTTTTGATTTCCTTGGCTGTTTCGTCGGAGGCGCCGATGTAGCGCAGGTAGTCGAGTTCGCGGCGCTCGGGCGTCCAGGAGCGGGAGAGGGAGTAGGTGCGCTCGTTGAAGTGCGTCTCGCCCAGAAATGAAGGTATAACCGCCACCAGCAAGATCAGGATAAGCCACGGATTGAAAGCAATCAGGCCCACCGCCAGAAAAGCGATCGTGACCATGTCCTGCAGCTGCGAGAGCACCTGCGACATCAGCACCACCCGCGTAATCGTCTGCCGCCGGGCCCGCTCCAGTTTGTCGTAAAAAGTGGCATCCTCGAACTGCGCCAGGTCCAGCCGGGCAGCGTGTTCGATGAGTTGCACCGAGGTATTGTTGGAGAACAGGTCGCCCAGCAGACTGTCCAGCAGCGTGATGCCGCGGTTGAAGATATCGGAGAGGATGGCCAGGCCTAGTTCTGCCGCCACCAATATCCAAAGGAAACTCAGGTCACGCTCCCCCGTCACGGCAATCAGCCCGATCACCTCGTCGATGATCAGCTTGCCCACATAGAGCATAGCCAAAGGTATAGACGACTTGACGAGGCGAAGCAGCACGTTGCCGATGGTCATACCGGGGCTTGTGTTCCAGATCAGACGGAAGAATTTGGGCAGGTTTTTCAGGGCGCCCACCTGTTCGCGGAAGCTCTTCTTATCGTCTGCCTGATTCGCCCCACGGGCCCCTTTGCTTGGTCTGTTCATCGTCAATTTATACCTGAAACCTATACCTATACCGAAATAACGGGCTTATGTTTTAACACGGAGCCTGAATCTTAACAAAAGCTGTAGGATATTTATTGCGGCGATACCCTGTATTCAGAATTGTGCCTATTTTTAGCGGATGAAACAAATTTACGCTATTCTGATAGGTATAGCCTTGCTCTTTACAGGGTATAGCGCGCAGGCACAGAACCTGGATATAACGGTGAAATACGTTACCGAGCACGGAAAGGAAGTGAGTCCTGCCGAGGCGGCTTATTTCATTGTGGCTAAAGAGGACTCGCTTGGCGGCGGAACAAAAACAAAGCTTAAAGTGGGAACCAACGTTAAGGTGAGCCTGACTACTTATCAGGATATTGACGGCGGCAAGTATGGCTACGGTATACAGCACGGCCCCAGCTACGAATGGTACGAGAACGACCAGCTGAAAATGGAGCAGACCTTCCACAACGATAGCCTGACAGGCAATTACAGAACATGGTATGAGAGTGGCAAGCCAAAGGTAAGTCGCAAATATTTCCGCAACATGCCTGTAGACACGCTCCATGCCTATTACGAATCGGGCATGCTGCGCAGAACGGAGGTATACAGCAAAGGGAAAATGATGGCCGGCAAGGTATACGACGAGGCTGGAGCAGAAATTAAGTACCTTCCGATGGAAGTGATGCCCGCTTTTCCGGGCGGGGAGAGGCGCCTGCTGCAGTGGCTTGCTACCAATGTGCGGTATCCGCAAACAACCCAGAAGGACGAAGCGCAGGGGATGGTGTTTATCTCTTTTGTAGTGGATAAAAGCGGCCGTATCAGCAACCCCGAAGTGATCAAGGGCTTTCATGCAGACGCCGATGCCGAGGCTCTTCGGGTCGTACAGGCCATGCCCACCTGGAAGCCCGGGCTGCAGGAGGGCGAGCCCGTGCCGGTGCGTTATACCTTGCCGTTGCGGTTTTCACTGCATTAAAAAACCTCTGAATATAGCTTTTTACTATATTTTATTACTTCAAGGTCTTCCGGGCCAACTGTAGCACGAAGTTTGAGCCGTGTTAGGTCGAACAATTAGTAAAGACCTATGAAAAAAACTGTACTGTTCATACTGCTGGCCGGGGCTGTTTCGCTTACCGCTTGCTCCCCAACATTATACCCCGAAGTGGACGAACGCCTGACGACACTCCCGTCGCAACCACACCCCTACGATATAGAAGTGTTCTTCGCCGGAGAGTGGCCCCAGGAACCGTACATTAAACTGGCGGCGCTCGAGACCAGAAGCGGAGGGAATGTGCCTTACGCCTACATGATCAAAAACCTGCAGGACAAAGCCAGAGCCTATGGCGCCGATGGGATAGTCATCCAGGACAAGAGTTTTATACCTGATGTACAAGCTGGTGCGGTCACTGGCAATCTGTACACCACTAGCGTAGGTGCCCTTACAGGTATCGCCATCAAATACAAGAAGAATCTGGATACCAACCTGATGCCCAAAACGCAGGAGGTTGAAATGTACGACCCCACGACGGGCACCTATCAGCCCTTGATCAACCTGGCGTACTGGCCGGATGGAGAGCTGAAGGCGAAAGAGGAACTGCACGGGAATGCGGCATTCATTTACAGCAACTACATAGGCAGCTATACCTTGCGCTACCTGCAGGAGCGTGGGCCGGGCTGGTCAAACCGCACACAAGAGGGCTTTGTAGTGGAGCGTGAACTGCACAGAGACGGCATGCTGCAAAAGCACATGGCGTTCGATTACGATACAGCCAGGCGGCTAAAGCAGATCCGGATCAGAAATGTGAGGGGCGCCTCGGAAGAGATAAACTTCGTGTATGACGAGGCAGGCAGGCTGAGCCAGCGCACCATTTTACGAAGCGGCAAGCCTTACATCGAGGAGGTATACCGCTACAACGAAGCGGGGCAGGCCTACGAAGTGCAGGTATACAACACGAACCTCCCCGAAAAACTGCCGCTTTTGCGAAGTTCCTATACCTATTACACCCCGGAGGAAATCTGAAACCCCGGTTCTGCAGTATAGTAGCCTATGACGCGCTACCTGCTGCTTTTCCTGACGGGCTTTGCCCACGCCCTCCTGATCCTGCTCTATACCGACCTGGCAGGCGATGAAGCGCTCTTTGACCGGAGAATGGGGTTGATGGCGGCGGTTCCGCTTTTTGCCTTCGCTTCGTGGCTCACCTTGTTCAGCATGCGGTTGGGCGCGCTGGTGTCCCTGCCCTGTCTGCTGCTGCTCGTTTACTGGAACCTGCGCACCGCCGAGCGTATCATAGCCGAGAGCGCTGCCTTCGATACGGTTATTGCCATCACCCACCTGGCGGTGGGCCTGATAGCCCTGGTCACCTTAGTGACCAGCCTTCGCTACGTATTTAAAACGAAGCTGCCGTGGAGAGCAGGCACCCCTTCACCGGGGCTGGTGCTGAAACTGCTCCTGACCGCTATACCTATTACGCTGGGAACTGCCTATCTACTGTATGCCTGATCTGTTTCATAGATAAGAAGGGTAGGGTTTTCTGAATAGCAGGCACTAGGAAAATACGAATCTGCAAAAGCCTTGAAATGAGAAAAGCCCCGTCAAAATGACCGGGGCCTTCTCTCACCTTAAAACAAACTAATCTAAACTTTAACTAACCTTATCTTTATAGCTGCCGGGGCAGATTTTATATCACTTTTCTAAAGCTATACTGTATATAGCTAATAAAATTCAAAAAAATCACAGAGAGATTTGCGTGTTTAGGAATTGCTCCACATATTAGCCTTCCGGTTTAGTGTCTCTCTCAATTCGGGTGCAAAATTATGGTTTTGTTTTTATAAAACAAAACAGCAGACATAAATTATTTTGTACTTTCTGTATATGCCTGATCCTCAGGACAATAATTTTATTTTTCTTCCTCCATTAGTTCGTTCATTTGTCTTTTCTCACAGGCTATTTAGTCTTTGGAAGAAATTTCTTGAGCGCTATACCTGGTAGATAAGCAGTAAGTATTTCGCGTTGCCAAGGATAACTTGCTATACCTGACCCATAAAAAAGGCAGTCGGAAATGTGCTGAATCTAAACGCACTTCCGACTGCCTTTTTAACTTTTAAAATCAGGCTTAGATCATCGCCACTGTTTTATTATCGATCTGTGTGCCGTAGGTCTTTTTGTAGTGGACCTTACGCTCCAGCGCTTCGATAACAGGTATAGAGAAGTCCACTCCCTCCAGGTTGCTGGCAGTTGGCATCCCGCCCGGGCTGAACACGTTTATTTCCATTAGCTTGTCCCCCACAATATCCAGGCCCACCATGAACATGCCATCCTGAATGAGCTTTGGGCGCACCAGCTCTACGAGGTCCAGGGCAGTCTGGCTGATTTTAGCGGCTACAGCGGTGCCTCCGGCATGTATGTTGCTGCGGATGTCGTCTTTGCTGTTTACGCGGTGCATGGCGCAATACTTGCCTTTGTACTGCAAGGCCTCTCCGTTCACTACAAAGAGGCGTGTGTCTCCTTCAACGGCCTGTGGCAGGTATTCCTGCGCAATTACGTAACCGTCGCGGCTGATGGCCTCCACGATCTGGTTGAGGTTGGTCGCATCGTCCTTCTTCACCATAAAAACGCCCGAGCCACCCGAGCCCTGCAGTGGCTTCAGGATGATGTTGTTTTTCTGCTCATTAAAGAAATCCTTTATCTCCTCCTTGTCGCGGGTGATGAGTGTGCGGGGGCGAACTGCTTCTGGAAAATGCTGGAAGTACATCTTGTTCACGGCATCGGAGAGCGAAGTCGGGTCGTTGAGCACGATCACGCCGTGGCGCTGTGCCAACTGACCGAAGATAATGCCCGCGTTCTGCGCCCAACCGCGGCCTTCGCCTTCTGACGAAGGATCGTTGCGAAGCATCAGCACATCTATTTCCGGAGCAGTCACGCGGGCCTGCTTAGCCTTGGGCCCTTGTATGGCTTCCAGAAAGGTGGCCGGGGATTTATACTTTTGCTTGGAGTCAGCAAAAGTGGCCGTGGCGCCCATGTAGCCATCGGGATAATAAGCCAGGTCACCCACGCCCATCAGCAGCACCGTGTGCCCCAGATTGTGCATGCGTTGCGCCAGAAAGATAGTGGTATGGTCGGGCTTTTCTGTTTTTACGTCGTTTACTACGAATCCTATTGTCATGTCTATATATCAGTATTTGTTGGGATTAATTTTCCAGTAGGTTAAATACTGATATCCCTGCTTTTAGTTTTTCTAGTTTGGGTTGCACGGCCGGATCAGTGAGGTAGCGCGGGCGAATTGGCACGGGTCGCAGCACCTGCCGGTAGATGAGTTCCTGCACAATGGGAATGTACTCCTGCCGGATCTTACCAATCAAAAGCGGTTCCAAATCGTTGCCTTCTTTGAGGTAGTGCAGGAGGTGCACGAGCCCGCGCAGGTATACGGCGTCTTTGGTGAGTCCGCCTCCCCGGTGCACGCGCATGGTGACGTTAAAGGCCGTTTCATCGTCGAACTTATACGCATCTTTTAGCCGGCAGAAGTTGTCGGTAAAGTTGCAGCCTTTGACAAGGTGGTGCACGGCCACCACGCGGGCAGCCAGTATGCGCAGCCGGTCCTGGTCGAGGCCACCCACGAGGTACTCGCTCAGCACGGCCAGCCCTTCCTGCAATTCCTCGTAGCCCGGCGCGCCTACATACAACTGCTGCAGTGGCTGGGCCTTTCCGTTGAAATAGGTGAGAATGTGTGTACCCACCTCATGTTGAATCAGTGCTTCGGCGCGGTGGCGTGGTATTTTGGCATCGGTGCCAATGTTGAGCCTGCCTTTAGAGACGATGAGCCCGACAATGTCTTTGCGGATGTCCACCCCCGAGTCGAGCGGCGGGTACTGGCTCTTCAGAAAAGCGATTTCACGCTCGGCTAGGGCAGCAAACTCGTCTACAGGTATAAGGGGCACATCTTTCTGGCGGGCAGGCTCCGGTATAGCGGCCAATATACCTTCCGCCACTTTCAACAACTGCTCGTCTACGCCGCCAAATAGCTGCATACTGCTGTACAGAAAGTGCGGCGTATTGCGGTTGGCCAGCATACTCAGGGTTTTGTCGAGCTCGTTGCGTTTGTCCCGGAACAGATAGGCCAGTGTTGGATCTTCCACCTTCTCGATGGGAATGTTGTAGAGCTTGCGCTTGAGCAGGTCGGCATCCATGGGCATGAGGCGGTAGTGGAAGTTGGGTGCCTGCCTGAACTTAGTTATGCGGAACTCCTCCCAGGCCTCAGCAGCATTAATGGGCGTGACGAGCAACAGAAACCGGAACTGGTCGCTGATGCCCTTAAGCTGCTTGTCGATGCGCCAGACAGCGGGCACCACGGCCTGCCGGCCCAGCGCCTGGAAATGCTTGGGATGATGGGTGGTCTGCACGCGCACAAAATCGAACACGGCCTTTTTGATGGCGCTCGAAACATAACTCCGAAGCGTGCGCTGCAGCAAGGGGTATACCTGTCCGGTGCCGGCCTGGCGGTAAATAGGCTTCAGCTCGAGCCCGAGCATGAGTGTGCTGTGCTTTTTCAGTTCTTCTTCGCTCATCAGGCTCCTAGGTCCCTCCAGCAAGGCCTGGTTGGAAGCCGTGGTCACCATAACCGACAGGTTGCTGATCTTGATGCTGGCTAGTTCGTTCTTAAGCGTGCGAATGGTGGCAGGCAGTGCTTCCTCAGGGCCCAACACCCGAAAAGTCGGGCTGTCGGGTGGGCTAGTGTCCGGAGCGGCGAAAAGCTCGAGCACCATAAAAGCCCCAAACTCGTCGGCCATGGCCTTGGCTATCTCACCTATCAGCTGCCGCAGCTCGGGCGTTTGCTCTTCGCGGGCAATGATGTAGGCCGCTTCGGCCTTCACGAAGTCGGCGGTGGCATGGTCGGGCTGGCCTGCCGGGTGGCGGTAAAGCACCAGAAAGGGCAATGGCCGGTCGATGTGCAGCAGGCCCCCCTCAGGTAATCTTCTGCGCACCTGCCGGCCACGCTTCAGACTCCGGACAATGCTTTTTATGAAGATATCAGAGATGGTATCGATCATGGCGAGAGGGTTTTGCATACCTGTTCGCGCGCTGCCAGTACTGGTGCTACCGTGCTTTGCAGCGCTTTTCTGATTTCCTGCAGCTGGGCCTCGTCTGGTTTGCCCGTCCACTCGTCCATGAAAAATTTTTTGAACTCGATGGAGATGACGCAGGCGCGGTCCGGGAAGGTATCGTGAATCCAGCGCATGAAGTGGCCGCCCTCAAATTTGATATTCTCGCGCACATCGAGCTGTCGGCCCTGGTAGTTGTATTGCTGCAGGCTCTCCGTAAAGACATCGACCACAGGTGCCCAGAGCTGTCGGTTCATGTTGCCGGTGCCAAGGTTCACCTCGGGGTTTTCCTGTGGGCTGGCTTCAGGACCGTCAGCGCCGTCGCGGCGGTGGTTGTAGGTATGCAGATCGTACACCACAAAGCAGCCGTGGCGGTCCACTATACTTTGCAGCATCTTTTTTACGTTGGCATAAAACTGGTCGTAGCGGGCCAGCGACTCCTGTGCCAGTTCATCCGAGAGCTCGTCTTTCCAAACGGTGAGGCCCCAGGCGTCTTCGGGTTTGCGGTAGATGGCTTTCTCGCGCGGACGGTTCAGGTCCATTTCGAAGCGGGAGTTTAAACCTATTACCTGGTTGTCGGTTATACTTACCCAGCCCGCCGTGAAAGGGTCTTCCTCGCGTAGTCGTTCATCTGATGACAGCGAAAAAAGGGAGCTGATGTTGTCTCGGACGGCATGGCCGTCGTGTATGGCTGTGGCGATAAGAGGGCTTTGGCCTGTCGTGATGGTATAATATGGTTTTGCTTGTGTAGGGTCAGGCATAAAATCTTTTTGAAAACTTTTACCCGATATTTATACCTAAGGTTATTTAACAGGCATGTTTGTTTAAACCTTGATATTCAATCACAAACAGTTTATAGTGTTGATCGAAAGCTTAACGCGGAATAGTTTGTAGATTCGTTGGAAATAAATAGATTTAAAAGTCCAGAACAAAATTAGATACTATAAAGTATAGCTATATACCAATTGTTTCACCAAAGACCAGAGGTGCCCATGCGTCAGATTTACAAGAATGCGCTGCTAGCTATTGCAATTTTCTCAGTGATCCTGCTCATGCAGAGCCTAAGGAACGGAGGGCTCTTCCTGACAGAATCGCTTACCATCGGATTATGGTTTGCCATTGGGGTAACCGGAGCCCTGTTAGTGAGCAGGGGAATGCTGGCCTATACCCGGTAACACCTCCTGTGCTTGTATAATGAGTCCGCTGCCTTATCTTTACAGGAAGAGAATAAGGTTTGCAGATGGAAAACAGTTACGCAGCAGTGGCCTCTGAAAAAGAGGATAGTCAACTGCTGGAAATTTTAGGAGAACATGCAGCATACGAGCCGGAAGCCATACTGGCCGTGATCGCTGAGATTGAAAAAAGAAATATCGAAGCTCCGAATCTGGAGCAAATAAAGCAGGATACCCTGCAAGCCCTTCAACAGCGAGAGATACAGTTGAACCCTGAACCCGCGGGGCCGACTTCCTTCGCAGATAAATTCAAAGACTTCTGGACGCTCTTCGTGCCGCAGCGTCACTACTTTGTCACGCCGATCCTGGTCAACATTAACATCGTTATTTTCGTGCTGCTGGTGCTCACGGGCATGCACGTGCTTTCGCCTGAAGGTGAAGACCTGGTGAACGCGGGAGCCAACTTCGGTCCCTATACCCTGACCGGCGAGCCATGGCGTCTTTTCACGTCCATGTTCCTGCACATCGGCATCATCCACCTGCTCGTGAACATGTATGCACTGGCCAGCATAGGCGGTGCGTTGGAGCCACTTGTGGGCCGCAAGCAGTTCATCACGGCCTATGTGCTTTGCGGACTGGCGGGCAGCCTGGCCAGCCTGTGGTGGGACCAGCAACGCATCAGTGCCGGTGCCTCCGGAGCTATTTTTGGCATGTTCGGTATGTTCATGACCATGGTGCTGCTGGAGCGGCGGATGACCTGGGCAGAGAAAAAAGGCATGGTGTACAACATGCTGGGCGTTATTGCGCTGAACCTGGTCTTTGGCCTGCAGGGAGGTATAGACAATGCGGCGCACACGGGAGGCCTGGTGCTGGGTATAGCCTATGGTGCCGTGTTGATGCTACGCTCAGGCAGATACTTCACGCAACATTATAATCTACGCGGGAGCATCGTGACGGTGGCACTATTGCTAGGTGCTTTTGTGGGTCTATATTTGCAAATACCGACTGAGAATGCCCGATACCTCACTATGCTGGACCGCTTTGGCGAGCGCGAGACAAAGGCGATGGATGTGATGAAGGAAATGGAGCTAGATGCCACTCTGATCAATGGGGGGAAATATTTGCCAGGGCTGGAGCATGGTATAGCGCTGTGGGACGAGAGCATCAAGGATCTGATAGCGCTACAGGAGTTGCCCGACCTGGGCGAGCAGCAGGCAAAAGAGGTTGAGATTTTGCTAAGCTATACGCAGCTGCGCAAAACGTCCTATACCATGATGCGCGACGATATACAAAGCAACAAGCCGTGGATGCACGAGAAGCAGCAACAGGTGCTGTGGGCCATCAGTACGTATGTGCAGGAACTGCAGACATTGCGGGAAGGAAAGGAGCCTGAGTCGAAAGAAACTGAAAGCGAGATACCCGTCGATGTGGAGGTAGACGACCTGGAAATGCTGGATCCGGACTCAAAACCCCTGTTTGTGATAGACGGCGAACCACTGGAGCAAATGAATCCGGATGATGTAGAAAAGATCATTCACCCGGACGACATTGCCTCGGTAACAGTGCTGAAGGGAAAAGAGGCGGTGGCACTCTACGGGGAGGAGGCCCGGAATGGTGTCGTACTCATCACTAAAAAGAAGGACTAACCTATAGAAGAAATAGAATCGATATCAGTTTTGAAAGAAGAGTAAGCCGTAGCTGGGTATGGCGAGAAAGCCCGGAACGGGGCGATCGAGATAATTTCAAAACAGAAGTAAGCGCAATAACGCGATTAACGATGTGGATTGATATGCTAAGTAGTTGATGGCAGTAGTCTATACCTTGGGTGTGCTGTCATGAACTTGAGTGAACGCTCTAAACGCTCTTCGGGATTTACTAATCCCGAAGCTTACTGCTGGGGATGTCCACATCCCCGTGCGCCAGCACACGCGGGTACAGTTGGGATTCGGATAGATAAATCAGAATCAGCTCTGCAATTCAGCTTTTCTAAATTCCTGAGTTGGCGGCAAAGGGTATACTGCTCCCTGTTTGTTATAGCTATACCTGTACGGCAAACATCTCTCAGGCGCCAGCCTATACCTTGCAATGTCCTTTTGTAGGGGAGTATCAAAAAGTATGATTTTTTTCTGAGGCTCAAGCAACCTTTCCGGAATCTGCGCATCTATTAGGCAGTGAAAAGCTTCAGAGAAGTATAGCCTGCTAAGCCGACACACGCTTAACCAAAACCATCAAACAGATAAAACCATGAACACCATCAACATCTACAAAATGTTTGCCTCTATTTTTGTAATGGCCTTACTGCTATCAAGCCTGACCGCCATGGCGCAGGATCGTCGTAACCTGAAAGGGGAGGGAGAACCTGTGTCACAGAACAGAACCGTATCCGGCTTTAAAGGAATCGATGTGGGCGGCGGCTTTACGGTGGAGTTAACGCAGAGTGGTAAAGAAGGCGTACGAATTGAGGCTCAGGAGAACCTGCTTAACAGCATCCGGACGGAGGTAAAGGACGGGGTGCTCCACATCTATACCTCTGACAACATCAGCACCAACAAAGGTCTGAAGGCTTATATCTCTATCAAAGAACTGAACATGCTTGATATCAGCGGCGGCGTGAAAGTGACCGGCAACTCTACCTTTAAAGCTGATGCGTTTAAAATGGATCTGAGCGGTGGCTCTAAGGTAACGCTGGCGCTAAACACCAAAAAATTGACAGCCGACATGAGCGGTGGCAGTAATGTAAAACTCAGCGGCCGCGCCGACGAAATGCGCATGGATATGTCGGGAGGCTCTAAAGTAGAC
Organism: Pontibacter sp. YIM B11418; assembly: GCF_059278805.1. Taxonomy (NCBI): domain Bacteria; kingdom Pseudomonadati; phylum Bacteroidota; class Cytophagia; order Cytophagales; family Hymenobacteraceae; genus Pontibacter; species Pontibacter sp. YIM B11418. Next base: position 114,245 of record NZ_JCAEMH010000007.1, on the reverse strand, counting down.
GCGTCTGAGTTGGAGGCTAAGGATGTATACCTGGAAGCCAGCGGCGCCAGCAATGTGAAGGTGTTTGCCAAAAACAAGTTGAGCGTAAATGCTTCGGGTGCTACCAAAGTAGCCTACAAAGGCGACCCAAGTGTATCGTCAAATGTGTCGGCGGCAGCCAAAATTTCTAAGATGTAAGAGAATACACTGCATATAAAGCAGAAAAGGGCAGCCCGCTGGGTTGCCCTTTTCTATTGTACTAACTTTTTATACCTACTGGCGCACCGGCACCGGCAGTACAGGCAGACTGGTATGGCCCAGCTCGTCAGTAGCCTGCACGGCAAAGAAGTAATTGTCTTTCGAGTAAGGCAGTGTCACTTTCGTGTCTTTCACAAAAAACTTCTTGTCCCAGGTCTGGCTGCTGGTTTCGCGCATCAAGATGTAGTAGCCTGCTGGTTTTTTACCTTTAGCGGGTGCATCCCATTTCAGGTCAGTTTTGTTGGTGAGGTTGGCCGTGAGCACACCCACTTTCTCAGGAGCATGCGGTGCTCTGCCCAGGTTTGCCATCGTTGCCAGGTTCACAGCTGTGTTTTTGCGCAGGTACTCGAAGTCCATAAACTCGGTCAGGTCGCCGTACTGCTTGCCATTTTCTTTGCGTACGTCCTGGTGCTGATGGTCGAAGTCTTCGTTCATCTCGCTCATGCGCACCGCAGCATAGCCCTGCTGATTGAATGGCGTATGATCACCACCACGCAGAAAACGGTCTGGACGGTAACCGAGCACTACCTCAATCTGGTCTACATACGCCTCGCCAGTCATTTTCATGTAGCGGGCCAGATTGCGGCTTGGGCCATCGTTTTCGGAACCCAATGTACGGCGAAGTCTCGCTTGTTCTTCCGTTTCGTTGGAAGGAGTGGCTTCGCTGAAAACACGCACGCGGGTGTTGTCGTGGATGCCCATTTCAGCGGAGTAGGAGTTGCCTACAATGTCGTTGTTGAGAACAGCCACCAGGTTCCAGCCCTCTTTCTTCACGCGTTCTGCCATGTGGCGGGAGCCGTACAAGCCTTGCTCTTCACCCTGAAAAGCCACAAACACAAGGGTAGCCGGGAACTGACGCGAAGCCATCACGCGGGCCATCTCCATCACAATGGCCACACCGGAGGCATCGTCGTTAGCACCGGGGGCCTTGCTTTTAGCGTCCATCACGTCGGTAGCGCGGGAATCGAGGTGGCCGGCTACGATGATTACGCGATTGTCATTCGGGTCAGCACCTTTGAGAGTGGCGACTACATTGGCCATCTCCACATCTTGCGGTATACGGCGGCCGTCGCTCTTTACGGTATAACGATCCATGTCCACGGTCATGCGGCCGTTGGAGGCTTTGGCGTATTTCTCAAATTCTGATTTTACCCATTCGCGGGCAGCGCTTATACCTCTTTTCTTGTCAGTGGTTGAGCTCAGGGAGTGCCGGGTTTCAAAAGAGACCATTTTATCGACGAGCGACCGCAGGTTGTCTGCCGACACTTCATTGACCATTTGCTTGATTTCTTCGTCGTGTGTGGCTGGGGCCTGTGCCGCTACGGTTTGGCTAAGGTATAGTCCTGCCAGCATGAAGAGCGCCAGCAGTCGGGTGAACTTTGTTCTGTAAGTCATTTGTGTTAGGTGAGGTCGGTTAAGTGCTTAGTTGTTTAGATTTAGATTCTAAATATAAGCAGCTTCAGGAAAGAATGAAAAGAAAGGCTGAGCCAAAGTATAGGCAAGCGCAGGTATAACAGAGAAATCAAGGCTGAGGTGTAAACTCCGGGGCAAACTCAGGGTGTATAGTTCAGCTGGCAGCGCTCGCCTTCGAGTTTGTAGAGTTCCGCCTCAACGGCAATGCCATGTTTGGCCTCGGTAAGTTCTGTTTGGTAGCGCTGCGCCAGTTCACGGCGCTTGATAGCTTCCAGAAAACGCCGGGCATCTTCGCGGCTTTCCAGCGTGAGGCCGGGCACCTGCGTCGGTTTGTCATCGTCGCCTTTGGCTACCATGGTAAAGTATGAGGTGTTGGTATGTTTGACTATACCTGTTTTCACGTTCTCGGCGATCACTTTTATACCTACCATCAGCGAAGTATTGCCCACGTAGTTTACCGAAGCCAGCAGGGATACCAGTTCTCCCACCTCCACGGGTTGCAGAAAATGTACTCCATCTACTGTTACAGTCACGCAATAATTGCCGGCATGCTTAGCGGAGCAGGCGTAAGCCACTTTGTCCATGAGCGAGAGTAGAATGCCACCGTGTATCTTGCCGCCGAAGTTGGCGTAGCTCGGGATCATGAGTTCGGTAAGGGTGGTGCGGGAATAGGAGACAGGTCGGAATGCAGGTATAGCCATGTTCTGTTTATCGATTATGGCAAGGTATACGGGACCGGCAAAAGCGGGGGTACGCTATTGCTGCAAATAAGGAGCTACTTCGGAGAGCTTAAAAGAAACAGAAGCGCCATCTATCGACAGGCATGCTTCAGGTAGGCCAAGCGAGGCATGAAAAACGAGCAGGTCATCTTCAAAGCCGATACTCAGCTCATCGAAACCAAACGCAGGTATAGACTCCACCATAGCAAAGCAGTCACTAAAGTCAGGGTCACCTGAGAAGAGCTGGTACTCCGCTTGAATCCGTTGGTTGATTTGCCGGAGCAAATCGTCTCGTTTTTCGTTGAAGAGGAGTTCGTTTTTAATCGGCACAGATTCCTCATTGTCCAACTTGTACAGGGCGTACTCCCAGCTGTAGCGACCTTTGTAGTCGGGCATGCCGGTAGCCACCGATCTATAATTTTGGTAAGTGCAGGTTCTGACGATGATCGGATCTTCGGAGCCCGGATTGTCTTCGTCTTTTTCCTCGCACGCAGTGGCCGTGCTTTCAGTTGCTGTCTGTTCTTCGGGTTCAGGTTCAGAGGAAACTTCCATAACGGGTGCATCCGTTATTGTTTCTTCTGCCGACTCGATTGTAACGCCGTCAGCTTCTGTCAGGCTTCGTTTACTTTGCTCACAACCAAAACTCATGCTCAAAAACAGCACCGATGGAATTAAAAACGCAAGGTTTCTCATAAAAAAGCAGCAGGTATAGCGCCTACAAAAATACTACTTCTTTCACCACTTCGTCTCCCATGGCGCGGTTGAGCAATTCTGCCACTTTGCTTTTCGACATGTTGAGCTCGTGCTTGAGGGGGGCGGAGGTGAGGCGCACAAACAATTTCTGATCCCGGAAATAGAGTTCCTTCGTTTTCATGGCGATGGGCTTGCCCATGATTTCCTCCCAACGCTGCACCAGGTCCACCTCATTGAGCTTGCCCTGCAGCCGGTAGGCCTTCAGCAACCCTTTGATGCTGTCGCCGATGGTCTGCACGTCAGCCTTTCGCTTCGCAATCTCCTCTTTCTTCTTGTAGTAGCGCACGGGTGGTTGGTTTTTGAATGAGCGGGTTGGTTTTAACAGAAGCATGCATTTCAGGCAAATTGCTGACTTCTGAAAAACTTCCGGGGGCTTTCCGTTTGGCTTTTAATTTCCTCTCGTAAAGCTCAGGCAAAAGTAATCATAAAGCTGCAGAGTTATAGCTTATGCGCTGGTTATAAGTTATACAGTAACGGCACCGAGTTAAAAAGCAGCCCGCTTCTACTAACTTTCGAAGCCACAGCGTTGGCAATTCTGCTCTCCCTTCAGCTTGCCTTGCGCATCTATTGTAAACTGGCAGCATGCCACAAACTTCTCCTTCAGCATTTCTTTCGCGCGGTGTACCCTCGACTTGGTATTGGCAAGCGAAACCCCCAGCAGTTTGGCCACCTCCTGTTGCTTTTTGCCTTCCAGGTTAATCAACTCCAGCACGTTCCTATACTTTTGAGGAAGTTCATGGATGAAGGATTCGAAACAGCAGTACATGTCCCTACTCTCTGGCTCCGACAACCTTTCAAGCGTCGTATCCTGTAGTTCAACCGACTGCCTGTTTTGCTTATAAAAGTCTACAATCTGGTTCCTGGTGATTTGGTAGGCCCAGGCCTGCACGCGGGAATGATCTTTAAGTTGGGGCAGGTTGAGGTGGATCTTAATGAAAACTTCCTGCAGAATATCTTCTGCCTCCGCCTGGCTCCTGACTCTTTTCAGAATAAAGCGGTAGAGGTTCTCTTTCAGACCATTCCAGATATGTAAAGTGTCTTTCTGCATTTGGTGTAATTTTAAGGTGAGGAGAGATTGCCCCTCCTCACTTTATACCTTGTTAACAACAATTTACGCAGTTTTCACATTCGCATTTTTCGCACGTGCACTGGCTATCGGCACAATTTCCACAATCGCAGTTGGCACAATTGCAATCAGGGCAGGTACAGCCTCCTTGCTTCTTTTCAGTTTCTTCGTTTAACAGCATGATCGTCTTCATAAGATTGAATTTTAAATTATCTGTGCTGTAGACTGCGAAAGCTCCAAAAGGATTCAAAGTTTCGGAGGTATAAAAATGCTACTGCCCGGAGTACGATGAAATACCGCTCTACCTGGTAACATCAAGGCGAAGGATAAAGTTGAATCCAACAACCAACCATTACTCGATCAACTTCACCGTTCCCTCCTTTACCTCAAACCTGCGGATCTGCTCCGACAGGTTTTCCAGGATCTTATCTGTCCGCTCCAGGTGTGTATCGGTCAGGAAGATCTGGCCGAAGGTATGGGCGGCGACCATTTGCATAAGTTTAGTGATGCGTTTCTCGTCGAGGCGGTCGAAGATGTCGTCGAGGAGGAGGAGGGGCTTGTGGTGCTGGCGCTCGGACATCACCTCGAAGTGCGCCAGCTTCAGGGCGATCACATAGCTCTTCTGCTGGCCCTGCGAGCCGAAGCTCTTCACGGGGTTGCCGTCCATCAGGAACACAAAGTCGTCTTTGTGCGTGCCCACGGTGGTGCGCTGCAGGGCGCGGTCCTTCTGCTCGGCCTGCTCCAGCAGCTGCGCAAAGCTGGCGCCGGGGAGCTGGCTTTTGTAAGTGAGCGTCACGGTTTCGTGGCTGTCTGAGATGTGGCGGTAGTGCTTCTGGAAAACCGGCTCAAAACTCTCCAGAAAGGCTATACGCTCCTGTGCCAGTTGCTCACCCAGCGGCACCAACCGCTCGTTGAGGATGTGCAGGTAGTCGCGGTCGTAGTAGCGGCGCTCGGCAAACTGCTTGAGCAGCGAGTTGCGCTGCTTGAGGACGTAGTTGTACTGGATGAGCTGCTCCAAGTAGGTATGGTTGAGCTGCGAGATCAGGCTGTCGAAGTACTTGCGGCGCTCCTCGCTGCCCTCGCGGATCAAATCAGTATCGTAGGGCGAGATCAGCACCACCGGAAAGCGGCCGATGTGGTCGCTCATCTTCTCATACGCCACCTTATTATGAAGCACCGTTTTCTTCTGGCCTTGCTTCAGACTGCAGGTTACGGTGTGCTTCTCTTCCTCTATCTTAAAGCGCCCTTTTACCATAAAGTACTCCTCGCCCTGCTTGATATTGAGGGCATCGGAGCTGTTGAAAGCGCTGCGCGTCATGGAGAGGTAATGGATGGCGTCGAGCAGGTTGGTCTTGCCGCTGCCGTTGTCGCCGATAAAGCAGTTTATGTGCGGCGAGAAACTAATGTTAGCGTCGTCGTAGTTCTTGAAAAACAGCAGACTTAGATTTTCGAGGAGCATTAGTTTCGTCTTTGATTTCTTTTTCCTTAATTTCGCATGCTAAAACCCGACAGTAAGCCGATTTGCCGTCCATTTTGGGCCGAATCTCGCTAAAAAAGCTGTAGGCACAACAATAACGTTACACAAATACTCATGGCTGATACGAAAGAAAAGGCAAAAGCGAAGTCGCAGAAAGCAAAGGTACAGGCTGAACCATCATTTTCAAAAGAGACCTACATGCGGTGGTACGAGTCGATGAAACTCATGCGCCGTTTTGAAGAAAAGTCTGGTCAGCTGTATGGCCAGCAGAAGATTAAAGGCTTCTGCCACCTCTACATTGGCCAGGAGGCCTGTGTGGCCGGTGCTGCTACAGCGCTCACCAAAGACGATAAGTGGATCACTGCTTACCGCGACCACGCACACCCGCTGGCGCTGGGCTCGTCGCCAGGTGCGATTATGGCCGAAATGTTTGCAAAGGTGACCGGTTGCTCCAAAGGCAAAGGCGGCTCGATGCACATGTTCGACAAAGAGGTGAACTTCATGGGCGGTCACGGTATTGTGGGTGGCCAGGTGCCACTGGGCGCAGGTATAGCCTTTGCCGAGAAGTATAACAAGACCGGCAACGTGTGCATCTGCTACATGGGCGACGGTGCCGTACGTCAAGGTGCGTTCCACGAGGCCCTGAACATGGCCATGACCTGGAAACTGCCAGTGATTTTCGTAATCGAGAACAACGGTTACGCAATGGGTACATCCGTAACGCGTACGTCTAACGTGACAGAGCTTTATAAACTGGGCCTTGCGTTCGACATGCCTTCGGAGCCAATAGAGGCTATGAGCGTGGAGAATGTGCACGAGGCTGTGGCAAGAGCCGCCGAGCGTGCCCGTGCCGGAGAAGGACCAACCCTGCTGGAGTTCAGAACTTACCGCTACAAAGGTCACTCTATGTCTGACCCTGCCAAGTATAGAACCAAAGAAGAACTCGAAGACTACAAAGGCCGCGACTCGATAGAGTCTGTAAAAGCCACTATCCTGAAAAACGGTTGGGCGACTGAAGAGGAACTGGAGGAGATCGACGAGCAGCAGAAGCAGATCGTAGCCGATGCTGTGAAATTTGCCGAAGAGTCTCCATACCCGGATCCTTCTGAGCTGTATACCGACATTTATGTGGAGCCGAACTATCCATATATAATGGACTAAAGTCTAAATATTTAAAGATTAGGAATTAAAAAACATAAATTTGATGTTCTGGTCTTATGAGATTTGGAACGAATCGCTTTTAATTTCTATTTTTGAGTTCTTATTTCAATTAAACTAATGGCAAAAGAGACAGTAAAGAAGCACAGCGAGTTTGAGGAGCTGGTAGAGAGTCCGGAGGTGTTGGCTGAACGCCTGGCGCATTCGGAGGACTTTGTGAAGAAAAACAAGACCAAGCTGCTCGGTGTGTTTGCCGCCATTGCTGCTATTGTTGTTGCAGGTTTCCTGTACTATAACCACCGCACTACCCAGAACCAGGAGGCCCACGAAGCCATGTTCCAGGCAGTATACTACTTCGAAGCCGATTCGCTTAACAAAGCTCTGAACGGCGACGGTCAGTACGATGGTCTGTTGAAGATCTCTGATGAGTATAGCGGAACAGAGGCTGGCAACCTGGCCAAGTTCTATGCTGGTGTTGCTTTACTGAAGCAGGGAAGCTTTGCCGAAGCACAGTCTCACCTCGAAGGCTTTAAGTCAGATGACTACCTGATGCAGGCACGTGCTTACAGCCTGACAGGCGATGCACTCTCTGAGCAGGGCAAGTACAAGGAGGCAGCTGACCTGTATAACAAAGCTGCTAACCACAACAGCAATGCATTCTTCTCACCACTGTACCTGATGAAGGCTGCCGTAGCTTACGAAGCTGCCAACGACTTCAAGTCTGCCGTTAGCATGTATGACAAAATCATCAAGGATTATGCTTCGTCAGCTGAAGTAACTGATGCCAAGAAGTACAAGGCACTTGCTGAGTCACTGGCCGGTACAGCTGCTGCCAACTAAGATCCGATAGGCGAAGGCCTGGATATAAAAAGCGCTTTTGTCTTTCCGGCAAAAGCGCTTCTTTTTTTAAGCTGGTGAGGTATAACACAGGAGCTATACCTGTACGGAGCCTGGTGCTATACCTATACCTGCGAGCTCAACCATCAACAATTTAACAATCAACGATTAAACATATGGCTACTTCTCTCAAAAACCTGAACGACTACAAGAAAGAGGGCTTCGGCGATATATCTGAAAAGAGATTTGGCATTGTAGTGGCCGACTGGCACCACGAGATAACCGATGTACTGTGTGCAGGTGCTATTGATACTTTGCTGCAGCACGGTGCCAAAAAGGAGAACATCTTCCGGAATACGGTGCCTGGCAGCTTCGAGCTAACACTGGGTGCACAGTTCCTGGCACTGCAGGAAGAGATCGACGCGGTGATCTGTATCGGCGTAGTGATCAAAGGCGATACCAAGCATGACGACTACATTAACCACGCGGTAGCAAATGGACTCACCAATGTGTCACTCAAGTTCAACAAGCCCGTGTCGTTTGGCCTGGTCACGACCAATAACCTGGAGCAGGCCCTGGACAGAGCCGGCGGTAAGCACGGCAACAAAGGCGTAGAGGCAGCCGCAGCGGCCATCCACATGCTAAGCTTCTAGACTAGGAGCAGGTATAGAGGTATAAAAAAAGGCCCTTGCTAGTTGTAGCAAGGGCCTTTCTGATTTTATACAAGGGAATACAGGTATAGGAAGGTTAAAAATTATAGCCGATTGCTATACCTGGCCGAACGGCAAAACCACCTCCCAAAAGCATGTCGCCGATTATACCGGCATCAAAGTCTTCTTCTGTCCCCACGTTCACCTTCAGGTTGCCGCCATTGTAGCCGGCTCCCAGAAACACATCAAAAGTAAAGCCGCTGTTAAAGATCCACTGGTTACCGATGGCCACGCCAGCACCTACAGGTTTGTAAGTGGCGCTGTAGTCCCGGCCTTCTTCATCCTGCTTATCCATTGTCAGTTTAAAGCTCCTGATGCGGCCATAGCCTGCCACATAAGGCCCCATGGGCGCCGTTTTGTTTTCAGAGAAGTAATAGCGCAGCTCAGGCGTAAAGCCATACCCCCTGAACTTGACATCAGAAACAGAGATGCCCGAAACGGAAGCGCCCAGCTGCGCACTCAGGTTATCAGTAATGGCATACTCCAGAAAACCGGATCCCGTAAGCGCGAAAGCACTCAAGGGATTTACCTTTATCACTGCTCTACTGGGCTGTTGTGCCTGAGCATGAACCTGCTGGAAAGGTATAAAAAAGAGTGTAGCAGCAGCAAAAGCGAGTATTATTCTGTTTTTCATATATTAATGAGCGTATATCGAACCTAAGTTAAGCAGATCATGTTCAGGCTATCAGCAAGTTCCATTCCAGTATTGCAGCGAGCTGGATAAAAGAGCGGAAAGACAAAATTAAAATTAAAATAAAGAAGGCGGGTAGCAAATTATAGATATAACTTCTATTTTTGCACGAAATTTAGCTTAAATAATAATCTGAACATCAGTGTGGTTCAGTTTTTGGCATAAGTTTGAAGCAGTAAACTAAAACTTCCCCTTTGCTGTTGAGTAGGCACAAGCGCTAACACAACCAAGGAGTAGTTTTTTAAGAAGCAAGACAAAAGCTATAACCTAGTTCTAAGATAGTATAATGAACACAAACGAAGAGAAACAGCGGTATTCCCGTGAGGAATTGGCAGAATTTGAAGCAATCATTCAGGAGAAGCTGACGAACGCACGCAAGGAGGTGTCTTTTATAAAAGAGACCTTGAGCCGCAAAAACGACTCGGGCACCGATAACACGGCATCTCCAACCAAAGTATTGGAAGACGGTGCAGACACAGCGGAGAAGGAAAGCCTGAACCAACTGGCGTCGCGTCAGATGAAGTTTATCCAGCAGCTGGAAAATGCGCTGATCCGCATTAAAAACGGTACTTACGGTGTGTGCATCGTGACGGACAAGCTGATCCCGAAAGAGAGACTGCGTGCCGTGCCACACACACAGCATACCATCGAAGCCAAGCTTCAGCGTAAAGACTAGTCAATTTATACTTTGAATATACTGCAGAACCATATTCAGGCACTGGTATTTTGTGCCCTATCGCCCATAAGCATCGAAGAGGTGCAGCGCTGCCTCACGGAGTCGCTGCAAATGGAGGTGCTGGTAAGTGATGTGCTGGAAGCTATTGAGAATATCAATCAGCAGCTGGCTGAGTCAGGTTTTGCCTTTCAGATATATGCTATAGGAGGCGGCTACCAATTCCTGACCAAACCGGAGTACCAGGAAACGGTCAGCACGTACCTGAAACATAAGTCAAAAAAGAAATTGTCAGCGTCTTCTCTGGAGACGCTGGCAATTATTGCCTACAAACAGCCGATCACCCGCTCGGCCGTAGAGCAGATTCGCGGCGTGGGCTGCGACTATGCCATTCACAAACTATTAGAGAAAGAACTTATCGAGATTAAGGGTAAAGCCGAAACCATTGGGAGACCCGTACTGTACGGCACGTCTCAAAAGTTCATGGACTACTTCGGTATTAACCACATCAAGGACCTTCCACAGCTAAAGGATTTCGCCTCAGAAGAAAACATGATTGGCGAGATAGCCGATTAGCGAACCCCCATCATTCATTAGAGTATACTATTCTTACATATACTGCACACAAAGGGTACAGTAGCGATACTGCATCGATAATTATTAGACAATGGCAACAGAAAACGAAAGACCTTCACGCGACGGCGAAGGCAGAAGATCGTCTGACAGAAACGAGTCAGGCAGACCGTACAACGACCGCGGCGAAAAGAAGATATTTAACAGAAGAGATAAAGGCGAAGGAAGAGATGGCGGAGAGCGCCGCTCTTACGGAAACGATAGAAGAGACGACCGCGGAGACCGCAAATCCTACGGCGACCGCCGCGAAGGTGGTGAGCGCCGCAGCTTCGGAGGCGACAGAGAGCGCCGCGAAGGCGGAGAAAGAAAGTCGTACGGAGATCGCAGAGAAGGCGGCGAAGGCCGTTCTTTCGGTGGCGATCGCGAACGCAAATCATATGGTGACCGCAAAGAAGGCGGTGAAAGACGTTCTTCCGGGGGTGACCGGGAGCGCAAGCCTTATGGCGACCGCAACGAGGGAGGCGAACGCAGATCCTATGGCGATCGCCGCGAGGGTGGTGAACGCAAAGAAGGTGGTGAGCGTCGCTTTGACTCAGAGCGTGGCGAGAGAAAATCCTTTAGCCGCGACAATAGAGAAGAAGGAGCCGAGCGTCGTTCGTTCGGTGAAAACCGTGAAGAAAGAGGTGAACGCCGTTCATATGGCAATGACCGTAGCGAAGGCGGAGAACGCAGATCTTACGGTGGCGATAGAGAACGCAAATCGTATGGCGATCGCCGCGAAGGCGGCGAGCGCAAGCCATACAGTGATAGAAGAGAGAGTGGTGGAGGCCGATCTTTCGGTGGCGATCGCGAACGCAAGCCTTATGGCGACCGCAGAGAAGGCGGTGAAAGAGAAGAACGTGGCGAGCGTCGCAGCTTTGGTGACCGTCGTGAAGGTGGTGACCGTGGCGAGAAACGTTCTTTCGGGGACGATCGCAGAGAAGGCGGCGAAAGACGCAGCTTTGGTGATCGACGCGAAGGCGGCGAGCGAAAATCGTTTGACCGCAAAGACAGCTTCAGCAAAGGTGGCGAAGAGCGCCGTGGCCGCAGTTTCGACAGCAGCTCCGATTCAGAGCACAATCCAGAGACACCAAACTACGACCTGCGCCGCTACAAAGACAATCCGCGCATCAAGAAAACCAATCGCAAAGGCGAAGACGAGGACGGAAGCATCCGTCTGAACCGTTACATTGCCAATGCAGGGGTATGTTCCCGCCGTGAGGCGGATGAGCTGATCCTGTCAGGCGAGATCAAGGTGAATGGCGAAGCAGTAACCGAAATGGGCTTCAAAGTACAGCCTTCTGATACCGTGACATACGGTAAGAAAGTGCTAAGCCGCGAGAAGATGGTATACGTGCTGCTCAACAAGCCAAAAGACTTTATCACGACGACAGAGGATCCGGAGGGTCGCAAGACCGTGATGAGCCTCGTGGAGAAATCCTCGAAAGAGCGTATCTTCCCGGTTGGCCGCCTGGACCGCAATACGACTGGTCTGCTGTTGTTCACCAACGATGGTGAGCTGGCCCAGAAACTGACGCACCCGTCAAACGAGATCAAGAAAATCTACCAGGTGGAGTTGGACAAGCCGATCACCAAAGACGATTTTCAGAAAGTAGTGGAAGGCGTGGAGCTGGAAGACGGCAAAGCGATGGTAGACGACGTGGCCATGTTGGGCGATTCGAAGAAGTTTCTCGGATTGGAAATCCACATCGGGCGTAACCGCATCGTGCGCCGTATTTTTGAGCACTTGGGCTATGATGTGGTAACGCTGGACCGTGTGCAGTACGCTGGCCTGACTAAGAAAGATCTGCCACGCGGCGAGTGGCGCTACCTGTCCGAAAAAGAAGTGATTCGTCTGAAATACTTTATGTAAGCATATGCGCAGCATCGCCATCGACATAGGCAATACAGGAGGTAAGTATGGAGTCTTCGAAGAGGACGCCCTTGTCTCGCAAGGCAGTTTTAAAGAACAGGAGGGACTACCGCAAGCGGTAGCCTCCCAGACTTTTGACCACGCCATTATTGCGTCAGTGAGTGGCGACGCGGCAAAAATTCAAACAGGGCTGTCAGTATCCGGAAGCATTATCATGCTTTCGGCGCAGACAGCCCTGCCTGTTTCCAACGATTACAAGACTCCCGCAACACTGGGTGCCGACCGGATTGCAGCTGCCGTGGCAGCCCACTATTTCTTTCCCGGGCGCAACTGCCTGACGATTGATGCCGGCACAGCCATCACCTACGACTTTATAGATGAGCGCGGCCATTACCAGGGCGGAGGTATAGCACCTGGCATCCAGATGAAATTTAAAGCCCTGCATAATTTTACGGGCCGCCTTCCGTTAGTACAAGGAATCCACGAAAATTTTCCTTTGATCGGGCAGACCACGCAGGAGTCGCTGGAGAGCGGTGTGCTGGGCGGTAGTGTGGCAGAGGTAGAGGGAATTATCAGCGCGTATCGCCAAAAATCAGATAAACTGGTGGTTATACTTTGTGGAGGAGACGCAGGATTTTTTGAAAGTACCGTAAAACACCCCATCTTTGTGATTCCTGAACTGGTCCTGATTGGACTGCAAAGAATATTAAGACATAATGTATAAAACGCTCCGTTTACTTATTTGCGCATCCGTACTGTGCCTGGCGCAGGGCGTGCAGGCGCAAAGCATCGGTAACTCGCCTTACTCCCGCTACGGATTAGGAGAACTCAACACAAACTTAGGCAACCTGCGAACGGCAGCAATGGGCGATGTAGGCGCAAGCACTGGAAACAGCTTTCATTCCAACACCGCCAACCCGGCACTTCTGTATTACAATAGCATCACGGTGTTTGATGTAGGTATAGCAGGCAGGTATAAAACACTGAAAAATGCCACCCAGTCGCAACGTGACGGCGATGCCAACCTCACTTATCTGACCCTGGGCGTACCTATTACCAAGCGCTGGAGTTCTGCTCTTAGCCTAAGGCCTTATAGCTCAGTTGAATATAACATCACTAACATGGGTTCTTTGCCGAACAGGCAGGAAGCTGTGGTAATCAGCGAATACAGCGGCGAAGGCGGCATTTCGGAACTATACTTCGGACACGGGGTTAGAATAGCTGACGGCCTGACAATTGGCGCCAGCGCCTCATACCTGTTCGGCACTATTTCACAGGAGTCTTCCTCTATCGTGGCGGATACGACGATCAGCAACGCGTCGCTGGAGCGGGTGGCCTACGTAGAGCGAACCCGCTATACAGATTTTATATTCAGAGGTGGAGCCAACTACCGCAAGAAAATAGCTGACAAGTCCTATATAAGCGCGGGAGCAGTTTATACCCTGGGCACCGACCTGAATGCCAAGCGCAGCACCGCCTACGAGCGCCGCGACCTGGGGGATGCCCTCAAGGGAGCGCCTATGCTGCCTGACAGTGTAGAATCTTCCGTGAATGTTCCGCCAAGCCTAAACGCCTCCATCAGCTACGACAACGGCTCTAACCTGACCATTGCTACAGAGTTCATGACGCAGGACTGGTCAGACTACCGCAACCTGGACGGAGAGCAGGAACTGGGCAAAAGCTACAAGATCGGTTTCGGTACCGAGTACACGCCCAATCCAACCTCCATCGACAGTTATTTCAAACGTGTTACATACCGGGGCGGCCTGCGCTATGGTCAAAGTCCGTACAGCATTAACGGCGAGAACATCAAGGACATGGCCGTTACAGGAGGCGCAACGTTTCCAATAGGACGTGGGAATTACTTTGAGCCTCCTTTCCAGCTTAACGTGATGATGGGCTATGGCAAGCGGGGTACGACTGACAATGGCCTGATCGCTGAAAACTACTTCCAGTTCGGTGCAGGTGTGACCATCAACAGCCGCTGGTTTGTAAAACGCAGAATAGAGTAAACTATTCCGACTTTAAAAGCATTATTAAAACAGGCCGTTCTGACGACGGTCTTTTTTAATTTTTAGTATCTTCACTTTCGATAAGGATAAAAAGCATGCCGAGATCTATTTTTTCAGTGCTGATCGCCTTACTGGCCATCTTGGCAGCAGGCTGCGGAACAGAGCTGAAAGACCCGGACCAGGAAAAAAAATATGAAGGCCCCTTCCGGGAAACAGCCAATGTGCTGACCCTCTACAGCGACTCTGCCAAGGTGATGGTCAGGCTGCAGACCCCGATGCAGGAAGACTACGAAAATGGCGATGTGGTTTTTCCGGATGGAATTGATGTAGAGTTTCTGGAGAAAGGAGAGACGGTAACGTCCACGCTGCGGGCCAACTACGGCAAGCAGGAGCGCAACAAGGACCTATACCTGGTGCGGGGCAACGTGATCGTGCACAATCTGCAGAAGCAGGAAAAGCTCGAAACCGAAGAACTTTACTGGAACAAAGCCAAAGCGCAGATCTACACAGACAAGTTTGTGAAGATCACGACTCCCGAGGAAATCCTGATGGGGCACGGCCTGGAGGCGAACCAGGACTTTAGCAATTATAGAATCAAAAAAGTAACGGGCGTATTCAGCCTGAAAGAATAATGAGCCAAAAACTGGTTAATACTATTTTATTGTCGCTGGCTTTCGTAGCCATGGTCATCGGCGTGCACAGAAGCATTCAGGAGTCTGATATAGCTGGCAATTACTGGATCTACATGATCGGCTTTATGCTGTACATCGTGTACCATTACCGCAAGAAGAAACAGACCGAGTAGTCTGTAGTATCTTATGATAGACCCCGACCAGATACTGCTGCTATTTGTTGCGTTGCTGTCCTGTGCCTTTTTCGCAGGTATGGAGATCGCTTTTATGGCAGCGAATAAACTGCAGATAGAGCTCGATGAGAAAAACAACGTCCTTTCCGGGCGCATCCTCACGCATCTGCTTCGTCAACCTGCCCACCTGATGGGCACTACCCTGGTTGGTTACGTTCTCTCGCTGGTGCTTTACGGCTTCGTGATAGCGGGCATCCTCTATACCTTGTTCCAGGCGTACCTGCCAAACTCTTTGCAGCTGGCCCCGCTTATTCTGGTACTACAGGTACTGGTGGCTTCGGTTTTCGTGCTGCTCACCGCCGAGTTTCTTCCCCGCAGCCTCTTTGCCATCAATCCCAACCGCATGCTCGACATGCTGGCTATACCGATGCTGGTGCTGTATTACCTGCTGTACCCTGTTGTCATCCTGTTGATGAGACTAAGCAAATGGATTGTTGAGCATGTGCTTAAGATCGAGTTCTCGGACGAGTACCCGGTGTTTGGGGTAACGGACCTGAACGCGTTCATCAAAAACAGGCTCTACCACCCGGTAGAGGAGGGAGCCCCGGAAGTAAACCAGGAGATATTCCATAATGCGCTCGAGTTTAAGAAAGTGCGTGTGAAGGAATGCATGGTGCCGCGCACGGAGGTGAAGGCGGTGGAGGTGAACGAACCGGTAGAGCTGCTGCGTGACGCCTTTATCAAAACGGGGCATTCTAAAATACTGGTGTACGAAGACTCGATTGACAACATCATCGGGTACTGTCACCAACTGGACATGTTCCAGCAACCACGCCAGATCCGGGAAATCCTGTCGCCTGTGAGCCTGGTGCCGGAAAGTATGTTGGCCAGTGAGCTATTTCTGCGTTTCGGCACGGAGCATCGCACCGTGGCCGTGGTGGTAGACGAGTTCGGTGGAACTTCGGGCATTGTAACGGTAGAGGACGTAATCGAAGAGATTGTGGGGGAGATACAGGACGAGTACGATTACGAGGCCCTGCTCGAGCAGGCGTTCCCGGCCAAGCACCTATACCTGCTGAGCGCCCGCCACGAGATCGATTACCTCAACGACAAATACGAGCTCAACCTGCCCGAAGGGGATTACGAGACACTGGGCGGCCTTATTTTCTCGGTGCTGGGTGAAATACCGAAGCCGGGCGATGTGGTGGAGCTGCGTCCTTTCACTATTACCATCCTGTCGATGGACGATAACCGCATCAATGCCGTGAAGCTCTTCAAAGATCCAGACTTACAGGCAGATGGCGTATTTTAAACAGATGCACACAAAATTTTGAATTTTTGCGCGATTAACCTTATTTTGCACATCCTTTATCATTCGTATAACACATGGCATTAATTAACAAGATTAGAGAGAAGTCGGGTTGGGCTGTTGGCGCTATCGCCATTGGACTTGGCGTATTTGTAGTAGGCGGCGACCTATTAGGGCCAAACTCCAGACTTTTGGGTAACGATGCGACTACCGTAGGCGAAATAGCCGGTGAGGAAATTGACTACCAGCGCTTCGATATGGTGTTCCAGCAGATAAAAGCCCAGTACGAAGGACAGGTACAGCGTGCTGCCACCGAGAGCGAAATGGCCATGATGCGCGAGCAAGCCTGGAACCAGCTAATCTTCCAGATAGCCTTGCAGAAAGAGTACGACCGCCTGGGCATTCAGGTGTCAGAAGAAGAACTGGCCGACATGGTACAGGGTAACAACATCCACCCATCGGTTCGTCAGGCATTCACTAACCCGCAAACAGGCGAGTTTGACCGTGCGCAGGTTGTTCAGTACCTGCAGAACCTGGACCAGACTGGTGGCCGTCCGATGTGGGTTAACTTCGAGCAGAGTATCCTCAACGACCGCATCCAGACCAAGTATAGCAACCTGCTGACCAAGTCGGTGTACGTAACAGGGGCTGAAGCGAAGAAGCACTTCGATGCGCAGAACATGATTGCCAACATGAAAGTGTTGTACATCCCTTACTTCTCGATTGCTGACTCTACTGTTAGCGTAACAGACGCCCAGTTGAAAGACTACTATAATCGCAATAAGGAGCTCTACAAAGTAGAGGATGGCCGTACAGTGGAGTTTGTGACTATTCCGGTTGCTGCTTCTACTGACGACATGAACTACTTCCAGGAAGAGCTGAAAGATTTGACTGAGCAGTTCGCGACATCAACTAACGATTCTGCTTTTGTAAACACGCACTCAGACGTACCATACGACGGCACGTACCTGCACACAGCAGAATTGCCTGAGCAACTGCATAAAATCGCGCCACTGGAAGAAGGCAAGGTATACGGCCCTTATAATGAAGGCGAAACCTATGCTTTGTATAAGATCATGGACATCAAGGACGGCAGCGTGAACACAGCCCGTGCCAGCCACATACTGATCAAGCCAGAGAACGACACGCCGGAGGCGAAGCAGGCAGCCCTTGCCAAAGCAAAAGACATTCAGGCACAGATCAAAAATGGCGCTGATTTCGGTGCAATGGCGGCACAGCATGGTTCGGACGGTACTGCGTCAGTAGGTGGTGACCTGGGTTACTTCACGGAAGGCCGCATGGTGCCAGCTTTTGAGAAAGCAGTATTCGGTGCTACTGCCGAAGGCTTGCTGCCTGCTCCTGTTGAAACAGAGTATGGCTACCACATCATTAAAATAACAGCTCCTAAGTCGAAGCGTACTTACAAAGTGGCTGCCGTGCAGCGCTCACTGGACGCCAGCGACGCCACCCGCGATCAGGCCTATGCCATGGCTGATGAGCTGGCTGGCACAAGCGGTTCAACCCAGGAGTTCAGAGAGAACGTGAAGAAAAACGAGGCACTTTCTGTTGAAGAAGCGCCAAACGTAGGTAAAAACAACGTGCTGGTAGGTAACCTGAGCAACGCCAGAGAACTGGTGCGCTGGGCTTACTCCAAAGACACTTCGGTGGGTGACGTATCGCCTGTGTTCGAGATCAACGACCAGTACGTGATCGCTACCCTGACAGGCAAGCGTGAGGCTGGTTATGCTAAGCTGGAGGATGTGAAAGAAGAGCTGACTGCAGCCGTTCGTAACGAGGTAAAAGCACAGCAGATCATCGCCAAGCTGAAAGGTGCCACAGGTTCAATCGATCAGATCGCGGCTAACTATGGTCCGGATGCGATTGTAAGAGATGCTGCAGATGTATCGCTTGCTTCTGGTGCTATACCTGGCCTGGGCCTGGAGCCAGTGGCTATCGGCAGCGCATTTGGCCTGAAGCCTGGCAGCCGTACCGCTCCTATTGAAGGACAGGGTGGTGTGGTGATAGCAGAGCTGACCAGCGTGACCAAAGCTCCGGAAGCACAAGACCTTTCTGGTGTGAAAGCACAGCTGGCCAACACCCGCTCTTCGCGTGTAGAAACCAACGCATTCGAGGCGATCAAAGAGAAAGCCGATATTAAAGACAACCGCGTAAGATTCTTCTAAGACTTACAGAAGGTATAAGTGCAAAGGGCTGTTTCGGAAGAAGCAGCCCTTTGTTGTTAATGGCCAAATCAAAATTATTGGCTATCTTCATTTTCGAGTGATAAGTCCATATCAAAAAGCCCGCATACACGTTTTAAGAGATGATGCCTATACCTGTGAAGACCTGCTATACCTACCTGCTGCTGACACTGGCCCTGCTACTGCTGGCTATACCTGGCGCCATGGCGCAAAACCAGGAATTGGAGCTGGCACGCGAGTACTTCAGCAAGGGCGAATACCAGAAGGCGGAGACCATCTACAGCAAGCTCATCGACGACCAGCGTCTTTTCTCCGTCGTGTACCCCGACTACCTGAAAACCCTGCTGGCGCAGAACAACCACAAAGATGCCGAGAAGCTGGTGAAGCGCACCATCAAGCGCTACCCCGGTCAGTTTAGCTACAACGTTGACTTAGGTATAGTGTACCAGGCAGCCGGGGACAAAGCAGCGGCCGAGAAGCACTTCGACAAATTGATCGCGCAGTTAAAGCCGGAGGAGGTGATAGTAGCAGCCAGCGTATTTGTGCAGCACGAGTTGTTTGACTATGCCGAGAGAGCCTACCTACGTGGCCGCGAGCTCAGCAAAAATCCCTATGAGCACAACCGATCGCTCATCGCGCTCTATACCTTCCGGCAGAAGCACGAGAGTTTAATAGGAGAGGCGCTTAACCTGCTGCAGGAAAATGAAAGTGAGTTGATTTATGTGCAGAACATGCTGCAGAACAGCATGCAGGACGAAAAGACGATTGATGCGCTGGAAAAAGAACTGATCACCCGGGTGCAGCAAAACCCCGACCTGCTGGCCTACAACGAACTATTGATCTGGCTTTACATCCAGCGCCGCGACTTCTACAGCGCCCTGCTGCAGGCCCGCTCCGTGGACAAGCGCACCCGTAGTGGCGGTACCCGCGTGATGGAACTGGGCGCCATCAGTGCCCGCAACCAGGACTACCAGGGCGCCATCGAAGCCTACGAATATATCATCAAAGAATATCCTGACGGACCTTACTACCTGATTGCACGGCAGCGATTGATTCACGCCCGTGAAGAGCAGGTAGAGAACACTTTCCCAGTTGACCTGGACAAGATCAGAACGCTGATAACTGACTACGACGCGCTGTTGGCTGAAGTGGGGCGCAATGCCCAGACCGTGGAGGTGCTGCAACACATGGCCAATTTATATGCCTTTCACCTGGATGAAAAAGATAAAGCCATTGCCTTGTTGCAGGAGGCGATTGCAACGCCACGCGCCAAGGCCGACTTTGTAGCCGAGAGTAAACTTACGCTGGGCGATATATACCTACTGAAAGGGGAGCCATGGGAATCGACGCTGCTGTATTCGCAGGTAGAAAAATCGCACAAGGAAACACCAATCGGACACGAAGCCAAACTGCGCAATGCCCGGCTCAACTACTACAAAGGCGACTTCGAGCTAGCGCAGGCTCACCTCGACATTCTCAAGCTGGCCACCAGCCGCGAGATCGCTAACGACGCCATGGACCTGAGTCTGCTTATCACCGACAACACGGGTTTGGATACTTCTACCGTCGCAATGGAGGAGTATGCAGCCATTGACCTGCTGATTTTCCAGAACAAGCTGGACGAGGCGCAAAACAGGTTAGATGCCATGCTGCAGAAATTCCCGGGCCACAGCCTGACCGACGAAATCTACTTCCAGAAAGCCAGCATCTACGAGCGTATCGGCGCATTTGACAAAGCCATTGCCAGTCTGGAGAAAGTGGTGAGTGCTCCCGCCGATATTCTGAGTGATGATGCGCTGTATAAGATGGCCTACATCTACGAAGAGAACCTGAAAGACACCCAGAAGGCACAAGAGCTATACAACGAGTTTCTGGTAAAGCATCAGGGCAGCATTTACGTGGCCGAGGCCCGCAAGCGCTTCCGCAAACTACGCGGCGATGCGCCTGTGGTAAACTAATATCTAAGCAAAAGTTCTTACGCTATACCTGTACCAGACCAAGGGGAACAACGGCAGCACTGTTGGCGACAGAGAGTTTTGAGCCAGGAACTACAATGGCTCTTTCAGATTTACCAATCCGAAAGTTGGCTGTAGTGGATTTCCTAATTCCCGTATGTTAGTATACGTGGATCAGGAGACACGCAACAGTTGGGGGTAGGGGCCCTCTAGTAAGATTCGGATAAATATATCCAAATCAGCTATATACACACAAATCAGCTTTAAAAATTTCTTTAGTTGACGGCATTGGATAAAGCGCTCAGTCGTAAGTGTAATACTTCCTGCTGTTTAGCCCGGGTCCATAGGCCAGTAAACTCCCATCTGCGCGATGTGCGCCTAATGGGTCATGCTGTAAAAATCTTTGCGAGAGGTATAAACTGTATACTGCTCTAAATCCTAGGAGAAGAAAAGGAACAGGATCAGGATGAAGAGAAGGAAAAATCCATACATGATCAGGTCGAGCGAGTAGTTCTTATACTGCTCATAAATTTCTTTAATGCGTTTCATGATCTGGTGAATTGTATGGCTGCAAATTACAAAAAATAGCGCAAAGGTGCTGCGTAATGGGCTGCAGCAAACCCAAATCCTACGTAAATTGACTACCTTTGCACTCGGGTTTATTTGTGAAGCAGCATATGGAGAAAAGGTGGGTATATAACGAAAGCGTAGCGCCAGAGGCAATCAATCAACTGGCCGAATCGCTCCGGATCAGCACTACACTAGCCGATGTGCTGTGCCAGCGCGCTATCTGCACGTTCGAGGAAGCTAAAGACTTTTTCCGCCCCAGCCTGCACCACCTGCACGACCCTTTCCTGATGAAGGACATGCACCGCGCCGTCGACCGACTGGCTGAAGCACTGCACGGCTCCGAGAAGATACTGGTATACGGCGACTACGACGTAGACGGCACCACCTCGGTAGCGCTCATGTATAGCTTCCTGCAACCATTCACCCAACCCGACCAACTCGAGTATTATATCCCGGACAGATATAAGGAGGGCTATGGCGTATCCACGCAAGGTATAGACTACGCCAAAGAGCAGGGTTTTTCGCTCATCATCAGTCTCGACTGCGGCATTAAGTCGGCCGATAAAGTAGCTTATGCCAAATCACTAGGTATAGATTTCATCATCTGCGACCACCACTTACCCGACGAGGACATTCCGCAGGCAGTGGCTGTACTCGATCCAAAGCAGATCGATTGCCTATACCCTTATAAAGAGCTTTCGGGCTGTGGCGTGGGCTTTAAGCTGGCGCAGGCTTTTTGTATTCAACAGGGCATCCCGCAAGAAGAAACTTTTAAGCTGTTGGACCTGCTGGTGGTGAGCATCGCCGCCGACATCGTGCCGATTACAGGGGAGAACCGCATCCTGGCTTATTATGGTCTCCAGCAGATCAACGGACCAGGCCCGTTGCGTCCGGGGCTCGAAGCACTGAAGGAACTGGCAGGTATAACAGGCGAGATGGACATTACCAGCGTGGTGTTCGGCTTTGCGCCACGCATTAACGCGGCAGGGCGTATGGGCGATGCGAAGCGCTCTGTGCGCATGCTACTGGCCCAGACGAAGGTGGAGGCTTTTGAGATGGCTGATATCATCAATGAGTCCAACAAAGAGCGCCGCGACAAAGACTCCAACATTACCAAAGAGGCGCTGCAGATGATTGCCGAGGATGACTTTCTGCGCAATGCCAACTCAACAGTCCTCTTCAAAGAAAACTGGCATAAAGGCGTAATTGGCATTGTGGCATCGCGCTGCATTGATCATTACTACCGCCCCACGATCATTCTCACGCAGTCAAACGGCAAGGCCTCTGGCTCGGCCCGCTCAGTGCATGGCTTCAACGTGCACGACGCCATTGAGAGCTGCTCCGACTTGCTCGACCAGTTCGGAGGCCATATGTATGCGGCAGGTCTTACGTTGCCTGTAGAAAACGTACCTGCTTTCAGGCAGCGCTTTGAAGAGGTGGTTGCCCGCACCATTACCGAGGATCAGAAAATCCCGCAGATAGAAGTAGACGCCAAGATCAGGCTCAACCAGATCACGCAGAACTTCTACAAGATTATAAAACAGATGGAGCCTTTTGGGCCGGGCAACATGAAGCCTGTGTTCGTTTCGGAATGCGTGTACGATACGGGCTCTGTGCGCGTAGTCGGTGACAGTCACCTGAAGCTACGCCTGACGCAGGACGGGTTTTATGACATTGATGCTATCGGTTTTGGCTTTAGCGACTTTTTCAAGCACATCTCCAAAGGTATACCGTTTGATGTGTGCTATACCATAGAAGAGAACGAGTACAGGGGAAACGTAACGCTACAGCTGCGCATCAAGGACATCCGGATGCTGAAGTAGTAACAGGGGAGCACTGTATCCCAACGTTACTCGTACATTGAGGTGAGCAAGGCGCACCTGGAACTTTGCTTATATACTTGGTTAGGCAGGGAATTTTTCAAATAACTTCTAATCGGTCAATTCGCCAGTAAATGTATTCTCCAATTACTCTCTCGTCACTCGTCCAGTTACCTAAATCAAGCCAAACATCCCCAAAGCATGCTATAACTGGATTTATCTGTTCAATCTGTCCATAGCCAATATACTCCCAATCCTCTCGAAGCTTTTCTAATCTCTTTTCTTTAGAGGAATTTAAGCTAAAGGTCGTTTCCCAGTCAAAGTGTAAGTTCAGGTGATTGAGTTCTACTGTTCTCTTTTCACCTTCTTTAAAAGGAATGCCCCAAAAAAAAGCTTCATATGTATTACCTGGCTCGGTTTTAAAGGTGATTGTACCTTCATATTCATCAAGGTAATTCACCTGAAGGATTTCCACGGGTAATTCATTTACTTTCATTCTTTTACTTTTTACTCAACGTAGGTATAAACAGGGTTAGCCCAACTCTAAAAACCATACCCATATAGCAGGATCAGACAAAGCGCGCACAATCCTATACCTAATAGCCCAAGCTTTATATGTCGGTGCCTGAAAGCGAGATAGCCGAGTAAGATACCAAGCGCTTCCAGCGTAAACAGGGAGATCAGTATAGGTTGGCTCATAGGATAGCTTGATACAGTATGCTGTACATCACCTAAGTCCACATAGCTTTCTTCTAGCTGAGAGTAGAAATAAGTGATCACTACGAGTCCTGCCAGGCCGATCAATACAGAAGCGAATCCCATTTTCATATACCTAATATTACGCATAACGAGCAAAATAAACGAAGCGAGCCCTACAGTTGCAGGGCTCGCTTCGTTTATTTCGTTTAGGATATCTTATGGCTGTTCGCTGTTGCTCGCCAAAAGCTTTACGGCAGGCAATTGCTCTAGTTCCGCCAGGATTATTTTCTCTGGGTATGGTATGAGCTTCGGTGGTACACACATCAGGTTCAGGCTGTTGAGGTCGCCGGCAAAGTAGTTAAGATCGATAGCGGCATTGACGCCAGCCAACCGGCCGGTATCGGTATATTGCCAAAAGAGCCATTTGTCTTCGTAGTGAATGTCGGGCTCGATGGTATTGTAACGGGCAATCCAGAAATGATAGTCCTTGAAGTGCCCTTGCAGCCAGCGGCGGTAGAAGTTCTGGTTAGTGTAGATGATGGGCTTCACGCCATAGTGCGCTGTAACGGCCTCCAGCCAGATGCGCATGTTTTTCCGCATATCGGCAGGGGAGGTGTGCTTTTCGATCACTTCCACATCCAGCACGGGTGGCAGATCGCCTTCATGAAGTTCCACGGTGTTGATGAACATCTCAATCTGGCCCTGCACCGGGGCGGCAGGTATAAAGAAATGATAAGCGCCCCGCTTGATGCCCACGCGCTTTGTTTCTGCCCAGTTACGGGCAAAGTATGGGTCCAGTCTGTAATCGTCCTGCGTTGCCTTTACGAACGCAAACGTCACGTCTGCGTCCCGTATCTGATCCCAATCCACCTCTTTCTGCCATTTGGATACGTCTATACCTTTCAGGCTCGATGAAGTGATCAGAGTTGTCTTCGTAGTGGCGCCCGTACTTTTAGCAGTCGTGCCGTTGTTTTTTGCATTATCAGAATTTCCGGAAGAAAGCCCGGCAAACAGGAACGAAAGCAATAAGCCGGAGTAAGCCACCTTGTGAACGGCCAGGTAAAGTAAAGAAAACATCATAAAGGCTGGTTAATCGGAATTCCAAACTAATAAGAAGACGCGACACTAACAACAGTGTACCCGGAATAATTTCATTTTTAAAATTAGATTTTCTGAATATAGACGAAGCTATATCTGGTGTTATGCCTGCCAGGTATAGGTGTAAAACTTGGCAGGATTACTGCATTGCAGGACGGAACTAGAATGCGTAAATTAGCCCGATGATATTAAGAGCCGAACATCTATATAAAAAATATAAGTCGCGCATGGTCGTGAACGACGTGAGCGTGGAAGTGAACCAAGGCGAGATTGTGGGTCTGCTGGGGCCGAACGGGGCCGGTAAAACCACTTCGTTTTACATGATCGTGGGACTGGTGAAGCCCAACCAAGGCCGTATTTTCCTCGACAAAGAGGACATAACCGACCTGCCCATGTACCAGCGTGCCAAGCGTGGCGTAGGCTACCTGGCGCAGGAGGCTTCGGTATTCCGGCAGCTGACGGTAGAGGAAAACATCCTGGCCCCGCTCGAGATGACCAACCGCTCCAAGAAAGAGCAACTCGAAAAAGTGGAGGAACTGCTGGAAGAGTTCTCGCTCACGCATGTGCGGAAGAACAAAGGCATCGTGTTGTCAGGTGGTGAGCGCCGCCGTACCGAGATTGCCCGTGCCCTGGCAGTTGATCCTAAATTCGTGCTGCTCGACGAGCCCTTCGCTGGTGTGGATCCGATTGCCGTGGAAGAGATCCAGAGCATCGTGGCCAAGCTCAAGAGCAAAAATATTGGCATCCTGATCACCGACCACAACGTAAACGAAACCCTTTCCATCACCGACCGCGCCTACCTGCTTTTCGAAGGTAAAATCCTGAAGTCTGGCACCGCAGAGGAACTCGCCGCCGACGAACAGGTGCGCCGCGTATACCTGGGCAAGCACTTCGAGTTGAAGAGGAAGGTTTAGGTTAAATTGTTTAATTGCTAAATGGTTGAATTGTTGTTCGGAGAGATAAATGGAAGAGAAAAAATATCTTAAATTGAACGACATTGAAGCCTATAAGATCAGCTTCGCATTAAGTAATCATATCTGGGATCTTGTGATAAACTGGAGCCATTTCCCCAAAACACTGTAGGTCAACAGTATACGACTGCTGCTGATAGTATATCTGCAAATATTGCTGAAGGGTTTGGGAGGTATGGAAAGAAAGATAAAATAAAGTTTTATCGCTATGCGCAGGGCTCTATGTACGAGTCATTTAATTGGACTGAGAAAGCAAGAGTACGTAAACTGATCACAGAAGAGCAATACCTATACATATTAGGCGAGTTGAAGAAGCTGCCAATAGCAGTCAATAGCCTAATAAAATGGACAAACAACAATTTAACCATTTAACAATTTAGCCTTCAACCTTTGGAAATAATAAACTCAATCGTGACGTGGGTGATGAAGAAGCGGATTCATGACATTGATCTGTTTCGGAAGTACCCGCATGAAGTGCAGAACGAGCTGTTTCAGGACCTGATCAGCACGGCGAAGAACACGGAGTTTGGCAAGAAGTATGGCTTCGGCGATATGAAGTCGGTGAAGACGTTTCAGGAGCGGGTGCCGATTGCTGCTTACGAAGACCTGTACCCTTACATTGAGCGGGTGATGAAGGGCGAGCAGAATATCCTGTGGCCAAGCAAGATCGAGTGGTTTGCCAAGTCGTCGGGTACCACCAATGCCCGTAGCAAGTTTATACCTGTCAGCCCGGAGTCGCTGGAGGACTGCCACTACAAGGGCGGCAAGGACATGCTCTCTCTCTACGTTAACAACTACCCTGAGACCAAGCTTTTCACAGGCAAGGGCCTGTCCATTGGCGGCAGCCATCATCCCAATGAGTTCAACGCTAAGACTTCCTGCGGCGACGTGTCGGCAGTAATCATGCAGAACCTGCCTATCTGGGCGGAGGCCATGCGCACACCGCCGCTCAAAGTAGCCCTTATGGACAAATGGGAGGAGAAGATCGAGAAGATGGTAGAGGTGACCGTACCCGAGAACGTGACCAGTCTGAGCGGCGTGCCTACCTGGACTTATGTTCTCCTGAAACGCATTCTGGAAGTGACGGGCAAAAAGAACATCCTGGAGGTATGGCCGAACCTGGAGCTCTTCACGCACGGGGCTGTGGCCTTTGGGCCTTACCGGCAGCTGTTCAGGGATATCATCCCTTCCGACAAGATGCGCTACCTGGAGGTATACAATGCCTCGGAGGGCTTCTTTGGGATACAGGACCAGCGCGATACTGAGGACGAAATGCTCCTGATGCTGGACTACGGCGTATATTACGAGTTCATCCCGATGGATCAGTTTGACGAGGAGAAACCCGAAACCCTCACGCTGGATCAGGTAGAATTGGGTAAAAATTACGCAATCGTGATCTCGACCAACGCCGGCCTGTGGCGCTACAAAATTGGCGATACGGTGCGCTTCACCAACCTCAGTCCATACCGCATCAAGATATCCGGTCGCACGAAGCACTTCATCAACGCTTTTGGCGAAGAAGTGATCGTGGAGAATGCCGAAGCAGCTATTATTAAGGCCTGTGAAGTCACTGGCGCGATCATCTCCAACTTCACGGCCGCACCTGTGTATATGGAGAGCGGCAAGCGTGGCGGGCACGAATGGCTGATTGAGTTTGAGAAAGAACCTGATAGTCTCCCCCGTTTCACCCAGGTACTCGATGAAACTCTGCGCGAAGTGAACTCCGACTACGACGCCAAGCGGCAGAACGACATAGCCCTGCAGGAACCAATCGTGCACGCTGCCCCGAAAGGTACTTTCATGAACTGGCTCAGCAAAAAAGGCAAGCTTGGCGGTCAGCACAAAGTACCGAGGCTGAGCAATTCCAGAGAGTATCTGGAGGAAATCCTAAATTTAGTGGAGAGTTAAAAATTAGAGAGAAGTATTTGAAGCCCCTGCAGGTATAGCTGGAGGGGCTTTTTTATCGCTGATGCAAATTAAAGGATAATACCATTTTCACTTACACCGCTTTTTCTCGATATTTCATGTATAGACTAACTAATTGATTTGTAATAATATGAAGACAAAAGGCCTAGCATCCGGTCGGTATGGGATAGTAAAGCTGGTGTTGCTGGCCGCACTGGGTATGGCGTTTTCATCCTGCGAAAAGGAGGAGGGAGAAGTGATCGTCGATACGGCCATAGAGTTGAGGTTCACAGATGCGGCTGGCAAAGATTTATTGGATCCCGCGACGCCCAGTGCCTTCTCACAGGAAAAAATAGAGCTGTATTACTTAATCGACGGAGAAAGAAAGCTCGCACTGGATGGTAGCTTAGATTATCCGAAGCATTTCGTTGTCTTTAAAGCGGGTACCCAACATGTAATGCGGCTTTTCCCTAACCTCCATGAAGAGAATATGCGAACCCAGACGTACATCAAGCTCAATGAAACAGATACCGATACGATATCCTGTACTTTAAAAAGGTGGGGGAAAGGTAACCAGTCTGTTGCCGTAACCAGGGTATGGTATAACAATGAATTGGTGTGGGACGGAAAAGGGCCAAGGTATATCGAGATAGTGAAGTAGAGCATCGGCTCAACGTGTCATTTTGAGCGGTAGCGAGAAATCTGTGTTGGTCTGCAACAAATCGATTTTTCTGATTTCTCACCAGCATTGGGGAGAACATAAAAAATGCCCGGCAGGTATAAATTGCCGGGCATTTCTGTTTTTGAAGCCTACCGCAGGTATAGCGATCAGCTAAACAAGCCGTAAAGAGTTATAAATACTGCAAAACCCAAGACCAACAGTAGAACCACATTCTAATACACAGGTACCGTCTTGCCTTTCACTTTAGTGTAATCAAAGCCCTGGCCATTCAGCACCATGAACAGAAATAGATTCATAATAGTCAACACTCTGTTGATAGCGTTCCAGGTATTCTTGATTTCTAAAGTCATCGTATAGGTTTATTTTATACTTAAATAGCCAGCTTTCGCATGTTCGTTATGGTCAACACAAGCCCCATGGCGAGCCCGACCAGTGAAAGGATTGAGCCAACAGCGATCAACTCTATCGCACTCCCATTAACAACTTCAAAATCGCTAAATTCTGACAGAACTGCCAAAAAAGCTACGAAGCTAATGGCCGTAGTGAACACGCCCAAGCAGGTTCCTGCTACTTTATTCTGCCATACGGCTTGAATAGTAAGAGCGGCCATTATGCCAAAGGCAACAAAACTGAAGTTCTGTATGGCCAATAAATCTCCGAAGAACCAAAATGCGGCCAATCCAATGAAGTAGGTATAGGGTAGTGCTTTGCCACTTCCATAATAGCGCAATCGGTCGTATCCTTTCATCTGTACTTACTTCAGGTTGATATTTTTTTGACCAGAAAACTAGACAGCATTACTCCAAAAAGCTACTCATAAAGCCGCCTTCCTTCTTCGCATTCTCACCGTGTGGCACCAGGGCCTGGATCAGTTTCTTCACTGGCATGGATTGCAGCCATACCTTGCCGGTACCGCGCAGCGTAGCTAGAAATATACCTTCCCCGCCAAAGATCATGGATTTGAGTCCGCCGGCCTGCTGTATGCTAAAGTCTATACCTAGCTCAAAGGCTACCACACAGCCTGTGTCCACGCGCAGGGTTTCGTTATTGAGTTCTTTCTCTACAATAGTGCCGCCCGCATGCAGAAAAGCCAGTCCGTCGCCGGTGAGCTTCTGCAGGATAAAGCCCTCGCCTCCGAACAGGCCGGAGCCTAGTTTCTGATTGAAGTGCATGGCCAGTTTAGTGCCCAATGCTGCCGCCAGAAAAGCGTCGCGCTGCGCAATAAGTGTGTTGCCGGTGAGCTGCTGCAGGTCGATGGGTAAGATGGTGCCAGGGTAGGGGGCCGAGAAAGCGACCCGGCTCTTGCCATGGCCACGGTGCGTAAAGTGCGTCATAAACAACGACTCGCCCGTGATCAGGCGGCTGCCCATCGAAACCAGTTTGCCCAGAAAGCCCTGGCTGGGGTTGGAGCCGTCACCCATTTTGGTCTGGAAGTCGATGCCCTCTTCCATGTAAACCATGGCGCCAGCTTCGGCAATCACCGTTTCGTTAGGGTCGAGTTCTATTTCGAGTACTTGAATGTCGTTACCGAAAATGCGGAAGTCTATCTCGTGTGCGTTTCTCATAGTTTTTAGGACTTAGTGTTCAGACAGACAAGATAGTAAATTATCTAATCCTCTTCATCGTCTTCGTCCTCATCACTGTGGCCTTTTTTTCGTCGGGCCTTCGGCAGGTCCTTGTCATCCTCGTCATCCGACACAGAACTGGTACCTTTCACGAAATCCTCGTCGGTTTCTTCCACCTCTTCGCCCTCCTCAATATGAAACTCTTCTTCCTCTTTCTTGGCCCGCTCGGCGGCGTCGCGTTTCACGAGTTTTTTGTCTTCCACGTTTTTGTTCAGGAACTCGTTTATCTGGTCAATGGAGTAGTTCGATTTGATTTCGCCCTGCTGGTTTACCTTAATTTCAAAGCCTTCAAGATCTTTGTGTACACGGGTTTTCTTTTTGGAGCTTTTGTTCTCTTTTTTATTCTTAGTCATAGTCTGGTGCTTGTTGTTCTCACTGAAGTATAAGGCGAAACGGCCAAATAGTTTCAGACAGGTATAGCGGGCAGGTATAAAAAAGCGGCTACCCCGTTTCCGGAGTAGCCGCTTTGTCAGGTATAAGGTATAGCCTATGCTGTTGCGTACTGGCTTAGTGCGCTAATAGCAGCGTCTATGCGGTTTGCGGTCTCCTCGCGGCCTATCACCTCGATGATCTGCATCAGGTCAGGACCAGCCTCGGCACCGGTTACAGCTAGGCGAAGTGCCTGCATCACCATGCCGATTTTCATGCCGTGGCGCTCCAGAATGTTTACCAGCAAATCTTTTACTGTGTCAGCATTGAAGTCACTCAGAGAAGAGAGCTCGTTGCGGAAGTCGGTGAAAACGGCCACTGCCTGACTGTTCCACTTCTTGGAAGCTACCTTCTCGCTGTACTCGGTAGGAGCCACAAAGAAGTAAGCCGCCTCGCGCCAGAACTCCTGCGGAAAGCTCACACGCTCCTTCATCAGGCCGGCAATTTTCTCGGCTTTCTCAGGCGAGCACGTAATATTTTGCTCTTCCAGTGCTTTCAGCAGGTAGCCTGCCAATTCAGCGTCTGGCTTGGCGCGCAAATACTGCTCGTTGAACCAACGTGCTTTCTGTATGTCAAATCGGGTACCAGACTTGCCGATACGCTCGATAGAGAATTCATTTGCCAGCTCCTCCATAGAGAAGATTTCCTGCTGCGTGCCCGGGTTCCAGCCCAAAAAGGCAAGGAAGTTAATGAATGCCTCCGGAATGTAGCCTGCCTCGCGGTAGCCGGAGGAAACTTCGCTTGTAAACGGATCTACCCAACGCAGCGGGAATACCGGGAAGCCCAGCTTATCGCCGTCGCGCTTGCTCAGTTTGCCGTTGCCGTCTGGCTTAAGCAAAAGCGGCAAGTGCGCAAACTCCGGCATAGTGTCTTCCCAACCCAGGTAGCGGTATAGCAACACGTGCAGCGGCGCCGATGGCAACCACTCCTCCCCACGGATCACGTGCGTGATTTTCATCAGGTGGTCGTCTACGATGTTTGCCAGGTGGTAAGTCGGCATACCGTCTGACTTCATCAAAACTTTATCGTCGATGGCAGAAGAGTGCACCATTACCCAACCACGGATCAAGTCCTTTAAACGAACCTCTTCCTTGCGCGGCACTTTCAGGCGGATCACGTACGGATCACCAGAGTCCAGACGCTTCTTCACTTCATCTTCCGGCAGCGTGAGCGAGTTTTTCATCGTCATGCGGGTGATGGCGTTGTACTGCGGCGTGGCTACTTTAGCAGCTTTCAGGCGCTCGCGCATTTCGTCCAGCTCCTCAGCCGTATCGAAAGCGTAGTAAGCATGACCGCTCTCGATCAGTTGCATGGCGTACTGCATGTACATTGGCTTGCGCTCCGACTGGCGGTATGGTGCGTAGGGGCCACCGTCCCATGGGCTCTCGTCCAGTTCGATGCCGCACCACTCCAGCGATTCGCGGATGTAATCTTCGGCGCCAGGCACAAAGCGGTTCTGGTCTGTGTCCTCGATGCGCAAAATCATTTTGCCGCCTGTTTTCTTGGCCAGCAAAAAGTTGTAAAGGGCTGTGCGAACACCGCCGATATGGAGAGGCCCTGTCGGGCTCGGGGCAAAGCGTACTCTAACTTCTCTTTCCATGTATGGTTATTTCAAAATGGCATTGCAAATGAAGCCACAAAGGTACAAAATAAATTTTCGTTTCGGTAAGGGTTGCGTGCTGTAAACTATACCTGTACGAGGCGCAGGTATAAACATAACCTTTCATCTGCGTATCAGTTTTAGAATAATATCCCTTACCTCCCCATGCCCCGCAAGACGCTGAAAAAGATATGGTGCCTGCTCCAGGAGGCTGGCCTTGAGTTCATCGAGAACAACTCCTTTCAAAAAGGGGCGGCGCTGGCCTATTATACCATTTTCGCGCTGCCGCCTATTCTGCTGATCATCATCAACGCCACCGGCTATTTTTTTGGGGAACAGGCGGTGTCAGGAGAGGTATACTACCAGATCCGGGAAACGATCGGCTCGGAGGCGGCTTTTGCGGTGCAGCGCATGGTGGAGAGCATCAACGATATCACCTCCTTTAACCTCGCTACCGTCATCATTGTTGTCACGCTTTTTATTGCGGCTACGGGTGTTTTTGTGTCGCTGCAGGATTCGCTCAATGAAGTATGGTATGTGCGGCCCGCCCCCAAACGTGGCTACGTCAAGCTGATCCTCGACCGCTTCCTGTCCTTCGCCATGATTCTGGCCATTGCCATTCTGCTGATCGTGTCGCTGCTGGCCAACACGATTCTGGTCGCTATCGGCGATTTCCTGACGGCCCGACTGGCTGGCTGGATTGTATATGTTATGCGGGGCGTTAACCTGGTGTCGGGCTTTGTGCTGATGACTTTTATGTTCGGCTGCATCTACCGTTTTCTGCCCGATGCCAAGATCAAGTGGCGCGATGTGTGGGTAGGCGCTCTCGTGACGTCGGCGCTCTTTGCGATTGGCCGTGAGATTATCGGGCTATACCTGGGCACCAGCAACATCACCTCCATCTACGGGGCGGCCGGTTCGGTTATCGTGATTTTGTTGTGGGTGTTCTATACCTCCCAGATCATTTTTTTCGGTGCCGTGTTCACGTTCGTCTACTCCCGCAAGTATGGCTTCAACATCTACCCCGCTGAGTATGCCGTGCGCTTCATCCGACAGGAAATAGAAGTAGGCCACACGGCCGTGAACGCCGAGCCAGGTAAGTTCACCAAAGATATTTATGGAGAAGAGGAAGCGAAGGAGGCCGCTAAGTCCGATGAGCATGATAAGTCAGCGGGGGAGGGGATTTGAGGGGAAAGGTCCTTTACAAGCTGTGGGTGAGGTATTAACCGAAAGTGGTGCCTGTAATAAGTTGCACTAAATATTCGGTAAATTATATATAAACACAGTGTTCTTTGTTGGAATACATCAGAATATGTCAATAAATAAGAATAAGGCATTGATTATAAACAATTTGTAATGAATTCCAGAGAAACGTAAAATCCATTATATAGTATAGGCAAATCGGTAAAGTGCAACCACGGCTTTATTGTGGGCACTCCGTACCCAAGGAAGGCTTAGTTGTTTGGCAGAAGTGATTTTTTAAAAGCTTTCAATTAGATACAAATGAATCTGGCATAATAGATTGACACTCAATTTTTAAGTTTAAATTTTCATTGTCAATATGTATAATTAGATTTTTGCTCCAAAACTTATTTTTGATTTTTACATCTTTAAACCGCCAACGTTTTACTGGTTCTTTTTCTACGATTTCAAATATATTTACGCACAAAAAAGAGGCTTCACGAGTGAAAGTGGTATGAGGTTCATCTAGACGATAATGACCAACTCTTACGCCGTTTTCTATTAAGGGTACATTGCGTAATTCTGTTACGTCTCTGTAATAAACCTTTATGTTATTATCAGCCAATTTTTCATATTTATAAATTGTATTTTTATAACCACAAAAAAATCCAGCTAGGCTTCTAAATTCCTCATCAAAATCTTTATTAGGATGATGTGAAAAATATTTTTCTATTAATTCAGTACCGTACATCTTATTACTCGAATACAAGCTCCATTATTTTTCCACAAATGCAGTTATTAATATCATTTTAAAGATTCATTATGTGAATTATAAATTAATTTTGCTTCTTCTAATGTCATGGCTTTTATAATTTCTACCAAAATTCTAATTCATCAACCATAACATTTATACAATGTTGAGAGTTGGTTTTCTTAGATTCTCCAATAATCACATGAAATACCAGATTAACTAATCTGGTATTTTCTAGTTAAAATCTTTATTACATGTTTAGCCTCTTCTCTGGATATTCCAATTGTCCTAAAACGATGAATTATTGTTGTAATATTACCATTCATAAAGTCGTATTCTCCAGTTATACAAACAAAAAGGTTTCCATTTGAATGAGAAATAAACTTTTCATTAGAAAGTCGTGAAAATTCATCCGTTAATTTTTTGAATATTTCACTAGCTGTATGTGTGTCTACCTTTTCTGAACCAGTAATTGTAATTGATAGTTCATCATCATTTTTTGATACATTAATTGCTAATATATATCTAAAATTATTATCTTCTTCCTCATCTAAATCATCCTCAGAATCGTCATTATCATCAAAATTATAGTCATCCTCGTCGTTGTCATATTGATCTTGAAGTTCATAAAAGTCATAAACTGGGCGGCCATTTATTTTAACATCCAATACTTCCATATTGTACGACCCACAATTTTCACAGTGTTTACCTTGTTCTTTCCTTATGCTCTCTAATATTTGAGTCAATTCATACTCATTCTTTTCAATGAACTCATCCATGTTTTCATCATAAACCCCAAGAGAGGAATTCATTGATGCTCCAGTAAAGCAACTTCTACAACCAGAACTATATTCAATAAAATTCATATATTATTTTTTTGATTTATTAAAATTACCACAAATGGTTTTGTACTGCTTAAGTTCAAAGTTCAGTGAGAACATAGGCAGTGCTGAATTGTACTCTGTTATTTCTTTGTGACTTTAAGAGTTAAATTAACAAAAGAGTTCAAAATCAGATTTTATACTAAACAAATGATTTTGTTCTAGAGAAATTATAATAAATCTCCCTTACCTTCAACTTCAATAAGTATCTCCGGATTGTTAAAATGAAAAGAAATCTTCGTTATTTGTTCAGATTCAAAATACCATGCTATCATATATGGTTCGTTTGAAGACAAAAAATTATCATAATCAGTAATCCCAATTATCTCTCTTGCCCAGACCATTCCTGGTGAATCTCCTTTCTGTTCTCTAACAGTTTTCACATGAGCCCATCGGTCTGCCATAGTAAATGAATAATCTAATTTAAATCGTTGTGCTACATAGTCATTTAGTCTGCCGACAACTCCCATTTGAACATCATAATTGTTCTTATTAACCAAAAAGTCTATACTATCTGATTCATCGTAAAGCATTGCAATAGTGTCATCCTCATGGATAGGACCGCCATCTACTTGTTTTCCTCCTTTCCAAACTGTAAAGACTAGGCTTAAATGTAATCGCGGTTTTGTTTAAGCGCATAAATGGTTGAAATCTATCGTAACTCATAGGCATATTCCTTTTCTATAATTTTAAATGTGGTACAACTACTGTATAAACGGAATAAACATCCCATTTTTTGTCGATTTAAAAAGATAGCCATACTTAACTGGATTTACGGATATGCTATATAATAACTAAACTATACCTATAGCCTTATCCCATGAACAAGGCTACAGGTATAGCACTTAAGGTTCATTGCTCCCTACAAAGCAGCAATACAGGAAATCTCCACATTCACATCTTTTGGCAGGCGGCTTACCTCCACTGTCTCGCGGGCAGGAGGGTTGGCGGTGAAGTAGCTGCCGTATACCTCGTTTATTTTGCCGAAGTTGCCTAGGTCTTTCACGAAGATGGAGCATTTGAGTACATTGTCGAAGCCCATACCAGCCTCTTGCAGAATGGCAAACAGGTTCTTCATGACCTGGTGTGTTTCCTCTTCTATGGTGCCGCTTACCAGCTCGCCGGTTTGTGGGTCCAGTGGAATTTGTCCTGAAACATACATGGTGCCGTTGTGAAGCGTTGCCTGGCTGTAAGGCCCTATTGCGGCTGGCGCATTGGTCGAAGTGATGATGCTATGATTCATAGTCTGATTTATTTTAATGTGTATCTTTATGATCAAAAGTACAGAAATATGCACATACTTGTTTTGTCTGGCGATGAAATGGCCGCTGAGTTTCGACAGAAGTTTCCCGAAGGAAGCAACGGCAATACCTATACCTTCCTGCACAGCCGCCACCTGACTGATGAACAGCTGAAGCCTTCCGATATCGTATTTGACTTCCTGCTGCATGAGGAACCCGAGCGCCTGTGCCATTATGCACCAGACCAGGTTGTGTTTTGCCAGGCAGCAACGAAGCAGTTGGCTGCACTCGTGCACGAATCATGCTTAGAGACTACCTGCACACTGTTCGGCTTCAACGGGCTGCCGACCATGCTCAACCGGCCAGTGCTGGAGGTGAGCCTTTACAAACAAAGCGATGCCGAAAAGTTGCACCAGGTCTGTGAGCAGCTCGGAACGGAGTATCAGGTAGTGGATGACCGCGCAGGTATGGCCACGCCGCGCATTCTGTGCATGATCATCAACGAAGCCTGCTATACCTTGCAGGAGGGCACCGCCTCTATCCAGGACATAGACTTAGGTATGAAACTCGGCACTAACTACCCGCACGGACCATTTGAGTGGGCCAACGCCATAGGTATAGCCAATGTCTATAAAGTGCTGGAGGCGATGTACGAAGACACCAAAGAAGAACGCTACAAGATCTGCCCGCTGCTCAGGACGAAGTATCTGAGAGGAGAAAAGTTCGAGCTGTAAATAAAAAGGGGAAGCCAATCAGCTTCCCCTTTTTTATTCTATCTTTTCGTTGGTTACTCAACCGTTACAGACTTTGCCAAATTACGAGGCTGGTCTACGTTACAGCCGCGCATCACTGCAATGTGATACGACAACAGCTGCAGCGGAATAACAGACAACAACGGCACCAGGTGCTCGCTTGTCTCCGGAATCTCGATCACGTGGTCTGCCATGGCAGGTATAGTCGTGTCACCTTCTGTTACAACAGCAATGATCTTTCCTTTGCGAGCCTTCACCTCCTGTATGTTCGACACGATCTTCTCGTAAGAGCTGTCTTTCGTAGCGATCACTACCACCGGCATGTGCTGGTCGATCAACGCGATCGGGCCGTGCTTCATCTCAGCAGCTGGGTAACCCTCGGCGTGTATGTAAGAAATCTCTTTCAGCTTCAGGGCACCTTCCAGTGCAACCGGGAAGTTGTAACCACGTCCCAGGTATAGGAAGTTAGTAGCGTCTTTGTACTGCTCAGAAATTCGGACGATCTGGTCGTTCAGCTCCAGCGCTTTCTCTACTTTGGCCGGAATACTTTCCAGCTCGACCATCAGTTGGCGCAGCTTGGTTGTTTCCAGGGTGCCGCGCTTGCTGCCCAATATCATGGCAATCAGCGAAAGTACCGTTACCTGTGCCGTAAAGGCTTTGGTAGAAGCCACACCAATCTCAGGACCTGCGTGGGTATAAGCACCCGCGTCTGTAGCACGTGCTATAGAAGAGCCTACTACGTTGCAGATACCGAAGATGGTAGCACCCTTTGACTTAGCCAGTTCCAGCGCAGCCAGTGTGTCGGCCGTCTCACCAGACTGCGAGATGGCCACCACAATGTCGCGCTCGCTCAGGATCGGGTTGCGGTAGCGGAACTCAGAAGCGTATTCCACTTCCACAGGGATGCGGGCGAGGTCTTCAATGAGATATTCGGCCACCAAACCGGCGTGCCAGGAAGTGCCGCAAGCCACGATGATAATGCGCTCTGCGTTCACGAATTTGTTTTCGAACTCACGGATGCCGCCCATCATCATATGGTCGCTCTCAGCGATCATTCGTCCGCGCATGCTGTCGAGGATAGAGCGTGGCTGCTCAAAAATTTCCTTCAGCATAAAGTGTGGGTAACCACCTTTCTCGATCGACTCCAGGGCCATTTCAAGGCGCTGTACGTAAGGTGTTTGCACCACGTCCTCTTTGGTACGGATCTCCAACTCACCGTTTTTGATCACCACCAGTTCGTAGTCATTTATATACACTACATCGTTGGTATACTCAATAATCGGGGTAGCATCAGAAGCGAGGAAGTATTCACCTTCGCCTATACCTACCACCAGCGGGCTGCCTTTACGAGCCGCGATGAGTTGGTTCTGATCATCTTTAGAAAGCACTACAATGGCATAAGCACCTACTACTTCGTGCAGGGCTAGGCGCACGGCTTCGGCCAGCGTACAGTTGCTGTTCTGCTTAATGTCTTCGATCAGGTTAATGAAAACCTCCGAGTCTGTTTCAGACTGGAAAGTATGGCCTTTCTCGATCAGGAGCTGCTTCAGGGAAGCATAGTTCTCGATAATGCCGTTGTGGATGATAGCAATGTTCTTGGAGCTAGAGTAGTGCGGGTGTGCATTTACATCGTTAGGCTCGCCGTGGGTAGCCCAGCGGGTGTGGCCCATGCCGATGTGGCCGTGCACATCTTTGTCTGCAATAAACTCTTCAAGGTCGCTTACCTTGCCTTTTCTTTTGAAGATGTTTAAACCTCCGTTCATCAGGGCTATTCCTGCGCTGTCATAGCCTCTGTACTCAAGTCGTTTCAAGCCTTTTAGGACTATAGGGCAAGCTTCTCTGTGCCCTACGTATGCTACAATTCCGCACATATAGTATAAAATTTCATTAAAAAAATAAAGGGTACCTGCAAAGGTACCCTTTTCTATAATATGTATAAAATTTCTAACTAAAATTTAGGACTTCCTACTGCAGCTTAGAATAATATATCAGCAGCCTCACCGGATTTGCCTCATTGTTAGTAACGATGGCGCGGTATGGACGCACCTCAGGGCTTATAGTGGCTGCCCCGTTCGACTGCGATACGGCGCTTACAGCACCCAGCATCAGGCCATCATTTGACTTGATACCCATCATCACGCCCTGCAGGTAGCTGGTTACATTCATGGTATAGTAGTCTACGCCATTTTTGCGGCTGCTGGCTACCAGGGCCGGATAGTTGGTAAACAATGGATTAACACCATCTACCTGTACGGTACGCACGGTGCCGGAAATGTCTTTTAAGAACTCGTTTGCGCTATTAGTTTCATACAAAGCCAATTGCGGTGGTCTCGGCAGGTTGTTGGTCGATGAAGCTGCTTTGACAGGTATGATCAGTTCTGCCCGGTTGATGATCAGGTTACCCGGAAGGTCCTTGAGTTTATCCAGATAAGGGAAAGTGATCTTGCTGAGTAACTGCGTGCCTGCCTGTACATAAGAATCTCCGCCCGTATCGGTGGCAGGTATAAAGCTGCCGTTAGTCTGCAGCGTCGCAACAGCAGTGCCCGTGCGATCAGATGATAACTGCGTGAAGTAATTTCCGGTGCCCATCAAAAAGTTATGCTGCTTGGCCGTGCCTTCCGCCGTTGTATAATGCAATGCCAGGCTGGAGTTGGTGCTGCTCAGGGTCAGGCCCACTACACTTGCATTCGCATCCTCTGGCACTGTCAGCGCAAGTCCTTTGAAGAAGTTCCGGAAGCCAGCCTGGTCGGCTAATCCTGCCTGGCCAGACTGGGCCATAAACTCGTTTGCCAGCTCAGGGCTCAGCTTTATCTTAAGCAGTCTTGTGGTTTTGGTGGTTACATTCTCCTTCTTTTCAGTGTCTATACGAGGCAGAAAAGCCTTCGAACCAATCGGGGTGGCATCATAAGGAAAAGGAGTGGTCGTAAAGTAGGACGTTCTTTCATCAAAAGAGCCGGTCAGGCGGTGCACGTTTACCTGCATTGCTTTCAGGGTGTCCGCATACTTAAACGAATAGTCCAGCGTGAGCACCAGCGAATCTGCTTTGGCGCCCGCGCCAAAGTTGAGGCTGCTGCCGTTAAGGGCTACCTCCGTGATCGTGCTGGCACGCACCTTGCCCAGCACCGGATCAACATACTGCCCCAGCAGAGGCGGCTGTGAGCGGAACGCAGGGATCGAGTCCCCCTGGAAAACGGTTCCGGTCCGGATGGTAAGGGTGTCTGTGAACTCCGTGCCTATCAGGTTTTCGTCCTGAAGTTCGAGTCCGATGTCTTTTGGGTCTTCGCAGGCTGTGAGGGCGGCAAATGAAAAGAAGAAAAGGAATAATCTTCTAGCGGCTGAGTTCATTATATAGGTTGAAGTATGAATCACACAGGTTGTCGTCGGCACTGATGGTATTGATGTTTTTATTTGTCTCAACGAATTCGCTGAACAGGGCATTGATGTTCTCGCTGAAGTTCTCGTTCGTCTTGATCACAGAGTCAGCGTATTCCATGCCCACCTTGATAAAGCTGTCCAGGTCTGCTTCCTGCAATGAGGCCAGCATGCTGTTGTCGATATCAAGCATTTTTACTTTCTCGAGCAGGTCGCCTTCAAACTTGTGCTTGTACTCGTGGTTGTAAACCGTAAAGATAGACTTCGAATCCTTAAAGATCGGGTCTTTTTTGTAAGTAGTTTTCAGGTAAAGCGGAATCAGACCGGTCATCCAGTCGTTGCAATGCACGATGTCCGGCTGCCAGCCCAGTTTTTTCACTGTTTCGAGCACGCCCTTGCAGAAGAAGATGGCACGCTCGTCGTTGTCCTGGTGGAAGTTGTTGTTCTTATCCACAAAAACGGACTTGCGCTGGAAATAGTCTTCGTTATCGATAAAATATACCTGCAGCTTGGCATTCGGAATAGAAGCTACCTTTATAACAAGCGGTTTCTCGTCATCACCGACGGCGATATTGATGCCCGACAGGCGAACTACCTCATGCAAACGGTTTTTACGCTCGTTTATTATACCGAACTTTGGCACGAAGATGCGGATCTCCATACCTCTTTCCTGCATACTCTGCGGCAGCGTGTTCAGAAATTCTGCTACTTTAGTGGTTTGGAGGAAAGGAAGGATTTCGGTGGCGGCGTACAGGATTCGCAATTTAGACATGGGTATGTAATTAAAAAATTAATGAGCAACAGTAATGGGACGTGCAAAATTAGCACTTTTTATTCTAATTTTCAATTTAATGTTCTATAACCTACTTTTGCCGACTTTCAGCAATTGCATCTTTTATACCTATTAATATGGAAGTTATAGAGCGGGTGTCAGCCCTGAGAGCCATTGTGACAGCGCTGCGATGCAGCGGCAAGCGCATTGGTTTTGTGCCTACCATGGGCGCCCTGCACGAAGGGCACCTGCAACTCCTGCGTGCCTCGGCCCGCGAGAATGACATTACGATTTGTAGTGTGTTCGTGAATCCGACTCAATTCAACAACGCCTCTGATTATAAACTATACCCCCGCACGCTCGAGCAGGACATCAGCCTGCTGCAAACCGTCGGCTGCGACTACCTGTTCGCGCCGAGTGCGGAGGAGGTATACCCACAACAGTCGGTGCTGCAGTTTAGTTTCGGTGCGTTGGAAGCCGTGATGGAGGGTGAGCACCGGCCAGGGCACTTCAATGGGGTGGCCATTGTGGTGAGCAAGTTGTTCCATATCGTGCAGCCGCACAAGGCCTATTTCGGGCAGAAGGATCTGCAGCAGGTGGCCATCGTGCGGCAGCTGGTACAGACGCTGAGCTTCGACCTGGAACTGGTGTGCTACCATACCGTGCGCGAGGCCGACGGCCTGGCCATGTCGTCGCGCAATAAGCGGCTAACGGCAACGCAGCGCCAGCACGCCACGCAGCTATATAAGGCCCTGCAGATGGCAGCCGCCGACCTGAAACACAAGGCTATACCTGACATCAAAGCCGAAGTGGCCGCCTACCTGGGCCAGGTAGACGAATTGCAGCTGGAGTACTTCGAGATAGTGGACGCCTATACCTTGCAGCCCGTAACCGATGTGCAGGCGCAGGAAGAAGTAGCCATTTGCATTGCCGCCTTTGTGGGCGAGGTACGCCTTATCGATAACATGATCGTGAATCTAAACGAAATATAGGTTGTTACCACTTATGGGAAGCCTATATGTTGGAAAAACTTACAGCCGACAAAAAAGTGCAGTAACAAGAGGGCACTTGCATCTCACAGTGGCCTCGTGCGCTATATCGCGAAAACTGATTTTAAGTATCAGGTCTATAATAAAAGGAAGAAAAGATGCTTTTAGCTGCATAAGGGAATGCTCATTCTGCATTACATTTTAAGCTTGACTAAATTAAAAAAAACTAGAGAGAAGATACATATCCTCTCTCTAGGCAGTAACAGCTCAATTGTTAATATAAGAAGAGGGCAGCGTGTGAGACGGAGCTGACACAGTATTAAATTACTCTTAAATTATTCAGGAGCAGGAGTTGGATATGTTATAGTCATTGAACAGCAAGAGCTTTCACATTTAAAGTGAATTGTGCCATTAGGTTCAATCGAGCCACCAACTCTGCAATTAGTACAACCATGACAAGATACCGTTGGCCCTGGACCTTCTTCGGAAGCAGTCATTACTGCAGAAGACTCGCCATCAGCTTTTAACGTCCTTGTATTGTTAGAATGTACTTGCAGCTTGTTTGTAGAAAACTCTATTTTACCTTTCCCTATAGCTATATTCTTTACAAATTCGTTGCCTTTAACTTTGTAAGAAACAAATGCAGCAGAGGCTACTTTGGATTCCATATATTTTATATCAACGATTTCAATTGAATCAGTGCTTAAGCCGTTGATCTTAGAGAGCGATTTAAGAATATCCTGCTTGCTTTTAGCAATCCTAAATCCATTTGGAGAAGTAAGATGAAGCTCCGAAGTCTTGCTTTCTATAGAAAGTTGATCAGGCACAAACTCCTCCTCCTCCTTTGTACAGCCTATAAAAACCGCAAGAGT
Organism: Pontibacter sp. YIM B11418; assembly: GCF_059278805.1. NCBI lineage: Bacteria > Pseudomonadati > Bacteroidota > Cytophagia > Cytophagales > Hymenobacteraceae > Pontibacter > Pontibacter sp. YIM B11418. The sequence continues at coordinate 71,533 of NZ_JCAEMH010000007.1, read as the reverse complement.
GATGATAAAAAGCGCAAGTAGTGAAAATTTAGGCAATATTTTTTTCATGATTTCTGTTTTTTTAAGTTTTTCATAAAATCACTGTCCTCTTATTTGTTCTTTCTAAGATACGATAATATAATATAAAAGTAATATTATTATGTGCTTTCCCCCAGCCGCTCTTTTACTGTCGTGGCTTGTCCTACTCCAGGACTTTTAAAGGTGATGCATGCGTGCTGGTAGTTTATCTGCAGCTAAATGCATAACTTTGCGCCCTATTACAAAAATAAACCATGTATATTGAGGTTTTAAAATCAAAGATTCACCGTTGCCGAGTAACACAGGCGGAATTACACTATGTAGGGAGCATCACCATTGATGAAGACCTGATGGATGCCGCCAACGTGGTGGAGAACGAGAAAGTGCAGATTGTGAACATCAACAACGGCGAACGCTTCGAGACCTACGTGATCAAAGGCGAGCGCGGCACAGGCACGGTTTGCCTGAACGGACCGGCTGCCCGCAAGGTGCAAGTAGGCGATATCGTGATCGTGATTTCTTACTGCTCCATCAAGTTCGAAGACGCCAAAAGCCACCAGCCAACGCTCGTGTTCCCAGATCAGCATAACCGATTGGTGTAATACCATTGCATGAGAAAACTGCTCTCTTTTCTGAAGTACAGCCTGCTTCTGGGGCTTTCCGCATTTCTGATGTGGTATGCCCTAAAAGAGCTCGACTTCGAAAAACTGTGGGCTGAGCTTCAGAACATCAATTACAGCTGGCTGGCGCTCTCTTTAATGATGGGCCTGTCCGCCTACCTGAGCCGGGCGTACCGCTGGTACATGCAAATACGGCCTACAGGCTATACCCCTTCCTTTCGGAATACCTACAATGCCATGATGGTGGGCTATGTGGCCAACCTTGTGCTGCCCCGCATGGGCGAGGTGGTGCGCTGCAGCATGCTCCGCCGCAGCGATGGTATACCTGTCAACAAAGCCTTTGGCACGGTCATCGCCGAGCGCTTCATCGACATGATCATGCTGCTCCTGTTTCTGGGGCTCACTTTTCTGCTGGAGGTCAACCGCCTCCGCGATTTTCTCTTCGGTCTTTTCACGGATAAGTATGCCAGCCTGGAGCAAAGCTTCGGGTCGCTATACCTGTTGGTCGGACTTGTCATGGCGGTCGGTTTCGTATTCCTGGTGCTGGGGCTGCTATACCTGAACAGGCTGCGGCAAAACACCTTCTTCATAAAAACCGTCACCTTCGTGCGCGGCATGCTGCAGGGCGTGTTCAGCATCACTAAAATTGAAAACCAGGGGGCTTTCTGGGGGCATACCTTGTTTGTGTGGGCCATGTATTACGGCATGAGCCTTGTGGTGTTCTATGCTATACCTGCCACATCGCAGCTGACACCAATAGCCGGGCTCTCGGTGCTCGTGATCGGCACGCTCGGTATGGCAGCGCCAGTGCAGGGCGGAGTAGGGGTATACCACCTGCTGGTACAGACTGTGCTATTACTTTATGGTATACCTAAGGAGGCAGGTATGGCTTACGCCCTGGTGGCACATACATCGCAAACACTTTTGGTAGTTGCCATGGGAGTACTTAGTTTTATGACAGGAATGTTGCAAAAGCCTGCCGTAGCTGATGAGCTCGCGGAGGCAAACCCACCTATACATGAACTCGAAAGATAAAATCCTGTCGCTGTCCGACATGCAGGAGCAAGTGCAGGCCTGGCGCAACCAGGGGCAGAAGATCGTTTTCACCAATGGTTGCTTTGATATTCTTCACCTGGGTCACGTCGATTACCTCGAGAAAGCACGACAACTTGGCGATAAACTGGTGCTCGGACTTAATACAGATGCGTCAATAAGCCGTATAAAAGGTCCAAGCCGTCCGCTGCAGGACGAAATGTCACGCGCGCGCGTCATGGCATCGCTTTTGTTTGTGGATGTCGTAGTATTCTTCGATGAAGATACGCCGCTCGAACTGATCAAGGCCGTGCAGCCCGATATACTGGTAAAGGGCGACGATTATACCATCGAAAATATTGTGGGGCAGGATGTCGTTACTGCAAGAGGGGGCGAGGTGAAGACCGTGCCGCTCGTGAAAGGCTACTCCACCACGAATGTTGTTAAAAAGATTGAAAACCAAAATAAGTTATAATTAGGAGAAAGCTATGGCTGGAATATATTTAATAGGTATTCTCTTCATGGGCATCAGCATGTGGGTAAGCTGGAGACTGAAGAGCAAATTCAAAAAATATTCGGAGATTCCGTTGCAATCGGGCTACACAGGCCGCGAGATTGCCGAAATGATGCTGGCCGACAATGGCATACACGATGTGAAAGTGATATCGGTGGCAGGCCGCCTGACGGACCATTACAATCCGGCTGACAAGACCGTGAACCTGAGTGAGTATGTGTACGAAGCACGCAGCGCGGCTGCGGCAGCGGTGGCGGCACACGAATGCGGTCACGCCGTGCAGCACGCCAAAGCGTACAGCTTCCTGAAGTTCCGCTCGGCCATGGTGCCGGCGCTGAGCATCGCCTCGCGCTACATGCAGTGGATCATCCTGATCGGTATCCTGATGCTACAGACCACGCCTATTCCGTTGACGATCGGTGTGGCCCTTTTCGGCCTGACGACCATCTTCAGCTTTGTGACATTGCCTGTCGAGTTCGACGCGAGTAAGCGGGCCCTGGCCTGGATCAGTTCCAACAACATAGTAACGCAGCAGGAACTGGCCATGTCGAAAGACGCGCTGAAGTGGGCCGCCCTAACCTATGTGGTCGCAGCACTTGGTTCACTGGCTACGCTGTTGTACTATGTATCGCTGCTGATGGGCCGCCGCGACTAAGCTGGGCATTATGCAACTTATAAAATAAACAAAGCGCCATCCGTTCGTTCAGAGCGGATGGCGCTTTTGTGTTATTGCACTAATTAAAACGGTAGCCTAACAAATATTCGTTAGGAGGGTTACACAGATATTACCAAATTTCATAGTTTTGTACTATAATCTATTAATCGCTGTCCTTTTATATATAAAAGCATGAATTTTCAATTAACTGAAGAACATTTGGCGGTGCAGGCTGCTGCCCGTGAATTTGCACAAACAGAATTGCTGCCTGGCGTAATCGAGCGCGATGAGCACCAGAAGTTCCCGGCTGAGCAGATCAAGAAAATGGGAGAGCTAGGCTTCCTGGGTATGATGGTGGACCCGAAGTACAACGGCGGCGGCATGGATACCATCTCCTATGTGCTGGCCATGGAAGAGATCTCTAAAGTAGACGCTTCTGCCTCTGTGGTGATGTCGGTGAACAACTCGCTGGTATGCTGGGGCCTGGAGAAATACGGCACGGAAGAGCAAAAGCAGAAATACCTGACCCGTTTGGCAACAGGCGAGATCATCGGTGCCTTCTGTCTTTCGGAACCGGAAGCTGGTTCTGACGCCACTTCGCAGCGCACCACCGCCGAAGACAAAGGCGACTACTACCTGCTGAACGGCACCAAGAACTGGATCACAAACGGTAGCACGGCCTCCGTATACCTGGTGATCGCGCAGACAGACCCTGAGAAGAAGCACCGTGGCATTAACGCCTTTATCGTGGAGCGCGGCATGGAAGGCTTCCAGGTAGGCCTGAAGGAAAACAAGCTGGGCATCCGTGGCTCTGACACGCACTCTTTGATGTTCACAGACGTGAAAGTACCAAAGGAGAACCGCATCGGCGAAGACGGCTTCGGCTTTAAGTTCGCCATGTCCACGCTGGCAGGCGGCCGCATCGGTATAGCGGCGCAGGCTTTAGGTATAGCCTCAGGCGCTTTCGAGCTGGCTTTGAAGTACTCAAAAGAGCGCAAGGCATTTGGAGTGGAGATCGCCAAGCATCAGGCCATCCAGTTCAAGCTGGCTGACATGGCAACCAACATTGAGGCTGCCCGCATGCTTTGCCTGAAGGCTGCCTATCACAAAGACACACACCAGGATTACGGCATGTCCGGCGCAATGGCCAAGCTGTTTGCCTCAAAAGTGGCCATGGACACAACCGTTGAAGCAGTGCAGGTGCACGGCGGATATGGTTTCGTGAAAGAGTACCATGTGGAGCGTTTGATGCGTGATGCTAAAATCACACAAATCTATGAGGGTACTTCTGAGATCCAGAAAATAGTAATTTCAAGAGAATTACTAAAGTAATTTGGCACTTAAACCTTTGTTGCTGTGTTATTTAGGCTAAGGATATGGTTTATTGAATTAAAATTAAATATTTAAAATATTTTGAATTTTATAAGGATTAGCCTAGCTTTAGGACAAAATTAAAGGGTTTATAGTATAAAAGTTAGTTGGTAACACACATGGAAGATTACAATAAGATTATTGAGTCGCTTGGGGTGCGATTCATTAAAGCGAAAAATCTGGTGTTGCAGCAGCCGTTCTCGGTTCGCAACTACTACGATGTAGGCAACAACCTGATTCTGCTTCATAAAGGTACAATTTTCTTTGGTGAGGAGGAACAGATGGTAGAAGAGGGCGAATTGCTCTTTATACCGGGTGGGCGCAGCACAAAGGTAACCTATGGTTCCACTGACGGCCGCTCCATCACAAATGATGATCTGATCACCAATAGAGAGAAGTTCTTTAAGAGCAACAACGACCTCGACCTGATCGGCGACGCTGAAGAGAGCCACAGCTATGTGAGCTTCGAAGCGAAAGTGTTTGATTCTGTAAACTTCTTTGCATCGCTGGACCTGCCTGCCTTCCTGATCTCAGGAAACAACAAGCTGGCTAACCTGGTGATCAAAGTGGTGGAAGAGAACATGCAGGACCTGCCTGGCAAGGAGCGCCTGATCAGCATCTACACCGAGAATATCGTGGTAGAGATTGTTCGCCATATTCTGCGCAACAAAATGTTTGTGGAGCAGTTGGCTACCAACAGCACGTACTTCAAAGACCCTCGCCTCATCGACCTGTTCAACTACATCAAGGAGAACCTGGGCGGCGACTTGTCTAACAAAGTGCTTTCTAACGTTGCCAACGTTTCTGAGGACTATGTAGGTCAGTACTTCAAAATGCTGACAGGTATAAACCCACAGGATTACATTGAATACCAGCGTATGGAGCGCGCCGTGTTCCTGCTTCGTACCACGAAGAAGAGCATCCGCGAAATCGGTAAGGACGTGGGCTACAAAGATACAGCTTATTTCTGCCGTCGCTTCAAGATGATGTTCGGTATACCTGCCGGTAAGATGCGTCGTCGCGAATCAGCGATGAACATCTAAGGCTAGATTATAAGAAGCTATAGTATGAGAAACCTCGGCCAGAAAGCCGGGGTTTTTTTCTATGTGGTTGCCTACCACAATCACGTCGGCGCCAGCCTCCAGTGCTGCCTTTGCCTTAGCCGCCGTATCGATACCACCTCCTACAATAATAGGGGTCTCTACCGACTGTCGCACAGCTTTGATCATATCAGAACTAACAGGATGTAGTGCACCGCTGCCGCCGTCCAGGTATATGTAGCGCAGGCCCAAGAGTTCACCGGCCATGGCAGTGCAGGCAGCAATGGCCGGCTTGTCATGAGGTATAGGCGTGGTGCCACTCATGTAAGAAGCGGTGGTCTGGCGGCCGGATTCAACGAGTATGTAGCCAGTAGGGTATACCTGTAGCGCGCTGGCTTTGAGGATGGGGGCCGAAAGTACATGCTGGCCGATCAAGAAGTCGGGGTTGCGGCCCGAAATAAGGGAAAGAAGCAGAATGCCGTCTGCCTGTTTGTCGATGTGCAGGCTGTTGCTCGGAAAAAGGATGACAGGTATAGTGCTGTTCTCTTTGATGAGCCGGATGATGGCGGCTTGGTTGTCGGTGGTGATAAGGCTGCCGCCGACAAAGAAAAAATCTACCTGGTGAGTTTCGCTTAAAGAGAGCAGGTTCAGGCAGGAAGCTTCGTCCAGATTATCGGGATCGATCAGGAGGGCGAAGTGCTTTCTGCCTGGCTCATGCTGCTGTCTGTTACAAAGGTTGTTGAATGGCATCCTCTTCTGGAATGGTATAAGCAATGGTCTCTATTTCAGTCACCTCTATAGGTGCTGCTGCAATATCGCTATTTTTAGAAACAGTGCTTAAGTATTCCTCCACCTTTTTCGTAAGGTATACAAGGAGTAGGGCCATTACCTGCTGGCTGATGACCTGCATCAGTTCGGGGCTTACGAAGCTTTTGGAAACACCGGTTTGTTGCTTCGGTTCACGTTGCGCGTACGGCATACGCTCTGAAGATAAGGTATAGGCGTCCTCTTGCTCATGCACAAAAGAGTCGTATCCGGCTATGTCTGCATTGCTTGCGGTATAGCCGCCTTCCTGTTCGTACTCATACCTGTTGAAGCCCAGCGCGTCCGCCTCTCGGGCAACGTACTTCGATTGCTTGGCAGCCTTCCTGCCCTTCAGCGTTTTAGCTTTTTTTTTATCGCCGCTGAACATGCTCCGAAGCAGTAGTCCTGCCACCAGCACACCGCCCGCTATGGCGACCTTTTTGCCGATTTGCTGGCCCTGTGTTTTTATCTGGTCCACATCGCCCATGAGCGCCTTCTTGTATTCTTCTTTCTGGCGCTCCAGCAGTTCCCGTTCATTGTCGAACAAAGGGTTTGTTATCTCACTCATATCTGATTTTCTCGTTTATCGGTTTTATAGATGGTATTGTCCAAAGCCTTGTCGGCCATACCCTGGAACACTTTTTTGTCGAGGCCTATTAGCAGTATTACCAGCACCACCACATAGAACAAGGCAATAATTCCGAAGCCCCAGAAAGAGCTGTCGAGCAGGTGGTTGAGCAGCAGCCCTAGGAAAATGCTCACAAACAGAAAACTCATCAGGCCGAAAAAGCCCAGTAACACCCCATGGATAGCGCCCACCATGGCTGCCTTCATCTTTTCCTGTATCTCAAGCCGTATAATGTCTATGCGGGTATCAATGTACCCCATGAGGTTCTCGATAAGATTGGTGCTTTTTTCTCTTGTGCCGTTGTCGTTCATAGTGCCCAGCTTTTTTAGTGCTTTTTCTGTATACGGTAGTATATTAAAATATGTACGGAAGATGCAATCAGTTAAAGTTGTACTACGGAATTTGCAGTATCTTGTCCGTGTTTACTTAACTTAAGTATTCCTTTTTTGTTACATTAGCCTCCTTGGATCATAACTTATATAGCATTCTGGGCGTGAGCCCCACGGCGTCGGCGCAGGAGATCAAACTGGCTTATAAGCAGCTGGCTTTGAAGTATCATCCTGACCGAAACCCGGGTGATGCGCGAGCTGAGGAGCTGTTCAAGGTAGTCAACTCCGCTTACCAGACTTTGTCAGATCCGGGCAAACGCGCGCGCTATGACCTGCGCCTGCAGTATCTGAGCGAGCAGCGACAGGCCATACGCCAGCACCAGCCGCACCACCACGCCCGCTACCGGCAAACCCGGCCTCCTGCACCTGTGTCGGAGCGCCATTACCAGAATATACCTCGCCGCGAAGGCCGCCGCTTTGTGCGCAAGGACCTCTACATCACGCTCGGCTTTTTTGCCTTCATGTTTGTATTCAGTGTGCTGCTTAAGTCTACCATGGACTACATCACCGGCGAAGACAGGTATAAAACGGCCCTCAGCTACATCGAGCACGGCAAGTACAGCAGTGCGCACAGCCTGTTGAATGATGCCATCTATTTCCGGCCAAAGCACGCGGATGCCTACCTGACAAGGGCGAGTATCTCGATGAATGTAAATGAAAATTACCGGGCGGCTGTGGAGGACCTGAACCAGGTGATTGCGCTACAGGACAGGCCCTCAGCAGAAGTGTTTTTGATGCGGGGCAAGAGCCTCGCCAAGCTCGAGAAGTATCCTGAGGCTGAAAGGGATTTCGGGATAGCCCTTACACTTGACAGCACCCTGCACACAGCGCAATTGGACAGGGGGGAAGTGCGCCTGTTTTACCTGCAGAAGTTCGAGCCGGCCATCGCTGACTTTACCAGATTTCTGCGCTATACCTCTAAAGGTGAGTCATGGGCAAACGCTTTGACATTTAGGGGCTTCGGCTACTACAAAACCGGTGACTATGCTGCTTCAGAAGCCGACTACCGCAAGGTGCTGCAGGCCGACAACGCCAATGGCCGGGTATACTACCTGCTCGGGCGCACCGAGCTTGAGCAGGCACAGCCCGATTCTGCCTGTGCCCACTTTAACGAAGCCTACCGGCTGGGCTATTCTGCCGCGCTGCTGGAACTTCGGGCTAACTGTCGCTAGAAGTACTTTAGCAGCTTTTTCTGCATTTTCTCACTGTCCCAGGTATGACCACCCAGGTAGATCTCTTTTATCTCACCTTTCGGGTTGAGGATGTAGGTAGTCGGGAATACGGTCAGTTGCTGGTTGGCAAGCGGAGTGTTAGCCCTGAGGTAGGTAAAGGAATACGTCTGCCGGCTACGGAACTTCAACAGCTTTTCCAACTCCTCATCTGACACGGTAACCACGGCAATCTTATCGGGGTGCAGCTGCTGGAGGCGGTCCATAGAGGGCATCTCTTCGATGCAGGGCTTGCACCAGGTGGCCCACACGTTCAGCACCACCACTCTTCCCTTATACTTGTCGATGGAGATGGGTTCGCCCTGCAGGCTGGTGAGTTTTAGCGACTGCCAGTTCACATGTTGTGGTACAGTCTGGTTGAGCATGTAAAAGGCGAACACGGCGATCATGCTCGTAACTGCAAAGCCCACGGCATAGGCAGTCCAGAAGGTTTGGCGGCGGGTCATGGCTTAGACTTGGATGTTCTGAATGAAGTACATGTAAACGAGCGCAAGCAGGAGGACCGTGCCGATGCCGGCGGACATACCTGCAAAAATGGCGCTCCAGTAGGTTCTTTTCATAAGAGCGAAAGATGTTGTAACAGCTAAGTTACTAAAATGCAGGAAAAGTTTTAGGCTGAAAACAATTTAGACAACCAGTGGCTTATTATGAAGTATAGTAGGGCAGCAGACGCGAGAAGGGTATAAAACAAAAAACCCTTACCTGTACAGGTAAGGGTTTAAGCTGGTGGTGATGATTGGAATCGAACCAACGACACAAGGATTTTCAGTCCTTTGCTCTACCAACTGAGCTACATCACCAGCTCTGTTGTACTCCCTCTTTCGAAAGAGTATGCAAAAGTAGTAACCAAATTCGAAGACGCAAACTTTCGGGCAAAAATATTTTAAAAAAGGGCCTCCGTATACGTTTATTCTCACTATTCTGCTATCTTTATCTACGAATTGGTATGTATAACGAATAATTCACCGTGATTCAACTCGAGAACATTATCTTCCTGATAGTAGCTGCCCTGGGTATCGGCCTGTTTGTGTGGCAGATTCGCAAGATTCGCAAGAACATTCTGATAGGCCGTGACGTCGACCGGAGCGATAATCCGTCGGAGCGTATCAACAAAACCCTGCTGGTGGCTTTTGGTCAGCGGAAGATGTTTAAGCGCATGCTGCCAGCCGTGCTGCACCTATTTGTGTACGTTGGCTTCCTGGTGATCAACATCGAGGTGCTGGAGATCATGATCGACGGGATCTTCGGCACGCACCGGGTACTCGGTTTCCTGGGCCCGTTCTATGATGGGCTGATGGCCGTAAACGAGATTCTGGCTGCCCTTGTGATTGTTGCCTGCGTCATCTTCCTGTGGCGTCGTAATGTGACCAAAGTGCCGCGCCTGGCAACCGGCGTGGAGATGCGCGCCTGGCCTAAAATGGATGCCAACGTGATTTTGATCACGGAAATCGTGTTGATGTTTGCCCTCTTTGCCTTCAATATAGCCGACCTGAAACTGGCTGCGCTCAATAACCATACCTTGCCGGGCACCTTTCCGGTGAGCAGCTCCTTTGTGGATATTTTTGGCAACGACGCCGGCACGCTGGCGACCATCGCAAGCGTTGGCTGGTGGATCCACATCATCGGTATCCTGGCCTTTATGAACTACCTGCCGAGCTCCAAGCACTTCCACATCATCATGGCTTTCCCAAACGTGTACTTCTCCAAGCTGTGGCCGAAGGGTAAGTTCACGACCAACCCGGCTATCACGCACGAAATCAAAGCCATGCTGGACCCAAGCTACCAGCCGCCGGCTCCGGAGATGGACGCGGAGGGCAATCCGATCGTGCAGCGCTTCGGAGCCAAGGATGTGGAAGACCTGACTTGGAAACAGCTGATGGATTCCTATACCTGCACCGAGTGTGGTCGCTGTACCTCAGTGTGCCCGGCTAACATTACGGGCAAGCTCCTATCTCCGCGCAAGATCGTGATGGATACCCGCGACCGCATGGAAGAGAAAGGCGAGCATCCGGCTATCTTCGCCCCAAACCACTACAAAGAATTGGGCGTGGAGCGCGTGAAGACTACGGATGAAAAGACGCTGCTGCGTGGCTACATCACGCCGGAAGAGCTGTGGGCCTGCACCACCTGCAACGCCTGTGTGGAGTCCTGCCCGGTGAACATCGACCAACTGTCCACCATTATGGACCTGCGACGCTACTTGGTGCTGGAAGAGTCGGCGGCTCCGGCCTCGCTCAACGCTATGTTCACCAACATCGAAAACAACGGCGCGCCGTGGGCCTTCCCGTCTTCAGACCGCTTTAACTGGGCTGAAGAGTTGTATGTGCCTTCAAAAAATTAGACAAAAGAATTTTTAGACAAAGGACAAAAGACTCTATGATACTGGACTCACAAATATGTCCTTTGTCTTTCGTCAAGCAGTCCCTCGTCCTTTTCAAATACACAGATGGAAGAAAATAAAAGATTAGTGAAAGTGCCAACCATGGCGGAAATGGCTGCGAACGGTGAAGAGCCGGAAGTGCTGTTCTGGGTTGGCTGTGCCGGTTCGTTCGACGACCGCTATAAGCGCGTAACACGTGCCTTTGTACAAATTTTAGAGCACGTAGGCGTAAAATATGCCGTACTGGGCACCGAAGAAAGCTGCACCGGCGAGCCCGCCAAGCGCGCCGGCAACGAGTTCCTGTTCCAGATGCAGGCCATCACCAACATCGAGGTGCTCAACGCTTACAATATAAAGAAGATCGTGACGGCCTGTCCGCACTGCTTCAACACCATCAAAAACGAATACCCGGATTTGGGTGGCAACTACGAAGTGATTCACCACTCCACGTTCCTGCAGCAACTCATCAACGAGGGCAAGGTGAAGGTACAGGGTGGCGAGCCCTTTAAAGGCAAGCGCATCACCTTCCACGACTCCTGCTACCTGGGCCGCGCCAACGACATCTACGAAGCCCCGCGCGATGTGCTGGCCGCTCTTGATGCCGACCTGGTGGAGATGAAGCGCAGCCGTGCCAACGGACTTTGCTGCGGTGCCGGTGGTGCCCAGATGTTCAAAGAACCGGAGCCGGGCAACAAAGACATCAACATCGAGCGTACGGAAGAAGCCCTGGCCACTCTTGGTACAGGCGATGGCGTGATCGCAACTGCCTGCCCGTTCTGCATGGTGATGATGAGCGACGGCGTGAAAAACAAGGAGCAGGAAGAAAGCGTAAAAGTTTTTGACATTGCCGAGCTGATCGCACAAGCGGAAGGGTTGAGTAAGTAATACCTGATTGTTGATTGATAATTGCTGATTGTTGCTTTACTCCCGGACTTGTTCGGGTATAGCTGTTTTGCCAGGTAATCAGGTGAGAACAGGTATAGCTTTTGCGGAGTTTACATCACCAGCCGACTACCCTTTAAGAAATCAATCAACAATCAACAATCAACAATAAAAAATGTACATTCCTTTTGACCAATTGCCACCGCATGCCCGGCTCTGGATCTACCAGGCTGACAGGGCGTTGACGGCGGAAGAGCAGGAAGAAATAAAGCCCATGCTGGAGCGTTTTGCTACTGACTGGAGCAGTCATGGCGCGGGGCTACAGGCGTCGGCCAGTTTATTGCACGATCGTTTTCTGGTGCTGGCCAACAACGAAACCGTTACCTCTGCCAGTGGATGTTCCATCGACTCTTCGGTGAGTTTTGTGCGGGAACTGGAGGAGCGCTTTGGTATTTCGTTCTTCGACCGTACCCGACTGGCTTTCCTGAAAGACGGCCAGATGCAGGTGGTGGGCATGAACGAGCTGAAAAATAAAGTGGCCGCCGGCGAGATTGACGGACAGACCTTATATTTTGATACATTGGTAAATAATTACGGAGAGCTGCAGGATGCCTGGCCACGGCCGGCGCAGCAAAGCTGGCTCTCCAGGTATTTTTAGATCCGCTAATTCAAAAACTACCCCCATGCAGCAGACGCTATCGACACAGTCAGTGGCCCATTACCTGAAGTTTACAGCAGCCATTCTGCTGCTGGCCGTGGTGCTCAGCTCCTGTGGCGCGGGCATGTACCTGAGCAAGGCCGAGAAGCGCTTTGAAGAAGAGCAGTATGAGCGGGCCATCGAGTACTATAAGCAGGCGCTGAAGGGGGCAAAGAACACCGGCGAGATCAATTACCGCATAGCCGAGTCGTACCGCCTGTCTAACCGACTGGCGGAGGCCGAAACTTATTATAAGGCTGCACTCGACAACAACTACCGCAAGGAGGAGGGCTTCTTCTATTATGGTATGGCCCTGAAAGCCAATGGCAAGTATGAAGCTGCTTTGGGCCAGATGCAGGATTACGCCCGCATCGGCAGCAAGCCAGAGCTCAAGGCACTGGCCCTGCGCGAAGTTGAAACGCTGAGCCAGTTGAGCGGCATCCTGAAAAAGAACACGGGCTTTGAGATCTATAACCTGGAAGCACTGAATACAGAGGGCTCTGACTTTGCACCTTTTGTGCGTGGCAACGAACTGGTTTTCTCATCCTCCCGAGGACCAGGCAAAACATACCTGGGCAATGGTGAAGGCTTTTTGAACCTGTATGCGACTACATTGGGTGACTCGGCCAATCTGGGGGCAGCCGTGCGCAAGCTGGAAGGTGTAAACACCGAAGACCTGCACGATGCGCTGGCTACTTTTGCTGACGAAGGCAACACCATGGTGTTTGCGCGCGGCAATGAGGGCACCAAGAAAGGCCGCCGCAATGTAGACCTGTACATCTCGTTTTACCGTTCCAACGCCTGGACCGAGCCGAAACTGATTAGCATCAGCGATCCGCGCGCCTGGGATTCTTCTCCGGCTTTCGCCCCTGATGGTAGAACACTCTACTTCTCCTCCGATCGCAAAGGAGGACTTGGAGGCAACGACATTTACAAAACTACCATCGACGACAATGGCCGCTTCTCTGCGCCTGAAAATATGGGTCCGACGATTAACACGCCGGGCAACGAGAGCTATGTGTATGTAGGCCCGGACGGTACGCTCTACATCGCCTCTGATGGTTTGCCAGGACTGGGCGGGCTCGATGTCTTCAAGGTAGAAGAGGGTAAACCTGTTAACATGGGCGTGCCGGTTAACTCCAGCGGCGACGATTTTGGTATCTTCTTCCAGGATGCTCTTACGGGCTATATTTCCTCTAACCGCGAAGGTGGCAAAGGGGGCGATGACATTTATGCTATTGCCAAATCAGCACGCAAACTGGTGAATTTCTTTGTGGACGGTACGGTATACCAGCGCCGCGACAAAGACAAGCAGCAGACGGCGGTACCGAACACACTGGTGGTGCTGCAGGACAGTAAGGGACAGAAAATTGCCGAAACCACAGCTGATGCAGAGGGCAAGTTTTCCTTCCCGCTCGACAGCGCAACAGCTTACTCTTTGCTGGCAGAGAAACCCGGCTTCTTCGCTGCCCGCCAGCGCGTAACGACCGTAGGCAAGATGCCACCGCAGAACCAGTTGCCAAACGAAGTGCGCCTGACTGCTGACCTCTTGCTGACTGAGATCGTGAAAGAGAAGGCCATTGTGCTCGAGAACATCTTCTACGACTTCGACAAAGCCGACATCCGACCGGACGCCGCTGAAGAGCTCGACAAGCTGGTGCAGATACTGGTAGATAATCCGCGCATCTCCATCGAGCTGAGCTCGCACACCGACTCCCGTGGTGTAGATATTTACAACCAGGACCTGTCGCAGCGTCGTGCTCAGTCTGCCGTGAACTACATCATCTCCAAAGGGATTGATAAGTCGCGTATTACGGCCAAAGGTTATGGCGAGAGCCGCCCGGTGGTGCGCAACGCCAAGACCGAAGACGAGCACCAACGCAACCGCCGCACCGAATTTAAGGTCGTGCGCATACAGGAGTAACAGGTAGAAGGTATAGCGCTATACCTGCAGCAAATAAAAATCGGCGGCTACAGTCTTGTACTGTAACCGCCGATGCTGTTTCTGTGCCTGTGCTATACCTACCGGAAGGTGTATTTCAAGCCTACACTAAGGCTGCTTACCCGACTAATGTGGTTGTGATTTGGGGCGTAGGTCCCACTGCTGAGCAGTGGTGTGCGATAATCCAGCGAGAGAGCCATTGGGAGCTTTTTGAATTGATATTCTATACCTACCATTCCGAAAGCAATTGGGCTTATACGGGGTTTGCCCTCATGTTCAAGCGGTGAATTGGTATGGCGCAGTATTCCCGCGCCTGCACCTACATAGGGCCGAAAGCGTTCCGAGAAAGCCAGTTTCGGTTGCCAGATGTAACTCAGGGAAGCCAGGTAGTCACGCGAGTAGAAAGGTAGCTTTGTATAGACCTCGAAGGCTGTTTGGTCCGTGATAAAGTACTTGGCCGTTAGACCGAGATCTGTGTAGCCTGCGCCTCCTACTGTGTAACGGAGCCCGACAGCCGCCCTGTAAGGTGCTGAAGCTTGTGGCTTTGTATCGGGCAAATTCTGTGCATGCACAGCCAGGAAGGTACAAGCACCGAATAGGATAAGCAATGTTTTCTTGATCATAAATAAAGGGTTAGTTTTCTGAGCTGTTAATTGTAAAAGATGAGGATGCAGGTATAGACTTGTCCCTAGCGGAAGGTGTATTTCAAACCTATACCTAAATTGCTGGACCTGTAATGGTTCACATAGTTTGGTGTGGTGCGCCCATAGCGCAGGAAGGTCGATCGGTAATCGAGCGAAAGGGCCAGAGGAAGCTTCTTGAAAGAGTATTCAGCGCCGAAAGAAGCAGCAACAACCGGATTAATATAGGATGCGGGTCCATCGAAGTATGTAGGCGCCGGATTGTTGGTGCGGAGCAAGCCAACGCCTATACCTGCATATGGCCTGAGGCGGTTTGATGTAGCGAGTTTTGGCTGCCAGATGTAGCTGAGGGAAGAAAGAAACTGGCGGGAGTCAGGGTTTAGGTCCGAATAAGCTTCTAAGGCGGACTGTTCCCGTATGAAGTACTTAGCCGTTACCCCAAGCATCAAGCCTGCCGGTCCGGTTGCGTAGCGTAGGCCGACAGCCAATTTATAAGGCGCCGACACTTGTTGAGGTTGCACTTGCAGTGAATCTTGCGCCTGTGCTGCACCAACAAAACACATGCTGAAGCATGAAATCAATAATTTCTTTATCATATTTTATTTAAGTTTGTTTATATAGAGGAGTCAATATATTGCAGGAAGGTTGCAAGGTATAGGGGCTGCTTATTCGAAACGCGCTGCTTTATACCTGCTGGATTTGGCTTTATGAAATGCTGGCCCGACCAATAATTGCCACCACGGCTTTTTAAAAGCGTTTCTTTTTGCCGTATATACAAAGGCCTTTCTTAAATTTGTAAAGCAAGTAAGACCAGCACTATGGAAAATAGATACCTCCGGCGTGGCGTGTCCGCCTCAAAGGAAGACGTGCATAACGCCATCAAGAACATCGACAAAGGACTTTTCCCGAAAGCATTCTGCAAGATCATCCCGGATATACTCACCGGCGACCCCGAGCACTGCGTCCTCATGCACGCCGACGGCGCGGGCACCAAGTCGGCGCTGGCCTACATGTACTGGAAAGAAACCGGTGACCTGAGCGTGTGGAAAGGTATAGCGCAGGATGCCGTGGTGATGAATACCGATGACCTGCTGTGCGTGGGCGCTATGGATAACATCCTGCTCTCTTCTACCATCGGCCGCAACAAGCACCTGGTTTCGGGCGAGGTGATTGCCGCCATCATCAACGGTACCGAGGAGGTGCTGCAGATGCTCCGCGACAACGGCATCGGCATTTACAGCACAGGCGGCGAGACAGCCGATGTGGGCGACCTGGTGCGCACCATTATCGTGGACAGCACCGTGACGGCCCGCATGCGCCGCGACGAAGTGATATCGAACGACAAAATACAGCCTGGCGATGTGATCGTTGGGTTTGCCTCTTACGGGCAGGCTACCTACGAAGACGAATACAATGGCGGCATGGGCAGTAACGGCCTCACCTCCGCCCGCCACGATGTGTTCCACTCATACCTGTCGGCGTCTTATCCGGAGAGTTACGATCCGGAACTGCCAAAGGACCTGGTGTACTCGGGCAACTACCGCGTGACCGACGTGGAGCCTGAGACAGGTATAGAAGTAGGCAAACTGGTGCTGTCGCCGACGCGTACCTATGCGCCGATTGTGAAGGAAATTCTTAACCAGCACCGTCCGCACATACACGGCATGGTGCACTGCAGCGGCGGCGCCCAGACCAAAGTGCTGCACTTCACCGACAAGGTACACATCATCAAAGACAACCTCTTCCCGGTACCGCCGCTGTTCCGCATCATTCAGGAGCAGAGCCACACCGACTGGAAAGAAATGTACAAGGTCTTCAACATGGGCCACCGCCTCGAAATTTACCTGCCGGAGCAACACGCCCAAAGCCTGATCGACATTTCGAAATCCTTCAATGTGGATGCGCAAATCGTTGGCCGCGTGGAAGCCAGCGAACGCAATGAACTCACGATCAAGACCGATAAAGGAGAGTTTTACTACGAAGGATAAGAGCCGAAACGCACAGATAAAGAAAAACCACAGGTATAGCGCCTGTGGTTTTTTGTTTTTTAAGGGGTATAAGCGGTAAAAATTCTTCAGTGCACTATATTAAAATTTCTATACATTATAATTCGTTCATAATATAGTTATATATTAAGGTTGTAATCCTTGCGCTATACCTATATGAAAACAAACCTTACCCTCCTATGGATTTTCTTGCTAACTCCCTTCCTTACCTTCGCCAATGAAGGTGATACAGCTAAAGTCAGGTATGACAAACTCTATGCAGGTATAAGCTTTAGTACGGTATCGCACCATATCTATTACAAAGACTCCAGAGCCCAGGATATTATCAGTTCTGGCTACTTTGCTCCGCTTTCTTTATACTTGGGTTACAATTTCGGTAGGAACATGCGGGTGCAGGCAGGCCTGGCTTATGGCGGAAGTTCAGAGAAATTCAGCTGGTCGCCTGACAATAAGGTACTTCATACCGCCTCTTCTCGCACACATGTTATCGCCATGCCCGTAACGCTGCAACATGTTATGTTAAAGGCTTTTAGGCGATTCCCGGTGTATGCTACCGGTACGCTGATGCCTGCCTACGGTATATCACAAACCGAATATGCTCAGTCAGAGAACGGCGCCACAGCTCAGGTAAACAATATGACAGACAAAGGAATCAACACCTTTGTGACGGCAGGTATAGGGGTTGATTATAAAATAAACCCGCGCCTTTACGGGCAGGTAGAGTACTACGCCTTGAAGCACAACCTGACTGGCAGAAATTCCTTCTTTCACGATTGGGACCAGGGGTTTACTGGGCTTCTGCATTTCTATAAGTCAGTAGGTATAGGTCTGAATTATAAGCTTGGTCTGGAAGATTAATCAGCTGCAATTATGAAAACATGCTTAGCATTATTAGCACTATACCTGCCGCTTTCCTCTACGGTCATAGCCAGCGAAGGAGATACAGCTAAAGTGAGCGAAAGCAAATTTTACGCAGGTATAGGATTAACCACCATCACCTACCACATCTATTACAAAGATTCCTCACCAGCGAAGCACTTGACGTCGGGCTATTTTACCCCCGTTACTTTGCTTGTCGGGTATAAAGCTAATGATAGGGTTCGGGTACAAACAGGAATAGGCTATGGAGGCAGCAGCGATAAAGCGGAGTGGTCGCCCAATTATCAGGCTACAGATACGGTAAGGTATAGAGCTGCTTCCCGCACCAAGGTGTTGTCTATACCTGTCACGGTTCAGGCAGACCTTTTCAAAGCTTTCAGGCGTGTTCCTTTATATGGAACGATGTCAGCTATAACAGCCTTCGGGAACACCAAAAGCAGCTTGACGGAAACATTGCATGGTGTGCCCGGCACAATTTACACAAAGGATAGGGGAGTGAATGTTTTCCTGATGGCTGGCTTAGGAACCAATTTTAAAATAAGTAATCAGTTTAGAGGCTACGCGGAGCTATACCTACTCAAGAGGAACCTAACAGGCAATAACAATTTTGATTATGACTGGGAAGCTTACTCTCCTTGGGGGCGTCGCCTTTTCAAATCATTTTCTTTTGGAGTGAATTATCAGCTATAGCCGAGACGGGCGCTGTTGTTAAAACCACAGCTCCTATACCTGTGGTTCTTCTTATACCTATACTTGCAAAATCGAAAAATCCCACAGACAAACCCCACTGCACTTTAGTTCCACAAACTGGCACAATAATTGGCTTGGCTGAAGTATAAGCTAAAACCTATACTGCCATGAAAAAGCTTCTACTCCCGCTTCTGTTTGTGCTGCTGGCGCTGCCGGCTTTCGCACAACCTACTGTCGTGACCTTTACCACCCACAGGGGCGAACTGTTCCAGATGGCGCTGGATGGACGCCTGATCAACCGTTCGGCTTCCAACTTTGTGCGCATCACGCATCTGCGGCCCGGCAACCACTATGTCGAGTTCCGGATCAGGGGCCGTCATGGTATTTACAGGACAGGTATAAATGTGCTGGCCCGCGCCGGTTTCGAAACAAACTATGCCGTGCGGGTATCTGGCCGAAAGTTAAGTTTGCGCGTGATCAGCGAGATACCACTGGGTCCGCCGCCGGTAGTGGTCGTGCCGCCGCGCTACCCCGACCGATATGAGCCCGCTCCGCCACGCTACGAGCAAGTGCCGCCCCGCTACGAAGAACCCGCCAACGGTTGCCGCAACCTGTTGGAGCGCTACGATGTGGAACGCCTGATCGACGCCATGAAAGGCCGCGACTTCGAGAGCACCCGCCTCACTGTTGCCCGCGAAGCGGTGCGCAACAGCAGCATCCTGTCAGAGGACCTGCGCAACGTGCTGTTAGCCTTTGAGTTTGAGAGCACCCGACTCGAGTTTGCCAAATTTGCCTACGACAATGTGTGCGACAAAGAGCGCTTCTACTACATCTACGACGTCTTCCAGTCAGACCACCACGTGCGGGAACTGGAGCAGTATACCAGCCGCAGACGCTAAGGTATAGCAAGGTCAATAGAAACACCCGGGGAGCAACAGGTATAAAATCCTGTTGCTCTTTTTTATTTAAGAGGAAGGGTAAAATTTTGACGAAGGAGTTTTTGACAAGGGGCAAAAGAGACTCAGCTTAAATTGCGTCTTTTCAGTGTCTTAAAGGACCTGAGTTCGCATTGCCTGTTTACTGCTGAAGCATCATGGACATTATGTTACTTAAAGCATGATAGTGATGGCATGACTAACTTAAGCGGCAGGAAAAGGAGCCCTATACCTAAAAGTCTTTTGTCCTCTGTCAAGATTTCCTTTGTCTGAGACAGACTCTCCTATAACTGAGACGCGGAGCAAGCCTACGATTTGATCTTCTGGGGCAGGTAGCCAAAGTGCTTTTTGAAAGCAGCTGTGAAGTGGGCGGCATACTTAAAGCCCAGGGCGCTGGCAATATCGCCTACTTTCTGGTCGCCTTCGAGCAGCATTTTCCGGGCCTGCTCCATGCGGTAAGTGTTCAGGTAGCCAAACACCGTGGTGCCGAACACCTGCTTAAAGTGCTTTTTGAGATAATACTCGTTCGTGCCGACCATGTGGGCCAGGTCAATCAGGGAGCAGGGGCACTCCATATTCTTGAGGATCAGGTCGCGGGCGTGGAGCATCTTTTCGATATCCGTTTGCTTCAGCCCGTTCGTGCTTGGTGCTTCGTCCTGTTCGCATTGCTCAAACTGCAGCATCAGGAGCTCGATCACCTTCGCCTGCACAAACATGCGCTTGCAGTAGCCCGTGTACATGCAGTTAAGCAACTCATGCAGCACCGACGTAATCTTTGGAGTAATGGGCAAATTTCCTTTTCTGAGCCGGGCGGGCTTACCGGCCAAAATATGCTCCCGCAACTCTGAAAAAGGGCTTCCTGTCTCGGGCAGATAGTGCAGTAGAAAGTCGGAGGGGATGTATACCGTCATCATCTCCACCTGCGGATCGGGCTTTATCTCTTGTTGCGCCTGTGCGTCGGAGAAGAAAAGCAGGTTGTGCTGTTGGGCGTCAAAACTGGCAAAGGTCTTTGGATTATCTCCTACCCTAAAAGAGCTCTTCCCCCGCATCGAAAAGTATAGCTGTGCAAAGTCCTCACTGTTAAAGCACCCTATTACCTTTTTGCTGGATAAACTAAAGGCTGTGTGGCTGAAGTGAATTTCGCCGGATGGGAAACGCGTGCTGGCCTCGGAAGCTGCACGCGCATTTGGGCTCTGGCAGGTGCAGTAGGTGGGCCGGTTTTGCTCAGCCAATTGCTGACTGGTACAGTCTTTCTCACTGTTTCTCGGTTCGCTCACGTCTTGCTCCATGTTTTCCCTCATTTGATAAAAGAATTCCCTTACCCGTTACCAGAATAGCTTTGTAAGCTATACTTTTGTGCAAGTTACGTTTATTTAGACTATATCTAAATAGTGCGTCGCCTAAAAAAAGGCAATGCCTCTATCAGAATTGCCTTGAACCCAAATACTATACCTTATAAAGATATGTTCAAACATTTACTGGCGTCGGCTTTTCTCATACTCATGGCGCTTGGAGTTTCAGCACAGGACCTGGCCGTTTCGGGACAGGTAACAGAACAGGCGACCGGCACAGCACTGCCAGGCGTTACAGTTAGAGTGAAAGAGTCAAACAACGGAACCACCACAAACCCGGACGGAGCTTTTCAGATTCGTGCCAAAGAAGGGGAGGTGCTCGTTTTCTCATACATTGGTTATGCTTCTCAGGAAGTGCCGGTAAACAGAAATGCAAGTTCGCTGCAGGTAGAGCTTCAGCCTGGCAACACACAGCTATCCGAAGTAGTCGTAACAGGCGCACTCGGCATTAAGCGTCCCGCACGAGAACTAGGTACGGCCAGTGCTCAACTCAACACCGCCGAACTGAACCAGGGCAAAGTAGTGAACCCCATCCTTGGGCTGGCCAGCAAAGTTTCGGGACTGCGCATCAACATGTTCGACAGCAAGGTAGACCCGGATGTGCAGGTAAACCTGCGCGGCATCCGCTCCCACACCGGCAACAACGCCCCGCTTTACGTGGTAGATGGTGTGCCTATACCTGACATCAACCGCCTCAACCCGAACGATATTGAAAGCATCAACGTGCTGAAGGGCGCCAACGCAGCAGCGGTATACGGCTCTGACGGGGTAAATGGGGTGCTGATGATCACGACCAAAAAAGGACGCGCAGGAGCACAGCGAATCAACTTCACGAACACGACTACTTTTGATAAAATCTCGCGCCTGCCGGAACAGCAGACAGAATTCGGGCAGGGCCTGAACGGCGTATACGACCCGCTGCAGTACCAGTCCTGGGGCTCGCGTTTCGACGGGGAGCTGCGACCGGTAGGGCCTGTACTGCCAGACGGTAGCCAATGGCAGTTACCATACAGCGCCCACCCGGACGGTAGAAAAGCTTTCTTCAACACGGGCTTCACCACTCAAAACGACCTGAACTTTTCAGGGGGTGATGAGAAGTCAACGTACTATTTCTCACTGCAGGATGTACTCACCAAAGGCATCATCGAAGGCGACAAAAACAGACGCTCAGGTGCCCGCTTTAACGGCTCCCGTTCCTTTGGCAAGCTTAGCACGAGCTACAACGTTAACTACGTGTTCAACAAAAGCGACGTAACGCAGAGCGAGCCCTGGTCTACGGTATACCGTTTGCCGGTCAGTCTGCCTTTTGCCGACCTGAAAGACTGGGAAAATACGCTGCACGCCAACCCGAACTACTGGTTCAGCACGAATCAGCCGAACCCATACTTCAACGCCGACAACCAGCGCACGGTAAACGAGCAGCAGACCCTGACCGGAAACATAGAGCTCAATTACGAGATTGCTCCCTGGATAAGCGCCATCTACCGGCTTGGCCTTTACAGCCGCAACACCGACACCCGCACCACAGTAGGCAAGTTTACTTATACCACGCCGGGCCGTACCAACATACCGGGCAGCGTAAACGATGCTACCAATAACTTCCGAAGAATCAACAGCGATTTCATCCTGGACATGCACAAGGACTTCGGCAAGTTCAGCACCCGATTGCTGTTGGGCAACAACCTGCGCACCGACGACAGCAAAATAACGAACCTGAGCGCCTCGGCGCTGGTTGTGCCTGGCCTGTTTAACCAGGACAACCGTTTGGGGCAGTTGGGTGGCAAGTCCGGCATCAGCCAGAGAAGACAAGTGGCAGGTTTTGGAGAGTTTACAGCCGGCTACAACAATTACTTGTTCCTGACCTTTACCGGTCGCCAGGAATCGGTGTCGGTGCTGAGCCCTGAAAACCGCAGCTACTTTTACCCGGGCGTGAGTTCGTCTTTTGTGTTCAGCGATGCTATACCTGCGCTCCAAAACAACAGCATGCTCTCTTACGGCAAGGTATACGCCTCTTACAACAAGACCGGCAACGTAGTAGTGGACCCTTACCAGTTGCAGAACGTGTATAGCCAGACCGATGGCTTCCCATACGCAAACCTGCCTGGTTTTAGCCTGGGTACTTCCGATGCCAACCCGAATCTGAAGCCTGAATTTGTGACCTCGCTGGAGATGGGTACGCAGCTGAGCTTCTTCCAGAACCGCCTGAACCTGGAGGCCGCCTACGTAGATGCCAAAACAACGGACGGTACCATTCTGGCCGACATTTCTGCCGGATCTGGCTTTACTTCTGCCTGGGTGAATGCCTTCAAGGCGAGTAACAAGATCATCGAGTTGAACATTAACGGGGATGTGATTCAGCGTGGCCACCTGGTATGGAATGTGGGTGCCAACCTCACGCACATCAGAAGCGAGGTAGAGGAAATCTACGGCGGCATCGACCAGCTGTTCCACTTCCGCCAGAACTACCTGATTGTGGGCAAGCCATACAACAGCTACCTGTTCACCGACTACAAGCGCGATCCGCAGGGAAGAGTGATAGTGGACCCGGCTACCGGCAATCCGGCGAGCACGTCAGAGCTATACTATGGCGGCACGGGCACACCGCCGTACCAGTTAGGTCTCAACACTTCGGTGCAGTACAAGGGCTTTCAGTTAGGCGCGCAATTCGACTGGAGAATGGGAGCTGTGGTCTACACCGAGGCAGCTGCCCGTATGATTTCTGACGGCACGAGCCCGCTTACCACACAGTATGGCCGCGAGGCATTTGTTATACCTAACTCTGTGATTGAAACTTCTCCGGGCGTGTTCACGCCAAACACCGAGATACAGACCAAAGGCGACCGCAACTACTGGGCAAATTTTGTAGCTCCGGTGCAGTCGAACTACGCGGTGAGCGCCGACTTCTTTAAAATGCGTGAGCTGAGCCTGAGCTATACCTTGCCAATGGGTTGGCTGGATGGTCAGAACCTGGTGAAAGAAGCGACTATCGGCTTCGTGGGCCGCAACCTGTTCTCTATATGGGCAAAAGACAACATCTACAACGACCCGGAATTTGTGTACGCCGGCGGAAGCAGCGAGGGTTACATGAGCTGGAGACACCTGCCGCCGACCCGTTCGTTTGGTTTCAATGTAAATGTGGCATTCTAAATAAGATCATTCTGCATACTTCGTGATATGAAAAAGTTATTATCCTTTATCCTGATAGCACTGGCCGGCACGGCTTTCACCTCCTGCGACAGCTTTCTGGATACAAACGTGAACCCCAATGCGCCGACCGATGTGCCGGTGGAGCAAAAATTACCGACCGCCCTTGTCAAGACCGTAAACCTGGAAACCGGTACCCTGAACCAACTGGGTGCTGTGTGGGTAGGCTATTGGGCCAAAGCCACCGACGGGCCGGTGAACACCTCACTTTTTAGATTGGAGGAAACCTACGGCGTGGAGGCCATGTCCTTTGACCGCGATGGCCGCCCGATCTGGGAAGACAGCTACACCACGCTGGTGAACTACAAAGACATCGAGAATAGTGCCGCTGCCACCGGCGACCTGGCCTATGTAGGTATAGCGAAGATCATGCAGGGCTGGCACTTCATGCGGCTTGTAGATCTTTACAACAACGTGCCTTTCTCGGATGCGCTGCAGGGCAGCAAAAACGTAACGCCGAAGTACGAAGACGGACAGGTGGTGTATGACGGGGCTATCAATCTGATCACAGCAGGTATAGAGGACATCAAAGCAGCTCCTGCCTTGTCTAAAAAGCCGGTGACTGACGATGTGATTTTCAAAGGCAATCTGATACTCTGGATTAGGTTCGCCAATACCATTAAGCTGAGAGCTTTGCTTCGCCAGTCTGAAGCCGGAAGAGAAGGCTATATCAACGATGAACTGGCCAAGATCAAGCAGGAGGGAAGCGGTTTTCTGGATGCCGGTGAGAGTGCCTTGGTGAATCCGGGCTACCAGATTACGGCCGGTCTGCAAAATCCTTTCTGGGACACCTACTACCGCAACCAGGCCGGAGCGCTTACCACGGGCTACAACACCCTGCGCCCTACGGCATACCTGGTGCAGCAGTACAAAGAGCGCAACGACCCGCGCCTGCCGAAACTCTACCGCAGCGTGAATGGTGACTACGTGGGCGTGCCGCTCGGATCGACGAGTGCTGACTTTACCATGGCAAAAACATCGGCTTTGCTGGGACCAAACGAGAACGGCAACCAACCGGCAGGCCTGTTGAAAAGTGCGCAACAACCATCCATATTGCTGTCTTCTTTCGAGAGCTTGTTTTTGCAGGCCGAGGCGGCCGAAAGAGGCTGGCTGAGCGGAGCAGAGCAACTGTACGAGGAGGCGATCAAAGAATCCTTCAAGTACATGAACGTGCCGGCAGGAGAATTTGCGCTGTACAATCTTCAGCCATCTGTTAACTTTGCGCTCGCTCCGAACAAGATTGAGCGCATCATCGGTCAGAAATGGCTGGCGCTTAACAGCATCAGCAGCATCGAGGTCTGGAACGACTTCAGGAGATTGGGCTATCTGAGCAGGTTGCCACAGTCGCTGCAGAGCCCGTCGGCCGACCCGGATTTCAGGCCACGAAGATTGACTTACCGCCAGTCGGAGGTATACACCAACAGCGACGAAGTAGCGAAACAGGGAGCTATTGACCCTTTCCGCTCGCGGGTGTTCTGGAACGAATAAACTGAAAATAGCCCTACAATACCTCCCCTCTTTGCCGGCAACAGCAAGGAGGGGTTTTTAGCTAAATATCTCTATCATGAAACAGAATCCAAAACAAAAATCAACCTGGCAAAAGGTGCGCAAGCTGTTCAATGACCTCCACCTGTGGATGGGTATAGCAAGTGGCCTTATCCTGTTTGTGGTCTGCCTGAGCGGTACCATCTATACCTTCAATACCGAGGTGCAGGAGTTTATGGAACCGGAGAAGTTTACCGTGCAGGTAGAGGCGGGGGCTGAGCCCATGGCAGCTGAAGCAATCATTGCAAAAGTAGCAGCCGAGACAGGAGGTAAAGTAAGTTCTATCACTATACCTGCTGATGCCAACCGTACCTACACCGTGAATGTGAAAAAAGCGAACAAAGGTGATGAAGGAAAAGGTGTTGAAGCCCGTGGTGGCGAAAAAGGTGGCCGTGAGAAAGGCGTCGAGGGCAAAAAAGGACCGGAAGGTGCCGTAGCCAAAGCAGGTCCGGGTGCTGGTCCTGGCGGCAAAGGCGGCGGTCGCGACCGTGGCACGAACTACCTAGTGAACCCTTATACTGCAGAAGTAATAGGCACAACCGAAAGCCCGACCTCCGAGTTTTTCATGACCATGTTCCGTCTGCACCGCTGGCTCCTGCTCGACACCGAAGTCGGCCGTCCGATTGTGGGCTGGGCAACTGTCATCTTCACCCTGATCGTTATCAGTGGTCTGGTGATCTGGATTCCGCAGAAAGTGAAAAACTGGCGACAGGGCCTCAAAATAAAATGGAGCGGCAACTGGAAACGCGTGAATCACGACCTACACAACTCGCTGGGATTTTACTCGTCGTTCCTGCTGCTGGTAATGTCGCTCACAGGCCTCACCTGGTCATTTGAGTGGTATAAAGAGGGCTTCTTTAAAGTACTGGGCGTAGAGCAGCAGAAAGACCGCAAAGAAGAACCTCTCTTGTCAAAAGTGCCAGCTGACCAGTCTCAGGCCGCTACACTTTCAATCGCGGATTTTGTGAAGTCAGCCGATGCCGCGCTGCCTTACAAAGGAGATTACCGTATTTCGTTGCCAGCCGACTCAGCCGCTACTGTTTCCATCAACAAAAACAAAGTAGGCTTTTTCGCGCCGGCAGCTTCAGACAAACTGCAGCTTGACCAGTACAATGGCCAGGTGCTGAAGGCAGAGATCTTTGCTGACAAGCCGTTCAACGAGCAAATAACGTCTTCTATCAAGCCACTGCATGTGGGCAATGTATATGGTACTTTCTCCAAGATACTCTACTTCATCGCCTGTCTCGTAGCAACCAGTCTGCCGATAACAGGCACGATGATCTGGATCAACAAGCTGCGCAAGAAGTCGAAGAAGGGTGCTATACCTGTAGCCAGAAAATCGGCCGCGGTTTAGAGGTGGTAGCTTAAGCTTTTTTTGTCATTTCGAGTGCAACGAGAAATCTGAAATAGTGAGGGAATTATGAAATAACCCAGATTTCTCGATGCACTCGAAATGACAAGGTGGTTTTCTCCACTCAGTGCTCAACTAAAAAAGGAAGGGCTTCTGTTCATCACAGAAGCCCTTCCTTTTTATGCATTTGGCAATGCGCTATACCTTAGCGCAGTCTGTCGACAGAGCGAACCAGGTCCTCGTCTTTTTTGATGAAGCGGTTAGCCAGGGCATTGAGGAACAGCGCCAGCACGGGCATGTAAAAGCCGGCCTCATAGCCACCTCCGTTGCCGGCAGCCATCGCGTTGCCTACGTAGTTGGCATAGTAAAACGAGGTGCCAAACAGCGCAATCAGTACCAGCGAGTTAATCAGGCCGAACTTCATTTGAGTGAGGCGGCTCTTGAACTGGAATATCTCGTACAGAGCCACACCTGCGGCCACAATAGCGAGTATGCCGATGGCAATAGTGCTTCTGCCTGTCTGGGCGCCGGTCTGCACGGCCTCGCCCTGTTCGTTCACGGTCTGGAAAAACAGGTTCCAGGCGGTCAGCACGACTTCTTCGCCAGTAGTGGCATCTACTTTAGACCAGATTGGCAAAAACAACAGGGACACCATGGCCACCACGATGAGCGCCAGAAATACGGTTTGAATTCTTTGTATCATAAGGGGGTTAATTTAACTTGCAAAGAGATGCAAAATTAGACAAAGACCTGTAAAACAAAAATTGATGAGCACAGCTTATATAATTGATATCGTCAGAACACCCGTTGGCAAGTTTACCGGAGCCCTCAGCAGCGTGCGCCCCGACGACATGGCAGCCTTTATTCTGAAGGAGTTAATGGCGCGTAATCCGCAGATAGACCCGAGCTTGATCGAGGATGTGGTGCTGGGCGCAGCCAACCAGGCCGGCGAAGACAACCGCAATGTGGCCCGCATGGCGCTCCTGTTGGCCGGGCTTCCGCACGAGATCGGCGGCGTAACCGTAAACCGCCTTTGCGCTTCGGGTTTGCAGTCCATCATTGATGCAGGCCGCGCCATTACCTGCGGCGACGGTGCCGTATACCTGGCCGGTGGTGTGGAGAGCATGACACGCGCGCCTTTCGTGATGGCGAAAGCCGAAACCGCTTTTGCCCGCACCCCTGAAATCTATGACACGACCATCGGCTGGCGCTTTGTGAACAACACGCTTTCGTCGATGCACTACCCGCATACCATGGGCGAGACCGCCGAGAATGTAGCTGAGCGCTACGGTGTTTCACGTGAAGCGCAGGACGAATTTGCCCACAGTTCGCAGCTCAAGTACAAGGCCGCTGCCGAAGCCGGGAAGTTCAAAGACGAGATCGTACCTATACCTGTTCCGCAGCGCAAAGGCGACCCAATCATCTTCGACACCGACGAACACCCGCGCCTCTCTTCAGTTGAGAAACTGGGCACATTGGGCGCAGCCTTCAAAAAAGGCGGTACCGTAACGGCAGGCAATGCCTCCGGTATAAACGATGGTGCTGCGGCCTCGCTGGTGGTGAGTGAGGAAATCGTGAAGCGCTTCAACCTGAAGCCCATGGCCCGCATTGTGTCGGCGGCGGTGGCTGGTGTTGAGCCTGCTTATATGGGCATGGGTCCGGTACCAGCTACCCTAAAAGCACTGAAAAGAGCAGGCCTCACCATCAACGATATTAGTCTGGCAGAGATAAATGAAGCCTTCGCAGCGCAGGCTATACCTTGTGTGCAGGAACTGGGCATTAACCCGGAGATCGTCAACGTCAATGGTGGCTCTATTGCCATCGGTCACCCGCTCGGCGCCAGCGGAACACGTATATCGGCCACTTTGCTGCACGAAATGAAGCGCCGTGACAATGTGCGCTACGGCTTGGCTACCATGTGCGTGGGCGTGGGGCAGGGAGCAGCCATCATTTACGAGAAACTATAGTTATTTTTTTATATTAGAAAAGGCCCTTCTGTAGTTTCAGAAGGGCCTTTTTTGTTTGGTGCCGTAACCGCGGCGACTAATGCAACTTAATTTGGCACCCCCTTTGCCTATACTTCATCAAACCTAAAACAAAAGCTTATGAAAAAGTTGATGACACTGGTACTGGTAGGTTTAATGGCATTTGGGGCTCAGGTAGCCACCGCCGCCGACTACAATGATGATAAAGATAAAGGCAAGAAGAAAGGCAAACCCTCTTTTGTAGAGGAGAAGCACCGGGCACATGCCGAGTGGAAACGGGACAAGGAGTATGAGAAGGCCCGCAAAAAGGAATACAAAGATCGTGATGAGGACGATGATCGTTGGGAAGATAGAAGAAGAGATGACGAGCGTTGGGAGCGACGAAGAGAGAATGAGAGAAGAGATGATGATCGCTGGGAACGACAAAAAGAAGACGAGAAAAAAGCAGAACGTCGGGAGCGGGAACGTTGGGAGAAGCGGGACGAGCAGCGCCGCAATCGCAGCCTGGGCGAAATCCTGCAGGAAGGTGTGAGAAACGGCGATATTGGCAATCGCTCTCCTGAGCCCGGCCGCAGAAACTAAATTACCCCTTTACTATAACGATACTGGTGTAGAGCACACAGTTTCACCCTTTACAGAGGGCACTCCTGATAGGAGTGCCCTTTCTGTTTTTATGAACTATGAGATAGTGCCTGCAGTAGCCGGGTGCACTAATTTTCTGTCACTATTGTCAGGAAATCTTACCTTTGCCCATGCGCTACTTTCTGGAAATAGCCTATGACGGCACTCGTTACCATGGTTGGCAGGTACAGCCCAACGCCCTCTCCGTACAGGAGGTGCTCGACGATTGCCTGAGCAAAGTGCTGCGACAGCCCATCAGCTCCACCGGGAGCGGCCGCACCGATACAGGCGTACACGCGAGTCAGCAGTTCGTGCACTTCGATGTGGAGCAGGAGCTGGATTCCGCGCATACGGTCTACCGCTTCAACCGCCTCTTGCCAGCGGATATTGTGGCGAAGAACCTATACCTTGTCACCGACGAGGCCCACGCCCGTTTCGACGCTTTTGAGCGTACCTATCATTATCATATTACCTTAGCAAAAGATCCTTTCAAAAGATACTACGCCACTTACCTGCCGCGTCCCGTGGATGTGGAGAAAATGAACGAGGCGGCTGCTGTTTTGCTTCGTTACGAGGATTTCACGACCTTTAGCAAAGCCAAAGGCGACACCAAACACTACCGCTGTAACATGTACGAAGCCGTGTGGCGACAGCAAGGCGACGAGTTGGTGTTTACCATCCGGGCCAACCGTTTCCTGAGAGGTATGGTACGATTGGTGGTAGGCACTTTGCTGGATGTGGGCCGTGGCAAGATCACAGTAGCCGATTTTGAGCGGATTATTGCCAGTCAGGACCGAAGCAAGGCTAGTGGGGCGGCTCCTTCCGAGGGGCTATACCTGGCCAAAGTGTCGTATCCGGAGCATATTTTCAAGACATCACCCAAAACAAACCCTTTATAGCATGCAATTACCAGAAGACCAGAACGGTCCACATCTTAACGGCAAACACCTTCGCCCTGAAAGCTTGATGATGAGCTATGGGTACAACCCGGAGTGGTCAGAAATGGCTGTGAAGGCGCCGATTTACCAAACCTCTACCTTCGTTTTCAAGAACGCGGAAGAAGGGAAGGCCTTTTTTGAACTAGCGTATGGCCTGCGTGAGAAGCACGCCGAAGAACAGCTCGGCCTCATCTACAGCCGCCTGAACAATCCCGATCTCGAAATCCTGGAGAACCGCCTCCGCTTCTGGGACGGAGCCGACGAAGCAGCTGTGTTCGCCAGCGGCATGGCCGCCATCAGCACCACGCTCCTGGCTTTGCTCAAGCCGGGCGACCTGATCCTGCACAGCGAGCCTATTTATGGCGGTTCTGACTACTACATTAAAAATATCCTGCCGAAATTTGGCGTGAAAAGCATGGGCTTCCGTGCCAACACCCCGATTGAGGAAGTAGAGCAGATGTTGGAGGAGTCAGGTATGGCCGACAAACTGGCGATGGTATACCTGGAAACCCCAGCCAACCCGACCAACCACCTGGTAGACATCGAAGCATGCGCCGCCATGGCCAAAAAGCATTCGACTGCCGACAAAAAAGTAGTCGTAGCCGTGGACAATACGTTCCTGGGCCCGGTGTTCTCGCATCCGCTCAAGCACGGTGCTGACCTTGTTTTATACTCTGCCACCAAATATATCGGCGGCCACTCCGACCTGATTGCAGGTGCCTGCGCCGGTCCGGCAGACCTGATGAAGCAAGTGAAAGGCATGCGTACCTTCATGGGCTCTATGGCGAGCCCGTGGACGGGCTGGATGCTGATGCGAAGCCTCGAAACATTGAAAATCCGGATGGAATGTCAGGCACGTGGCGCTGAAGTAGTAGCTGCTTATCTGAAAGAACACCCGAAAGTAGACAAGATTTACTTCCTTGGCTACCTGCAGGACAATCCGCAGCAGCAGGCTATTTACGACAAGCAGTGCAAGGCAGCAGGCTCTATGATTTCGTTCGACATCAAGGGCGGCGAGAAAGAAGCCTTCACGTTCCTCAACAACCTGAAGCTGATCAAACTAGCCGTGAGTCTGGGCGGCACTGAGTCGCTGGCTGAGCACCCGGCTTCTATGACGCACTCTGATATTTGTCTGGCCGACCGTGCCGTAATGGGTATTGGCGAAGGCATGGTGCGTATTTCGGTAGGCGTGGAGCATCCGGAGGATATCATCTCTGACATCGCACAGGCGCTTGAGAAGGTTGCTATACCTGCCGAAGCCGAGGTATAGGTATAGACCTGCATTTTGGAAGCCCTTCTCTGTCAATCGGAGAAGGGCTTTTTTATACCTTGTGGAGCAGTTGCTATACCTGATAAATCCCGAAAATCCTGATGCAAAAACCATTAACTTTGCAAGCAGTTAGTATGTAGTATCCGTAAGGGTATAGCTACGGCTAGTCTATGGCGCGAACGTTCTCGCCTCTGGCCCAGGTATAGGTATATAGGTATAGGTTGCTTTGTAGCTACTGCTGCTGCAGGTATAGCAAACTGTATTGTTTCATAGCTTCGCCTGTGCGGCGGGCACTCACTTTTTGTCTTGACACAAAAATCGAGGGCCCCTACCCCCAGTAAGCAAAAAGGTCAAGACGCTCCAAACTCGCTGACCGCTCGAACAGTGGAGCGCCGTAAAGTGCACCGGGCTGATGCTGTTTGTTTCATCGCTTCCGGGGCAAGTTAGTCTTGCTATACCTGCCAGTGGTCTGTGACACTCACGACATGACTTATACCTGTAGACTGGCTACAGCAGAAAGTCCCCCTTCGAAGGGGGTAGGGGGATGACAGCATTCAACAGGTAACCGGTAGCTAAAGCGCCTATACCTGCGGATGTGCAGCAGCCTAAGCTCCCTCACCTGTTTTTAGGGGAGGGTCGGGGTGGGGTGACTCACAAGGAGGCGTTTCAGGCAGATTATACCTGAAACGTCCCCGAAAACAAACAAAACCTGATAGAACAAAACTTGGAAGATAAACCACAAAATACAGGCAAGGTATTCGATGCAGACGTCATCCGGCGGCTCTTCACGTTCGTGAAGCCCTACATCCGGATTTTCTACTTCATCGTGTTCCTGACGTTTGCCTCAGCTATTTTAGCTGCCGTGCGTCCTTTCCTGATTCAGTATACCGTCGATAACGAGATTCTGCAGAACGACTGGGAAGGCCTGAACAAGATGTTCGTGATACTCGCGGTGCTCTTAATCGGGCACGCCATTGTGCAGTACCTCCATACCTATTTCGCGGGCTGGCTGGGGCAGCACGTCGTGCGCGACATCCGGGTTGTGCTCTATCGCCACATCCTTAACCTGCGCCTCAAGTTTTTCGACCGCACACCTATCGGCACGCTCGTGACCCGCAACGTGTCCGACGTGGAGACGCTTTCGGATGTATTCAGCGAAGGCCTGGCGGCGATGATTGGCGATATCCTGCAACTGGTCTTCATCCTTGGCTTCATGTTCTACATCGACTGGGAACTGGCACTAGTGAGTCTGTCTACTTTCCCGATCATGCTCATTAGTACCTACATCTTCAAGGAGAAGATTAAAGACACCTTCCAGGATGTGCGGACGGCGGTGGCGCGGCTCAATTCGTTTGTGCAGGAGCATATCACAGGTATGAGCATCGTGCAGATCTTCAACAACGAGAAGCGCGAGATGGAGAAGTTCAAGGAGATCAACAAGGAGCATACCCGCGCCAACGTGCGCTCGGTGCTCTACTACTCGGTTTACTTCCCGGTGGCCGAGATCATCGGTGCGGCCGGTCTGGGCCTGCTCGTTTGGTACGGCGCCCACGGTGTGATTGACAACGACGTGTCGCTGGGTACGCTGATGGCCTTTATCCTTTACATCCAGATGTTCTTCCGCCCTATCCGCATGATCGCCGACCGCTTCAACACGCTGCAGTTGGGTGTGGTGAGTACTGAGCGCCTCATGCGCCTGCTCGACAGCAAGGAAATGGTACCCGACAACGGCACGTATGCGCCGGAGAAAATAAAGGGCAACGTGAACTTCAAGGATGTGTGGTTTGCCTACAAAGACGAGGACTGGGTGCTGCGCAACATTTCGCTTGATGTGAAAGCGGGCGAGTCCGTGGCCTTCGTAGGAGCCACGGGTGCAGGTAAGACCTCGATGATCAACCTGCTCAACCGCTTCTACGAAATCAACAGCGGCCAGATCCTGATCGACGGGCACGACATCAAAGAGTACGACTTGGACGTGCTGCGCCACCACATCGGCGTGGTGCTGCAGGATGTCTTCCTCTTCTCGGGCACCATCGCCGACAACATCAGCCTGGGTAACAAAGCCATCACAGAGGAGCAGATGTGGCACGCCGCCGACCTGGTGGGTGCCCGCAAGTTCATCGAGCGACTGCCGGGCGGGCTGCATTATCAGGTAATGGAGCGCGGAGCCACGCTTTCGGTAGGGCAGCGCCAGCTGATTTCGTTTGTGCGGGCGATGGTCTACAATCCGGAAATCATTATCCTGGACGAGGCCACTTCCAGCGTCGATTCTGAGACCGAAGAACTGATACAGTACGCCATCGACCAGCTGATGCACGGTCGTACGTCCATCGTCATCGCCCACCGGTTGTCTACCATCCAGAAGGCTGACAAGATTATTGTGATGGATCGGGGCGAGATAAAAGAAATGGGTAACCACGAGGAATTACTGCGCCACGACGGTTACTATGCCCAACTCTACCACATGCAGTACAAAAACATGATCGACCTATGAACAAGAAATTCTTGTTAGTGATGTTGGTACTCTCCTTCATCGTAGCGGCTTTTTATGCCTATCTGGGAGGTTTCAGCTCAGCCAGTGTGTCAGAAGCAAGTTCAACGCAACTTTATGTGGCAGGCCGCGCCTTCCATGGTTCTGTAAACGACAGTGGGATCAATGATGCTTTCCGGAGAGCGGCCGAAGTGCTCGACAAGAAAGAACTGGAAGGTATGCCGGGCAATATCTACTACAACAATCCCGAGGGGCGGGCCGATAGTGTGAATGCTTTTATAGGGGTGGTTGTACCTGACAGCACGGTGCAGTTGCCTGCCGATTACGAACTGCGGGTAGTACCGGCTGGCCGACGTGCGCTGCGAGGCGAAGTGAACGCCCATTACATGCTGGCCCCAAACAGACTCTACGAAGCCATTTTTGACTACGCCAAAGAGAAGGACTTAGAGCTGGAGACTTTCTACGTGGAGTGGTTCCCCGATGACCACCAGGGTATAGTGGAGGTTCCGATTCAGGACTAGCTTGCAAGTATAGATTATCTCTCTATATTTGATGAAAGGAGAATGGTTACGCCTTTCCCTGTGGAACGATAGCAACAGAGCAAATTGGGCAAAAAGGCAGAGGCAAAAAAAGAGCTGATACTGGACGCAGCCAAGTCGGTGTTCGGCAAACTGGGCTACAGCAAAGCCACGCTGGATGATATTGCCCATGCCATCGGACTCAAGAAACCTACGCTCTACTATTACTACAAGAGCAAGGAGGTACTCTTTATTGAGGCTTTCTCGCAGGAGTGGAAAGGCAGCCTGTACCGGATCAAGAAAATAGCCGAACAGGAAAAGGACCCCCGGGAACGTCTGCTGCTTTACATCCGCTCATCGCTACGCTACTATCAGGAAATCGTAACGCAGCACACCATCTCCATCAAAGTGCTCATCGAAACGCGCATCATGTTTCAGGAGCTTTTTAAGGAGTCGCGCGCCAAGGAGACGAATTTCTACGCCTCCGTTATTAAAGAAGGTATAGCCAACGGTACTTTCCTTGACTGTGAAGCCGAGCGGGTGGGCTATTCTATAATGGTCGTCAAAGACCTGATCCAGTTCGAAGAGTTCCAGCGCGCCCAGTTCCACAACCTGCCCTCCATCGATTTTGAGAAAATAGAGCGCGAGGTACTCTATACCGTCAACCTGATTCTGGAAGGTATACGGGTAAAGGTATAGGCAGCTAAGCACCGAGCCTATAAGCTATTCTGTTCTCAATACTTTCTTATGTTTCTAAATAAAATAAAATTTGCGCTACTGTGTTGTGTCATGTTACTAAGCGGCTGCATTAGCTCCACACGGCACGCGGCTATACCTGGCGGTTGCCCCAAAGCATTTCAGGCGGGTGACCGCATACTGGTTGGATCCATCCCAGGACTTTCAGCGCATCGCTCGCATCAGCTTTATCAGCAACTGGAGCAGGCGTTTGGCAAAGAAGGTATAGCAACAGCTTATGTGGTAGAACAAGAGTATGACCTGGCCAGGCAAGGTATACAACCGAACCCAGCGCCAGATTCAGCTACTTTGATTCAAATGCGAAAGGCGGGCTATACCTATTATCTGGAGTTGGCCGTAGGAGATGTCGCTTCAGGAATGGGCTATGCACGCACAAGCGCGCAGGAGCAGAAGGAGATACAGCAAGGCCACGGCACAGTCGGGGTAGATGACTCGAAAGCCACCGTGCACTTCAAACTCCATTCGACAGACCAGAAAAAGCAAATCTATACCTTGGCTACAACCACCAAACTGAGCCCGCTAACCTTGCCTGGCGACAAGTACGAAGATGGGTATAGGAGCAGTAGCACGGCTAATCTTTCCACGGAATCGCTCGCCACCGAAAAGGCACTGAGAAAAGGAGTTACGGAGCTACTGGATAATTGTAAAGTTGCCCGGTAAGGTATAGCGCCATTAAATTCAAAATGCCCCCATGCAGGCAAACCGCCTGCATGGGGGCATTTTGAATATCTAAGCCTGCTCAGGCTAAAAACGCATCAAAATGGGGTGTGGGTTTGGGCCGTTAACTACTCAGCCATGCTGTTGTCCTGACTGGCTTTGTATTCTTCCAGCTTCGCCTTCAGTGCGTCCACATCGGCGTGGTGGCCTTTGGCTACTTCGGCAGCATCAAGCTCTATGAGCATGTTTTGCATTTGCTTCAGGTAGGCGGTTTTGTCCTTTTTAAGGCAGTCTTTATGGTTGTCTTTGCAGGTGCCGTCCTCGTCCATGGGCTTGAACATGCCGCCCTCGCCATAGATGAGCCACTTCGTGTTCAGGTCCTGAAAATTCTTTACGATAGCCACTAACTCATCGAGTAGGTAGTTTTTCCCTGACAGAATGTTAGCAAGAACTGCTTCATCGCTGCCCGTCATCTCGAGGAGCTGTGGCATTTCCAACTCTTTGATGCTAGTATAAAAACGGAACCTTTTGCCGATTTGCTGTATGTCAATAGCCATAGATAGAGATTTAGGAGTTGATTAAACTTGCTATACGTACCTATAACAGTTTCTGTATCAAAAAATTCCCTCAGATAATACTATGCCCAGTTGAGTTGGCTCTTTTCGGGTTCATAATCAGGAAGTTATAAAGGGAGCTACTGCGAGTCCTCAGCCTGCAGCTGCCTCTCATAAAGCACCTTGTAGAGCCCTTGCTGCTGTATCAGCTCTTCATGCGTGCCATGCTGCACAATCTCCCCGTCATCAAGCACCAGAATCTTATCGGCCAGTTTTACCGACGATACCCGGTGTGAAATGATGATTGAAGTGCGGTTCACCATGATGCGGCGTAGGCTATTCAGGATGGCGTTTTCCGTTTTCGTGTCCACCGCCGAGAGTGAGTCATCGAGAATGAGGATGCTTGGCTCGCGCACCAGCGCTCTGGCAATGGAGACACGCTGCTTCTGTCCGCCGGAAAGCGTAATGCCCCGCTCACCCAACTTGGTGTCGAATTGCTCAGGGAAGCGCATAATGTTTTCGTACACGTCGGCGTCTTTGGCGGACTGCACCATCTGCTCTTCTGTGATGCTTGGCAAACCAAAGCCAATGTTGTTGCGGATGGAGTCGGAGAAGAGGAACACATCCTGCGGCACATACCCGATCTGGCTGCGGAGGCTCTCTAGATTGTAATCGCGCACATCCACACCATCGATGAGAATGCGTCCATTGGTGACGTCGTACATACGAGGCAGGAGCGTAGCAATCGTGCTTTTGCCCGAGCCTGTGTTGCCGATTACCGCCAGCGTTTCGCCGTGGTTGATGCGGAACGAGATGTTTTTCAGGGCGTGTATACCTGTGTCAGGGTATACGAAATCCACATTTTCGAACACGATGTCCCCCTCAATCGGCTTGCTGATGTTTGCACGCGAGACAATGTCGTTTTTGGTATTCAGGAACTCGTTGATACGGGCCTGCGAGGCGGCGGCGCGCTGCACCAGACTGGCTGTCCAGCCCAGCGAAGTAACGGGCCAGGTGAGCATGTTCACGTAGATAATGAACTCGGCAATGTTACCAGTGGTAATACTGCCGTTCATCACTTCCTGCCCGCCGATGTATACCGTGATGATGGTGCTCAGGCCTACCAGGAACAGCACGAGCGGGAAGAAGAGCGAGTTGACGAAGTTGAGCTCCAGCGACTTGTCCTTGTAGTTGTTGCTGGCTTTGGTGAAGTTGTTGTGAGAATCGTCTTCGCGGACAAAGGATTTGAGCACCCTTATACCTGAAAAAGCCTCCTGCACAAAGGTCGTTATACCTGACAAGCTGCGCTGTATCTCGTCGGATTTACGCTCGATGATGTTGTTGACGTAGTAGATGCTGATGGCCAGAATTGGCAGCGGGATCAGGGTATAGAGCGTGAGCTTTACGTTCACCGACAGCATATACGGAATCACCATCAGAAACAAAATGACCAGGTTGAGGCCGTACATAATGGCTGGCCCCAGATACATGCGCACGCGGCTCACGTCTTCGGAAATACGCGACATCAGGTCGCCGGTGTTGTTTTTGCGGTAAAAGCTGAGCGGCAGGCTCTGGTAGTGCTCGTAAATCTCGTTTTTGAGGTCGTTTTCGATCAGGCGGCTCATCACAATGATGGTCTGCCGCACAAAAAACAGGAAAAGTCCCCGCAGAAGCGCCATCACCAGAATAATAACCCCATACACCAGAATGCTGCTGGCGAAGGTGTCGTACACCGTTTCCTGCTGTGCCATCCC
This sequence comes from Pontibacter sp. YIM B11418, assembly GCF_059278805.1. Taxonomy (NCBI): domain Bacteria; kingdom Pseudomonadati; phylum Bacteroidota; class Cytophagia; order Cytophagales; family Hymenobacteraceae; genus Pontibacter; species Pontibacter sp. YIM B11418. The sequence continues at coordinate 33,185 of NZ_JCAEMH010000007.1, read as the reverse complement.
CTCGAAGAGATTGTGGAGGTTAATGCCCTCCTTGATCAAATTGAAGGCATGACGCACCACCTGGGCAGGCAGAATCTGGAAAAAGTTGGATATGATGATGAATACCAGGCCCCAGAGAAGACGGTATTTATACTTGAGTAAATATTTATTGAGGTAGCGGAGTGATTTCACAGCAAGTTTATGAAGCTCAGAGGCTTTTACGTAGAGTTATCAGGTTCAAATTGAATTAATCAAAAAAAGAATTAATTTTGCAGCATGAAACGGGAGGCACTTCCTCCCCGTCTACTTACAAAGATAGGACAACCCTTAATTTAAATTCATAAATGGTCGAACTAAAAGAAGTTGAACTGAAGAAAGACGATTCTATCTTCGGTCAGATATCAGAGTATAACCATGAGAAAGTAGTTTTCTGCCACGACCACGAGACTGGCCTGAAAGCTATCATTGGTATCCACAATACGGTACTCGGCCCGGCGCTGGGTGGCACACGTATGTGGTCTTATGCTTCTGATGCTGAAGCGCTGAATGATGTGTTGCGTCTTTCGAGAGGTATGACCTATAAGGCTGCCATCTCCGGGCTGAACCTGGGTGGCGGTAAAGCTGTAATCATCGGCGATGCTAAAAAAGATAAGTCAGAGGCCCTGATGCGCCGTTACGGTCGCTTTGTGAAGAACCTGAACGGTGCTTACATCACGGCCGAAGACGTAGGAACCACTACCAAAGATATGGAGTACATCAAGATGGAAACAGATCACGTAGCTGGTCTTCCAGAAGCGATGGGTGGTGGCGGAGACCCGTCTCCGGTAACGGCTTACGGTACCTACATGGGTATGAAAGCCGCTGCCAAGAAGGTGTATGGCTCTGACTCACTGTCAGGCAAGAAGATCTCTGTGCAAGGTGTTGGTCACGTAGGTGGCTACCTGGTAGAGCTGCTGGCGAAAGAAAACGCCCAGATCTTCATCACCGACATCTACGAAGACCGTCTGCGCGAGATATCTGCCAAGTACAACGCAAAGGTGGTGGGCATGGACGAGATCTATGACCTGGACGTGGACATCTACTCGCCATGTGCGCTGGGAGGTACCATTAACGACGACACTCTGAACCGCCTGAAGTGCCAGGTGATTGCGGGCAGCGCCAACAACCAGCTGCGCGATGAGTCCATTCATGGCCCTGCGCTGATCGAAAAAGGCATCGCATACGCGCCGGACTTCCTGATCAATGCGGGTGGTCTGATCAACGTGTACTCTGAACTGGTTGGCTACAACCGCGAAAGCGCTTATGCTCAGACAGAGCGTATCTACGGCTATACCCTGGATATTTTTGAAAAGGCTGAGAAGGAGGGCATCCACACGCAGCTGGCCGCTACCAAGATGGCAGAGCAGCGTATCAACGCCATTGGTAAAGTAAAGTCCACTTTCTAGGCCTTTCCTTTTGATCTTATTCAAAACAAAAGTGCTGCATTAACCTGTAGCACTTTTGTTTTACTACATACCATATTTATTGGCGCACAGGTTCGCCTTTGCGTATACCTTTACCAGCGGCAGCTATACCTGTCTGCTGCTTTTGGAGCCACGGCACCGACTATAGTAAAACACATATCAACCAACACGTTCTTTAAAATACCATTATGCTCAACCGCAGAACACTTCGAATCAAGGCTATGCAAGCCATTTATGCCTACAAACAGGCCGAAGGTTCGGATTACCAGCTGGCACTTGACCAGATAGCAGAAGACTTTGCCCCAGACCTGAACTCCATGGAAGTGCAGGACCGCAAGCTGCTTGAAGGCCGCAAACAAATTGCCCAGCTGCTCTTTAAGGAGTGGCACGAAACGGGCCAGTTTGAAACAGAGGAGACCGACAAAGAGATAATTGATGCGGTAAACAGAGCTGTTGTAACTTATAAGAACCTCACCAAAAAAGACTACAAGCAGTATAGCAGCCAGATGATGAGTGCGGTGGAGCGCATTTACGACCACTACCTGGGCACCCTGCAGATTCTGGAGCTGATCAACGAGCTGGTGAAAGATGAGGAGGAGAAGAAGGAGAAACGTTTTACGGCCGCCACTGGCCCTGATGTAAAGCGCTTTCTGAACAACCGGGTGGCGCAACGCATCCTCACCAACAAGTCATACCAGCAACACATCATTCGTCGCAATATCAGCTGGGGCTCCGACATCAGCGAGATTCGCCTCGTTTATAAGAACGTCCTGAAGCAGGATGAAGTGTTTCTGAACTACCTGGCACTGCCCGAGCCCACGCTCGAGGAGGACCTGGAAGTGGTGAAACATATTTTCAAAAACATTATTTTTAAAGAAAAAAACTTACAATCTTTGTTTGAAGAGCAGGATTTGAACTGGGTGGAGAACAAATCCATCGTGAAAAGCCTGGTCAACAAGACTGTCAAGATGTTTGGCGAAGAGACCGAAGAAGAGCCCGTATTATTGGATCTTTCGGCTAACTGGGAAGACGATAAAGCCTTCTTTGAGGAACTCTACCACCAAACCCTGCAGGATGATGAAAAGTACGAGGCCATGATTGCCGCAAGCGTGAAGAACTGGGATGTGGAGCGTGTGGCCCTGCTTGACAAGATCATCCTGAAGTTGGCGCTTTGCGAAATGCACATCTTCCGAAGCATACCCGTTAAGGTGACCATCAACGAATATATAGAGATCTCAAAGCTGTACAGCACGCCGAAGAGCAAGCAGTTTGTGAACGGTGTACTGGACAAGATGGCTCAGGAGCTGACTACAAAAGGAGAGATCCGCAAGTCAGGCCGTGGTTTGATCGACAACAAATAAGGTATTGTCCGTCTTTACGCCCCATTATATCGTAATAGGGGTAACGACATACCTAATATATAAGTATAGAGATAATCCTATGAGTAAAACGAGCAATATCCTGTTTTTCGTTTCTGGAGCCGCTGTAGGAGCTGCAGCAGGTATCCTGTTTGCACCAGAGAAAGGTAGAGAGACACGCAGCTGGCTGAGCTACCGCCTTGAGAAATACCGCGATACCCTTTCAGACTTGCTGGAAGAACTGGTTGAAGACCGCAACCGCGTGACTTCAAGCGCAAAATCTGAAGGACAACGTGTGATACAGGACGCAAAAGACAAAGCCGAGAAGCTGCTGGGCGATGTGGATTCACTTATCAACGAGATTAACAGCAGGAAAGAAATATAGACATGAGAGAGATTACACTGATTCCCGGCGACGGGATTGGACCAGAGATTACAGAAGCTGTTAAAGCCGTTTTCAGTGCCGCTAACGTGCCCGTAACCTGGGAAGAGGAAAATGCAGGACAGACCACCTTCGACTCGATGGGTGAGCTGATTCCTTCTACGCTGATTGCCTCACTTAAGAAGAACAAAGTGGCCCTGAAAGGCCCTATCACTACGCCGGTTGGCAAAGGCTTTAAGAGCATCAATGTGCAACTGCGGCAGATGTTCGATTTGTACTCCAATGTACGCCCTGCCAAAACTACTCCTGGTGTAAATACCCGTTTCGATAACGTAAACCTGGTGCTGTTCCGCGAGAACACTGAAGGCCTGTACTCTGGCCTGGAGATGTTCGATGAGCGCCTGCAGATCTCTGACTCAGTAGCCCGCCTCACACGCGTAGGCTGCCGCAAGATCATCCGCGCTGCGTTTGAGTACGCTAACAAGCACAACTGCAAGAAGGTAACGGCTGTTCACAAAGCCAACATCCTGAAAAGCGCCGGTGCCCTGTTCCTGAGCGAAGCCAGCGAGATATCCAAGGAATATCCGCACATCCAGTACGACGACAAGATCATCGACAATATGTGCATGCAGCTGGTGATCAAGCCAGAACAGTTCGACGTGATCGTAACCACCAACCTGTTCGGTGATATCCTTTCTGACCTGTGTGCGGGTCTGGTAGGCGGTCTGGGTGTCGTGTCCGGTGCTAACATCGGCAGCGACATGGCCATTTTCGAAGCCGTACACGGTTCTGCTCCTGATATTGCAGGCCAAGGCAAAGCGAACCCAACTGCGCTACTCCGCTCCGCTATCATGATGCTGCACCACATCGATTTGAAAGATGAGGCGTACCGCATTGAGACCGCTTTGGACGCGACGCTTGCAAACAGAGAAGAGTGCACAGGCGACCTGGGTGGCAAAGCCGGCACCATGGAATTTGCACAACACATTATTGCGAAACTATAATCAAGCAAAAAGCTGTTTAACTGATATGAAAAAGAACTTCTTATTAGCCCTAGCGCTTGGCACTGCCATGACAGTGACCAGTTGCGACCAGAACAACACGACGGCATCAGAGGCAACTACTGCCGAAGCAACTGCACCTGCAGATCAGCCGCAGGTAGTGGACAACCCGAACGTAGTGCCAACCAGCCAAACGGCCAGTACCGAGAACATGGCGGTAATGAGCTTCGCGACAACCGAGTATGATTTCGGCACCATTAAAGAAGGTGATATAGTAGAGCATACCTTCAAATTTACGAACACAGGCAAGTCGCCATTGGTAATCGAGAGTGCTTCTGCCTCTTGTGGTTGCACCGCTCCTGACTGGACGAAGACTCCTGTTGCTCCAGGTGAAGAAGGCGAAGTGAAGGTGCGTTTCGATAGCCGTAACAAGCCTGGCCAGCAGTCTCCGACTGTGACGGTTCGTGCCAATACAGAGCCTAACATTGTGCGTGTGTTCATGAAGGGCAACGTAACTTCATCTAGCATCCCAACTGCAGGCGCTGACGGCCCAGTGAAACTCAACTAAAAAATCACGCTCTAAAGAGCACAACCCTTTTTATGCAAACGATATTCCTACAAGCCGCACCAGACGGTGGCATGCTGCCACAGCTCCTGATGTTCGGCGCTATTATCCTTGTTTTCTATTTTTTCATGATCCGCCCGCAGCAGAAAAAAGCGAAGGACCAGAAAAAATTTCGTGAAGAGCTGACCAAAGGCATGCAGGTCGTGACAATAGGCGGACTGCATGGTCGTTTAACAGCTGTTAACGATGACACCGTAGAGATAGAAGTAGACAAAGGCGTGCGTCTTGTGTTTGAGAAATCTGCTATCTCGCTGGAAGCTACTGCTAAAGTGAAATAAGGATAAGACACCTTGTCGTTTGAGAAAGCCCGAAATATCATTTTATGGTTTGTAAGGCCATTTAAGCCCCAAACAGAGCACTACTGGAGAATTGTAGTGCTCTGTTTTGTGGCGGCTTCTACTTTCTGGCTGCTCAATGCCCTCAACAAAAGCTACTCTACCCAGACCTCCTACCCGGTGCGCTTTGTGTACAACGAACAACGCCTGGTTCCAATCAGTCCACTGCCTGAAGAGGTAGCGGTAAACGTTACCGGCCGTGGGTGGAAACTCCTTCGCAAAGCACTTAGGGTAGAAGTACAGCCCGCAGAGGTCTACATCCGTAGCCTTCCCCGCAACAATTATCTGCTTGGCTCCGCCTTAAGACCTGCTCTGGTGAATGCCATGGACGGTCTGCAGCTTAACTTTGTTGTAACCGATACCCTTTTCTTTAACTTCAATGAGAATGTGACGCGCCGCATCGCGCTGCAGCTCGATCCTGCTCAGAAAGTGACAGGCGAACGCCACGCCATGCTACGCCCTGTCCGCATTGATCCCGACACCATTACTTTCCGTGGACCATCCTCCATGGTCGATAGTTTACCAAGCCCTTTTATTTTGCGTTTGCCGATCACCAACCTGACCGAGTCAGCTAAGATCGTGGTGCCCATCGAGTATGATAACAAGTCGCTGGTGAAGGCGGACATAACAGAGGCCACTGTTTCGGCAAGGATAAAGCCACTACAACAGCGCGAACACCAGGTTGTGCCGGAAATGGTGAATGTGCCCTTGAATACCGAGGTAACCTTGCGTCCGCAGGTGGTGCTGATTCGCTACCTCGCACTCGAAGATTCAGCGGCCGTCATTAACTCCGAAGCATTCAAGGCCATTGTAGATTTCTCTAGGTATAGCCGCCTCGACTCCACAGTGGCACCCGAACTTGTGCAGAAGCCTGCCGGGGCCCGCAGCATTACACTCTGGCCTGAACGCATCAAAGCCGTCTTAAAAAAATAAAGAGGATGCTCAGGATAGGTATAACCGGCGGAATAGGCGTAGGCAAAACCATTGTATGCCGCGTGTTTCAAGTACTGGGTATACCTATATATGACGCCGACACCCGCGCCAAGTGGGTGATGCAATACGACCTTGCGTTGAAGCAGGAACTGCAGGCAGCCTTCGGGGAGGAAACCTATACCTCAGAAGGGCATTTGGACCGCGCTTATCTGGCATCGATGGTGTTCAATAATCAGGAACGGCTGGACAAGCTTAATGCCTTGGTGCATCCGCATGTAGGCCTTGACTTTGAGCGTTGGGCTGAGGCCAATGCAAACGCTCCTTACCTAATCAAGGAGGCTGCTCTGATGTTTGAATCAGAATCGTGGCGGCAGATGAACGAGATCATTGTCGTGACTGCCCCGCTGGATGTGCGCCTCAAGCGCCTGCTCAAACGCGACCCGCACCGCACAGAAGCAGATATAAAAGCGATCATCAGCAAGCAGCTAAGCGAAGAGGAGAAAATATCCCGGGCACAACACATTGTCTACAACGACGACCAACAGCTTATCATAACTCAGGTGCTTGTCCTGCACGAGCAATTTCTTTCCAGGTCAGGTATAGCTAAGTAGAATCTTAAGTACACTCTCATCCCGCGACATAGTATAGTCTATACCTATACCTTCAGCTAGGCCTTCCCCAAATTAACAAACAGGTAAAGTCTTCTTGAGCAGCTTTCTGTCCTTACTGCCCTGTGCAGGCATATAAAACAAATTGAGATTACGATTTCAGAGGCAATCCCTTATAAGGAAATCCATTCAGGAGAGTAATGAGCCTGTGTGAATCCTGTTTGGAAAATGCACACCGGTACGGCCTACAGGGAGGAGTTCTGAATGCATAGAGTTAGGCAGTTTAGTACTAGAAAAGACCATCCCTTTGAGGACAAGAAAGAACGGGGATCCAAAACTTGCGGCAGAGGGCCAATAGGAACGTAAGCCTTTAATAGAGTCTTACACCAAATGCCAACACCCTTCACTGAGCTACTCCTGCAAATTTCAAACTTGATTTCTCACATGTCTTCAAGGAGTGAATATGGGTATAGCCCTACAGAGTTTTGCTGCCAACAATTGGTGGTAAAGTTTAGGACCTAACAGTCTTAACATGCTTAGGAGCTATGAAATTTGCAGGCATATTATACCTTCTTGAAAGCGAGGTTTGAAACCTTACTATCTTCTGTAGATTATATTCGAAATCAGGTCGTTATACAGTAGGCTGGGCGGAGGTTTGCCTGTTGAAGCATAGCGCTTCAGAAAAGTATAAACATAAAAAAAGGACAACTTTTAAGTTGTCCTTTTGTGGGGCGTACTGGATTCGAACCAGTGACCCCCTGCTTGTAAGGCAGGTGCTCTGAACCAGCTGAGCTAACACCCCGTTTTGTCGTTTCGTTGACCTTTTGTCCCCGTTTGATGATGCAAATATGGGGTGTTTTTTTGGAACTGCAAAACATCTGATAAAAAAATCTTAAAATTTTTTTTCGAGCCGCATCGCCTATTGTGCACGTGTGAATACTGCAGTACCTTTAGCTTTTGTAAGATGCTTAAAATCTGAACTTTCTCTTGGGACGAAAACGTGTTGTGAAAAAAGTGCTATTTTATGTCGCCCTGGCAGCAGTGGCGATCACAGGCATTTCGGCAGGGCTGGTGTATGCGTACCAAGATAAAATAATCGGACTCTTTGTGGCCGAAGCCAATAAGCATATCACGACAAAGGTAGACGTCGGCAAAATTTCGCTTTCCCTTTTCGATAAGTTTCCGCAGGTGGCTGTGGCCCTCGAGCAGGTAAACGTGCACGAAGGTATAGCAGACAGTGACTCGTCGTTAGCACGTGCCGAGAAGTTGTATTTTACGTTCAGCGTGTTCGACATCATCCGGGGAAGGTATGACGTGAAGCAGCTATACCTGGAGAACGGCTCCATCCATGTGCGCGTGCTCAAAAACGGGCAGGTCAACTACCATATCCTGGCAACCGACTCCAGCAATTCGTCCGGTGATTTCGCCTTCCATCTGGAAAAGATCAACCTGAGCCAGGTCGCGCTGCGCTACACCGACCTGCAACTGAACCACTACATAGAAGCCGACGCGCAGCAATTAGATGCGGCTATGGCGATCACCAACGATAAGATAACCCTCGAAACAAAAGGAAACGCGACGATCAGCACCATCCGGATAGTTGAGAGTGAATTCTTCAAGGGGAAGTCTGTAGCGCTGCATACCGCCCTGACAATAGACCGCACCGCGCGTACCATTGCCTTGCAACCCTCTGTTGTGCAGGTAGAGGGTGCTGCCTATGAAGTAGGCGGGCAAATTGCCTACGGAGGCACTACGGAACTCGACCTGCAAATGCAGGGTAAAGACACCAACATACAGTCGCTGCTCTCGTTGCTGCCCCAACATATTACGCGTGAGTACAGCCAGTACCGCAGCGAGGGAGACGTCTTCTTTAAAGGCACTGTAAGAGGCAGGGCATCCGGCAAGCAAAACCCGGAGGTGGCCTTTGAGTTCGGTGCCCGAAACGCTTCCTTCTTTCACCCTGACACCAAGCAGAAAATTGAAGGCCTGCACCTGGATGGATACTTTACGAATGGCGCCAGTAAGAGCGCTGCAACGTCGTTGCTGGAGCTGAAGAACCTGAAAGGCATCCTGAACAAGCGTCCTTTTGAGGGGAGTGTGACTTACCGCAATTTTGAGAACCCCTACCTGGCTTTCAGTGCCAAAGGCATGCTGGATGTGGGCTATGTGGTGAGCCTGCTGCAGCTTGAAGAGGTGAAAAGCGGAAGTGGCCTGGCGGATGTGCACATCGCCTTCGCAGGTAACCTAAAAGAGTTCGAGGCCAGGCCGGGCAACAGCACGCTCAACACAAGCGGCGATATCACGCTGCATAACGTGATGCTGAACCTCAAGGAAATGCCGATGCCATTGAGTGGCTTAAACGGAAACTTCATTTTCAAAAAGAATGATGTAGCGGTGTCGGATTTCAAAGGACAGTTGGGCGACTCGGACTTCGTGCTAAACGGGATGTTTCGCAACGTGATGGCCTGGTTGCTGCTCGATAAGCAACGCCTGCTTGTTGAAGCCGACTTCAGCAGCCAATACCTCAACTTTGACCAGTTGCTGAGCGAAGAGCTGAATACCCCAGCCGATGCCAGGCAGACTGGCAGTGCTGCTTATAAGTTCAACATCTCCCCCGATATTGCCTTCGACCTGGGTGCCACTATCCGGCAGGCAAAGTTCAGGCGCTTCAGAGCGGAGCACATAAAAGGAGAGGTGAAACTGCGTAACCAGATCGTGTCTTCACCCAACATCTCATTCAATGCCATTGGAGGGAACTTCGCCGTGCGCGGAAATCTCGATGCCCGCAACCGCGACCACATCAAGGTGAGCACAGCTACCAAGCTGAGCAACATGAGCGTCGACAGTCTGTTCTATGTTTTTGAGAATTTCGGACAGAGCTTTATTTCGGATAAGCAGCTGCGGGGTAGGCTTACAGCCAATATTGTATCGGACGTATACTTTGATAGTCAACTCAATACCAAAACGGACCTTATGCAGGCTGAGATTGCCGCCACGGTGCGCGACGGGCAACTGATCAACTTTGCCCCGATGCAGAAAATGTCGGCCTTCGTGAAGCGGTCAGAACTGGCGAATATGAAGTTTGCAGAGCTCAGCAATAACTTCTGGATACAGCAGCGCACCATCTTCATTCCAGAGATGGACATTCGTTCCAACCTCTCGGCTATACCTTCGGTGTCTATCTCCGGTACCCATACCTTCGACCAGGACATGGACTATCGTATCAAGCTGCCTCTTACGAAAGATCGCCGGCCTGACCGTGACAGCGTTTACGGTGTGGTGGCTGAGGATACAGATGCAGGGAACAGCTCGCTTTTCCTGACCCTGCGCGGCAAGGAGAGCGACTTTAAGCTGGCGTACGACAACGAGCGTGTGCGCGAGAAGATCAAAACCGATCTGAAACAGGAAGGACAGGAGTTGAAGGATCTGCTGCGCGGCAAAAAGCCAGTGAAACAGGAAAAGAAAGTGGAGCTGCAGGAAGGTGAATATTTTGACTTTGATTAGGTCAGAAGTAAAGCAGCTTTACCTGATAAGTCCCTTAGCAAATCTACAGCATAGAGCAGAGGCTATGAGGATAATAGCTGGTGTATTGTAAAAATTATATTTTACTTACATCCTTTGTTAACTAACGTCTACAGTACAAAAGAAAGTGTTTGTTAAAAAAATGCTGTTTATTGTATAACCCGCATAGCGTTCGGTCGTTAGATAAAACAAAATTACAATAATGGTTTGTATGTGTTTTTGAGAATAGATTTGATATATACTGCAGGATTACTTGGTAAGGTCCTATCTTGTTAAGAAAGGCGTTGCAGTTTGAAAATATAAGGGTGAAAAAAAAGCCGGAGTTTCTCCGGCTTTTTTATTGATACCTAGTCCGCCAAGGACTTATATAAGGTTACAGCAGTTGGCTGAGTGCTATTTCAAAAGAGGCCTTTGCGATCTCTGTTTTTGCCTGGTTCTTCGTGTGCGTTTTTTCCAGCGCCTCCCGGATGACACGGGAAATGTCATGGAAGATGGCATCATCCGTGATTTCCACCTCGTTCTCCATCAGGTAGGCAAATACCCGGGCCATGCCGCAGTTAGCGATAAAGTCAGGTATAACCGATATGTTTTGATCGGCAAACTCCCCGGTAGGGCCGAAGAATATCTGCGGATCTTGGAATGGCACATTGGCTCCGCAGGAGATTACCTCCAGTCCGCTGGCGATCATTTGCTCGAGTTGTCCGCGCGTCACCAGGCGCGACGCAGCGGCAGGTATAAAGATTTCGGCAGGGAGTGACCAGATGCGGTTGTTCATCTCTTCGAATGGGATGAGGTTCTCTGCATACAGGGTGTTGCCCTGTCGGCCCAGGTATAGCTCACGGACCTCATCAAAGGAGAAGCCTTCTTCCCTGATCAAGCCACCCGTCCGGTCGATGATACCGACAATCTTAACGCCCTTGCCAGCCAGGTAGAAGGCAGCAGCAGCGCCTACATTTCCCCAACCCTGAATGATGGCGCGCTTGCCTTCATACGAGCCACCCCAAATTGTATAGTAATGACATACAGCTTCGGCCACACCATAACCTGTAATCATATCGGCTATTGTATACTTGCGGGTTGCCGCCGGGGTATAAGCCGGATCTTCAATTACTTTGATCACGCCCTGGCGCAGTTGGCCTACTTTGTTGATCTTCTGCGGCTCAGTGGCGTTGAAATGCCCGTTCACAACACCTTCCTGCGGGTGCCACAGGCCATAATCTTCCGTAATAGGTATCACTTCGTGTATCTCGTCCACGTTGAGGTCGCCGCCTGTGCCGTAGTAGCTTTTGAGCAGTGGAATAACTGCCTTGTACCAGCGCTCCAGCACGCCGCGCTTCCGTGGGTCGGCCGGGTCGAAGTTTATACCTGACTTAGCCCCGCCGATGGCAGGACCTGATACGGTGAACTTCACTTCCATGGTTTTGGCCAACGATTCTACCTCGCGCTTGTCCAGGCCTTTGCGCATGCGGGTGCCACCACCGGCTGCACCACCGCGCAGCGAGTTGATCACCACCCAACCTTCTGCCTCAGTCNTTGTACCAGCGCTCCAGCACGCCGCGCTTCCGTGGGTCGGCCGGGTCGAAGTTTATACCTGACTTAGCCCCGCCGATGGCAGGACCTGATACGGTGAACTTCACTTCCATGGTTTTGGCCAACGATTCTACCTCGCGCTTGTCCAGGCCTTTGCGCATGCGGGTGCCACCACCGGCTGCACCACCGCGCAGCGAGTTGATCACCACCCAACCTTCTGCCTCAGTCTCAGCATCTTTCCACTCAAATACTATCTCAGGACGTTTATTCTCAAATTTTTCGAGAAGCTCTTTCATGGGTTTGTTTGTAGTTAAGGGTTTACAGACCGCAAAGGTACAAAATTACCCCGGAGCGTACAGGGCTATGAAATCTTATACCTATCCAGGCGTTTATATTGTACTGTGCTGGGAATACACGTTGTGACACTGAATTTTCGGTGAACTGCTTTACGTATTGGACGTTTCACGGAGGAAGGCAATTAGGAAAAGGCTATATAGTAATCTATCAACATTAAGTATTTCATATATCCAATTTTAATTTTTATACGTACATGTACTCAATTCATCATTCAGGATGTATCTGACAAGGAGTGTGTTGTGTTATGAGGGCTTCAGAAGAAAATTTTAAAATTCCTTTGGAGCTACATCAGCCAAATGTCGCGGTTGCCGTATATATCTTAATATGAATTGTATTGTTTAAATGTATGTAGAAACTGTTAGGTATAATTATTAATTATGAAAAGTTTGTTATCTAGAATTGAATCTAAGAAAATAGATAAGGCGGCAGCCATGCTGAAAGTGTTGGCACACCCGAAGAGACTGGCGATAGTGGACTTGCTCGGCAAGGAGGATAAAATGACTGTTACGGAAATTTATAAGTATCTAGACCTGCCACAGGCTATTGCTTCCCAGCATTTGATTACACTGAAGGACAAAGGGGTCCTGTCTTCCTTTAAGGTTGGCACCAAAATTTACTATTCCCTTGCCATTCCAAAGCTGATCGACGTGATCGATTGCCTGGAAGAATGCTGCATTGATATTTAGTGATCCGCCCAGGTGCTGAGGCACTGAGTATTACATTCATAGAAAAGCCAAAGGTCTCCGTTCCCTTCGTAAAATGAAGCAGACGGGGACCTTTGGCTTTTTTTATACTAAATAAAATAGGCGGTTCACGAAGAACCGTGCAAAATGGTTTTTTGTGGCTGAGGCTTAGAGTAAAATTTTATCGCCTGTCTCTTTCTGCTTTTTTGCTTTCACTTCCCTCTTACTGGGAGCAGCGGCAGACTTTTCCTTCTTCATGGCCTTTTCAACTTCACGCTTTAGTATCTCGTGGCCTTCGTGGGTAGTGGCGGCAGAAAGTGCCACGGCATCGGTGCGGCGCACGACACGGGCCGAAGTGGAGGCAACATGCGGCTTTGAAGTAGCTACCCACTTGGCGTCTGCATCTGCATGAGCATCCGCCGGTTTATCGGCCACCATCCTAAAGTCTGACTTCCGGATTGGGGCAATGCCATCATTGGCAATGTCGCGCTCTGTCAGCATAAATGAGTGGCTGGTGCAGGAGCTGAATAACAGAACAACAGTGATAAAGGATAGGAGGGCGGAGATGTTTTTCATTTTTACTGCACTAAGGGTGATAAGATGGACTTTGTTTGCTGCTGTTCTCGTAGCTTGGATCGAAATTTCTTCTGGTTAAAGCAAATATCTTATTTGAATATTTATATGTGCAAAGATATGTATAAATATTTATATGTTGCAAGATTAGACATGAAAAAAGCGGGTCTTTTTAAGGTCAGCTTTCACTTTAACTGGTAATGTTAATTTAATTCGTATAATAATGTCCTATATATAGGATTTTGTATATCTGAGTGTTCAAACATTTATACACATTTTATATTTTATTACAAAATGAAAAGAAATTTACTTTCGCTTATTGTTGGAGATGCTATGACTCTGTCAATGACCTCATGCTATACCTACACTTTTACAGTGGGTAACGGTGCACAGTCTAATGTTCAGGTAAAGAAAATGAATCATTACTTGATTTATGGTCTGGCACCAATAAGCACATCTAACCCTAAAGAACTGGCTGGAGGAGCTGAGGACTAAACTGTTACAATTACCCATACTTTCGTTGATGGTTTGCTGAACGCACTGACGTGGGGAATCTACACGCCAACAACTACTATTGTTACTAAGTAATAATTCCTGAAGCTATTTTCCTGTAACGCAATCTAATCTTATGAAGGTATTTGTATTCCTGGTTCTGACTGTATTGGCGATCTATTTCGGCTATGCGATTTTTTCTTTAGAGTTTGATAAGCTCTCTGACTACGGAATGGGTTACCTGGTAGGTAATTGTATACTATTTGTATTGGTGCTGGCTAGTGCCTTTATAGTTGGTAAAAAGATTGTGCTACAGGAGTAAACAATATTTCAAGAGATAAAAAAAGCTGGCCCATACGAGCCAGCTTTTTTTATCTCTTGAAATATCAATGGTTAGTTTACGTCAACCTCCTGCTTCTCCAGATCAAACAGGTCGTTCAGCAGATCGATCAGTGTTTCGGCTTCACCGCGCTTGCAGGCCGCTTTCAGTTGCAGCACTGGCAGCTTAATCACTTTCTGCATCATCGATTTGGTGATGTTATCAACCAACTTAGCCTCTTTCGGGCCGAGCTTTTTCATATAGCGAGCCATCTCTTCCTGACGGATCGACTCCAGCGCGTTTTTCAGCTTGTTGATAGTAGGTGATACCATCATCTCCTTCGACCAGTCGTTAAACTGTTCGATCGACTCTTCGATGATAGCGCGTACCTGCGGCACAGAGTTAATGCGCTGCTGTAGTGCGGCCGATGCTTTATTTTGTATCGTATCGATGTTGTAAACCAGTACGCCAGGCACGGCTTCTGCCTCGGACTCCACGCTGCGCGGCACAGACAGGTCTATAAAAAACTTAAACGTGAGCACGTTCAGGCGCTGGATCATTTCTTTGGTAAAGAAAGGGGTTTCGCGAGCCACCGATGAGATAATCACGTCTGCCTCTTTCAAACCCTGCACGATATCTTCAAACGGAAGCACAGTCATACCGCACTCGTCCACCAGGACCTGCGCCTTGGCCATGGTGCGGTTGGTAATAGTGACGTGTTGGTAGCCTTTGTCTTTGAGATGACGGCACACATCTGCACCAATCTCGCCTACTCCCACCACCAGGATCTTGGGCTCAGCCACAACATCGGCAGTCAGTTCCTCGATCAACTCAATGGCGGCATAAGACGTAGAGGCGGCACCATCGCGGAAGGCAGTCTCCTGCACAACGCGCTTGTTAGTAAAGAAGATAGTGTGCATCAGGCGGTGCAGGAACGGACCGGCGGTCTCGTTGTCGGCTGCCCACTGGTACGACTGCTTCACCTGGTTGGTGATCTGCATATCGCCCACCACCTGCGACTCAAGCCCCATGCTTACCTCAAATAAATGCTGAACGGCACCGTTGTGCTCGTTGAGGATCGTAAAGTAGTCGAGGTATTGGGTAATGTTGTCGATGCCTTTGGTGATGCCAAGCAGCTTCACAATTTCGGTGCTATAGTCCACATCGGAGTTATAGTACACTTCGGTGCGGTTGCAGGTAGAGAGCACCAGTATGTCAGAGGCCTGAATAAAGCTCTTCAGCGTCTGAATAAATTGCCTGCATGAGTTCTCATCTAAGGCAATCAGCTCCCTGATATCCAGCGGTGCTTTCTTGTAGGACAGGCTGATTGCTTTAAAGTTCTGAAGCATAACTTTCGTTCGGAATACTAAAGTGCAAAATTACTGCTTTGCTTATTAAAAAGAAACTTACTTGACCTTATTAATTAATTTATACTAATTTCAGATAATTTTCGCGCACCGCATGATTCCCATTTACGCCCAGAAAAACAGAATAAAGTTTCTCGTCGTTATTGTCGCGCTCTTTATCGGGGCGGTTACCATTACGTACACTAACGTATTAGTGAGCAAATTGTCTGAAAGAGAGCAGGAATTGGTACAGCTTTATGCCAAGGGGCTGCGCTACATGATCAATGCTCCCAGTGATGACAACATCGTTTTCATTGAAGAGGAAATACTCTCATCTAACCACACCATACCTGTTATCCTGACAGACGAGAACGAAAACATTCTCGATTTCAAGAATATCAACCTGCCTGACAAAATTTCGGAGGAACGCAAAAATGAGCTGTTGCAGCGTGAGATTGCCCGCATGAAGGCGCAGCACGCTCCGATTATCGTGCCCTGGGCGGAGGGTTCTGAAAACTACGTGTTCTACAAAGACTCGGACCTGCTTTCGCAGCTTCGTTACTATCCCTATGTGCAGCTGATGGTGATTGCCTGCTTTGCCTTAATGGCTTACTTCGCTTTCAGTTACTCCCGCAAGGCCGAGCAAAACAGGGTATGGGTGGGACTGGCAAAGGAAACGGCCCACCAGCTGGGTACACCGCTTTCCTCGCTCATGGCCTGGTATGAGTACATGAAGTCCAGCCCGAAGTTCGAGAACGAGCCCATCACGGCGGAGCTTTGGAAAGACATCCGCCGACTGGAAATTATCACGGAGCGCTTCTCCAACATAGGCTCCGTGCCGCTGCTACGCGACGAAAATATTCTGCAGGTAACCGAAAATGCGATTGGCTACCTGCAAAACCGCATTTCGAGCAAGGTAGACTTTACGGTAGCGTCAAACTTCGCCCCCGAGATCACGGCCAAGGTAAATGTGCCGCTCTTCGACTGGGTGATTGAGAACATCTGCAAAAATGCAGTGGATGCGATGGAAGGCCGCGGCAGCATCCGGCTACAGCTCTCGCTGCTAGGCAAAAGTCAGATTGCACTCGACATCAGCGATACTGGCAAAGGTATACCAAAGAGCAAAATGGATTCGGTATTTTTGCCGGGCTTCACCACCAAAAAGAGGGGATGGGGGCTGGGTTTGGCACTGGCCAAGCGCATCATCGACAACTACCACGAAGGTAGGCTCTACGTCAAGTCCTCCGAGATCGGCAAAGGCACCACCTTCCGGATCGTGCTGAACAGGTGATTTTAAGTTTGAGCGTTGAGGAGTAGGTTGAAAAACAGCCATGTAGCGCCGTTAGACCATAACCTCATCGACAGGTATAGCAGCAGAGACAAGTCGCGACCTGTCCGCTTTTTTGCAGGTATAGCCCACATCACAGGTATAGTTTTTTAATTAAACAGAGTATCCATCAGAGACAAGCCTTTTCAGGAAGCAATGGTAACAGTAGTCAGGTATAGCGCCAGGTATAAACCGGAGTGGGATGCTTTTGTGAAAGCCTCCAAAAACGGAACGTTCCTGTTTCTTCGCGACTACATGGAGTATCATGCCGACCGCTTCGAGGACCACTCGCTGCTGTTCTACCACAAAGGCAAACTGGTAGCAGTACTCCCGGCCAATGTGGCAAACGATGCATTGCACTCTCATGCAGGGCTGAGCTATGGGGGAATGGTGAGCAGCAGGAAAATGAAAGCCCCACTGATGCTGCAGGTGTTTGAGGCCCTGGTCAGGTATAGCCGGGAGCAGCATTTCAAGACACTTTATTACAAAGCCATCCCGCACATCTACCACCAACTACCAGCCGAAGAAGACCTCTATGCCTTATTCAGGTATGAGGCCACGTTATACCGCCGGGATGTGAATTCCGTCATAGACCAGGGGCAGCCTGTCAGGTATAGCAGAGACCGCCGTTGGCGTTTGTCGCAGGGCAGGCAGCAGGAGTGGCAGGTGCAGCAGTTAGAAGATTATGCCGGTTTCATGCAGCTTGTAGGTGCAAAGCTTGAAAGCAGGCATAGGCTACAACCGGTGCATACAGCAGAGGAAGTTGGGAGGCTGGCGCAATTATTCCCCGAAAACATCAGCCTTTACACCATTGTACACGAGGGCGAGCTACTGACAGGCGCCTTGGTATACGAAACAGCCACTGTTGCCCATTGTCAGTATATTGGGGCAAACAATAGGGCGCAGGAAGAAGGGGCAGCTTACGTGCTTGTTGATCACCTGATCCAAAAGGTATACCCACACAAAAAGTACTTCAGCTTCGGCGTTTCTACGGAACAGCAAGGACTATACCTGAACGAGGGCCTGGTCAGCTACAAAGAGAGCTATGGCGCCCGCACCGTCGTGCACGATTTTTACCGGCTAGACTTTTAACTTCCGGTAAGAAAGGTGAGTTCGTAAATCTACTCCAAATCGAGCTGCCTGCCTTCGGCTTTGGCCTTTTCATCGAGCTTTGTGCCAACGGCTATACCCATCCCTATTCCAATCGGCATACCTAATCCAAGAAAAGCGAAGTTCTTTAGCGCTACGGAGAATACAACACCGAAAGGAATCCCTAATGCTGATATGCCAAGTGCCAGCCATAGTTTCTGATAGTGCTTTTGAGGCACCAGTTTTAACTGCTTTTCCACCAGCTTGAGAATGAAGCTTCGGGTTTTCTTCAGCCGGGCAGCGTATAGCGGTGCTGGAATGTCCGGGCTGTTGAGTGCCTCAATTTGCTGCGCGATAGTAGCGGCTATACCTTCCGGAATGGCTTTGCTGTTCAGCGCATCAATCAACTGTTGCATGCGACCAAACTCTTCCGCTAGTTTCTCATTCTGTGTCAGATTCTCTCGTTGTTGCAGCTTTGGAATCATCGTCTCTTTTCTAGTTTGCTACTTCAGCCAGCGCGGGCGTGTGTTCTGCTTTTTTGCCAAACAGCCTGATGATGCCCCATAGTGCGGCAATTCCTATGAGGTATACCAAAAACCAATTCACGCCCCAGCTTGAAAGTGAGGTGCAGACCAGGTTGGCAACCAGCGCTACCGTAATGGCATAAGGCAGCTGCGTCTTCACATGGTCGATGTGGTTGCAGCCCGAGGCTAGGGAACTGAGAATGGTGGTATCGGAAATAGGGGAGCAGTGGTCGCCAAATACGGCACCGGCCAGCACTACCGAAATCACATTGTACATGATCGGCATGGTCTCCTCCACGCTCATGCCGTGCTGCTGGCTTACATACCAGGTGGCAGGCAGCATCAGCGGATAAAGAATGGCCATGGTGCCCCAGCTCGAGCCGGTTGAAAAGGCTATGATGCCAGCCAGGAAAAAGGTGATCTCAGGGAGCCAGCGCGGCGAAACATTGCCAGAGAAAAGCGAGGTGAGGTACTCGGCCGTGTAAAGCTCTTTGGTTACCTGCGCCAGCGACCAGGCCAGGATCAGGATGAGCATGGCCGGCAGCATCGTTTTAAAGCCCGTCAGCAGCGATTCCATCGTTTCGTAGATGCTCATGATGCGCTGGCTCACTGTAAGGGCTATCGCCACAACCACCCCTGAAAGTGATGCCCAGATCAGTGCGGTATAGGAGTTGGAATCGCCGATGGTGATGGAGAGTTTTCGGAAGAAGCCTATACTTGGGTCAGCCCAGGTTTCGGGATTATAACCCGTGTAGAGCAGGCCGATGACGGTTCCGAAAATAACCACCAGAACAGGTATCAACGCATTAAAGGCGCGGCTTCGGTCAGGGTCAATGGCTTCGAACTCGGCCATTTCCAGGTGTTGGCGGGCGTCGCTGCGGCTGTCGGGGCGGTGGTTGCTCACGGCGCCTGTCGTGCGGGCGCGGCGCTCGGCTTTGTACATCAGGCCATAATCGCGGTTCATCCAGATCAGCATCAGCATAAACACCAGCGTGAGCACCGGGTAGTAGGCATACTGCAGGGAGTTTAAAAACATCGAATAAGCCCCCTCCTCTATACCTAGCGTGACAGTGGCATCCTTGATATAGCCCAGCTCAGCGCCGATCCAGGTGGTTACAAACGCGATGGCGGCCACAGGAGCAGCAGTGCTGTCTACGATGTAGGCCAGTTTTTCGCGCGAAACGCGGTGCTTGTCTGTAACGGGGCGCATGGTGTTGCCCACGATCAGGGAGTTGGCGTAATCGTCAAAAAAGATGGCGACGCCCAAAACCCATGTTACCAGCTGCGAGCTCCGGGCGGAGTGTGCGTAGCGCGAAAGCTTGTTCACGACGCCTGCCATGCCCCCGTTCTTGGAGATAATGGCCACCATGCCGCCTATCAGCATCGAGAAAATAACGACGGAAATATGATCCCGATCGGTGAGGGCACCAACAAGATAAGTGTCTGCCACGGCTAACAGGCTGGTGAAAAATGCCTTCAGGGAAAGGCCGTAGATCACAAAGCCACCTACCCAAATGCCGGCAAAAAGTGACAGCAGCACCTCCCTGAAAATAAGGGCCAGGATGATAGCAATAAGTGGCGGCAGTATGGAGAGCCACATCGGGAAGTGGCGCATGCCGTGCTCGGATTCGGCATCGAGGCGGTATAGGCGGGCTATGGTATGGGTGCCGATATTGGCGCTCACCTGTACCAGATTGGCTTTTTGAGGTATAGAGAAGCGGGCTTCGCCTTCCGTAAAGCTGATTTCCTGCAAGTCGCCGTTGATGCGTACCGACAGGGGGCCGCTATACCTGACCAGGTTGCCCGACTCGTTGGTGACGTGCAGCATAAAGGCCGTATCGTTCACAGCCTGCAGCTTGAGCTCCTGTATGGCGAGTTCTGAATTGTCTTCCTGTGCCGTTGCTTGAAAGGAGAGAAACAGCAGCAGCGCAAGACTCAAAAGGGTTTGTAATAACCTCATAGGGTGGTTGGGTCGGTTCTTCTAAACCCTTAAATAAGTAAATTATCGAGAGATTAGAAAATTCTGATACTGGCATATCTTGCTGGGATGAAATAAATCAGCCTCTGCCCGGGTAGGACAGAGGCCGCTGATGAAGGTATAGCCTTATTGATTCTCGGAAATTACTTTGCCCGGTTCACAATAAACACCCCTGCCAGAATGATAACCATGCCCACATAGTGCCAAAGATGAATTTCCTCGCCATCCAAAACTCCCCACATAAGCGCCACTACAGGTATAAGGTAGGTGGTGGAGCTGGCAAACAGGGTGGTGGAGATGTGGATCAGTTTATTGAAGAGCACCAAGGCGATGGCGGTACTGAACACGGCCAGTATGGCAATGTACATGAGCGCTTCCCAGGCGCCCGGCACATGGTGAAGTTTGTACCAGAAATCGGTGGTGAACAGGTATACGAGTGCAACAGGACCCACTGTGAGCAAAGCCAGACTGGAAACAGCAATCGCCTTGATGCCGTGCAGTCGGAACTTGATAAGGTTGGCGCTGATACCGTAGAAAATGGTGGCCAGCACGATGTACAGTCCATAGTACATGTTGTCGAGTTCGGCGTTGCCATTGCCTGAGAAGATGAGCACAGCCGTACCCGCTATACCTACCACGATGCCGAGCATGCGCATCCAGGTGATAGACTGGCCAAACAAGGCGGCACCTACCAGCAACGTGAATAGTGCCGTGAGCGAGTTGAGTACGCCAGCCAGCCCACTGGCCAGGCGTGTCTCAGCGATGGCAAACAGAAAAGCCGGGAGGAAGTTGCCAAGAAGACCGCTGCCCAGCAGAAACTTCCAGCGTCCCGGTTCCACCTTGCGCACATTCTTAATAGCAAAGGGCAGTAACGCGGCACAGGCAATGACCATGCGCAAAGCCCCCAGCTCACCGGAAGAGTAAACGACCAGGCCTTTCTTGATGAGTATAAAAGAGGTGCCCCAGATCAGGGCGAGTATTACGACCAGTATCCAGGCAATAGCTGGTGTGCTTGTTTGCTCTTGTGGGGGAGAAGGTATAGTTTTGATAAGAATATGTTTAGGAGTTAGAGAGTTTAAGAGTTGGATGTTGGACTTCTAAACTCGTCAGCAAATATAAAAGGAGTTGAAGTCTCAACACGTATGCTGATGCTCCAACTCCTTAATTAATTTTGGCAGGAGTTCTAATACTTTAACTCGTCACTCCTAAATTCCTAAACTCTCTGACTCCTCGACTGGTTAGGCTTCCTCATACGCCATGGTATGGGCGATCTCGTCCAGCGTGTCGTAAATTTCCTGGATGTCTTCGGACTGCACCAGCTTCATGCGCAGCGGCTTGAAGTGCGGCAGGCCGCGGAAATAATTGGTATAGTGGCGTCGCATCTCGAAAATACCCAGCTTGTCGCCCTTCCATTCCAGCGAGTGCGTGAAATGCTGGCGGCATACCTCTACTCGTTCCTCCAAAGTTGGAGCTGGCAGCACTTCGCCGGTGGCCATGTAGTGCTTGATCTCATTGAAAATCCAGGGATGCCCAATAGAGGCGCGGCCAATCATAATACCATCTACGCCATACCTGTTGCGGTACTCGAGCGCTTTCTGCGGCGAATCGATGTCGCCGTTGCCAAAAATCGGGATGTGCATGCGCGGGTTGTTCTTCACCTCGGCAATCAGGCTCCAGTCGGCTTCGCCTTTATACATCTGCACGCGGGTGCGGCCGTGGATGCTCAGGGCTTTTATACCGATATCCTGCAGTCTTTCGGCAGTCTCTACAATGTATTTTGTTTCCTCGTCCCAGCCCAGGCGCGTCTTCACGGTCACGGGTAGGTGGGTGGCTTTCACAATCTCCTCGGTCATCTTCACCATCTTGGGCACATCGCGTAGCAGCGCGGCGCCGGCACCCTTGCAGGCCACGTTCTTCACAGGGCAACCGTAGTTAATGTCGATCAGGTCGGGGCCGGCCTGCGACGACACGATGGCGGCCTCGCGCATCGAGTCGATGTCGGAGCCGAAGATCTGAATACCGATCGGGCGTTCGTAGTCAAAAATGTCGAGTTTTTGCACACTTTTGGCGGCATCACGTATCAGACCCTCAGAAGAGATGAACTCGGTATACATCAGGTCTGCCCCGTTGGCCTTGCACACTTTTCGGAAAGGCGGATCGCTCACGTCTTCCATAGGAGCCAGCAGCAGCGGAAATTCGCCTAGTTCTATGTTCGCTATCTTTACCAAAGCAAAAGTTAAAATTTCACGTAAATTTACGTCAATTAAACCTAATCTTCTCTATGAAAGGTTTCATCTCCGAAGATCGACACCCATTTTTAGTGCTGCTGTTGTTGCTGGCATTTATGCTGGGCGGCTATTTTGTGGCCAGTTTCATATACCTGGCGCTGGTAACGACGGTGCTCGGAATCGAGGTGATCGACCTGACCAATTTGCTGGCTAACCCGACGGAACATCCGGAAGCTGCTGATGCGCTTTTGCTCTTTCAGGGCCTGGTGCAGTTCTGCTCCTTTGTGCTGGGGCCGCTGTTGATGCTACGCCTGGCGGGTGTGAACATCAGCCACTATCTTAACTGGAAACACCTGCCCACGGCGGCTCTACTGCTGTTATCGGGCTTGGTTATCATCTTTATCATGCCGGCCAACTCACTCATCATCAACTGGAACGCTGAGCTTGGTTTGCCGGACTTTATGCGAGGGTTTGAGGAGTGGGCGCGCGCCAAAGAGGACGAACTGGCCGAACTGACCAAACTGATTGCCAACTTCGGAACGTTTCCGCGCCTGCTGATGGGCCTGTTAGTGATTGCCGTTATACCTGCCATTGGCGAGGAACTGGTGTTCCGGGGCGTGCTGCAGCGCCAGGTGCACCGCTGGTCGGGCAATGCGCATGTGGCCGTGTGGGTGGCAGCTATTATTTTCTCGGCCATACACGTGCAGTTCTTCGGTTTTATACCACGCGTGCTGCTGGGCGCTTTGTTCGGTTACCTATACCTGTGGTCGGGCAATATCTGGGTGCCGATCATCGCGCACTTCTTCAACAACGGCTTCACCGTGTTCCTGCTATACCTGCAGCAAACGGGCGCCATTGACTTCAATATCGAGTCGACGGAGCCGATGCCGGTCATGACCATTCTGATATCGGCGGTGTTGAGTGCGGCCGTAATCTACTACATTTACAAGCAGTTTATGCAAACGCCCACACGCCCCGAAAGCATAGCCGAAGCCGCAGGAGAGCGGGAGAACAGTTAAATCCAGACAAATCACCCGGCTGATGCTGCCGGCAACCCTTATCGCATGAGCACCAAGCTATCTGCCCTTAGTAATTTACAGCAACGCCTGATTGTCGGAGTATTAGGGGCGGCCCTCTTTATCGGCGGCATCATCTTTAGTGAGTGGACCTTCTTCATCCTGTTTCTGGGGCTCACCGTGCTGGGCACGCTGGAGTTTTACAGACTGGCCGGGGCAGCAGGTATAAAGGCCAACAAGGTATACGGCACCCTATTGGCAGCTGGTATCTTCATCTTCGTTTTCATGTTTGAGCAAGCAGACGCCCCGACCGAACTGCTATACCTTTTCCTGCCTGCCCTGTTCCTGGTTTTTGTACTGGAGCTATACCGCAAACAGCCGCAGCCTTTCACTAACATCGCTTTTACCTTACTGGGCGTGGTCTACATCGCCGTGCCTTTCTCGCTGCTTCAGCTACTGGGCTACCTGCAGGGTGAGTACCGCTGGCAGCCTATCCTGGGGCTGCTTTTGTTGATCTGGTCATCGGACACGGGCGCTTACATCGCGGGCAAAAACTTTGGCAGGAACAAACTCTTCGAGCGCATTTCCCCCGGCAAAACCTGGGAAGGCTGGATTGGTGGCACGATCCTGACGATCATTGTTGGCTGGGTACTGTCCATGTTCTTCCTCGACCTGGAACTCTATCAGTGGATTGGCATAGCGATCATCGTAGCGGTTTTCGGCGTGCTGGGTGATTTAGTTGAATCCCTGCTCAAGCGCAGCCTGGGCGTAAAGGATTCGGGCACGCTGCTGCCTGGCCACGGCGGCATCCTGGACCGCTTCGACAGCCTGGTGCTGGCCGTTCCGTTTATTGTTGCATTCCTTAAAATATTCTAAGTTATTGTTGATTAGGGTGTAGGTGTGTGTATATAATAATTACATAACTTTACCGCCATAATTGTTACTCACCGATTAATTCAAGCTTAAAATAATGTTATACAAAGAGCCAGCACCGATAAAGGACAGGGAGAACCCATTTGAATCGATGATGTCGCGTTTCAACATCGCGGCAGAGATCCTTGGGTTGGATGAGGAAGTTTACAACGTACTCAAGACGCCAACGCGTCAGGTAATCGTGAACGTACCTGTTACGATGGACGATGGAAAAGTACGCGTATTTGAAGGTTACCGTGTTATTCACTCCACTATCCTGGGCCCGTCCAAAGGTGGTGTGCGCTTTGCGCCAGACGTGTTCCTGGACGAGGTGAAAGCCCTGGCTGCCTGGATGACCTGGAAGTGTGCCGTGGTGGATATTCCTTACGGTGGTGCCAAAGGTGGTGTCATCTGCGATCCTTTCTCGATGTCAGCCGGTGAAATGGAGCGTCTGACCAGAGCCTATACCCAGGCGCTGGTGGATACCTTCGGACCTGACCAGGACATACCTGCCCCTGACATGGGTACTGGCCCACGCGAAATGGCCTGGCTGATGGACGAATACTCCCGCATGAAAGGCTCTACCATACACGCTGTGGTAACAGGCAAGCCGCTTGTTCTGGGTGGTTCGCTTGGCCGTGTGGAGGCAACCGGCCGTGGTGTAATGGTATCGGCGATGGCCGCCATGGATAAACTGGGCATGGACCCAGCCAAATCAACGGCCGTGATACAAGGCTTCGGAAACGTGGGTGCCTGGGCAGCCAAACTGATGTCAGAGCGCGGCGTGAAGATACTTGGTGTGAGCGACGTGAGCGGCGCTTACTGGAACGACAACGGCATCGACATCGAAGAGGCGATTGAGTACAAAAACAACAACAAAGGCCGCCTGGAGGGCTACAAGAACGCCGAGAAAATCAGTAACGATGAGCTGCTGGTTTCCAAAGTGGACGTGCTGGTGCCAGCCGCTGTGGAGGACGTGATCACGATCAAGAACGTGGACCAGATTCAGGCCCGCCTGATCGTGGAAGGTGCAAACGGCCCTACGTCTTACAAAGCCGACAATATCATCAACGAGAAAGGCATCATGGTGGTGCCTGACATCCTGGCGAACTCCGGTGGTGTGACCGTGTCTTACTTTGAGTGGGTGCAGAACCGCATGGGCTTTAAGTGGACGCTGGATCGTGTGAACGAACGTGCTGAGCGCATCATGAACGAGTCGTTCGAGCGTGTGTACGCCGCTTCGCAAAAGTACAACGTACCGATGCGTATAGCTGCTTATATTGTGGCCATCGATAAAGTGGCCATGACGTATAAGTTCCGCGGAGGCTTCTAAGCGAAGATTTTTAGTAAAATAATCGAAAGATTATATAATTTTGGAACAGATAATAGCCCATCTACTGAACTGGATGGGCTATTATAACTTATAAAGGACCTGTAGCATTTAGTTTTCACGGATGAAAATTCATAAAGAAGGAAGAAGGATTCTATTTTTTACACTGTTGATTTTGGTGGTACTCAACCTGTTGCTCTACCACTTCAACGCTGACAACAATACCTTCAACAAGATTTTCTCCGGTGTTTCGGTAGTGCTCTTCCTGCTCATTCTGCAATTTTTCCGAAGCCCCTACCGCAACCTGCTGTTGCACGAAGACCTGATCGTGGCGCCTGCCGACGGCAAAGTGGTGGTGATTGAGGAAGTAGAGGAGACCGAATACTTCAAAGACAAGCGCAAGCAGATCTCTATTTTCATGTCGCCGATCAACGTGCACATCACGCGTAACCCGGTTTCAGGCATCGTAAGTTACTTTAAATACCACCCGGGTAACTATTTTGTAGCCTGGCACCCGAAGTCGAGCACGCAAAACGAGCGCACGACGGTGGTGGTAGAGTCAACAGCCGGACCTGAGGTGCTCTTCCGCCAGATTGCCGGTGCAATGGCACGCCGCATTGTGTGGTATGTGAACGAGGGCGATGAGGTAAGCCAGGGCGAGGAGTTCGGTTTCATCAAATTCGGCTCACGTGTGGACATCTTTCTGCCACTCGACACGGAAGTGAAAGTGGAGCTCGGGCAGAAAACAAAAGGTGGCCAGACCGTCATCGCCCAACTCAAGACCGAAACCCCAACGTTCTTCGGATAAAATCAGCAATTAGCTTTACAAGCAAAGAAATAAAAAGGCCCTGCCAGAGACGATCTCCGGCGGGGCCTTTTTGCTGATAGGCTATACCTGAGCCAGACCGCTCGTAAATATAAGCAGCCGCTCGGAAGTAAATTCGACGTTTAAACATTAAATTTGTAATGTATAATGACGTGTGTGAGCAGTCAACTAACATTCTTCATTGAAGAACGTTAGGACAAAAGCATGATCACGGCGCCACTAGCACCTATGAAATATTTTTACCTCCTGTTCCTTTTGCTGAGCCTGGCCCTACTTCCGGCCTGCGAAGAGTTGTTTGAGTACCACCCGAATCAGATTATACTTAACGAAGACGAGCGAGACCTTACCGCATGCAACCTGGCGCGACTGCAGACCCAGCAGCCCGGCGACACGCTGCACCTGCTCGTAATGGGCGACACGCAGCGTTTCTATGATGCCGCCAGCGCTTTCGTCGAAAAAGCCAACACATTTCCCTACATCGATTTCGTCATTCACCAGGGCGATATTTCTGATTTCGGCATGTCGCAGGAATTCCGTTGGGTGCACGACATCATGAAAGGGCTGAAGTGGCCTTACCTGACCGTTGTCGGCAACCACGACCTGCTGGCCAACGGGCGCAGGGTATACCAGCAAATGTACGGCGACTTTAACTACACCTTCGACTACGGCCATACCCGCTTCGTATTCATCGACACCAACAGCCTGGAGTACAACTACAACGGCAAAGTGCCCGATATTGACTGGTTGAGCAGCCAACTAATGCATCAGGACGGCGACAATTGGGAGCAGGCAATTGCGGTGTCGCACATACCGCCGTATGACAATGATTTTGATACAGCCCTAGAAAGATCTTTCCACAACACATTAAAAGACAGCGAACGGGTGCAGCTGAGTTTACATGGACATATTCATAGTTTCAGAGCCGACTTTCGTTACGATTCTACCCTGCTATACCTGGCTACCTCCACCGTGAAGCAGCGCGAATTCACCTACCTGAGGGTATGGGAAGGGGGCTACGATTATAAGCGGATTGCCTACTAACATGGAGCGGATCTTTGTCATAGCGCTCATTAGCCTGCTGATTCTGCTTAGCCCTCAGGTGGTACACAGCCAGGAGATGTCGTTTTCGCCCTACCATGCCAAAGCGCAGTATGCAGGTAGCATAGGCTTTGCATCGGTTGGGGTGGGGCGGAGCTTCTTTCACGAAGAGCTGGAAGCAGACTTGTTCATAGGTTATGTCCCGGAAAGCATTGGCGGGGACCATATCTGGACGGCAGCTCTTAAAGCCACCGCTATACCTTTCAAGTCTATACCTGTCAGGTCGCTGGACTGGCAGCCGCTGCGCACCGGGTTGCAACTGGGCTATACCTTTGGGGAGGAGTACTTTATTGTGGAACCGCGTGATAAATACGAGAAAGGCTATTACGGATTTCCGACGGCACTGCACCTATACCTGCACCTGGGTGGCCAATTGGACTTTGCCCGTGTGGAGAAACTGCAGCGGTTTGGGCTATATTACGAATTGAATACCAGCGCAGAGTACCTGATCTCGTACATCCAGAATCCCCGCTACCTGAGTCCGGGCAAGATCTTTAACCTGGCGCTGGGCGTGCGGGTGAGATTATAACCGGAAAATTTATTTAACAAATCAGCTTAAAAGAAACGGCCGTACCTCCGCTCCGAGGTACGGCCGTTTCTTTTAAGAGGAGGGAAGACTAATACCAGCTTTCCACCAGCTTCATCAACTGCTCGAGGTACTTCTGGTCTACTTCATCAAAATCGTTGAGCTTGTCGCTGTCTACATCCAGTACGAGTTTCACTTCACCGTTTTTTATCACCGGTATCACGATCTCAGATTTAGAGTCGCTGCTGCAGGCGATGTGACCCGGAAAGGCCTCCACATCCGGCACTAGTATAGTTTCGCGGCGGGTATAGCAGGCACCGCATACGCCCTTGTGGTAAGGTATACGCGTACAGGCCACCGGCCCTTGGAATGGTCCCAGCACGAGTTGGCCTTCCTTGTTGAAGTATACACCCACCCAGAAGAAGCCCATGCCCTGGCGCAGGGCGGCCATCATGTTGGAAAGGTTAGCGATCAGGTCGGTTTCGCCGGTTACCAGTGCCTCGATCTGAGGAACGAGCGCTTTATATTTTTCTTCTTTGCTAAGGTTCTGGTCTACTATAAGTGATTCAGCCATAATGGGTAAGATATAGGTATAAGTGCGCTGTGGAGGAAATCTATACCTGAAAAGCAGCATAGCACTCCCGCGCAGGGTTTAAAAGTTAAATTCTGAAATACTGTTCCGGTAATGCAAAAGCCTGTCTGTACCAGCAGTCTGTACTTCGATCAAGTGACTGTGCGCCATACCCGGAGCCGGCGTTCCGTCGCGCAACACCAAGCCCTCGCTTTTGAAACAAATCGCTTCGTCCCACAGGTTTTCCTTCAACAGGCTTTTGATCAGGTAAGTGCCACCTTCTACGAGCAGCGACAAGACCTGGCGCTGGTGCAGGTCCTGCATGATTCTCGCCAGCAGCGACTCCTCCTCCCGCAGCTGCACATAAGCCAGGTGTTCATGCTGCTGCTCCCGGTGCTGGTAGGTATATACCACCGTCGGCAGGCTTTTGTCGAACAAATGCAGATGGTCGGGCAGTTGCAGCTTGCGGTCTATAACCACACGCAGCGGACTGTGCCCGGGCCAGAAGCGGGTATCGAGGCGAGGATTGTCGCAGGCCGCCGTGTGGCTGCCCACCATGATGGCCTGCTCCTCGGAGCGCCACTTGTGCACTAGCCTGCGCGAGAGCGGCCCGCTGATCTGCACCTGCTGGTTGTTGGGGCCGCTGATAAATCCGTCTGCCGACTCCGCCCATTTGAGCAGAATGTAAGGCCGCTTTTGGGTATGAAATGTAAAGAATCGTTTATTCAGCTCCAGCCCTTCGTTTTCCAGTACACCCACTTTTACCTGAGCGCCCGCTTCGAACAGCTTCCTGATACCGCGTCCGGCTACTTTCGGGTTTGGGTCGGTGTTGCAGATCACCACATCGCGCACGCCGCTGCTGATCAGCAGATCAACACAAGGCGGCGTTTTGCCAAAGTGCGAACAAGGCTCAAGCGTGACGTATATGCGGCTTTTGGGCAGCAGGCTTTTGTCCTGCACGCTGGCAATGGCATTGACTTCGGCATGCGGCCCACCAAACACGCGGTGCCAGCCTTCCCCGATGATGCGGCCCTCAAACACGATCACACAGCCCACCATTGGATTGGGATAGGTATAGCCACTGCCCAGTCTGGCCAGTTCCAGTGCACGCCGCATGTACAGTTCGTCAGTCAAGTTAGAAAGTTAAAAGTTACTGAATAAAATAGGTGCCCATTGTTCGGAGCACCATCTCTTTACTAAGTGTTCACCAGATCTGGATGTAGGCCGCTTTATACTAAAAAGGCTTTTATCCTTTGTCTAAAGTTCTTTTGCCCGGGTGCTTATATGCAATAAAATTTTACTTTTGCAAAGGTACCTAAAATCACACAAAACCTATACCTGTGGCCACCATACAGCAAACATCTCAACACATCCGCGAAAACATACAGGGGGCTTACCCTGAACCGGAGGCCGGCGCCATTGCACAGCTCGTGCTGGAGCATGTGCTACAGAAAAGCCGGATGCAGCTGAGTCTGGCCCAGCAGGAAGAATTAAATCCGGAGCAGGAGGCGCAGGTGCAACAGGCGGTGGAGCGATTAAAAAAACAGGAACCTGTGCAGTACGTGCTCGGCACCGCCCACTTCTACGGCCTCGACTTGCAGGTGGACGAACGTGTGCTGATTCCTCGCCCCGAAACAGAAGAGTTGGTGGATCTGGTCGTGCGCGAACACCAGGGACGAAGTGGTTTGCAGGTGCTCGATATCTGCACAGGCAGCGGCTGTATACCTTTGGCGCTGGCCGCTCATCTGCAGAACGACCGGGTATACGGATTGGAAGTGTCGGAAGGGGCGTTGAAAGTAGCCCGCACCAATGCCCGTCAGCTAAAGTTGCCGGTGGCCTGGCTGGAGCAGGATGTTTTCGAGCCAATACAAGGTATAGCGGCTCACTCTCTGGATATTATTACCAGCAACCCGCCCTATGTGAAGGAGCAGGAGAAAGCCCTGATGCGCGCCAATGTGCTGGCGTTTGAGCCCCATCTGGCCCTGTTTGTGCCCGACGAAGATCCACTGAAATATTACAGACGCATCGCGGAGGTGGGGGCAGATTTGCTTAAGAAGGGCGGACGGTTATACTTCGAAATAAATGAACAGTATGGCCACGAAGTGCGGCAATTGTTGTTGGAGGCAGGTTTCACGCAGGCGCAGGTAGTACAGGACCTTTTCGGCAAAGACAGAATCGTGAAAGGGGAGCTGTAAAACCCCTCTTTTGATTGAGCAGTGGCTTCTCTGGCCATACCACTGAGGCCGGGTCACTCGTAACAATAAATACATTTTAATATTATATTTTTGTGAAGGCCCGTTATAGAGCAGAATAAGTATGCGGAGCCAGGTATAGCTTAAGTGTATTGTAAACTTAGTATGATGAGCCAACCCAAGGTATACGCAGCCAACCAGAGAGGCCTGATCAAATTTATATTGATCGGGATGCTCTTGCTGCCAGTCGCTGTCTTCTTGCTCGACAGGGAGGCTTTTGCAGAGAAGCCCTATATGCTGCTTCCGCTGCTTGCACCGGTAACCCTTATCGCCTGGATTTACTTTGGCACTGTTTATTGGCTCCTGGACGGCAAGCTTAGGTATAAGTCCGGACCCTGGAGAGGGGCAGTAGAAGTAGGGAGCATCACCCGGATAGAGGAAGGGAAAACAAGTTGGGTGGGGATGAAGCCAGCGCTAGCCCGTAATGGACTGGTGATTAGGTACAACCGCTTTGATGAAATATACATTGCACCGGAGCATAATCAGGAAGTGATTGCTGACCTGTTGTCGATCAACCAGAACATACAAGTTGTAAAACAGTAGTTTGCCACCAGGCAGCTACAAAACGAGAAGGCTTTAAAACAGCTTGAAAACAAATCATATGAAGAAGATTTTAGTGACAGGAGGGGCGGGCTATATTGGCTCCCATACCGTGGTAGAGTTGGTACAGGCAGGCTACGAACCCATCATCATCGACAATTTCTCCAACACCGAAGAGCGCTCCCTGCAAGGTATAGCCGACATATTGGGTCGGGAAGTTACCTGCCACCGCATCGACTGTACGGATACGGCCGCACTGCGCCAGGTCTTTGAAGAGGAAACAGGTATAGCGGGCGTTATCCATTTTGCTGCCTACAAGGCCGTGGGTGAGTCGGTGGAAGAGCCGCTCAAGTACTACCACAACAACGTGGGCTCGCTGGTGGCTTTGCTGCAGGTAATGCAAGAGTTTAACGTGAATAAGTTGGTGTTCTCCTCATCCTGCACGGTATACGGTATACCTGACAAGCTGCCCGTAACAGAGCAGACCCCGGTACAGAAAGCCAACTCACCTTATGGCAACACCAAAAAGATCTGCGAAGAAATCCTGACAGATCTGGCAACCAGTGGCAGCGATATGTACACGACTGCGCTGCGCTACTTCAACCCGATCGGAGCGCACCATTCCGCCAAAATAGGCGAGCTTCCGTTAGGAGTTCCGAACAACCTGGTGCCCTTTATCACCCAAACAGCCGCAGGTATACGGGAGCAGCTAACCATCTTCGGCAACGATTACGACACCCCGGACGGCACCTGCATCCGCGACTACGTGCATGTGGTGGATCTGGCCAAAGCACACGTGGTGGCAATTGAGAGGCTCTTGTCCGGCAAGGCTGAAAACATCGAGTTTTTCAACGTGGGTACAGGCACGGGCAACACGGTGCTGGAAGCAGTGCAGGCTTTTGAGCGTGCCACCGGCGAGAAACTCAACTATAAGATAGGTCCTCGTCGCCTGGGAGATGTGCCCAAAATATACGCCGACGTAACCAAAGCGACAGAAGAGTTAGGCTTCAAGACAACCAGTACTCTGGAAGAAGCCATGAAGAGCGCCTGGGACTGGCAAATGCATTTAAAGAAAACAGCAGTACAAGCTTAAAATATGAATCTACTGATCACGGGTGGAGCGGGCTTCATCGGCTCGCACGTGGTGCGGCTATTTGTGGAAGCTTACCCCGGCTACAACGTCTTCAACCTCGACGCGCTCACCTACGCGGGCAACCTGCAGAACCTGGTGGACGTGGAGAGTAGGGAGAACTACACCTTCCTCAGGGGCGACATCACCGACGCCGCCTTCCTGGAGGAGATATTTTCTGAGTACAGATTTGAGGCGGTCATCCACCTGGCGGCCGAGTCGCACGTCGACCGCTCGATTGCCGGGCCGATGGCCTTCGTGCAGACTAACGTGATGGGCACAGTCAACCTGCTGGAAGCCTGCCGCCACACCTGGGCCGGAGACTACGAAGGC
>NZ_JCAEMH010000006.1:0-397329 GCF_059278805.1 Pontibacter sp. YIM B11418 | reverse complement strand
AGAGCAGGCAGTCTGGATAAGGGTAGGCTCTTTTTTTTCATCTTAATTAGAAGTTAAATGTGAATCCAAAAGATAGCCCTTATCCGCTGCTTTTTAAAACCAGCTACCGAAGGTTTAGTGCAACCAAGGCTTCACGTCAGCCGGGTTGTATTCTTACATCCCCTTATCATTCTAAGCAGGTCCTCCTGAGTGGGCAGGTTCACTAGGTAAATCTCCCGGCCATCGCGAAGCCAGACACGTTAGCGTTCAAGCTAAAACAACACCCCACGAAATCAACGAAATGACAGAAATGGAAATAGAAAAATTAAAATTTCCGATTGGTAAGTTTGACAAACCAACAACAATAACAAATTATATACTAGAACAATGGATTGATGATATTTCGACATTTCCTGCGAGGCTAACCAGCGAAGTAATTAACCTAACTGACCAACAACTTGATACACAATACAGACCAAATGGTTGGACAATTAGACAGGTTATTCATCATTGTGCAGACAGTCATATGAATAGTTTAACTCGGCTAAAACTTACATTAACGGAAGACGAACCTACTATTAAGCCGTATTTTGAAGAACGTTGGGCAGAACTTATTGACACTAAAAATATGCCTATCCAATCATCATTGAAAATGCTAGACGGCATCCACGAAAGATGGACAGTTTTATTAATAAACTTGACCGACGAAAATTACAAACGAGTTTTTATTCATCCAGAACACGGAATGACATTTAGAGTTGACGAAAATATAGGTGTTTATGCTTGGCATTGTAATCATCATCTTGCTCACATAACTGAAACCAAAAAGAGACATAACTGGGAATAAACAGAAAAATAGTGAATAAAAAGCCCGGACCGCTAACAAGGGTTTTGCGCCAAGCGGGCTTAAGTGCAAAATTCAATGGTAGTTTTTCAATTGAACTTATTAATAATATCAGCTTTTGTGCTTCGATTTCCCGCCCGAACGCAAAGCCCCGAAACGTTGGGCAATATTGAGATAATGGAAAGTTGGGATAAAATAAAGGAGTCAATACTATTTGAATATCAAGGAGACTGGAAGCAAATAGTAATTGAAAATTATTCTCTGCACCAGCACAACGACTTGGTTAGCTTTATTGACCAAACATACGGCATAAATACAGCAGAAATTACTGGCCAAGCTGATAGCTTTCAGATAGACGAAATCGCATTTTATATCTATCAGAATAAGGATTGGCAATTCGACTTTAATCCAAAGCAAATAACTAATACCGCTGACTTAAACAAAATAATTGAGTTTATGACGCGGTTGTCCTTAAGATGTCAGAAGCGTGTATTCTTAACACATGAAGCTGTCAATGACTGGCCCTTAATTACTGTAGGTGAAGACATGCTTGGCTTCAACTATGATTTTTGGAAAAAGTATAAAGAATTATAAAGCTGCCACCCACTGCCCTACTTACACCCATGATTGGGGAAGCAGTAGATTAGCATAAAAGCACACAAACTTTTACCAAATGGCGGGGGCACAGGAAGTGGCAAATCCAGATTCTTTTATCTCGGTTTGATTAGTCGTATTTTCTTCGCTTTCGTTCGATTTAAAAGTATTGCTACATTGACCAAGCACCACCCATATAATTACAAAAATTAAAATCGTACTGAAGCATCCTCCACCTAGTTTTTTAGCGCCATAGCCAGCAAGCAATCCTCTGAATAAGTTATTCATAGTAGTATTCTTATGTTTCTCGTTAGAAACGACATTTGGAATATGAAGTTTTACTTACTTGCCCAACCGTTCCTAAAAAGTTATTTGCACAAGGTACATGGTAGGCTTGCCGCTTTATCCTGGTCTAAAGGAGTGGTAGCTAAACTTAGAGATACTTGAAAAGACGAAGGTTAGAGATTTCGTTGAGCATAGAGAAGAACCCTATACTGAATAAACAAACATGATACGCCAACAAAGCACAGGGATTACGTTCGGCTGACGCCTCACACATTGCCTGCACTAATCCCTTGTCCGTCAGTTCAGAAAGCAATCATCCTAACTAAAAATCATTAAAATGACACATAAAAACGTAGTTTGGATAACTGGTGCTTCGTCTGGCATCGGCAAGGCAATGGCCTTTGAATGGGCAAGATTAGGATATAAAGTAGTTCTTTCCTCCAGGCGTAAAGAACTATTGAATAAAGTGGCAGACGAGATTAGTCATTCAGGTGGGGAAGCATTGGCAATTCCGTGTGATATAACGGATGAAAATGCTATTGAAAATGCAGTCCAACAAATTATTGCAACCTGGGGCCGTTTGGATGTTGTGGTAGCTAATGCCGGTTTTGGTGTTTTTGGAAGTATAGAAAAGCTAACAGCCAAAGATTGGAATAGACAATTACAAGGCAATGTTACAGGCTTAGCCTTAACGGTTAAATATGCCCTGCCCCATTTAAAGAAAAACAATGGAAGGATCGGTTTAGTGGGCAGTGTGGGCGCATATCTTCCTAATCCAAATTTGGGTGCCTATGGGGCTTCAAAAGCTGCTGTATATTCAATTGGTCAGACTTTACAGGTTGAGTTAATGGGTACTGGTGTGAGTTGCACGACGATGCATCCTGGATTTGTAGTTTCAGAAATTGCAAGGATTGACAATGATGGAGTTTGGCATCCTGAGCGACCAGATCCACGTCCGTCAAATCTAATTTGGCCTACTGATAAAGCTGCAAAAGTAATGGTAAAGGCTATTTTGAAACGAAAGAGAAATTATATTTTTACTGGCCATGGCAAAACATTTGTTTGGCTGCAACGATGGTTTCCCGGATTGATGAGACTCATCATTTCAAAAAGCCCGAAACCAGACGCCTAAAGAGAAAAGTAAAGTAAAACACATATTCTGACCTTGAAGGAAAAAAGGGGAAGCCGAACACACAAGAGCAGCTACAGGTTACTTTCTCTATCAAAATCAAAATAATATAAGTCTTACCTAACTATTATCCCACTCATTTTCATTACCTTAAATGATGTTTTGTTACTTTTCAAGATTCCGACAGGTATAGCAAAGCTGCTTCATCAATAACAAAAAACCACCTCCTATGGACGAGATCAAAAAAGAAGACATCAAGCAAGAAGTGTTCGACTTGTACGACGACTATGCCCACAACCGCATCAACCGGCGGGATTTTATGCAGAAGCTCTCGATCTATGCGGTGGGCGGACTTACGGTAGGGTCGCTTGCAAGCTTTCTGATGCCGGATTACAAGAGTAAGGTACAGCTCACAGCCGACGATCCGCGCATCATCTCGGAGTATATTACCTACCAGTCACCCAAAGGTGGCGGCCCGATAAAGGCGCTGCTGTCGATGCCGGCTGATGCGAAGAAAAGACTTGGGGGCGTGGTGGTCGTGCACGAAAACCGGGGCCTGAATCCGCATATCGAGGATGTGGCCAGAAGAGCGGCTCTGGCTGGATTCATCTCACTTGCGCCGGATGCGCTCACTCCCCTCGGTGGTTATCCGGGCTCTGATGACGAAGGCCGCACCCTGCAAAGCCAGCGCGACCGCAACGAAATGCTCGAAGATTTTATAGCAGCACACGATTACCTCAAAAATCACAAGAAATGCACTGGTAAAGCCGGTGTGGTAGGCTTTTGCTTCGGTGGTTGGATCTCGAACATGATGGCCGTGCGTATACCTGATCTGGCAGCTAGCGTTCCGTTTTACGGTGGTCAGGCGCCCGTTGAGGATGTGCCACAGATCAAGGCGCCGCTCCTGCTGCACTTCGCCGAGCACGACACCCGCGTAAACGAAGGCTGGCCGGCTTACGAAGAGGCTTTGAAAGCGCACAACAAGAAGTACACCGCGCACTTCTACCCGGGCACAAACCACGGCTTCCACAACGATACCACACCCCGTTACGACAAAGCAGCAGCAGAACTCGCCTGGCAACGCACTGTCGACTTTTTCGATCAACATTTGAAATAACGGCTCAAAGCTATACCTGACGCAGGCAGATGATCAATTTCAAACTACGCCCCTGGACCCTGGAAGACCTTGACAGTCTGGTGCGGTATGCAGACAATATCAACATTGCCCGAAATATGTCGGATATTTTTCCGCACCCTTATACCTACGAGAAAGGCTGGGCATTTATAGAAATGGCAACCCAAAGCGATCCACCGAACATTCTGGCAATAGAGGTAGAAGGCGAAGCTGCCGGAGGTATAGGCGTACACCCACAACACGACATTTACCGGAAAAACGCCGAAATGGGCTACTGGCTGGCCGAGCCATTCTGGGGTAAAGGCATCATCACGGAGGCGATTCGCCAGATGGTGGACTACAGCTTTGCAAACTGGGATATCACGCGCATTTACGCCCGTCCTTTTGGGTATAATGTCGGCTCACAGCGTGCACTCGAGAAAGCCGGTTTTGTGCTGGAGGCGAAACTGGAGAAGACTTTTTACAAAAACGGAAAATACCTGGATGAACTGATCTACGCTGTCAGGCGACCAACTTAGTCTGAAACCCAGGTATAGCATTCCCAGTTTTTAAACACAAAGGCCAGTCCGTAACACATACAGACTGGCCTTTGCTTTTAAGCAGGTATAGCAAACGGTCAGGAAGCAAACACCTCTTCCGGATTTTTGAAAGCCTTGAACTCAAGCGGGTTTTTGCTGTGATCGAGAATGAACATCGTGCGCTGCTCTCCTACCTGACCTTCGTAGCGGGTATAGGGCTCTACCACAAAAGGTATAGCATGCTGCACCAGTCGCTCGCGCACTTCATCAAACTGCGCATAGCTGAGCAAACAGCCAAAATGCGGCACCGGCACACTGATGCCGGCCACTTGTCCGCAGTAATCGGGCTCGGGTATGCTGGCGCTCACGTGGGCAGAAAGCTGATGACCGAAAAAATCAAAATCGATCCAATGCTCGGTGCTGCGCCCTTCTTTACAGCCTAAAATGTCTACGTAAAACTGACGCGTCGATTCGATGTCCTTCACTTTGAAGGCATAGTGAAATGGGTTCATTTAATATCCTTTGGTTTTAGATACAACGTTGATGAGTGACTCCCCGTGACGCATGCGGTCGTAGTTTTCCAGAATCTGCGACACAGCCGAAGCCGGATTGGTAATGCTGGCAATATGCGGCGTGACATGGATCAGCGGGTGCTCCCAGAACGGATGCTCCTCAGGCAGCGGCTCCTCCCGAAACACATCCAGGCTGGCGCCGGACAGATGCCCCTGATCGAGTAATTCAATCAGATCTTCATCTACCAGATGCTCGCCACGCGCCACGTTTATGACATAAGCTCCTTTGGGAAGTTTACCCAGCGTGTCTTTATTCAGAATATTAGCGGTTTGGCTGGTTAAGGGCAGCAGGCAGATCAGGATGTCGGCTTTTCCCAGAAAAGTAGTCAGCTCCTCTGTACCGGCAAAGGTTCCGACACCTTCCAGCAGTTTAGGAGTGCGTGACCAGCCATGTACTTTAAAGCCGAGTTTGTTTAGCTGCTGTGCCGTGTGCATACCGAGCACGCCCATACCCATCACCCCGATCACGACGTCGGCAGTGCGTTTGTAGCTGTGCTGCTTCCAGGTATGGCTGCGCTGTGCCTCCTTATACCTGTGCATACCGCGCACATGGTTCAGCACCTGGGCGGTCACAAAAGTGGCCATGTCCTGGGTCAGGTTTTCGTCTACAATGCGGGTGATCTGTATACCTTGAGGAAGCTCGGGATCGCGGAGAATATGATCGACACCGGCGCCTGTGGACGAGATGCATTTCAGGTTCGGAAAGTTAGCAAAAGCGCCCGGCGGATGGTTCCAGGCAAGGGCAAACTCCACTTCTTCGGCTGGACCTGTGTCCGGATAAACATGTACTTCTAAGCCCGGACGGCGTTCCTTCAGGGCATTTTCCCAGCGGCTCGTGTTTCTGCCCTGGCTGAATATGGTGATTGACATAAAAGTTGTAAGTCTGTTCGGTGATGCGTGGCAAGGTATAGCCTGCCCCTGCTTACGTGTTATTCGGGGTAAGTCTGCTAAATTTAACTAATCTTGCACAAATCTTGTTAAAGAGAAATCAAAAGGCTGGCAAAAGGTTTAAAACAAGTGCCAGATCCAGCTACCTTATACCTAAAACTGAAGAAGATGGAGCAACT
This sequence comes from Pontibacter sp. YIM B11418, assembly GCF_059278805.1. NCBI lineage: Bacteria > Pseudomonadati > Bacteroidota > Cytophagia > Cytophagales > Hymenobacteraceae > Pontibacter > Pontibacter sp. YIM B11418. The sequence continues at coordinate 391,206 of NZ_JCAEMH010000006.1, read as the reverse complement.
GAGCTCAAAAATTTATAAAAAAGAATTTGTAGAAGCGTTTGCGGGTGATGACAGCGGTACGCTCACGCCACGCCAAACGCCGGGTGTACTTTACAGCAAAGCCAAACCTACGCCGGTTGAAAAAGTAACGCTCCTGGCCTGGTCAGATGAGCTGGCCAGCGACCTAGGTATAGCCAAGCCAACGGAGCAGCAGGAGATCGACATACTGGGCGGCAACCGCGTGACAGACAGCATGTATCCTTACGCCGCGTGCTATGCCGGTCACCAGTTCGGCAATTGGGCTGGTCAGCTAGGCGATGGCCGCGCCATTACCTTGGGCGAGTGGGAAGCGCCCGACGGTAAAACCTGGGAGCTGCAGCTGAAAGGTGCCGGCCTTACCCCCTACTCACGCCGCGCTGACGGGCGTGCTGTGCTGCGCTCTTCGGTGCGCGAGTATCTGATGAGCGAAGCGATGCATTACCTGGGTATACCGACCACCCGTGCGCTCAGTCTGGTGAGTACCGGTGAGCCGGTGCTGCGCGATATGTTCTACAATGGCAATGCGGCTTACGAGCCCGGTGCGATCGTGATGCGGGCAGCGCCAAGCTTTTTGCGCTTCGGTAATTTCGAGATGCTGAACGCTCGCAAAGAACTCGATAACCTGCGTCAGCTCGTTGACTGGACCATCAGCCGCTATTATCCGCATATTACGGGTGAGAACAAAGTGATCGATTGGTTCAAAGAGATCGTGGATCGCACCGCCCACCTGATGGTGGAATGGATGCGTGTGGGCTTTGTACACGGCGTGATGAACACCGATAACATGTCAATCCTCGGCCTGACCATCGACTACGGTCCCTACTCCTTCGTGGACAATTACGACCCGAACTTCACCCCAAATACCACCGACCTTCCCGGCCGTAGGTATGCCTTCGGAAAGCAGCCTTCGATCGGTTACTGGAACCTGGGCGCTCTTGCCGGAGCATTGTTGCCGCTAACCGACAAAGACCAACTGGTTGCGACGCTCGAAATATTTAAGGACGTTTATTGGACAGCCTACTACGCTATGATGGGCCGCAAACTGGGCTTCGACCAGGTATCGCAATTGGACCGCGACCTGATCAGTCAGTTCGAGAAAACACTGTCCGAACTACAGCCTGACATGACCATTTTCTACCAGCTGCTCATCGATCTGCCGCTTTCGGTAGAAAGTGAAGACGCAGTAGCTGATTTCTTCAAACGGGCCTTGTACGACGACCTGACAGCAGCACAAAAAACTGCACTCTATACCTTGATCAGCAACTACCTGGAGCGACTGAACACGAACAAGATCAAGCGCTCAGATGCTCAGGAAATGATGCGAAAAGCCAACCCACGTTTTGTCCTCCGCAACTACCTGCTGCACCAGGCCATCGAGGAATTAGAGAAAGGCGATGATCCCCTATTTGTGAAGCTACAGGAGGCGATCAAAGAACCATATTCCGATAAGTTTGACGAATTTTTCCAGACACGTCCGGAGTGGGCATCGCAGAAAGCAGGATGCTCGATGCTGTCGTGTAGTTCGTAAGCTTCGTCGATCTCCATTTAATAAGGGCCTTTTCCTGAAGGGGAAAAGGCCCTTATTAATTTTAAGGTATAGCTTCGTGGCTGAAGTTTCATATGCATGATTCACATCCCCCTGCCCCCTTCGAAGGGGGACTTACCTCCCCTAGCCCCTCCTAAAAACAGGAGGGGGACCTTCAGCTATTGCCAGTTGTTAGGTATAGCTTCATCTCAAAGGCCCCTGGCAGGTATAGCAAGAGTAACTTGCCCCTTAAGCAATGAAACAAATAGCCTTTGCCAGGTGCACCATTACGACTACCCACTGTTTGAGCGGTCAGCGAGTTTGGGGAGTCTTGACCTTTTTGCTTACTTTTTGTGTCAAGACAAAAAGTGAGTGCCCGCCGCACAGGCGAAGCAATGAAACAATTCAAGTAGCTATACCTGCAACAGAAGTTGCTAGAAAACAACAGTGAGCTATACCTACACCTGGGCCGGAGGCCCCACGATAGCAAACATGAGCGAGGACGCTCGCGCCATAATCCCTGTCAGCCAGGCAAAAAAAAGAGCCTCTGAAATCTCAGGGGCTCTTCCATAAATTGAATTAAATCTAAAAACTCTTTCGATGCATCCTCACCGGAAACAACCGGTAATCCATTAAACTCACGGCATACGGAAACCCCCGCCAATGCACAACCGGCACATGCCGGGCGGGGCTCGGGCCCTTGGTGTCAGGTATAGCCAGCATGGTATTGCCGATATAGCTCAATTCTCCTTTATCAATCGCTAACTTACCCGCTACATGCTGCAGAAAAACCTCTTTATCGGAATCTGAAGACGTAAAGGAAATCTCGCGCGAAATAGTAGCGCCACCTTCTAACTCCGGCGAGTAGAACACGCGGGAATAAGTTTCGATGGCGATAATGGGAACAACTAGCGTGGGCACTTTGGCCTGCAGCACATCCGGCGGGGTCATTGGCGCCTGATTGGCAACCCGCTTCACCATCTCCGTTACTTTCTGGGCCGTATAAATGCCCTTGATCGTTTCGGATTCGATGCGTTTGAGCACCTGCTCTACCTTCGACTCAAAAGGCTGACCGGGATTCTCCTGACGGGGGGGAGCAGTAGGTCGTGGCTGTGCCTGGCTTGGCTGACGTGGTTTCTGTACCTGCGCCAGCGGTTTTGGCTTCTCGCGCTCCGGAATGTAACTGTCTTTGATGTGCCGCTCGTGCACGTTGATCACTGTCGTGAAGGTATTGATAAAATGCTCCGTGTTCTGCACATGAAACAGCTCCAGCTCCTGTATGCGCTTACGCGTCACCAGGTAATTGTGCACTAACTTGGTCTTTTCAAAAACGGCCAGTAATTTTTCGGCGTGCGGTGTGTGCTGATAGCGCTCGTAGAGTCTGTGCAGGGCATTGAGTCGGGCGTTGGAAGCACGGATGTACTGCATAGCACGGGCATCGGCAGCACCGGGATGCGTCACGACCGTGCGGGTGTTCTCCTGCCCCATTCCGAAAAGCGAACGAAAAAAACCGATCATTTAGACAGGATGCGTTTGAGGTGCTGGGTTTCGATTTCGACCTGCAGTTTTTCCGAGAGCTTCATCTCCTCAAATACATTGTCGATGTGCTGGATGTAGAGGTCCAGCACCGCCTCCTGCTCGTCGCTCAGGATGCGGTGCCGGACGGCTAGTTCTTCTTCTTTCTTATCCCCTTTGTATATCATTATTCAATTTCGATCTGCTTGGACTTACCGAAAGTGCCGATGATCTTGCTGTTGAGCTCTTCCTGCACCTGCGCCAGTTCTCTTACGGCTTCTGCGCGTTTCTTGCTGCCTTCTTCTGATATTTTGATCACCTGGTCGAGCGTTTCCACCATGTCCTTGTTCACTTTCTTGAGCGTATCCACATCCACAATGCCGCGTTCGTTTTCCTGTGCCGCGATCACCACGTTTTTCTTGAGCAGCTCAGAGTTTTTGCGGAGCATTTCGTTGGTAGTATCGGTCACTTTTTTCTGAATCTCGAGCGCTTTGCGCTGCTTCTCCAGACCAAGGGCAATGGCTACCTGCTGACGCCATACCGGAATCACCGTCACGATGGAGTTCTGGATCTTCTGGGCCAGCACATCATTCGTGGTCTGGATCATACGGATCTGCGGCATCGACTGCGTGGCAATGGTGTGCGACAACTGAAAGTCGTGCACCTTTTTCTCTAAACGCTCTTTAAAAGAGATCATATCGCTCAGACGCTGCACAGCCAGTTCATCCTGTCCGCTTGTTTCCACTTCTTCCTGCATTTTCGGGATGATATTTTGCTCGATATCATCGATTTTCATCTTCCCGGCCGCGATCACTGAACGGATCTCGTGGATGTATTCCACCGCCTGGTTGAACATCACTTCCAAACTGGTCGAGTCTTTCATGATGCTCTGGCGGGTACGCTCCAGCTTTACCACCACATCGTCCACGTTGGCCGAAACAGTATTGTACTGGGTAGCCAGTTGCTTCGACTTATCAGATATCTTTTTTACAAATGGAAGTCTGGAAAAGAACCCACCTTTCTCCTGCTCCTCAATTTTGATCATGTTGATCTGGTTAAGGAGTTCGTTGATGGCCTCGCCTGCTTCGCCGGAATCTTTGGCTTTTACTTTGGTGAGCAGTTCGTTGGAATAGTGTCCCAGTTTACGCTGCGTCTCCACACCAAAATTGCTCAGACTTTCCGGATTCCCCGGATCTATGGATTTAGAGATCGCCAGAGCTTTCTCCTGTATCTTCTGTTGATTCTCTACGATCGTGATCTCTGTTTTCGCTGTTTTTTCCATCTTGTTTTATTACCTGAAAAGGTTGTGGTTGATTAGGTCCAATGAGTTTAAGTACTTTTTGATGTTCTCGTGCCGGTCGGTGGTTTCGTACCACTCAATATCGTTGAGGGGCAGGTACTCGCCCAGCAGGTCGCGCACTTCACTTAGCAATGCTTCGCCTTTTTTATTTCTGAAATCGGGGTTGCGGTACTGGGCGCTCACGTAGTCTACCTTTACCTGCCCGGTCTTGGTGACGGCCAGTTCGCGCACCTCCACCACCAGCTCCGACGACTTTCCGTTATCAGTCACGATGGTCTTATACACGCCTTTGTTGCCTTCCTCGAGGGCGGCAGCGCACTGTTTGCGCACATCAAGAAGGGCCTGCCGTAGTTTGCGGTTCGGTATCACGTAGTGCCCCACAATATAACCCAGTAAAGCTGCTATTAAGAATGTCCAAAAAATCACTTTTGTATTAATATAGTTAAAAGCTCAATTACTTATGTAAAGAAGCAAAATAAATTGAAGTAATCAAGTGTAGGCGGGACGGATGTCTTTAGCATTGACCAATCAAAGCCTGAATGATTCCTTTCTGCACTGTTTCTGTCTATACCTGACCGGCCTTCTTTCATCTTCTATACGCGGAAGCGATTGCACGGGCTGTCACCGGGGCCGGGATAGGATTAACAAGGTATAGCGTGCGCATGTTCCCGTGGCGACTGTGTCTTATGTTTGTCCTATTACGCAAAACGGGCCGCTGCCTTTACGTGGCTTGCCGATAAATTCGGGGGTTTTGTCTATTTTGCGACCAATTCTATACCTGATTTCATACCTTCGCTTGCATGCAGCACCGGCATTTTATTTTGCACAAACCCTACGGCTACATCAGCCAGTTCGTCACCGACAAGAAAAAGCAGAAACTACTGGGCGAATTGCACGATTTTCCGGCCGGTACCATGGCCATCGGGCGATTGGACGAGGCAAGCGAGGGCCTACTTCTGCTCACCACCGACGGCAAAACGAGCGAACTGGTGCGCGGCAAGCATGTGGAGAAGGAATATTACGCCCAGGTCGACGGCCTGATCACCGACGAAGCCATCGCTCAAATGCAGGAAGGCGTCGCCATCGGGTTGTACGGTGAGCAATACGGTACCCGCCCCTGCACCGCTTTTCGCCTGGAAAATGCGCCTGATTTTCCGGAGCGCAGCCGCCGCATCCGCGACGACCGCCACGGCCCGACCAGTTGGGTGTCTATCACCATCTCGGAAGGGAAAAACCGGCAAGTTCGCAAAATGACCGCCGCCGTAGGTTTCCCGACACTGCGGCTGGTGCGTGTTCGGATTGGGAATATCCGGCTGGAAGCCTTTATGCCGGGTTCAGTGGCCGAAGTAGAGAACTTCGATTTGGGGTGAAAGCAGTCGCTTATACCTTAAAATTTCAGCGGCTGTTAAACCAAAGCAGCATTCGCTAGTCTATTGATGGCTTTCAGCTTAAATAACACAAATTTACTATCTTGAGCGGGCATACCCTTAACATATCATACAAACAATCCATACCTTAAACTTAACCATGAAGAAAAACCCTATTCACATGCTGGCCCTGGCCTTGATGCTGTCAGGCGGTGTGAGCAGCGTGGCTTTCGCGCAGCGACCACAGCAGCAACAGCAGGCGCTGAAACCACAAGATCCGATTATCGAGAAAATCATCAAGATGGCCAATGAAAATTCGCAGCTCGAGAAACTGGGCCACGAACTGATGGACGGCATCGGACCAAGACTGGTAGGCACCCCGCAGATGCAGCAGGCCGCTGACTGGGCTGTGAACAAGTACAAAGGCTGGGGCATTGATGCCCGCGTTCAGAACTACGGCGAGTGGCGCGGCTGGGAGCGCGGTGTGACGCACATCGACATGGTACACCCACGCGTTAAGTCAATTGAAGGTATGCAACTGGCCTGGAGCCCTTCCACTCCTTCTAAAGGCGTAACAGCTGAGGTGATCACGATGCCGGAATTCGCTGACTCTGTTGCTTTCCAGCGCTGGTTGCCAAGTGTGAAAGGCAAAATGGTGATGGTATCGATGAACCAGCCGAGCGGACGCCCGGAGTACAATTGGAAAGAGTTCGCCACGCCGGAGTCATTTGAGAAAATGAAGAAAGTGCGTGACGAGCAGAACGCTGCCTGGGGCAAGCGCATCGCCGCCACCGGCAAAAACGCCCGTACGCTGCCTGTTGCTTTGGAGCAGGCCGGTGCTGCCGGTATCGTGATGTCAAACTGGTCACAAGGTTTTGGCGTGAACAAGATTTTCAGCGCTTATACCAAGAAAATCCCTACGGTTGATATCGCCCTCGAAGACTACGGTATGCTGTACCGTCTGGCCGAGAACGGCAGCAAGCCAAAGATCAAAGTAGTAGCCGAGTCGAAGCATTCTAAGAAGCCGGTTCCTACGTTCAACACCATCGCTGAGATCAAGGGCACTGAGAAGCCGGATGAGTACGTGATCCTTTCCGCTCACTTCGACTCATGGGATGGCGGTACAGGTGCTACTGACAACGGTACCGGCACGATCCTGATGATGGAAGTAATGCGCATTCTGAAGCAGGTATACCCGAACCCGAAGCGTACCATTCTGGTAGGTCACTGGGGTAGTGAAGAGCAGGGCCTGAACGGTTCGCGCGCTTTCGTAGAGGACAATCCTGAAATTGTGAAGAAGACACAGGCTGTGTTTAACCAGGACAACGGTACAGGTCGCGTGGCTAACATCTCTGGTCAGGGCTTCCTGAACTCTTACGACTACATGGGCCGCTGGCTGAACGCCGTGCCGCGTGAAATCACCAAAGACATTCAGACCTCATACCCTGGTTTCCCGGGCGGCGGCGGTTCTGACCATGCTTCTTTCATTCCGCACAACATTCCTGCTTTTATGCTGAGCTCCCTGAGCTGGTCTTATGGCAACTATACCTGGCACACCAACCGCGACACCTACGACAAAGTGGTGTTCGACGATGTGCGCAGCAACGTGATCCTTACGGCTATTCTGGCATACATGGCCAGCGAAGAGCCGGAACTGGTATCGCGTGAGCGTAGTGTGATGCCGGTTAACCCACGTACGGGCGACCAGATGACCTGGCCTGAACCAAGACCTGCAACCCGCAAAGGTGGTTTAGACTAAACTAACATTTCGCAGGTCGTATACCTGCATTTCTAAAAGCACAGCCGCTGCAGACTTTCTGTAGCGGCTGTGCTTTTTTTGGCTATACCTACCTCCACTCCGACCATCGTTTTTGAAGGCAATTATAAGTTTTCTTGCAGAACACCGTATAAAACTTTTGGCAGTGCCACATCCTCATTCACTTTCGTGCTGTCGCCTATATCTGAAACCCGAAGACACACATGATCGGTAAATCGACATACAAGGCCGCACGTGAAGTAGCCCAGATTGCAGAAGACCATTTTGCCAGCCAGATCAATGCAGCCAAAGAAATAAACGATACCAACCTGGCGACCATCCCCCCGGCTCGCATCATCGAAACCATGATCGATGCCGCTTTCTGGGCGAGCCTGCGACGGGAAGAAGGTCATTCCCCCAGATTATCGCTTGCCTTTCTGCCGCCGGAACAATCTGAGCAGCCACTGCTGTTCGAGCACCACCTCAGTCTCACCTCTGCTGTGCTCACCAAGATCGGGCCGGGTGTGGAGCGCCCGGGCATCCACCTGGGCGTGTGGTACGAAGGAGACTTCCTGCACATCTGGGGGATGACGCGCAGTATACCTGATTTTTGCTTTGTGCTCGATGTGTCTGAGCCTGGTCTGCTGGTGATCAAGCACCGTCGAAAAGATGGTTTTGGCAAATTTGTGAACGTGGCCGTGCTGACAGGAGATCAGGTAAAGATCGTAGATGAACAAAGCGTCAACATACCTGATTGTCCTGATCTGTTGTACTCGCTGTTGGGCTTCAGTTCGCTTACCGTTTGGAACAAGTCACTCAATGTGCTGGTGCAGCTGGCTGTGTCGATGCGCTCCCATCAGAAAGGCGGTATCCTGCTGGTTGTGCCTAAAGGTTCAGAGACATGGCGCGAGTCTATCCGGCACCCGATGCGGTATGCGGTGGGGCCTGCCTATTCTGAGCTGGCAGAATTGATGCTACGACAAGACGATAAGGACCCGCTCTGGCCGGATGAGATGAAACGGGCGATCGATGCGATGGCAGGTTTCACAGCCGTGGACGGTGCCACCATCATCAGCGACAAGTATGAACTGTATGGTTTTGGCGCCAAGATTGACCGAAAGCTGGGAAGCACTCCGGTCGAAAAGTTGATTCTGACGGAGCCGGTGATTGGAGGCGGAGCCATCATAGACCAGCCTGCACTGACTGGCGGCACACGGCATTTATCGGCGGCTCAGTTCGTATACGACCAGCGCGACGCGATTGCACTGGTCGCTTCCCAGGACGGCCGCTTCACCATCTTCAGTTGGTCCACCTGCGAGAACATGGTGCAAGCCAACCGCATTGACTCGCTTCTGCTGTAAGAGCTATTATTCAACTCGTAAGCGGCATCTTCAATGGCTACAAGACTGATTCTTAATGGGTTATGACGGAAATAACACCTCTTGATGTAAATTTTGGAATAGTCAATCCGCAAGGCATCGTTTTAAAAAATCCCGCCGCTTATACCTGAGCGGCGGGATTTTTTAAAACGATGCCTTACACAAGCCCTGATAGCAACTGGGTTTTGTTCCCCAGTATACCTGCTACGTCCCCGCCCAGCCAATTGTGCAGCAAAGTGGCGTAGATGTTCCGGAAGTCGATGCTATACCTAAGGTCACCCTGGTCGAGGTCCTGCAAGTTGGGGGCATCATTGTAAATGCCCGCCTGCTTTAGTTTTCCGCCGATCAGGAAAAGATTGTTGGCCGTGCCGTGGTCTGTTCCGTTGCTGGCGTTCTGGGCGACGCGCCTGCCAAATTCTGAAAATACCATGATAACCGTATTGTCAAACTCCTGCTGCTGCTTCAGTTCTTCCACAAAACTGTACAGGCCCTCTGAGAGCTCCTGCAACAGGTTTGCCTGCTGCCCCGCCTGCCGCACATGCGTGTCGAAACCGGTGAGGGAGGCATAATACACTCTAGACTCCACTCCGGAGGCGATCAACTCTGCAATGGTTTTCAGGTTACGGGAAAACTCCCCGTTCGGATAATCTTTTTTGCTGCGGTATACCTTGGTTTTCTCCTGCAGGTAACCAGCCGATTGCTGCGTATCGATCAGCGTTTTATAAAGATAGTCGACTTGGTGGTGAGAATGCTCTTCTACATGCAACTGCGCCGCCTGCTTCAGAAACTGGTCGTTGGTCGCTTGAAAAAAGCGCTTCACATCCTGCACGGCTATACCAGTGTACTTTTCCCCTTTCAGCGCCAGACTGAGCGTGTCGTCTACCTCAATAGCAGCGTAGTTGGCCGAAGGCCCGGATAAGCTGTCGAGGTAGCGGCCCAGCCAGCCGGTGTTCAGGTATTCGTCGGAGGCGCTGCCCGATTGCCAGATGTCCATGGAGCGGAAGTGGGAGCGGTCCGGATCCGGGTAGCCCACACTGTTGAGGACAGACACGTAGCCCTGATCGTAGAGCAGGCGCATCTTCTCCATCGCCGGGTTCAGCCCGAGCCCTTTTTCCAGCGTGAGCACTTCACGGGAAGGTATAGCCAGGGTAGGGCGCGCTTTGTAATACAGGTCGTTCTGGTAAGGCACCACCGTGTTCAGGCCGTCGTTGCCACCGCTGAGCTGAATCACCACCAACCTTTTACCGTTGGAGTTGGCCAGCAGCGGCAGTCCGCTACGGTCAAGGCCATGCAGAAAATTAGGTACCAGCAGCATACCGGAGGCCAGCGCCGACATTTTAATAAACTCTCTTCTGGATTTACTTGCCATAGTGCGAAAGTGAGTGGTGGAAGACTAGCATAACTGGTACTCAGGTAAAGAAAGCAGTCGAAGCGTCAGCAGCGTGATTTTGTCGGTGTGTGCGGCCCCCGATGGTATGTGCTGGGTGAGCAAAGCAGCAGTTTCTGGTTGCAGCGGCACTTGCAGCAGCTTCTGGCTAAGTTCCTCGATCAGCTCTCGGTCCTTCACTTTTTGCAGTTGCTGGTGCAGTCCGCTCAGGTCGGCTTTGGCGCGCACGATCCGTAAACCATCCTGCCTGCGCTTTCGCGGGGCGGTTGGCTCAGTATCGTCGTCAGGTTTTAGGTTGACTTCCAGCGCCGCTTCCTGCAGCAGCGCCGGCCCGATGCGCAGCCGGAAAGCGAGCGTGGAGCTATCGATCCAATTGCGGCCCCCGGCCCAGCCGCTCACATTAGGCGGCCTGAACAGCTCCTGCCCCAGCGCCCGCTGCAACACCAGCGGACTGCGGCCATCAGCATAGCTCAGGTCAAACTGGCGTTGCAAGCCAGCCAGCAGCTCGATCGGGGATTTGATCTTGCTCCCGACCACATCCGGTCCGTAGAACCATTTCGATGTGAAGATTTTCTCCAGCAACCTTGGTATATCGTAGCCTGTTTCGTAAAAGTAGCTGCTCAGGGCCTGGATGCGCTCCGGGTGAGGCTCTTCGCTCACAAAAAAGGCATAGATTTTCTCGGTCAGAAATTCGGCTGTGCGCGGGTTCTCCACGATCATTTGCAGAATCTCCTCCCCGCCAAAGTTCCCCCGCTTCCCCATAAAGGTTTTCTGGCCCCGATCGTGCTGCCGTGCACGGAACACGAACTCACCCTGCGGGTTGTAAGACCAGCCGGTAAAGGCGCGGGCGGCTTCTTTGATGTCCTGTTCGGTATAGTGTCCCCGGCCAAGTGTGAAAAGCTCGAGCAGCTCGCGAGCAAAGTTCTCGTTGGGGCGCTGTTTGCGATTTTGCTGGTTATTGAGGAACTGCAGCATGCCGGGGTCCTTTGAGATGGCCAGTAGCAGGTCGGGGAATTTGCCCAGTGCATATTCACGCAGGGTGTTGTGCTGCAGCAGTGCAAAACGGGGCTCCCGCAGGCGGCAGGCAAAGTGCCCGTGCCAGAAAAGGGTCATCTTTTCGCGCAGCTGGGCTTCGGAAGTAGCCATTTGCTGGAGCCAGGCATTGTTGAGGAGCACAAATCCTTTATTCCGTTCCCGCTGCCGCAGCTGGCGCATCTCGGCATTCTGCGAATCAGCCGGCAAGGCTGTTTCTGTGTGTGGAAGCGCTACCTGCAGGGGGACTGCCTGGCTCGACGCATGAAGGAGCTCGCGAACGGCCTGTTTGATGCCGGGGCTTGCCTGATCAGGCCTGAAAGGTATACCGAAGCCAGCCCGCCAGTAGAGGTGCTGTAGCTTTTGTTCGCGTGCTGAAGTTTTCATGCAGATGCCATTTAAACTTAGATGAAAAGGTCTCATCAGGGTTTAAATATACCTGAAAATATATACTGACAGGTATAGCCTCTAATAAACTTACAGCTAGTCGGTTCAAGCCATCCTGCCATCAAGAATGTCAGGCCTGCATTTCTCTATTTCCATACCTTTTGCGCGCCTCCAGAATCTGATCAATATTAAGCTTGGCCCAATCGGCCAATTGCAGAAGTTGCAGCAGCAAGCCCTCTCCCAGCGGCGTCAGGCTGTACTCCACGCGGGGCGGAATCTCAGCGTATACTGCACGGCTCACCAGGCCGTCTTCTTCCAGCGAGCGGAGTGTGACGGTGAGCATGCGTTGGGAAACGCCATTGATTTGGCTTTTGAGTTCGTTGAAGCGTAGTTTTTCCTCCTTCCCCAGCGTGAGGATGGTGTAGATGGACCACTTGTCTCCGAAACGGGCCAGAATATCCTTTATCGGGCAGCAGGACGTAACATCTGCTTTGCTGCACAAAACTTTATCAATCTTTTTCTGGATTGCAAGTCGCTGATTATCAACTATAGTTACTTCCATGTTACTAGGTGCGGCTAAAGTGCCTGCTTGACAGGTACAAATTTAAAAAATACCTTTGAGTTACCAAAAGTAACCTAGTTATGAAACATTACTGGGTTTTTAACTGTTGTATAGACATGAATATCCTAGAAACTTTGCAGTGGCGCTACGCCGCCAAGCGCATGAACGGCCAGCGCGTGCCGTCCGATAAAGTAGAACGTATTTTGGAGGCCATCCGCCTGGCTCCCTCATCCATGGGTCTGCAGCCTTACTCAGTGCTGTTGATTGAGGACGAAGAACTGAAAAAGCAGATCAGATCAGTTGCTTACAATCAGCCACAGATCGAGGAAAGCTCTCACTTGCTGGTATTCGCCGCCTGGGACGACGTCACTCCTGCACATATCGATGAGTTTATTTCGCACACGGCCTCTGAGCGCAACATGCCTGTCGAGAATCTGCAGGACTTTAAAAACACCTTGTTAGGTACAGCCGAAGGCAACACACAGGAGCAGAATTTCAACTGGGCTGCACGCCAGGCATACATCGCTTTTGGTGTGGGACTGGTAGCTGCCGCCACCGAAAAAGTGGACGCCACCCCGATGGAAGGTTTCGACGCAGCCGCGCTGGACAAACTGCTCAACCTACCAGAAAAGGGCCTGAGAAGCGTTACTTTGATGCCGCTTGGTTACCGCGACGCCGACAACGACTGGTTGGTAAAACTGCCAAAAGTAAGACGCCAGAAAGAAAAATTCGTACTGGAAGCATAAGCTTCAGCATAGCATGTTCAGCCGGCGGCTGCCTCAATAGGGTAGCCGTCGGCTTACGCATTTAATTTAATGACCATGACAAAGCAGAAAATCAAAATAGACATCTTTTCCGACATCAACTGCCCCTGGTGCTACGTGGGCGAGCGCAGACTCGACAAAGCCCTGCAGCAGGTGGGAGACCAATACGAAGCCGAGATCAGTTTCAAAGCTTTTGAGCTCAATCCGAATATCCCCCAGGGTGGCCTGGGCCGCCTCGATTATTTCAAAGGTAGCTACGGCGAACAAATTGTGGCGCAGGTGCCGGCTATGGACCAGCGTATGACCGAGGCCGGAGCTGAGGAAGGTATAAAATTCAACTTTTCAGAGGGTATGACAGTGAACAACACCTTTAACGGTCACCGCCTGATCTGGCTGGCTGGCCAGTACGGTGTGCAGCACGAAATGGCAAGTGCGTTGTTCAAAGCGTATTTTACAGACAACCGCCAGATGAACGACACGGCGGTGCTCAAGGAAATAGGTATAGCACAGGGTATACCGGCTGAGCGTTTAGAGAACTTTTTTGAAGGCGAAGAAGGTAAACAGGAAGTACGCCAGATGGAAGCTTTTGCGCAGTCCGCAGGTATAACCGGGGTGCCCGCCTTTGTGATCAACGACCAGTACCTGGTGAGTGGTGCTCAGCCTGCCGAAGCTTTCCTGAACGTATTCAAGCAAGTAGCACCTAGCATCCAGAAGCTCGACATCGAAGGCAACAGCTGCGAAGTGGGCGGTGTGTGCTAAACAATGACAGATATTAAGACAAAAGAACTCTAGACAAAGGACGAAAGACTTTTTGAAGTTCAAAGCAATTACGAATAGCTGAGGACCTGTTTCAGTGTGCTTTGGTAAAATCAAAAGGCTATTGTCCGGCATATTAACCAAGAACGATGGCAGATAAAAAGCTAAGCGATATCAAACTCTCCGTACTCGACCTGGTGCCGATCCGCACCGGCAAAAGTATCCACGACTCTTTTCAGCACAGTCTGGAATTGGCCCGTCACGTCGAGCAGTTGGGCTATACCCGTTACTGGCTGGCAGAGCACCACAACATGCCCGGTATTGCCAGCTCCGCCACAGTCGTGCTGATCGGTTACATTGCCGGCGGTACATCTACTTTGCGGGTAGGCTCCGGTGGTATCATGCTGCCCAATCATGCACCGTTAGTAGTAGCCGAGCAGTTTGGCACGCTTGAGAGCCTGTACCCCGGCCGCATCGACCTGGGACTGGGCCGCGCGCCCGGCACCGACCAGGTAACGGCCTACGCCCTGCGCCGCGACCTGCAGGGCAACGTGGAAGATTTCCCGAACAATGTGGCTGAGTTAAAACAGTACCTGAACAAAGAAAACAGCACGGCCAAGGTACGCGCTATACCTGGCGAGGGTCTCGATATACCTGTCTGGATTCTGGGCTCGAGCACTTTCGGGGCACAGCTGGCTGGCATCATGGGGCTGCCTTATGCTTTTGCCAGTCACTTCGCCCCTGCCGCCCTGCACCATGCCCTCAAGGTATACCGTGACAGTTTCAGGCCGTCTGAGCAGTTACAGGAGCCTTATGCCATGGCTTGTGTGAATGTGGTGGCCGCCGACACAGACGCAGAGGCAAATCACCTGGCAACTTCTCTTTACCAGTCTTTCCTAAACGTGATACAGGGCAAGGCCTTGCCGATGCAACCGCCTGTCGAAAGTATGAAAGACCGCTGGAGTCTGCAGGAGGAGTATGCGGTGAAGCAAATGTTGCGCTACAGTTTTGTGGGCAGCAAGAAATCGGTACAGGAAGAACTGGAAGCCTTTGTAGATGAAACGCAGGTAGATGAATTGATGATTTCAACGGGCATCTTTGATCCGGAGAAGCGCCAGTATTCTTATACCTTGCTCTCGGAACTGGTAGATTTGAAAGCAGTTAAGGTATAGCCTAGTAGTTGTTCTATAAAACAAAAGCAGCACAGGTGCTATACCTGATTAACTGCTCAGAAACAGACCCGAAGCGATGTTCGGGTCTGTTTTTTACACCTATACCTTCCCTATAGAAATGCTCACCCTTTAAATACTGCGGATCTCTTGCTTTCTGAAACGATTCGATTCCATCACGTACAACTAATCAGAACATCATTTCTAAACACATCAAACTTTAGCGCATGGAAGAGGTAGCAAAGAAAGATCAGAACAGTTTTATCGAGCGTCTTGCACAGCGGCTGGGCATTTCAGCAAATGCCAGCACGATTTACGGTGAGCCAGTAGAGCGCGACGGTGTAACGGTTATACCTGCGGCCAAGGCCATGTATGGCTTCGGTGGTGGCAGTGGCTCTAAAGCGGGCGAAGAAGGAACCGGCGGCGGTGGCGGCGTGGCCATTAAACCAGTAGGCTACATCGAGATTAAGGATGGGATTACCAAATTCAGATCAATCCCGGATCCGGAAAGAGTCATCAAAATAATTGGTGTGAGTGGTGTAATGGCCTTTATCCTGTTAAGAACAGTTAACAAACTGGTTAACAATCGAAAACGCTGATCAGTTAACGGTGGTTAACCAGTCTGCACAGGTATAAAAAGGCTACTACTTGCTAGCGCCTGCTTTAACTTTTGGAGGGTTGATCATGATGTGGGCCCCATGCGTGCCCGGATGCATGATCCAGGGCATGGCAACCGCACCCTGGTTTGGTTTGATCGGAAGGCCGGTGCTCTCGGCAGTCGCCCAGGGGATGTAAACGACATAGCGCAGGTAGCCATCGGATACCTCACCAGTGCGAACGTTCACCTGCTCATCCGGCGCGCTGTACACGAAGAGCGAAGTCGGCTGCTTGGGTAAAGTCAGCTTTCCGCTTTTGGCTTCTTTCTCGCGGATCCCGAAAATATCATTGGCACTCATACCTTGCTTGCGCAGTTCACGGCCACGGGCCATAAAAGGCTCCAGATCGTGGTGGTAGCACGACACCGAAAAGCCTGGCTGGCTTGGGTCGTCGGCCAGGCAGATTAGTTCATTCGTACCTTTGCGCAACGTCACTACCTCCCCTTTCTGATTATAACCCAGCACGGTGGCACCTTCCCGCTTGTCGGCAGGGGCAGCCAGCACGGCAGTCTTTATCTGATTCTCAGCAGCAGGTATAGTCGTATTTTGAGCTTGGGCGCTAAACGCTAACAATAGGGCGAAAACACAAGTGAAAAATTGCTTCATATCGTTATGGGGCTAAGTGAAAATGACAAAATAAAAGCTACCTGTTCGATTTTACCCTGTACGAAGAAAACCAGGAAAAAGCTTAGAACTCCCTTACAGCTAAGGCTCAACAAGCTACCTATATCTGTGCACGGGCACCTTGAACTCAGTCGGCTATACCTATCAAGACATTAACATATTAAGATATTTTAGTTATCTTAACGCTATCAACTAATCGACGCATTGCCCATGGCCGAGCCGAATTACCGACTACAGCATTACATGTTTCTGCTCAGCAAGCACTTCCGCAAAATTTTACTCGGACTGTTTTTGCTGATCATTTTGCTTACTTCCGTCAAGACGGTGGGCCCTGAAGAAGAAGGCGTGGTGATGTACGTAGGCCACTACGACCGCACCGTGCAGCCCGGCCTGAACTTTATTTTGCCCTTTGGTATAGAGGAAATGCAGAAGATTCCGGTGCAGCGGCAGCTCAAGCAGGAGTTTGGTTTTAGAACGACGGATTTAGAGCGAAACACCCAGTACTCGAAAGCAGATTTTAACGACGAGTCGCTGATGCTGACCGGCGACCTGAACCTGGCGAATGTAGAATGGGTAGTGCAGTACCGGATCGTAAACTCTTACAATTACCTGTTCAAGGTGCGCGACGCCGAGAAAGCGTTGCGCGACATGTCGGAGTCAGCCATGCGTAAAATTGTAGGCGACCGCACCGTGAACGAAGTCCTCACCGTGGGTCGTCAGGAAGTGGCCTCCAGTATGGAAGAACTGTTACAGCAAATGTGCGATGAATATGAAAACGGTATTCGCATCGACCAGGTAGTACTGCAGGACGTGAACCCACCGGAAACGGTGAAACCGTCTTTCAACGCCGTGAACCAAGCCCAGCAGGAGCGCGAAACCCTCATCAACCAGGCGGAGTCGGAGTATAACCGCATTATTCCGCGTGCACGTGGCGAGGCCGATGAAACGGTTCAGTTGGCCGAGGCTTATGCGCTGACGCGTGTCAACGTGGCTACGGGTGAGGCTGCCCGTTTCAACTCGCTTTTCGAAGAGTATGTGAAAGCTCCGGAGGTAACCAAGAAACGTCTATACCTGGAAACGATGGAACGTATCCTACCAAAAATTGGTGGAAAAGTGATTGTAGACGAACGCGGCAACAACGTGCTGCCCCTCCTAAACCTGGATCAAAACAAAACACAAACGCAAACGAAATAGCCTGTGAAAACCCCAAAGATATTATCGCTTTTAGCCGCTGTGTTGCTACTTACCCTGCTTTTCACCAGCGTATTTGTGCTCGACGAAACCAAGCAGGCCATTGTCACTCAGTTTGGCAAGCCCGTAGGCAAACCGCTCACCCAGCCGGGCCTGCATTTCAAGATCCCGATCGTGCAGAAGGTGCAGTTTTTTGATAAGCGTTACCTTGAGTGGGATGGTGATGCTAATCAGGTACCTACAAAGGACAAGAAGTTTATCTTCGTGGATTCCTATGCCCGCTGGCAGATCACCAATCCGCTGCAGTTCTTCATCCGTCTGCGTGACGAGCGTTCCGGCCAGTCACGCCTCGACGACATACTGGACGGTGAGACCCGCAACGCCATCGCCAGCCACGACCTGCTCGATATCGTGCGTTCCACTAACCGGGAGCCTGAAGTATCGGACGAGGTGATGGAAGACCTGGAAAACCTGGATAAGATCACAGTCGGCCGTGACAAAATTGAAGAACTGATCCTGAAACGAGCCAACGAACGTACTTCTGACCTGGGTGTGCAGATCCTGGATTTCCGATTTAAGCGCATGAACTACGTGGACGAAGTGCGTAACCGGGTATACGACCGCATGATCAGTGAGCGTAACCGTATCGCCGATCAGTTCCGTTCCGAAGGTCAGGGAGAGGCCCGCAAGATTCAAGGTAACAAGGAGCGTGACCTGGCCCAGATCACTTCCCAGGCCACCCGCGAAGCTGAAGTGATCCGCGGTAAAGCCGACGCGCAGGCCACTTCCATCTACGCTTCCGCTTACAACCGCAATGCTCAGGCACGAGAACTTTACTCCTTCCTACGCTCCATGGAAACACTGGAAAAATCATTTGATGATAAGACAAGTATTATTCTGTCTACTGATTCAGAATTATATAAGTATCTGAAGCGGGCGAACTGAGGAAGTTTAAGAGTTGGGGAGTTTTGGAGTTTGAAAGTTGTGATAAAGCGATGTTATACCCAACGTCGTATCCATTCGGTGACTTAACACTGGCTTTTGCGGACATCCATGTCCGCAAGCATTTCTGCAGGGGACATCCTTGTCCCCGTATACCTGCAAAACCTACACACGGGGATTAGGAAATCCACTACAGTTTGCTTCGGGATTGATAAATCCCGAAGAGCTTTTTAGAAAGGGCTTTTGAAAGGTCTTTTAGAAAACGTGACCACTTGTAGGGACAGGTAGCTACCTGTCCGAATCGTGCACTGAAAATTTATATGCCCGGAAGGCGTAGGTATAGGGCTTGTCTACAAGTTGGATGAGGTTTCATAGCCACACGATTCGGTGAAGCTGCTAAGCCCTCATTTTATTTTTTCTTTCTTCTTCTCCCACCCTCAAAAAACCGCCTGATTTTGCTGAAAGGGGACAGACAGTAGTAGGCGACATAGAAGAAAATCAAACTTATTAAGATTAGTAGATGTCCGCCGAAACCCGATAAAGAAAGTGTTCTACTATGAATACCCATTGCAACTCTATCATTCACTAGCATCCATATACCGGCTGCCATCAAGGAAATTGCATAAAATAGACTCTTAATAAAGTCGCTTTTACTTGTCTTAAATTTCATAGCAACCCTATCTTAAGTAACAGGCTCAAAACAGCGATAACTGCTCGCCGGCCGGTGTGATGTCGCTGACAGACAAAGTACGCTCAAAAATATCGCCCTGGCAGCAAATGTTATAAACGGGGGTCTCTTCAAATCGGGAGGCAACTACTATTTCAGTACCATCGGCACAGGTCTCGAACAGACTCTTCGCCAGTTTCGGGCAGTTATTGTCTTTGGAGAGGTGCGACAGGAACACATGGCTCATGAAGGCCGGCTTGTGCGCCACAAACAGCTCCAGCGCCTGCTTGTTGGACATGTGTCCGTGGTTGCTGCTAATGCGTCGTTTAAGATAATAAGGGTAGTAACTCTGCTCCAGCATACCCTCGTCGTAGTTCGTTTCCAGGAAGGCAGCATGGCATTGTTGGAAGTGACTGATCACATGGGCGCAGGGCGCGCCGATGTCCGTGAACACACCGATCTTTACGCCATTACCTTCCACCACAAAACTGTGCGGGTCGGCCGCGTCATGAAACTTCGGGAATCCGGTCACGGACAAGCCACCAATCTGCACCGGCTCGTATCCTGTGAAGGACACCACCTCCACCCCACTCAGGTCCATGCGGGAACGGTACAATGTACTGGTTGTAATGTAAACCGGCAATTTGTACTTACGCGCCAGCACAGGTATACCTTTGATGTGATCGGAATGCTCGTGTGACACAAAAATAGCCTTCACCTTGCGCATGGATAGACCCAACCGGCGCATACGCGTTTCAGTCTCGCGGCACGAAATGCCTGCGTCCACCAGCACGGCTTCCTGCTCGTTGCCGATGTAGTAACAGTTGCCGTTGCTGCCGGAATTTAATGAGGTGATGGCTAATTGCATAGAAGTACAAAGGTCGGGTTTTTAAAGGGATAAGTCAACTTGCTGAAGTTCCAAAAATTTGATTATACCCTGTTATAAGGGAGTACAAAAATATCCAGTCTACTTATACCAACCGCATAAGCAAAACCAAGTGTTACTGAATACTTCTTATGATTAATTTCTGAGAGTATGAATCGGGTTAGAAGCTATACCTAAATTCATTTGCATAGATGGATAATTATTGTATTTTTGATATATTAAAACTTTAACAAGCATATTAACTTTCCGTTAAAGATTAAAATAAGAAAGTCTTAGCCTGGATTAAAAGTTCAGGTGCTGCATGGCATTTTCTAAAATACCTACATTATCAGCAAAAGGAGAACGAGGTGTCAACTGCCTGGCCTAATTTGGCAACTATACCTGAATAGGGCGGCATGCTGAATCTTTAAAGATAAAAGAAAACCCAACCTTCAGGTTTGATCAATGCATTTGTATCTCTCAGCAAAACCCTCACCTATATGAAAAAGCTTCTCATCCTTTTTATTGTTTTTGCATTGCCTATGGCAGCATTTGCACAAACGAAACAGTGTATCATCAAGGGGAGGCTGAGTTCAGGCCTAACCGACACGCTCCGGGTAGTATCCATCTCTAAAAGTTACCCTCTGTCACAAAATGTGCTCATGAAAAACGGGGAGTTTTCATTCACGCTTCCTGTTGATGAGCCTTACATGGTCAGCATAGGAGATGATCATACCGGGGGAAAGTTCTTCTTTGTGGAGCCCGGAACCATTTTTTTCAACGGGGTTAAGAAGCTACATGAGGCAAAAATTCACTCGTCTGCTCCCAACAGCCTGAATAACCAACTCGCTGATTTAGAGATGCGAATCACGCATGCCAACGGAGGTAGTATCCCTGCCATTCAGGATAGCCTTGCGGCTGCCATGAAACGAAAAGATATGGTGAGAGCGGAGGAGTTAAAGGAGCGAATAGCGAAGGGTGAGGCATTAATGAAAACAGAAATCATATCCTTTATCAGGCAGCACCCAACTTCCTATGCAAGCGCCTTTCTTTTGCCTGCCATTTACAATAAAGAGAACCCGGAGGAATCTTTGGCTCTGTTCAGATCGCTGAGCCCCGAAGTGCAAACCTCTGACATGGGACAGCAATTTATGAGTATGACGGCCCCTAAGAATACGATTGCCGTCGGATCCAAAGCCCCGGCCTTTGCCCTTGACCACAACACCCGGAAACTCACGCTTGATCAGTTTAGAGGTAAGGTGGTGCTGCTGGAGTTTTGGGCGAGCTGGTGTGCACCCTGTTTAAAAGAAATGCCTGAACTCATCAAAATCGCGGATAGCCACAAGCAAAAGGGATTCGAGGTGCTGGCTATTTCGCTCGATGTGGACGATGAGAAAATGCGAAAAGCCATGGACAAGTACCAGATGCCTTTTATTCATTATACTGACTTGAAAGGCTGGTACAGCCATTTAGCTGAGAAGTACAATGTAAATGCTATACCTTATAATTTCCTGATTGATCAGGAAGGTAACATTGCGGCCATTAATGTGAAAGGCGCCGAACTCTCTGAGAAACTGGCCAGTCTGTTGAAGTAAGTAACCGACCATTTAAGATAAAAAAGCCCCTGCAGTAGCTATACCTGCAGGGGCTGTTTATTTGGCTAATGCTATACCTTAAATCTCTTCGGCTTCCAATCTGCTCGGCTTAAACTGACTGAGCACATCCTTTATACCTGCCAGTCCGCCGGAGATGTTCTCCATTTCAGAAAGCACCTGCCCTACCTGGTTGTTGCCACCAAAGCCTTTGAGCTTGTTGTTGCGCACAAAGGTGGTTTTGATATCTTCCCAGCGCTGCGCCTCAACTTCAGTCATAATGCCGATGAGTTGCTTGAACTTGAGCATGTTGGCTTCGGCACCGGAAGTGAGCGTCTGCGACTCGGCTTCGTAGTGCGACAAAATCAGCATCTGCAGTTCCTGGTCGTTCATGATCGGCATCACCTTTTCGGCCAGCTTGTTCATGTTGCGGTAAGAGCCCTGCAGCTTAAAGGCCGGCTCGGTGCGGTACTCGTCAGCCTGCGCGGCAGAGCGGATGTACTCGAGGTTCACTTTCAGGATCACATCCTGAATCTTGAGCAGCTTTTTCAGCACCAGCACATATTCGTTCAATTCGGCTGCCGAGTGATTGCCTTCGAACTCGAGTCCTTCGCTGTTGCCGCTCTCAGCCAGCTGAATCAGCGCGTAAATATCTTTCTGACTCTTTGCCGCCAGCTTTGCCAACACGGTGTTTGAGGTGAGGGAGTTTTCGATGTAGCTCAGTTTGAACACATCCTCAGTGTCGCCGATGATATCACCGAGGTTGTAAATATCGGCACGGTTGGCGAGCATGTCCGGGATGCGGAACTTCTCTCCTGTTTCGGTGTAGGGGTTACCAGCCATCACTACGCATACCTTCTTGCCCCGGAAATCATAGGTTTTGCTGCGGCCTTTGTACACGCCTTCGATCTTGCGCTGCGCGTCGCAAAGCGAGATGAATTTCTGCAGAAACTCCGGGTTACAATGCTGGATGTCGTCGAGGTAGATCATCACGTTGTCGCCCATCTCAAACGACAGGTTCAGTTTCTCCAGCTCTTCGCGGGCAGCGGCATTGGGCGCCTCTTTCGGGTCCAGCGCTGTTACCTGGTGCCCGATAGCCGGCCCGTTGATCTTCATAAAAATGATGCCCAGACGGTTGGCGATGTACTCCATAATGGTCGTCTTACCGTAGCCTGGCGGCGAGAGCAGGAGCAGCATACCCATCAGGTCGGTGCGCTTGGTCTCGCCGGCCGCACCAATCTGCTTGGCCAGGTTGGCGCCGATCAGCGGCAGGTATACCTGGTCGATCAATTTATTGCGCACAAAAGAAGACAGCACCCGCGGCCTGAACTCATTCAGACGAAGCGCCTGCTCGGCTTGCTGTGTCATGTTCTTTTTAAGCTCCGTGAAAGCTGTAAAAGCGGTGGCCGTGCTGCTTGTATAGTCGCGGAGACGGTGCAGGAAACCATGATAATGC
Organism: Pontibacter sp. YIM B11418; assembly: GCF_059278805.1. NCBI lineage: Bacteria > Pseudomonadati > Bacteroidota > Cytophagia > Cytophagales > Hymenobacteraceae > Pontibacter > Pontibacter sp. YIM B11418. Next base: position 368,296 of record NZ_JCAEMH010000006.1, on the reverse strand, counting down.
AGCTGGTATTGCTGGCCCTGCACCTGCTGGTGCGCGCCCTGCATACCTTGCAGATTTTCTTTCAGCACCGTGTGCACAACCTGCAACGGGTTGTAGCTGTCGGTGAGCAAGAGTGTCGCCACTTCGGCCACAAACTCCGTCTTGTCATGCTGCCCAGCCTGCGCGATGTAGGCTTTCAGCCAGTGTTGGATCAGTTCGAACTGGTGTGCCACATTTTCCTGCAGTGCCTTCACCGATTCTTCAAACCGATCCAGCACTTTGCGTTCCGTCAGGAAATGCTTGAAGCCAACATAAAGCACGTCGGCCTGACTATCGATGACAAATTGGTTGCCGCGGGTGAGTTCATAAAACAGATACTCCCCTGCCTCGGCGGCACTGGCTTCTTCGCATAGCCCGGTCTCCTGCTGGAAGGTATAGAGTTCCTGCTGCAGATCGGCTTTCACGTCATCAAACTCGTGGGTGTCGGGGAAGACCTGCAGGATGGCGCTTATACCTTGTAGCTGGTGATGGAGCGTTTTCTTTTTGGCTTCCGGCACAAACACTTGCCAGTACAGTTGCGCACAGGCCCGGTCGATGGAGGTATAGCGTAGCAAATCCGCTGTTTTGATCAGGCGGATCAGCGCTCCTAAAATCAAGGCTGCGTCGTGATCGTGCACGCCTTTCATATAGCCTTCGTTGAAGCGCACAGCCATGAATTTGTTTACGTACTCGGTCAGCTCAGCCTCGGTGAGTTTGTGCAGTTCGTCAATGCTTAGGTATAGCAGACTGTTCTCCGTCTGCTGCGTGGCTGTCCCTTTGCTCTGCGCTGCTTCCAGCACTTTAAAGGCAAGGTACTCGGAGCGGTATACCTGGTTGTTCTCCGACACCAGCGTTTGCTCCCAAACCGGACGGTAGCTCAAAAACTGGTCATCAGTGATCTTCTCAAAAAAGTTGGTGCCGGTAAGGTGGTAGTACATGGCCTCGTCGCGGTGCACCACGCTCAGTTCCAGCGGCTGGGTGTTCACCGTAAACTGATGCTTGCCGAACTTGAGTATGTTGGCGCCCTCTACAAACAGTTCCTGCTTGTCCTTGAGCTGACGCACAGCGTCTTCCTTTAGGGTTTTAAGGCGACTCTGGATGGTGTCAGCCTTCACGGTGTCGCCAATCTTGAGCAATTCCTCCACCGTACTCCGCACCTTCTCAATCATGAGGTCGGAGGCGAAGTAGCCGTTGATTTCGTTTATCGAAGTCAATTTACCGGCGCGATTTTGCACCGCTTTCAGGATGCGTTCTGCTGCTTGCTGCAGACTGTTGGCTCGTTTGTTCTGCGCCTCCTGCAGCTGCACCTTCTTCGATTCGAAAGCGCTGTAGATTTCCTCCCGCTTGACCGTGAGCTGCTCAATGAACTCGTCAAAATCCGGGAAGCGACCCTCAAGTTCCTCCAGCTGCACCATCAGTTTAGCCAGGTACTCCTCGCACTTCTGCGGTGAATCAGACACGTCGAGGTAATTGACCACACTCTGGCTGATCAGCTTTATCTGGGAATTGAATTCGGCTTTGCCCTCCTGACTCAAAAGTTCTTTGCGCTTGCGGCGCAGCGTGGCTTTGGTCTGGTTGAAGGTAGCATAAATGGCAGAAATGGTATCGATGATGCGGGTGGTCTGGGTGGCATCTTCGATCTTGAGGTTGCTCACCACATCGATCAGCATTTCCAGTTCCGCCGAAACCGCCGCAATTTCCTTGTCCGTCGCGTCAGCCTCCACCACCTTAGCTATACCTTCGATGGCAGTATTAATCTCCTTTACCTTCTTCTCGTAAGGCGCCAGCGCATTGGGTTGTAAGAGAAAAGCTACAGCTCCGTTGGCCGTCTCCTGCGCAAATTGCTGCAGCTGTGCTTCGTATTTATCTATTATTGGCAGGTCGGTATAGCGCAACTCCTTCAGTGAGATTACCTCCCCACGTATACCGCGCAAATCGGCCAGATACTTCACATAATCATTGATGCTTTCGGCCTTTTTGTGCTTCAGCGTCTGGATCAGCGCGTCGGCCTGTCCCAGCACTTGACTGATCTGTGCCTGCGTGTTTTTCTTGATGCTGAGCACCTTCTCATACTCCTCCACCGCCGCCGTGGCCGTCTGCCTTATCGCCGAAATCGGCCCCGCCAGGTTGTAGGTTTCCGCACGGTTGAGCCAGTGGTAAGAGTCCAGTACATCTGTCGTCTTCTTGATCAGGTCCAGGTATAGGTTGGCGTAGGAGTCCTCTTTATTTATCAGCGACAACACCTCATTGCTCTCGGCCATCGCCCGCACAATGTCCTTGTTGCCGATCTTGTAGAGGTAGGATTCCTGCGTAACCGGTATCGTAAAGTTCGGCCCGATGTAAGGCGTCTGCCAGATTTGGATGGCGTGGTGCTTCTGTGCCTCTTCATCCGCCCTGAAATAGCACAGCTCCCCGTTTTCGTAAATGGCGTAGCCGTGGCACACAATCGGCGTTTCGATCTGCTGCGTGATCAGGTTGTAGGACAGCAACAGGTAAACGCTCGTCTCCTTGTTGTAAAACACATACAGGAAATCCTCGCCGTTTGGGGAAGCAATGCGCTTCTCAAACAGCATGTCCTGCAGGTTGTTATCGAATTGCTTGAACTCGCCCGTCTGCAGGTAGTAACCGTAGGCATAAATAATGCCCTGTCCGTCCGGTAACAGCACACAGCTGTGCTCCAGCGCGTCGATGCGGCGGGCTTCTTGCAACTTGGAGTTGTAAACGAAATAACGGTAGTTGTTCTCGCGGTATGGCCGGATCTTCAGGAGTATGATATTGCCGAGAACCGCGTAATAGATTTCCGAATCATCCAGCGTCTGATCCTTGTCCTCTACCTCTTCGGAGTAAATGCCGCGGCCCGATTCGGTATTGTCTTCTACCTTGATGGTGAGATCGCCGCCAACTGTCTCCACAAACACCTTGTCCTCGATGGACACGTGCGGGTGCTTGCCTTTGCGCTGCGCCTCGCGGGTGGTGCGCTTCCAGCTGAAGTCGTGCTGGTTGGGGAACACATACTCGTGGTCGCTGCGGTTGTCGATGTAGGTGATGGTGTCGCCTTTGAGCAACCACTTAAAGGTCTTGATGTCGTTGACGCCCTTGCCCACCCGGAACACCATGTACAGGTAGTTGCCGATGTGTGCGAACTTGACGAACTGTGTGTTCTTGTAGTATTTGTAGAGCTTTTGGAAATCGTCCTGAAACGTCTTGTCCTGTAGCACGTCCAGCGTCTGCTGATGGAAGCTGTGGCCTTCGTAGGTATAGACGCCAAACACATCCGACAGCTCCACCTCCGACTTGAGGCCCAGGTATACGTTGTAGCCAAAAAGCAAGGTATAGCCCACCGGCACCATGTCCCAAGGCACACAGTTGTTCTCAGTAGTGATGCGCTCCGTGGTGATCAGCTGCGTTTCAATGGCGCCAAACACGCTCTTCCGCTCCTGGTTCAGCTGCTCGAGTTGCGTGCGCAGTTCGGCCCCGCTTTTCTGCAGACGGTTCCGTAAGATTTCATAAGTACCACCCTCCAGCTGCACATTTTCGGCAGCTGGTGTGGCGGCGGTATTGGTATCTTCCATTTAGGTTGGAGGATTAAAAATGAATGATAGTAAGTTTTTGGCTTTATTTAAAGCCAAGTGTTATCACGGCTTATTTTGTACAAGTGGCTTGTATAACTTTACTCGTGCAGCCGATGGGCGAGGCGTAACCAAGCATAAAGGCTGAACCGTGTTGTAAAATGTTTTTATCTTTTGAAAAGCAATTGTTTGATTAAAGGGCCTTCTGTAAAGTCATCACTTCTTATTGTAAGTTCTGCTTTAATGTTATCAGCGTCCTCTCCCAGAACAAATAAATGTTTACAGAAGATATCACTCTCTGATGAGTGCTGTGCTAAACTAATTGCTGTTTTTTTGGAAAGGCTATTTCTTGAAATTACTACATACTCCTCTTTTTCTCGATAATCAACATGCAAATTCTTTATTTGAGGTTGTATAATCTCAAAGCTAGTTCCAAAGCCATTACTATTCTTTCTTCGATTATCTTTTAATTCTTTAATTAACTCATCTTCTGATATCAATCCAAAATTTTCATTTTTAAAAACTTTCATTTCTATATTAAATTCGATTGATTTATTTGACTGGTTAGTTATTCTAACATCTATGTATTTTATGTTCCAGTTTATTATTTCATCATTGTCAGTAGAACCAAAATAAGACTCAATCTTTAAATCATTTTTTCTGTCTTTTTCGGAAAACCGTGTTTTATAGATATTTTCAAAGTCATTCCTTTCGAGTTTTCTTGATGAAGAACCAACTCTTATAAATCCATCTCCAATTTTGTATTCAGATTTTTTCGTAACTGGATTTTCCAAGTTCTTTTTAAATAGGTAAGGTCTATTTTTGTTGCCAAAGATTCTGAAATATGCAATCCGCTTACCCTCATAAGTTGCTGATTTATATTCAAAATTTATTTTAGGCTCTATATTATCTGTTAAAAATTGCTGATACTTAGCTTCGTCTGTTAACATTTCAACTTCAAAGACCTCACTAGCAATTCCGTTTTCTTCTTTAACTCCAATTATGATGTACTTATCAGCATCTGAATGATGATTTGCAAAAGCAGAAATGTCTTTTAAAACCTCATTCTTTTTCTCATTTTTCCCTAAAGCATACTCTTCTTTTTTATAATCCAAATTGGATCCTTCGGAATCATATTTGATAATTTGTTTTAAGTCTGTGCTCATTGATAATATAAATGTTTTACAACACAGGTATAAAAAAGCCCCTCTCCTGTTTTTAGGAGAGGGGTTTGGGGTGAGGTTAGTTCAAAGAAATGTAAGGCTTATCCGCTATACCCATGGCCGTGGCCGCTGAAGTTAGCTGCTTAAGAGTATTCAGCGTGCCTTCATCGGCGCTGCTCTGCATCATCTTCAGCAGGATGGCCGATACGCTCAGGTTGCGCACGTCGTCGGAGGTCATACCGAACTGCTTGATGAACTGCTGCAGGTTCTCTCTGAAATCCATATGGCCGTTGGCGTTTGGTTGGAAGAACGTGTCCTTCACGGTGTTCAGCACTTCGCTGTTGCTTACCAGTCGGTCTACCTGCTTGCCTTTGGTGATGGAGCCCACAATCTGGTCGAAGAACATGGTCTCGCCACCCACAATGTCGATTTTCGCTGACTTCAGCGCCTCGGAGATTACCTCGGCCTGAGAAGAAGCAATGTCTTTTTGGATATTGATGTGGGCCAGTTCGATGACCTTGTCTTTCTCCAGGCGCAGCTTGAACTCTTCGTGCTCTTTGCCTACGCCGTCCAGTTTGCGCATCGCTTCTGCTTTCTCCTCTATACCTTTGGCGTCTACGGTGAACTTCTCGCCGATCACACGGGCCTCTGCCAGACCACGTTTCTCTTCGGCAGTAGCCATGTTTTCCACTACAGTTGCGTCAGCTATACCTTGTTCTTTAGTCACTTTGGCGGTTACCATACCCAGTTTCTCGTCGGCTTCGGCCTGCGCGTTGGCTTTGGCTTTGATCACCAGTGCTTCCGCTTCGCCTTCTTTCTGACGGGCGTGTGCTTTGGCCTCCATTACCTGTGCTTCAGACAGGCCAATGGCTGCTGCCTGCGCTGCCTCGGCTTCTGCCATGGTCTTGATGGCCTGTGCACGGTTGTTAGAAGACACCTGCTCTGCCTCTGCGTCTATCAGCATTTGCTTCGCACGGAACTCCGATGCCTGACGGGCTGCTTCGGCACTCTTGATCTCTTTCACCAGCGACTCTTCTGCTTCACGCTCCGCATTCTTAATCGCCACGGCTTTCACACGATCTGCTTCGGCGAAGGCCCTGGTGTCCTTGATCTTTTCTTCCTCTTCTACCACGGCTTTCTCCACGGTCACACGCTCGCGGATAATGCCCTGAATGTTCTTGCGCTCTTCTTCAATGGCTTTCTCTTTCTCGATCTGAGCCAATGACACGATGCGTTCTTTTTCATTGGCCTCCAGCAAACGCGCCTGCTCCACACGCTCTGTTTCGATGGCGTCGGTGCGTTGCTTGCTGCGCTCGGCCACCAGTATCTGGCGGTCTTTGTTCTGCTCGGCAATTTTGACTTCTTCGTCGGTGGCGATGCGGGCTTTTTCTGCTTTCAGGCGCTCTTCGTGGCGCACTTTCTCCATCTCGGCAAACTCACGCGATTTGATGTTGGCAATCTCACGCTTCTGCTTCTCTTCGTTTTCAGCCAGCTGTTTCTCGAGCTCCAAAATGGTTTCCTGGGCCTCTACGTCCTGCTTTTTGATGGTCTTCTGCTTCTCGCGTTCGATCAGGTTGGCCTGTACTTTCTGCTTGGCCGTCAGGTCGATGATCTTCTTGATACCCTCGGCGTCGAGGATGTTGTTTTCGTTCAGGTGGGTCAGTGGCGTTTGCTCCAGGTAGTCGATCGCGCAGTCGTCCAGCACATAGCCATTCAGGTCGGTACCGATCGTCTGCAGAATCTGACGCTTGAAATCGTCGCGGCTCTGGTACAGGTCTACAAAATCAAAGTGCTTGCCTACGGTCTTCAACGCTTCTGAAAACTTGGCATCGAACAGACTCTCCAGTGCAGAATGGTCAGAGGCACGCTTACAGCCAATGGACTGTGCCACCTGGATCACGTCTTCCGGCGTTTTGTTCACGCGTAAAAAGAAATTCACCTTAATGTCAGCGCGCAGATTGTCTTTACAGATCAATCCTTCGGAGCCTGTCCGGGAAATCACGATTGTTTTGAGGGTGATGTCCATCACCTCCAGCTTGTGAATGACCGGCACTACAAAGATGCCGGAGAAAGACACTTTCGTATCGCCTAGACCGGTACGCACCAGGGCCTCGCCCTGAATGGCTTTTTGGTACATTTTGATAACGATGGCGATAAAGCCAATCGCGAATACCGCCAGTATAATGACGATAGACAAGGATAAAGATTCTAGCATGCGAATTAAATGGTTTGGTAAGGTTCTATGAGGTAAAATTTGTTTTCAGCATTGTACTCGAGCACGAGCGCGGTTTCGCCTTTTTGCACAGCGGAGCCCTGGGTGGTTCTGACGTTCAACAGGAGTGGCGCGCCGGTCGTCTTCACAGCAGCCTGGCCCAGCTCGTTGCCGTTGGCAGGCAAAGTAACCGTGCAGATCTGCCCGATGATAGCGGCAGCCGATTCGTGTTCTTTTTCCATGGCAGCAAACACGCGAATGAAAGGCATGGTCAGGAATTTAGCCACAAAAAGCGCTGCGATAAAGGACGGGATCAGGTATAGCCAGCCTAACAAGGTATAGCCATCGTTGAGGTAGTAATTGGCCAGGATCGAAATCGCCCAGAAAGGCAGCGCCAGGAAAGTCAGAAATACCATGAAAGGCACCTTGCCCAGGTTGAAAAAGGCCAGGACATTGTTGAGCCAACTGACGGCCGACACGCCATCGGCATCCACATCGGGCGCTACGTCCACATCGAAAAAGTCGAGGTCCAGCAGGCCGAAGATGACGGCCACCCAGTAAAGTAGTACGAAGGCCAGCAGGGCGGTTGGAAGGATGTTAACGGCGGAAAAAGTAGCTTGTAAAAGTTCGTTCATAGGCAAAAGCAGGTTGAAAAAAGTATTGTGCTATAAATATAAAAGAATATTCATAACAAAGCATATACTTTTTGTATTTCGCTCCTGAAAGAAAAGAGAAGTAAGCACCATCCGCTATCTTTGCACTGTTATTTACAAATGACAGTCTAACAAAAAACTGCCCTGCTTATACATGCAAAGCCGCTACAGCAAAGAAATTATACCTATTGAAGGATGGGAACGCGAAGAGACATTCCAGTTTTTCAGCACTTTCACCCAACCGTTTTTTAACGTGCACACGGAAGCGGACATCACCCCGCTATACCTATATTGTAAACAGCACGGCCTGTCGGTTTCGCTGGCCTACATGCATGCCACTGTGCAGGCTGCCCGTACGGTAGAAAACTTTCTGCTACGCATCGAAAACGGACAAGTGGTTAGGTATAGCGGACTGGACCTATCTACTACCATTCTGAAAGACAATAAGCAGATCGCTTTCACCCACTTCCCTTTCCACGAAAAACTAGAGGATTTTTGCGCTGAAGGTGCCCGTATTATTGCAGCCGTAAAGCAAAGCGCCAAACTGTTCAACGGCCATCAGGGTGCAGACCTGCTGCACATGACCACGTTGCCCTGGTTCACTTTTAAAGGGATGGAACACGCATTCTCGACCGGCCACGAAGATCCGGGCGTACCCAGGATTGGGTATGGCAAACTGGAAATGCGTGACGACAAGGTATACCTGCCCATCAGCATCGGCCTGCACCATGCCCTGGCCGACGGCTACCACATGCACCTGTTTTTGGAAGAGCTGACGCAGGTAGTCCAACGCTATACCTTGTAGAATTCTACGTATTTATTGCGCTATACCTGAGGGAAGTATTAAACGCACTGATGTTTCAACTTTTTCCCTAAATTTATCTTGCCGTATATAGTGATAACCAATATATTGGGTGGTAGTTGAGGCTCATCCCCGACTGATCTTTCTTACCTTTTATCTTACCAATATGTGGCGATCCGTTATTACTGGCACCGGCAGTTATATTCCGACAGAAGTAAAAACCAATCAGGACTTTACCTCTCACAATTTCTACACTGATCAAAACGAGCCAATCGGGGTTTGCCCGAATGTGGTCGTTGAGAAATTTCAAAAAATAACAGGTATAGCGGAGCGCCGCTACGTAGCCTCCCACCTCACTACTTCCGACATCGCCACGCTCGCCGCTGAAGAAGCCATCCGCAGCAGTGGCATCGATCCAGAAACGCTGGACATGATTATTGTAGCGCACAACTTTGGCAATGTGTTAGAGGGAACGATACAATCCGATGCCGTGCCTGCGTTGGCCAGTCGCGTGAAACACAACCTGAAGATCAAGAGTCCGAACTGTGTGGCTTACGACATTCTGTTTGGCTGTCCGGGTTGGGTGCAGGGCATGATCCAGGCCGAAGCGTTTTTTAAGGCAGGTATGGCGAAGAAGGCGCTCGTGATCGGAGCCGAAACCCTCTCCCGCGTGATCGACATGTACGACCGCGACAGCATGATCTTCAGTGATGGCGCCGGTGCTTCGGTGGTGGAGTACCAGCAGGTGCCGGAGGACGGCAGTGGTATACTGGCCAGTTGCGCCCGCAGCCACAGTGTAGAGGAGGCCTACTACATCAACATGAACAAGTCCTACATGCCGGACGGTGATCCGCGGGTGCGCTACATCAAAATGAAGGGCCGCAAGGTATACGAGTACGCCATCAAGTTGGTACCGGAGGCCATGAAAGAATGCCTGGATATGTGCGGTGTGGACATCAAAGACGTGAAAAAAGTGTTCATCCACCAGGCCAACGAGAAAATGGACGAAGGCATGATACAGGCGCTCTTCAAACTTTACGGCCGACGCGACATCCCGGAAGACATCATGCCGATGAGCATCCACTACCTGGGCAACAGCTCTGTAGCCACCGTACCAACGCTCTACGACATTGTGCGCAGAGGTCAGGATGAGAAGCACGAGTTACATGATGGCGACATTATTCTATTCGCTTCGGTGGGAGCAGGTATGAACATCAACGCGATCTGCTACCGGGTATAATTTAAACTTCTAAACCTTAAAATGAAGGCCTCACTAAAAATAGTGAGGCCTTCATTTTTTATTCAGCTATACCTGCTCCTTTATTCGCCGGATCAACTCCTGCATTCGCTCGTAATGCGAGCCTTTCCAGTAGGCCCGCATGCATTGCTGACACTGGTAAAACTCATCGAAGAATAGTTGGGTTTTAGGTGGCAGCTGCTCCAGTATCGTCTGTTTTTCTACCGCTACAATGGGGCCGTTGCAAACCATACAGCGGGTAAAAGCCTGGAACTGATCTGCCAATCTATACCTGTTGACCACCTCCAGTAGTTGCACTTCGGTTATTTGGGAGCGCAGCCAGTAGCCGGCAGGTATAGCATTGTGCTTCAACAGGTTCACATCGCGTGTCAGCAGAATCCGTTGCTCTTCTTTGGAGATTTGAACAAGTTCCGAATCATGCAGTTGCTGCTCGTATACCGTGTCGAAGCCCAGCATGCGCAGCGAGCGGGCCAGCGAGCCGAGGTGCACATCCAGCACGAAACGCCGGTCTGCTATACCTATCAGCAGTTCCGTTTCCCCTGCTTCGAAAGAGTATACCTCTACCTGGTCGTCATGTTCAAGCCGATGGCTAAAACTTACTTTCTCCCCGTTCACCTGCACCCTTCTCACCTCCACATGAGGCACACTCATAGCCTCGATCATGTCTTTTACCGTTTGGTGTGCTGCGAAGGTATAGCTGATGGCGGTATGCCGTTGGCGGGGGCGCAGAAAGTCGTTCAGCGAGCCGTGAAACCGAAAATGGGCGGTATGCAACATAAGGCGTCAGGTATAGCCAATCAGGTATACGGACCCAAAAGTAAAAGCGCCCGGGCAAAACCCGGGCGCTTTATCAATTAACAAAAACCAGTCTTAACACTCTTTCACTTTTACTCAATTTGCTCTTCTTGTCTCGTCTTCGGCACTACCGGTGCGGCGGCGCGACGGACCAGATTGCGCCTGTCCGAAACGGTAGTTGAAGCTCAGGGTCGCCACCTGCGTGTCGCGACGCTGGTAGAAATTCTCTTCGTAGCGGGACAGGGCGGTATAGCCGTTGGCTTTGTTGGTATAGAACACATCCGATACGTTCAGCTTCAAACTGGCTTTTCGGTCCCAGAACTGTTTCTGCACGCCCACCGACATAAACCACAGCGGGTCTACCTCCAGGAAGCCATATACCTCGCGGCCGCGGTACACGCCCACCAGCTCACCTGACCAATCGTTCGGCAGCTTGATCGTGTTGTTCGAGTTCAGGTTAAAGGTCGGGATACCGTTGCTCAGGTCGGTGTCCGCTACGAATCCTTTGTAATGACCGTAGTAAACTGTGGCATTGTTCACGCTGTTGAACCAGTTGCCAATCGAGAAAGGCGCTGTCACTGTCAGGCCGTAGTAGTCAAGCGAGGACAGGTTGCGGAAGGTCTGCACTACAAGTTTCTCTGCGCCCGGATCTGGTGAGAGCACCTGCACCATCACACCGCTGGTATGGCTGTAGCTCAGCTTGGTGATGAAGCGCTGATCGAAAGTATGGGTCAGCTCGAATGAGTAGGACAGCTCTGGTTTCAGGAAGGGGTTGCCTGCCGAGTAAGTGCTGGGGTCCAGGAAGTTCTTGAATGGATTGAGCTGGTTGTAAGACGGACGGTTAATGCGGCGGCTCACCGACATGCCCACGTCATGCTTTTTGTTCAGGCTGTAGTTAACGGCTGCACTCGGAAACAACTGAGTATAGTTGCGGTCAAATTTCTGCCCATCCGTCAGCTGCCTGCCCTTCGCGATGGTGTTTTCCAGACGAAGCCCCAGTTGCAGCACTGCCTTTTTCCACTTCTTATTCGCATTCACATAGGCCGCGTTGATGTTCTCGTCATACAGGAAATGGTTGCTTTTATCGGTGTCCAGTTCGTTGCCGCCGTTGCTGCGGTCGTAGAAGGCCAGGTCATTATCGGCTGTCACCAGGCTGCTTTTTAAACCGGCTTCAAAATTGCCGCCGATGCCAGCCAGCGGTTGCCGGTAGTCAGCGCGTGCTGACTTAATGGTCAGGTTACCGTCCAATGTGCCGTAAAGCAGGTAGGGGTCGCGGATCTGCTCGTTACTCAGGTTGTAGTAGTTGGTGGTGAAGTTCTGCTCGTCGGTGTTGCGGTACGATATGTAGTCCACGTCAGCCGTGATCTCCCGGCCCAGACTGTCGATCGTGTGCTTCAGGTTAAAGTTGTAGGCCTGGTTGCGACGGCCGTGCTCCACATCGGCGCCCGTCACGAAAGAGGATTCTGGCTGCCCGCCTGCGTTGATCACACTGGAACGGTTGTTCGTACCACGGTCTATGTCCGACGCAAAGCCGCTGGCCACCACGCCCAATACTGTTTTAGGTGACAAAAAGTAATCAGCCCCTACTCTGCCGCTGTGGTTGTTAAATAAAAAGTCGAACCTGTTCTGTTGATCATAAGCACCAATGAATTCGCCGTTTTCGTCCAGGAAGCGGCGGTAAATGTCCAGGTCGTTAAAATCTTTGCGCAGTACGTAGTTGTAGCTGCCGAAAAGGTTGAATTTTTTAGTCCGGTGGTTCAGCTGCACGCCCTGATTCGATTTGGCAAAGCGGCCCTGTCCGTAAGAGGCGCTGAGTGTTCCGTTGGTGCCCAGGCTTTTGTCACGTTTCAGGCGGATGTCGATGATGCCCGAATTACCGGCCGCATCGTACTTGGCCGAAGGGTTGGTGATCAGTTCGATCTTCTCCACGCTGCTGGCGGACATGCCGCGCAGCATGTTGGCCAGCTCCGAGCCCGACATCGGCACCGGTTTTCCGTCCACCATCACAATCACACCCTGGCGACCGCGCATGCTGATGTTGTCGTTCTGATCAATGACCACGCCCGGCGCCTTCTCCAGCACCTCAAGTGCCGTGTTACCCGCCGACACAATGCTGTTCTGCACATTTAATACTGTTTTATCGAGGTGCTGCTCGATCAGCGGTTTCTGTGCTTCGATCACGACCTCTTTCAGTGCCGTGGCAGACTGGCTCATTACAATCGGATTTAGCTTGAGGGCTTCTGCTTCAGCGTTTACGTTCGCTTCCATGGCCTTCGACTTGCCGAAGCCGACCATGCTGGCCACCACCTTGTACTTGCCAACGGCTATACCTTCAAACAGGAAAGATCCACTTTCATCAGACAGCGTGCCCTTTACGAGTGAGGAGTCTGCCGCTTTAAGCAGGAGCACGTTGGCATAGCCCATGGGCTTGTCAGCCGTTTCCAGCACCTTGCCCGCAATGGTGGCCTGCTGTGCCGAAGCGGAAGTGTAAACAAAGAGGAAAAAAAGCAGCAGCAGGTATATCTTGCCGTTGCGTTGAGACTGGAGAGTTAGAGGTTCTTTCATGTGAATCTGGTATTTATTTTCTCATAGAGTTATTTTGCTTATCCTAAATGTGTGCCAACTGTTTAAATCTTTGATTAACAGGTAATTACATGCATTTTTTACAGCTGCATGATATAACAAGTGTCTGAAAATGAACACCCTTTTTTGATTTCGGACACCCTCCTGATGATAGGTATAAGCAAAAGAGAAAGATGGCAGGGAGAGGGTTGCTTGGAGGCAGGAAAAATCAAGCGAAGAGGCAGGACTTTAACATATTTTTAACGCTTGCCCGTATAAATTGCCTAATATTAAAGTGCCATCCTTTCTAACCCACGTCCGAGCATGGAGTCATACTTTGAGCTGACTAAGAACAACACGAGCGTCCGAACAGAGGTCCTGGCCGGACTCACTTCTTTTCTGGCCACAGCCTATATCATAGCGGTGAATCCAGCCATCCTGAGTCAGGCGGGCATGCCTTTTTCGGGAGCCTTGACTGCAACGGTGCTGGTGTCCTTTTTTAGTAGTTTGATGATGGGACTGTATGCCCGCAACCCGATCATTGTGGCGCCAGGTATGGGACTCAATGCCTTTTTTACTTACTCAGCGGTGCTGGGGATGGGCATTACGTGGCAGGTGGCGCTGGGGGCCGTTTTCTGGTCAGGCATCGTATTCCTGATGCTCTCCGTTTTTAAAGTGCGCATCCTCATTGTGAAGGCTATACCTCGTCCATTGCGCTACGCCATCGCCGCAGGTATAGGCCTGTTCATCACCATCATCGGCTTTGCCAACGCCGGTTTTATTGTTCCTGATGAGGCTACCACGACGGGCCTGGGGCCGCTCTCTCCCTCTGTTCTTACTTTTTTGGCCGGCTTGTTTTTAATGGCCATTCTGATTGCCCGCAACGTGACAGGCGCCATACTGGTAGGTATAGCGCTTACCACGCTGGCCGCCTATCCGCTGGGACGCTGGTGGGCGTTGGATGCGGCCCCCGTCATCAGCTGGCAAGGCCTGTTCGCGGCTCCCGACTTCAGCCTGGTTTTGCAGCTGGATCTGGTCAACTCGCTGCAGTTTGCAGTTTTTCCTGTCATTTTCGCCTTCGTATTCACTGATTTATTCGATAGCCTTTCGACGTTCGTGGGCCTGGCCGAAGCCGCCAACCTGACGGACGAGCACGGAGAGCCCCGCAACGTAGGTCGCTCGCTGACCGCCGATGCGCTGTCCACCACCATAGCTGGTTTGCTGGGTTCCAGCCCCGGCACCGCCTATGTGGAGTCGGCGGTAGGTATAGAAGCTGGCGGCCGCACCGGCCTGACGGCTGTCGTGGCTGGTTTGCTTTTCCTGCCCTTTCTGTTCCTGGCGCCGCTGCTTTCCATGATTCCGGCCATTGCCACCGCGCCGGCCCTGGTGCTGGTGGGCGCCTTTATGGTGCGCCCGATCGTACGGATCAACTGGCTGAAAATGGACGAGGCGATCCCGGCCTTTCTGGCCATGGTGCTGATTCCTTTTACCCACTCTATCTCGCAGGGCATCATCTGGGGCTTCCTGAGTTGGGCTGTTTTGAAAGTAGCAACTGGACAGACCCGAAGCATTTCCCCTACCCTATGGGTCATCGTTGCGTTTTGCGTGCTGGCCCTCGTCATGCAGTCGCATTAGGCAATTTGCCTATATTATATTAATGGCATCTTCCTTATCTTAGGGGCTTTCAATCCGAACCCTATGATCAAAAAGTTTGCTCTAGCAGCATTGCTGGCCGCCGGATCGGCGCTTTCAGTTGCTGCGCAGGACGCACCCTCCTGGATGCGTTACCCGGCCATCTCCCCTGATGGCAAAACCATTGTTTTCACCTACAAAGGAGACCTCTATACCGTACCGGCAGCAGGCGGAAACGCAACGCCGCTTACGCTGCACGAGGCGCATGACTTCATGCCGGTGTGGAGTCACGATGGCAAGTCGATCGCTTTTGCCAGCGACCGCTACGGCAACTTCGATATTTTCGTAATGCCAGCTA
The DNA here is from genome assembly GCF_059278805.1 of Pontibacter sp. YIM B11418. Classification (NCBI taxonomy): domain Bacteria; kingdom Pseudomonadati; phylum Bacteroidota; class Cytophagia; order Cytophagales; family Hymenobacteraceae; genus Pontibacter; species Pontibacter sp. YIM B11418. The sequence continues at coordinate 353,274 of NZ_JCAEMH010000006.1, read as the reverse complement.
CCGGTGGTGCCGCCCAGCGCATCACCTTCCACTCGGCGCACGAGTATCCGTATGAGTTCAGCCAGGACAACAAAACCGTATACTTCGGCTCTACCCGTCACGACGCCGCTAGCAACCGGCAGTTCCCGACAGCTTACCAGCCGGAACTATACCAGGTAGCCGTGTCGGGTGGTCGCGTGAAGCAAGTGCTAACGACGCCGGCCGAGGAGGTAAAACTGAGCCGTGATGGCGGCAAAATGCTGTACCAGGACCGAAAAGGCGGTGAGAACCAGTGGCGCAAGCACCACGTGTCCTCCGTTACCCGGGACATCTGGGAATACGACACCAAAACCGGCAAGCACACCAAACTCACCAGCTACGAAGGCGAAGACCGCAGCCCGGTGTTTGCCGACAACGACAAAACGCTCTATTACCTGAGCGAGGCGAGCGGCACCCTGAACGTGCATAAAATGACTGCGCAGGGGCCTGCCAAACCCGAGCAGGTGACCTCTTTTGAAAAGCACCCGGTTCGCTTCCTGACAGCTGCACAGGATGGTACCTTGAGCTTTAGCCAAAATGGGGAGCTCTATACCAAGAAGCCAAACGGACAGGCGCAGAAAGTGAACGTGCGCATCGCGACGGATGCCAAGACCAACAACGAAAGCATCCTGAAAGTGAATGGTGGCCTTCGTGACTTGGCGGTGTCGCCAAATGGCAAAGAGGTGGCGTTCATATACCGCGGTGAGGTGTTTGTGAGTGCCGTGGAAGGATCGGTGACCAAGCGGATCACCAACACGCCGGAGCAGGAACGCAATGTGAGCTTCTCACCCGATGGCAAGTCGCTGCTCTACGCCAGCGAGCGCGGCAAGAACTGGAAAATCTACAAGACGGATATCGTGCGGAAGGAAGAGCCTTATTTCTATGCCTCTACCCTGCTCAAGGAGACCGCTCTAATTGAAAATGAGAAGGAAAATTACGACCCGCAGTTTTCGCCGGACGGCAAAGAAGTGGCTTTCCTGGAAGATCGCATTACGTTGAAAGTCTTGAACCTGGCCAGTAAGCAGGTACGCACGCTGCTCAACACCAACGAGTTGTTCTCGATGCGCGACAACGACCAGTACTTCACTTGGAGCCCGGACAGTAAGTGGATCTTGTTTGAATACTCGGAGCCTGGTTTTGCCAATGGCGAAGTGGGCATCATCGCGGCTGACGGCAAGGGCAAAAAGATCAACCTGACTGAGAGCGGCTACAGCGACTATGCCCCCAAATGGATGATGGGCGGTGAGATGTTGATCTGGAACAGCACCCGCGACGGCATGCGCGCCCAAGCCAACAGCGGCGGCGCCCAGTCCGACATTTACGCCATGTTCTTTACACAGGACGCTTATGACAAGTACAGACTGAGCAAGGAGGACTATGCCTTGGTGAAAGAACAGGAAGAGAAAATCGCCAAAGAGAAGGAGAAGGCAAAAGAGCAGGAGAAAAAGAAGAAGGCCAAGAAGGACGAGCCGAAAAAAGATATGCAGATTGACTGGGATGGCCTGACCAACCGCAAAGCCAAACTCACGCTGCACTCTTCCAGCCTGTCGGACGCCCTGGTGTCGAAAGACGGCGAGACACTTTACTACTTGGCCAAGTTTGAGAAAGGCTACAACCTATGGTCGACGAATCTGCGCAGCAAAGAAACCAAAATGCTGGTGACGCTGAACGCCAACCGCGCCCGCATGCTGTGGGACAAAGAGCAGAAAAACCTGTTCCTGGAGTCGGATGGTAAAATCGTGAAGCTGGACCCGAGCAACAGCAAGCAGGAAACCGTGAAAGTAGACGGCGAGATGAACCTGGACATGGCAGCTGAGCGTGCCTTCATGTTTGAGCACGTATGGCGCCGCACCAAGCAGACCTTCTACACCGCCAACCTGCACGGCACCAAGTGGAATGAGCTGAAAGCCGACTACGAAGCCTACCTGCCGCACATCAGCAACGACCACGAGTTTTCTGAAATGCTCAGCGAACTGCTGGGTGAGCTGAACGTGTCGCACTCCGGTGCCAGCTACAACAAAAACGATCCGAACAGTGACGCCACGGCTTCTCTCGGCATCTTCTATGATCAGACCTATACCGGCAACGGCATTAAGTTGGATGAAGTGATCGTAGGTGGTCCGCTGGACAAAGCCGGCCTGAGCCTGAAGCCAGGTATGATCATCGAGAAGATCGACGGCGAAACGATTACCCCGGACAGAGACCTGGCGCAGTTCCTGAACCGCAAAGCCGGCAAGAATACCTTGCTGACTGTGACAGACGCCAACGGCAAAAACAGCAGAGACATCACGGTAAAGCCGATTGCACAGAACGAAGAGAATCCACTGCTCTATAAGCGCTGGGTGCGCCGCAATGCCGAAGAGGTGGATCGCCTGAGCAACGGTCAACTGGGCTACGTGCACATACCGGGCATGAACGACCCGAGCTACCGCACCGTGTATGAAGAAGTGATGGGCAAATACGCCAATCGCAAAGGTATGGTAGTCGACACCCGCAACAACGGCGGCGGTGACCTGGTAGCCGACCTGGCCATGTTCCTGAGCGGACAGAAGTTCCTGGACTATACCACCGACACTCGCTCGACTGGCTTTGAGCCATCCTTCCGCTGGACCAAGCCGAGCATCGCGCTGGCCAACGAGGCCAACTACAGCGACGGCCACTGTTTCGCCTACAGCTACATCGACCTGAAGCTGGGCAAGCTGGTAGGTATGCCAGTGCCGGGCACCTGTACCTTTGGCGGCTGGGAAATGCTGCAGAACGGTAGCGTGCGCTGGGGTGTGCCACCACTGGGTGTGAAAGACATTAAAGGCCAGTACCTGGAGAACCTGCAAACCGAGCCCGACGTGAAAGTAGCCAACGCCTACGAACTGGTAAGTAAAGGCAAAGACCAGCAGTTGGAGGCAGCCGTACAGGAACTGCTCAAAGACCTGGAAGCACAAGGCCAGGCCCAGAAATAGGCTAAGCTCGTATACCAAAATCTAGAAAGCCCCGGCAGTAGTCGGGGTTTTTTGGTTTGATGGGCTGTTGGTCACGGTACCATCAGTTTCAGTAAGAATCTGTCATTCCGAGCCATGGGAGAAATCCGAAATATTGTGAGTAAGGACCACCACCGCTGGCGCGAGCTTGTAGTTCGTTTCAAAATCTGTCTACACAGCTATACCTTCTGAAATTAACAGTACGAGCTGCAAGCTCGCACTAGCGGGGCTTTCTGTTTATGCGTAAGTCACATACCCAGTTGTATCAACGAAAGCATATTATTGTCATTTCGACCTTTGTGAGAAACCTGGAATATTGTGAGCAAAGGAAAATTTCAAATCTCTCCAGGCTGTCGAGATGACAGAGTGGGCTCAATATCCTTTCATGAGAATGGTGTTCTCAAACTTATCGGGCATTTTAGTAACTTCGGGACCATACCTATACCTGCAGAAGCATGCATGAGATTTACGACACGGTGGTGATTGGCGGTGGCCAGAGCGCCCTGGCCTGTGGCTATTACCTACGCAGAGCCAAGCTAAACTACGTCATGTTGGATGACCAGCCAGCGCCTGGTGCCTCGTGGCGCAAGTACTGGGATTCTCTCACCCTCTTCTCTCCTGCTGCCTTTAGCAGTCTGCCCGGTTGGCTGATGCCGGAGAGCAAAGCCCCTTTTCCATCGCGTGAAGAAGTGATCGACTACCTGACCAAGTATGAGCAACGTTACGAATTTCCCGTCGAGCGTCCTGTGCAGGTTCAGGAGGTATGCTTTCGTGACGGGCTTTTCGAAGTAAGGAGCGCCCATAAAACTTACTTGGCGCGTACCGTGATCAGTGCAACGGGCACGTTTCGGAAGCCATTTATACCTAACTACCAAGGTGCCGAGACATTCCGGAACCTGCAACTGCATTCCTCTGACTACAAAAATCCAGAGCCATTCAAAGATAAGCGGGTATTGATAGTGGGTGGCGGGAATTCGGGTGCGCAGATTCTGGCGGAGGTATCCAATGTGGCCAATACTAGCTGGATTACGCTCGATGAGGTGACCTTCCTGCCCGACGACGTGGACGGCCGTGTGCTCTTTGACCAGGCATCAGCACGCTACTACGCCATGCAGCATGGTAAGGAAGTCAATCCCTCCCAGTTTCATGTAGGCAATATTGTGATGGTACCTGCCGTGAAAGAAGCCCGAAGCCGTGGCGTGTTGCACACGGTAAGGCCTTTCCAGCGCTTTTATGAAGACGGTGTAATATGGTCAGACACCCAGAAGGAAAAGGTGGATGTGGTGATCTGGTGCACCGGCTTTGGTTATGCGCTCGATCACCTGGACTGCTTGAACCTAAAAGACCAGAAAGGCAAAGTAGAAGTGGAGGGCACAAAAGCCAAACTCCAGTCCGGCCTGTGGCTGGTCGGCTACGGCAATTGGACTGGTTTTGCCTCTGCTACCCTGATCGGTGTGGGACGAAGCGCACGTCAGACGGTGGCGGAGATTCAAGATTTTCTAAAGCAGGTATAGCGCGCCTCAGGTATAGCCATTTATATTTAACATAAATAATCAACCCTAAACCAACTATAGCACTCAGGCGGGATGTACATCCAGTTCTTTTATCTCGGATTTGTAAGCCGGAGGCAGGATAAGGGATTTGATCAACCAGTCGGCACGCAAATGGCGGCTCAGTTTATACACTCCAAGCACAGGCCTAAGCGCCGACCACTTACGCAGGCCAAGCTGTATGCGCACGGTGTTAGGCACGATCAGCTTCTGCCCTTCTAGCAACAGCTTATACCTGACGGGTCCCAAATGCTTGCGGTACTGCTTGTACAAATCGGTAGTGAAATGGCTGGAGGCCAAGTTTTCCTCTAAGTGCTGCTGTCGCATGTGCAGCCAGGCCTGATAGTTGTTTGGCAGCCCTTGCAGCCCCATGCGTATTCCTACCCGCCAGAATACCTCAAATACATTTTCTTTTTCTGCTTCCGTTAAGGCCCGCTCCAGCAGTTCAAAGGAGCGGATGGAATAGTCGATCAGCATGAACAACACGTCACGATAGGCCCAGTCAGGTATAGCCATGCCGCGTTTGGCCTCCACCCCGGCATGTATCTTGGCCATGGTATCGATCGCTTTGTGCGCCCCTTCCAGACTGGAGAACACGATCTGCCGGGCATAGCCTACCGTCGAGAACAGGCGTCCCAGTGGGTCGGCCGGCAGCCGCCCGGTGAAATAAAGCCAGTCAACCGCCTTGTTGAGGGCAAACTCGGCCGAAGCGCCTGCAAAAATGAACAGGATGGTGTCGCCCTTTCCCCAGATCTCGCGCACTACGCTGTCTTGCTTTACAAAGTATTCCATAATGAGAGAACAAAGGTAGTGGCCAAAATGTGCTGCTAAGAATGCTAATTCAGTAACATAACATACCACGTAGCTTAAGATCAGTTTATTGCATTGATAATCAAATACATAAATAAAACGATATGCTTATTTTCTGAAACAGAGCTTGCACGCTAAAAAATTTTGTGCTTATCTTTAGGTTCAGCTTTTAGCCAAACTGAACCCCGCTTAGCCTGCCCTCACACATTTGGGACGGGCTAAGCGGATTTTTTTTTAGAACCACCTATAACTCTAAAGACTGGTCCGCCTTTTCTTGCGATCCAGTTCTCAGTCTGTATGAGCAGCAAATAGCTGTTTAAGCAACTCTAAACTTTCTGAAAAGCAATACATCCACAGGCGAGGTATGAGGTACAACGAACCCGTTTTTTTTTGAGCTGACGCTGCTTTTGTTTCCAGATGTTTTTTAGTGGCTGCCTTCTTACCTTATCTTTGGGAAAATGAACACGCCTATGCAACCCGACTCCTCCATGCTCACCGAACTGGTACGCATGAAAATGCCCTTCGGCAAGTACAAAGACACGGTGCTGTGCTATTTGCCCGTCTCATACCTGGAGTGGTTTGCCCGCGAAGGTTTTCCGCCCGGCAAGCTGGGTATGCTGCTGGCCACCCTCTACGAGATCAAGCTTAACGGACTGGAATACCTGCTGGATCCACTTAAGCGGCAGGCCCGAAAACGCTAGGGTTATACCTCATATCATCAGGCTACAAAGAGTTGATTCAGATAATAGAGCTCTAAAGAGCGCACGCCTTAGTTATAGTCATCGGGGCTATACCTAGCGTAGCTCGTCGAAGCTGTATTTGGCGTCGCTCCAGAAGGCATCGAGGGCAATAATGCGGGGTTTGAAAAATGAGATCAGCGCGGGCCAGTCATCCTGTTTGAAGACGCTCACTCCTTTCAGTTCTGTATAGATGCGGCTGATTTCTTTTCCGTATTCGTCTGTAGTGTGCAGGTCCCAGGTCCACTCCTCTCCTACCGTATCGTGCAGCAGCTCCTTGAGGGCCTCAAACTGCTCAAAGAACATTTGCTGTATCTCCGGGTCCGGCTGCGTCATTTCAATGGCAATGGAAGCCTGCTTTTTATCGGCCTGCATGCGGAAGTACACGTTCTTCAGGCCCGTCTTGTAATTGATCCAGTTGGTTGGCATCCCTTCTGCTGACAGCACGGGGGACATATATTGTCCGAATGCTGTCCAGAATGCCTGTCTGAGTTTTGAAGCCTGTTCCCGTGTATACATGCAGTAAAATTGGTGATTGTAGAATTAAATAGCAAAATCAGAAGTGCAGCGCACTAATCGCCTTGTAGGGTAAATAGTACGTAAAAAGGATGCTATACCTACAACGGGACACACATGAAAAAATCGATTCTTCTATACCTGATGCTCGTCACAGCGGTCAGCTGCCAGGCACAGGACAACCAAGAAACCCAACAGCCTGCCCGGCAAGTGGGAGGCCCCTGCGAAGGTTGCGAGGCGCTGCATGAGTACGGCGATAAGCCGCTCAGCCCGACGGACACCCTGCCCGACTTTCGTTTGGGTGCTGAAAACAAGCTCGTGCTGACGGGTACCGTATACCTGCCCGATGGCAAAACGCCGGCGCAAGATGTCATTCTGTACGTTTACCACACCGACGCAACAGGTATATACCCTAAAAAAGGAGATGAAAAAGGCTGGGCCAGGCGGCATGGCGATACCCTTGTCGCTAACCGCGATATCACGTTGGGGCTTCATATACCGGACTACACTCCCTAACAAAAAATGGCTTAGTGATACCAGACAAGCGTTTTCTGCAACTTAAAAATTGCATTATCGTTGCTTGTTACATATTCAGTCTCTGCGATATACCTGCATTTTGGGTGGTACCGGGAGGCATAAAAAGACAAAACGATGAGAAAGAACATAATAACCGGATTATTGGCATCCGTGTTCCTGATAGGCAGCTCCTGCCAGACCAACCCGGTTACGGGCAAAAAAGACGTGATGTTCATGTCGGAGAGTCAGGAAATAGCCCTTGGTAAGGAAGCGGACCCACAGATTGTAGCAGAGTTTGGACTTTACGAGGACCCCAAACTGCAAAGCTTCATCAAAGAAAAAGGCCAGCAAATGGCCAAGGTCTCACACCGCAGCAACCTCAACTACGAGTTCAAGATCGTGGACTCCCCTGTGATCAACGCCTTTGCCGTGCCGGGGGGGTATGTGTACTTTACGCGTGGGATTATGGCCCACTTCAACAACGAAGCGCAGTTTGCCGGTGTACTCGGCCACGAGATCGGCCACATCACGGCGCGCCACTCGGCACAGCAGCAAAGCAAGTCCATTCTGGCGCAGGGCGGTCTGCTGCTTGGTATGATTCTGTCGCCTACGATTGCGCAGTACGGCCAGGAGGTATCACAGGGACTTGGTCTGCTGATGCTCAAGTATAGCCGCGATGCGGAACGGGAGTCGGACGAGCTGGGCGTGGAGTACTCGACCAAGATCGGCTACGATGCTTCCGAAATGGCTGACTTTTTCACCACCCTGCAGCGCAAGCAGGAGGAAAGCGGTCAGGCGATCCCTTCTCTCCTCTCGTCACACCCTGACCCGGGCGACCGCTACAATACTGTGCATCAACTGGCAGATGCGGAACAAAAGAAACAGAACCTGACTGACCCGAAGGTGGGGCGCAACAGCTACCTCAAAATGATTGACGGCATAGTCTATGGAGAGGATCCGAAACAGGGCTTTGTAGAGAATCAGGTTTTCTATCATCCGGTTCTCAAATTCCAGTTTAATATCCCAAGTGACTGGGGCTACCAGAACTCCCCGCAGCAGGTACAGATGGGGCCGAAGGATGGAAGCGCCGTGATGGCACTAACCCTTGCTCCTGGAGCCAGCCTGCAAGAAGCTGCCCAGCAGTCGTTGCAGAACTACGGCCTACAAGTTGTTGAAAGCAAAGAGGTAACTGTGAATGGACTGCCTGCCATTGCGGTAGTGGCTGACCCACAGCCCCAACAACAACAGCAGCAGCAGCAGCAACAACAGCCTTTGCGCACGCTTACGTACTTTATCCAGCACGGCGAAAACATCTACAGTCTGATGGGCATTACCACGGCACAGAACTTCAACAACTACTTCCAGGTTTTCAGCGGGAGTATGCAGAGCTTCAAGGTGCTCTCGGACCCAGAGAAGCTGAACCGCAAGCCGGAGCGCATCAGTATCGTAACGGTTCCGAAGGCCACTACATTGGCCCAGGCGCTGCGCAGCAACAACATGCCCGATGCCCGCCACAACGAACTGGCCGTGCTCAACGGCATGCAGCTAAGTGATCAGCTACCTGCTGGCACCCTGATCAAAGTAGTAAAGAAATAGGTATAACCAGTATACAAAGAAAGCCCTGCCTCCTTTTCAGGAAGCAGGGCTTTTTGCTTTGCGCTATACCTGTCGGATAGGCCTTTATTCGTTTACCTTGAGCAGTTTATGCACCGATTTTTTTCCGCCCTGCTCTACCTGCATGTAGTAAATGCCTACTGGTACCCGCTGTAACCGGAGCTGCTCCTGGTGGCTTTGCTGGTGCTTGAGGAAGCGAACGTGTTGCAGATTGCGCCCGGTCATGTCCACCAGCTGCACTTGCACCGTTCCGCGATAGTCGCCTTCCAGGTGTAGCACGGTAGTCTCCTGCATCGGGTTCGGGTATACGCTCACACCATTTTCGGCCAGTTCCTCTTCTGCTGAGAGCACGAGTCCCTGCCAGGGCACTAAGTTAGGCTGTGGCGTTTCGAGCTTTTTGGTGGTATAAATGTGGAACTCGCCCGGCTGCAGTTCCATCGCCTGGCCGGGGTCCTCGATGCTGTTTTCCCTGCCTGTAAAGTAGTCGTACCATACCCCAGTGGTAGGGAAATTGGCGTTTATCTGCTGCGCCCGAACATCAAAATTACCCAGTATGAACACATCCATGTCTTCATGAAAAAGGAAGATGCGCTTTACCTGGCCACTCAACTGGAGGTCGAAATCATTGGTTGTGAAGGCCGGTTCGTTTAGTTTGAGCTTGATGAGCTCGGCGTATACCTGGTACAGCTTCTGCCGGTCGGCTTGCTGCTGGTATTCCCAGCGGATCGGTTTCTGGCCGGTGCGGCCGTTCTGGTCGATGGACACATCATACCCGAGTTCTCCGAACTGCCAGATCATCTTCGGACCAGGTATGGGCAGGAAGAAGGCGGCATCCAGTTTGGCGCGGTCAAGGGCGGTACTCGGGGTGCGGGTATTATAACTGCCGTTGCGGTTACCATTGTTGAGCACATCGTATAGTATACGCTCTTCGTCGTGGCTTTCCATGTACCCGATCAGGTATGGGTTTTCCCAGGTGCGGTTTTTATAAGAAATCCCCTGCGGATTGGCCAGCACGCCTTTTGCCATGTTGCGGTAGTCGTGGTTGTGGTTGCCCCAAAACAGCATACCGTAGCTGGACAATTCTTTTTCTTCCTGGTTATCTGCAAAGTGCTCCAGTATCACATAGGCCGATTCGTCGTAGCTTCTGATCTCGTCATAAATGCGCTTCCAGGTGGCGACGCGGCCGGCATCATAGGAACTCCAGGCGCCCACGTTATCACCAGTGTTTTTCTGTGTAAAGCCCTTCGAAAGGTCAAAACGGTAGCCGTCGATGTTGTACTCTTCTATCCAGTGGCGGCTCACCCGCTCCACCAGTTCCTTGGTGGCTTCGCTCTCGTGGTTGAAGTCGAAGAAGACGCTGAAGGGGTGCGTGGCCCGCTGGTTGAAGAACGGGTTGTTGGCCGCCGGCTGGTTGCCGTCCCAGTACATTTTCACATAAGGGTACTCGTAATCCGCCTGGTTGAGCACAATGTCCAGAATGACGGCAATACCCATTTCATGCGCCTTGTCTATAAAAGCCTTCAGGTCGTTTTTGGTGCCGTAAGCTTTGTCGGGCGCGAAAAAGAAGATCGGGTTGTAGCCCCAGGAGTCGTTGCCGGAGAACTCCATCACCGGCATGAGTTCAATGGCATTCACGCCGAGGCGCTTCAGGTAGGTGAGCGTATCGGCCAGCACCTTGTAGTTGCGGGCCTCGATGAAGTCGCGCACGTGCAGCTCGTAGATCACCAGTTTTTCCGGATCCGGTCTTTCAAAGTCCGTCACTTCCCAGGTATAGCCGGGCTGGTTTGTCTGCAGGATCGACACGATGCCTTCCGCTTCCGCTGGGTAGGCTTTGAGGTTGGGGTACGTGCTGGCAGGTATGTACTGGTCCATGGCCGGGTCGAGGATCTTCTCGGTATAGGGGTCGGCCACGGCCAGCGTGCCATCCACCAAGTACTGATAGGCTACCTCCTGCCCTGCCGGCAGGTTGCTCAGCTCGATCCAATAGCGGTTGCCGTCGGTGGTACGCTTCATCAGGTATTCCGGCGAACTCTCCCAATTATTAAACTCCCCAATGGCGTACACAAAATTCTTGTGGGGCGCATACAGCACCAGCACGGCGCTGGAGGCACCGGTATAGTTCACGCCATCCCGCATACCTGCCGGCAGCGCTGCCACAGCCGGCTGCGGCCTCACCCGAAATGTGAAGGTTTCAGTGGTGGTTGCCCCACCAAGTTTCGCCTCAATGGTGACAGTGCGGAGCAAGCCTTGCTGGTTCCCGGCATTGATCGTGGTCTGTACCTGATCCGTGTTGCTGGCGCTGTACACCACCGTGTTGTCCAGCTTCACCGTCACGTCGGCTTTAGCCGAGACAACGGCCCGCACAGGTATAGCGCTGTTGGCCGCCACAAAAAAGTCCTTCTGAGCAGGTTCGCGCAGGGCTACCTGCAGACTGCCGTCATAGAGCTGGATGATAAAGTCTTCGGTTTGGGCGGTACCATTGCCGTTTTTCAACAGCAGCCCCAGTTTGTCGATGGTCTGACCGGCCGGCACTCCGAAATAAGTGCGGGGCGTGAGTTTGATCTGCCAGCGGTCGTTGCCGAGCGAGGTCATCTTGCCAGGATTAAAAGGCTGATTAAAACTCGTCTGCCCGGCCGGCTGATACAGGAAGGCATTTGGATTGCCCACAACGCCCGCACCCGACCACAGGTATACGTCGTCGGTCTTGCCCAGCAGTCCGGCAGCACGCCCGTCTTTAGCCTGCTTCACATCAAAAATGATCGTGATTTCCTGGCCGCCGTTGGGGAACTCAGGTATAGTTTGGACTGCCTGCGCCTTTGCCTGCCACGTTATACCTGCCAAAAAAACAAAAAGGATCAGCAAGTGGTTGAGGTATTTGTTTGCCATAAAGGGGGAATTATGAATGAAAGTTATTCAGGTACACAGCAGCAAGCAGGTTAGTCTTCTGTCTATTACAACATGCGCCAGGCAGAGCAGGTATGGCCATATCCTCAGTTACATGTTATAACACCAGATACGATTGTATATTTTTCAGAGCCTAAAGGTATGATATCCGATTAAATTCTAATATAATTGTTGTAATCCGTTTCGAAAACGGTGCAATCGCGCATGGACGAGCAGGAAGTTTGGGGCAGGTTTAAAGAAGGAAGCGAAGATGATTTTTCGCTACTGTACCATCATTTTGCTCCCATCATGCTGCGCTACGGCAACCGGATCACATCTGACAAAGAACTTATACGCGATTGTCTGCAACAGGTATTTTTTTCGCTTTGGAAGAGCCGTACCACTGTTGGCACCCCTGCCAGTGTGCGGCATTACCTGCTCAAAGCCATCCGCAACGAGCTCATCAAAAAAGGCAATCGCGCTAAACTGCACGAGGAATTGCCCGAAAATTACCACTTTGAGCTCGAGGATTCTCACGAGCAGACCATGATCCAGCTGCAGACAGCCGAACTGACGCGCCAACGGATCTCAGAACTACTCTCGCAGCTTCCGGCCCGCCAGCGGGAAGTCATCTTCCTGAAATACTACGCCAACCTCAAGTACGACGAGATCGCCGCTATCATGGACATCGGGCAAGACTCAGTGTACAAAACTACCTACAAAGCAATCGCCCGTTTGCAGCAGCTGCTCCACAACAGCGCCCTCCTGCTATTTATGCTCTTCTTTTAGGGGAAAATTATCCCACTCACTTACAATACTTTATAAATTATTTTACTTTTTATAGCCAAAAGGAGGGATAATTTCTGACCCTGCCGGCTATTGTCTATAGTGTGTGCCTATACGCTGAAACCGCCCAATAAACAGACGCCTTACATGAACTACACAACAGCCACTGCAGCTGAACTGGCAGCCGACCATGACTTTATACAATGGGTCAAATACCCTACGCAGGAAAGTACGCTGTACTGGTCGCAGTTTGCTGAACAATACCCCGACAGGGCGCAGGAAATGGCGGAGGCGCGTCATTTAGTATTATTGCTGTCGCAGGAGCAGGCTGATGACCATAGCTTCGACGAAGATGCGCAGCTGGTTTGGGAGCAACTGCAGGAAGCGATGAAGCATGATCGGGAGCGCGGACCGGATAGTGGCCGTGTGTTCTCGCTATGGGGCTATCCCCTCAAAACCTGGTTGTCTGCGGCGGCCGTCATCACTCTGTTGTTAGCTTCAGTCGCCCTTCTTCTCACCCGCCAAAGTGCTGAGCCGGTCACCTACGCCACTGCTTACGGTGAGAAGCGCATTGTCCAACTTCCGGATAAATCCGTAATAGTACTTAATGCCAATTCAAGTATAACTATTCCTGAAAAATGGAAAAAGAATGAGCCTAGAACCGTTCAATTGCGCGGCGAGGCTTTTTTCTCGGTAACACAGCAGGCTAACAGACAGCAGTTTATCGTGACAACCAGCAAAGGCACCAAAATAAACGTACTAGGGACAGAATTTAACGTATACGACCGCGGCCAGGAAAACCGGGTTATATTGGCGAGCGGCAAAGTAAGGCTGAGCGCCACACAAAACGGTGCAGCAAGACAAATAGAAATGCAGCCCGGCGATCTGATAACAGTGTCTGCAGCAGGCGGTCTTAGCCACCGTCGCGTAGACCCGGAGCTATATACTGCCTGGCAGCACAACAAGGTATATTTTGACAATTACACACTGCGTGAAGTAGGCACGCTGATCGAGCAGCAGTATGGCTATCAGGTAGAATTCAGTGGCAAAGAGCTTCCCGGGCAGCGCATCACGGCCTTCCTGGAAGTAAATAACCCCGAAGACATCCTGAACACACTGGCTGAGACATTTGAACTCAAGATCACCCAACAAGAGAACACTATATACATAAGCTCACTATAAATTAACCTCATAATCTATGTCAAATAAATCTACTAAGAGACTAGGTTCCTTTGGTTTGGCAGTAGCCCTGTGCTGCTTTCAGGTACCGGGAACCGCTCAGGGTTATCCGGGCCCTGGTCCGAGCCTTGCAGTAAACCACACCTCCGGACAGGCCCTGACAGCCAAGTCGCTCAAGGATTTGCTCAATGATCTCAAAAACTCGCACGGCATACAGTTCTCTTACCAGGCTAGTCTGGCCGACGACGTGCAGCTGATTGTGCCAGAGCCGAAAGGCGGCGTGCAGAACGTGGATGAGTTCCTGGGTGCCACGCTGGCCAGCAATAATCTGGCTTATAAAAAAGTGAGGGGGGTATACATCATCTCGAAGGCACGCCCTGCCGCAGCTAGCACCACAACTGTGGTAGCCAAACCACGCACGGCGGTACAGCAGGATGTAACCGTTAGCGGCCGCGTGTTAGACGAGAATGGCGAAGCACTGCCAGGCGTAACGGTTGTACTCAAAGGCACTACCCGCGGTACTGCTACCAATGCCAATGGCGAGTTTACACTGCCAGCTCCTTCTGAAGGCGGTACGCTGGTATTCTCTTTCATTGGTTACGCCACACAGGAAGTGGCCATCGGTGGCCAGACTGACTTCAACATTACAATGCGCACCGACGCCCGCGCTTTGCAGGAAGTGGTGATTGTAGGGTATGGTACGCAGGAGAGGAAAGACGTAACAGGTGCCGTTACCACCGTTTCAGAAGAAGATTTTCAGGACGGACAAGTAACTACAGCCGAACAGCTCATTACCGGCAAAGTAGCTGGTGTGCAAATCACCTCAAACGGCGGTGCCCCTGGTTCAGGTAGCCGTATCCGTATACGCGGTGGTGCTTCGCTCAACGCCAGCAACGACCCACTTATCGTGATCGACGGTGTGCCGATCGACAACGAGGTGATTGCTGGTTCAGCTAACCCGCTCAACTTTATCAACCCGGACGACATCGCCTCGATGAACATCCTGAAGGATGCTTCCGCGACAGCCATTTACGGCTCGCGCGCCTCCAACGGTGTGATCATCATTACCACTAAAAGCGGAGAGGCCGGACAGAAGACGCGTGTTAATTTCAGCTCACTTCACTCCCTGTCTACTAACACAAAACAGGTAGACGTAATGGATGCTGATGAGTTCAGAAGAACCGTAACAGAGTTGGGTAACCAGGATCAGATCAGGCTGTTGGGTGGTGAGAACACCAACTGGCAGGACCAGATCTACCGTAATGCCTATACCATCGACAACAATCTGAGCGTAAGCGGATCAGTGAAAGAATTGCCTTACCGCATATCGCTCGGTTACCTTAACCAGGATGGCGTTGTTAAAACCTCCAACTTTGAGCGTCTGACGGGTAGTGTGAAACTGACACCAAACTTTCTGGACAATCACTTAAATGTGGACCTGAACTGGAAGGGTGCCCTGACCAACAGCCGCTTCGCAGACGAAGGTGCCATCGGAGCAGCAGTTAATTTCGACCCGACACAGCCTGTTTATGCAGAGAACAATTTTGGAGGTTATTTCGAGTGGCTCGACCCGGCTGACAAAAAACCGATTACCATTGCGACCCGTAACCCGCTCAGCATGCTGGAGCAGCGCCGCAACGAAGGAGAGGCGCGTCGTAGCATTGGTAACATACAGGTTGACTACAAATTCCATTTCCTGCCAGCGCTGCGTGCTAACCTGAACGTAGGGTACGACAAGTCTGACAGCGAGGGCAATAACAATGCGCCTGTTACACTTGCCTCTGAATCATTCGAAGGCGGCTCTTTCCAGCGATACGAGGAGAAGAGAACCAACAAACTCCTCGATTATTACATGAACTACACTGACGACATCGAGGGGATTCGCAGCCGTATTGATGTGACAGGTGGTTACTCTTACCAGGACTGGGTAACGGAGCGCCCGGCGTTCCCCCTATTGCGAGAAAATGGTGATGTGCGCCGGGCAGCGGCTCCCTTCCCTTTCAAAACACAGAACACGCTTGTGTCTTTCTTTGGTCGTGTGAACTATGCCCTGATGGACCGTTACCTCTTGACAGCCACTGTGCGTCGTGATGGTTCTTCCCGTTTCAGAGAAGGCCAGAAATGGGGTACTTTCCCTTCCCTGGCACTTGCCTGGAGAATCAACGAGGAGGCATTCCTGAGGGACAACCCGGTCGTGTCAGACCTGAAACTGCGTGTTGGCTACGGTATTACCGGCCAGCAGGATGTGGGCAACGACTTTCCATACCTGGCACGCTATACGTCTAGTGACAGCGCTGCCATGTACCAGATCGGTAATCAATACTATTTGTTGCTTCGCCCGGAAGGATATGATGCGAACCTGAAATGGGAAGAAACCAAAACCTGGAACGCCGGCATCGACTTTGGTTTCATGAACAATCGCCTGTATGGTAGCTTCGATGCTTTTTTGCGCAACACCAAAGACCTTCTTAGTGTGGTTCCGGTATCGGCTGGTACTAACCTGACCAACCTCTTGCTTACCAACGTAGGAAGCATTGAAAGCAAGGGTCTGGAAGCTGTGTTGAACTATGTGGCCATTGACCGTGAGAGCTTCACCTGGTCTGTGGGTATCAACGGTTCCGTTATCCGCAATGAAATCACTAAGCTGAACACGGTGGACGAAGAGAATTCGGTGGGTGTGGTGACTGGTGGCATTGCCGGTGCCACAGGGCGTAACATACAGGTGCACACAGTAGGTTTCGCTCCGAACAGCTTCTATGTATACAAGCAGGTATACGGGGAGGACGGTCGTCCGATCGAAGGTTTGTATGCTGATCTCAATAAAGACGGCATCGTCAACGAGCAGGACAAGTACCGCTACAAGAACCCGGAAGCACGTCTTTTCATGGGTTTCAATACACAGCTGAACTACAACAACTGGTCACTGGGACTGCTGATGCGCGGAAACTTTAACAACTATGTATACAACAACGTGCACTCCAACACGGGCGCTTACGAGGTGACCTCTGTGAGCAACTGGCTGTCCAACATGTCGCGCAACGTGAATGAAACGGGCTTCAACATCCGTCAGTACGAGTCTGACTACTACATCGAGAACGCTTCGTTCGTGCGCATGGAGAACATCAGCCTGGGGTATAACTTTGGCAGGATCATGAACGAGCGTGCTGGCCTGCGCCTGAACGCCAACATCCAGAACGCGTTTGTGATCACCGATTATACCGGTCTGGATCCTGAGATCGCGAGCGGTATAGACAATAACTTCTACCCAAGACCGCGTGTATTTAGCCTTGGCCTGAACCTTGAACTTTAATCAGAGCAACATCATGACATCAAGATATCTAAAAACCATACTCTGTGCAGGACTCATGGCCATGGCTGCTACCTCCTGCGTCGATGATCTCGACAGAGAGCCTTTCTATGAGGCTACTTCAGCAAACGTTTACCGCGACTTTGCCAGCTACAAGCCTATTCTGGCCAAACTATACGCCGGCTTCGCCCTAACAGGGCAGCAAGGCCCAGCCGGAAAACCAGACGTGGGAGGTATAGACGAGGGTGCCTCCAACTACGTGCGTACCTACTGGATGCTGCAGCAGGTGCCCACCGATGAGGCAGTGATCGCCTGGAATGACCCGGGCCTGCCTGCACTCAATACCCTCACCTGGTCATCGAACAACGACGTGACCACAGCTATGTACTACCGCATCTTCTACCAGATCACGCTGGCAAACGAATTTATCCGGGAGATGAGTGATGAAAAACTTGATGAGCGCGGCATTACGGGTGCCAACCTGGATGAGGCAAGGAAATTCCGCGCTGAGGCCCGTTTTCTGCGTGCCCTCAGCTATTGGCATGCCCTCGACTTGTACGGCAGCGTTCCGTTTGTTACCGAAGCAGACCTGATCGGTAAGTTCTTCCCGGAGCAGGCCTCCAGAGACGAATTATTCGCTTATGTTGAGTCCGAACTGCTGGCTATTGAGAACGAGCTGGCAGCCGCCCGTCAGAATGAGTATGGTCGTGCTGACCAGGCCGCGGCCTGGACGCTGCTCACCAAACTCTATCTGAACGCTGAGGTATACACAAATCAGAAAAAATACACAGAGGCGATTACCTACGCCACGAAGGTGATAACAGCAGGCTATACCCTGGAGCCGGATTACGACCACCTGTTCATGACGACCAACCATACCTCTAACGAGATCATTTTCCCGATTACGTTCGACGGTTTGCGCACGCAGTCTTACGGTGGCACCACTTTTCTGACGCACGCGGCTGTCGGCGGCAACATGTCAGCCTCCGCGTTCGGCATTGACTCAGGCTGGGGAGGTATTCGCTCCACTCCCTCAGTTTATAACTTGTTCTCTTCCACAGCGCTTACTAGTGATGACCGTGCTAATTTTCATACGGATGGCCAGGAGAAGGAAATCAACACGATTGCTACCTTCACAGACGGCTACCCGATCACGAAATGGAAGAATACCAACCCTGCTGGTCAGGCTGGCTCTAACCCTACCTTTGTAGACACCGACTTCCCGATGTTCCGTCTGGCAGATGTGTACCTGATGTATGCTGAGGCTGTGCTGCGTGGCGGTACAGGTGGTGATGCTTCGCTGGCGCTGCAGTATGTGAACGCGCTGCGCACCCGCGCCTACAATGGAGCCTCCACAGGTAACATCGCCTCGAACCAGATGACACTCGATTTCATTCTGGATGAGCGTGCCCGTGAACTGAACTGGGAGGCACACCGCCGTACTGACCTGATTCGCTTCAATCGTTTCGCAGGTGACAGTTATGTGTGGGCATGGAAAGGCGGCATGATGGAAGGCACCAGCGTGGCAGACTTCAGGAAGCTATACCCGATACCGGCCAACGACCTGATAGCGAATCCTAACCTGACACCAACGCCAGGTTATTAACTGATTAACGGGAGTTGCAGGCTCCGTGCCTGCAACTCCCTTTTCTAAATGTTTAAAAATCGTTTTTATGAAAAACTGGTTAAATAAATCACTGCTCTTCGTGGTTGCCTCCCTCACGCTGATGAGCTGCGAGAAAGACGAAGATAAATTGATACTACGTGCGGGGACTCCTCCTGTGCTTTCGACTAGCTCGACGAACGTGGTGTTAACGGAAGAGACCGCTGAGGGCACAGCGCTTACACTGAACTGGAACGAGGCTGATTTTGGTTTTGATGCAGCTACGGAGTACTCTGTGCAGATAGATACGGCTGGCGACAACTTTGTGGGTCCGTACTCTGTTTCGTTAGGTAACAAGATAACTTCCAAAGCCTACACAGGTCAGGAACTGAACACGCTGATGAGCCGACTGAAGTATACGCCGGAGGAAGCTCACGAAGTGAAGTTCAGAATAAGAGCTGTTGTTTCGGAGTTTGTGGACCCGGTTTACTCTAACCCGGTAACGGTTAACATTACCCCATACAGCACTTACATTGAACCAACCTTCATCTATGTGCCGGGCGATTACCAGGGTTGGAATCCAGCTAATGCGCCAAGTCTGATCTCAGTGGAGGCTAACAATATTTATCAAGGGGTAATCAGCTTTACAGAGCCAAACAGCCGCATGTTCAAATTCACGGCAGACCGCAGTTGGGATCTGAACTGGGGCAACGGACCATCTGCCGGCACACTGGCTGCGAACGGCTCCGACCTGTCAGTACCGGCTAATGACAGCTACATGCTGACCGTTAACCTGAATACCATGACCTGGAGCGCTGCCAAGTACTCCTGGGGTATAATTGGTAGCGCGACGGCAGGTGGCTGGGATTCTGACCAGAACATGCGCTATATCAACGAGGAGAACGTGTGGAAAGCTACGCTGAACCTAACAGTAGGTGAGATGAAATTCCGCTTCAATGATGACTGGGTTACCAACTATGGCGGCTCCGGCGGCAATCTAACCCTTGGGGGCGATAACATTGCCGTACCGACAGCAGGCAAGTATGAGATCACACTCAAAATAAATGAAGAGGACGAAACCGCAACCTACACTTTAGTTAAGTTGTAATCGGACTAAAACCTAACATATCAGAAACCCGACAGGCAGCTCCGCTCTGTCGGGTTTTCTATGTTAAGCCCACTTGATCATCCGTATTCTAAACCCAAGCCACTCCCACGAGCCTAGCTACACTGGTGGGAATGGGTACACATAAACAACCATGAAAAAACGAAACCTGCATCACCTCCTGCTTATACCTGCGCTATACCTGGCGACGGGCTGTAGTGCACCTACAGTACTCGACAGTGAAGCCGGGATTAAGTCAGAAGCCAAGGCCAGTGAATGGCCGCACAATGTGAGTTACGAGATCTTTGTGCAGTCTTTCTGCGACTCCGACAACGATGGCATTGGCGACATCAAAGGTATGACTTCGAAGCTTGATTATCTGGCTGAGCTAGGTATAGAAGGCATTTGGCTGATGCCGATGAGCCCCTCTCCCTCCTACCACAAATATGACGTGACCGACTATACCGGCATTCACCCCGACTACGGCACCATGGAGGATTTCAAAACCTTTGTGGAGGAGGCGCACAAACGCAACATCAAAGTGGTGATCGACCTGGTGGTGAACCACTCCAGCAACAAGCATCCCTGGTTTTTGGAAGCGGCCAAAGACGAGAAAAGTCCTTACCGCGACTACTATGTGTGGGCGCACAAAGACGATCCGCAGACCAAAGGCGAGGGCAAAACGACTGGCGATGACTCCCACAACGTCCAGCATTGGCATGAGGTGAAAGGCAGCGACTACAAATACTTCGGCTACTTCTGGGGAGGCATGCCCGACCTCAATTTCGACAATCCGAAAGTGCGGCAGGAGGTATACAAAGTAGGCCGCTACTGGCTCGAGGAAGTGGGTGTGGATGGTTTCCGTCTGGATGCGGCCCGCCACATTTTTCCAGATGACAGACCAGCCGATAATCATGCTTTCTGGGAGGAGTTCAGAGCCGAGTTGCAGAAAGTAAAACCGGACGTATACCTGGTGGGCGAGGTATGGGCCGAGGCCGATGTAGTGGCGCCTTATACCAAAGGCCTCCCTGCCCTTTTCAACTTCGAGATGAGCTGGAAAATACTCGATGCCCTGAAGACAGGAAACGGCGACTCGCTGGCTATTCACCATGACCGCATCATCAACACCTATCAGCAGGTGAATCCAGACTTTGTGGACGCCACCATTCTGAGCAACCACGACCAGAACCGCATCATGAGCGAAGTGAACGGCGATCTGAACAAAGCTAAAGTAGCGGCGGCATTACTCTTTACATTACCTGGCGCTCCATACGTGTATTATGGCGAGGAGATCGGGATGCAGGGCAAGAAGCCGGATGAGATGATCCGGGAGCCTTTCCTTTGGGACACCAAAGCAAGCGACGATTGCCGCACCACCTGGGTAACGCCGAAGTTTAGCACTGAGCAGAACGTGAAGCCAGTGGCACAGCAGGCACAGGATCCGAACTCGCTCCTCAACCATTACAAGGCTTACATCCAATTGCGCAACAGCAGCAAAGCCCTGACACAAGGAGAACTGGAACCGGTGAACCTGAGCAACCGGGCGGTGAGTGCCTTTGTGCGTACCATGGCTGATGAATCGGTACTGGTACTGCACAACCTATCTGGCAAAGAAGTGAGCGTTACTATACCTGCCAGTCTGCAGGAGCACAAGCAGCTGATGCATCAGCACAATGCTGCCAAACTGAATGGTTCTACAGCGCAGCTACCACCGTACAGTTCCCTTATCATTAGAAAATAAACCAACCCGAAAAGAGTTTATGAAAAAACGAAAAGGCCTCTATACCTTGCGCTCCCTGGCGTTCTATGCTTGTCTGAGTGTCGCGACCCTGACAGGCTGCGGCGGCAAGCCGGGTCAGCCCGGACAAAGTATGAGTAATCAAGTGAACAACATGGAAATAAAATCCGAACCCTTCGGCACCGCCCCTGACGGGCAGGAAGTGCAGCTCTATACCCTGACCAATGCCAACGGCATGACCGTCAAAATTACCAATTACGGTGCTATTGTCACCTCCATTCAAACACCGGATCGCGATGGAAAATTAGGCGAAGTAGCGCTCGGTTTCGACAGCGTGAACGATTACGTACCCAACGATCCGCATTTCGGGGGCATTGTGGGGCGCTATGCCAACCGCATTGCCAAGGGAAAGTTCTCTTTGGACGGACAAGAGTATACCCTGGCTGTGAACGATGCACCCAACCACCTGCACGGCGGCATCACGGGTTTCGACCGGGTGGTGTGGCAGGCTGAGCCACTGCAGAAGCAAAACGCGATCCGGCTGACGTACGTAAGCAAGGACGGTGAAGAAGGCTACCCCGGCAACCTGACCGTTGTGGTGACTTATACCCTGACGGGCTTTAATGCCCTGAAGATTGACTACGAAGCCACTACCGATAAAGCCACGCCGGTCAACCTCACTAACCACAGCTATTTTAACCTGAGTGCGGGCAAGGAAAAGGACATCCTCAACCACATCGTCACGATCCACGCAGACCAGTTCACTGCTTCCGACGAGACACTTATACCTACCGGCGAGCTGAAGCCAGTGAATGGCACGCCGTACGATTTTACCACGCCAACTCGCGTAGGCGACCACATCGAAAACCTGCAAGGCTACGGCTACGACCTGAATTACGTGGTACGTAACGGCGGCGATAGGTTGGTGCCTGCTGCGACAGTAGAAGACCCCAGCACTGGCCGGGTGATGCAGGTTCAAACCACACAGCCCGGCATCCAGTTCTACACCGCCTACCACCTCGACGGCACCCTGACCGGCCACAACAACACGACCTACAACCGCTACGCCGGCCTCTGCCTCGAAGCTCAGCACTTCCCCGACTCCCCGAACCAGGAAAGCTTCCCTTCGACGATCATCCGGCCAGGCGAAAAGTACAGCGAGACGACGGTTTATAAGTTTGAGGTGAAGGGGGAATAGTTTGTCTGGATCAGGATTTAAGGATTGGCAAGATTACGTGAACGATTAACATCCCCCTGCCCCCTTCAAAGGGGGACTTTTGGATACTGCCATTCAACAGGTATAAGTCTCGTAGTTACTGCTCTGCTCTACCGGGTTCAACCACCCCTAACTCCTCCTTGTCTAAGGCGGGGAGCCCGTAACTGCCAATTCACAGGTATAAGCGCTGTAGTTACAGCATCACATTACTGGCAGGTATAGCAAGACTAACTTGCCCCGGAAGCTATGAAACAGACAACTGTGCACGGTGCGCTTTTGACGATTTTTTGTTTGAGCGGTCAGCGAGTTCAAAAGCTTCTTGTTTTTTTGCTTACTGGGGGTAGGGGCCCTCGAATTTTTTATCAAGAATAAAAGTAGGGCCCGGCTGGCCAAGCCAAGCTATAAAACATGTCAGATTACTATACCTACAGCAGTAGAAACCCGGCCACCCCAAGCTATAAAACAATACAGTTCGCTATACCTGTAACTCGAAAACCAAGGTATAGAACAGCATAAACATTGACCATGAAAAAACACTATTACATACATACCCTAGGCTTAGCAGCGCTACTAACTGCTACCGCTTGCAAAACGCAACAGCCTGACTCAGGTGTTTCTGAGTCACAGGTAGTCACGGCACCTATCTGGGAATCGCAGGCCTATAGCGTATTCCCTGATGCCATTTCTCAAGGCGACTACGTAGCCAAAGCGCTCTCCCCTACCGAGATCACCTCCAGTTACCAAAGCCCGGCCAATGAATTCCAGTCGCCGGAGATCATGTTCAAGTTCAGCATCAACAGCAAGGACAACGAGATGCCACCGGGTATGGACCACCAGTTCATCTGCCTCGCCGAGGAAGGCGGGAGCTGCGAAACTCCGATCATCAAGTTCGGTCAACAGCTGAAAGCGACGGCCCCCGCTCCACCAAAGTCTTTTCTGCCACCGAACACACCTTTAACGGTGCGCGTGGATATGCGGGAAGTGTTCGCTGCATTTGAGAAGGACGGATTTTACACCGCTTATAACGGCAGCAAGGTATACAAAGACGATTTCAAGGGCGTTTACATTGCCGGCAATACGACTCCCCTTTCCTGGGACTTCGACAACCTGGCCAGTCGGGAAGGCATGCAACTGGAGGACCCGGACGGCGATGGCATTTACGAAGTGACGCTCACCATGAACGCGCACCGCGAAGAGAAATTCACGGCATCGCACTGGAAGCTGAGCTCGAAGATCGACCACTATCCGCAGTACAAATCTGACTATGTGCTGACCGATGCGCTCTATAACATGACGCTGGAGGAAGTGGTGAAGAACATTGAGGCCGACAGCACTTTCCGCACAGGTAAAGAATGGGCCGGCGTGTGGACCCGCGACATCAGCTACGCTCTGATACTAGGATTAGCCGCCATTGAACCGGAGATAGCGCGCAAAAGCCTGATGCGCAAAGTGAAGAACCAACGCATCATCCAGGACACCGGTACGGGTGGTGCCTATCCTGTTTCGACTGACCGCATTGTGTGGGGCATTGCCGCCTGGGAGATCTATACAGTGACGGGCGACCAGAACTGGCTGCGTGAATCTTACGAGATCATCCGTAACTCTGTGGAAGACGACCTGCTCAACGCCTTCGACCAGAAAACGAACCTGATGCGCGGCGAATCCTCCTTCCTGGACTGGCGCGAACAGACCTACCCGAAATGGATGCAACCTGTCGATATTTACGCTTCGCAGAACCTGGGCACCAACGCCGTGCACTACCAGGCTAATATGCTGTTAAGCCAGATGGCGACGATGCTCAACGACAAACAGGCGGCTGACAGGTATAGCCAACTGGCCGCGCGCATCAAGGCAGGTATAAACCAGCACCTGTGGCAGGAAGACAAAGGCTATTACGGGCAGTATTTGTACGGCCGCAACTACCTGTCGCTCTCCCCGAGGTCTGAAGCGCTGGGTGAGGCGCTGACCGTGCTGTTTGGCATTGCCGATGCTGACCGGGCTAAGAAGATCGTAGCCAACACACCGGTGTATGAATTTGGTGTACCGAGCATTTTCCCGCAGATCCCGAACATTCCGCCTTACCACAACAACGGCATCTGGCCCTTCGTGCAGGCCTACTGGACACTGGCCGCCGCCAAAACCGGCAATGAAACCGCAACTCTGGAGAGCCTGAACGCCATTTACCGTCCGGCCGCCCTGTTCCTCACCAACAAAGAGAACTTTGTGGCCAGCAACGGCGACTATGCCGGCACGCAGGTCAACTCCGACCGTCAGCTTTGGAGTGTAGGGGGCTTCCTGGGCATGACCTACAAACTGCTTTTCGGCATGGACTTTCAGGCGGACCAATTGTTATTCAAGCCTTTTGTGCCGGAGGTATACAAAGGCAAGCATCAACTCACCAACTTCAGGTATAGGAACGCCGTGCTTAACATTGAAATGCAGGGCTTCGGCAACAGCATTCGCTCAATTACCCTGGATGGCCAACCGCTGGAAGGTGCCGCTATACCTGCCAGCCTCACGGGTCAGCACAATATACAGATCGTTCTTGCTAATGAAATAAGCGACAAAGGAAGTCAGAACAAGGTGGCTCACCATGTGACGTCTCCTGCTCCCACCGCCACTTTCGCTAACGGCAGGTATAGCTGGCAACCTGTGGAAGGAGCGGTGAAGTATACCGTGCTGCGTAATGGCAAGCCAATGCAGGATACCAAAGAAACAGGTATAGCGGTGCAAGCCGATAACTATACCGAATATCAGGTGATCGCGACCGATGCGGCAGGTTACGGTTCTTTTGCCAGCGAGCCAATTCCGGTGTATGCCAAAACACTGGAACAGGTATACGAAGCGGAAGCAACAGCTACCTCAGCCAAACAACCATACAAGGGCTTCACGGGCAAAGGCTTTGTGGAAGTGAGCAAAAAGACAAACACGACCATCACCTTCAAAGTAAACGCTCCACAGGCTGGTTTGTACGCCATTGACTTCCGCTATGCCAATGGCAACGGCCCGATCAACACCGACAACAAAGCAGCCATGCGTACCCTCCGCAAGGGCAAGGAAATGGCCGGCACCATTGTGCTGCCGCAGCGGGGCATTGGCGAGTGGAGCGACTGGGGCTACAGCAACAAGGTATGGGTACAGCTCAACAAAGGCACAAACCAGCTTACGCTCGGCTTTGAGCCACAAAACGAGAACATGAACAGCGAAGTGAACCAGGCTATGATCGACCACCTGCGCCTGATCCGGGTGCAGTAGTTTGGTGCTCGCTATACCTGAAAATCCCCTGCCCGATCTGACTCAGGCAGGGGATTTTTTATTTGCCTGCATCCTATCCCGCACAAAAGAGTATAGCCTATACCTTAAAACCCGAACGATGACACAAAGAGAAGTAACCGACACCGAAAACACCACTTGGACCTGCGTGCAGGCCTATGGCACCCTTTCAAAAGAAAACGCCGAGAAGGCAGCCGAACTAACCGAAGACACAAACGGCGAAGTGACGGTGGTCTGCACCCCCAGCGGGGGCGCCCAGACAGTCCGGCTGCAGCTGCCAAAAAACTGGATGGAGGCTGTGACCGACGAAGAGCTAGTCGATCAGATCACGGCGCAGCAGCATTAACACCTTTCAGGTATAGCTGCTACCAAACACCAAGGCATTTCGTTATATTGGCAGGAACACATTTTGACAGGCATGCTCTCTCACAGGCACGAGATTTTTATGGAGGTGGCACGGCTGCTGAGCTTTACCAAAGCCAGCCAGACGCTCTTTATCAGCCAGTCCGCCATCAGCAAGCACATCAAAGCGCTGGAGGAGTTCTATAAAACCGGCCTTTTTGAGCGACTAGGCAACAGTGTGGTACTCACGCCTGCCGGCAGGCTGCTGTATGATAAACTACTGTCGGCAAAGCAACTGCAGCACGAGCTGTTCCAGGACTTCAAGCAACTTAGTGAAAGTTTCTCGCCGCATGTGAACATGGTGTTGGGGGCCAGCACCACCATCTCGCTCTACATCCTGCCACCTGTGCTCTCGGCGTACCTGCAGAAGAACCCGAACGTGCAGCTCGACCTCAAGAACCGCAACAGCGAGAACATCCTCAAAGCGCTCCTCGACCATGAAATAGACCTGGGCATTGTGGAGGGCGTCAATAAGGTGAGCAACGTGACCTACATGCCTTTTCTGACGGACGAGGTGATCGCGGTCTGCTCTTCGCGCAATCCGCTCAAAAAGCAGCAACTCGAGATCCGTGACTTGTACGATATTCCGCTGGCGCTCCGCGAACGTGGTTCGGGTACCCTGGCCGTGCTGGAAATGGCGCTGGAGAAAAAACAAGTGAAGCTGAATGAGTTGCCGATCAAAATAAGACTGGGCGGCACGGAGGCCCTCAAGAACTTTGTGCGTGTAGATACCTGCCTTTCCTTCCTGCCCCGGCAGGCTGTTATTAAAGAGTTGCAGTCAGGCGAGCTGGTACAGGTACCCATCAACGGACTTACCATCAAACGGAGCTTTAACTTCATCCAGCGCAAAGGCACTGAGAACAATTTCCCTTACAAGAACTTCATTCAGTTTACGAAGCGTTATTATTCCAAAATGGAATAGCCTATTCCTTTTAGCTATTTTGTTTGGTCATATCAGGAGTGCAATTTGCCGTAGATACTGATATGAAAACGACGCTTCAACCTCTTATTAGTCACCTGAGCACCCTGACCTGCTCCGGCTGTGGCGCCCCTTACTCTCCTTTTGATAAACAAACGGTCTCAGCCTGCTGCCAGCTCCCGCTTCTGGCTGGCTATTCCCCTGACGTCGTGCCTGAAAAAGAGGCATTGCTCACCCGGGAAGGTACCATGTGGCGCTACCTCGAGCTGCTGCCCGTATTGCAAAAAGAAAACATCGTGAGTCTGTGGGAAGGCTATACCCCTATTCTGGAACTGAAGAACCTGGCGCAGAAATACGAACTTCGAAAATTGCTATTGAAGGACGAAGGTCAGAACCCAACCGGTTCGTTTAAGGCCCGCGGCCTCAGCATGGCCATTTCCAAAGCCAAGGAGCATGGCGTGGAGGGCTGCATTATACCTACGGCCGGCAATGCCGGGGTGGCTATGGCCGCATATTGTGCCAAGGCAGGTATGCGCGCCACCGTGGTGATGCCCCGCCACACGCCGAAGGCTTTCCGGGACGAATGCTACTGGTATGGTGCCGAAGTGGTGCTGGTAGATGGCCTGATCAACGATTGTGCCGCCAAAGTGAAGGAGCTCAACAACCAAGGCGAACTGCTGGACGTGTCCACGCTGAAGGAGCCTTTCCGCCTCGAAGGCAAGAAAACCATGGGCTACGAAATTGCCGAGCAGGGCAACTGGCAACTGCCGGATGTGATCTTATACCCTGCCGGTGGCGGTACCGGACTGATCGGCATCTGGAAGGCCTTCAAGGAGATGCAAAAGATAGGCTGGCTGCCAGAGAATATGAAGCTGCCCCGCATGGTGGCCGTGCAGGCCGAGAACTGCCGTCCGCTGGTAGAGACTTTCTACGGTAGGCAGGCAAACGCCCAGAACTACGTAGGCAAACCGACCATCGCGAACGGGCTGGCTGTTCCTCGCCCGCTGGGCGAGCAACTGATGCTGCAGACGCTGCACGAATCTGGCGGTACGGCCATCAGCATTTCAGAACAGGAAATGATCACCGGTCTGAAAGAACTGGGCACCAACGAAGGCCTGTTTGTAGCGCCGGAGGGCGCGGCCGTTTGGATGGCGGCCCGCAAACTGCTGGACACCGGCTTCATTCAGTACGATGAAGAAATTCTGCTGCTCAACACCGGCTCGGGACAGAAATACATGGAGAACCTGAGCGGTTATCAGCCGGATTAAACGATTAAGGATTGATTTAATGTAGTGCCCTTTTACAAAAACGGGATAGAAAGCGGTCTTCCACCAAGACTGCCATCAAAAGCGTCGTCGGTAGCTACTGGCGGCGCTTTTTTTATACACAAAGCCGTTGCAGTAGCGCTGCAACTCCTGTTACCCCGTAATCTTTCGAGCTTTCCGGTATCAACAATTAATAGGAAAAGCGCTATCTTCACTTGCGCGACACCCAGGCAGCGGTGTTGTGCCTATACCCTATAATACCTGAAATCTTATGTCAACGATTGCACTCATTGCCCACAACAACAAAAAAACCGAGCTTCTGAACTGGGTAAAGGAGAACCAGCAGGCGCTCCGTCAATACAAACTGATCGGCACCACCAATACCGCCAAGCTCATCAACGAACTGCTCGACATGAACATTGAGCCATTCGGACACGGCCCCAGCGGTGGTGACATTCTGCTAGCCGCACGCCTGCTTCAAGGCCAGATCCAGAAAGTGATTTTCTTCATCGACGTGGAAACCCCGCACGGCCACGAGCACGATATACAAACCCTCATCCGGACGGCGGTACTTAATAATATCCCAATAGCCTTGAACAGGGCTTCTGCTAATCTGATCGTGCTGGAGCGGGAGGATTAGGAATATAGACCTTCTGATATAGAGCTAATAAGCGTATGTTCACGCTTTTGAACAAGTTGTGCATCATTTGAATAATAGAAATTCAAACAAAGTGAGCAAAACCAAGCTTGAGAATAATTGGCTCTCAGAAACATTAGAAAGTTTAGAAAAAGATGTATGGGGTGAACCAGAGTACAACAGCCATTTAGTAACAACCTGCCATAGACTTAGAAAAAAGGCACTCAATGACTTTGAGACGGAAGACCTAAGAATCATGATTGGGCAGAATATTGGGCTCCGGTATTTAATACCTTTAGCACTCGATAAATTAGATGAAAATATACTGGCTGACGGTGACTTATATGAAGGTGACTTATTGCAAGCAGTTCTAAAAAGCGACAAGGAGTACTGGAAAACAGAAAAAGGAAATTGGAAAAGGATGTGCGGCATATTCAACCGAGATATAAGCCTTTTAGAAAATCACTACAATACCAGTAGTATCAAAAAAGAATGGTTTAGCACATTCGAACAATTTGAAAGAATAAATTAGAAAAACGCTGCACAACAAAACCTATAAGTTAGCTACGCAACCTTATAGCAAAGCCGTTGCTTGTAATTACAAAAAGATGAATTTAAACTTAATTCTACTTAACGCTGGTTCTCCGATGATGTGGTTTGGGCTCTTCCACTTGTTGTTTA
The DNA here is from genome assembly GCF_059278805.1 of Pontibacter sp. YIM B11418. Classification (NCBI taxonomy): domain Bacteria; kingdom Pseudomonadati; phylum Bacteroidota; class Cytophagia; order Cytophagales; family Hymenobacteraceae; genus Pontibacter; species Pontibacter sp. YIM B11418. Next base: position 323,544 of record NZ_JCAEMH010000006.1, on the reverse strand, counting down.
TCAACGCGGCTATTGGGGTAGTAGAAAGCAGACTATTGATAAGGTTAAAGGTAGAAAATAGAACATGGCTGATAGTCCTTGCAAACTATGTTTCTATGGTCGCAGGCCTTTTTTTTATTGCTCCCCTTACAGCTGAGTGGCTTGGTAACACAGACTTTTGGGGCAATACAACAAGTTACGGAAACTATCAAATGCAAGGGTTTTTCTTCGGTATGGGCATGGCGTTCATTACCACAGTTATCCTGGAGCTGCCACTATTTGCGGTGGCTTTGCGTGAAAAGCAAACTCTTAAAAAGTTAAGTCTAATAACGCTGAAAGTAAACGGAATAACTTATATATTAATGCTTTCTGTTTACTTCCTCATCAACTTGCCAGGGAGCAAATGGTAGAAGAACAAACATCAAGCAACAAAGCATATGAGCAAAACTTCGGCTGCGCCCCGCTCACCTCATGTACCACACCGTTAGTTGAATTAATGAAGTGTATCATGTGCCCTACTTACACCTATAATTGGGGAGGCAGTAAATTAGCATAAAAGCATACAAACTTTTACCGAATGGCGGGGATACATAAAGTGACAAATCCAGATTCTTTTATCTCGGTTTGATTAGTCGTGTTTTCTTTGCTTTCGTTCGATTTAAATGTATTGCTACATTGACCAAGCACCACCCAAATAATTACAAAAATTAGAATCGTACTGAAGCATCCTCCACCTAGTTTTTTAGCACCATAGCCAGCAAGCAATCCTCTGAATAAGTTATTCATAGTAGTATTTTTATGTTTCTCGTTAGAAACGACATTTGGAATATGAAGTTTTACTTAATGCCCAACCGTTCCTAAAAAGTTATTTGCATAAGGTTATATGGTAGGCTTGCTGCTTTATCCTAGTCTAAAGGAGTGGTAAGGTGGAGTATGGGAGCTAAACTTAGAGATACTTGAAAAGACGAAGGTTAGAGATTTCATTGAGTATAGAGCAGAACCCTACACTGAATAAATAAAGTGGTGAAAAACTCGATACGCCAACAAAGCACAGGGATTACGTTCGGCTGACGCCTCACACATTGCCTGCACTAATCAGTCAACCTAAATTCCAACATCCTTCCTACCCCATGAACATCACCTACAAATCAGACCTGACCCCAGACACCCAGCAGATCATCGACCTCTACAACAGTTCAGGTATAAACCGCCCGACTGCAGACCGCGAGCGCATCGAGAAGATGTATGCTAATTCTAACCTGGTGGTAACCGCCTGGGATGGGGAAACACTGGTAGGTATAGCCCGCTCACTCACCGACTTCTGCTATGCCTGCTACCTGTCAGACCTGGCCATCCGGAAGGAATATCAGAAAGATGGAATCGGCAGGCAGCTGATTGCTTTGACGAAGGAGATAATAGGAGAGCAAAGCATGCTATTACTTCTGTCGGCCCCGGCTGCCATGGACTACTACCCGAAAGTAGGATTTGATAAAGTGGATAATGGCTTTATGATCAAACGGAGCAGGTAGCGGTGTCTCTATTTCCCGCTCATCCGTAACCGCACCAGCATAATCCAGTACAAGGGGCATATACCTACACCTGAGCCCAGGGATACGTACCTTATGGAAAACATCTTCTTTGATAGTTGGGAAAGCATCATCAGAACCTTCTCTGTCACGATCATGGGTTATATCGCCATGATCTTTTTGCTAAGGGCCTCCGGCAAACGGACCCTCTCCAAGATGAATGCCTTTGACTTTATCGTGACAATAGCCCTGGGCTCTGTACTGGCTTCGCTCTCGCTCAATAAAAGCGTATCGCTGGCCGACGGTGTCACCTCATTTTTCGTGCTAATCTTCCTGCAGTACCTCATCACCTGGCTTTCTGTGCGCATCAAGCAAGTCAAGCAGGTTATTACCAGTCAGCCTACGCTACTGCTCTACAAGGGTGAACTTTTGAAAGATGCGCTTAAAAGAGAACGTGTTACGATCGAGGAAATCAATTCTGCTGCACGCAACGGAGGCCAGGAAGACCTGTCGGTAATTGATGCGATGATTCTGGAATCGACTGGTGAGATAACGGTTATACCTACGCTAAGATCCAACACGCCTAACACACTGAAAGACGCCGGCAATTTCCCGGGGTAAGCCCGGCACCTGGCAACACTTCCATACCCTGATAAGCCCAGGTATAAGCCGAAGTACCTTGCCTGTGCTTTTTAGCAACCTGCGCCCAAAATTCCTTATGTTTTCCTAACTTGCCTTTTCAACAGGTTCTTATTCACCCTTGCTTAACCCGACGCATACTCGATGAACATTATCCGTAACCTGAAGATCAGGGATAAACTCCTCCTCCTGCTGGCTTTGCTCCTCTTCCCGCTCGTTTATTTTGTGGCCACCACCGTGCAGCGCGAGCTCGAAGACAACGAGAAGCTGCAAAATGAGGTGGTGCAGTTAAACGAGTCCGAAAAGATCTCCGCCCTGGTACACTCCTTCCAACGGGAAAGGGCCCGCATCCTGGCCGCCTCTGCCGGCGACTCCGCCTTTATGCTGGATGCCCGCGCCCAACGCGGTCTGACCGATGCGGCCGGACTGGAGTTAACCAATTTCCTGAGCGAGAACAACCGGGCTTTGCCAGCACTCAGCATGCTGGATGACCTTAAAAAATACCGCAGCGAACTCGACAAGGGCACACTCGACGCTGTGGACTTCCGGCGCTATTCTTCTGACTTTATTTTCAGCATGCTGAACCGCATGGATGCCAGCGCCATCGGCATTAACAATGCTGAAATCAGTAAGCAACTGATCAGCTTCAAGAGTCTGTCGGAGGCAAAAATACACCTTGCTCGCATGCGTAGCCAGCTCATGAAATCCCTGCAGGAAGGCATCTTCTCGTACCAGGATTATGCACAGCTCATGGCGCAGTACGCGGCGCACAGCGCTGCTCTGGGAGAGTTTTACCGCTATGGCGAAAATGAGGCGGTCAATGTGGTACAGCAGATCGTGGTGTCGGACGAGTACAAGCGCGGCGACGCCATTCTGAAGACATTTCAGGAGAATCCCGAAACAGACCTGAACAGGTTTCAGCCTCTCAAAGTCTATACCCTTTTCACCAACAACATCGAAGCCCTTCGCAAAGCTGAGGTGGCCCTGATAGACCAGATCAGAGTTGGAGTTGAAGCCGAGAGCGAGCGCAAAGAACGCTACCTGCAGGTACTGTTTGCCAGCCTGGCGGCGATCCTGCTGCTGGTTGGCTTCCTGTCTTACTACATCATCAGCTTGATCTCCGGCTCCCTGGCTACTCTCAAAAACGCTGCTGACCGCATCCGGCTGGGTGCCACCGACGTGCAGATCGACATCGACAGCACCGACGAGATTGGCAGCGTGGCGGACTCGTTCAAAGGGGTGGTCAAGAAAACGGTGATGCTCTCGGAAGTGACCAAAGCCATTGGCGAGGGACGCTACGACATGGATGTGGAGCCACAGAGTGAGGCAGACACGCTCAGCCTGTCCATCCGCACCATGAAAGAGAACCTGCACTCCTACACCACCGAGAATGCCAACCGCAACTGGGTGCTGACCGGCGTGGCCGAACTCAGCAATCTGATCGGGGGCGAGTCCACACTCGACAATGTGTCCAAACACGCCCTCTCCTACCTCTGCAACTACACCGACTCCGAAGCCGGTGTGCTGTACCTGCATAACAACACCGGCAAACTGGAACCTGCTGCCAGCTATGGTTTGCAAAAGAGCAAAGCGCAGCTGCCTGTGTTTGAAGTTGGAACCGGCACAGTAGGTCAGACGGTGCAGGAACGCAAGGTAAAAGTGCTCGAAGGCGTGCAGGAAGAATACCTGCGCATCCGCACCGGCCTTGCCGATATTGAACCGGCCACAGTCATCATCATGCCGCTCTATTTTGGCAACACCATCGTTGGGGCCCTGGAACTGGCTTCACGCACGCCTTACACCGAGGTGCAGCGCCGCCTGCTCGACTCCGCCTCTGAGCGCATTTCAGTTCTCATCCATACCCTGCAAGCCCACCTGCATACCCAGGAACTGCTCTACGAAACACAGAACCAGGCCGAGGAGCTCGAAACCCAGCAGGAGGAACTACGCCAGCTCAATGCTGAACTGAAAGCCTCGGAAGAAGAACTGCGCGTGAACCAGGAAGAACTGCAGGAAAAGAACGCCGAGCTCGAAGAAAAAGCACAACTGCTGGAAGAACAGTACGAGGCACTGGGTGCCAAGAACAAGGCCCTGGAGGATGCCCGCGAAGCGATCGAACTGAAAATACAACAGGTCGAAACCGTGAGCAAGTACAAGAGCGACTTCCTGGCCAACATGAGCCACGAGCTGCGCACCCCGCTCAACAGCATCCTCATCCTCTCGCGTTTGCTGGCCGACAATACAGAGAACACGCTGTCTACTAAACAGATCGACCATGCCCACATCATCCACAAGTCTGGCAACGACCTGCTGCGCCTGATCAATGAGATACTGGACCTCTCCAAGATCGAGTCAGGCATGGTGAAACTGGAAACAGAGGAGCTGCAACTGTCCGATATTTCAATGGAGTCGATGTTCAGGGAACTGGCCGCCAAAAAGCAGATCAACTTCAAAGAGCGCCACCTGCCAGGCGCTTTCGACAGCATCGTAACCGACCGCTTCCGACTGGAGCAGATCCTGAAAAACTTCATTGGCAATGCCATTAAGTTTACCGACGAAGGCGGCGAAGTTGAGTTCAAGGTATACCCGGTTACCGAGCGTCCTGCCTTCAAATCAGAGCAACTGCGCGAGTCACAGGAGGTGGTGGCCTTTGCCGTGCGCGACACAGGTATAGGTATAGCACAGGACAAGCAGGAGATGGTGTTCGAAGCCTTCCAGCAAGCCGATACTTCCACCACCCGCAAATACGGCGGCACCGGTCTGGGCCTAACCATCAGCAAGGAACTCGCCAGCCTGCTGGGCGGTGAGCTGATGCTGGAGAGTGAGCCAGGCAAGGGCAGCACCTTCACGCTATACCTGCCGCGCGTGCCGTTAGGGGCTGTAAACGGTTCGGCTATACCTGCGCAGCAGCAGCACCAGGCCCATAGGCCAGTTGCACAGCCTGCCGAGGCCGTCCTATCAGCGGGCCAGCAAAAGAGCCAAAGCATGGGGCAGGTCTTCCGGGACATGGAGCGTGAAGACAAAAAAGACATCTGTGTGCTGATCGTGGAAGACGACAAGGGCTTCAGCGACATCCTGGCTGACTTCGCCAAGGCCAAGAACTTCCGGGTGCACCAGGCCTTTACGGGTCGCGAGGGCCTGCGCATGGCCCTGCAGCACAAACCCGACGCCATGCTCCTCGACATCCAGCTGCCGGATATGTCGGGTTGGGATGTGCTCAAAAAAGTGCGCGAAGACAAAAACCTGCGCCACATTAACGTGCATGTGATGTCGGCCTACGACAAAGAGGTAATTGGGGAGCATGCTGAAAACGAAGAGTACCTGCCCAAACCGGTGACGCTCGAGATGCTCAACAAGGCCTTTGGCTCCATCGTGAACAGGTCTGGTGCGAACATCGAGAACATCCTGATCGTGGAGGACAACGAGATCGAGAACAAAGCCGTGGCCGAACTGCTGCTGGCCCATGGTCTCAAATCTACCTCCGCCTACTCTGCCGAAGAAGCCGAGAAGGTGCTGGCCAAGCAAAAAGTGGACTGCATCATCCTCGACCTGAACCTGCCGGGCATGAAAGGCTACGACTGGATGAAGAAGATCAAGTCGCAGACCAAACTCGGCGACATTCCGATCATCATCTACTCCGGCAAGGACCTGAGCGAGGAGGAAGAGACGAAGCTGAAGGAGTTCGCCAACACGATCATCATCAAAAACGAGTACTCATACCTGCGTCTGCTCGACGAGGTGCAGCTTTTCCTGCACAAGGTAAACCAGAAGCTGCCGCCGGGCAACGAGTTCAAGATGAAGTTGCACGTGCCCGAGGAAGTGCTGCGCGGCAAGAAGATACTGGTGGTGGACGACGATGTGCGCAACATCTACTCGCTAAGCAGTCTGCTGGAACTGCACGGTATGCAGGTGGTAGCCGCGTACGATGGCAAAGAGGCCCTGGAAAAACTTGACACTGAGACAGGTATAGACATGGTGCTAATGGACGTGATGATGCCGGAAATGGACGGTATAGAAGCGACAAAACGAATCCGGGCGGATTTACGTTTTAAGCAACTGCCAATCATTTCACTCACCGCCAAGGCCATGAAAGAAGACAGAGAAAAATGCATCGAAGCCGGCGCTTCTGACTATATTCCGAAACCAGTAGATACCGATAAATTACTGACCCTGATGCGGGTTTGGTTGTATGAAGCCTGATCCGGATGAATTGTTTGAGCTGGAGGTAGAGGCGCTCATCAAGGAAATACACACAGCTTACGGATACGATTTCAGTGGCTACGCCCGGGCCTCGGTGTACCGCCGCGTCAGGCGTTTTCTGGGGCAGAAGCACCTGCAAACCATCGAAGACCTGCGCAAGTTTCTGTTCACGGACAGTTTCTTCTTCGAGAATTTCCTGCAGGAGATCACCGTGAATGTGACGGAGATGTTCCGTGACCCGACTTTTTACAAGTCGCTGCGCGAGAATGTGCTCCCGATCCTGTCCACCTACCCTTTTATCAAGGTATGGGACGCGGGCTGCTCTACCGGCGAGGAACTCTTTTCGCTGGCGATCCTGCTGGACGAAGAGGGGCTGCTGGGCCGCACCAAGATCTACGCCACCGACATCAACCAGAAGGTGCTGCGGCAGGCGAAAGACGGCATCTTCTCGGCCACAAACATGACAGCCTATACCGCAGCGTACTATGCGGCAGGCGGCAAGCGCGATTTCGCGGAATACTATACCAGCAACTACGGCAGCGTGAAGTTCAACTCGTCGCTCGTCAGGAACGTGGTGTTTTACCCGCACAACCTGGCTACCGACAGCTCGTTCAACGAGTTTCACCTGATCGTGTGCCGCAACGTGCTGATCTACTTTAACCGGGCGCTGCAGGAGCGCGTTTACCAGTTGTTCGACGAGAGTCTGGTGGATTTGGGCTACCTGGCACTGGGCAAAAAAGAAACGCTGGCCATGTCGGACATCAGCGACAGGTATGACTTCGTAGACAAAAATAACCGCATATACCGCAAAAACTCCTGATGCACGACACTTCCAGACTGATCGTAATTGGTGGCTCCTGGGGCGGCATACAGGCGTCGATGAAAATACTGCAGACACTTCCCGCCGACTACAGCGTTCCCATCGTGCTCGTGCTGCACCGTTTGCGCAACCAGGAGGGCAGTCTGCAGGAACTCTACGAAAAAAAGCTGCTGCTGAAAGCGGTGGAGATTGATGACAAAGCGCCACTGGAGGCGGGCCACGTCTACATTGCCCCGGCCAACTACCATGTGCTGCTCGAAAAGGACCATACCTTCTCGCTCGACGATTCGGAGTTGGAGAACTACTCGCGCCCCTCCATTGATGTGACTTTTACCAGCGCAGCTGATGTTTTCGGGGAAAATACGGTGGGGATACTACTTAGTGGCGCCAGCAAGGATGGAAGTTCAGGATTAAAGCATATATTTGACAAACGGGGCACTGCCATTGTGCAGCACCCTGGCGAAGCGGAAATTGCTACCATGCCGCTGGCAGCCATCCATAGCACACCCGGCTGTAGTATCCTAAATGTTGAGCGCATACAAGCTTATTTGCTAACCTTACATGGACACTGACCACGATACCTTACCTATTACGACCTTGCCTACTTCTACCCATCCGGTAAAGATACTGCTCGTGGACGACAAGCAGGAAAACCTTGTCAGCCTGGCGAGCCTGCTGTCGGAAGACGGCGACAATACCGACTACCTGTTTGCCAGTTCAGGGGAAGAAGCCCTTAAAATAGCGCTGCAAGATGAAATTGCGCTGATCTTGCTGGATGTGCAGATGCCCGGCATGAACGGTTACGAAGTAGCCCGCTACCTGCGCGATATTTCCAAAACACGCGACATTCCGATCATCTTCGTGACGGCCATTAACCAGCAGGATGTGCATGTGATGGAGGGATTTGAGGCTGGTGCCGTGGATTTTCTGTTTAAACCCCTGCACCCTGCCATCACCAAGGCCAAAGTAACGGCTTTTGTGCGCTTTTACCTGCAAAAGAAAGAAGTAGAACTCGCTCACAAACGCACGCAGGAGATTAACCGAGAGCTGGAAGAAAGAGTAAACGCCCGCACAGCCGAACTCACCCGCGTGAACAAAGACCTGGACAACTTCGTCTATACCGCCTCACACGATCTGAAGGCCCCTATTAATAACATCGAAGGGCTGGTAGTGGCGCTGAGAGAGGTACTGGATAACCCCGAGCCTGATCACGGTGAGTTGAACATCATCATGCACATGATTCAGGATGCCATCGGTCGGTTCAAGCACACGCTGATGGACCTGACTGAAGTGGCCAAGCTGCAGCACCAGGACGAAGCTCCCATCGAAAGTGTTCGGTTTGCGGAGTTGATCGATGATGTGACTATGAACATCCAGGACCTGATTCTCAAATACGACGCCACGATCGACACAGACTTTTCTGAAGTACCGGAGATGGTTTTTTCTCGAAAGAACCTACGCAGCATCGTCTATAATCTTGTGTCGAATGCCATTAAGTACAGTTCACCGGAGCGTCCACCGCTGATCGAGGTCAGCACTTACCACGAAGACGCCTATACCGTGTTCCGTGTCAAAGACAATGGGCTTGGTATAAGGTCTGATGACCGGAAAAAGGTATTTGACATGTTCAAGCGCTTGCATGCGCACGTAGAAGGCACCGGCGTCGGCCTGGCTATCGTGAAGCGGATCGTGGAGAACTGCGATGGCAAAATAGAGTGCGACAGCGAACAGGGTAAAGGCTCCGAGTTCAGGGTATACCTGAAGGGAGTTTAAGACCTCAGCATCCAGGTATAAAAAAGCCCCTTCCGGAATCATCCGGAAGGGGCTTTGCTTTCAGACTAATATTGAGTTAGGCCTTGGCAGGTATACGTTTCAGCGTATCCAGCAGGAAATCCCAGTACTTCTGCACCGAGCTGATCTGTACTTTTTCGTCAGGTGAGTGTGCGCCGCGGATGTTAGGTCCGAACGAGATCATCTCCATTTCCGGATAATTTGCCCCGATGATACCGCACTCCAAACCGGCGTGGCAGGCATTCACGTGGGCTTCCCCGTTATACTTCTCTCTGTAGAGATCACTCATCAGCTGCACGATGCCGGCACCCGGACGAGGCATCCAGCCCGGATACATCCCGCTCAGTGACACGGTAGCGCCTGCTAACTCAAGTGCGCTTTTAATTCCAGCAGCCAGGTCCATTTTCTCACTGTCCACGGAGCTGCGCGTGAGGCACTGTACGGTCAGTTTGCCGTCCTGCACCAGCACGCGGGCTACGTTGTTGGAGGTCTGCACCAGGTGTTCAATGTCCGGACTCATGCGGTACACCCCGTTTTGGCAGGCGTAAAGTGCACGCAACAAATCTGCCTGATAATCAACTGGCAATACCTGCGCCGGTGCTTCTGCCTGCTCCACCGTCACAGCCAGATTAGGATCAGTCGTAGCATGCTCGTTCTTCAAAATAGCCGTCAGTTCTTCCACAAACTTTTCGAAAGCTGCCGCCTCGCCAGCAGGTATAGCCACCACAGCCACCGACTCACGCGGAATGGCGTTGCGGAGGCTACCCCCGTCGATGGAGCCGATGCGCAGGCCAACTTTTTCAGCAGCCTGGTGCAGCAAACGGTTCATCAGTTTATTAGCATTGCCGCGTCCCAAGTAGATGTCCATACCGGAGTGTCCGCCAGTCAGCCCTTTAATGCTGATCTTGTAGCCTTTCATGTCGCCGCTTATAACTTCAGGCTGGTAAGTACCGCTGGCGTTAATGTCCACACCTCCGGCGCAGCCGATGGTCAGTTCGGTGTCGTCTTCGGTGTCGAGATTGAGCATGATGTCAGCTTCCAGGATCCCGCCTTTCAAGCCAAGGGCGCCGGTCATACCTGTTTCTTCGTCTATCGTAAACAGCGCCTCAATGGCTGGGTGCGCAATATCCCTAGCGGCAAGCAAAGTCATGATGGAAGCCACACCCAGTCCGTTGTCAGCACCCAATGTCGTGCCGCGTGCCTTCACCCAGTCGCCGTCCACATACATGTCGATGCCCTGCGTGTTGAAATCGAAATCTGTATCTGCGTTTTTCTGGTGCACCATGTCCACGTGGCTCTGGATCAGCACCGTTTTGCGGTCTTCCATACCCGTTGTGGCGGGTTTCTTGATGATGACGTTGCCGATCTCATCCTGGATGGTTTCCAGGCCGAGTTTCTGACCGAACTCCATCATGAAGGCGACGACACGTTCTTCTTTTTTGGATGGACGCGGCACGGCGTTCAGGTCAGCGAAATTATTCCAGAGGGCTTTCGGCTCGAGTGCTCTTACTTCAGTGCTCATGTATGATTGTTTATGTCTAATGTTTAAAATCTTGTCTTCAATTGCCAGTGGCAATGTGGCGCTAAGGTAGTAAGAATATGGGAAAGGTTTTGGTTTGTAGGTGTAGCTTCAGGTGTTGAAGTTATAGTTTGATGGTGCTAATATCTAATGGCGCGAGCGTCCACGCTCATGACTGCTATGGTGGGACCTCTGGCCCAGGTATAGCTGATAACAGCTTATCACGCCGCATACCGCAAGCTTGGGCCAGTTTGCAACTGGCGTAGCGGTGGCTGCTGCAGGTATAGTAACCTTTCTGGTTCATTGCTTCGCCTGTGCGGCGGGCACTCACTTTTTGTCTTGACACAAAAAGTAAGCAAAAAAGTCAAGACTCCCCAAATCGAGGGCCCCTACCCCCACTCGCTGAACGCTCGAACAGTGGAGCGCCTAAAAGTGCACCTGGCACAGCTGGCTGTTTTATAGCTGAGGGGCAAGATACTCTTTCAATGCGTGCCAGTGGTGTGATGCTAACTATATGACTTATACCTGAAATTGGTAGTGGCAGAAGTCCCCCTTTGAAGGGGGCAGGGGGATGTCAATCTTTCCTCAATTCCTCTCTCGAGAGGGGCAGGGGTGGGTTCATTGTGCACGAGAATCCTGTAAATCCTGATTCAGACAAAAAAGGCAGGGGATGACAATCGTGCACGAGCATCCTGAGAATACTTATCCAAATTATTTTCCCAAAACCCTGCGTCTTTCCGCTCTCCTCCCCGTCATCCTGATGAATATAAACCAAAACATTAAAGAATTCATCATATGGAACCGATCTATCAATTCGCAACACCACAGTCTGTCAAAAATCAAAAAGCAGCGCAGCACAGCCAAACGACAAAAGAACAACAGCCGGATGCGCAGCATACCTGCAACAAAGCCGCTTGTGAGCGCCAACATAAAGGGGCCTCTCCCCTCCGCATGCTCACCTTGGTCTTGCTATTGAGCATGGCCCTGCAAACAGCGGCGCTTGCTCAAACGGCTATGGTAATTGATGGCGGCAAGAAACCCGCAAAAGAAAATAAGTCGGATGTGGCCATCGGGTCTCTCGATGACATCACATTCCCAGAAGCAGATTTCAAACGGGGCGCCTACCTGAAGTTGCGCACGGTATACCTGGCCGTGCCCGTCAGCAAGTTCAAACTGAAGCCTTTTCCGGCCAATAATTCTGCTGAGACCCGCGCTGAACTCGACTTTCTACTATACCTGCAAAAGAACCGGAATCCCGAAGCCATCAACCGCACCGAAACCTTGGCTGCCGTATACTACGACCCACTGACTACCAACCCAACTGATGCGGACTATACCCGAAACCTCAACAGCTTGTTCTACATCGGGCGCGATCTGGGGCCATGGTTCAATGCAGAAAAGCTGCCGGTTACCTCGCAGGTGCTGCAGCATGTAATACAGGACGCTACTTATTATATCTTTTCACTCAAAAATGACTTCAAGCGTCCGCGGCCATACCAGTTAGATAATCGTATCCAGAACCTCGAAGCGCCGGGGCACGCCTCCTACCCGAGCGGACACTCCTCTACTTCCCATGTGCATGCCTATATTTTGGGCCACATCTTCCCGGAGTATCAGAATCACTTCCTGGGTGTTGCTAGTGACATGGCCTTCTCCAGAGAAACCCGCGGTGTGCACTACCCAAGCGACTCAGAAGCTGGTAAGGAGTTTGCCCGCCAGTTTGTGCACGAGTTGATGAAGAGTCCAAAATTCCGTACTGATCTGGAAGACATGAAAGCTGAAATTATTCAGGTGAGAGCCGCTAACCAGCTCACCAAAAAGTAAAAGTGCCGGGGCTGGCAGTAGGATAAAAAATTCCGACTGGAAGTAGCGGGAAAGAACAAAACCTATCGTACTATTGCAGCCTGAAATTAATAGGACAATGGAACCTTGGTTAGGATACGCACTCGTTGCCATGCTCACAGGGGGCGTGGCAATGGTGTTTGCGAAGATGGGAATGAATAACAATGCCAATGAGCACCTGGCTTTGGTTATACGCACGGGGGTGCTGTTTATGATGGTGCTCGGGTACGCGCTATACGCAGGCGGGCTCAAAACAGCCCGGCAAATCGATAATAAAACGCTCACCTGGTTCATACTGGCCGGCGCCTGCACCGCCGTCTACTGGATTCTGTACTTTAAAGCCATCAAAACAGCCGATGTGTCGGTGGTGGCGACAATAGACCGGGCAGGTATACTGGTGACGGTCGGCCTCTCCTACTTTTTGCTGAACGAGCCGCTCACACCGCGTTTAATGCTGGGCATGGGCGTGATCCTGTGCGGCACGCTAATTTTGATCTGGAAATAAGCGATGATACAGCTTGTACCGATGCAAGCGGAGCATGCTCACGAGGTGCTCCGCATCTATGGAGAGGGCCTGGAAACCGGCTACTCGACCTTCAACACCGAAGTGCCCACCTGGGAAGAATGGGACCACAGCCACCTGCCACATACCCGTTTGGTGGCGATTGAAAACGATGAAGTGCTGGGTTGGGTGGCGCTGCTGCCTGTGTCTTCCAGAGCCTGCTACCGTGGCGTGGCTGAGTTCAGCATTTACATTGCTACCCGCCACCGCGGCAAAGGTATAGCCGACCAACTGATGCGCGCTATGATCGAGGAGAGCGAGGCCAACGGCATCTGGACGCTGCAATCCTCTACCTTCGCCGATAATACCACCAGCCTGCACATGCAGGAACGGCACGGCTTCCGCCAGATCGGCTACCGCGACCGCATTGCCCGGTTGCACGGCGTATGGCGCAACACCATTTTGCTGGAGCGACGGAGCGATAAATTCTGAAACGACAAAGGCCCTGTAACACAGGGCCTTTGTCGTGATACCTGTAGGTATAGCATTTAATCAAGAAGGCTATACCTATAGGAACGATGAATTTAAACACAAGCTATACCTGCCCAAATATCTGTTTCTGACTCTAGAAAACACGAAGTCTCATTCTGCCTCCTACAGGTATAGCAGCGTACACATCAGCCTTGGTATCTATATGGTGCGCATGGTCATTGCTTTGTAGTCCCAAACGGTGATGTCGTGGCCGTACTGGGTTTGGTCGATGTAGGGGCCGCGGCAGATTTTCTCTTTGGGCGTTTCCACATCGTACTGCTCTTTGGCCCGCAGCAGCAGCTCGTCCATCAGCCAGCGGGGTATGATGTCGCGGTCGGAAGGGTATACAAAATGGAAGCTCATGAACTGAGCCAGCACCAGTTGCCAGTGCTGTTCGGTATAGGACCAGAGGCGGTTCCAGTCGAGCGTTTCGCCGCAGCGCAGGAGAAGGTGGTTGATGTCAGAACCATCGTAGCGCTCCCGGTTCTGCACGTACAGTTTGCACCAGATGAGCTCTTCGGGCGGCATAAACTTCACTTTCACTCCATACAGCTCTCCTTCAGTGGCATACTCAAACCAGCGGTCGTCCACGGGGCACAGGCTGGCCGGGTTGTTATAGATCAGGTCCATGAGGTGATCTTCTTTCTTGGCTTTGGCCAGCCAGCGTGGGTCAGTCATCTCGGTATCGTAGCCACTCTCCGCGAAGGTTTTGAGAATGCGGGGGCACTCTCCCACTTTGCAGAAAACATCGAGGTCCTTTGTTGCCCTGTTGATTCCCGTATACCTGTCCAGCGCGAGTCCGCCTCCAACCAGAAACTTCGCTTCGCTCTTCACTAGCAGGCTCAGCGCCTCTTTGTAAAAGTCCCCCGCCTCCAGCTTTTTGGGTGCTTTTTGCACATTTTTTGACATTGTACCGGTAGGTATACCAGTAGTCTGGGCCTTTTTTATTTTTGTATTATTCAGTTGCTTGTTCATGTGTTCATTCAGGCTCTAGGATCTTTGAAATGTTCAGCAGGAGACAGCATGGCCTGAAGACTGCTTCTATCGGAAACGGTCTAAATTGTACTACTCCTAAATCTAAAACTGAGGTAAGTGGTTTACTGCAGAAGCGCCGAATTGGTTGTAGCGGTTACTAAATAAAGATTAACCCAAGGCAAGACGATGAAATAAGTCTAAAAATCAGCCAAATAATTTAACTACAGCGTTGATTGGCTTAGTAAAAATCCAATGCTGAACTAAAGGTGTTGCCGGCCTTCACATAAAACGGAAAGTTGGCGGTGGCGACGTTCCCCTGGCCGTCGTACACATAGGCGTACAGCCGGTAGGCGCCGTCCCGCTGCGGGGCTTTCAGGGTGGCGCTGCTGCCCTCCGTTTGTTGGATCACACCAGGTACGGCTTCTGGCTTTTGCTCTTTTATGGCGTTGCCGTCTTCGCTCACGGTTTCAGGCAGTAGCTCCCAATCTACCCGCAGGCTGTCGCCGTCGGCATCGGTCGCAAACACGGCTGCCGTGGAAAGTTCACCGGGCTGCAGGTATACCTGGTCTAACGGGAAGATGCCCTTGAGCGATAGGTAGGCAATGTGCGGTGCCCGGTTGAAATCGCGTTTTCCGCTCCAGATCTCGCGCATCACCTGCGCCATTTCGGTTTCTTCGCCGGTCTCGGTCATAATGCTGAACCAGGTCGGGGTCGTTTCGTACTTGTAGCCCCAGATAAAAGCGTAGGCACCCAGGCAACGGTCAGGATCGGCCAGCACGGTGCTCTCATACCTTTCTCGGGCGAAGGCAGCTTTCTCCGAACTGGTCTGTTCGATGGGCGCATACCACCAGGTGGTTCTGGTCTCCCAGTAGCCCCGGCCTCCGAACTCGGCTATCACATAGGGACCATTCCAGTCCGTTCCGCGTAATTCAGTAGGCAGGTCGTGCAGGGCTCCGAATGAGTTGATAGACAGAATGTCGATGGCCGGGCAGCGGCGGTTAATCAGGTTCACCACCTGTTTTGGCACGTTCATCACGGTGGTCGTGGTCGGGTGATTGGGGTCTACTTCGTGAATCATTTCGGCAACCCCGTTCACGGCATCCCATACCTTCACGTTTGACCCTTCGGCATACAGCTCGTTGCCCACCACCCACATCAGCAGGGCCGGATGGTCTTTGTACTTGAGCACTTCCGCATGCAGGCGCTCCTTCTGGGCGGCCACATCGTCCTTATCATAATAATTAAACCCTTCCCGCTCACGCTCCATCCAGAGCCCCAGCATCACGGTCAGGCCTTGTTGATGCGCTTCGTCCAGCAGGCGCTGGGTATCGTCGTCGGTATGCCACACCCGGATGGAGTTGCCGCCATAGGCCGCCACCTTGTCAAAATGCTCGTACCCGGCCGCTCCTTTTATAAAGTAGGGTTCGCCGTTGCGGTACAGGGTATACTTGTCGCCTTCCTTCACCACTTCTACTGTGCGGCCTTTTTTTACATATTGCTGATTATCAGATGTTCTGAACGAACAGGCGCTTATAAGGAGTAAGCAAAACAATAAAATTGTACTCTTACTGGTAAGATAAACCATACTGTGGGTGAACATATAGTCGGATGTAGCGGGGTATGTGTGATAAAATTCCGGGTAAAGCAATAGAACTTTTGAGGCTAATACGAGTATAAACTTCAGATGTTATTGTGCCAGGCAACCCCGAATCATACATAACAGCACTTGCATGATAAGTAAGCCACCCCTAAGATAATACACGACCCCTTTTACTGATGTATAACATTCCTGCCAGTAATCCGAAAGTGCAGCAAGCTTCTATTCCCGGCGTTGTTCCCAAACAGAAAGATATCCTGACAATCCGGCTGATGATCGTGATGGGCCTCATCACGATGGTACTTTTTCTTTACTGGTTCATCGATAAAGACCATATCGGCTACCTGCCGCTCTACATTATGTTGACGACTGCGCTGGGTTTCAAGCTCCTCCGTACCCTGCATGAGTGGTACCACTACTTCGATGTGAGCGTTCCGGTAAAGCCCAAACTGCGCACTAAGTTTAAGGTCGATGTGCTCACAACTTTCTGCCCCGGCGAGCCCTACGACATGATCATCAACACACTGGAGGCCATTCAGCGCATCCGCTACCCGCATACGACCTACCTTTGCGATGAGGCTGATGATCCGTTTCTGCGGAAGGAATGCGCGCGTCTGGGCGTGATCCACGTTACCCGTACCCAGAAGATCAATGCCAAAGCCGGCAACATTAATAATGCCCTGAAGCAGGCCACCGGCGATATCTGCCTGGTGCTGGATCCGGACCACGTGCCCGTTCCTGAGTTTCTAGATGAGGTGCTGCCCTACTTTGAAGACCCTGAAATAGGTTATGTGCAGTGCGTGCAGGCCTATTACAACCAAAAGGAAAGCCTGGTGGCCTATGGCGCGGCCGAGCAGACTTACAATTTCTACGGCCCGATGATGATGGGCATGAATGCCCACGGCACGGCACAGGCCATTGGCGCCAACTGCACCTTCCGTCGCAGCGCTCTCGACAGCATAGGCGGACATGCTGCTGGTCTGGCCGAAGACATGCACACCGCCATGCAGTTGCATGCCGAGGGCTGGAAATCAGTTTACGTTCCCAAGATCCTGAATCGTGGCCTGGTGCCCGGTACCCTTTCAGCTTACTACAAACAGCAGGTAAAGTGGAGCCGCGGCACGTTTGAGCTGCTTTTCACAGTATACCCGAAGCTATTCAGCCGCTTCACCTGGCGGCAGCGCATCCACTACGGCACGCTTCCGTTCTACTACCTCTTCGGAGTGTTCAACCTGATCGATTTCTTGATTCCTTCGCTGGCCCTGATTATGGCAGAGTTTCCGTGGTATGTGTCGCTGGGTGAGTTTCTGATCATGTTCACGCCGTTTTTCCTCATCTCCATTGCCATCCGGCAGTATGCGCAGCGCTGGTACCACGAGAAAAACGAGAAGGGCTTCCACCTATTCGGCGGCATTCTGCGCACCGGCACCTGGTGGATTTTCCTGCTGGGGCTCATCTACTCTATTTTCCGGGTGAAGGTGCCCTATATTCCAACGCCCAAGGACGACAAGCCAAAGAACAACTGGCTGCTGAGCCTCCCGAATATCCTAATGATCGGGCTGATGCTCGGTGCCATTGCCTACAGCCAGCACCTGTACGGGCACCTGTATACCAACCCGTATGTGCAGATGATGGCCATGTTCTCGCTGGTGAACATCAGTATACTGGGTTCGGTTGTGGTGATCGGGCAGGAAAAGTTCATACAGTGGGTACGCCACAATGTATTGCACGCCGATGCCCTGCAACCTGTGTTGCAGCCGCTCCGGCTGGCCATCTGGCGCACACGCCACAGCTTCTACGACGGCATCCGGTACGTGGCCATTGTCATCACGATGGTGTCCGTGGCCGTCTCGACCAGTTTCCTGCTGTTTGGCTACAAACCGTATAGCACCTCCCAGCAGCAGGACAAGCCCCTCGTACAAAAGCCGGTTAAATCAGGATCACGCACCCATACGATCCTTCCTGCCAACCTGCTGACCACTCCTCACTAAGTCCGGTCACAAATTGCCCAACAGTTGAGGTTCGCTCCCGTTTATAAGTATAGTGTATTGATGTAAAACGCTAAAACTTAGAACTATGAACAGACACTCATCAGACCGGGATTACGACCGCCACGAAGGAGGTTTCCATACCCATCGCTCAGAACGCTACCGTCATCCGGAACAGGACAGCGGTTATCGATTTGACGACTACGGCTCCGCTGCGCACGGCGGCTATGGCAACGAGAGCTACCAGGGTACCTGGGGCAACCAGGGCAATGAACGCGGCGGATCGCGCAACTATTCCAACACAAACATCACCGACAGCAACACCTATAGCACCTCCCGCAATTACGGCAACATGGGCAGCTACGGTGGTGCCCAAGGCTTTGGGGACAGCAGAGGCGGCCATCACGATTCGAGTCACCCATTCGACAGCGGCATGGGCTCGCAGCGCAGGTATAGCGGTGAAGGCAGAGGATCGATGGGCAATCGTGGTTACCGCGAAGAAAGCCGGGACTACAGCCGCCACAACCGCTATGGCGCCGACCGCGAAGATCTGTATGGACACGAGGTGTCACGCCGTTTTGAGGGACGTGGCGGGCAGGAGCGCTACGACTTTGAGCGCGACGACTACTACAGCTCCAACTACGGCGATGATCAGGGCAACTACATGGGCAGTGGTTACAACCGCGCATCCCGCAGTAGGTATGGCGAAGGCGACTACGGCTCGAGCGGCTACCTGCAGTCAGGCAGCCAAACCAGCAGGGACCGCGATCGTCAGAACCGCTCGCGTGAATTCAACACGGCTCAGAACCGTTGGAATACTGATTGGTAAGCAGGTATAGCTTCCCGTTTAGGCAATGTATACCTAAATCGTTAAATCCTGACAAAAGACTAAAAGCAGGTATAGCCTGCCAAAACAGCAAAGGCGCAGCTTATCGTTGCGCCTTTGCTGTTTTGGCAGGTTCTTTCGGTTGGATGCACAACTTCAGTATCTCTTTTTTGGTGCCGTAGAAGATGTTGCAGTCCACAGGTCCTCTTATACCTTCGATCACGCCGCGGTCAGTGTGCTGCCAGAACGAGAGCAGGGCCCGGTCGGTGCGCTGCATTTGCAACTCTTTCACATTGTAGTGCGCAATCCAGAGGGTGTATTCATCAAAGAAGCCCTCCAGGTAATCCTTATAAAAGCTGTAGCCGGTATAGATGATCGGCTTGACGCCATAGGCGCGCTCCACGTGCACGAGCCATTCCTTGATATCGCCCCGGAAATGGTTGAGCGGCTGCTTGCCGCGCACCTCCACATCCAGCACGGGGGGCAAGTCGCCGGGCTGCAGCACCACGGTCTGTATGAAGTTGCGGGCCTGCTCCTCCGGCGACACGTTGGGCCGGTAAAAGTGGTAGGCTCCCCGGATGATGCCTACTTCCTGCGTTCCCTCCCAGTTGCGTTCGTAGTGGTTGTCTTTCAGCTTTACGCCCTCGGTGGCTTTGATAAAGGCAAAGGATACATCGTTGTCGCGCACCTTCTCCCAATTGATCTTACGCTGGTATTTGGAGACGTCTATACCTAGTATGGTGTTGCCGAGCGGGCTGTGCCCCTCCGGCCAGATGGGCTGCTCCTTCTCCCGGAAGAACTCCACATAGAGCACCAGCAAACCAATAGCCGCTACTACCCCCACTCCGATCCAGAACGGTAGTTTGGACTGCTTCTTCTTCCCTTTTTTCCGCTTAGGCGCAGCACGTGGTGCCTTCGGGGCCAGCGTGGCCTTTCTGGGCGCCTTGATGGGCTTTAGTGGTGCGGGCGTTTTAACGGTGCTCATGGTTTGTTGCGGGGGAAGCAAAGATATACCTTTCAGGCATATGGAAGGTATAGGTCTGTTTAAAAAAGATTGCCGACCAAGCAGACTATACCTTAGCGAAACTTAAGAGAATATCCCGGACTGCTATCCTGAGTTTCTGTCCAAACAGTTCCAGTCAATATCGTAAAAGGAAGTCTACAAGAAAGCGATGCTATGGAAAACAACAGAGAGCGACTTTACCGGGATGTGGAGAAGCTGACAGGTATAAAACCGGCACGGAACTACCGGAACCTGGAGGCATTGGAGGAGGCGGTCCTGTACATCAAAGGTGAATTTGAGCAGTTGGAGTGTGAAGTTAGGGAGCAGCCCTTTAAAGTCGATAACAGGACCTACAAAAATGTGGTGGCCCTGTTTAAGGGCAACAGCAGTGCCGAGCGAATTGTAGTGGGAGCGCATTACGACGTTTGCGGGGACCAGCCCGGCGCCGATGACAATGCCAGCGGTGTGGCCGGTCTTCTCGAAACTGCCCGCCTCCTGCACCAGCACAAACCACCGCTAAAGCATGATATCGAACTGGTCGCCTATTGTTTGGAAGAGCCGCCCTACTTTGCCAGCGAAGACATGGGCAGTGCCGTGCACGCCCGAAAACTGCACGAACAGAAAATAAAGGTGCGCGCTATGATCTGCTATGAAATGATCGGTTACTTTTCAGATGAACCCAACTCGCAGAAGTTTCCGGATCAGGAACTGGCTAAACATTACCCTCATACCGGCAACTTCATCGTCGTGGTCGGCAAAACAGGCCAGGAAACCTATACCCAACAAGTGCGTGACCTCATGCGCCAGCATACCGACATCGATGTGCAATCGGTAAATCTACCGGTTAGCTTCGGGCTGGCGGGCCTCTCCGACCACCGCAACTACTGGAAGTACGACATCAACGCCATCATGATCAACGACTCGTCCTTCCTGCGCAATCCGCACTACCACCAGACCAGTGACACCATCGACACGCTCGACTTCTACAAAATGGGGGCTGTAGTGCAGGGGGTATACGGAGCGCTCATCCGCCTGTAAAAAGGCCTGTGCTTTTAGCTAAATTCCGTCAGGCACCGACTACAGGTATAGCCATCATTAAGCTAACTTATACTTACCCTATACCTGACAGATGCTCAAGTCGTTTGCCGTCCAGTGTGGTATAACTTCCCATCACATCGGCGGTGAGGCAGGAGTGCACCGGTAATATACCTACCAGATCACCGATCTTATACCTGTCGAAGAGTGCTTTGCTAGCGCGCAGCGTGCCGTGCTCCTGCGAAAGCGACACCACCTCTATACCTTCCAGGGGCTCTGACCAGCCGTTCTCAGACAATTCCACCACACGCCCATAGATCAGCGAACCATCTGCCGTGGCCAGGCTGTCTTTAGAGAAATGCACGCTACCGCCATGCACGATGATCTCGTTACGCTCCGGATGTTTGGCGATGACTGGACAAGCCATGCACACTGCTATCTGGCTAAAACTGCAGGAGCCAATGTGCTGCTGAGTGAGGTCGTAAAAAACATAATTGCCCGGCCTGATCTCGTCTACCCCGCTGAAATGCTGCAAAATACTACACGAAGGCGTGTCTCCTATCGATACCTTCAGCGCCGGGAAACGGGTCTTATACCTGTCGCGGACCAGGTTCAGGAGGAAAACAGTGGTGTGGTGGATGGTGCGAATGGCATCGGCATCGGTTTGTTTGTAGGTATGGCCGTCGTGGGCGAGCACGCCTGTAAAATGCAGCAAGTCGCTTTGCTCCACCAGTGTTACTATCTCGTCGAGTTCGTCGTGACTGTGCGGCAGGATGCCCGTGCGGTGGTAGCCGGTATCGATCTTGAGCCAGAGGTTAACCGGGTGTTGTAAATGTTCTGCCAGCGCCTGCACCGTTTCGATGTTCACGGCCACCAGATGCAACTGCACTTTAGCAGCCAGTTCATTCACCAACGCTATCTCCCGGATGTTCACAGGTATAGCCACCAGTATATCAGTCCAGCCATGAGAGGCAAAATAGCGCGCCATTTTGAGCGAAGACACTGTGATGCCCGTTGTACCAGCTTCCCGGAACCACTCCCCGACCTGCACCGACTGGTGCGTTTTGAAATGCGGCCGCAGCCGGATGTTGTTGCGGGCTGCCTTTTCAGCCATCATGGCAATGTTCTGGCGGCATTTTTCTTCGTCGAGTAAGAGCGTGGTTTGGGTAATATGGTCGAGCATAGTAATTTGGCTTAACAGGTATAGCGGGCAGTTGCGTGGCAGGTATAGCACCTGATCCTGTAACAGGAAAATCATTTTTATGACAAAAATCACCCCTTTGCCCTGCCCTAAATTTCAGAAAAAACGCGCTGACTGACAAATGTCATTTCTTCGGCAGCCTGTGTGCCCGACCTTTGTAAACGTAATGGAGCAGATGTCTGCTTCGGTATAGAATAAAGAAGAGTCGATTATGAAAACTGCTGTCACCCCCGCTGAACTACTGGCCAAGTACGATGTACCTTCGCCGCGTTATACCAGCTACCCCACCGTGCCGTTCTGGGACGAAAAGCCCCTGACCGAAGAGCGTTGGATGAGCCATGTGCAGCAGGCTTTTCGTGCTACCAATAAAAAAGAAGGGATCAGTTTATACCTGCACCTCCCTTTTTGCGAGCAGCTGTGTACGTACTGCGGCTGTAACAAGCGCATCACCAAAAACCACGCAGTAGAGTCGCCCTACCTGGAAACCCTGCTGAAGGAATGGGAGCAGTATCTGGCACTTTTTGATGAGAAACCACGCATCAGGGAGCTGCACCTGGGTGGCGGCACGCCAACATTTTTCAGTGCGGCCAACTTAAAAGACCTGCTGGAGCGATTGCTGGCCCCTACCGAAGTGACGCCCGACGCGGCTTTCAGCATCGAGGTGCATCCGAACGCTACCAATGGCGAGCAGCTGCAGGTGCTTTATGATCTGGGTTTCCGCAGACTGAGTGTAGGTATACAGGATTTCGACCCGCGTGTGCAGATCGTGATCAACCGTATTCAGACCTTCGCCAAAACAAAAGAGATTTTTGACATTGCCCGTGAAATCGGCTATAACTCTATCAACGGCGACATTATTTACGGTCTGCCCCACCAGACGGCAGAGAGCGTGCGCATGACGATCGAGAAAGTGAAAGAGCTGCGTCCGGAGCGTATTGCCTTCTATAGCTACGCACACGTGCCCTGGAAGAGCAAAGGCCAGCGTCGCTATTCTGAGGCTGACCTGCCGGCACCGGAAGTGAAACGCGGTCTGTACGAACTTGGCAGAGCCATGCTGGAAGAGGCCGGTTACATCGAAACAGGTATGGACCATTTCGCTTTGCCAGAAGATGAATTATGCATTGCGGCCGATAACGGAACTTTACACCGCAATTTCATGGGCTATACCGCACGCCATACCGAATTGTTGATCGGACTGGGCTGCTCCAGCATCTCTGACACTGGCACGGCCTTTATGCAAAACATCAAAGAAGTGGAAGCCTACGAAGAAGCTGTTCTGACTGGTCATCTGCCGATCCTGAAAGGTCACGAACTGACCGGCGAGGACATGCTGCTCCGTACCCACATCCAAAACCTGATGTGCCGCGACTACACCAGCTGGTCTGCTGAAGAACTTCCTTATTTTGTAGATGCCCTTATGCGCCTGCAACCGCTCGCCGACGACGGCTTGGTAGAGTACAGCAACCACGACATACAAGTGCTGCCTGCTGGTAAGCCTTTCGTTCGCAACATCGCCATGTGCCTGGATGCGCGTCTGTGGGCCAGCAAGTTAACCGTACCGATTTTCAGTAAATCTGTTTAAGATAAGTTTAGTTTAGAAATGGTTTAAAGCTTTTATTGTTACTTTAAACCGCCCGAAAATTCCGGATGGGGCCTTCCCCTCCGGAATTTTGTTTTTACGTACCTTTGCCGAAACAGCAACCTGACGCTCTATGTCATTTTTATACATCAAAGCCCTGCACATCATCTTTGTAGTTACCTGGTTTGCAGGCCTGTTCTACATTGTGCGCCTGTTCATATACTTTGCAGAGGCAGAAGAAAAACCGGAACCGGAGCGCAGCATTCTGCAGAACCAGTTCCGCATCATGCAGAAGCGGCTGTGGTTCGGCATCACCTGGCCCTCGGCGGTGCTCACCCTGATTTTTGGGATTACGATGTGGCACCTGTACGGTGGCGGTTTTCCGGGTTGGCTTGTCTGGAAACTGGCTTTTGTGGTGTCCCTGTACGTGTACCATTTCCTGTGCCACAGCATTTTCAAACAGCAGCAAAACGGCATCATCAGGTATAGCTCTACCCAGCTACGCATCTGGAACGAGGTGGCCACAGTCTTTCTGATCGCCATCGTCTTTCTGGTGGTCCTCAAAAACGCGTTGAGCATGGTTTGGGGCATCGTGGGACTACTCCTGTTTTCGGCTATGCTGATGCTGGCGATCCGCATCTACAAACGCACCCGCGAAGCAAAAGCATCCCGGTAATCAGCCCAACAATTCGTGCTTTGCCACGGATTTCGTAACTTTGAATAAATAGAAACCCCATGAAACAAGCCGTTCTAAAGCCCAACGAGAGAGAACTGATTAAACTGACGCGCTTTTTTAGCAAGCGTGCAGCCAAGCTGATGGAGGAAGGTGAGCTTAGCGCGGAACACTCCCAACTGACTGCTGCCTGCCAGAACCTGGAGACGCAGCTGCTCACGCATGCCACCAACCGCACAGCCATTATGGACAAGCGGGAGCGCCTGCTCAACATCATCGAAGACAATGCCCAGTGCCCCAAGTGCAGCAAAGCCGACATGCTGAAGCGCACCGGTTCGACCACAAACGAGTACGGCTGGAAATGCAATACCTACAAGTGCCGCCGCTGCAACACGGGCTTCACCTGGAACCGCCCAAATAACCCTTGGGACATGGTGGAATTTCTGGAAATGTACATCGGGCAACTGCAACTGGCCATGGCCGCCGAGCAAAACCAGGATGTAATCAACCACACAGAAGACGCTGTAGCTCAGATGAAAGAAAGCCTGAACCGTCTGCGCCCCGTACTGCAAACATCAGACGAAGAAATAGACGCTCTGCAGCAGAAGGAAAAGGAAATGGACAAGCTGATTCATCAATTCAAAACCTACCTCCAAATCGAGAAAATCAAGCTGAACGCTTATCCGGAAGAGGAAGAAACTGAAGAGGAAGATAATCAGTAAGTGCCTTTTTGCTGTCGCTTCTGAAGTCAAAAGTTAGTCTACTGGAACGAGCAGTAGTTTTTAATCCGACAGCAGATAGGTATCAGGACATAAAATGCAAAGAGCCGGTGCAACAGGTATAGGTATATCAACCTGCCTGCTGCACCGGCTTTCTTAATCTACAGGTATAAGTTACCGCCTCTTCCGTCCGCCGCCTTTGGCTGCCGGGGCGTTCCGGCTGGCTCCTCTGGCGCCTGCGCTGCTCTTCCCTCCTGATTTTTTAGCGCCCGGCCCTTTCGAAGCGCCGCGCTGGCCTTTGCCTCCTTTCGCATCACTAGCTCCGAAACCGCTTTTCTTGCCTGCACCACCCTCTTTGCGGGCCGGTCGGTTGCTGGAAGTTGGCTTCTTTCGAGCTGGTTGTGAAGATGATGTTTGATTTGTTGCTGCCTTTTTTTTGCTCACTGACCCTTCTTCCGTTTTCGCTGAGTCAGCCACCTGGCTTTGGATTGTGGCAATTTCTTCGTCAGTGAGTTCGCGCCATTGGCCGAGCGGAAGTTTAGCCAGGGTGATGTTCATGATGCGGATACGCTGCAGGGTCTGCACTTCGTAACCAAGCGTTTCGGTCATGCGACGGATCTGGCGGTTCATCCCCTGGGTGAGTATTATGCGGAATTTGTTTGCACTCAGCTGCTCTACAAAGCACTTCTTCGTGTTCACACCAAGGATCGATACACCACTACTCATTCGCTGCACAAAATCTTCGTTGATCGGCTTGTCTACCGTCACGATGTACTCTTTCTCGTGCTTGTTTCCCGCCCGCAGAATTTTGTTTACGATGTCGCCGTCGTTTGTCAGGAAAATCAGGCCCTCAGAGTCTTTGTCGAGACGGCCGATTGGGAAGATGCGCTCCGGATAATTGACGAATCGGATGATGTTGTCGCGCTGCGAAAGATCGGTAGTGGTTTCGATGCCAGCCGGTTTGTTGAGCGCCAGGTATACGGGTGCCACCTGGTTCCATTGTAGCGTCTTGCCGTCTAGCTGTATTTTGTCTTTGCCTTTAATCCTGGCACCGACCTCAGGCAATTTGCCATTCACCAGCACCCTCCCTTGCTCAATCAGTTTATCGGCTTCGCGGCGCGAGCAGATGCCGGCGTCGCTGATGAATTTATTCAGGCGGATGCCCTCGGTTGTGTTTTGTGTCATAATCTGAATAGGCCCAGGTATAGCCCGGGCCAGTATTTATACCTGTAAAATAACGAGAAATCTTCAGGAATAGCTAACCTCTTATACCTATAGCCCCTGCACCAGCATGTACCAAATGGCCAGCGTGATAAAAGAGAGCGGTATACCAAAGCCCACCATCATGGAAGCCAGCCGGGGTTTGAGTCCGTAAGAAATGGCCACGATGGAGGCAGTGATCATGGGTGCCATACCTGCTTCAAGAATGCTCACCTGTACCACCGGACCGCGCATACCGAGCACCAGTGCATAGAGCACATAAATCAGCAGCGGCGCCAGAATCAGCTGAAAAGCAAGGCCCAAAAACAGAAATCGCCAGTGCTTGCTCTTGCGTTCGATACGCAGCTGCATGCCCACACTCACAAGCGCCAGCGGCGTCACAGTGCTGCCCAATCGGTTGAATACTTCTTTCAGATCAGCTGAAAAATGCAGATTGGCCACGTTCATGGCGAAAGCAATGATAAATACGATGAATGGCGGGAAAGTGAGAATCTTAAGGCCGATGGCTTTAAAATCCGGTTGTCCTTTGGAAAAGTAGGCAGCCAGGGCTATACCTAGCGTAGAGACCACCACAAAAGTGCCGGGCAAATCAACGAGGATGGCTGTTTGCAAACCCTGCTTCCCATAAAGTGCTTCGATGATCGGGAAACCAACAAAGGAAGTATTGCCCAGACCGGCGGTGAGGATCAGGCAGCCGATCAGCTTTTTGGACCAGCCGTAGATGCGGCCTAAGGTATAGAAAAACAACGCAGCCGCCCCAAAGCAGATCCAGGCCACGCCCACCGGCAGCAGCACCGTACTGTTAAGTTCTACCTCAGGTATAGCATAGAGCGCCAGCGCAGGCAGCGAAATATAGATGATGAACTGGTTGAGCACCACCGGCGACGTGCTCGGGAAAGCCGGTACCCGCCGCAGCAGCACCCCCACAATCAGGCAAAGAAAAAGTAAGATGATACTGCTCATGCAGGCTCCTGTATAAATGAAACCGCAAAGCTAGGTATACGGCGGCAGGTATCAGGTATAGCGAAGCGGAAAAATTACTGTTTCCTGAACAGCTCCGCGATCATGCACCGGATGCTACCTCCCCCGGCTTTTTCGATCATGTGGATGGGCAGGTATAGGATATGTTCATTGTGGGCCTGCATGCGCTCTAGTTGCTGGGGCGTCAGACTTTCATAAGCGGCCTTCGACATCACCATTATTCGCTCACCCTGCTGGTTTTCGACCTGCAGCATGTTGCCGGCAAAGTGCTGGTACGTCTGCTCTTTGCTGATTTCGATGATTTCTTTCCCGTTTTCAGTCAGAATAGTTTGAAGCATTTCGCGGTCCTGCTCTGCTACCGTATCCAGCGCCACTACAGCATAGGTATCGCCCACGCACATCATCACGTTGGTGTGGTAGATCAACTCTCCTGCCGAACCATAAGCTTCGAATGTGACTGCCTTGTAGCCCAGCTTATCGCAAAACTGCCGCAATACATCCTCATTCGTGCGCGGCGATACAGCGGCATAGGCTATCTTGTTGACCCTATCTAGTACCATGCTTCCCGTTCCTTCCAGGTATACCGGCGTTTCCTGCTCTTCAAAAAACTCGAGCGTTATATGTTCCTCACACTGACAGGCATGTTTGATCTGTTCTATCACCTCGGCGCGGCGTTCGATTCGTCTGCTGGGCGATGCCATCGGGTAGGTCACCAAATGCCCCTCGGCATGCGTGGAGAACCAGTTGTTTGGAAACACAGAGTCAGGCGTGCCCGCATTCTGAGGGTCACGCATGGTGATCACCTCCACGCCCAGATTCCGTAATTCCGACACCGCATTCCTAAACTCGAGTAGTGCAATATCCTGCACCTGACCGGGCGTAAAGTCACGCAACTCTTGCTGAAAACTGTTGGTTGCAGCCGCTTCCGGGTTATACCCAAAGCCCGTTGGCTCGATCATTAAAATGGTAGGGGTGGTTTGTTTCATGGTGGTTTAGGTGTTTTACAAATATACCAGAGAAAATGGAGGATTGGAAAAGCTTAAAAAAACCGGCTGTACCTGTTGGAGGTATAGCCGGTTTTGTTTTCAATAATTAGCAATCAACAACTAAACAGCCTTAGCCTTTTCCTTAAGCCAGTTCAGCTCCTCCTCGTTCAGGTGCGGGCCGAGCTTTTCTACTACCAGTTGGTTGTAGTTGTTGAGCCACTTGATCTGGCGTTCATCAAGCAGTTTTTTCTTCACCAGAGCGGTGTCGATCAGAGCCAGGGTGAGGTGCTCAAAGGTATAGAATTCGCCAAAGGCGTTCGACTCGTCCGATATAGTTAGCACCAGGTTTTCGATGCGGATGCCGTATTGATTTGGGCGGTACAGGCCGGGCTCTACTGATGTGATCATGCCCAGTTCAATATCTACTGGTGTGGGCGATGGGTTGAACACATGTGGACCTTCGTGTACGTTCAGGGCAAAACCAACGCCGTGCCCGGTGCCGTGGCCGTAGTTGCGGAAGTGGTCCCAGAGCGGTTTGCGGGTGATGGCGTCGATCTGGTAGCCGCGGGTGCCTTTCGGGAAACGGGCAGTGGCGCCGTCGATCATGCCTTTCAGCACCAGGGTATAGTCAGTCTTTTCTTCTTCGGTCAGGTTGCCGAGTGAAACCACGCGGGTGATGTCGGTGGTACCGGTAGTATATTGTCCGCCAGAATCGAGCAGGAACAGACCGTCGGCATTGAGTTCAACATCGCTCTCTGGTGTGGCTTTGTAGTGAGGCAGGGCACCGTGCGCTTTGTAGCCGGCAATGGTATCAAAACTCTCGCCAATGAAGCCCTCCTGCCCGGCCCGGAAGTCACGCAAAGTATCTGCCACGGACATTTCGGTAATGGTCTCTTTGCCCAGGTTTTCTTCCAGCCACTTAAAGAACCGCGTCAAAGCCACGCCGTCTTTTACCATCGTTTTGCGGGTGTTTTCTACCTCCACTTCATTTTTAACAGCCTTGAAAAAGGTTGTCGGGTTCGTGTTCTGAATCACGCGCGTGCCAGATGGAAGTTGCTTATACAGCGCATAGCAATTGCGTTTCGGGTCGATCAGGATAGACGAACCAGCAGGCAGTTCGGCCAGCAAACGCTCTACCATTTCGTATGGCTGCAGCTCTACGCCGTCGGCCATCAGCTTTTTCTTGTCAGTTTCGTTCAGTTTTGCCTGGTCAATGAACAGCACCGTGTTCTCCTGACTGATCAGTGCAAAACTGAGAACGACAGGATTGCACTTCACATCGGCGCCGCGCATGTTGAAGAGCCAGGCCATGTCGTCAAGGGAAGAAATCAGGTGATAATCAGCTCTTTGTTTTTTGAGGGACTTGCGCAAGTCTTCCAGTTTGGAAGTGGTGGATTGTCCGCTTGTCTCCTCTCCTATCAGGTAGGCGGCGGCAGTTGGCAACTCCGGACGGCCTTCCCAGATCGGATCCAGCAAATCATGGTCAGAGGCCATTGCTATACCTAGCGGTGCCAGTTCCTGCTCCAGCAGTTCTGCCAGTCCCACTGAAATCAGCTTCGCATCGTACCCTACTACTTCGCCCTGATTCAGGCGGTCGGCCAGCCAGCCAATGTACTCGGGTGCGTGCTGTACCTGCAGTTTCACCAGTTCAAAACCGCTGCTTGCCAGTTGCTCGCTTGCCTGCTCAAAATAGCGGGCATCGGTCCAGAGACCGGCAAAGTCCTGGGTGATAACAAGCGTGCCTGCCGAGCCCGTGAAGCCCGAAGCGAAGTAAATGCATTTGTAGCGGTCGGGCAGGTACTCGCTGATGTGCGGGTCTGCGGAAGGAATGATGTAGGCGCTTAATCCCTGCTCTTTCATTTGCTGGCGTATAGCGGCCAGTCTCTCTTTATAACTCATAGTTTGTATGGCTTAGTGAAAGAGGCAAATTAAGGAAAGATGGGGAGAAATGCGCAGTTTCTGGCTCTGATTACTGGTTTATCGGCTGGTTAATTTTTGCCTGAACGGGAAATATCGATTAGACAAAGCGCAGCTATACCTGATTAAAAAGCTGGTGCATTTACTTCTGGAAAATCTCGATTTCCACCCGCCTGTTTAGGGCCCTGTTTTCCTGGGTGAAGTTATCTAATTTCGGAGAAGACTCCCCTAAGCCATTGGCCGAAATGCGGTTGGCTGCTATACCTTTTTCCTGCAGGTACGCTGCTACAGCGGCTGCCCTCCGCTCAGAAAGAGCCAAGTTGTCTGCTTCATCCCCCACATCATCGGTATGCCCTACAATCAGAACGCCCGCCTGCGCCTGCTTCGTCAAGAAAGCAGCCAGTGAATCGAGCAGCGGGAAAGCCACTGCTTTGATGGTATGCTCTGCGGTAGCAAAGTTTACATCGCCCAGCGTAAGGGTACTGCCGATGGCGATGGGCGCATCAGCTGTCGACGCCAGTGGTAGCGCGGCATCCGATTCAGCAGACGCTTCCTTGTCAGCCGCCGCCTTGGGCACCACGCCGAAGTTGTCGTAGCAATAATAGGTGCCTTTGGCCTTGCCGCTTTTAGGTTCCTCATCGCTCTCAACGGTATCCGGATTCATGACACCCAGCGCGGCAGCATTGGCTCCCAGAAAATTACCGATCAGCAGGTAGCGCTCACCGCCTGTGGCTTTGTAGGTGCCGCTTACTCTTTCCCAGGATGTGCGGGAGTCCAATGGCGCTCCGGTGGCAGTTTGGAGGGAGATATACGGTATAACGGCTGCTGTCAAGGGGTGCTCTTTGAGTCCGTATACCTGTTTAATGGCTGCCAGAGGTCTGCTTCTAAAATGTACTGTCACCTCGCTGATGGGCGGCTCAATGACAGAGGCCCGAATGGTATAAAGCGACACCACATACTCCTGGTTTTTCCGAAGCGGCTTCGACAATTCCACCTGCGTCAGCTCACTTGCCTCAAAACTAAACCACTGACACAGGCAAACTTCCCCGAATTCAATCGTGGCAAGCTGCCTGGAGGGGGTGTTGGATTGATAGGCATTGAAGTAAGGCGGGAACTGCATTACTTTTCCTTCCACAGAGGCAATATCAGGGGTGCCGCTTACACCTTTAAATCCGATAACGCCCCCTTTCAACTGCTCAAGTCCGGGGTTCCGGACCAGATTCTGCGCCAGAGCCTGACTCAGGTATAGGCTGAGAAGTAGGTATAGCAGCGTTGCTTTCATTTCAGTTTTTACGGGGATGAATGGCGGAAGGTATAACGCAAACGATAAGCTGCTATTCTATTTATAGTTGAGCTAAAATCGCAACTACAAACAGCTGCAACCGAAATTATCGATATCGCTGTACCATAGGTATAGCCACTTCCCATTCTCGCCTTTTGCAATTAGAGCCCGAAGCGGGGTATGCAACTCTTGGTTATCCGGAAAGGCATCTGCATACATAAAATAGAGATTTTCGGTGCCTGTCAGTTTAGCGATGGATTTAGCTTGGTCGTGACTGCTGGGACAATCGGCGCAGTCTGGGATCAAATTAGACTTGAACCAGGTATCAAAAGCCTGATTGTTTTCAAAGGCCAGGTCGAGCGGCAGGCGGCTGGCAAAAAGCACTTCATCCCCACTTTGCAATACCTGCTCATCAAAGGTATAGTGATAGTATTCAGAACATTCGTTTGAGTAATGTCCCAGCTCCTTTATTTGGGATGTTCGGGCTGTATTTGTGGTGTACAGGTATACCTGGGGTTTGCCGGCAGGATAAACAGATTCAAGTAGCTCAGGATAGTGCACCAAGCGTGTTCCAGCGCTGTTTGCCCAGTCAGGCCCAACCCATTTCTGCAGCAACGCAGCTTCTGCTGAAACATCTGTAAACTCGTTAGGTCTGTCCATGTCCGGCACTGGCTGCCCAATGATGCCCAATGGCTGGTTCGGAATCTTGAAAACCGGGAACAGCACCTGTTCAATGGTCAGGCTAGGCTGCCTGGGATTGCTTTTGGTAAACTCCTGCTTAAGCTGTGTCAGAAACCGACGATTGTTGGCGGTGAGCTTGCTTTGGTTGTCTGCCAGAATCCTGTCAAGGTATGCTACCCGCACCGAATCGTGCACATTCAGCGAAGCATAATAGGCCTCACACTTTTGCCGCATGGCTTCCATTTGCTCGTCCGTGAGCTCTGCAGTAGTTTCAGTTGATGGTGTTGCTTCTGACGTTGAAGCAGTAGCAAGTTCCTGCACCGGCTGTTCGTTGCAAGCCATCAAGAGCATCGCTACAAGGTATAGCACATAGTTTGTTTTCATATTTTCTGGGAAGGATTTTCTGTTGCATCGAAGGTAGCTTCACATCTACCCACACCTAAAACTAATAAAAATCAACAGAATACTATATTTAAATCATCTCCTCTCCATACTGCCCTCACAAAAGCGAACAAACTGTTCATTATTGAACAGGTATAATGAGGTTAAAACCAATTATTTATACTTTAACTAGCTATAAATCAACAATATACATTATTGGCATCTAAATTGGCTATACCCTCACGAGCAAAACCCAACTTCAGACAATGGATCGTGAATTATCAGCCAGCACCAGACAAGCCCGGAAGCGGAAGCGCATTTGGCAAATAGGTATAGCCGCTGCCTTGGTCGCAGTTGCTATCCTCGGATTCAGAAGCCTGATTACACCCAGCATTGCCAGGTCAGAACTCAGAACTGCACTAGTGGAGGAAGGGCCGGTTGTGGCTACCATCACGGCTTCGGGCACAGTAGTTCCGGAGCACGAGCAGGTGATCACCAGCCCCATCCAGGCACGTATCGAGCAGGTGGTGCACAACACGGGCGAGCAGGTGCAGCCCGGCGACCAGATCCTGCTGCTCGACAGAGCCTATACCCAGCTGGCCTACGACAAACTCAAAGACGAGCAGGAACAAAGCCGCCACAAAACAGTGCAGCTCAACCTCAACCTCGAAAAAAAATTAAATGCCCTGGCATCGCAGCTGGAAATAAAGCGCATGAGGGTGAAAAGCCTGCAGGCTCAGCTTGAAGATGAACAATACCTCCTCAAAATTGGCGGCGGAACACAGGAAAGCGTGAAGCAGGCAGAACTCAACCTCCGCATCGCGCAGCAGGAACTGGCGCAGATAGAGCGTGAAATCGTAACAGAGCGCCAGCTTTTAAAAGCCGACGAACAGGAACTGCGCTATACCCTGGCCATGCAGAGCCGCTCGATCGAGGAACTGCAGCGCAAAATGGAACAGGCAGAAGTGCGTGCCACACAGCCGGGCGTGATTACCTGGGTGAAAAACGAGATCGGCAGCAACGTAAACGCCGGCGACATCATTGCCCGGCTTGCTAACCTGAGCAGCTACCGCGTGCAGGCTACTATTTCTGATGCCTTCGCCAGCCAGATCAGCGTTGGAAGCAGCGTAACTGTCCGCATTAACGACACTAACCTCACAGGCAGTATTGCCTCTATCAAACCAACCATCGAAAATGGCATCGTCACCTTTTTTGTCGCCCTCGAAGAAAAAGCACACCAGCAGCTGCGGCCAAGTCTGCGCGTGGATGTGTATGTGCACACTGTTGCCAAACCGAACACGCTGCGCGTGAAGAACGGCCCTTACTTCAGAACGGCCAGCAAACCCCAGGTATACGTGCTGCGCGACGGTGAACTGATCAGAAGAGATGCGAAGATCGGAGTGAGCAATGTAGAATTCTTGGAGCTGGAAAGCGGCGTGCAAGCCGGCGAACAAGTGGTGATCTCTGACCTGACCGAATACCAGCACCTCGACAAAGTGAAAGTGAGGTAAATTTAGAAGTTTGAGAGTTGGGGAGTTAAGAAGGAAAAGTTCTTTCCCTTTTATCTACTAATCCTTATTCAAGAAGGAAGTCGGAATACGTAACTAAAATTATGAAAAAACTTTACTGTTTGCTGTTTGTGATGCTGCTGCCCTGTCTGCCAGGTATAGCACAGCCTGCTATGCGCACTTTGCGTCTGCAGGAAGTGATTGCCCTGGCGCAGGAGCAGTCAGCAACAGCAAGGCAGGCAGAGACCAGCCGCGAGAACAGCTACTGGCAGTGGCGCAGCTTCAAGTCCGACTACAAGCCGCAGCTCAGCCTCACCGGTACCCTCCCCGATTTCAGCCGCACGATTACGCCCGTTACGCAGCCCGACGGCACCATCGACTTCAAACCAGTATCGATCAACAACTCCGAGTTGGGGCTGAGTCTGAGCCAGGTGGTGAGTCCGACCGGTGGCCGGGTGTTTGTTACGTCGCTAATGCAGCGCTTCGACGATTTTGACCGGGATCAGACCCGCTATAACGGCAACCCGGCGATTATAGGTATAGAGCAACCCCTGTTTGCTTATAACCAGTTGTCCTGGGCTAAAAAGATAGAGCCGCTCCGTTACCAGGAGTCACAGAAGGTATACCTGGAAGAGCGCGAAAACATAGCCGTGAACGCGACCAGACTATACTTTGACCTGCTGCTTGCCCAGACAAACCAGCGCATCGCGAGCCAGAACCAGTCGAGCAACGATACGCTATACCAGATCGCGCAGGAGAAGTACAAGCTTGGTCGCCTTTCAAAAAACGACCTGTTGCAACTACGCTTGGCGGTATTGAACGCCGAACTGGCCATGGCACAGGCGGCCCTCGATCAGCAGACCGCAGCGCTTGCCCTTAAAACCTACATCGGCATGAAAGAGACAGATCAACTGGAGCTGATAACGCCTGAAGGTATACCTGCCACAACCGTACTTGCCGAGGTAGCGCTTGCCGAAGCCCGCAAGAACCGGAAAGAAAGCATCAACTTTAGCAGAAGACTGCTGGAGGCCGAAGCACTGATGGCCAAAGCCCATGGCGACAATGGCTTCAATGCCAGTCTGTTTGCCACCTTTGGCCTCACCAACCGTGGCGCCTCCTTCACTGACATCTATACAAGTCCCGAAAACCAGCAGCGAGCCCGCATTGGTTTCAGCATGCCGATCATGGACTGGGGGCGGCAGCGCTCTATTTATAAAGTAGCAGAGCTGAACAAACAGCTGGTACAGTATACCGTGGACCAGGAAGATGCCAACTTCGAGCAAGCGGTGCTCACACAAGTGAACCAGTACAACACCCTGAAGGCCCGCATCGCCACCACCGACGAAGCCGATGCCATTGCAGAAGAGCGTTACGAAATTGCCCGTAACACCTTCCTGATTGGCCGCATCAGCATTACCGACCTCAACATCGCGCTCGCAGAAAAAGACCAGGCCCGCCGCGCCCACATCGCCTCACTCAGCGAATTCTGGACCGCACACTATACCCTGCGATTGTTGACGCTTTACGATTTTGAACAACAGCAGGTGATAGAAATGAGCGAATGAGTGATTTAGTGAATGTGTGATTAAATATAGGTATGAAGGAAAAGTTGGGGAATTTAAAAATGTACAGCGACCTGTCCGAATCGTGCACCAACAATTTAACCATGCAGCAATTCAACAATTTCATTGACATTAGAAGCCAAGGTATAAAACTATGATCACATTAAAGAACATCGAAAAAGTTTACCAGACCAAGACCATTGAGACGGTAGCGCTGCACAACGTTAACCTGCACATCCCGAAAGGGGAATTCGTGTCGGTGATGGGCCCTTCGGGCTGCGGCAAGTCCACGCTACTCAATATCATGGGCCTGCTCGACGAGCCAACCAATGGCATTGTGGAGATTGACGGCCTACCTATCAGCAGGTATAAAGACAAAGAACTGGCGCACATCCGCAACCAGAAACTTGGGTTTGTGTTCCAAAGCTATCACCTGATCAACGACCTGAGCGTGCTCGATAACGTGGAGCTTCCGCTGCTATACCGCACCAACGTGTCTGCTGCAGAAACCCGCCGCCTGGCGCTCACTGCCCTGGAAAAAGTAGGCCTCAGCGCCCGCACCAAGCACTACCCTACCCAGCTTTCCGGCGGACAGCGCCAGCGCGTGGCCATTGCCCGTGCACTGATTGGTCAGCCTGAGATCATCCTGGCCGACGAACCGACCGGTAACCTCGACTCCGTGATGGGAGAGGAAATCATGAACATCCTGCTCAACCTCAACCGCCACGACGGCACCACGATTGTGATGGTGACGCACGACGAGAACATGGCCCAGAAGACCGAGCGACTCATCCGCTTCTTCGATGGCCAGCAGGTGTCCGATGCCAAAACCGCTTCTTTCGACTATCAAAAGGTATAGCCATGCTGAAAAATTACCTCAAAATAGCCTGGAAGGTGCTCTTGCGGCGCAAGTTCTTCACCTTCATCAGCCTCTTCGGCATCAGCTTCACCCTAATGGTACTGATGGTGGCCACTTCCCTCTTTGATCACACGTTTGGGCCACAGATACCGGAGCGCGACATGGATAAGCTTTTGTTCGTCAATATGATGCGCGAAGAGCATTCCGAGGGCTACTCAAGCAGTGGCCCACCGAGCTACCACTTCCTGGACCGCAACGTGCGCACCCTGCAGACGCCTGAACAAGTGTCTGTAAACTCCATGTTCTTCCAGGTGAACAGCTACATCAACAACCGCAAACTTGCCCTGGATATCAAGTACACCGACCGGGAGTTCTGGGACATCCTGGAGTTTGAGTTCCTGGAAGGAGGCCCCTTCGGACAGCAGGAAGTAGCAGGCGCCAGCCGTGTGGCCGTCATCAATGAGAACACCCGGAACCAGTATTTTGGTGAAGGTGAGGCCGTCGGTAAAACCATAGAAGTAGACCAGGTTAAATACAAAGTAGTGGGTGTTGTAAAAGATGTGCCCGTGCTGCGCGTAAACTCATACGCTGATGTTTGGGTGCCCATCACCCTCAGAAGCCAGGACTTCAACAAACCTGGGTTTAGGGGGTTATACTTTGCCACTATTAAAGCGCACAGCCCTGATGATGTTCCTAAGATAAAGGATGAGTATGCTGCTATGCTTCAGAAGCTAGAAGATCAGCATGCAGTGAAGGGCACCAAACTTTCCTCCTTCCCTGACACGATTCTGGAGGCTTTTGCCCGGACCTTCCTGGGAAGAGGAAGAGAGCCCGGTCTGGCGGTACTTTACACAATTCTAGCTGGTTTGACATTCCTGTTCATGCTGTTACCTGCCATCAACCTGGTCAGCATCAACATCAGCCGTATCATGGAGCGCTCCTCCGAGATCGGGGTTCGCAAAGCCTTTGGGGCCACCTCATCCACCATCATCGGGCAGTTTATAGTCGAGAACGTCTTCCTGACACTATTGGGCGGTATACTTGGTTTTGCGCTTTCGGCGGCGGTGCTGAAGCTCATAAACGACAGCGGCGTGATTGTGTATGCCAATCTGGGACTGAATCTGCGGGTGTTCGCCTGGGGGCTGTTACTGAGTTTGATTTTCGGATTGATTTCCGGTGTGTACCCTGCCTATAAAATGTCACGCTTAAAAGCCGTTGAGGCACTGAAAGGAGGCTCCAAATGATACGCCATCTGTTTAAACTAATCTGGAACAGGAAGAGAAGCAACTTTCTGCTCATAACTGAGATTTTCTTTTGTTTCCTGGTGCTGTTCGCAGTGCTGAGCCTAATTGTGTACAATGTGCGCAACTACAACAAACCGCTGGGTTTTGAACACGAAAACGTCTGGCTGCTAACCATGCGCCCCGATACTGACTCGACGGCTCTAAATCGGCAAACCCAGGAGCAGATACTGCAGCGTGCTAAGGGCTTTCAGGAAATTGAGAGCATGGCGCTGACCAACAGCAACGCCCCTTTTGCCTTTAGCCAGATGAATAATCAACTTTCTTATGGAGAGAAAATGATCATGGCCAACGAGTATCTGGTCCAGGACGACTTCGATAAAGTAATGCGGATGCAGGTGAGCCACGGACGCTGGTTTGGGCAACAGGACAATGCCTCCCACCACTACCCTATCGTTATAAACAGGGCAATGCAGCAGCAGCTGTTTGAAGGAGAAGACCCACTGGGTAAATTGTTGCATCGGAATGACTCTTCCAACTACCAGGTGGTAGGTGTGGTGGAGCATTACCGGCCAAGCAGTGAGTATACGGCCGAAGAACCAGGTTTTTTTAACCGTATCCATCTGCCCAGAGATGAAAAAGACTTTTATGGGGAACTCCTGATAAAGGTAAAACCGGGTATGGGCGTGGAGTTTGAGGAGAAAATGGTGAAAGAGCTTTCAGGTATAGGCAAGGGCTGGACCATAGAAGTAGCTACCCTGGAAAAAATGCGCCAGAATAAAGCCAAGGTGGCCAAAGTCCCGATGGTAGCCCTGACCATTATCTGCGGATTCCTGATTTTAAACGTGGCGCTAGGCTTGTTCGGAGTGCTCTGGTACAACATCAGTCGCCGCAATAGTGAAATTGGCCTGCGCAGGGCAGTAGGCGCTGCTTCAAGCCAGGTATACCGGCAATTTATTGGCGAGGTGCTGGTTTTGGCTACTTTTGGCCTGGTGCTGGGCGTGGCATTTGCCATCCAGTTTCCGCTGCTGCAGGTGTTTGAGGTCGAGTCTGTAGTCTACTTCATCGCGCTAGGTATAGCGATAGGGCTTATTTATCTCTTAGCCATTGGCTGCGCCTTCTACCCCAGCCGGCAGGCCGCAGCCATACATCCAGCCATGGCATTGCACGAAGAATAATAAAATATAATTGACAAAAAACTTAATTTAGAGCAGACAAACAGCACGCTGAGCATGATCCTGATAATAGACGACGATGTGGCCGTTCGCGCTTCGTTGAGCATTTTGCTCAAGCAACACGGTTTCAAGACAAAAGAAGCAGCCTCTCCGAAGGAGGCGCTGGAAATGGCGCAGCAGCAGGCCTTGCAACTCGTGATCATGGACATGAATTTCTCCATCGAGACCTCTGGCCAGGATGGGCTTCAGCTGCTGGGAACGTTTAAACAACTGATGCCCCAACTGCCCGTCATCCTGATCACTGGCTGGGGCTCTATCAGCCTGGCGGTGGAGGGGATGCGCCTGGGAGCAGCGGACTTTATCACCAAACCCTGGAGCAACGACTACCTGCTGCAGGCGGTGCGCACGGCGCTCAGTCTATCGCAACAGGCTCCGGTTAAAGACGAAGCGCTCACCCGCAAAAAGCTCGACCAGCAATACGATTTCAGCAACATTGTGGGACAGGACCCGCAGCTGCTGCAAATCCTGAAGCGTATCGGGCAGATTGCGCCAACCGACGCCTCCGTGCTGATTGAAGGCGAAAGCGGTACCGGCAAAGAACTGATCGCGGAGGCCGTGCACCGCAACAGCCTCCGCAAATCCCAGCCATTTGTGAAAGTGAACCTGGGTGGTATTTCTGCCAGTCTGTTTGAAAGCGAAATGTTTGGCCACAAGCGCGGTGCTTTTACTGATGCCAAAGCCGACCGGGTGGGTCGCTTCGAAATGGCTAACAAAGGCACCATTTTCCTCGACGAAATCGGGGAACTGGACATGAACAGCCAGGTGAAACTGCTGCGTGTGCTGCAGGACCGCACCTACGAAGTGCTCGGCGACAGCCGCTCCCGCAAACTCGACATCCGGGTGGTGTGCGCCTCCAACCGAAACCTGGAACAGATGGTGGAGGAAGGCAAATTCCGCGAAGACCTTTTTTACCGCATCAACCTGATCAAGGTGCGTATACCTTCGCTGCGGGAACGACCCGACGATATTCCGCTGCTGGTGCAGTTTTTTGTGGAGAACATGAAAAAGACCTACCACCGTCCGGAGTTGGAACTGAGTCCCAAAGCGCTGCAGTGGCTGAAAGAGCTCCCCTTTCCGGGCAACATTCGGGAGCTAAAAAACCTGGTGGAACGGACCGTTTTGGTAGCCGAAGACAAAGTACTGAGCGCAGAGGACTTCCAGGCGCAGGCACAGCAGGGCCCCGTAAAGACTGGCGACAAGGCCCTGCCGGCCGTCGGCACCATGACGCTGGACGAAATGGAAGCCTCCATGATCCGAAAATCCATGGCCTATTACCACAACAACATCAGCAAGGTAGCCCGTGCGCTGGGCCTCAGCCGTGCCGCCCTCTACCGTCGCCTCGAAAAGTTCGGCATCCCGTATGAAGCTCAGGACTAAGTTCATCTTTTTTGCGGTTGTCATGCATGGCCTTTTGGCGGCTATGGCTTATTTCCTGCTGCAGGAAAACAAGTTGCTGTTTATAGGTATGGAGGTGCTGATAATGATCTCCGTCGTACTGACTATAAATCTTTACAATGCCTTTTTCAAGCCGCTCAACCTGATCCGGGCAGGTATAGAGTCCATTCGCGACAAAGACTTTTCGACCAAGTTTGTGCAGGTAGGGCAGCCGGAACTGGACGAACTGGTGGACGTGTACAACCGCATGATTGAGCAGTTGCGGCAGGAACGTGTGGCGCAGGCCGAAAAACACTTCCTGCTCGAGAAAATCATTCAGGCCTCTCCCGCCGGCATCATCCTGCTCGACTTCGACAACCGCATCGAAAGTATAAATCCCGCTGCAGAGCGTTTCCTATACCTGTCCGGCCAGTCGTTGCAGGGCAACGATCTGGCGGCACTGCCCAACACCTGGGCACGGGAGCTTACGCAGGTACAGGCAGGCCAGCCCTATACCTTCCGCCTCAATGGCATCCGTACCTTCCGGGCACACCGGGCGCACTTCATCGACCGCGGTTTTCAGCGGGCCTTTATTATGCTGGAGGAACTCACCGAGGCCATCATCAAAAACGAGCGCCAGGCTTATGAAAAAGTCATCCGGATGATGTCGCATGAAGTGAATAACTCGACCGGCGCCATCAACTCCATCCTGGACTCGGTGCAGTATTATACTCCGCAGATTGACGAGGAACACCAAGAGGACTTCACCTACGCCCTGCAGGTAGCCATTGACCGGAACACGAACCTGAGCCGTTTCATGGCCAATTTTGCCGATGTGGTGCGCCTCCCCGCTCCTTCTAAAAAGCCGGTACAGGTGCAAGCCCTGCTCAAACGGCTCGAGCGCCTGATGCTGCCCCAGTTGGAGCAACGGCACATCAGCCTGCTTCTCAAACTCCCTGCCACCCCGCTCTGCCTCCCCATGGACGAGCAGCAGATGGAACAGGCCCTGCTCAACATACTAAAGAACGCCATGGAAGCCGTGAAATCGGATGGCAGCATTTGGGTGGAACTGCAGGAGCAACCGCTCTGCCTGACCATTTCCGACAACGGCGAAGGTATACCGGAGCACGTGCGCCCCATGCTCTTTACGCCCTTCTTCAGTACCAAAGAAACCGGACAGGGCATCGGCCTAACCATGATTCGGGAGATCTTACTGAGCCACGGATTCCAGTTTTCGCTTGAATCTGATAATAAAGGGCTGACCTCTTTCAAAATTCTCCTAACCTCAGAAAATACCAAATAGAACTAATTCATCAAAAAGCTACTCAGGCCCCTGCTTTCGTTGAATCATTTTAATAATCATCTAAATTTTATTTTGAATGTAACCTCATTTACTAAATTTCGTAACCGCGCGCATACAACCTATGTTATTACCCCCTATATTGGTTCTACCGTTTGTTTATTTACACATTAAGATGGAATACAATATTATAGTAGCCCCTACTCTCGAGACGCTGGCAACAGAGGTTGCCGTATTATTTCCGCAAGGCTGGAAGCTGAAAGGTGGAATTATTGAGCACGCTGACGGATTCTCGCAACAGCTGATACGCAAGGCATCCGATAAACTGAAACAGAGCCAGATGCCCGCGCCCCGTGCCAAACAGCGCCGCACCAAATGGATTGAATAATTAGTATACGATATACCTTACTATCAGTAAGTGAGCCACCTTCTTCGTGCCAGACGCATGGGGAAGGTGGCTCTGTTTTATGGCAGTCCCTTTTTATAACAGCAGCCGTCTTACCTTCCCCTACTACCACGACAACTCCTGTCTCAATATAAATTATATAATTATTCCAACAAATCATTTATGTACGAATATACACGTTGTGCAAATACAGTGTTATCCTGTGTTAATAATTACCGATCTCGAAAAATAGCAACATTCTGATTTAAAGAAACTTGCAATTAAAAACCCTGACTGCCAACATTAAATTCACATAATATTTTTGAAAACAAGCATCTTTTTGTGGCTCCTATAGTATATATGGCTGATACAATTTTTTGGGTACTTCATGCCGAAACACAAAAGGCATGCGTACCCATTATCATAAAATCAAAATAAACGTACGAGTATCATCATTCACAACACCCTTATACAAAACACATGAGAAGAGTCGTATACCTCCTGCTCCTAATAATAAGCGCGACCTCGTGCCTAAGCAAAAAAGAGCTTGTATACATGCAAAATGACAACCTGAAAGAGACAGTGGCTACGCCCATGCAGACCACCTATAAGCCTTACCAGCTACAGCCTGCCGACGTGCTCTCTATTAAGGTGCAGAGTCTTGAACCTGAAATTTCTAATATTTACAACATTGTGCCTCCCTCCAGCGCCTTCGGCTTTGCCGACCCTGGCACTATGTTCCTGAGCGGCTATTCTGTAGACGATGAAGGTAATGTGAACCTCCCTAACGTGGGCAAAGTAAAGGTATCGGGCCTAACCCTGCAACAGACGCAGGAACTGATTCAGCGCAACGTGGACCGCTACATTACCAATGCGACCGTAGTGGTAAAGCTCATCAACTTCAGGGTAAGCGTACTGGGTGAAGTAAACCGCCCCGGCCAGTACTTTGTGTACAACGAGCGCGCGACACTCTTCGATGCGCTGGGTATGGCGGGCGACCTGACACGCAGTGCAGCTCGCGAGAACGTGAAGCTGGTGCGCCAGACGCCCGGTGGATCTGAAGTGGTACTTCTCGACCTGAAAGACCCGAATATCGTACAATCCAAATACTACTTCATGCAGCCTAACGATGTGCTGTACGTAGAGCCGTCCGTTGCGCAGGTGAAGCGTGACAACCTGGTGTCGCTTAATGTGATTACCATAGCCCTGGGTGTTATCTCTACGGCGGCAGTTATCCTGAATTACTTTAAATAGTACCCATGAAACGAAAAAACACAGCGCACGAAATAGACTTAAGAAGCTGGCTGTTCAAGTTCCGGACCAGATGGTATCTGTTCCTGGCTTTTGTGATGGTAGCCATGGCAGGAGCCTACGTCTATGTCAAAAGCTCTACCCGCGTCTACGCGTTTAAATCCACCCTCCTTTTGGGTGATCAGCATACCGGTTCTAAAAAGGCGCAGGAGCTCCTCAACCTGCTCGATGTGCAGAACAAGGGCATTAAGGTGGAGGATGAGATCGGCATTCTGACCTCAGCCGACATGATTCGCAGTACCTTAAAGCAGCTCGACTTTTCGGTGTCTTACTACAAAGTGCCCGACCACTGGCTGAACACCGGCCTGGACCTTATTAAAGAGGAACAGTACGACAACGCTCCGTTCATCGTGCAACTTGACACCAGTTCCCTCCAGATCGTGGACATTCCGCTGGAGGTGCGTGTGCTCAATGACAAAGAGTACGAGCTGACTGTGAAAGCCCAAACCCCTCCCCTGTACGACTACACAACGCATACT
Organism: Pontibacter sp. YIM B11418; assembly: GCF_059278805.1. Lineage (NCBI taxonomy): Bacteria > Pseudomonadati > Bacteroidota > Cytophagia > Cytophagales > Hymenobacteraceae > Pontibacter > Pontibacter sp. YIM B11418. The sequence goes on along the minus strand of NZ_JCAEMH010000006.1, from coordinate 279,896 downwards.
GTAAAGCAAATCGTACCAGAGGTGAATTTCACTAAAGTGCTGGAATTCGGCAAGCCGTACAAGGACAAAAACTTTAGCTTTACGATAAAACGCGCCAATCCTGACGACAAGATTGACGCCAAAAAACACTACTTCGTGCTTAACAGCCTGGAAAGCCTGGTAGCCCAGTACGCTGGCAGCCTACACATTAAGCCAATTGAGCGCGAGGCGCGGGTACTGGAGCTGAGCACCAAAGGCACCATACCTGAGAAAGAGATGCTTTTCCTGAACACACTGATGAGCACCTACGTGGCCCGTGACTTGGATGAGAAAAACATGAACGGTCAGAAAACGCTCGAGTTTATCGACGAGCAGATCTCCGGCCTGACCGACTCGCTCCGCCAGAGCAAGCAGGCGCTTTCGTCTTTCCGTTCGGCTAACCGCATTGCCAACATCGATGTGCAGTCAAATATTAGCTACGAGAAACTCGCGCAGCTGGAAATGGAGAAGTCGAAGTTAAGCACCGAGAAGCAGTATTACGTGACGGTACTGGACCAGATTGAGGATGATGAGAGCTTTACACAGGCAGTGTCTCCTGCAGTAGCAGGCGTGCAGAACCCGAACCTGGCGAACCTGTTCACCGAGTTATCGCGTCTGAACCAGCAGCGCGCTTCTTACAGTGTGAGCGCCACAGCGGACAACCCGAGAATTAAGGTAATTGACAGTGAGATCAAAAGCACGCGTAATGCCATTATTGCGAACATCAAAAACCTGATTCGCTCGACTGACATTTCCATTGCCAACGCCGACAAGCGCATTGGCCAGCTCGAAACAGGTATAGCGAAAGTGCCGGAGCACGAGCGCCGCCTGATGGACCTGCAGAACCAGGCCGACTTCGTGAATAAGAAGTATGACTTCCTGCTCGAGAAGCGTGCCGAAGCTGCGATAGCCCTGGCTACCAACACCACCGACAAAAAGATAGTGGACAAAGCTGCCATGTGGGGTTCTGGTCCGGTGAACGTGAAGCCGAAGATGATCTTTATGCTGGCCCTTATTCTGGGTCTGATCATACCTGCCGTGCTTATTGTTCTGATGGACAACGTGGACAACACCATACAGGGCAAAAACGACCTGAACAACGTAACCAACATTCCCTTCCTGGGTGTGATTGCGCATGGCACCAAGGCTGATAAGCTGGCAGTGAAAAACAACCCGCGCTCTGCCATTGCCGAGTCGTTCCGATCGATCCGCATCAACCTACAGTACCTGATGTCTGAAACGAACTTTAAAGTATTGGGCGTGACTTCATCGGTATCGGGCGAGGGTAAGACCTTTACCTCGGTTAACCTAAGCAGCGAGATGGCCATGGCCGGAAAGCGTACTATCCTGATTGAGTCGGATATGCGCAAGCCGACATTTGGTAAGTATTTCAACACGCACAATGCAGCCGGTTTGTCCTCATACCTGAGCCAGGGGTTGCCGCTAGAGGAGGTGATCCAGAAAACCGATATCGAGAACCTGGATATCATTTCGTGCGGCCCTATACCTGACAACGCCATTAAGTTACTGGAACACAAGCGCATGGCCGAGCTGATCGCCAAACTGAAGGAGCAGTACGAGTATGTGGTAATCGATACACCGCCGATAGGGTTCGTGGCCGAGTACTTTATCCTGATGAAGCACATGGACGTAAACCTGTATGTGGTGAAACACAAATACACCAGCAAGGACATGCTGACCCAGGTGAACGACCTGTACGCAGCCCGCAAGCTGAAGAACATCTACATGGTGATTAACGACCTGAACTACAACAATACCTACGAGTACGGATACAAGAAAAAGGGCAGCTACTACTACGCGTAGCGCCAGAGCAAGAATTAAATGCGCGCTTGATTAGAAAGGTGCTGTAGGATGCAGATTCCCACAGCACCTTTTTTCAAGCGAAGCACGATTACCTGAACCTATACATGAGTAAAAATTTAGCTTCGAAGGCGGTTAGCGGGTTGAAATGGAGCTCGGCGGGCACCATCGCCAACGCCGTGATGCAGATTGGCTATACCTCCGCTATGGCCCGTCTGCTTGCTCCCGAGGCCTTTGGTCTGGTAGCCCTTTCGGCCGTTATCCTGCGATTCGGTTACTATTTCGCCAATCTGGGCCTCAACCAGGCCATCATCCAGAAAGAAGAGCTCACTTCTGAAAACATTCGGGCAGCCTTTACCTCCTCCGCCCTGCTCGGAGCCATATTTACCGTACTGGCCTGGGTGCTGGCGCCTTATGCCACCCTTATTTTCGACATGCCTGAAGTAGTGCCGATTGTGCGCGTCATGTCGCTGGCCTTTGTGGTTGGGGGCATTTCTGCCACGGCTACCAGCCTGTTGCAGCGTAACATGCGCTTCAAGGAGCTGAGCATTGTAGAGACGGCCTCTTACGTGATCTCATACCTGGGCGTAGGTATACTGCTGGCCTGGCTGGATTTTGGGGTGTGGAGTTTGGTGTACGCCTCGCTGGTGCAGCAGGCACTGGTGGCGATAGGCGCTCATGCCATGGCACGTCACAATGTGCTGCCAGTCGTGCGCTGGGAAGCGTACCGGGCGCTACTGGCATATGGCAGCAAAATGTCCGTCATCAGCTTTTTTGAGTTCATCTATACCGAGCTGGCCACGTTGCTGATAGGCCGGGTGTTCGGCGCGTACAAACTGGGTATCTACAACCGGGCCTTTATGCTGGTGAACCTGCCCATGTATAACCTGACGCGCACGGTGTCACGGGTGGTCTTTCCTTCATTCAGCAAATTACAAACTGAAACTGAGAAGCTGGCCAGGGTATACCTATCCAGCACTACCCTGCTGGCGACTCTCATTATACCTGTCTGCCTGGGCATTATGGTGGCCGCACCGGAAATTGTGCGCGTGGTGCTGGGCGACCAATGGTTGGAGGCTATACCTGTGCTGCAGGTGCTCAGCCTGGCCATACCGCTGAGCTTTGTCACCATGTTTGCCGGTATCGTATGCGACGCCAAGGCTGTACTTAACTGGAAGATCGTCATCACCATCACGCTGATTGTAGTGATCAGTGGCCTGTTTTTCCTGCTCCGCGACTATGGCCTGGTAGGCTTCGGCTTTGCGCTACTGATCAGTGAGCTGGTTCGCATCGGCATGTACCAGACCCTGATGAAAAAGATCCTGTATCTCTCCTACTGGAAGCAGCTACGCGTATACCTGCCCGGTATCATGAACGGAGCTGTGGTAGCTATGGTCGTATACCTGGTGAGCACCCTGCTGCGTAACATGGAACTGCCACACCTGGTGATCCTGATCTCACAGATGATTGTGGGCGGCTTTATATTTCTGGCTATGATCCTGCTCTTCCCGCACAGTGCACTTAAGGAGCAGCTGCATATGATCTTTTCCAAACTGGGGGTGCAGGATAACCCAAGCTCCTACTCTGGCCGTATGCTAATGCGGTATAGAAAGAGCCTGACAAAAGAAACTGAGCAGGTATAAACAGGGTATACACACAACAATGACAACACTAGTTAGCCAGCCTTGGCTCGTCTAATGCATACTAATTTACTCTAGAAGAAAACCAAATGACTATAGGAGTAGCTGGGCCCGTTGAATTGCGAATACTTGACTGGGACCTGAAAGATACGAACTTACCCCCGACCAATGCGTTCCCCCTCACCTCGCACTTCATCAACGCTTTGCTTAAAAGAGGTTTTAAAGTGATCGCCTACACCAATTCAACAGAAATCTCGGAGCCGATGGTGCTGGAAAGCGGCAACCTCAAGGTTTGTATCAGCCGCCAGAAGCCACAGCCGGGCCGCCGTTTTTTTCTGTTCGAGGTGGAAGACCTTCGGAAGATGATGGCAGCCCATCCGGCAGATTTCATCAGTGCTTTCTGGAGCTACGAGTTTGCCTGGGCGGCCCTGAAAACCGGAAAACCAACCGTGGTGAGCCTGCATGATGTGGCGTTCCAGATCCTGCGCAAAATACCAGACATGTTCCGGATGGTGCGCTGGATGATCAATTACATCGTCGTGAGCAAGGCGGATTTCCTGCTGGCCAACTCGGCCTATACCTACAACCAGCTTGATAGTAAAACCAAATCCAAAACCAGAGTCATCGACAATTTTTATCCAAGTACACTGCATCAGCGTCTGGCCGCTACTGCCCAAAAGGGAAATTATATCATTACGGTAGCCCAGGGCTTCACACACCGTAAAAACATAGAGACCGGATTGCAGGCCTTTGCCCTGCTGCGCAAGCAGTTTCCGGACCTGGAGTACTACCTGGTGGGGGTCGACTCTGAAAAGGGAGGCCTGGCACAGCAGTATGCGCAGAAACAAAACTTAACAGATGGCGTACGGTTTATGGGCCCGATGCCTTATGACGAGGTGTTCAGGCTGATCCAGAATGCCCAGGTGCTCCTGCACCCTTCCAGGGAAGAGTCATTTGGCATGGTGCTGCTCGAGGCAATGGTGGCCCGCACGCCGACAGTTGGGGGCAAAGACAGTGGCTACATTCCGCATTTGCTCAATTATGGCAAAGCTGGCCTGCTGTGCGACGTGGAATCACCTGACTCTATGGCGACCGAAGTGGGACGCCTTCTGTCAGACAGGGAGTTATACCAGACGCTTGTACACGAAGGCTATACCTATGCCGAGGAGAATTTCTCTGAGCACGTGATCGTTGACCGGCATTTGAAGTACTACAGCGAGATTTTGGGCAAGCCCCTGCAGCCTGCGGTACAGTCCGGTAAGCCAAAGCAGGTTGCCTAAACGGGTTACTGCGAGCCACTTTCCGAAAATGGCTTTAGAATGAAACAACCGTATGAAATTTAACTACAGCTTTATATTCATTATCCCGCTTGCCATGATCCTCATCATGGACAATGCTTTTACAGAGTTGGCATTCCCGCACAACCTGGAAGCGCAGGGCAACATGCTGAACCTTTTGCTGAAAGGTATGGCGGCTGTTTCGTTTGGCTATAGTGCTTTTTATTTTAAGCGCATGTCGCCCGTCATGCGGGTAGCCTACGTACTCACGACGTTGTATGTATTTGCCATGGTGTTCGAGTCGTACTACTTTTATGGCACCCCCATGGTGTACCCGCACGTTTTCCAGAAGCTGTTTTTATTTTACTTCATTTTCTTTGTTTATACCTTTTACAAAGGCAATTTTCACCTGAAGTTCTCGCACGTAGTCTGGTTTATACTGGGCGGCTTTTGGGTCAGCGTTATCGTGGTGCATCCTGATAAGCTTAGCTTGGGAGCTTTTACCTCACATGAGCGGGGGGTGTACGCTTCTTCCGTATACATGCTGGTGATTCCTTTCATGTATTTCCTGAGCAAATACATTTTCCATGGCAAACTGATGAGCCTGTTTATGGCTTTCTTTATATTGGTCTCGATCGTTTTCTTTCAACACCGGACAGTTTGGATATCGACTGCCATCATATTGGTTGTGTATTACCTCCTGATCAGGTTTAAGTCTGGCTTATCGATCAACTTCGCTGCGAAATTCATGCCCATCGGTATCGTTCTATTGATCGCAGGTATAGCCAGCAGTGCTTTCCTTTTCTCGACGAACCCCGAGATCATTAACAAGATACAGGACAGCTTCTCTGACATAGAGAACTTCGACTCGCAGGGCACGGGGGGCTGGCGCTACATACAGTGGATGTCGTACCTGCCCTTCATTCAGGATAACTGGCTGATAGGCATGCGCTTCGAAGGTTTTGAGCTGCCCATTCAGTTCTGGCGTGACGATACCAATGAGCCCGTGTTCGACGATGGCCAGGGGCACCACTTCCACAGCTTCTATGTAGATATTTTGTTCTATACCGGCTTTGTCGGACTCGCCATTTACTGCATCATGCCTATTTACGCGATCGTGAAAGGCCTGCGCTCGAAAGCCATGACCGTAAACCAGATCATCCTGATCGCCTTTATTAGCACAGGCTTTGCCTATGGTTTCTCGTACGTACTACCCGTGTTCTATTACGCCGTGCTGGGCTGGGCCATCGTTTACATGGAAGAAGATGGAGTGGAGCGCACCAGTTATCTGCGCGATTTCGGCTCGCGCTGGAAGGCCAAAGCAGTCGGACAGTACCGCAAGCTAACAGCTGCCTGATTACAGTAACTTCTGACGGCAATTTCAGTATACAAAACAGACATATCGTTATACCTTAATATTATGAGTAATTCTATTCCTACTACCCCACTGCACACACCCGTGCTATTAATTATATTCAATAGAGCTCATACCACACAACAAGTATTCGACCGTATCCGCCAGGTAAAGCCAGCGCGACTCTATGTAGCCGCCGATGGCCCGCGACCTGGCGTGGAGACAGATATAGCTAAATGCGCCGAGACCCGGCGCATTGTAGAACAAGTGGACTGGGACTGCGAAGTAAAAACGCTTTTCCAGGAGAAAAACCTGAAGTGTGGTGTGGCGCCTGCTACAGCAATTAGCTGGTTCTTTGAGCATGAAGAGTCCGGAATTATCCTGGAAGACGACTGCGTACCCTCCAAAAGCTTTTTCTGGTTTTGCCAGGAGCTTTTGGACAAGTATAAAAACGATACACGCATCATGCACATCAGCGGCAACAACTACCTGAATGGCTGGCGCAGAGACAATGACTACTCGTACTACTTCTCCAACAAAGTGAACGCCTGGGGCTGGGCCACCTGGCGCAGAGCCTGGCAGCTCTTTGACTTCAACCTGAAAGCCTACCCAGAGTTGAAGGAGAAAGGCTACCTGAAAGGTCTGTTCCTGAACAAGTTTGAAGAGACTTATCGCCTGAGCAAGCTCGAAGAAGCGTTCGCCAGTATCTCGAACGGCGATATATGGGATTACCAGTGGGAGTTTACTGTATACAGCAATTCAGGGCTTTGTATTGTGCCGGAGGTAAACCTGGTGCGCAATATCGGCTTTGGAGAAGACGCCACGCACACGTTTAACACCCACGATAACAAGGCACAGATCAAGGAAAACGAGATCGCTTTCCCGCTGCGACACCCGCGTTTTGTGGTACGAGACATTGAGTCAGACACCAAGAACTTCAATCACTTGATCAAAGGCAAGGTAAGTTCAAAGCTCAAAAGCATCCTGAGTTTGAATTTGTAAAACAATCCAATAACAACCTCTCTTATTTTCGTAGATAGTGCTGCTTAGCTGCAACGCTGACAGCATGATCTGCACCTATTAACAGATTCACATTTGAAACATATGATCAGCATCATCATACCTGTATTTAACAGAAAAGAATATACACGCGAGTGCCTCCTATCTTTAGGCAAACAAACAGACCAGCGTTTTAAAGTGGTTATTGTGGACGATGGCTCTACAGACGGAACAGAAGACATGCTGCGGCAGGAATTTCCGGAAGTGGAAGTACTTAAAGGCAGTGGCAGCCTGTTCTGGACAGCCGGCGTAAACATGGGTATCCGGCATGCCCTGAAGCAAGGCGCTGAGCTTATCATGACCATGAACAACGACGTGATCACGGATGAGCGCCTGATCGAGAAAATGTACTACTGGCATGAGCAAAAGCCAGAAGCCCTTTTGGGAGCGCTCGAACTGGATGCCAATACGCAACAGCCTATCTTTGGAGGGGAGCGCTTAAACTGGCTGCTGAATACCATCGAAGAAGTGCTGCCTACCCTGTCGAAAGATGAGCAAAAGGGCCTGCATGCGGTGACCCACTTGCCGGGCAGAGGCTTGCTTATACCTCGTGCGGTCATCGAAAAGATAGGGCTCTTCGACCAGGACCGCTTCCCGCATTACATTGCCGACTACGACTATACCCATACGGCCAGGAGAGCAGGATTTGAGCTGTACGTAAACTACGACGCCAGGCTACTCACCTACCCGGAAGAAAGCGGGGAGCGCCAGATAAGGAGCGACAAGAACTTTAAAAACTACTACAAGCACCTGTTCGACCTGAAGGGCGGCGGTAACCTGCGTGACTTTACAAGGTTTACGCTGAAGAATTGTCCTGCTCCTTATATTCCGTTCCATTTGGCAAACGGCTATACCCGCAGGCTGTTCGGGTATTTTTTAAGATAACACCACCTGATGTACCAGGCGATTGATTTGAAGAAAGAATTTCCATACCTTAAAACACGAAGCATTGCTATTCCCCTGGTGGTAGTGGCAATGCTTTTTGCTTATTACTATACCCAGGGGCACCTGCCTGGAGCAAAAAGGAGTGCCAAAGCCACAACAGTTGGCTACAACGACCCGATCGTGATCACGAAGAAAGGCACTTACTCCGGCAACTGGGAATCCAGGGACTCCGAGGTGCCTGCTGTGGAAATCAGAACATCGGAGCCCGTCATCATCGAGAATTCCAGCATCCGGGGCGCCGGCTACCTGATCAAAAGCTGGGGACATGCGGCCAACATTACCGTCAGAAACACCAGAGGCTACGGCCTTCCCCCCACCCCCTGGATCCTATATGAGAAGCCCCGGCGTTTTCTGATCGTGAACGATTTCAAGCATGTGGTAGTAGAGAACTGTTACCTCGAGAACACGGCCGGTATCTACATTGGAGACGCTTACAAGGGCAATGGCAGTCCGGACAATACCGTCAAGATTCGTTACAACGTGGCAAAGAACATCGACGGGCGCATTTATGAGGGTTGGTACCGATCGCAGTTTGTACAGTTCAATTTTCGAAACCCGATCCAGCATGCCGAGATCGCCTGGAACGAGGTGATCAATGAGCCGAACAAGTCGCTTGTGGAGGATAACATCAACCTGTCGAATTCGCGCGGCACCCCGGCCTCTCCCATCCGCATTCACAACAATTACATCCAAGGAGCTTATCCTTACCCGGCCGATAGCAAAGAATACTCTGGTGGTGGCATTATTGCGGACTCCTGGTATGAGGATGGCATGGGCGACCCAAAAGAAGTGGCCACTGCCCATGTGAAGGTATACGACAACCAGACTGTCAACCTCGGCAATTACAACTACGCCATCGCTGGCGGCAATAACATTGAGGTTTTTAACAACCGGGCTGTTACCTCTGCCCGCTTTGAGAATGGAGAGAAGTTTAAGATGTGGACTCAGGGTCTATACGGCTACGACTTCTACAAAAAAAATGCTACTTTCAACAATATCTTCCATAGTAATGTGATCGGAATCATGGGGCAGGACGGTCGGAACGACAACCATTATTTTCCGGACGGGACGGTGCGCGAACACAGCAACACCTTCCTAAAAGGCGACATAACGAAGCAAAGCGAACGGACCGAGTATCAGATGTGGAAGTCGAAGCTTGCGGATAACGGCATCTTGCTTGGCCCCCCTCCGGCACAACCAGCAACGTCTGCTGAACCGTCATCTATCCAGTAGCGAGTAAACCTGCGAACAGGTGTCTGAATCTATTCAACGAAAAGCCCTCCATGTCATTGCTTATCATAGTAATAACAAGCAATCCCATTCACCCTATCTACTTCAGTCCTAGGCATTTTTAAAGCTGCCAATTCAGCGTTGCAACACCTTTAAAAAACTAAAGTACAAAAGCCGCATTATTAAATATATTATATTTAATATATTTATCTGTTTTGTATACTCTTCACCCTTCACTTATACTAGCACTCTATATTTGTAATTAATAATTATAATTTATTTCATATTTTATCATTATTTTATTAAATTAATAATATTGTATTTTTTAAATTTATGTAACCTTTTTTAATTATTTAATAAGCATTCAAACCTGCTAAAAACGATTTAAATACACTATTCGCTTATTTTGATAATTTAAATATTCCAAGTACTTATGATTTATTCAAGAATAAATCAAAAAAGACTGGTTTTTCTAAAAAATTCCGACTTATATTTGCAACAACTTATATATGAACATACGCGCTTCGGTTTACCAAGCTTAGTATTTTCATAAAAAGCAACAGGCAGTACATCTGCTTCTGTATCAGAAAACAGAAACAAGCCTGGTGCCTTATAAGGAGTACATTTTTTAATTTTTCAACTTTTAGCCAAAAAGATGAATACAATTTCCACTCAGGAGACTAAGTGGACGGGGACAACTCTGTCTGCTTTTATCCTCACACTCGTAGCCTTTCTGTTCTCGACGGGTTTCGTTAACGCCCAGACTTACAGCGGGCCATTAGTAATCACAAAAGGAGGTACTTACACAGGCAACTGGGAATCAAGAGATTCTGAGGTAGCTGCTGTCGATGTTCGTACTTCTGAACCTGTAACCATCGTTAATTCGAACATTCGTGGTGCCGGTTATCTGATCAAAAGCTGGGGCTATGCCGCCAACATCACCGTAAAAAACACAAAAGGCTACGGCCTTACCCCTACTCCTTTCAGGGATTACAAGAAACCACGTCGTTTCTTAACTGTAAACAACTTCAAGAACGTTATTGTAGAGAACTGCTACCTGGAAGGTACAGCCGGCATTTATGTGGGCACGCGCTATGAAGGTGACGGATCTACTAACAACACGGTAAAAATACGCTACAACAAGGCCAAGAACATTGACGGTCGTGTATACGGTGGTCAGCGCGAGCACTCGCAGTTCACTCAGTTCAACTACCGTGGTAACCTGCCACATGCCGAAATTGCCTGGAATGAAATCATCAACGAGCCAAACAATTCGTTGGTAGAAGACAACATCAACCTGTCAAACTCACGCGGTACTTCCGCTTCTCCAATCCGAGTACACAACAACTATATCCAGGGTGCTTACCCTATACCTGCTACAGAGACCAAATTCTCAGGTGGTGGTATCATCGCTGACTCATGGTACCAGGATGGTATGGGCGATCCGGCTGCCATAGCTACTGCTTACGTGAAGGTATACGACAACCAGACTGTGAACATTGGCAACTATAACTACGCTATCGCAGGCGGTAACAACATCGAGGTATACAACAACCGTGGCGTGAACTCTGGCTTGTTTGACGATGGCACTCGCGTAAACACGCACAACGTAGGCCTGTACGGCTACGACTACTATAAGAAAGGCGCTACTTTCAATGCCGTAATGCGCAATAACGTGACCGGTGTTATGAGCCAGGGCAGCCTGTTCGACAAGAATTACTTCCCGGACGGTTTGGTTAAAAACGAGAACAATCCATACGTTGGTGGTAACATCACAAAGCAGCACGAAAAGAACGAATACACTGCCTGGTTGAATAAACTTAGCAGCAACGGTATTGTACTAGGCCCTAACGGTTCAGCTCCGGTTACTTCACCTACACAACCAGTACAGGATCCGGTAGCTACTATACCTGCTGACCAGGCACCAACTACTGGTTCTGGCTCGACTGGCAGCACAGCTGGTAATGGTAAGATCACTCGTGATTTCTGGTCAAATGTGCACGGTTCTACTGTAAGCGCAATTCCGGTAACAACAAATCCAACTTCTACAAGCGCTCTTAGCTCGTTTGAAGCACCAACAGGCCAGGGCAATAACTACGGCCAGCGCATCCGCGGCTACGTGACTGCTCCTGCTTCAGGCCAGTATACTTTCTGGATCGCGGCCGATGACGTAGCTGAGCTATACCTGAGCACAAGCGAGGATCCGGCTAAGAAGACCAGAATCGCCCTGTCAAGCACCTGGACTAACCCACGTGAGTGGACCAAGACCAGCGGTCAGCAGTCTGCCAAGATTACCCTGGAGGCTGGCAAGCGCTACTACATCGAGGCGCTGATGCTGCAGGGCGGCGGTGGCGACAACCTGGCCGTAGGCTGGCAACTGCCGAACGGTACCATGGAGCGTCCGATCGCTGGAAACAGACTGTCTGAAATGGGAAGCACTGCTCCTGTAGCAACAGTAACAGCACCTACTGCAACGACAACACCTGTAGGCAAGATCACACGCGATTACTGGTCAAATGTGCACGGCTCAGCGGTGAGCGTGATCCCAGTGAACACAAAGCCTGCCTCGACTACTGAACTGACTTCATTCGAAGCGCCGGGTGGCCAGGGCAACAACTACGGCCAGCGCATCCGCGGCTACGTGACTGCTCCTGTTTCAGGCCAGTACACCTTCTGGATCGCGGCCGACGACGTGGCTGAGCTATACCTGAGCACTTCGGAGGACCCAACCAAGAAGACCAGAATCGCCCTTTCCAGCACCTGGACCAACCCGCGTGAGTGGACCAAGACCAGTGGCCAGCAGTCGGCCAAGATCACCCTGGAGGCCGGCAAGCGCTACTACATCGAGGCGCTGATGCTGCAGGGCGGCGGCGGCGACAACCTGGCCGTGGGCTGGCAGTTGCCGAACGGCACGCTGGAGCGTCCGATCGCTGCTAACAGATTGTCTCCAATCGAGTCTCTGACTGCTTCTTCTTCGTCAGCACTTACTGCTGAGACAACTGATACAAACATCAGCTTCGAAAAAGTAAGCGCATACCCTAACCCATTCAACGACGTGGTAACACTCGACCTGGGCAAAGAGGAGATCAAGCTGCAGGAAGTTGTTATCCTAGACCAGGCTGGCACAGTGGTATACAAAGAAGAAAACCTGAAGGTAGAGAACAACAAGCTGGTGATAAACCTGGCTGCTACCGGTCTAAGAGCAGGTCTATACTTCCTGAAGTATACTGACAACGCCGGCAAAAGCGCTACAATCAAGCTGATTAAAGAGTAAGTATTTCTTACAAAACGGATCTTCCTTGGTTGATCAAGGGACAGAAACAATAGACTACTAGGCTTGGCCAATGCCAGCCGGATAATAAAAAGCGATGCAGGAGTTTTCCTGCACCGCTTTTCTGTTCTATAGCAGCTCTATACCTGATCAGCAGAAAGTCTTAGGACCGAATATAAGGTTCTCAGAAGTTATATTCATGACCCCATTTTAGGTAATACAGCGACTGTATACCTGAAACCGGAGGTTTCCCTTTATCCTAGCATACCTGAAGATCAGGATACGTCATTCGCTACTAATTTTTGCGAACGAATTTCCAGGTATACACACCTTTTTGAGATGTTGTTTTCTCCGCATCCGATGCCTCTTCCGGGAAACCGGCATATGGTTTTTCTTCTGTCCAAGTCATATCTGAACCTGAGATAGAGCTAACAGTGTACTTTCCCCTATCGCTACCTCGCTGCAATTCAATTACAGTAGAATCGTTAGGGTCTGGGAAACTGTAATTCATTACTTCTGGCTGACTTCCTGGCGCTGTAACAGTTAACTGTTTTCCGTTAAAGCTAAAGACCGTCTGATACTGAACTGAGTCAGTGAACATAACCTCATTTTGATCTGAATAGTAAACTCTTTTGATCTGTGTGTTTGTCCAGTCGCCACGCATCTTTGCATCAATTTCTGAAACTGGTGGCTCCAACTTTTCATCTTTGTCCTTGTCGCATGAAGTAAGGAAGAGCGCGAAAAGTATTGGAATTATAAATAGTTTTTTCATAAAATAATACAATTAAATTTAGTAAAGGAATCTGATGATCGGGTGTTTATCTGGCGGAGAGTATTCGATGTTTTTCAAGCTTAGTACGAGCTACAATTAGTAGGGTTTATCAAAAAACTGACATCTAGAAAATATTATATACAAACACCTTATATTCAATGAGTTATTGAATATAATTTAAATTTATAGCCTGCTCGTATACCTAAAATCTGAGCAAGTCTCCTGACGCCGCAGGATAGTTATCGCCGGCTTTACCTGACTGTACTTCAGTCTCGCCCGGTATTCGTCATGCAGCATCGTCTAGGCCTTGTTCTTTATGTTTTCAGTTCAATTGCACTAACGGGCTATCACGAGCTTACGGTTAAGGGTTTTGTTACTGCCGGCCACTGTCAGGTTATAGATACCAGGTTTTAAATCTGCCCCGACAGGCAGCGTCAGGTACAGTTCACCAAGCTCATCTGTCCGTACTTTCCGGTTGAGCACTTGCCTTCCGGAAGCGTCCGTTATCATAAAGGTTACTTCTTCACTCTCTTTCAGATTGGCAACCTCGATGGTCAATTCATCTCCCACTGCAGCCGGATTCGGATACACCCTGAAAGAGGAAGCAGCTGGCGACCGGTCCTGTACCAGAATAATATTAGAGTAGGTAGCCGTACCGTCCATCCTAACTAGCCGGAGCCTGTAATAACCCTGCTCTTTGAGTGGCTTTTCGTCTGTAAAGGTATAGTCGATGGCGGCCGTTGTGGTGCCGGAAGCTTTTACCTGACCGATGGCGGTGAAGTTCTCACCATCCTCAGATCGCTCTATTTCAAAGAAATTCGTTTCCAGCTCATAAAGCGTTCTCCAGTCCAGCAGGACGGTTTTCTGGCTGAAGCCCTCGCCATCTGCGTAGCGTCCTTTAAAGCTCAGGATGCCTGTCAGGTTATTGTACACTTCTACGAAGCGCTCTCTTATTTCTTCTGCCGTGAGCGCTCTGCCAAAAAGCTTTACTTCATCCAGGTCGCCTTCGTAGTGGTAACTGTTAAGCAGACTCGCATTGAAGTAGCCAATGTTAACAGGCGACCGGCTACTAAATCCAAAATCATACACGAAGTTGCCGGCGGCAATTTGCTCACCATCCACATACAGCCTGGTAGCCCCTGAACTGCCATCCCGCACCGCCACGAGTTGGTGCCAGCCCCCGTCATTCAGCTTGGGGCCGCTGGAGCTGATAAGATTTCCTTTAAACTCGATGTCTGGCAGGTAAAAAGCGGCTTTCCGGTTTTGGTCGAGTCCCAGCCACCACTGCGATGGCGAGTCCGTGGCATGGCGCCCGATCAGAACCTGATTCTGGGCTTCACTACTACCTTCTTTGGTATCGGTGCGGAGCCATAGCTCGATCGTAAAGGTTTCATTCGCTTTCCAGTCAAAGTTCGGACTACCGATTACATCAAGCCCCGTGTCCTTTCCATTAAAACGCTGTCCCCCTTCTACTGCACCTTTCACGGAGGAAGGACGGCTTCTTGCCTGGGCAACTGCATCAATCGGCGTATACACGTCCCGGTAATTAGGGCCTGAATTTTCATTCAGCTTCCAGTGGTGCAGTATCCCGATGCTCTCTTCCGTGGCGGCTCTTACCTCGACCTGAAAGCGTTGCGGGGCGCTCTCGCCCTGGCTGTTATTGGCTTTCACCTCCACTGCGAAGCTTCCGGCGGCTTGAGGCACCCAGGAGATGAGACCCGTACCCGCGTTGATGGTCATACCGGACGGGCCTGATATCAGGATGTACCGAGGGGCGGGTTTGCCAGCGGCATTCACATCGTATTTATATTGCTGGTTGACTGTGCCAAACGTAATGGGCGTGGATACGATCTCGGGGCTGATGTCTTCAGGTCCGCAGTAATTGCCTGCTCCGTGATTGTAGCGGTCACGCGCTGCCTGTTCGGACAAATTGGTGTCATAGACCAGCAGTTCGTCAATTATGCCGTCAAAATAATACTTCGAGTCAATATCAATGTACCCGATTGTGACAGGGCTGGATGACTCCATACTGCCGCGGTATTCCCTTATTTCGGTCCTCCTGTCGTCTACCCGAAACCCATCTACATACAGTTTGGTAATCTGGGGGCCACCTTCACGAACTACTGCCAGGTGGTGCCACTTGCCATCAAACAAATTGACAGCTTTCAGGTAGTCCTTCATGGTATGTGGGGCGCCATAATTATCCTGCATGTCAAAAACAGCATGCCCCTCCGGGTCCACCCCCAGCCACCATGCCGTCAGACCATCACTCGATTTGCGACCGACGATTACCTGATTGGATGACTTGCGGTTTACCTTCACCCATACCTCGAGCGTAAAATTATGATTGGGTCCCCATTGGAATTTTTCTATCTCACTGAATTGAAGGCCACTGGAACCGTTGAAACTTTGCCCACCGCCAAAGCGACTAACAGCTGGGGCAGGACAACCTGTACAGATGGCACTGGCGCCGGTTATGTAATCTGTGTAGCTGCCGGCCACTTTTTCGTCAAACCCGAAGTGATGCACCAAACCGGGAGGGCAGTTCGTCTGAGCCTGCGCCACATCCTGAGCTGCTAAACCCAGCAGCATGCTAAGTGCACCTGCCAGGGCTATTTTGCGCTTACCGCCCCAAGGGTATAAAGAAAGGTACCGGAAAATGTACCTGAAAGAAGATGCTATCATATAAGCTCACTAAGTATCTGTATCACGGCATTTAATAAATGCTCGCTACTTTGATTTGGGTTGTATTAGGGTCTCGTTTAGGGCTGAACAGCTGTTGTTCTACTTAAAATACTAATTCGCAACACTGCATGTCCTTTACGGAGAGTATAGGACTACTGTTGTATTAGAGTACAATAATATTACGCCGCAGCGGCCCAGATGTTCGGCTTTGCAGCATACTTAAATTGTCCACAAAGCAACGGGCATAAAAAGAGGTACTGGCAAGGAATATAGCGGCCAAAAATTGGAGAATACAGATCTGATAACATAACCTACCTGACACACGACGGCGCAGGAGAATAGCAGATAAGCCGGTCAATGCAATTTTTTCATTTACCTAACAGCTATTTCAGACAAGATGCGTATAGAAAGCTGCACAATTAGTCCAAGGCGCCTCTACTGCCGGTAAAATATATACTAATATCCTAAACCTTTTGACCCGACACTAAATATAATAGGGGAAAATGCCTGCTGGTTTCATTTGTCACAAGTCAGGGAGGGATTGAAAGCAGACAAACGGCATAGGACTACACACTTCTCTCGATCCATAACAGCGTCTGCGTATGTTATTCAACTCTACTGAATTTTTCATATTCTTCCCGGTAGTAGTCACGCTCTACTTTTTGACGCCCCCGAACCGAAGATGGCTCATCCTGCTGCTGGCCAGCTATTACTTCTATGCCTCATGGCGGCCCGCCTATACCCTGATCCTGATCGGGTCTACCCTGGTTGATTATTTCTGCGGCCGTGCTATGGGCAGGTATAGCGACGAGGAAAAACACAAACGCAAGCCCTACCTCTGGCTCTCGCTGTTCTCTAACCTGAGCATACTCGGCTTATTCAAGTATTACAATTTCTTTAACGACAGCGCACGGGATGTGGCCTCGGCCCTGAACATGAGCTATGCCGTGCCGGCTTTTGAGCTGCTGCTGCCGATGGGTATCTCCTTCTATACCTTCCAGACCATGAGTTACTCGATCGACGTGTACCACGGGCGCATTAAGGCAGAGCGGCATCTGGGCATCTTTGCGCTGTTTGTCACCTTTTTTCCGCAGCTGGTGGCGGGTCCCATTGAGCGGGCGGGGAACTTGATCGGACAACTCAAAATAAAGCACGAGTTCAGCTACGAGCGCGTTGTGGCTGGCCTTCGGCGCATGGGCTGGGGATTTTTCAAGAAGATCATGATCGCGGACAACCTGGCCCTGATGGTGAACCAGGTATACAACAACCCAACCGACTATGAAGGCATCACGCTGATCATCGCCACTGTTTTTTTCGCCTTCCAGATCTACTGCGACTTCTCGGGCTACTCTGATATCGCCATAGGGGCGGCGCAGGTGATGGGTTTCCGGCTGATGGAGAACTTCCGCAGGCCTTACTTTTCTAAGAGCATCTCTGAGTTCTGGAGTCGCTGGCATATTTCACTTTCGTCCTGGTTTCGCGACTACCTCTATATTCCGCTGGGAGGCAACCGCGTGGTAAAATGGCGCTGGTATTACAACCTGTTCATTACGTTTTTGGTGAGCGGGCTGTGGCACGGCGCTAACTGGACCTTTGTAGTGTGGGGAGCCTTGCACGGCTTTTACCTGGTGTTTGCTATCGTGACGGCCAGTCAGCGAAATGCCCTGGCCAGATCGCTGGGCCTTATGAAAAGCCCGCTGCTCTACAAATGGGTGCAGGTGCTGAGTGTGTTTGCACTGGTGCTTTTCTCTTGGGTGTTTTTCCGGGCTAACTCTATCGGGGAAGCCTTCTACATTCTACAAAGAAGTGTGACAGGTATAAGCAACGTCCGGCAGCTGCTGGCAGGTATAGACCTGCAGCACATCCTGTTTATGGACCAGGGCTTTAAGGTATTCGCCGTGTCTGTTGTCTCGATCATGATCATGGAAACGGTGCACCTCATACAGCGGCACGGCAGCGTATCGCAGCTCATTGGCCAAAAACCCGCCGTGGTGCGCTGGGGACTTTACTATGCAGCCATTGTTGCGGTGCTGCTTTTCGGGCAGTTCGGACACCAGGAGTTCATTTACTTTCAGTTCTAAATGGCACGCGAAACGAAAAATAACGAGGTAAAAAGGCTCTTCGGGAAACTGACGCTACTCGTGCTGCCGTTCGTGCTGTGGCCCATTATAGAGGCTGTAGTGCTGCCGATGGACACCTTCACCTTCAGGGTATGGGAAACCATTTCGGTGAACAGTGTACGCCTGTTGTCAGGACCTTTTTACCCGAACATGCACCTGCGCATGGAGGAAGAGGGCGAACTGGCCCCACGCACCCCTTATGCTGAGAAAAAGCAGGTGGAATGGTTTACGGACCCCTACGGCTACCGCAACCGCGACACCAAAGCCGAGGTGCTGCTGATCGGGGACTCCAACATCACCGGTGCCAAGCTCTCGCAGGAGGAAACGCTGGCTGAAGTGCTGGAAAAGCAGCTGGCAAAAGAGGTATACTCCTTCGCGCCCGCCACGGTCAACCGTTTTCTGGGTACTAGGCGCTTCGAGGAAAATCCGCCTGAGATGGTGGTGGTTTCGAGCATTGAGCGCCGTATACCCGAGCTGCCCGCCGTGGGCGCCACAGGTATAGGCAACAAACTCCGCGACCGCACAGGCACCTTTATTAACTCCTCCGAAGTGCTAACCTGGCTGGCCGTGACGGCAGACCGCATTTCGAAGCTGGCGCTCTATCACCGCACCTTGGCTAACATTGAGCGGAAGTTTGGCAAAAAGCAGTACATCCAGTACCAGAATGAATTTTTCATGGAAGGCGAGCTCGCTAACCGAACCTTCAGTGACGAAGAAATAAAGCAGATTGCCGATGTGTTGGAAGGCTACAAACATGCACTGGCAGCGCGTGGAATACCTTTTGTGTTCATGCCTATACCTAACAAAGAAAACATTTACCACCAGCTACTGCCATCGGTGCGTAAACCGGATTTTCTGCCCCGGCTGGTTGCTGAGCTCCAAAGCAGGGACATAACAGTAGTAGACACGCAAGGCGCGTTCGAACACCTGTATCAAAACGAAAAGAAGAAGCTGTATCCTGCCGACGACGGGCACTGGAACAACATAGCGGTGGTGGCTGCCGCAAGCCTACTGACGCAACATTTGCAACAGGCTGGTGACAGCACTGAGCTCAACACCCGGCACCTGGTGAAACAGCTGGATTGATGGTACAACACAGCCAAATTCGAATTACAAACGTATAGCAACTATTACTCACCTTATATATATGAAACCAAAGGTATTTTACGATAAATCTACCAAACGTCTGAAAAAGATTCTTGGACGTATCATCCCCCATAACACCCGATTCAGACCTATTGGCGTTTGCCAGATTAACAAAGGTGGTCAGACTGACTGCCCCACATCCGAGGTGAAGGTGCATAGCATCTACCCTAACCTGACTACCCCGCTCGAGATATCAGAGGACCTTTACAAGGCCTGCTCTGACTATTGGAAGCCTATGCGAAGCGTCACTACAGACTACGTTGTGGCGGAGGTGCCTAACGGACGCATCTACACAGACAATGAGAGCAGCGTGGCCATCGTGTCTCAGCAAAACCGCATCATAGAAAATGTATCGCTTAGTCTGGTGGATGGCAAAGTGGTAAGTGCCGCTAAGAATAATATCTTTACCCAGAGTTATTTTCAGGCACCGACCCGCTTTCAGGGCACAGTGTTCAGCATGCTGACCGGTGGCGCAGGACTCAACAACATCGGCCACTGGTTTATGGATGTGCTGCCGCGCCTGCACCTGCTCCGCGAAAGCGGCCTTTACAACGAAGTAGACTGGTTCCTGGTGCCCAGCACACGCTACAGTTACCAAACCGAAACATTGGAACTGCTGGGTATACCTGCCGAGAAGATCATCACATCGATAGAATACCATCACCTCACCGCTGACCGCATCATCGCCTCCACGGCGCCGCGCGGAAACCATACCCTGGTGCCGCGCTGGCTGGGCAAGTACATCCGCGACTCCTTCCTGCCTTTGGTACAGCATGAAATCTTACCTGCATCTGAGCGGGTACCTTACCTGTACATCAGCCGTAGCGACTCGGCTATGCGCAATGTACTGAATGAAAAGGAACTGTTGGAGGCCTTGGAACCCTATAGTTTTAAGTCGATCGTTTCGAGTAAGTATAGCATTCTGGAGAAGATCAGGATGTTTTCACAGGCCAAAGTGGTCGTTTCCGCCACAGGGGCCGGCCTGATCAGCATGTTCTTCTGCAAGCCGGGCACCAAAATCATTGAGATCTTCCATGAAGGGTTTGTAATAGAGCCTTTCTATGATATCGCCACTAAAATAGATCTGGACTACGACTACATCATCTGCAAAGGCGACAAGCCGGTGCACAATGCCGACGAAGGACAACGCCAGCACCTGCTCGTAGACACCAATCAGGTAGTAGAAATCCTTGAGAAAATGCGAAAGAGTTCGGGAAAGAAAAGTAGTGTGGAAACGGTTTAGAACCTGATTTTAGGAAAAATTTGCCTCTGCGACTTCGGTTGCAGGGGCTTTTCTCTTTTTAGACCTGATCACATCCTCATATATGGAGACGAGCATGCGGTAATTCGCCTCCGGGGTGTATTGCGTTTCATAGCGCTGCCGGGCGGCTATACCTAAACGCTGCGCCAAGTCCTGATCGTGCAGCAGCATACGCACTTTTTCAGCCAACTCAGCGGGCTGGCCGGGGGTATAGTGCAGACCGTTTATACCATCTTCGACCAGCTGTTCCGCTCCGCCTATTTTGGCGGCTATGGCCGGTGTGCCAGTCGAGAAAGCCTCGATGATGGTCATGCCGAATGTCTCCATCCATTCCGATGGAAAAATGAGCGCTTTGGCAGTTTTCAGCTCCTGCTCCACCCTGTCTAGTTTTTGATAGCCTAAATATTCTACATTCGGATAGTTTGCGGCATGCCGTTCCACTTCTTCGCGCATGGAGCCATCCCCTATTATTTTAAGCTTAAAAGGATACAGTTCCGTTGCCTTCAGGAGTGTGCCGATCCCTTTCTCCGGAGACAGCCTTCCGACAAAAAGAAAGTGGTCCCCTCTTTCTGCTACGCTCAGACCCAGGTCAGCCGTGAAGTTCGGTTTTACAACCAGCTGCCCTCGTCTGGGTTTGAGAGAGGAATTGAAAAACAGATCGCTGCCCCCTTGTGTGAGCGTGATGAATCGATCCACTTTGTGCTGCCAGGTACCCAGTAGTTTGTGCACACCTGTGGTCAGCACGACGGATGCCGTTTGAAACATGGAGTTTCGGTAGGCCTTGTCCAGTATAGCTTGTAGCGGAAAAGCCTTGTGAACGTTCTCCATGTGAATGCGGCCGTTATAGTGCAGGTAGGCGCTTGGGCAGATCAGCCGGTAGTTGTGCAGGGTCATTACAACAGGCACACCCAGTTTGTAGGCGACATCAAACACAGCAGGCGAAATCAGGGGGAAAAAGTTGTGCACGTGGATGATGTCCGGCTGAAAGGCCTTGATTTTATCCTTCAGCATGCGGGCACTTTTGGTATTGTATACCACACCGAGCGCAGCCCCGAGCTTTTCAGTGACCGAGTTTACATCTTCGTTAGAGAGCGTGAATTTAGCCACCGTATGCCCGTGATTTTCAAGTAAAGCCGCCTCTGCATAGAAAACGGTGTCTTCGCCAGCGGAAATTTTATAATGGTTGTGAACTTGAAGAATGCGCATGTAAAGGGTGAGTTAAATCAATGATTCTGTAACTGTAAAGAATTAAAATCGCGTCTGCTCCAAGGTATAGCCCAATACCTACGAGATAAGTGTATACCTGATCGCCTGTTGGCAGTAGCATATCCATCATGCAAAATCCCGACTAGGTCAGGTATGGCCCGGGCGGGATTTTGCATGATGCCGTATTTTATAAACCTGAGGGTTTAGGCGATCGCAGTTGTGTTGGGTGATTGTGCTTTGTTCTCCGCAAAAGCAGAAGCGAAATACAGGCGCTGCTCTTCCCGTAGCTTGTCGATCGTCCGGCCTTCCGGCAGAATCACATCGTCGTAGGTCAGTACCTGGTCTTTCGGAATGTCGCGTTTCAGTACACAGCCTTCGGCTATACCCATTGGTAGCAGATTCTCGCGCTCGGTCACATCGGCGTTTTCGCAAAGGCCGTAGGTCATGTAGTGGCCGATGCCGTCGATGGTTTCTCCCGCTCTCAGGTCTATCTTGGCGGCAGTCACTACCTCCACATACGGACGATCCAGTGGCGTGAGGGCGGCGTCCTGGAAGAGCACGGCTCTGGCGATGGTGAGAGGCACTTCGAGGTGGCAGAGGTGGTACGGGGTATAGAAACAGTACAGTGGACCCTCGCCCATTTTGTAATAGTTGAGGTAATGCTGCTGCCGCGGATTGTCCTGCGTAGCGAGGACAAACACGCCGCCAGCCGGCTCGGCTATACCTACCACGTAGTCCACAATGCCGGGTCCGTTGGTGAGTTCTTCCAGTGGGAACAGATTCACCGACTCCCGGATATTGGCTCCTTGGGGTGCATATGGCCCCAGCATGCCGCGCTTGGCCACGCGCATACCTGTTCCGTTCGCCACAATGGCCTGCTCGAAGGAAATCTTGGTACCATCGGCAAAGGAAGTGACCATGGCAGGGTTCTGTCCCCAGCGCTTGGCAAAACCCTCCTGCGTAGTCGGGTTGCGGTATGGGTCGTGCAGGCCTTTGATGTTGCCGCAAAGCACGGGCTTCATGCCGATGGACTTCACGTAGCGGTACAAGTTCATGATCACACCGGGCTGGTCGCCGTCCACATTCGTGAACACGACGCCCGCCTTGTCGGCGTATACCTTCAAAATCGGACCAACCGTACCGTCCACTTCGGCATCCATCATGATGGTGTGCTTGCCGTTACGGATAGCCTCCAGCGCCACCTGCGCTCCGAACTCTACGGCACCGGTAACTTCCAGAATAGCGTCTATACCTTCTGCGCGACACAGCAGCATCGGGTCGTTGGTGATGCTATACCTGCCGTTCCGGATGTTCTCCTGCAAAGCCTCTACAGAATCTACTTCCTCCACGTCAGCTATACCTGCTTCGTTGTAAGTTTCGCGGGCACGGTCAATGGTCCGATTCGAGATAGCCACCAGTTGCATACCTGGCACGTGGTTTTTTATTTGCAACGCCACACCCTTGGCCATAAAGCCGGCTCCTACCATCCCTACGCGGACAGGTCTGCCCTCGGCTTCTCGTTTGGCTAATGCAGTATCTATAATGATCATATTGTTCTCGTTAAGTAAAATTTAGACAAAGGAGTTTTTTGACATAGGACAAAGGACTACTATATAGGCCCCGCTGTAATCAGCTGTAATCGCATTTTGAAAGTCTTTTGTCCTTTGTCAATCAGTCTTTTGCCAGGTTCTTTTCTACAAAGCCGACTGCTCAGGTATGGTCTCCAGCAAAAGATGGTTCTGGTCTTTCTCCGAGATGATCTGTGGCTCCATCGGCCACTCAATATTGAAAGCCGGGTCGTTCCAGCGGTGGCCGCGCTCTGCTCCTGCCGCATAAAAGGCCGTTACCTGGTACATTACATCGGAGTTATCCTCCAGCGTGAGGTAGCCGTGCGCGAATCCTTCCGGCACATAAAGCATGCGGTAATTGTCAGCAGTCAGTTCTACGCCTATCCATTGCTTATACGTTTCGGAGTCCGGACGCAGATCCACAATCACATCGTAAATAGCACCTCGGGTACAGCGCACCAGTTTAGTCTCAACGTGTGGGGCCAGTTGCATGTGCATGCCACGCAAAGTGCCTTTCTTGTAGTTGTAGCTCACATTCGCCTGCACCAGGTTGGTGTTGAGTCCGTACTGCTCAAACTCCTTCTGGCAATAGGCCCGGCCGAAGAAGCCACGCTCGTCCTCCAGCTTTTTGATGTCGATGATGTAGGCGCCTTTTAGCTTGGTTTCTGTAAAGATCATGTGTGTTGATGTATTTGAGAACACCTGCAAAGGGCTGCCTTGCAGGCGTCTGTCGTTCGGATTAAGATGGCAGGTATACGGGTTGTTCTTCTCCCAGGTATTCCGCGATCTGCCCCATCGTAAATTCTTTGATGTCGGTTATACCTTCGTGGTAAGTCTTATACCAGCCGATGGTGCGCTCAATGGCCTGCGCTGAGTTGTATTTCGGCGTCCAGCCCAACTCTACCAGCGCTTTGCTAATGTCAAGTTTGAGCAGACCTGCTTCGTGTGGCTGGTTCTTGAGCTCCGGCTTGTCGTAGCTGCCTGAGCCCCATACCTGTAAGGCTTTTTGCACCAAATCCTCCACCGGACTGTTGTCGCCGGCCTGTGGACCGAAGTTCCAGGCACCCCCAAAGGCTTTCGGATCTTCCGCCATTTTAGCACCAAGCAAGAGGTAACCGCCCAGCGGCTCCAATACGTGCTGCCACGGACGCACCGCATTCGGGTTGCGCACCGTCACCGGCTCTCCTACCCGCAGCGCCCGCACAATATCCGGTATAATACGATCCTTGGCCCAATCGCCGCCACCGATCACGTTACCGGCACGGGTGCTGGCAATTGTTTTCTGATGCTTGTGGTAGGTGTCCGGATGAAAGAACGAGCGGGTATAGGACGAAATTACCAGTTCCGCACAGGCTTTGCTGGCGCTATATGGATCGTAGCCGCCCAGCTGGTCGGTTTCGCGGTAGGGGTATACCCATTCCTTGTTCTCGTATACCTTGTCCGTTGTGATCAGCACAACGGTGCAAGGCTTTTCCAATTTACGAACCGCATCCAGCACATGGGCCGTGCCGATGGCATTCACGGCAAAAGTCTCCGACGGAAATTCGTAGGAAAGACGCACCAGCGGCTGGGCTGCCAAATGGAATATAAAGTCCGGCTGAAAACGCAGTATGGCTTTTTCCACCGCCTCCTTGTCACGAATGTCAGCAATCACCGACTCGCACAGACTGTCGCCGTCCATCAGGTGGTACAGGTCTTCGTCAGTTTCAGGTGCAAGCGCGTAGCCCATCACCTCAGCGCCCAGGGAATGTAGCATTTGCAGCATCCAGGAACCCTTGAAGCCAGTGTGGCCCGTCAGAAATACTTTTTTGTTTTGATAGGTTTGCTGCAGAAATTCTCTCTTCATCAGCTTATGTTTCGCTAAAAGGTCAGGTATAGGATATGTTATACGCAAGCGCAAACATTCCGGTATACCTGGATCCGTTTAGGCATTTACGGGTTGGTTTTTGATTACATTGTACCATGGCGCATTGCCAGCCTGAATTAATTCCTCCAGGTAGTTTTTGTCTCGCAAGGTGTCCATTGGTTGCCAGAAGCCGGTGTGCTTGAAAGCTGACATCTCGCCTTCGCGGGCCAGTCGCTCCATCGGTTCGCGCTCCCAGGTGGTATGGTCACCGTCGATGTAGTCAATTACAGAAGGCTCTAGCACAAAGAAGCCGCCGTTTATCCAAGGCTGCTCGCCGCCTTCCGGCTTTTCCTGGAAGTGGCGCACATGTGTATCTTCTCCGGAAAGTGTGAAAACACCAAATCGACCGGGCTGCTGCACGGCCGTAAGCGTAGCTTTGGTGCCCTGCTGCCGGTGGAAGGCAATAGAGGCGCTGATGTCGACGTCGCTCACGCCGTCGCCATACGTCAGGCAGAAGGTTTCATCACCAATGTAGTCACGTACGCGCTTCAGACGGCCGCCCGTCAAAGTGCCTTCACCCGTGTCCACGAGCGTCACCTTCCACGATTCTGTTTTATTCTGGTGCACCTCCATGCTGTTGTTGTTCATGTCGAAGGTCACGTCGGAGTTATAGAGGAAGTAGTTGGCGAAATACTCTTTGATCATGTGTCCTTTGTAGCCGCAGCAGATTACAAAGTCGTTGATGCCGTGGGCCGAGTATATTTTCATGATATGCCAGAGGATGGGTTTTCCGCCGATCTCCACCATAGGCTTCGGCCTGATGCCACTCTCCTCACTGATGCGGGTTCCGTATCCGCCTGCCAGTATTACAGCTTTCATTAATTTCTAAGGGTTTGGGTTGAATTTATATTTAAATCTGTCATCTATACGACAATTACTATATTTTGATTTTGATAATGTTGTTTTTCTGAAGGCGACAAATTAGCTACCTGATAGTCAGGACCTCACATGTTATAACACGCCTCAGCCGGTAACCTTCCGTTCTTATACCTGCATTTGGCGGATAGGTTGGGCCTTTGCCGAGTATCCTCCAAAAAGCGCCATTTTGAAAATCGGGAAGATCGAATGAAAAAAATGCGCTGCGGGCTTCTATACCTGCACAGCGCATTTTTTGTTGGCTAGCTTACCGTAACGGTGGTGGCTTTGCTATGTTTATCTTTTGGAAAGAGTGCATCTTTCAGGGTCAGGTATACGAAGGTGCTGTTGGTGACGAGGTAGCGCTTCCAGAGCCGCTTTGGCTCCTGGTACAGCCGGTACGTCCACTCCAGCGACAGGTCACGCGCCCACTTCGGCAATCGCTTCTCCAGACCGGCGTACGTCATATAGGCCTGTCCTACTCCCAGCATACAGGCTTTCACGCGGCCTTTGTGCTCAGCCATCCAGCGCTCCTGCTTCGGGCAACCCAGGGCAACAAACACCAGGTCAGCTCCTGCGTCGTTGATCATATCCACGATCGACTGGTCCTCAGCCTCCGTCAGTTGGCGGAAAGGCGGCGAGTAATGGCCCGCTATTTCGATGTTAGGGTGCTTCGCCTTGGCTGTGGCGACTACAGCCTCCAGCACATCGTTTGTAGAGCCGTAGAAGAAAACCGACTTGCCTCTGGCAGCAGCCTCCTCGATCAGGCGCGGCATCAGGTCCATACCTGGCACGCGGTCCTGCTGGTGGCCGTACTTCAGCTTCATCAGTTTCGACAAAGGCCCTCCGTCTGGCGAGGCCACATCTGCCTCATTTAAAATTTTATTGAATCCCGGATCCTGAGAAGCCTCTACCAGCATATGCACATTGGCAAAGCACACATAAGAAGAGTCTCTGTTTTCGGTCATCCAGAAGACCTGCTCCACAAATTCATCGAAGCGACCCGTGGTAATGTAGGAATTCAGTAAGCGACGCTTCTGCTGCAGGGGTGCTGCCGTTCTGCGTAGGGTGCTTGGTTCCATTATATCGTTAGTATGCATTTTTCTCGCCTTTCACCATGTTCCACACGGTCAGGAAAATAATTTTCATGTCCATCATGAAGCTCCAGTTCTCCATGTATTTCACATCGTACTCCACACGCTTCTCCATCAGGTGCACTTCTTTGGTTTCGCCGCGGTAGCCGCTCACCTGTGCATATCCTGTGATACCCGGTGTTACGAAGTGACGCATCTTGTATTTGTTGATCACTTTAGAGTAGTGATCCAGCTGCGATACCAGGTTCGGACGCGGTCCCACTACCGACATATCTCCTAGCAGCACGTTGAAAAACTGTGGCAATTCGTCCAGGTTCGTCTTGCGCAGGAAGGCACCCACTCTTGTAATACGCGGGTCATTCTTAGTGGCTTGTAGTTCAGTGCTGTTATTCACACGCATGGTTCTGAACTTGTAGCACACAAACAGGCGGTTCTTTTTACCAGGACGCAGCTGCTTGAAGAAAATAGGCCCCGGTGAGCTGATTTTGATAGCCAGCGCGATAATCGGCATTACGATCGGGAACAGGAGCAGGATAACAGCAGAAGAGAAGGCAATATCAAATACACGCTTCGCAACACGGTTGGTCACTTGCTCCAGTGGCTCTTTACGCACACTGATCATTGGGATGTTCTGGTAGAAGTACATATTCACTTCACGCTGCACAATGGCGCTGAAATCAGGCACAATACGGAAGTAGATGAAGTTCTCGTCAGCAAACTCAGTGAGCTCGTCGATGTGCTCTTTGTCATTTACAGGCAGGGTATAGTATACCTCGTCGATGTTGTTCTGGAGGCAAAAATCCTGAAGATCAGACACATTGCCTTTCACCATGCTGCTGTGTTTGCTCAGTTCGTCGGCCTTGTCTGTGAAGAAGCCCATAAACTTACGGCCTGGCGCTTCGTCGTTGCTGAAGGTCTGGTGCAGGTTGATGGCGGCTGGTCCCATCCCTACGATCACGTAGCGGCTGTAAGCCATATCCGATTTCGAGAAGTAGCGCTGGGCCAGGAAAAGAACCACACGGCTAACACCAATCAGCAAGGCTGTAAACAGATAGGTATACAGAAGCAACAAGCGGGACAGATGCTCCAGGTTGAAGATTACGATACAGCTGGTGAGGATCACGGCGTGTATCGCAAAGGCATTCAACAGGTTACCTGTCCTTCTGCCCACTGGCAGGAAAGCGTCCACTCTGAAAACGAAGTTCTTGAACCCTGATACGATCCACCACACCAGCGCGAAAAGTACAAAGAAGATACTGTATTGGTGGGTGAGTTCCAGATCGCCGTATCTGAAAAGGTTTGAAAGCTTAAAAGCGAAAGCTATCAGCGTAATGTCTAGTATTAATAAGATTATTCTATTAAAACTATTATAGTGTCTGTATTTGTGCATAACCTGTAATTGTACTTATTGAATCATAATTCCCTTTTTCCCTAAATTGACCTTCTAACGCCTCTAACCTTCAATCACTTTGTCAATCCCCACGTTGCTCCGGGAGCAATGACATTCTTAATGTCTGTATTCACTTTTATATTTTAAGTTTTATTTCTGTTTTGGGTCTTCCTCTGCCAGATTAGATTTGGCTTCGAGTTAGCTATCAGAATTTAGACTGAAATACGACTGCATTTATATTAAGGTTTATTAATTTATCGCTAAATCAGGAATAAAATTTAAAGCGTAAATATTAACATATTTATATTTTTAAATAGTTATAAGGTAAAATAATAACTAACAACTTTGTTATATAACCATTCTAATAAAACACCTTGTTTTGGCCTGTCATTTCTCAAAAGGTTACATATGGGAGTCTATTTATTTTGTAAAAAAATATTTATGCCCGCCCGAAAACCTCAAAAGAGATTCTTTTAAAACCTGTCACCAAAAAGTGGATTTATTTTATTAGAAGATACACGAGAATACACCACTTAAACACACCCAAGCATATTTTAATATCATATAAAAATAATACAAAGTACTATCTAATTATTTTACTGCAGGGTGTGTTAACAGGCAGGAATTGATTAGAAGGCGGGTTCCGGAGGGTCATTGGGACGGAAACAACTGATAAAAGACCCTATCACATTAAAAGCCTAAAAAACCAGTTCATAAAAAATTTACTATTTTTTGAACCAAGTAACTCCAAAAAACATTTTGCACAATACGGACAGACCATAAAAATGTTCGGCAAAAGGTGATAAAAGTTTTCAGGCTTCGAAATTCATTTTTATGATACCCTGATAACTATCTGAGTGACATAAGAAAAAGCCAGTAGTGCTCCTTTTCTATAAAGATATCCCCTGAAACTGAATTGAATTTTCCGGCCATAGCCATTTTCATATAAAAGCATTCATCTATAGCAAACTTATACAGAACCCTCTATGCAACTGGTACAAAAGAGCCTCGCGTTTGTCGTGCTCACCCTGCTTTCTGTGCTTTGTTTTGGTGCAAAAACCTTAGCGCAAAGTTGCACTCCTATTATAACTATTTCGGGCTCCCCTTCGCTGTGCGCTGAGGGCGAAACAACCCTTACTGCCACACAGGCAGCTAGTTACAATTGGTCGAACGGCGCAACCACCCGTAGCATTACCGTCACAACAGCAGACACTTACACGGTGACTACCACCTCTGAGGATGGCTGTACAGCAACCTCGGCACCTGTCCAGATCAGTGAAAGACCCGATGCCACTATCAAAGACCCGCTGTATGACTTTACCTATTGCAGCTATACCGGTAGCGCTAATTCCTTTAAGCTGGAAGTCGAGAATGCTTCTAAAACGGCAGCCACTAACACGGGCTATACCATTAGCTGGGGCGACGGCAAAAGCAATACCTTCGGTGCTGATTTTGAGCGAACCAGCCATACTTATACGGCCGCCGGCCTGTACACCATCACTGTAACCGCCACCGACGCTGGCGGCTGCGAAGGCACATTCACGGAAAAACTGTTTATCGGCAGCAACCCCGGCCTGGGCATCACCAGCGATGGCAACAACATCGACTGTGCCCCGGTATCCTATGGCTTCCGGATCACGGGTGTGGAAGGCAACTCACCGCACACCGTCTATACCTTCCAGTTCGACGACGGCACGCCAGCCTATGTTTTCAAGCACAATGAGCTACCCGCCGACCGCATCCTGCGCCACGAATTCCTGGAGTCTTCCAAAGACAAGCCTAACGGTTTTACCCTGAAAGGCACCGCTACTAACCAGTGTAACGTATCGATTGCCACGTTTACCGGCATTCGTATCTCCAAAGGCCCAATAGCTGATTTTGCCATCGGCAATGTGTGTTTGAACGAGCCGGTTCGCTTCCAGGACAAGACCAAAAACGGCTACGACGCCTCCGCCAGAAACGACCGCTACCGTGTGCAATGGGAGATCTTCCCGGAAACTGGCTGGAGATTCTCTTCCGGTAATGGCACAACACTTTCTCCGAATGTGGTTTTCAACGAACTGGGCGAGTACCTGGTGCGCCTGACCGCCTACCCGCTTGACCCGAACTCGACCTGCTTACCAACGGTAATGGAGCAGATGATCGTGGTAAACGACGTTCCGAAAGCAGCTTTCGACCTAACCCCGGACGGCGGCGTGTGCGCTCCTGCTATTTATAGAGCCCAAAACAACTCCACTGGCGCAGATCTGAAGTATACCTGGGCGGTTTCGGCTGCTGAAGGCTGGAGCTTTGCCGAGGGCACCGATGCAAACTCCGAGAATCCAGTATTCAGCTTCGACAAATCAGGCTCCTATACCGTTTCCCTGCTGGCCAGCAGTTTCTGTTCTGCCGTGAGCAAGCAGGAAACCGAGATCATCGTCATTCATAAACCGATTGCCACGCTTCCAGCAGCGCAGACCTACTGTGGACCACAAACCATTGCTTTTTCAGAGGCTAACCCTGCCCACAGACCGGTGTATGACGCTCAGTCGGGCACGATCAGCGCCTACCGATGGGAAGTAAGCGGACCTGCCAATGTGAGTTTTGAGGAAGGAACCCATGCAGGCGTTGCTTATCCGGTCATCCGTTTTGCTGAGCCGGGTACTTACAGCGTGAAAGTGATCGCAACCAACGAATGCGGCGACTCAGAAGAAGCCACACAGCAA
The DNA here is from genome assembly GCF_059278805.1 of Pontibacter sp. YIM B11418. Taxonomy (NCBI): domain Bacteria; kingdom Pseudomonadati; phylum Bacteroidota; class Cytophagia; order Cytophagales; family Hymenobacteraceae; genus Pontibacter; species Pontibacter sp. YIM B11418. The sequence goes on along the minus strand of NZ_JCAEMH010000006.1, from coordinate 248,573 downwards.
ATCACCATCGATGCTATACCTGTGCTTGAGCTGAGCGCTCCAAAAGAAGTGGTCTGTCTGAACAGCGGCATCATGCCGTTGCAGGCCTCGCACGAAAGCGGCACCTGGAGCGGTTCTGAGTATGTATCAGCTGATGGACAGTTTAACCCGGCTGCTGTTGGCACCTATACCTTAACCTATACCTATCGTGCTGGTGTGTGCGAAGTTTCCGAGTCTATCACGATCACGGTGAATGACTTACCAGTTGCTCCAACCGTGCAGCCGGTGGCGACACTTTGTCCGGGCAGCACCGCATTGCTACAGGTACTGCAGGCTGAAGGCACTGTTCAGTGGTACGACCAGCCAACCGGCGGTCAGTTGCTGTACGAAGGCAGCAGTTTTCAGACTTCAACACTTGATCAGACTACAACATTTTACGCCCAAACCACAGTAGAAGGCGGTTGCTCGAGTGTGCGCACGCCATTCAAAGTAGAAGCATACCCAGCCACTCCAGCTCCTGTAATAGCTCCTGTTACCCTCTGCAGGTCAGGCAGCAGTGCCACCCTGATCGCAGAAGGCAATGCCGGCACCTACGAATGGTTTGCTGATGCAGCAGCTACTCAAGCTTTGGAAACTGGCAGAAGCTTCACTGCTAATAACTTGCCGGAAGGCATCAGCACTTTTTATGTGCGTGGTGTTACGAATGGCTGCTACAGTCCGGTGGTAGCCGCAGTTGTTACTATTTTACCGGCCCTTGACCGCAACATGCTGAATGAAGTAGCGGTGATCTGCGCAGGCCAGTCTCCTGCTCTGCTCACAGGCTCCGCTCCTATCGGCGGAAACGGCAGCTATACCTATACCTGGGAAGCCAGCGTGACAGGCGCTGACGAGGGATTTGAAGTATTAACTGGCGCTACGGGCGCTACTTTTCAGCCGGGCACGCTTAACCGCACCACCTGGTTCCGAAGAACGGTAATGTCAGCAGGTTGCTCCCATACCTCTGCTCCTATTGCTGTCACTGTAACACCTGTCATCGATCAAAATACAATCACCGCCATTGCTCCTATTTGCGAAGGCGCTGAGGCACCTGCCCTGGTTGGCAGTGAACCAATTGGCGGCACGGGCAGCTATACCTATACCTGGGAATACAGTACGACTGGCACCAGCGGCAGCTTTAGAGCAGCAAACGGCAATAACCGGGAGCAGCACTACCATCCGAGTGTGTTGAATGAAACCACTTGGTTCCGTCGCAAAGTGACTTCCGGCACTTGCCAGGAACATATTAGCGAAGCCGTGAAAGTGACGGTAGTGAAGCCGATCACGATGAACTTTGTATCGGTGCAGCAGAACACGATCTGCAGTGGCAGCACGCCATCTGTTATCATCGGCAGCATGCCGCAGGGAGGCACTGACCAAAAGATCTACCGTTGGGAGATGCGCAGCGAGAACGGCAGCTTTGAGCCTGCTCTTGGCACTAACACCGGTCTGAATTATACGCCGCAGATCAAGGACAAAACCATGTTCTACCGTCGTGTGGTGTCAGGCGGACCTTGCGGCGAAAACGTCAGCAGCGAAGTCCAGATACTGGTGCAGCCTGCTATTACAGGTAATTCCATCCAGATCGCCGGACAGCCGGTTATTTGCGAAGGCACCGCCGCCGCCACGCTCACAGGCCAACAACCAACCGGCGGAAACGGCAGCTATACCTATCGCTGGCTATACAGCACAGCTGGTCCAAATGCGACTTTCAACCCAGCTCCTGGTCAATTTACTGATCAAAACTACACCAGCCCTACTGCCCTTACTCAAACCACCTGGTACATGCGTGAAGTGGTGTCAGGTGAGTGTATCAGCAACTCAGATGTGATCGAGGTAACGGTGGTAGGCTTGCCAGCAGCACCAGAAGTAGCTCCTGTTACAGTCTGCGAAGGCAGCTCGGCTACCCTGACCGTGAACAGCCAAACTACTAACACGTTCCGATGGTATGCCAATGCTTCTGCTCAGGATCACCTATATGAAGGCTACAGCTTTGAGACAGCAACATTGCACGAAACGACAACTTTCTTTGTAGAAGCTGTGAACGTGAATGGTTGCGGCAGCAGCGAGCGCCGCCCTGTAACCGTAACGGTCAACAAGCGCATCGACAGCAACAGTCTGACAGCCCCGAGTGCCCCAATTTGTGCCGGCCAGCGTCCAGAGGTGCTGACAGGTACGCCACCTACTGGCGGCAACGGCAGTTATACCTACCGTTGGGAGCGCAGCGAGCAGGGCCCAGAAACAGGCTTCAGCCCAGTAGCGGGTGCCACTGCCGCTACTTACCAGCCGGAAGCGCTGGAGAAAACAACCTGGTTCAGAAGAGTGGTACTGTCTGGTCCGTGTGAGGCGCACACCAGCCCTGCCGTAAAAGTAGACGTGCTGCCAGCCATCAGCAACAACACGATTGCAGTCGAGAAGAGCACCATCTGCGCAGGTGATGTGCTGCCACAAATAAAAGGCGCAGCGCCAGCCGGCGGCAATGGCAGCTACACCTATCTGTGGGAGAGCAGCCGCGATGGTCAGCACTTTACCGCCGCTGCAGGTACTAACAACCAACCGGACTACCAGGCCACTGCTCCACTGACCGAGCGCATGTGGTACAGAAGAGTGGTGTATTCTGCTCCTTGCCAGCAATCGGTTAGCCCGGTTATGGAGATCGTGGTGCAGCCGATTATTGCCAATAATACCATCACCACACAATCGCATGCGATATGTGCGGGGGATACGCTAGACGAGTTGAAAGCTACCCGACCAACTGGCGGCAATGAGCAGCCGGTATACCTGTGGGAAAGCCGCACTGAGGGTACTGAATTTGCTCCAGCAGCAGGCAACAACACCGGCATGAACTACCAGCCGAGCCAGTTATCAGAAACCACCTGGTTCCGTCGCAAAGTGGTGGCTGGTGAGTGTTTCAATACTTCAGCAGAAGTGCGGATTCTGGTGATTGCAGTAATTGTGAACAACACGATCTCTGCGGACCAAGTGATTTGTACGGGCACTGCTCCTGCAAAACTCACAGGCTCACAGCCGACAGGAGGCACCGGCAGCTATACCTATTACTGGGAAGCAGCAGGCAATGACGGTGTATTCCGCAAAGTAAACAACAGCGCATCTGCCGACCTGACGGTGGGCATCCTGACCACGACGACCTCCTTCCGCCGTGTGGTGGAGTCCGGTCCGTGCCAGCAGGTATCGAATGTGGTGACTATTACGGTATCGCCTGTCATCAGCAATAACACCATCGGTCTGAACCAAAGCATTTTCCGTGGCCAGACACCGGCTCCGCTTTCGGGGACCAACCCGAGCGGCGGCGCTGGTGCGGGCAGCTATACCTATCTGTGGGAAAGCAGCTACAGCCAGCAGGGTGGCTTTCAGCCGGCAGCAGGTATAAATAACGGCCGTCATTATACCCCGGAGGCGCTGCATGAGTCAACCTGGTTCCGCCGCCGTGTGTTCTCGGGTGGTTGTGAGACGACATCCGACCCGGTACTGATCGAAGTGCACAAAGGCGTGACAAACAACAACATCTATAGTGATCAGGTGATATGTGCGGGCAACAAACCGGCAATGCTTAACGGCTCAGTGCCTGTAGGCGGCGACGGACAGTTCCTATACCTGTGGCTGGCCAGCACGAAAGGCGCTAAAACTGGCTTTATGACGGCTACGGGCCAGAGCACCGGCAAAGATTACAGCCCGGCAGCGCTCACGCAGTCTACCTGGTTCCGCCGGGTGGTGCTTTCCGGCCCTAAGCCAGACACCAGCGCGGCCGTGTTCATCAACGTGCGACCGCCAATGGCCAACAACCGCATCAGCACCAGTCAGACTGTTTGCTTTAGCACGGCACCATCTGTGTTAGTTGGTACCCTGCCAACCGGTGGCAGCGGCAACTATACCTATAGCTGGGAAAGCAGCACCAGCGGTCCGGACAATGGCTTTACAACAGCAGTTGGAAACAACGATGGCAAAGATTTCCAATCGGCAGGACTTACCCAGACCACCTGGTTCAGAAGAATCGTGACATCGGAGTCGTGCGAGCGCCTGGTGAGCGAGGCCATAAAAGTAACCGTGACGCCACTGCCAGACATGCCGGTGGCGAGTAGCCAGACCATCTGCCACAGTACCAAAACCACGCTGACCGCTTCAGGCAAGGGCGGCAGACTGGAGTGGTACACAGAAGCACAAGGCGGCAAACCGATTCAGGTGGGATCCAGCTTCACAACTCCTGTGCTAACGAGCAGCACCACCTACTATGTACAGGAAGTGGCTTCGTCCTGCGCTAGCGAGCGTCGTCCGGTAACGGTAACAGTGCCTGCTACGAGCGCCCATGCAGGTATAGACCAGACCCTGATGCTGGGCAGAACCGTGCAGTTGGAAGCAACGGGCGGCGCAACCTATACCTGGTCGCCTGCTGAGGGCCTAAGTAACCCGAACATTGCCAACCCATACGCCAAACCGGAGAAAACCACGACCTATACCGTGACCGTGACCAACGAAGCAGGCTGTGTGTCTACGGACGAGGTGACGATTACGGTGCAGCAGCTGGTGTACGTGCCGAACACCTTTACGCCCAACCAGGACGGTGTAAACGATGTGTGGGAGATCCTCAACATTGAGCAATACCCGAACTGTAAGGTGCAGGTGTTCAACCAGTGGGGCAATACCGTGTTCAGCTCAGAGGGCTATAAACTGCCATGGGACGGACGCCAGAACGGCAAAGAGCTCCCAATCGCCACTTACTATTACCTCATTCAGCTTGGCAACCAGGAAAAACCGCTTTCAGGAAGTGTGACAATTGTTAAATAATCGTTTATGAATAAACTTTTAGCTTTAGGATTTGTGCTTCTGCTGGCTACCCAGGCCATGGCGCAGCAAAAGCCGCAGTACTCCCAGTATACGCTCAATAACTATCTGCTCAATCCAGCCATTGCAGGTATAGAGGATTACGCCGACGTGAAAATCGGCACCCGGCAACAGTGGTCCGGTCTGGAAGGCGCTCCCGTGTCTTACTATGCCACGATTCATGCGCCACTGATGAAAGAGCCGACTCCCATAACAGCGGCGCAACGTAACAGCTCGCCCGCCAAAGAGGCCACCACCAAAAAGCCAACTTCTTACCGTCGCATCAGGCCGCACCACGGTCTGGGCGCCATGGCCATGACGACGGCCACGGGTCCACTCAAGCGCAGCAGTTTTAACGTGAGCTACGCTTACCACCAGCCGCTTTCCCGCACTTTGCGTGTGGCTGCCGGTGTGGCTCCGGGCCTGATACAGTACAACCTGGACCCCTCGGCCGTGCGCGTCATCAATCCGAATGACAAAGCCATCAACGACGGGCGCATCAACGAGATGAAGTTTGACCTGAACTTGGGTCTTTGGCTGTACTCTTATAATTATTATGTAGGTATAGCCGGTGCGCAGCTTGTGCCCAGCAAGCGCGAACACCTGACAACTGGAAATGCTACTGACAACAGCGGCCGACTGCAGAAGCACTACTTCCTGACCGGCGGTTACAGGCTGGACGTGTCGCCTGACCTGGCACTTATACCTTCAGTGATGGTGAAAATGGCACAGCCAAGCCCGGTGTCGGTGGATGCTACACTCAAGGCCATGTACAGCGACCGCATCTGGGCGGCGGCCTCCTACCGTCACAACGAGTCCGTAGCCGTGATGGCTGGGGTTAACATCAGTTACCTGATGGACCTGAGCTATTCTTACGATGCCAGCGTTTCGCCATTGGGCAGCACCAACTCGGGCAGCCATGAAGTGGTGCTGGGCTTAAAACTGCGCAACACCGCCAAAATTATCTGTCCACAATGGGCCTGGTAAGCTAATCAGTATAGGTTTAAGAGATTTTGACGAGCAGCCAATGGCTGCTCGTTTACTTTTATAAGCACTAGTAAAACACAAAACTTTTACATATTATTACAGTATAGTTATGTAATCATCCCTGTCAATTATGGCTATCAAACAGATCCTCTCGACTTTTATGGGTATTGTTTTCATTGTTTTCGCTGCTATGCAATACAATGACCCTGACGCTGTAGTTTGGATAGCCATTTATCTGGTGGCAGCCATTTTTAGTTTCCTGGTGGCTTTCAACAGGATAAACCAGAATATACTCTTAATAGCTTTTGTTGCTTATGCGATAGGGGCTGTGTTCTTCTGGCCTGCTAAATGGGAAGGGATAACAATTGGCGGGGGCGATATCAAAAATATTGAGGAAGCGCGTGAGTTTTTGGGTCTGGCCATCAACAGTATCACAATGCTGACCTTTGCCTTGTTTAGCAGAAGCAGAGCACGGCTCCATCCCAGAAAACTAATATACCGGCAAGGAAAATGGGCAAACTGATTGCTCAGCCTGCCCATTCTTTTATATAAAAGCAGACCTTACTCTATAGGCCACTTCTTTCCTATACTTATACCTGCTCTGCCTTGAAACCGGCTTTTTCTACTGTGCTCTTAATCGTTTGCGCATCCAGGCTGTCGGTGCTCACTTCCAGAATTTTGTCCGGATTGTCAGTATCCACTTTCCAATCCTGCACCCCTTCCAGCTTGTTCAGATGAGGTGTAACAGCTTTTATACAGCTTCCGCAATTAATGGTCGTCTTAAATTTATAGGTCTTCATATTTAACATAATTTATAAACTGATTAAAAATAACTCTTTATAATTTCTTTCCGCGCAGACGCAGACTGTTGCTTACCACTGAAACTGAACTGAGGGCCATGGCTGCGCCCGCCACCATCGGGTTGAGCAGAAAACCCGTGAACGGGAACAGTAAACCGGCAGCCACAGGTATACAGATCACGTTGTAAATAAAGGCCCAAAACAGGTTCTGGCGAATCGTGCGCACCGTTGCCCGTGAAAGATTAATGGCCGCCGCTACCTGCATCAGGTCAGAGCGCATCAGCGTGATGCCGGCTACATCCATCGCCACATCAGTACCATGGCCCATTGCAATGCTGACGTCAGCCGTGGCCAAAGCCTGCGCATCGTTTATACCATCTCCCACCATGGCCACAACTTTGCCCTGCTCCTGCAGCTTTTTCACAAAGTCGGCCTTGTCACCTGGCAGTAATTCGGCTTCGTAATGAGTTATTCCTACCTGTCGGGATACGGCGGCTGCAGTTTGTGCATTGTCTCCGGTGAGCATGTATACCTCCAGACCTGCTTCGTGCAGGCGGGCTATACCTTCAGCGGCGGCAGGCTTAATCGGGTCACTCACCGCGAACACACCCAGCGCTTTTTGCCCGTTGGCAAAGTATACGGCCGTTTTGGCGTTTTCCTGCAGCTGTCGGGCAGCATCTTCCAGCTGGCTTACAATGCTGATACCTTCCTGGTGCAGCAGCTTCTTGTTACCGGCAAAGAATTTCTCTCCTCCAAAGGCCGCTTCCACTCCCATACCTGTGACGCTGTTAAAGTAATCTGGCTCCAGGGTGGCTATACCTTGCTCTTTGTAATAGGTATAGATGGCCTGCGCAATCGGGTGCTCTGACTTCGCCTCGATCGAATAGAAAAGCTGCTCCAGATGCTCCTGGCCTTCTACGCCCTCGTCCCACACCACATCGGTTACAGAGGGTTTACCCAGTGTGATGGTGCCCGTCTTGTCAAGCAGGATAACATTTGCTTTGTAGGCATCCTCCAGGCTCTGCGCGTCTTTGATCAGGATGCCGTTTTCAGCACCTTTGCCCACACCCACCATAATGGCGGTAGGCGTCGCCAGACCCAGCGCACAAGGACAGGCGATCACCAGTACCGAGATCATAGACACCAGCGCCTGAGACAAATACGCTTCGCCACCCAACACGATCCACGCCACAAAGGTCAGGACCGCGATCAGCAGCACAACGGGCACGAAGATACCTGCAATCTTGTCCACCAACTTTTGTACAGGCGCCTTGCTGCCCTGCGCCTCCTGCACCATTTTGATAATATGGGCAAGCATAGTTTCCCCACCGGTTTTGCGGGCAACGAGCTGCAAACTGCCTTTTTGGTTAATCGTACCGGCAAACAGCATATCACCTACCTGTTTCTGCACCGGAAGCGGCTCTCCACTCAGCATGCTCTCGTCCACATAAGAACCGCCTGACAGCACTTCGCCGTCCACCGGTACCCGATCGCCGGGCAACAGCAACACAGCATCCCCTATCCGAACCTCTTCTATGCGGATCTCCGCTTCCACGCCGTCGCGCAGCACTCGTACCGTTTTGGGCTGGAGCCCCATCAGCTTTTTAATGGCTTCCGAGCTCCGGCTTTTGGCGCCTTCCTCCAGGTATTTACCCAGCAAGATAAAGGCAATGATCACGGCCACGGCTTCGTAATACACGTACGGCTCCAGGCCACGGCTCAGAAAGAAAGCTGGGTATACGGTATTGAACAAGCTGAAAGCGAAGGCTATACCTGTGCTCAAGGCTACCAGGGTATCCATGTTAGCGCGCAGGTACTTGGCCTGTCCCCAGGCGTTCACAAAAAAGTGACGGCCGGCCCAGAACAGGATCGGGGTAGTAAAGGCCAGCATAGCCCAGTTGCCCCAGCTGAAGGTATTGTGAAAGAACATGCCCAGCACAAATACCGGGAAGGCTAGTACCGCCGCCGCGATGGTTTTGGTCTTGAGCACAGCAAGGGCCTGCTCCTGCCGCTCCTCCAACTCCTCCTCCGTGTGCTGTCCGATCAACAGTTCGAAGCCAATCTCATGCAGAGTGTCGCGCAGCTGGTCGGGCTTTACCTGAGTTGGAGCGTAGGCTACCTGCACCGTCTTGCCGGCGAAGTTCACGTTGGCCTCCTGCACGCCGTCGACTGTGCGCAGCATGCTCTCGATGCTGGACGCACAGGAGGCGCAGGTCATCCCCTCTACCGGGAAAGTATCTTTTTTATAGGCTTTTTTTTCTATCGTTTCCATGTTGCGTTGCTGGTTTATCTTCCAATTAACTAAACAAAGGTACGCCTGTTCCATGCCCCAAGTGTTACAGTTTCCCCGGAAAGGTTTACATATTTTGGGTAGCCTGATCAATAGCTATCCCTTTTGGGCCATATAAATTGGAACTGTGAATCAACTGCATGAAACTTATCGGGTGCGTTATTTTTGTTTTTAATATAACAATTGTTTATGTTCGGGGATAAACACTGATGAAAATCAGTGCAAATTCGCTACCCAAATATATGTACTGCGTCATTCAGTACATTTTACCTTACCTATGCTGAAAACAAACCCGCCCACGCATCTGCATGCAGCATCGCGCACGACTTATCTTGTGCTGTTTGCGTTCGCGGGCCTATTGGCCATCCTGCTTGTTCTTACCTCCTATACCTTCTGGCAGGCCCGCCAGGTGCAGCTTAGTCACGACGCTTATGTTATGCTGGCACTGCAGGAACTCGAGCTGATCGATAACCTGCAGACTAATGATGATGCCGTACACAAAGCAGTGCTCTTACACCTCACCACTGACAGCAAAGCCGAAAAAGCCGAGTACGAACAGGAAATCCGGGCTACCCAGGCGCAGAGTGCCACCATCACCAGCCAGTTAATGGCCATGATCGTAAATGACGGGCGCAAACGCATACTCGGCCGTTTTGAAAATGAAACTGCGGCGCATGACACCCTGATCGCGCACCTTTTGCAGCTTAGCCGCAGTGGGAACATAGCAGAGGCGCTGGCCTATAACCGATTGGTGATCACCCCGGAGTATCAGCAGCACCAGAACCACCTCAAAGAGCTAAGCGAGAGCATACGCCAGGCCACGCGCCAAAGTGGCGAGTGGGCATCCCGGTCTATTTCTTCGTTCATAGACAGCCACAAGCTTGTTCTAGCACTCATCGTATTGATCAGCGTAGCGGCCCCGCTCCTGCTCCGCAACGTCATCCAGCGGCTCCGGCATGACAACAAATTGCTCAATGCAGAAATTCAGAAACGGCAGGAACTGCAAAAAGCCCTGCTCGACAGTCAGAAACAGTACAAGATGCTCTTTGACCTGAACCCGATGCCCATGTGGGTGTATGACCGGCTCACCATGCAGTTTCTGGACGTAAATGAGGCTGCCCTACGCGAATACGGCTACAGCAGAGAAAGCTTCCTGGCACTTAACATATTTGATATCAGGCCGGAGGATGACGTGCCGCTTCTGAAACAGCAGCTGGACCAGATAGACAAGCAAAAATCGCAACAGAGCAGAGTGCGCCACAAACGCAGCGACGGCAGTACGTTCGAGGTAGAAGTGATCTCGCATGCCCTGCCCCGCATTGGGGAGAGTATGCCACGCCTGGTGGTGGCCATGAACGTGGATGAGCGCCTGGAAATGATAGACAAGCTGCAGACCAGCGAAAAACAGCTGCGCGAGATTAGCTCCAGTATACCGGGCGCCGTATTTCAGCTGGAGATGAGGAGCCTGTCCCACTACGCCTTCACCTTCGTCAGCGATGGTATCCGGGATCTTTTCCACATAAGCCCTGAAGAGGTTTATAATAGTACCGCTGCGCTATACCGACACATTGAGCCTGACGATGTAGCGCAGGTACTACAGGCAATTAGCGACTCTTACCAAAATCTGTCTCCGCTGGTAGTAAGCTTCCGGATCAGACAGCCGCAGGAAGGCAGGTGGAAGTGGGTACAGACCCACGGGCTCCCTACCTGTAAAGAGGCCGGCCACGTAATTTGGAACGGCACTCTGATCGATATCACAGAGCAAATCATAGCACAGGACAAACTCATGGCTAGCGAGGCAAACCTGAAAGCCCTGCTTGACAGCTCCCCCCAAGCCATATACCTGCTAGATAAGTCGATGCGCCTGATGATGTGTAATGCTGTGGCGAGGAAGGACGTACGCAACACGTTGATAACTGAGTTGAAAGCAGGTATGAACTTTCTGGATCTGGTAAGCAAAGAAAAAGAAGCGAAATTTCGGGAGCAGCATAAACGGGCCATGAATGGCGAAACGATCCTGTGTGAAGACGGACACGGCAAATACTGGCATGAAGTGTCACTTCGTCCCGTATTTGGGTCTGATAACCGCGTGCTGGCAGTTGCCCTGAGCTTGCTCAATATCTCGGAGCGCAAACGGGCCCTGGAAACCATCAAGCGCAACGAAGAGCAACTGGCCCGGGCACAGAAACTGGCGCAGCTTGGCAACTGGGAGCTTGACATGGAGCACGATCAGATTATCTGGTCTGACAGCGTGTATGACATTTACGGTGTCAGCAGAATGTCTTTTATTCCATCGCGAACCAATATCATGCATTTTGTGCCGGAAGAAGAACATGCGCACCTGTTGGGGGCGATCGAAGCGGCTTCCAACAACAAGCAGATCCTATCGGTAGAGCACACCATTGTGCGGCCTGATGGACAAAAGCGCACGGTCTATGAGATAGGCGAGCCGGAATATGATGCGCAGGGCAGGCTGGTACGGTTCCATGGTTCCGTTCAGGATATCACAGACCGCAAACGAACTGAGCAGGAGGCATTGAAGACGAAGAACCTGCTGCAGTCCACTTTGGATAACATTCCGGAAATGATCTTCTCCGCCGACTCGACACTTAAGATGCTCTACGTCAGTTCGCAGTGCCGCGAACTGACTGGCTACACCGAAGAAGAGTTTACAGGCAAGACTAAGTTCTGGTACAAGATCATTCACCCGGAAGATCAGGAATACCTTAAACAACATATTCTGCCTGCCCTGAAAAGAGGGGAGCGACAGCACTACGAAATGCGCATCATAACAAAGGATGGGGAGTGCCGATGGCTGATGTTCCGCGTTTCGCCCAGGAAAGATGAAAACGGGATCGTTCACCGTATCGATGGCGCTGGCTCTGATATGACGTCTTACAAAGAGGCGCAGCAAAAACGAGATGAGCTGACCGATCAGTTGCTAAGGCAGAACCAGAGCCTGCAGCAGTTCGCCTACATTGTGTCGCACAACCTCAGGGCCCCTATTGCGAACATACTGGGCCTCACCACCATTTACAATAAGCACAAGCCCGACTCGCCCATGAACCCGCGGGTGATCGAGAACCTGTTCAAATCTGCTAAACTCCTCGACACGACAATCCGCGACCTGAACGACCTTCTCACGATCCGGAGCGAGTTAAACAATGTGCAGGAAAAGATCCGGTTTGAAGATACGTTCAATGAAATATATGACAGCCTGCCCACAGAATTATTAGGGGAGCGTACCCGGCTGGAACGGGATTTTGAAGAAGCCCCCACTGTGATAGGTGTTCGTAGCTATGTGCACAGTATTATGCATAATCTAATAATAAATGCTTTGAAATACCGATCCCCTGAGAGAAATTTGCATCTGCGGCTTAAAACTTTCACTATTCCTAACTATATTTGTCTGAGCGTCTCGGATAATGGACTTGGGATCGACCTGGGTAAGGAAAAAGAAAAAATCTTTGGTTTATACAAGCGATTCCATTCCCATGGAGGAGGCCGGGGCTTGGGGTTACACCTTGTCAAAACCCAGACAGAGCTGCTTGGCGGCAAAGTGGAAGTAGAAAGCCAGGTAAACGTGGGCACTACTTTTAATATTTATTTTAGACACACCCTGTAGTAATGAATACATTGAAAAGAGTCGTTTTAATCGATGATGATGAAGTGAATAACTTCGTTTGCGAGAGCATCATCCGGAATGAGAACTTTGCCGAAGACGTTTTCAGCTTTCAAGGAGCTGAAGAGGCGCTTGACTTTCTGAAGTCTTCGGTTGAGCCCTCGGGAGATAAATTCCCCGATCTGATTTTCCTGGATATTAACATGCCCGGTATGGACGGCTGGAATTTTATTGAGGAGTACCGCAAGCTACCGGAACATGCTACTCAGAAGTGCAGCCTGTTTATGCTATCCTCGGCCGTGGACCGCAAAGACATTCAGTGCGCCCGCAGCCACAAAGAGGTAAAAGAGTTCTTCTCAAAGCCGCTTTCTCCCGAGATCCTCGATTTCATCAGAGAAGAGTTTTTGGTGCGAGTAGAATAATCTTTCCTTCCCCATAAAAACCAGGAGCGCATGCCCCGTCTGTACCGACGAAGCATGCGCTCCTGGTTTTTGGAGGCCTTGATTACCTAGTCTATGCGCTGGCGTATCTTCTCCATCTCCGCTATCTCCTCTTTCTGTGACCGGATGATCTCCTCAGCCAGTTTCTTCAGCTCCGGATCATGGATTCTGGCTTCTTCGCTTACCAGTATAGCCGATGAGTGGTGTGGGATCATGGAGTTGATGAAAGCTTTGTCGCCGACAAAGGACTGGTTACGCAGCGTAATAAACGAGCCGACGATTGCGATAATACTCATGACGGTGATAATGGTGTTGAGCTTTTTATCCCTGTACATCGGCCGCATTACCAGCAGCATGATCAAAGCCATGGGCGCTACCATCAGGATGGTCATGTACAGGCGGTTAAGGTTTAAGTCAAAGTGGCTTATTTCGGCTATGTTGCTGAACATGACGGCATACATCACCACAAAGGAAAGGCCTAACATCAGCATAAACTTTCCATAGTTCCCCTTCTCCATAAGCACCTTTTTCAGTTAACGTTATCGAGCGGCTTCCGCGATGGGGCCGCTGCTTTCTTATACTCGGATGGCGACATCCCGGTTACCTGCTTGAACTGTGCCGACAGGTGCGCCACGCTGCTGTACCCTAACTGAAAACTGATCTGGCTCAGGCTCAATTCGTTGTAGGCCAGCAGCTCCTTGACCCGCTCCACTTTCTGCAGCACCACGTAGCGCGCTATCGTGAGCCCCTCCTCAGCCGAAAAGAGCGTGCTCAGGTAATGGTAGTCGCGGCCGAGTGCCTGCGCCAGGTAATCCGACAGGTTGATAATCAGGTGCTCCACCTCTCCCGAGCGGATCAGTTCGATGATGGTGATCTTGATCTTCTCGACGAGCTCTGCCTTCTTATCTTCTATCAATTCGAATCCATTCTCGTGCAAAGATTCCCGCAGTTTTTGCAGTTGTTCGGTGGTAGGCTCCTGCTCGAGCTTCACTTCGCCCAGTTGGATGGCCAATGGCTGCAGATCCAGTTTATCAAGTTCCTGGTTCACCACTTTCAGGCAACGGGGGCACACCATGTTGCGGATGTGCAAGGTATGTGGTTGCTTCATTTTAGCTTATTTTGAGGTCTGTAGAAGGCGGCAGCGCACCAGAACATAATTTTATCCGGAGTGCATACCTGCCTATACCTTTGCAAATCTAACAAAACATTTCACCCAAACGCTCCCGCGCCTTTTTACTGAACATCACACCCCGCGGTACCTGCTTTGAATTATTACGATACACTTCCTGTTGTACCTTTATTCAACCTTTTCTATACCTGCTGCAAGGCAGTGCAGAGGGGGCATAAATAAAATAAGAGCAAGCCCGAATAATAGACTTACCTTTGTAGCTTGCAATAATCAATCATACATGACATTTAGCGAATTAAACTTAATAGATCCTATCCTGAAGGCGCTTCAGGCGGAGGGCTATACGCAGCCTACGCCAATACAGGAACAGGCTATTCCACATCTTTTGGCTGGCAGGGACGTGCTTGGCTGCGCTCAGACGGGCACAGGCAAGACAGCTGCTTTCGCCATACCTGTGCTGCAAATGCTGCACAACCAGAAGCACAGAGCATCCAACACCATCAAAACGCTTATCCTGACTCCTACACGGGAGCTGGCTATACAGATCAACGAAAGCTTTGCCTCTTACGGCAAGAACACAGGCGTGTGCCATACCGTTATATTCGGTGGCGTGTCGCAGCATGCGCAGGTACAGACTATAAAGCGCGGTGTAGACGTGCTGATCGCTACGCCGGGACGACTGCTGGACCTGATCGGACAGGGTTTTATCTCCCTGAAGCACGTAGAGTTCTTCGTGCTGGATGAAGCGGACCGCATGCTGGACATGGGCTTTATCCATGATATCAAGCGCATCATCCCGATGCTGCCTAAGCAGCGCCAGTCACTTTTCTTCTCCGCTACGATGCCGCCTGTTATTCAGGCGCTCGCCGATACCATCCTGATCAATCCGGTGAAGGTGGAGGTGACCCCCGTGTCGTCTACGGCCGAGAAAGTAGGCCAGGCGGTATACTTTGTGGAGAAAAACGACAAACGCGACCTGCTCCGTCACCTGCTTTCTGATCAGGATATAGAACGCGTGCTGGTGTTCACCAGAACCAAGCATGGCGCCGACCGCGTGGCAAAAGACCTGAACAAGGCGAACATACAGGCGGAAGCCATCCACGGTAACAAGTCTCAGAATGCACGTCAGCGTGCTTTGAGCAATTTCAAGGATGGTAGCACCCGCGTGCTGGTGGCCACCGACATCGCCGCCCGCGGTATAGATGTGGAGGAGCTGTCGCACGTGATAAACTATGAACTTCCAAATGAGCCTGAAACGTACGTGCACCGCATCGGGCGTACGGGTCGTGCCGGCAACGCAGGTATAGCCCTATCGTTTTGCGATGAGGAAGAACGCTATTATCTGCACGATATCCAGAAGCTAATCAAAAAGCAAATCAAGGTGGATGCCAACCATCCGTTCGCTTTGCCAGAGCACCTGTCAGTGAACTTGGAGAATGCCAAAAAGCCAAAAGGCCCGGCTGGCAGAGAGCCCCGCGGCGGTGCCTCCAACAACGGCGGCCGTGCAGCGGCTGGCAGTAACAGACCATCCGGGAACCGTAACGGCAACAGCCGTTCAGGTGGAAACGAAGGCGGTAACCGTGCTACAGCGAGTGCTGGCACTTCTGGCCGCTCGGCGGGCGGAAATAATAGAAACTGGCGCGACAAAAAGGGAACCGGCCAAAGCAGACCATCTGTGAAGCGTGGAGCTTAGTATGTAGCTGTACCTAAAAAAAGCCCTGCCACTTCGTAAAGTGGCAGGGCTTTTTGCTTTCCGTCAGAGGCTATACCTTAAATCCGGCTTTGGTCGCTGTCATTCTGTTCCGTGTCGTCTGCCCCAAAAGGTTGATCACGACTGCGAATGCCGTTTACGTCGTCGTCCATGGCGGTATCGCTGCCTTCGTATTCAAAGCCGGGTCCCTGCGCGAACTCCTCTGTGCTATTGGGGTTGTTGGCGCCATAGCCGGTGGTTTCGTTTCCCTGTATGTGCAGGTTTTCCAGGCTGTCTTTCTGGTCACCGCGCTCCAGTGCTCCCCCATACCCCACATTGCGTTTAGCGCTGGGGTCGGGTTTGTTGCCCATGGTCTGGCCTTTGCGGTGTTTCTCGTTTATATTCTTCGGCCTGTTGGGCGTGTTTTGTATATCTTCATCTCTGGTTGCCATAATTCAATTGCTTTGTTTACCTGTGTATACGCTCACCCATGAGTTCAGTTAGGTATAGCTCTCGTTACTTAACATAACTTTTCAACCAAACACTATTACAGATGTCACATTTCTTTCAATTATCTTTGAGCGAAATTAGGTGACCCGATGGCACGTATGGCGGCCCAATTGCGTTACAGAGAGAACCGGAAGCGAAAAGCTTATGAAACTATCCAAAATTTACGACCCGCGCGAGATGAACTCCTACCAGTTTGTGGCCATGACCGGTTTGGTAATGACCATTCTGGCAAACGTGATCCTGCTGTTCATCGGTAAGACAGTGGAGAACTTTAACGCGCTATACCTCTGTTGGTTTGTTTTCTTCGGGGCAGGCACCATCGCCAATTTCAACAGCAAACCCGACGACCACGATCATCACCACCATCATTAAGCAGGTATAGCTTACTGCTTCAGGACCCTGTACATGCCTAATCGGCTTGTAACAGGTATAGCCTATTGCTTCAGGAACTCCAGCAGCGCTTTGTGAAACTGATCCGGTGCTTCGATGTGCGGGATGTGTCCCACACCGGTTAGCTCCAGCAATCGTGCGTTAGGTATAGCGCCCGCTGTCTGCTGACCCAACAGCGGATACTGCCCGTACTTTTTGCGCTCCTCCTCACTTTTGATGTAGGCCTTGCCCACGACCGTGCGGTCCTCCAGGCCAATGGCCAATAGCACAGGCATCTGCAGGTCACTAAACTCATACACCACCGGCTGCTCATAGATCATGGCATAGGTATACGCCGCCACGCGCGCTACCTGCGGATAGTCCGGGCTGCGCAACTGGGCGGCAGGTATACGCACCCATTCGTCGTAGGCCGGCTTCCAGGAGGTATAGTAGGTCTTATGATAATCCCGGATTCCTGTTTCCGTGCGTTTCAGCTCCTCCTGGTACAACTCGTCCAGATTCCTGTAAGGCACCATGCGGCGGTAGTCCTCCAGCCCGATCGGATTTTCAAGCACTAGCTTGGCGGTGGTTTCCGGGTACATGAGGGCAAAGCGCGTGGCCAGCATACCGCCCATGGAGTGCCCGACCACCACAGCCTGGTTTATCTTGAGGTGGTCCAGCAGCTTTCGGGTGTGCTGCGCCAGTTGATGGAAGCTGTAATGCACTGCTGCCTTGTCCGACTTGCCGAAACCCAGTTGATCGGGCACCACGACCCGATAACCCTGACCGGCCAGGAAGTTGATGGTCTGATGCCAGTAAGCCCCCAGGAAGTTTTTGCCGTGCAGGAGCACGACGGTTTGCGGATTTTTGAAGCTGGTGGGCGGCGACACATCCATGTAGGCCATTTTGTACTTCTGCCCCTCCTGCTCCACCTCCAGGTAGTTCACCGGGTAACGGTAGGCATAGTCGCTCAGCGTGGCGTTGTAGGTTTGCTGCGATTGTGCCGCAAGCGGTATGTGAATAAGCAAAAGGAGTATGAGTGTGTATAGCGGTTTCTTCATCAGGTGCAGGTATAGGTTCTGCTCTTTTTACTTGTTGCAGGCTGCAAGAGTTATCATACAAAAAGCCCGGCGCTGCAGGCACCGGGCTTTTTACTGAACCATATTGCTAAACTATACTATTGCACCAGCACCTTTTTGGTATGGTAGCGGTCTCCCTGCGCTACTTGCAGGAAGTAGAGCCCCCGGCCAAAAGGCGTCAGGTCAATCTCACGCTCATACACACCGGTTAACTTTTCCACAGTATCCACAAACACCTCCTGGCCTTTGTCATCCATCACCCGCACGACGGTCGTGCCTTTGTTTTTAAGCGAAAATTTCAGGTTGAAGCGCCCGTTGTTGGGGTTTGGCGAGAAAATGATCTCTTCCACTTTCAGTGCCTCGCGCGACTTCATTTCTACGGGAGCGCCGGTGGCTTTTAGCTGCTCTTTGTCAGCCTTGGTCACGTCCTCTACTTTGGCCATGCGCGAGATGAAGATCCTCCGGCCCATTTTCCCATCATCGAACCTGAAATCGGTATGTGGCACTTCTTCCTCTCTGCCATCTTCGTGGATGCGGTATACCTTCTTTTCGCCGTCTTTCACGATTACTTTGAAGTTCATATTCTCCTGCAGTCTCATCAGCGAGTCGATGCGCTCCTGGCTAGGCATCACTCTTACGACGATACGCTCCATCTCTCTCGGGTTGGTGGTGATGGCCTTGCCACCATCGCCGATATGGACGATGGAAGAGTCAATGAGGGTGCGCACAAACACCCGTGGCCCATCACCGATCAGCAGCGAGTCGCCCTGTACCACTTTGAAGCGCTTCATGACATCTTTGCTTAGGCTGTCAACTGACAAGGTGAGCACGCGCACCTCTTTCAGCGCGCGCAACATGGCGCTGTCTCCCTCCATAGCCTTCATCCTTGCCTTGAGGGCTGTGTTTCCCTCTCTGCCCAAAGTATAGGCCCTTACTCTGCCGTCCAGCAGGCGCAGGTGCGCACTATCCAGCCGCGCGGCTTTCATGGCTTTCATCAAGGCCTCTTTGGTCTCGGCTGTAAAAGTGGTGTCGATGACCTCCGTTTTGCCATCCACGGTGCGGATCATTTTGATGTGCGTCTTGTGCTTTTGCTGGCCCGACTCCTGCGCCAGTGCAGCATACAGGGGCAATAACCCCATCAGAAAGGCAGGGGCCAGTCTGAGTAAAGTCTGCAGGTTGATAAAGAGGTTCATAGTGATGAGGTATAAATGGTTAGCGATTCGTTTCTACAAATGTACGCTACCACGGGAGGCCTAAGCGTTAAAGCCAGGTTAAAGTCTGTTAAGGAAAAGTTAAAGTAATGGACAAGCCCGGCGAAATACGTAAATTTGTTATGTGAGCAAGCTGACTATCATAGGTGTTATCGTGCTGATGAGCATATCGTTACTCGGTATGGTCGGCCTTCAGCTGTATTGGATATCGGATGCCATACAGGTGAAGCAGGAGCAGTTCGACCGCAGCGTGCACGAAGCCCTGGCCCGTGTCGTAGAAAAACTGGAGACGCAGGAAGCCGTGTCGGCGGTGGCAAGCGGGATGGCCACCCTGCAGGCAGCGCCTGTTCAGGTGGAAGAACTGGAGCAAAAGCAGCCTGAACAGCAGCCCAGTGCACAGGCACGCCCCATCAGCGTGAAATATGAGCCTGCCCCGCATCCTGAACCTCCCGCGCCGCCAGCGCCTGCCAATACAGGTATAGCCAAAAAAAAGAAGCCCGCTAAATCGGGTGCAGACGCCAGCACCAGTATCGCCTGGCAGGAAAGCTATACAACGGACAGCCGGGGTATGGCGCCAAGGCTCTTCTTCCCTTCCGATTCGCTGATGCAGCGGTTGCTTTCTCCCACCGTGCGGGTGTACAACTTCCCGGCCGAACATGCTGCCGTGCTCAAACAATTGAAGGTGCAGACTGAACTTATGGAGGCCCGTTCTATTCGCTTGAGCGGACTTGATGGTGAACGGCTGCGCAGCATAGCAGAAAATGCCCTTACCCAGCAGTTGAACGGCCGCAACTTCCGCATATCGGTGGATACCCTCCAGTACATTGCCACGCACCTTGACAGCCTGCGCCGTCATGGCTACCTGAACCACATGATCGATCCTGCCATGATCTCCGCTATAAACGTGCAGACCGACAGCATCTTTATCTTCAAAAACAGCCAGAGAAAGCGGGAAAACATCAACGAACTAAGAAATCACACAGCAGGTCGGGTCATTTTCCGGAGTACAGACAGGCCACAGGAAAAGCGCAGGGAAGAACCGAAGCCATCCGCCCGTGTCTATGTCCGTGCATCTGAGATGCTGGCTCATACTCCTTCAACCAAGGTTGCCGGTACTACTTCTATACCTGAACAAGCCGCTAAAGCACAGCAAACACCAGTTAAAGCGGCGGTTGCACCCACTCGACCTGACCCGGTTCGGGTGGAGGCCCGCAAAGAGCGCCTGAATGAGGTGGTGGAAAAGATGGTGGTAGAGTATGTAGCCAAGGATGTCCCTTTGGAGCAGCGACTAAACCTGCAGGAAATTAAACCATTGCTGCAAAGCGAACTGCAGAACAAAGGCATTTGCCTGGACTTTGGTTACTGGGTGCTTTCAAATCAGCAAGACACCATTACAGCGGCCCACCTGCCAAGCAACAGCACACGCAACTTTGCCACCTACAAAGCCAGCCTGTTCCCCAACGACATCTTTGACAAGTCCGATTACCTTGCCGTATATTTTCCTGACAGCCGGGCCTACGCCATCAGGTCGCTCTGGATGATGCTGGCCTTCTCGGCGCTCTTTACCCTGATCATGGTGGCCACGTTTGGCACCACCATCCACATCATTTTCAGGCAGAAGAAGCTCTCCGACATGAAGAATGACTTCATCAACAACATGACGCACGAGTTCAAGACGCCGATCGCCACCATTTCGCTTGCCACTGACGCTATCTCCAACCCCAAGGTATACGCCCGCCCTGAAAAGGTGCAGTACTACACCGGCATCATCCGGCAGGAAAACAAGCGCATGAACGCCCAGGTGGAGAACGTGCTGCAGATCGCCCGACTTGAAAAGGAGGACTACCAGATGACCCTGGCCAGGACGGACCTGCATGCCCTGGTGCTAAAAGCCATTGAGAGCATCCACCTGCAGGTGGAGGAGCGCCAGGGCACCATCACAACCGAACTGCAGGCCACTTCTCCTGACCTTGAACTGGACGAAGTGCACTTCTACAACGTTATCTGCAACCTGTTGGACAACGCCAACAAATACTCGCCAGACCGCCCCGCCATACGCATCCGAACATACGACACAGCCGGCGGCATCCTGCTGGCTGTAGAGGACAAAGGCATGGGCATGACTCGTGACGCACAGTTACGGGTGTTTGACAAGTTTTACCGGGTTCCGACAGGAAACCTGCACAATGTGAAGGGCTTCGGACTGGGCCTCAGCTATGTGAAAGCCATTGTGAGAGCCCACAACGGTACCATAAAACTGCAAAGCGAGCCGGGCAAAGGCAGTCGTTTCGAGGTTTTTATACCGGCCAGTGCCTGAAAGTGACGCACCGTGCAACCAAAGCGCCCGACCCGGCATCTTTAAACAAAAGTCTACACCTAAATCCGCCACCACATGAGCGACAAAGGACTGAACATACTGCTTGCCGAAGATGACCCCAATTTTGGGATTGTGCTGAAAGACTACCTGGAGTTGCATGACTATGAGGTGGCGCTCTCCCCCGACGGCTGTCAGGCCATCACAGCTTTTCGGAAGGGCAACTTTGACCTGTGCATCCTCGACGTGATGATGCCAGGCAAGGACGGCTTCACGCTGGCCCGCGAGATCAAAAAGCTGCAGCCTGACATGCCCCTGATTTTCCTGACGGCCAAGGCGATGCGGGAGGATATGCTCGAAGGATTTAAGATTGGTGCCGACGACTACATCACCAAACCTTTTGACTCGGAAGTGCTGCTCTACAAAATAAAGGCGATCATGCAACGCAAGGGTGGCAACCCAGTTCCAGAGAAGCAGGAGGTGACGGAGTATAACATCGGCCAGTATCGTTTCCAGTACAAACTGCGCCTGTTGCACTACAATGGCGACATACAGAAGCTTTCGCCGAAAGAGACGGAGTTGCTGCGCCTGCTCTGTCAGCACCTGAATGATGTGGTACCCCGCGAAGAGGCATTGCTGCGCATCTGGCACGAAGACAGCTACTTTACCGGCCGCAGCATGGATGTGTACATTGCCAAACTCCGCAAATACCTCCGCCACGACCCCGCTGTGGAGATCATCAACATACACGGGCAGGGCTACAGACTATGCGCCCATAACGGGGTGATGCTCTAATTCCCTGCCTTGTGCAAAACTTACTTCCGGCTTAACCATAAGATCATTTTACACTTCATAGTTTTCTCGTAGCAAAAACTGGTAGTTATCTGAAATACTAAGCTTCTCCGTAAATTTAAAAAATCCCGCAGGTATACGCTGCAGGGATTTTTTTTGAGACCGCTAAAAAAATGCAGGCCGCTTCCAATGGAAACGGCCTGCACATCTCACCAAAACACTATTACAAACAGTTCAAACTCTTTTCTTAGAAAGTAAATCCTACTGAGGCCTTGATCACCCGGTTGAAGGTGTCGAAGTTGCGGTTAGCGTCCACGGTGGTCAGGCCGTAGTCGTAGCCGGCGCTTAGGTTAAAGCCACTGGCAAAGCGGTAGCCTATACCTCCGGTTGCCGCCACGTCCAGCTCACGGAAGCCGTTGTTCACGTCCCACTCCTGGTTTAGAGCGTTGAAGCCCAACGCGCCTGCCTGTACCTGCACCTTGTTTGAGAGCAGGTATGAGAACTGTGGACCTGCAAAAATGTGGAAGCCTTCGCCAATGAAAATCTTTGCCAGAATCGGCATATCAATATATTCCGCCTTGTTGGTCACGGTAACACTGGCGTTCAGGAAATCAAACTGCTCCATCGGAATCTTGCCCACCAGGCGCATCCCTTTCTGAGAGTATAGAAGGCCTGGTTCAATCTCGAAACCCGGCGCGACAGGTATAGACACCACACCACCCACATGGAATCCTTCGCGCATTTGGCGGTTCAGGGAGCCATTGGTCATATCCATCAGGTCCTGAGCACTGTTAATGGTTTGTCCCTGCCATTCGGCCATGTTCACACCCGCTTTAATACCGATGCGCACGGGACTTTTTTGCTGCGCATTTGCCTGAGTTACCGCCATTCCCAGAACGACGGCCAGTAGTAGAAATACCTTTTTCATCTCACCTATCCTTAAATTTTGAAAACAAAAACTCTAAGCTGCGCTGCTTGATGAATGGAATGAAAGAACCGTGCCAAATTGCGATAGGGTAAGTTGAAAATGGTTCACAAATAGGTATAAATAATTTAAAATCAGATAATTAAGATTTAAAATTATTTTTTATGATCAAAAAACAGCCTAAAACGGGTCAAGCTAAATCGTGCTATTCATTTTGCTATAGGCCTTTTTGCACCTTACCTTTGCAGCCCCCTGGCCCATAGTCAGGCCAGGTATAAGGTATAGGCAGATGAATGATAAAAGACAGGTGCGGCTCAACAGACTGGCCGTGCACCGGGTAGGCAACAAGGCGAAGGAAGAAGGCGTGATCGTTTCGAAGGAGCTGGTTGATTTGCGCGATGAGCAGCTCACGGATCTGCTGACCAACTACTTTCTGGCTCCCTTTAAGCAGGAGGAGTTTTTCCGCTTCCACCATACCTCTGACCTGGTTTTGAACGAGATGTTCGCCTACTCGGCCCTGATGTTCACGGAGCCGCAGAAGTTCCTGGAGTACTCGGTGCATGTGCTCAACCACCTCTACGAGCAGTCAGACCATCCCAAAGTGAAGAGTGGGGAGCTGTACGTAGTGCATTTGTCGGGCTGCCTGATGGAAGACGATATTGTGGACGCGATCGGCATTTTCAAGTCGGAGAACAAGGACACCTTTCTGACCTTTCAGGAAGACGACGATGACCTGAGCATGAACTACCACTTCGGGGTGAACATCAAGAGCGTGGACAAAGGCTGTTTGATTTTCAACACCGAGGCCGAAGACGGATTCCGGGTAAAGATTGTGGACGCCAACAGCACTGACGCCGTGTTCTGGAAAGAAGACTTCCTGAACGTAACCGAGCTCAAGGACACCAACTTCAACACCAAAACAGCGCTTAACCTCTGCAAGGATTTCTCGGAGGAAGTGTTCGCCCAGACCGACAGCAAAAAGGCGCAGGTCGACTTCATCAGCCGCTCCGTGGACTATTTTTCTAAAAGCGAAACCTTTGATCTGGAGGAGTTCACGAGCAGCGTAATAGACCAGCCCGAAACGGCGGAGCGCTTCAAGAACTATACCCAGGCCTTTGCCGAGGAGCGCGATATCGAGGGCTTCACGGACTTTGCCATCAACAAGAACACGGTGAAGAACATGAAGCGCAAGTTCCGCAATTTCATCAAACTCGACACCCAGATCGAGATCAAGTTCAGTGGGTATAACCCGGAGCAAAGTGAGCAGTACGTGGAGCGCGGCTTCGACCAGGAGCGCGGCATGCATTTCTACAAGGTATACTTTCACTCCGAGTCATAGCGTTATTTGCCAGGCAGACAGGTATAGAAACTATACCTGAACGGTCCTTGTTGCAGAGAAGCGTGCACTTAAATACCGGAACAGTATTTGATAGAGAAGAAAGCACCTATGATCAGCTTTAAAAGAGATATGAAAAAATCAGTTCTTGCCTCCTTACTTTTTGCTTTTGCCGCCACTGCTGTATTTGCACAAGCGCCCGCTCAAAAGGCTACCACTACGCAAAGCGCCCCTACCACATTGGAACAGCGCGCCGATGAGATAACGGCCGGTATGGTGAAGAACCTGCGCCTCAGTCCGAAGCAAGCTGCCGAGTTGAAAGACGTCAACCGCAGCAGCATGAAGTTCGCGGAGACAGCCCGCAAAAAGTACCGCGATAATCCGCCCAAACTGGCTCAGCAAATGGACATGATCAGCCAGACAAGACTTTCGCAGATCAAAGACATCCTCACCGAGCAGCAGTTTGCCCAGTACCAGTCGCGCCGCGAAGAGAAGATGGGTGTGCCGCGTGAGGCCAGAAGCAACCCTAGCCAGGGCCAGGGGCAACAATACGACAACAACTACTAAACTATTCGAGAAAGAACATAATCAGAAAAACATGGCTTCCGCCATGTTTTTTTTTCATCCTACCTGCCGGCTTTCTGGCTGGCTCATCTGCTCTTCCAAATCCATATCGTCAGGTATAGACTTGGCCAATTGCATGGCAGGTGCTTCTGGTACAACCTGTACTTCCTGCTCCCGCTGGTAGGCCGTCACGACGGCACCCGGTGGCTTGAACAGGATGTCCCATCCTTCCCTAAGTGACCGGACATGCTGCAGGTCTTTGTAGATATCCATCCATTCGTGAAAAACCAGATAGAAAGGGTTGTAGGAGGAAACCGGAGTTGTGAGTCCGTAGGTTGGCCTTTCTTCTTCTTGTTGAAAAGTGCCGAACATCCTGTCCCAGATGATGAAAGTAGAACCATAGTTCTTGTCGATGTATTGGGGGTTAGAGCCATGGTGTACGCGGTGATGTGAGGGCGTTACGAAAATGTACTCGACCGGCGCGGGCAACTTTCGGATCAGTTCGGTGTGTACCCAAAACTGGTAAAGCACCGCCAACTGGTGACACACAAAGAATGTGAAGGGATCAAAGCCCAGAAAAGGCACTGGCAGGAAAAACAGGAACTTGAGGGGAGATGTCCAACCGGTGCGCAGGGAAATCGCGAAATTCATTTTCTCGGATGAGTGGTGCGTCACATGCGTTGCCCACCAGAGCCGCTGCTCGTGCGATATACGATGGGCCCAGTACCTGAAAAAGTCAACTGCTACAAACCCGACCAGAAAACCCCACCACGACCTGGGTATCGCCCAAGGCACCGCGTTGTAGATCATAATCGAGGTAGTGAAAAGCACGATCTTGATGCTCGCTCCCACAATGGCGCTGCCCGCTCCAATCCAAAGGGCAGCCATGAAGTCCCTCTTTTCATAATAATGCCGCTTCTTACTGACGCCCACATACCACTCTAACAAGACGGAAACCACAATGACAGGTGCTGCCAGGTGCAGGATGGTCAGGTTATCCAGCTCAGCGATTTGCTCCATTGTAAAGACTTCCTTCTCCATAAGCTATCAAGTTAGGGCAGAGGTATAGCCTTTAGTAACGGCGTCTCTCACAAAGGGTTAAGCAAAATAATATCAACATTATCCTATTTATCTGTCTAAACGATCTGGCTATTATGTCCTTAAGAGGCACCCAAAGAACCACCTCTAGCATTGATTTTATGGAAAACACTGCGTAATCTTGCCAAAAGGTTAAGCGACATGAACATCCGTAAGAAAGTAAGAATGAATATACCTGCCGGCATCGGACGCTATGCCGCCATCGACTTGTTTGTGAAATCTGCCGAGAAGGAGAACTGGAGCGAACAGGAGATTCAGTTTGTGATAGACGAGGTGGTAGAGGCGGAAGATAATGCCAAAGGCCTGGAGGCATTGCGGTACTATCTGGCGTAAAAAAAAGCCGAGCCGGCGCAGCAATGGCACCGGCACGGCTTATAGCATTTTTAGAGTAGATTTTAGGCTCCGTTTTGCGCAGTAGGCTCGAGTTGCAACTCAGCCTGGTGCTTTTGCAGCACGCTGATGATGAATTCGATGTGTTCTTTGAGGTCCACACCGAATAGTTCAGCGCCCTTACGTACTTCTTCCCGATCCACGGAGGCGGCAAATCCGCTGGTCTTCAGCTTCTTTATCACTGACTTTGCCTCCAGCCCTTCCAACCGCTGCGGCCGCACCTGCGCGCATGCTACGATAAAGCCGGTTATCTCGTCGCAGGCAATCAGAGCCTTGTCGAGGGTGGTTTCGTAAGCAACGCCCCAGTGGGTATAGTGCGCTGAGATGGCGTGGGCGATGCGCTCCTCTCCTTTCCCGCGCAGCAGGTCCACGATTACGTTCGGGTGCTTGTCCGGGTAGGCCTGGTAGTCGGCGTCGTGCAGCAGGCCGGCAATGGCCCACTCTTCGCTGCTCTCTTCCAGTTTATTGGCGTAGGCCTCCATTACCAGTTCCACGGTACGAGCATGGCGCAGCAGGCTTTCGCTGGTTGTCATTTGCTCCAGTATGGTGCGGGCTTCTTGTCTTGTCATAGGTAGTACGGGCTTTAACGAACCGAATGTAGTAAATTCAGTCTATACCTGCACATCAGACAAGTTTAATCCTTCATCGCAAAACCGTAGTAACTTGGCTGGAAGTCAATTTCACTATCATCAGGAAATTCGGCTTTGGCAATTTTGACGTTTTCCCACCTGCCGTAAATGTTGTCTTTGCGGCCTACCAGAATATCGATACGGTTGCGGAAGCGGCGGTTCATGGTATCCCGGACAATGTACTGCCCGTCCAATTCGTCTGAGACACCGCGCACCCAAACAGTATCGCCATAATGTATATCACCGCCCCAGCGTGTCAGCATGTCGCGTGAGAGGGCAATCCAGCGGTGTTTTTTAGGGTTTTTGGGGTTGATGCGGGAGCCGTCGGCTGTGATGAGGGGGTTTCCGTCGGTCTGGCCTTTCTCGGGATAATAGACGGTGGCCGTTACGGTAAAAGTTTCCGGGTACTCAGGATAATCGGGGTATTCTTGTACTTTTTCTATAAGTCGGGGTGATATCAGTTCTTGTTCCTTTACCTCGCTCGGAGGGTTTGAATCTTCTGGTTCCAGGATAGCCATTTCATCAGAAAAAGTTACAAAAATGGAAATCACTACTGCGAGTATTTTGACCCTAAACATATTCAGTCCATTTCGTGAAACATCATTTCTATAATAATAAACCGCTTAAACGGCGGGTTTACAAATTAAGTTTTATGAGACGGATGCGTTTAGGACAGTTAAAGTCTGTTAATTTAAATCATAAAAAGCCCTATATACAGGCAACAGATTCGAAATTTAAAGTTCTGAGTGGTGAAATTATGTTTACTTTAAAATTAAAATTATCACTAAAAATTCATAGAATTAATTAAAAATATTGCATTAATGTGTCTTGTAAATCATACCTCTTTATCTACCCAGTGTCCTTGGAATTGTAATTTACAAAGCTGGTTTATTGACCCCGTTTTAACTGCAATTGTTTAGTTTTGGTGATTCCGTTTCTTTTGGTATCTGTCATAAACCACATAAGCGATAAAGAGCACCAAACTCACCCCTCCTACCCAAATCAATCCGTTCATGAGGCGGTCATTATTTTCACCGAGCCAAGCCAGCAACACGGTGAGCGGTGCTATACCTGCCATGGTAGCCCCAATAAATTTGAAATAGCTCATTTTAGTGATGCCAGCCACAAAGCTGACCGCGTCATTTGACAAGAAGGGAGAAATACGGGCGACTATCACAGCCCAAATCCCATAGTCCTCCACGAAGCCGTGGACCTTCTCTTCGGCTTTGCGCCCGATAATCTTGCTCACGCCGGCCTCACCAAGTCCCCGGCCAATAAAATAACCAATTGTAGAAGCCACCAGCACAGCAGTAATTGCGATCAATGAACCCCAGAAGGGGCCGTAAGCGATGATGGCCACCAGCATTAAGGCCACCACATTCACCACCACCAGGAACATCTGCGCTACCATGGCGAGAATGATAAAGATCGGCCCCCAAAAACCAAACTGCTCCACCCAATTCGAAATGCGTCCCTCGTCCCCGCTCGTCAGCACGTCCCAGCCTTCTTTGACAGCGGCCTGAAAACCAGGGAAGATGAAATAAGAGAGGATCAGCAGCGCGATAATTCCTGCCGTTACAGCCAAAGACCATTTGCTTTGTTTTACGTCTTCCTGTGTTGTAGCTGTGTTTTGCGACATAAGTGCTTGTTTATGTGTTTAGACGCAGGTTAAACTCTTTGGGTTAGGTTTCCAGCATACCTGTTTTGGTGTTAAGCCGGGCTTTCTGCTCATATTTTTTGGTTGGTTCGTCGCTCGCCAAGGTATAGCGCCAGGTATGCGGCGGCCCAGCGAGCGTGCTGCTCTGATGGCTTTGCTGCGCCGACAGCTCTCGCTGACTGAGCGGCGGCGCTGCAGGTATAGCCGGTTGCTTTCTGTCGACATGCTCACCATAGAGGACGGCAGCTACAAGGCCTGCCAGCAGTCCGCCCAGGTGGCCCTCCCATGAGATGCGTTCCTCAGAAGGGAACAAGCCATAAAACAAACCGCTGTACAGAAACAAAATAGCCAGAGAAATAGCCAAACCGGCCCTGTCGCGTCGCATAATCCCGTTGAACAGTAGATAGCCAGCCAAGCCATATACCACGCCGCTTGCCCCCACGTGGTAGGCGTCCCGGCCGATAAACCAGGTACACAGTCCGCTTAACACGTAAACCAGCACAAAGACCCGTAGCGCAACCGGGCGATGCAGAAACAGGATAAAGCCAGAAAGCAGCACCAGCGGAAATGAATTGGATAGCAGGTGGAAGAGCCCCGAGTGTATAAGCGGCCCCAGGAACACGCCAACCAGGCCCAGAAAGTCGCGTGGATGGATGCCGAGCCAAGCCAGATTCACCTCATTGAGGTATGAGAGCAGCGCCACCAGCCAGATGAGCCCTACAAACAGCGTACCCGGCAGAAAACTGTAGGCAAAGCGCTCGTGTTCGGCTTTCAAGTCCTGGGGGCGCTGTATAGGAGTTGCTTGCGTCATAGATAAAGGTCTGGAGAAGGTATACATTTCTCCTTGTGGTGTGGTCAGGCTATACGTACAGGGGTGCCGACTAGACTTGCACTCATTATATCTGCACTGCAGCAAGATACGGGCTGTCAGCCAAAATTCGTATGCGTTATCCGTACTTTTCACGTTCTATACCGTAACAGTTCCATTTCGGCCATATCCTGAAGCGTATAAGGCCTATAGCCACAAACCAAATTCAATATTGATAAGTAATAAAGGTGATTTCATCACGCGTAGCATGCAAGCCAACCCTTTTCACCCGATTGCCATCCGCCTGCCAGCACTATACCTTGTTCTCCTGTGCTGCCTGCTGCTGAGCTCCTGCGAGAGCACCGACACAAGCGGGGCTGCCTACGCCCGTGATGAAGAGGGGCAGCGTGAATTCTTCCCGGAAGAAGTCGCCTACACACGCCCAGGCTCTCTGATAGAAGCGATCGAAAACCCCTCGCCCTGGGTAGACTCTGTCTTCCGGACACTGAGCCCCAAAGAGCGCATTGCACAGCTGATCATCATAGAGGCATTTTCCAATAAAGGCCCAAAATACGAGGCTGATGTGATGAACCTGGTCAAAAGGTATAAAGTGGGCGGTATCATCTACTTTCAGGGAGGGCCCGTGCGGCAGGCTGTCCTGAACAACCGACTACAGGCCGCCTCCAAAGTGCCCCTTCTGATCTCGATGGACGCTGAAACCGGTGTGGGTATGCGATTGGACAGTACCGTGCAATATCCATTTCAGATGATGATGGGCGCCATCGAAGACAACGGCCTGATTTATCGCATGGGGGCCGAGGTGGCCGAGGAATTCAAGCGACTGGGCATGCACGTAAACTTCGCCCCGGTGGCCGACATCAACAACAATCCGCAGAACCCCATTATCGGTTACCGCGCTTTTGGGGAAGACAAGCTGGATGTGACCGCCAAAAGCCTGGCCTACATGCGCGGCATGCAAGAGAACGGCATCATTGCAGTAGCCAAGCACTTCCCCGGCCACGGTGACACGGATGTAGACTCTCACTATGATCTGCCCATCATTCCGCATGACCGCGACCGGCTCGACTCGCTGGAGCTATATCCTTTCCGCGAACTGATCAAGCATGGCATCGGGGGGATTATGGTGGCGCACATGCACATGCCCGAGCTCGATACGACCATGAACCTGCCCTCCACCCTATCCAAGCCCATCGTGACCAACCTGCTCAAGAAAAAGCTGGAATTCAAGGGCCTGGTCTTCACGGATGCCATGGTCATGAAGGGCGTAACCAAGTACTTCCCTCCCGGAGAGGCGGAGGCACGCGCCCTGATCGCGGGTAACGATGTGCTGGAGCGCCTCAACAGTGTCCCCAAAGCCATTCAGGCCATAGAGCAGGCGATTGCCCTGGGTTATATCACGCAGGAAGAGATTGACCATCGCTGTAAAAAGATGCTGGCCGCCAAAGCCTGGGTGGGCCTGGACAGGTATAAGCCCATTGAGTTGGAGAATCTGTACGAAGACCTGAACCCAGGTATAGCCGAC
This sequence comes from Pontibacter sp. YIM B11418, assembly GCF_059278805.1. Classification (NCBI taxonomy): domain Bacteria; kingdom Pseudomonadati; phylum Bacteroidota; class Cytophagia; order Cytophagales; family Hymenobacteraceae; genus Pontibacter; species Pontibacter sp. YIM B11418. Next base: position 217,536 of record NZ_JCAEMH010000006.1, on the reverse strand, counting down.
AGCACCAACCACGCGCTGGCCGAAGCAGCCATGACTCTTCTTAATAACAAAAAGAATTTTCTACCCATCCGCCAAAAAAAGCGAAGGCGCATCGCCACACTATCTTTTGGTGTGGTGCGCCCCAGCATATTCCAGCGCGAAATAAACAAGTATACCCGCATCGAGGCCAATTTTGTGCTATCCCGGAAGGCCAATGCCAAAGAAGTAAATCAAATGAAGCAGAAGCTCAAAGGCTACGACCTGGTGCTGGTGGGCCTGTACGGGCCAGCTGTCACGCCAAGCAACCGGCTGGGCTACTCCAAAGAGGCAGTCGGCTTGGTGACTGACCTGGCGCGCTCGGACAGGTCCATTATGACGCTCTTTGACAACCCTTATACCTTGAACCAGTTCCCGGACATCCACAAGAGCCGTGTGCTGATACTGGCTTATCAGGCCCACATGCATGCGCAGGTGGCGGCGGCCAAACTCTTGTTCGGCAAAATACCTGCCCGCGGCAAGCTGCCCGTTACTGTAAACGAGCACTACCAGTACGGCCATGGCATCAGCAAAGACAAACCATTACTGGCTGTGAGCCCTTAAATAAGTATCTTGTAAGATTGCTTTGCGTATGATGGCAAGTATGGGCATCGCCTAAGAACAGCAACCCTAAAACTTTGAAAAATAAATGCTTAACATTAGAACAACATACCTGCTTGGCTTCCTAACAGCTATGCTCCTCTGGAGCTGCGAAGGCAACCGCACCGCACAGGAGACCGAAGAAATAACCGTGGATGTACCCGCCGACACTGCCCGAGTGGAGCGAACGGGCCGCACCGTAGGCGAGCGGCTAGAGTCATTGCGTGGCTGGATGAACGAAAAAGTGGAACGTGGCGACACGGCTATACAGCGTGAAATGCCGGGGATAAAAGAAGATTTCCGGGTGCGATCCGCCGAAATTGAGCAGAACCTGGACAGCCTTTCCGCCGAATCAAAAGCGGAATACGCCCGCCTGAAGGAGCGCTACGAACGCTGGGAGAACCGACAGGAAAGACGACTGAACACGCCGCTCGACCGCGCAGAACTGGACCAATGGGAAGAGCAGCTGCTTCGCGAATTTAAGGAGATCGAAAACATAGCGCCACAGGACATGCGAGAGGCGTACCTCACCTTTATGGGCGTGATCCGGGCCAAGCGCCGCAACTGGACGCAACATGACTGGGACTACGTGGATAATGTATACGGGCAGTTGAACCATCGTCGCGGCCAGGTAGAGAACCAAATCTCTAACACTGATAAGCTAAAAATCAGAGCTTTGCAAGCTGAGTACCTAACTTTAGAAGGAGCCGCCGACGCCCAAAGCACAATGCGCAACATGCGTAATTAAACAATTGGAGGACTTTTTGGTTTAGTCCCTATACCTTTGCACAGGTATAGCCAATGGCTTTTGGCTGACGGCCTATACCTACATTAAAGCGAAAAAAATGGAAAAAGCGACATTTGGAGGAGGATGCTTCTGGTGTACCGAAGCAGTGTTTCAGGAGCTGGCCGGCGTACAGAAAGTAGAATCAGGCTACGCAGGCGGGCACATGGAGAACCCAACTTATAAGCAAGTCACTTCGGGTACTACCGGTCATGCCGAGGTCCTGCAGATCACCTACGACCCTGAAATCATCAGCTACGACGAGCTCTTGGAAGTTTTTTGGGAAACCCACGACCCGACCACGCTGAACAGGCAGGGCAACGACATCGGGCCGCAGTACCGCTCCATCGTGCTCTACCACAATGAAGAGCAGCGCGAGAAAGCCGAAAAATACCTGAAAGAACTTGATGCGTCCGGTGCCTTTGATGCCCCGATCGTGACGACAGTAGAGCCGCTGCAAGAGTTCTACCCGGCCGAAGACTATCATCAGAATTACTTCAACACTCACGGCCACGAGCCTTATTGCAGCTTTGTGATCCGGCCAAAAGTGGATAAGTTCAGAAAAGTGTTTGCAGACAAACTGAAGCCCGGAGCGGCCAGATAAGTCAGTACAAAATAAAAAGCGTCAGCTACCCAAAAGGATGGCTGACGCTTTTTTATTCCACTACAATAGGAATTACCCCTGCAGCTGCACCCATTGCTGGGCAATGATGGTCTTGGCATCGGCAAAGTTCTCCTTCAGAAGTTCTTCCCGGGTATAGCTCACCAGTTCAATGTGCTCGTGTTCATCGTCCTTCCCACCGCCCTCGGCATGCTGGTGCGACACTTCAGCATAGTACAACAGCACTTTCTCCGTCGTGCCGCCCGGCGAAGAGTAAAAGGTATGCAGGTGCTGCAGATTGTCTACGCTGTAGCCGATCTCCTCTTCTATTTCGCGGGCAATGCTGGTTTCCGGGCTCTCGCCCTCGTCCACCATACCTGCCACGACTTCCAGCAGCTCCGATTCAGAACCTACCCGAAACTGCCGGGTCAGGATGTAGCGTTGCTTTTCGGTGTCGTATACCATGGCAGCTACTGCCGTGCCACGGTCAAATTGCTCCCGCGTAAAGGTATGGCCGTTCTGCGCTACCGTCAGTTTATAGATCTTGAAGTAGCCATCGTAGGCCGTTTCTCTCTTTTTGATTTCCATAAGGGCGAATATAGGCAAAGCCAGGGTATAGCCTGCCATCAGGTATAGGTTAAAGTTCGGGTTACAGTTCGTTGTTGTGGAAGGCTGCTTTCTGCGTACGCTCCGTCAGGCCGGACATGGAAAGCGGTGTTTCACTCTCGTAGCCTTTCTTGGCCCGCTGCTCGCCAGTTGGCCCGGGCAGCATCCGGTTGAGCACAGCAAACACATCGGTCGTGGTTTCTGGTGAGAGCCCATGAATGAAAGCGCCAATCTTGGCAGGTATAGACGTGACTACTTCGGCATCTCCGTGTCGGCAGGCATCCAGTATCGATTTGGCCGAATCCTCAGCGCTGATGGAAGTGAGCGGGCTCGAGTCGACAATTTTAAACAGCGTATATTCTTCTTCGTGCTGCCCCTTGACGTTTGCGTGCCGCGGACTGCCAGTCTGCATCAGGCCCGGTGAGGCGCAGGTAACGGTTATATTGTACTGCTTCAACTCAGCACGCAGGCCTTCGGATAGACCCACCAGGGCGAATTTGCTCGCACTGTAGGGCACTAGGTGTGGTACGCCCAGTTTTCCACCGATCGAGGCAATGTTTAGGATGCGTCCGCCTCCGCGGGCCTTCATGGAAGGCAACACGGCCAGCGTGGTGTAAAGCGGTCCCCAGAAGTGCGTCTGCATCGCTTCCTCAAAATCTTTTACGGTCATCTCCTCCAGCGGCCCTGCCGTGATGATGCCCGCATTGTTGATCAGCACGTCGATCTGCCCGAATTCCTGCTGCACCCGTTCGATCATCTGCGCTACCTGCGCCTGTTGGGTAACATCGCAGGGAACGACCATCACATCGGCTCCGTTGCCTGCCAGTTCCATGCGCGCATCCTCCAGCTGCATTTCGTCGCGGGAGCACAGCACCAGCCGGGCTCCTTCTTTAGCCAGTTGACGCGCCATCACAAAGCCCAGTCCACGGGCGCCACCGGTTATCAGCACCGTTTTGTTTCGGAAGCTGTAGGCATTGAGTTTACGGTTGATGGCACGGGCTGCAAGCAAAGCGCCTGCTCCGGCTGCCAGCCACCACAGGTTTCTTTTCTGTTCTGTTTTCATAGAATTGTAGGTATAACAGGTATAGCCAGAAGCAGCATACTGACAGCTGATCCGGCTTTTTGTCTACGGGAAGGTAAGTGATGTAGGTTCGTGAACCGGAAACGAGCAGGTATAGCGCGGCTTACTTTTTCTTCTTGAAAGGCTTTATACCTTGTCGCTTGCTGGTAAATACCTCGTTTTTAGGCATCGGGGTATACAGCAGTTTCACCGATACCACGCCGTAGTGATCTTTGGTGTTCTCCACGCGGGTAACGTTGTCAAGGTAGTCTGTGGTAGTGATGTGGTACACAACCTCAGGCGCAACGCTGAACTGATCAGAAAAACGGAAGCGTATACCGCCGCCAAAAGGAATTACCCCGGCAATGGCCGGATATGATCGCAAGCGGTCGTAAGTGATGTCAGAATTAGGAGTCCGGTTGGTAGGGTAAGAGCTGGGGGTATAGTACACAAAGCCTGCCCCGCCCTTTACAAAAGGCACGGCAAAGCGCTTACGCAAAGAGCGGTAGTTATTTGACCCTGCGTAGCTGTCCAACAGGTTGTACACCAGCATCCCGGACACCTCAATTACCCTTGACTCAAAAGTGATGTTATCCTGAAAGGTTTTCTCGGACGCGCCTAGTTTAATGTACTCCACCTCACCGCTGAGGGACCAGAAGGAGTTATACTTGAACAGGGCACCGATGCTGAAAGCGGGGCCGATGTCATTGCAATCAAAGCTGCCGCATATGTCGCTTTTCACAGCGGCCAGACCAGCGCCGGCTTGTATAACCAGCCCGCGCTCGGGGATCTTACTCACCCCCATGCGGCGAATGACATTATCCTGCGCCTGGGCGGTAGTGCAAACTGTAAGGGCGATCAAAAATAGTGATAGAAGGAAGTAGCTGCTCCTGTTCATGCTTCAGACAGGTTTCTCTTTAAGGTTTGTGTGGTTCGCAGACCAGGTATTGGCTGTAGTGGGCCTGCTTCCCCTATCTACGCAAGGCCAAAAGAAAGGATCATTAAAATTTATGAATACATTATAATATAGCTATGATGATATAATCAGTACTATACCTTCTTTTGTTGCAGGGCTGATTTGGCAGATAATAACCTTTGTTATTAAGACTCAGTGGTTGAAGCAGTTGCACGAAGGGACGGGCGTTTCTTGTTCAGCAGCTGAACAAAATCGATGACGAGTGAGGCCGCATCCGGATAAAAGGTGGGATTGATATTTTCGTACACATCCGTCGGTTTGTGGTAATGCGGATGGTCTTCCACCCCGAAGTAGATGAACGGAATCTGGCGCTTGTGGAATTGATAATGATCGGACTGTCGGGTCCAGTCATTCTTACCCTGCTCAGGCCGGTCGTGGCCTGTTAGCAACCTAGCCTGCGGCCTTGGCTTGACCTGATGCAGCAGTGGCAACATGGCCGGATAATGATAAGACCCACTGGCGTATAGCTCGCCCTTGTCGTTCAGGCTGAGCATGTCCATGTTCACATTCAGTTGGATCAGTTCCAGGGTAAGCGGAGGATTCTCCAGAAAGGCATTGGCACCCTGCAGACCCAATTCTTCGCCATCAAGCGCGGCAAAGACCAAGGTATAGTAAGGTTTGTTTTTCTTAAAATAGGCAGCAGCAGCCAACAGCGCACCCACGCCAGAGGCATTGTCATCGGCTCCGTTGTAGATCTCTCCCTTGCTCTCGCCCACATGGTCGTAGTGCGCCGTCAGGACGAGGGCTTTGTCGGTTTTGCCAGGTATAAAGCCGATCAGGTTGATGGCCTCCTCCACTACAACGCCTCTACTTTCCAGACGGAAGGTATGGCGGTAGCTGTTGTTATAGGTCTGCAGCCCGATCTCGCTGAAACGCTTTTCGATGTACTCCTGCGCCATCCGGTTGCCTTCCGTGCCGCTCAACCGGCCCGCCATTGAGTCGGCGGACAGTACCTGCACGTCGCGCAGCAGCACCTGCGGATCGAGCACCCTTTTCTGAGCGAGTGCAGAAAGCTGCAGCGTACAGATGAGTAAGAATACAAAGGAGAGGTGGCGTTTCATAGGCTATATTTTGGGCGAATTTACTATAAAATCGCCAGCACGCCCTTATAAAAGATTAGTTGTTCAGAACAGGCCAGGCTACCCAGCTTTTCTGGCGAGTTGAAGCTTTTTTCTGCTGCTCCGCCACACGGCGCTCTACTTCCTGGGTATAGCTGCCGTCTTTCTCAAAAACCTCGCCTTTCAGCACCCATCCTGTTTTTACGTAGTCCTGAACTCTGCTTACGAGTGCCTGTAGGTCTTTTGCTTCGATTACGTCGAATTCCATGTTCGTTCCTGTTTTAGTGGTCTTACAAATGGTTGTCAGATGTGATTTAAACAAGGAGCGTGCCACTTACGTTCAACGATTCTAAATGTTACAATTATTTTAAAACAAATTACAGAACCCCTACCAGATGCCTCCGGATGCTATTCAAAGCCCTGGAAACTGAACGGGCCGGTCTGCAGACCGGTCCGTTCAGGTATAGCAACTAATTGTATTCTAGTTTTTTACATTTTCTTGACATCAATAAAGGCAGGCAGTTCTATCGGACCCACCGAGGTTTGAATAGTGGGTTTGATCTGTAGTAAAATATCCGGTCGGCTGCCACCTTCTTTCTCGGAAAGCATCGCCACAAGTCGCAACAGGTTATTAAGTCCGGAACCGCCGTTTTCCTCCGCCAGTTTGATAGGAGTGCGCACGTTAATGGTGTTCAAACCGTGGCGCAATTCCACCGGCTCGTCCACGATGCCACTCAGCGTCTGCTTGCCATCCAGCAGCAACTGCCATTTCAGCTTGGTCACGGTCATGCTGCGATCCTGGCTGCCCTCGTCCAGTTCTACGTTCAGCCCCAGGCTAGAGTAGGCGGATAGATTGTTGTCCGAAAAGGCCGAAAGCAGCAGCGCCGCCTCGCTGAAAGAGAAATCCTCGGGCCGCTTTTTGTTCAGCACATTCACGCCGTTCAGCTTCACTTCATTTATACCTGACAGGCTATACTTCGCTTCCTTAAAAGCATCAACGTCGCTCTTGGTGCCGCACGAAAATGCGAATAAGGCGATGCCCAGTAACAGGGCGAAAGATAGGAGATTTGTCTTTTTGATCATTTGCTTTATACTGCTCAGCGCTTGATTACTTTGCCTGAGCCTGAAATAGTTGAGTTAATAGTTGGGTTTCCCTGGTAGTACACGTTTCCGCTGCCGGAGATCGTAACAGCCAGTTCATTGGCAGCGTTTACTTCCACATTTCCTGAGCCACTTAGCGTAACGCCGGCACTTTCACTACGCATCCCAAAAGACTTTACGTTGCCTGAGCCGGACAGGCTGATATCCTGTGCGCCAGCCTCCCCTACTAGGTCGATGCTGCCGGAACCGGTCAGTCTGCTCGCTAGCCTGTCAGCCAGGGCATTTATGCGGAGATAGCCGGAACCATCGAGCACGACCCGGAAGTCATTTGCTTCAAATTCATCCAGCAGCTCTATACGCCCTGACCCGATCAATTCGGCACTGCTCAGCTCTGTAACAGTCATCTGCACCTCCACCGTCTTGTGGCTGCGCAGGCACCTGTCAAAACTGAGATCCCATACGCCGTTCGACACATTGGTGCTGATCGCATCCAGCACATTCGGCTGCGCCCGTACTTCGATCCGCTGCGTGGCTCCCCGTCTAACAAAAACGCGGGTATCCCCGTTCACGCGCAGTCCGCTGACCGCATCCAGGTTGTACTCCCGGGTTTCCACGTCGCCTCTTCCCCGGATACAATCCTCATCGTCGCAGGAGGTAAGCAGCAGTACAGGCAGGATAAGCAGGAGCATCCACCGCCCAAAATTAGTAGATTTCATAGTTTTATGCAGCTTAATTAGAATTGCAAGTTAGATAAACCTGCTGCAGCTGCATAAAACTGCATGTTCTGTCCACTCAATAATTTAATGCCATCACTAATTTTTAGCTGAAATGCCCTACTCTTTGCCCACGCTGGTTCACAAGCACGCCGCTGTCTGTCACAAACAAGCCCTGCAGGTAGTCGCTCTCGAAGTAGAAAGGATAATCGCGGTTATTGGTGCGGGCCAGCTTGCCAATGATGCGGGCGCCCCGTTCGGTCATGTGCACCAGTTGCAGACGCGTGGTCAGGAAAAACTGCTCGTCGGGCGCATTGTTGAACACCACCTTGCGCAGCACCAGCCGGCTGTCCAGTCCCTGAGCGACCGTATTGGCTCTGGTTGGCTGCTGCATTTGCTCCCTTGCCTGCTGTGGCGGTCGGCTCCTGCTTGCCATCGGTTGTTGCTGCTGTCCATTTACGCTGGCCATTAGTTGGGCGTCGGCGTTGCCCCAGCCTTTGCTGATGGCCGCAAGCCGGTAACTGCGCCCCGGATGCGTGGCCGAGCTTCTTTCATCGGAGAGCACCTGCATGGCAGCCTGTGCCTCCTCCAAACTGGCCCCCATCTTGCGGAGTACAAAGCCCGAAAATTCATCAGCCTCCAGTTCATCGGCGTGGTTGCTACCCTGACCGGACAAGGTATGGCCGTTCAGGTGATGCCCGATCTCGTGCGCCAGTATGCTCACGCCAGCCCAGTCGGTATGCACCGCGTTGTTGATGGCGTCCAGGAAATGTTCGTTGTAGAGGATATACCGTTTGCCGTTGTAGATCACAGCAGCGGCATTTTCGATATTGGCAGACCGTACCTCAAAGCGCGGTTTCAGTCCGATCACGTCAATGATCTCACTGATCACGTCGCGGGGGGCGGCTTTGGCGGCTGTATAGGGTGCCGGGCTAGGAACTGCTTCTGCCCTTGCCACAAAAAGCGGAGTCAGGGCCAGCAGCAGGGCCAGGCAAATGATGTTCAATCGATTCATAGGATGTCCTTTCTGTAGATGGATAAACACAGCATATCCAAAACGAAAAATAAGTGGAGGCTGGTATAGCTTGCTATGCAAGTACTTTGCCAGATTTGTACTTTTCGTTCTCCCAGCGCGGGCACCTATACCCTATCGGAAGAAAGCCACTAAACTGCTCGGTTTACTAACCGTGATAAAGGCCGGAGACTCAATATTGCCTACTGGGGTTTTAACTGTGGGCTTGATCTTAAGGGTGAGGTGTTGGCGTATGTCCACCCGTTGCCCCAGCAGCGTGATCAGCCTCGAGAGACCTGTATAATTGGGCATGTTGCCGTCTGTGGCCAGCCCCACAGGCGTAGCGATCGACAGCCGGTTCAGTCCCTCGTGCAGCACCATGGTCTCCTCGATGGTGCCGGTCAGTGCATCCTCTCCTTCCACTTCCAGCAGCCATTTCAGGCGGGTGATGGTCAGGTTTCGTTTTTCTTCGCTTTGGTTCTGCAGGGCAACATGCAGTGCCAGGGTGGCGCTTAGCTCCAGCGAGTTGCTGGTCACGGAGGCCAGCAAGCTGTCACCCTCCTCATGCGTGAAGCCGCGTCGTTGCTGTATGCGCTCCTCTACGTCAATTCCGTTGAGCTTGATATCCTTTATGCTTTGCAGACTATACCTGGCTTCCGTAAATGCCTTGATATCCTGTGCCTGCTTGCAGGACAGACCGACCAGCATTAGAGCCAGCGACAGAGCAACGTTACATACTTTATTCATCTTCAGGTCATTATCACACATTCTGATATGCAAATAAAGCAATAGTTCGCAATAAGTAATTCAGGTATGGCACAAAAAGAAGCAGGTATAGCCCGAGCCATACCTGCTTCTTTTCATCTTTAATGTTGCTGTATACCTACCGCCCGATCATGTAGCGCCGAGCGGCTGGTGGTGTTTGTGCTTCTCCTCGCCCGTTTCCATGTAGCGCTTAAAGTAGCGCAGGTCTTTTTCCACCATCGTCTTGAGCATCGGGTTGAGCATTTTGGCAGCTAAGCCTCCGACAGAACCCGCTGGCGGACTGTAAGAAATAACAGCCTGCACAATGGTGCCGTGACCATCCGGAGAATCAGAAAAGCGCACCTCCCCGGCATTGTCAATATCGGAGTTTGGCAGCGAACGCCAGGCAATCAGCTCGTTTTCTTTTTCTTGGATGATATCCGCATCCCAGGAAACGGTGCCTATACCTCCCGGAATCTTGGCTACCCAGCGCGAACGCTGCGGGCCATTGGACTGCACGCTTTCAAGGTGCTCCATAAACTTCGGCAGATTCTCGAGCATGCGCCAGAACTGGTATACCTCCGTGCGGGGCCGCTCTACCGTAATGGTCTTGATGATGTCTACTGATATGTCTTCGTTCTCTGCCGTATCGCGGCCAATCATCTGGTTGACTGGGCAAAAGCCGGTAAAGCCTCTAAAAATCAAAGCACCGCCTGCCAGGGCCGTGAGGATACCGGAAGTGCCGGATTGGCGAAGCCCTACCAGGACCATGGCAGCGCCTCCCACAGCGGAAAGCACCCGCTCCGGACGGCTTACGTTGATGTGGCTCGACCCGGAGGCCGGCGGAAATATATGCTCCGTCTGGAGCATTTTAGAGTAATTGGCATTGTATGTATCCATAGCTTATTGGTTTTGTTCTATTTCGTTTTAATGGATACGTGCGTTGGGGCTATTATAGTTGCTGCGCTTTCACTTGCGGCAGATTAAGAACTCATCTTATCCCCCAATAAAGGCACTTTACCTCCTCAATATAAACATGCACTGATTTTTTTTACTCTTTCCATAATAAGGAATTCTAAAATCGTATACCTTTGATACCTTCCCTATAGGATCTTCTGAGTAGATCTGGTTCCTGTTCAGTGCTATTGCATTTATTTTCTGCCTCAGCTTCAATCAGCTTCTTAATCTTATCTCATGAAAACAGCATTACTTCTTATCTCCTTCTTTGTATTTTACTTTCCGGCGCAGTCGCAACGCAATAACATGCTAGCCGATTGCCAGCGACAGCCCAGTCCATCCGGGCAGCGCAGTGTACAGATGCAGACTGCCTTAGCTGAGAATAAAGTGGCAGTCTATTATGTTGTGGCAAACGATGAGTCCTATAGCCAGGCTGAATACGATGCGATAAAGAAAGCCACCCGGGAGATCCAAGCCTGGTTTCAGGTGAACACGGGCGGCCTCACTTATACCTTTGCCTATGCAGACACCGTGATCTTCTACCAGGCGAAGGAAAGCACCAGCTACTACCGCGAGGATTGGTGGGGCCTGTTGCTTGCAGAAATGGATCAGCTGGGCCACCCGATCTGGGAACCTGGTTTCGTGGTAAGCCTTTGGATTAAATCCGGCCGCCCCGAAGGCCTGGGAGGAGGTGCTCAATGGTGCGACGGCTACTGCGGAGTGGCCATCACTGCGGTAGAGAACTTTCCGGAGTTCAATGACTTTGGCAGATGCCCTACCGACCCCGATGGCAATATGTGGCCCTGCGTACCACACGGCACCATGGCGCATGAGTTAGGCCATGCCTTTGGTTTACCCCACCCCGAGGAAATAGAGGCCACTCGCGAAGCGGCCTCCCATAGCGTTATGCAAACACACTGGAACTACCCCGACAAGGCACCTGAATGGGAGAGTCCGTGGGGGCTACTCACAGTGGAGCGCAACGCACTTTGGAGCAACCCTTTCTTCTATCAGGATATTTCACTCCGTCAAATCTATGATGCCCCTGTCGTCAACCTGCCATTGACTGGACAGGCGCCTGAGATCCGTTTCCGAAGTTCGACTAAGGGGCTGACGGTTCATCTGACTAATCGGACCGAAGGGGCCTGGCTTTACTACTGGACCTTTGGGGATGGCAGTGTGAGCAACGAGACCTCACCGAGCCATACCTACAGCCAACCGGGGACCTACACCATTACCCTCAGGGCCTCCAACGAGAACGGGATGATGGCGCTGCAGCGCATGACGGTGCAAGTAGCGGAGGAGAAGAAGCCTGTTGACAAGCCTATTACGGTTGGCCCGATTAAAATATACCCTAACCCAAGTTCGGATGGCCGGTTTACCGTCAGTTTCCCTCCATTTCCATTCTCCGTTCACCTCACCGTGCACAATGCCATGGGGCACCCCGTTGTACAGCATACCTTTTCCGGAAGGTACCGCGACCTGACACTGGACCTGAGTGATTTTGGCCGGGGCATCTACTATGTTCGGATTGAGTTCAAAGGAGCGTCATTTACGCAGCGGCTGGCGGTGCTTTAATTTAGTCCTTGCAGCAATCTCTTCAACAGAAAACAAAAAAGCCCCGGCGTTTACCGGGGCTTTTAAATTAATGTACTAGGTATAGCTTACTTAAACTTGCCTTTCAGCATAGCGAGTTTTGCCGCGAAATCGTTGGCTGGCTCCTCTTCGCGCTTGGCGCCGCCTTTCTTGCTGCCACCTCCAGCAGGTCTTGCTGCGGCCGGATCGCCTTTCATGCTTAGAGAGATACGCTTGCGCGGTACATCCACTTCCAGCACCGTTACGTCTACCTTCTGCCCTACCTTCACCACATCATGCGGGTTCGTTACGAAGCGGTCTGACAGGTGGCTAACGTGTACCAGTCCGTCCTGATGCACCCCAATGTCCACGAAGGCACCGAAAGCAGTAATGTTCGTTACGAGGCCCGGCAGTTTCATGCCCTCACGCAGGTCCTTCATTTCGTTGATGCCTTCAGTAAAGCTGAACGCCTCGAAGGTCTGGCGTGGGTCACGACCTGGTTTGGCCAATTCACTGATGATATCCTGCAGGGTTGGCAAACCTACGGTATCCGTCACGTAGTTTTTCAGGTTGATCTGCTTGCGCAGTTCATCTTTCTGCATCAGATCCTGCACGGTTACACCCAGGTCTTTAGCCATCTGCTCCACGATCGGGTAGCTTTCCGGGTGCACCGCCGAGGCGTCCAGTGGGTTCTTCGCATCCCGGATTCTTAAGAAGCCCGCTGCCTGTTCAAAGGCTTTGTCGCCCAGACGGGCTACTTTCTTTAGCTCGGTTCTGGTTTTGAACGGTCCGTTCTGGTTGCGGTACTCCACAATGTTCTGTGCCAGCGATGGTCCCAGGCCCGACACGTAGGTCAGCAACTGCTTGCTGGCGGTATTCACTTCCACACCTACGGCGTTCACGCAGCTCATCACTACGTCGTCGAGCGAATGCTTCAGGGCAGTCTGGTCTACGTCGTGCTGGTACTGGCCAACGCCGATGGATTTCGGATCGATCTTCACAAGTTCAGCCAACGGGTCCATCAGGCGACGACCAATGGAAACGGCACCACGCACGGTCACGTCCTGGTCCGGGAATTCCTCACGGGCAACATCAGAGGCAGAATAAATAGAAGCGCCGCTTTCGTTCACCATCACTACCTGCACCGAAGCCGGCAGTTTCAGACTTTTCACGAAGGCCTCTGTTTCGCGGCTGGCGGTACCGTTGCCAATGGCAATGGCTTCTACCTCAAAACGGGTCACCATATACCTGACGGCCTGTGCCGCTTCACTTTCCTTATGCTGACCGGTGTGCGGGTAGATCGTTTCGTTGTGCAGCAGCTTGCCCTGCTTATCCAGCACCACCGATTTTACGCCGGTTCTGAAGCCCGGATCAAGCGCCAGCACGGTTTTTTGACCAAGCGGCGAAGAGAGGAGCAGTTGGCGCAGGTTGTCGGCAAATACACGGATCGCTTCTTCATCGGCACGTTTCTTTGAGGTCAGGCGCACTTCCGTTTCCATGCTCAGCTTGAGCATGCGCTTATAGCAATCTTTAGCAGCTAGCTTCACTTGTTGCGCAGCGGCATTGTTGCCTTTCACGAACATGCGCTCCAGTCGCTCAAGGGCTTCTTCTTCGTCTGGCTGGGCACTGAGCAGCAGTACCATTTCGGTTTCGCCGCGGCGCATTGCCAATATGCGGTGCGAAGGAGCTTTCTCGATCGGTTCTTCCCACTCAAAATAGTCTTTGAACTTCTGTCCTTCTTCTTCCTTGCCCATCATCACACGGCTCTTGAAAGTGCCTTTCTTCTCGAAAAGCTGGCGCATGGTGGCACGAGCCTCAGCATTCTCGTTCATCCATTCGGCCATAATATCGCGGGCACCGGCTAAGGCTTCCTCGGCATCTTTTACCTCTTTCTCTTCGGATATGTATTGAGCGGCCTCAGCAGTCACGTCTATGTTTTCCTGCTCAAACAGACGCTGCGCCAGTGGCTCCAGTCCTTTTTCGCGGGCGATAGTGGCACGGGTACGGCGCTTCGGTTTGTAGGGCAGGTAGATGTCTTCGAGCACTGCCATGGTCTCAGCAGCCATGATGCGCGCTTCCAGCTCCGGCGTCAGCTTTTCCTGATCTCTTATAGATTTAAGGATGCTTTCGCGGCGCTTGTCGAGCTCACGCAACTGTTCCAGACGATCGCGCACGGCGGCAACCTGTACTTCGTCGAGCGAGCCGGTGGCTTCTTTTCGGTAACGGGAAATGAAAGGCACAGTGGCGCCTTCGTCCAGCAAGGTTGCCGTGGCTTCCACCTGCTTAATGGTGATGGAAAGCTCGGTGGCAATCTTGATTAAATGGTCAACGTTTAATTCCATGTATTTGGGTAAAGAATAATCTGACTGTAAGGCGGAAAAAAGCACAGCGGAAGGTATAAACTCAGCCCTTCCTGATTCTCCCGCACATTTCCCCGGTCTCGAGGTATACCTGTTTGCCTAAGGAACGTCAAATTTAAACGATATTGCCTGAAAGCGAAACATCTGACGCTTGTAAATTGACCTGAGACCCTAATTGGCTGTCACACTGTTTGCTAAATATTTTTATACCTTCGCAGGCTTGAGATTCCCGATACATAATACATTCCGCCTGTGGGTGCTGCTCAGTCTGCTGCTTTGCACGATGCAGAGCTGTGTAGTGCAGCGCATCGACCACACGCCGTATGCACAGACCGACTACTACCACCATACCCTGCAGGAGCTCGAAAAGCAACCTCCAGTTGCGAGTAAAAACGATTCGCTGCGGGTTGGCTGGGCTAAAGTGAACATCACCCCACCTGTTGGTAGTCCGTTGGCGGGCTATGGCAAACGCAAAGGGCTCAGGTATAGCGCCGTGCACGACTTGGTGTGGGTGCGCACATTCGCGTTTGACAACGGCCAGACAGAAGTTATTTTCGTCGCACTCGATATGCTCATTGCTCCCATGACAGTCGCTGCTGCATTGGAGAAGGAATATGCAGCCTTAGGCTTGAGTCCCGGGCAGGTATACCTGAGTGCAACCCACACGCATAGCAGTTTCGGGGGCTGGGGACAGAAGTTGGTGGGAAAACTAATGGCAGGCAGGTATAGCAAGCAGCTGGTGCAGCAGACCACCGCTCATATCGTACAGAGTATACAGCTGGCCCGGCAAAACAAGCAGCCCTCCCAAATCGGTTATAGTAAAGCCTATGCCCCTCACTTAGTTCGCAATCGTCTGACGGGCTCCTTAACTGGTAGAGATACAACCATCCGCTTCTTCAAAATAGAACAGGATTCCTGTAAAACGGCCGTCCTGGCTACTTTTGCAGCACACCCCACCATTCTTCCTTCCATGGATGCGGTGCTTTCGCGTGACTATCCGGGAGAATTGGTAGACCAGCTGGAAAAAAGTGTGGACTTTGCTGCTTTTGCGGCTGGTGCGGTGGGTAGTCAGGCTGTGATGGCACCGCATGGCGATACGTATGAGAGCACAGCTGCCGTGGGGCAGGAACTGGCGGCAGCCATATTGGAGAAGCTCCCGGCAGTTGAACTGACCCACACGGCCCGCCTTGGCTATGCCAGGCATTCATTGCTGCTCCCCAAGCCACAGTGGCGCCTGCATACCAACTATCGCTTTGCCCCTTTCCTGTTTAACCGGCTGTTCGGCAAATATCCTGCTTATATCAATAGTATGCAGTTGGGCGAGGCGGTGCTTTTGGGCGTTCCGGCTGATTATTCGGGCGAGCTATTGCCTCTGCTTGAGCGACGGGATTTACCTGTGGTCGTGACCGGGTTCAATGGCGGGTACATCGGGTATATCACACCTGACCAGCACTATCAAATGAAGAAGTATGAAACCCGGTCCATGAATTTTTACGGGCCGCATAGCGGAAGCTACCTCACAGATATTCTGAGCAGGATCATACAACAATACAAGCTTCAGCAGCCTTAGTAATTGGTCTTTCACAAGCAGAAAGGTATATACCTGATACTGGCATTTTCTTCTTTTTATACCTGATCAACCAGATAAATACAATATACCACTTCCATATAACTCATATTCATATCATTGTATTGAAATTGTTATAAACAAAACAGCAGCTATCCGGGTTTAAATAACATGGGGCTTATAGTTCTCATTTTGTGTTACTTAAATCTTCGATAATGGAAACGTATTTGCCAGATATAGCTAGTTTGTTCTTTTTTCTAACTTTTACTGTTTATTCTTTGCTGGTGATCTTTATGCTGGTATGGACCTACCACGATGCAGAAAGCCGCGGTGTGATGGGATGGCTGGTAATTATTCCGACTTTTCTGACGGGTACCCTGCTGGGCGTAGTGCTCTGGCTGGTGTTCAGACCGGAGTTGAAGCCAGTGCCAGTAATGGTGAGGATGCGCGAGTAAGTGATGTGACGATGATAGTTAAACAGAGCAGCCGGGTTTTTATCCGGCTGTTTTTATTTTACACCTACCTTAAGTCGCTAATCTGCGTTTTTTAGACTATCAACCAAATTAAGTTCGTTAATTTGCAGTATAGCCTGATGAACGTATGAAATCAATTCGCTTATTCCTATACCTGTCGCTGTTCAGTGCCTCCTTATGGCTCAGTTCCTGCAACGACTGCGAAACTACAGTGGCCCAGTTTGAGAACGGCGATAGCAGCTGGACCGTGTACAACGCCGGCGATTCTCTTCTTATGGTTGACAGTAGAACACCCGATACTATCCGCGTGTTTGTGAATACCCGTGTTAACTCCGATCCTATACCTGGCGATGGTTTTGGTCCGGCTGATGTGTGCATTGAGCAGTACTATACCCGCCGCACCAGCGTAATGCAGCATAGCGGCCGACGTTTTCCGGCCTTAACAGTGATAGCTTTGCGCATGCCCGACTCAATTCGCGTAAGCCTGGTAGTAGCCGGCAAAGCAGAGCTTCCTATCCAAAATACCGACACGCCGGATCATGCCTCCCTTGCCGTAGGAGGCATCACTTATCAGGATGTGTACGATGTCGTGAACCCGGACAGTAGCGCGACTGGTGTGAGCCGCATCCTGTTCAACCGCGAGTTTGGCTTTCTGCAGGTTGCTTATTTAAATAAGCGAACACTTACACGGGTTCCTCCCACTCCCTAAGTCTCTGAAAAGAGTTGCAACATTTATTTTTATAACTGCTTGCAACGCTTTGCCTCCAAAACGACTCTTACCAGTAGGTATAGCTATACCTAATACAAAGGAACAATTCACCATTACATTCAAATTTCACCTCAATGACACACCGTATTAAACTGGCAGGCGCATTTATTCTGGCAACCCTGCTTTTTACCTCTTGCAAAGATTGCGAAACCACAACCACTCAATTTGACGAAAAAGATGTGGAATGGCTTGTTTATGATCGGGGAGACACTGTCCGCTTTCTGAACGAGGTAGGTGACACCGTCGCGTATACCAACACGGCACTGATAGCCGAGCAGGTACCAGGCGAAGGCTACAACATTTCTGACAACTGCATCGGCCATTTTGATATACAGGCTTACAGTGTGATGGAAGATGTGGCCAGAAACAGCGCCAGCACATCCAAAAACCCAGGTCTTGCCACCTATTTCCTGAAGCGCGAAAACAGCCTGGAAGTGTCGGTGGCCGTGGATGAACGGGGTGAGTACAAGTTAAATCTTGCCCAGCCTACCTACCCCTCTGTTGAGGTAAATGATGTGCTCTATAACGACGTGTACGAATTGACAAACAACGATGCCAGTAAGGTGACAAACGTGAAGCGCATTCTATTTAACAAGCAGAGCGGCTTCCTGAGTGTAGAGTTTTACAATGACAAGAAACTGGAGCTGATCTTCGAATAAGAAGCTATACCTATAAAAAAGATATACCATAGCAAAGGCCCGGTGCGAAAAACACCGGGCCTTTTCATTTTATAAGGTTTTACAAATCTTAGGCGTACTGGGCTACGCTATCGTGGTTGATGTCGTACAATACATCCAGTACCTGCTGCACGTGCTCGGCTGGCTTTGACAGCGAGTTGAACACATACTGCACTTCCCCTTTTTTGTCGATCACATAGATGGAACGGCCCGGCATGATACCGAACTTGCGCGGCACCCCGTACAGATTCCGGATCTGGGCATCGCAATCGCTCAACAGCGTAAAAGGCAGACGGTACATCCGCTCGAAGCGTTTGTGGGAGTCGGCTTTGTCATAGCTGATGCACACGATCTCTGTCTCCAGGTCCTGGAACGTATCATAGTGATCCCTGAACTCACAGGCTTGTTTGGTACAATCGGTTGAACTGTCCTTCGGGTAGAAGTACAGCACCACATTCTTCTTTTTCAACAACTCGTAAAGTCGGAAAAAACCACCATCCAATCGCTGCAATTCAAAATCAGGGGCTTTATCTCCAATCTTAACTACATCTTTACCCATAATAAAAAAAAGTGCTAATCTCTAAAAGCCTTCCGATTGCCGAAAGGTTCAATCCGCAAAGGTAATATTCTTATTCCCACAAAAGCTATACCTGATCCTTCATAGCTTAGCATATTTTTTTTGCCCAAATTTGCAGCATGCCCCGAATCAGCGTTATTATACCTGCCTACAACGAAGAAAAATCTATCGCACACGTTATCAAGGACATACCTGCAAATATGGTGCAGGAAGTGATCGTGGTGAACAACAATTCATCGGACAACACCTCTGAAGTGGCCCGGGCAGCGGGCGCCACCGTGCTCGATGAGCCTCGTCCCGGGTATGGCAACGCCTGCTTGAAAGGTATAGCCTACGCCGCAGCCAAGCATGCACAGGAGCAACCCGACATCATCGTTTTTCTGGACGGCGACTACTCTGACTACCCCGATGAACTGCCGCAGGTGGTGCAGCCTATTTTGGACGGAAAAGCCGATCTGGTAATTGGTTCGCGGGTGTTGGGACAGCGGGAAGCAGGTGCCCTGATGCCGCAGCAGATTTTCGGCAACTGGCTGTCTACGACGTTGCTGCGTTGGCTCTATGGCGTCCGTTATACCGATCTGGGTCCTTTCCGGGCCATCCGGTTCAGCACCCTGCAGCAGCTAGGCATGCGCGACCGAAATTATGGCTGGACGGTGGAGATGCAGGTGCGGGCGGCAAAGCAAAAAATCAGGTATGCGGAAGTACCCGTAAACTACCGTAAGCGCATCGGCGTGTCCAAAGTATCGGGTACGGTCAAGGGCTCTGTGCTGGCCGGGTATAAAATTTTATTGACTATATTTAAGCTCCTGTAGCCTTAACCAGCGCCACCACATGACAATCCCTCAGCTTCTACTTGTTGCCGTGTATGGTCTTTGTCTGGCCTTCATCTTCTGCTACAGCCTGGTGCAGTTGCACCTCACTTACCTCTACTGGACCCGCCGGGAAAAGATGCCTGCTCCGGAGGCTATACCTGACGAAAGCTATACCTGGCCTGCTGTAACGGTACAACTCCCGCTTTATAATGAACGCTATGTGGTAGAGCGCCTGATCGACGCTGTGGCCGCCCTCGACTACCCCCGCCATTTGCTACAGATCCAGCTGCTCGACGACTCGACTGATGATACAAGCGAGCTGATCCGGCAAAAGATTGATAGGTATGCCAGCACCGGCCTGCGCCTGGAGCACGTGCGTCGTCCTGACCGCAGCGGCTATAAAGCGGGTGCCCTGCAGTATGGTTTGCAGCAAGCCACGGGAGAGTTTATTGCCATTTTCGACGCCGACTTCGTCCCAAACCCTGACTTTCTGAAACGGACTATACCTGCTTTTGATCATGAACAGGTGGGCGTGGTGCAAACCCGCTGGGGTCACCTGAACCAGGACTACTCGCTGCTCACCCGCCTGCAGGCTTTCGGGCTGGATGCCCACTTTACGATAGAACAGGTTGGTCGCAACAGCGGCGGACACTTTATCAACTTCAATGGCACGGCCGGGGTATGGCGCAAAAGCTGCATTGTGGACGCCGGTGGCTGGCAGTCCGACACACTAACCGAAGACCTGGACCTGAGCTACCGCGCCCAGTTGCGGGGTTGGCATTTCCGTTACCTGCAGGATGTCAAAGCCCCTGCCGAACTGCCTGCCGCCATGGGCGCGCTTAAGTCGCAGCAATACCGCTGGACCAAAGGCGCTGCCGAAACCGCCCGCAAACATTTAGGCAAAGTGCTTCATTCGCCTATGTCTTTTCCTACCCGACTACACGCTATTTTTCACCTGCTCAACAGCGGTATTTTTGTCTGCGTGTTGCTCACGGCCCTGCTCAGCATACCCATGCTATACCTGAAGCACAGCGTGCCAGGACTTGAACTGCTTTTTGCACTCGGCTCCCTGCTGATCGTTAGCCTGCTGGCTTTGCTGGTTTTTTACTGGACATCCCGTTATCAGCAAACGGGTTCGGCATGGCTCACCACCCGGCGCTTTATACCTGAGTTTTTCCTGTTTCTGTCGCTTTCGATGGGGATGTCGCTGCACAACACGGTAGCAGTGCTGGAAGGCTATCTGGGCCGCAAAACACCCTTTATCCGAACACCCAAGCACAACCTGCAGCACCGCCGCGACTCCTGGCGCCAGCACGCCTACACCATCACGAGCCTCCAACCGCTTACCTTGCTGGAGGGGCTGCTCACGCTTTATTTCGGATACGGCATCGTGGTAGGTTTCCAGTTGCAGGATTATGGTCTGATGCCGTTCCATGTAATGCTGATGCTCGGTTTTGGCTCCGTTTTCGTATACTCGCTCAACCACAGCCGCCGCGCATGAGCCTCGCCCGAAAGCACATAGTAACTTATACCTTGCTGGGAATATCGGCCCTGGTATACCTGGCACTGGGCTACGCGACGCCCCGCGAGAATTTTACACAGTTGCTTCTGCTCACTTTGCTGGCTTTCGGCATCTACGCCTACGTCACGAACCAGAAACTAAACGTATGGCATGGCATAGGGGCCGGTCTGTTTTTCAGGTTATTATTTTTGTTTGCTATACCTGCGCTGTCCGACGATTACTTCCGTTTTGTGTGGGACGGGCGACTGTTGCTGGCCGGTGAAAACCCCTTCCTATACCTGCCTTCGCAGTTTGTGGGCGAAGAGGCAATGGCTATACCTGGCCTCACGGCTGAATTGTTTGCGCAACTCAACTCTCCGAACTACTATACCTTATACCCGCCGGTACTGCAAGGTATGTTCTGGCTGGCAGCAGCGCTTTCCCCTGAAAGCCTCACGGGGAGTATGCTCGTGATGCGGGTCATTATTCTGCTTGCCGAGACTGGCTCCATCCTGCTTTTGCTGCGCCTCCTGCGCCGCATGGCCCTTCCCGACCGCTACGTGCATATTTACGCCCTCAATCCGTTGGTGATTCTCGAGTTGACCGGCAATCTGCACATGGAGGCGCTATTGATTTTTTTCCTGCTGCTCACTCTCTATCAATTACATTTCCAGCGATATCTTATTGCAGCGGTGCCGTTTGCTTTGGCCATTGCCAGTAAACTGTTGCCGCTGATGTTCCTGCCTTTTGTGTGGCGCAAGCTTGGCCTGAAGCGCTTTGTTGGCTTTGGAGTGGTGATGGCTGTTGTTTTATTGCTGCTTTTTATGCCGCTGCTTTCGCTAGAGGTGCTGCGCAATATCTGGCAAAGCATAGACCTGTATTTTCAACGATTTGAGTTCAATGCCAGCATCTATTACCTGCTCCGCTGGCTGGGCTACCGCTTGACGGGCTACAACCAGATTGCAGTGATCGGCCCGCTGCTCTCGCTGGCAGCATTGGTCGTTATTTTGTCGATGGCGGCGGTGAAGAAGCTAGGCTCCGTGCGCAGACTGGCCGGCTACATGGCAGCGGCCCTAACGGTATACCTGCTGCTGGCCACCACGGTGCATCCCTGGTATATCACCACGCTGGTGGCGCTCACCACCTTGAGCCATTTTCGTTACGCTATAGTCTGGAGCTGCCTGGGTATTTTCAGCTATGCTGCCTACCGCACCAGCGCCTATACCGAGAACCTGTGGCTCGTGGCGCTGGAGTATACCCTGGTGGGGCTTTGGCTAGTGGCCGAGCTATACCTGTACCGCCAGCAGAAGAAGCACGCCAACCTACCCCGGCAGAGTGTGGCGCAACCACAGTAATTTTAAGAGCCTAACCCGGTAAAAGCGTTTGGATGAAGTCTGAAACAATGCTAAATTGACTGGATGATTTTCGTCCAATCCATTGCAAGATGATTGAGGATGGGATGTGTCCAGTAATGCCATTCATAGTACAGATAGTGGGAGTAGGTACTCCTGCTATACATTAGTTAGGGGGAAGTAGTAATTAATAGAAAAACTAAAAGACATTAATGGGGATTCTTGACCTCTTATCAGAGTTGCCGATTTTTCTCTCATCAGTTGATGATAGAGATAGAAAGAAAAAAAAGAGTATACTCAAGACTCTCTCTGTTCTGCTAATCTTTGTAGGGGCCTTTTGGCTGATTCTTGAGCTAGCTGGCATAAAAGAGCTTGTGAATCCTATACTGTTTATCAGCTTAGGAGCGCTAAGCAGTTTAGTGATAGCTATTTTGTTGGTACTCGCTTTGTTCTTTGCTAGGGTGCTTAATTCACTTACACTAACTGACTTTATACTTTTTGTTCTGGCCGTGTCACTTATTTTATTCTGTACCACAAGCTACCTCAACAGGAAAGTAGACTATAGTTTAATGAAGAAATCATCAGCAGCAGTGACGGAAGAATACCTAACCCCTAACAAGGTATAGCACAAAGGCTTGCTGACGCTGCGGCACTTGCTATACGTACACCGTTATCTGCAATAAGAGTTAAAAAAAGAATGAAGATTGAGTCAGCAGAGTTAAAATCACTTAATAGAAAAAGCATCAAGGTTGATGTAAAATGTGATAAAAATAATGACTTGTCTATTTTGTCTGAATTCTATAATCTTCAAGAGTTAAAAATCAGAGCATTTAAAGGCAGAAATCTGTCATTCCTCAAGGCATTACCCAATTTGAAAAAGCTTACTTTAGAGAACGTAGTTACGGACAATGAATTAGAGGATTTAAAAAATTTAAGCGGTTTAGAAGAGCTGGCAATACAAACGCCTGTTGGCTGGGACGGCTCAGGAAAAAAGATTGAGTATAGAACACTTGAGCCACTGGGAGGATTACATAGCTTAATTGAGCTTCGATTGTTAGATATTATAGTAGCTGAATCAGGATTTAGACCAATTTTAGGATCAAAGAATTTAAAGAAAGTTGTCACCAATAACACCTTTACCACTCACGACTTCGCAGAGTTGAACGTTTGTAGACCAGACATTGAATGTGAGTATGCAAAAGCGTATCGGATAAGAGAAATCGAATATTTTAAGTGTACCAAATGCGGCGCTTATAAGTTTGAATTTAGCGGAATTGACTTGAAAAGAAGAACCTTCTGCCCGAACTGTAATAAAAAGAAAGTAGAGGAACTCATACAACGTTTTCAAGAGATTGAAAGAGAAATTAAAGCAGATAAACCTAGTACATAAGTAAATCTTCGGCTACGCCTCGTTCGCCTTTTATACAAGCCGTTTCATAATAGCCAAAGCATGACAGCTTTCGTATTTCAATTTGATACTCATCTCCTATTGAAAGATGCCTACGAAAACTATAAGCTTGATCTCAGCAACTGCACTTCTCCTGATAAACACAGCCAATTGTCAGCCAGCAGGCGTAGGCACGAAGGAAGGTAAAAACCAAAAGGAAAGTATTCTGCTGTCGAGGTATGGTGCTTTTGTAGAGGAGAGTGAGTTTTTAGCACCCGGTGGAATCATCACCGCGACTGAGTCCAAACTCATTTTTACGCCTATCAAGACATTTCTTCGCAAGCATGTGAGCATCACAGAGATTCCTCTAAATGAAATAGCTGCGGTGAGAAGGACAAATACCTTTGGGATTGTGCCGAACGGTATTGTACTGCAACTCCAGGACGGTTCAAGTCAGAAGCTTAAAACGATTGTCTTGAGAAGGAAAAAGCTTTATCACCTGCTTTTAGACCAAACAGAACGATAAGTTCTCCAGATAAAAAACACTGAACCCATAGAGGCTCAAGCAATAAATTCGGTTCAGCCTCAGCTATTGCCTTTACAAGGCCTTTTACTCCTCCCCAATATCCCTTAACGGCTCTGTCAGAAAATCATTAAACGGTTTCACGGCTTTAAATCCATCCAATAGAGTGTTCATGAAATCTTTGCTAAGCACGATTTTGTCAAGTAGCGGCATGGTGGCGTTCCAGCTTTTGAAGCGGAGGTATTCGATGGCGGGGTTGTCTTTGTCGTAGCCTTTTGGTGTGGTTTTGAGTTGCTCTCCCTGTATGCCACCAAAACGGTTTTTGAAGTCAGGTGCCTGAATGATACGCTCCAAGCCATCGAGGTTGTAGTCGATCTCCTGTCGCACAGCTTTGAGATAGTCAGCGGGGGGCATCCACAGTCCGCCGGCCAAGAAGGAATTGTTATTGGCGGCCAGGTGCAGGTAGTAGCCCGGCAAAGTAGACTTGCGCCCTCCCTCGGCTACATAGGCCCCGAAGTGGTCTTTGTAAGGTCGCTTGTCGTTGGAGAAGCGCACATCGCGGTAAATACGAAACACCAGGTCCTTGCCTTTCTGCCCGATGGCCACAGGCTCAAAAAGGGCCATCTCATCAAGCATTTCATCCAGAAAATCCAGGTAGTTTTGGCGGGCAGCATCGTAGCGCTTCTTGTTTTCCTGAAACCACTCGCGGTTATTGTTCTGTGTCAGATCGGCCAGAAAGGCCAGTGTGTTTTTGTCTATCGTTGTTGCCATGGGCTGATCTCGTCGTGCTTATAGCGGTATGTTGGGCTTTATACTATCTGCCAGGCGGCTTTGTTTGTGGCCTTGCCAGAGAAGACAATTTATACCTTTGCGCTGAGCAAACCAATTGTCAGACACAGATGTTTTCCTGATAGGAATACGTCTTCTTTCAGCTGACTGCGTACATCCAAATACCACCCCAATTCTAACGCTCATGGCACGCCTGTTCCTTCCGATCCTGCTGTTCCTATACGCATTTCCAGGTATAGCCAGCGATTCTACGGAGGTATGGCTGTTCGTGCCGGATCAGAAACAGCAACTCCGCCAGGCCATTTTGCAGTACGAGGGGCTGAAAGACAGCACCTGGTATACCTTCCCTGGCAAGCTGCTCCTCCGCCCCGGCGACACCAGCCGTTATACTCCCCATCTTCGCGCCAACCTGCTGCTAACCGGCGACCTGGCCAGTGCTGATACCACTGAAAGCACAACGTATTATACCCGCCAGCTGGCAACAGCCATCGTGCGGTTTCAGGCACGGCACGCGCTCAAAGCCGACAGTATTGTGGGGCCACGCACCGTGGCTGCGCTCAACATCCCGCCCCTCCAGCGACTGCACCAGCTGCAGAATAGCCTGTACCGCTGGGAAGCTTTCAGCCGCGACCTGCCACAGCCCTACCTCATCGTGAACATACCGGACTATACCTTGCGGCTGATCGACCGGAACAGTGTCTTACTAAACATGCGCACTATTGTGGGCAAGCCGAACGTCCCAACCATCGTCAACCATACCAAGCTGCATACCATCGTTTTCAACCCTTATTGGTACATCCCAAACTCTATTGCCTCCAAAGAGATCTTGCCCATCCTCAAACGAGACCCCGGCTACCTGGCCAAACGGGACATGGAGCTTTTCCGGCCTAAGCCGCTGGGCGGGTGGCAAAAGATAAGCCCCTGGAGCGTGGACTGGAGCACTGTGACGGCCACTAATTTCAATTACCGGATCGTGCAGGTTACTGGGCCGCATAACGAACTGGGACACATAAAGTTCCTCTTCGACACCCGCGTGAGTCAGTACCTGCACGACACCAAGGACAGGCAGCTGTTCGCACTCGAGCGGCGGGCCTTGAGCCATGGCTGCATCCGTTTACAAAACCCCGAGGACCTGGCGCTATACCTGCTGCAAGAGCGGAGCGGCTTATCGGACAAGCGCATTGAAAAGGTGCTGGCCTCTGGCAAGGACGAGCAATTCATCCGGCTCAAAAAGCCTGTGCCCCTGATCATCGTGTACTTGACGGCATGGGCCGATGAGTTTTCAGTCATCCAGTTTCGGGAAGATATCTATGGGTACGACAAAGTGGAGGAAGCGCGGCTGGGACAGTAAGTACTAGCCCAGTTCCGGCCAGTTTTCCTGCAGGTCCTCCAACTCATCCACATCCGAAAGGTATGGCAATAAGGTATGGCTCAGGTGCAGGCGTTCTATATCGGCAATCGTGTCAGGAAAGACGTGCTCCGTACTCCAGCGTTTGTCCTGAAAAAAATCTCGGTATAGGCGTTTCATGCCGAGCAGGTAGTAGCCTCCGTCCAAAGCCGGACCAACCACTACTTCGTGTGTCTTCAGTGCCTTAAATGCTTGGTTGATGATCTCGGAAGTAAGCTGAGGACAGTCGCTCCCGATGATAACCACCGAGGTATAGCCCTCTGCAAAAGCCGCTTCAAAAGCCTTTTTCATCTTCTCACCCAGGTCGCCTTCGGGGTGCTGAAGCTTTTTGTGGTAATGTGGCGCGGGCCAGAGGTCGTCCTGCTCTACTTTTTCAGAATAGTACACCACTTTGTCAAGGGGCAGGTGCCGGGTGATGTCGCGGGTATGGCGTAGAAGGTGCAGGTAAATGTCGAGTGCCTTTTCGGGTCCTACACTGGCTGCCAGGCGGGTTTTCACCTTGCCTAACTCCGGATTTCGAACGAAGAGCATCAAGAGGTTTTTCTCAGTCATATACTTTCTCTCCTTCGCGCAGCCATATACCCCAGGCGCGGGTATAGCCATGCACTTTTGTAGTTTGGCCTTGCTCGTTGTATACAGGCAGCCCGTGGTTCACCCACTCAAACAAGCCGCCATGCAAATTCCGCACGTTGGTATACCCTGCTGCCTGTAACTGCTCCCCTATTTTTTCGCTGCGGTAGCCGACAGCACAGTATACCACGAGGGGTGTATTTTGGGGTACGTCTTTCAGGTCAGAAAGGTCAAAGTCTGCATAGCCCACATATCTGGCACCGGAAAGGTGACTTACCTCGTACTCACTTTTGCTGCGAGTGTCGAGCAACAGAGGTGCTATACCTTGCCTGAGTTGCTGTTGCACTTGCGCTGCTGAGATCGTATCCACGTTGTGGCTGTAGAGCTGCCGGAGCATCAGGTGGTAAGTTGCATCGGAAGGTTGTTTGCAGGCTGACAGCAGCAGACAGAACGATAAAGTCAGGTATAGCCGATGATGCCAGGTAGAGCGCATAGGCAGATCAGGTAGTGGAGCCACCGCAACTGGAGCCGGCACCGGCGGTGCAGCCGTAGCAATGCTGGTTGAGCACGATCTGCCGCCTGTCAAGCTGGGCCAGGTCGAAGTCGCGGATGTGCTGCGGCGTACCGGGCTGCACCTTCAACTCGAGCATCTGGTTAAAGTCACAATCGTAGAGGGCACCGTCCCAACCCACCGAAATGGTATTGCGGCACATCACATTGGCGGCCGCCACTGGGTTAAAGGCCGACACCAATTTTTCCATGTAGCTGCTGTAGTTTCCGCTTTCCACCAGGTAGTCGAGGTAGCGGCTGATGGGCAGGTTGGTGATGCAGAACAGGTTGTTGAACACAATGTCGTAACCACTCAGCAGCCGACGCTTAAACTCCGCCTCCAACGATTTCTGACTGGCAGGCAGAAAAGCACCCGACGGATTGTAGACCAGGTCCAATTCCAGCCCACTTCCCTCCTGTCCGTAGCCCACTTTGTTGAGCATCTGGAGCGCTTTGATGGATTTCTCGAACACTCCGTCGCCGCGCTGGGCATCGGTGCGGGAAGCCGAAAAATAAGGCAGCGAGGAGACTACCTGTACCCGGTGCGCTTTGAAAAACTCCGGCAGGTCGTGGTACTTTGGATTAGCCAGAATGATCGTGAGATTGCAACGCACAATGACTTGCCGACCCAAAGCGGACAACTGCTCCACAAACCAACGGAAATCCGGGTTCATTTCCGGCGCACCGCCCGTCAGGTCAACAGTAGTGAGTTGCGGGTATTTGGCCAGGGCATCGAGGCAAAGCTGCATCGTGTCGCGGGTCATGATCTCTTTGCGGTCCGGACCGGCGTCTACGTGGCAGTGGCGGCAGGTTTGGTTGCACATCTTGCCCACATTCACCTGCAGAATGGTAGTGCCCGTGGGTTGCAAAGGGTATAGCTGGTGCTGTTGCAATTTGGCTCCGAAGAGTGGGAAATCGCCTTCCTCCGTTCCCGCATGCTGCAACACCTCCAGTTGAAAAGCCGGGTTGGCAAACTGGTGCTGCTGCGCCTTCAGCGATTTAACAGGTATAGGCATAGTTACATGGTCAGGTCCTTGATCTTGTTCATCATCTGCACGCCGTGTACCAACGCAGCGCCACCTTTAATAGCGGCGGCCACATGCACGGCTTCCATCATCTGGTTTTCGTCGGCACCTTTTTCGAGGCAGCCGGAGGTATAGGCATCAATGCAGTAAGGGCACTGCACGGCATGTGACACAGCCAGGGCGATCAGGGCTTTCTCGCGCTCGGTCAGGGCGCCTTCTTTGAAAACCTCACCGTAGTAATCGAAAAACTTGCGGCCCATCTCGGGCTGCAGCTCGCTTATGTTCCCGAATTTCTTCAGGTCTGCCGGATTGTAATACGTATTTTCCATAGAAGTATAAAGTCTTATTTACCCTTAAAGGTAACAAGAATCCAGGTACTCCTGTTTGATTAGCTCAGAATAGCGCTGAGTTGCCTGTGCAGATGATGGTAAACGGGGAGGATGTTTAGTTGATGGGAAAGGTCGGCTCCGCTTCCTGCTTCGGTCTTTTCGTCGAGCACCGTCAGGCTGCCCATGCTCGCTTGCATGCGGTAGCCGTAAAGCACCAGTTCGTTCAGCAGTTCGTCGGTTTGCCAGTTGAGCATGGCCAGCGCCTCCGGGTCGAAGCTGTCGATGTGCAGGCCTACCAGGTAAGCACCCCCTTTTGTTCCCGGCCCAACCACCATGCGGCCGGTGCTGAGTGCCTCCTGTGCCAGTACGAGTTCCTTTGAGGTTAGGTCCACACAGTCGGCGCCGATACAGATAACGCGCTGGTAACCCATGGAAAACACTTCCTGAAAGGCATTGGCCAGGCGCTCTCCGAAATTACTCCCCTCCTGCCGTTCCGGGTAAATGACCACTAGCGGAATACCCGAGCCCTTGGCCACAAACAAGGTATGCTGCAACAGCAGATCGGCCGCCTGCTGGTTCAGTTCGGGACCCTGCTCCTCTGTGAACGTTTTATAGCGGACCTGTTGCTCAGGAGTCTGGGCAAACAGTAAAATGACGGTATCGTGTTGAGGCGTATCCAAGAAGGAAGAGTTAAAATCAGAGCGTTTTCCGATCAGCCTAAAAACCTTTCGTTGCTCTAATGAGAGGCAATTTAATAAGAAACCGGCTATATAAAAGGGAATAATTGCGAAAGAAGTAACAATATCCGCAAAATACCGCAAATAGAACTTTATCGACACTTTATTTAACCATCTATTTATAAGATCATTTCCTGCGGCGGCACAAATGGCCCGGCTTCCGTATATTTACAGCACATCCCAGATTTAAAAATGGCTATACAGACTATAAACCCCGCGACGAACGAAGTCATCAAAACATTTCAGGCCCATACGCCTGACCAGATAGAACAGAAATTGAAAGCGGCCGATAAAGCTTTCCAGCAATGGAAAAACATCGGTTTCGAGGAAAGGGCGCGCCTGATGAATCGCTGCGCTGAGATTCTGGAGCAGGAAGCTGAAAAGTATGGGCGTATCATTACCCTGGAAATGGGTAAGCCCGTCAGGGACTCCGTTGCCGAAGTACAGAAGTGCGCCAAGGTTTGCCGCTACTACGCAGAAAATGCCGCTGATTTCCTAAAGGATGAAGAGGTGGAGTCAGGAGCCAGCCGCAGCCTGATCGCCTACGAACCGCTGGGTGTTGTGCTCGCCGTCATGCCCTGGAACTTCCCGTTTTGGCAGGTCTTCCGTTTTCTGGCCCCTGCCCTGATGGCCGGCAATGTGGGCGTGCTCAAACATGCTTCCAACGTTCCCCAATGTGCCCTGGCTATCGAGGAAATCATCCACAAAGCCGGCTTCCCGAAAGACGTCTTCCATACCTTGCTGGTAGAGTCAAAGGCTGTAGATGCGATCATCGAGAACCCCATCGTAAAGGCTATAACCCTGACCGGCAGCGAAGGAGCAGGCTCCAAAGTAGCCGAAAAAGCAGGCAGTGAGATCAAAAAGACGGTGTTAGAGTTAGGTGGCAGCGACCCTTTTATCATTTTGGAGGATGCAGACGTGGAGGAGGCTTCTTCCGTGGCGGTCAAGTCGCGCATGGTAAACACTGGACAGAGCTGCATTGCAGCCAAGCGTTTTATTGTGCTCGAAGGTATAGCCGACGCCTTTCTGGAAAAAATGAAGGAGAAGATGCAGGCCCTTAAGACTGGCAACCCGCTCACCGATGATTGCGACTACGGACCGTTGGCCCGCAAAGACCTGGCCGAGGAACTGGAGCAGCAGGTACAAGAATCGGTGGAGAAAGGCGCTAAAGTAGTGCTGGAGGGCGGCCGTGAAGGCAATGACTCCGCCTACTTCAAACCGATGATCATTCAAAACCCTAAACCCGGATCGCCCGCCTACGAAGACGAGCTGTTCGGACCGGTAGCGATCGTATTCGTGGTGAAAGACGAAGCAGAAGCTATCCGGATAGCCAATGACCACAGGTATGGACTGGCAGGCACCGTGTTCACTGGCGACAAAGAACACGGCTTACGAGTGGCCCGACAGGTAGAAACCGGTGCCATGTTCGTGAACGCCATGGTCGCCTCCACTCCCGAAATGCCGTTCGGCGGCATCAAAAAATCAGGCTACGGCCGTGAGCTTTCCTACATAGGCATCCGCGAATTCACGAACCAGAAGAGTATTTGGGTAGGGTAGTTGGTGAATTGGTGAATGAGTGATTGAGTGAATCGTTAAATTGTTGGATTGTTAATTGTGGGAATCGATGATTGTAGAGAGTGACATTTAGGTGATTTTCGACACACGATTCATTGTCGCAAGCTTAAGTCATTTTTGTCATTTCAATCTTAGAGAGAAATCTAAAATAATCCAGATCTCTCATTTCATTCGAGATGACATTTTTTCAAATTTCTACTATTCAATAGGTCATGATTTGTACAATTGTGCACCAAATATTTTAACAATTCAATCCATCATTCACTCAATCACTAACAATCACGCATATCCAACCACCTTATAAACCACAAAACCCGTTACTTCGTGAATAAGGCGATGCCAGAGCCGGAAGGCGTCGGGGTTAGGTATAAGCAATTCGTCGGGAGTATAGCGGATTTCGGAGGTATAGAAGTCGGTTGGAAAAATGTCGGTGGCTATACCTGCTTTATCGAAACAGGCTTTGGAACGGCGCATGTGAAAGGCAGAAGTTACAAGCAGGCGGCGCTTCAATTCAGGGTGCTTCTGCAGCACATCGCCAGTAAAGATGGCATTCTGGTAGGTGTTATCGCTGCGGGTCTCGATCAGGATATCGTTCTGCGGCACGCCGGCCAGCAGCAGAATCTCCTGCAGCATTTCGGCCTCCGGTCTCCGGTCCATAGCGATGGTGCCTATACCTCCAGTGATCAGGAATTTGTCTACTTTGCCCATGCGGTAGAGCTTGAGCGGATGCAGGAAGCGGTCGGCCCCTTTGTTTGTATGCACCCGGTCATCCGCAAAGCCAATCGCCTGCGTCACACCTGTCAGGATGATGGCAACGTCGTAATTCTCCACCTGCTCCAGCGGTACAGCTTCCAGTTCCCAGGCGCGCATGGTCACGTTCGCCAGGAATGGATTTGAAAAAACCAGCAATAGCACGGTAGCCGAAATCAGCATAACACGCCGCCATTTCGCTGATCGCAGGAAAATGGCCAGCAAAAGAAGTACCGCGATCCAGATGATGGGCATCAGGAAATATTGCAGCAGCTTGGAGAGCACAAAAAACATAGGATTTCAGGTATAGCAGAAGCCGCAAAGGTATAAAAGCAGCTGCATCCCTGAAAGGCTATACCTTAAAAGAACCGCTGGAACAACCAAAGCAAAAGCGAGAGCAGAATGCTGACCAGAATCATACTCGTGATGGGCATGTAGAACTTGAAATTCTCCCGCTCCACCCGAATATCGCCGGGCAGATTGCCAAACCAGCCCAGTTTGTCGCCAGCCAGCCAAATGACCAGGCCAATCACGACAATGGCTATACCTACTATCACAATGTATTTTCCGAGTGGCTGCATGGTTTCAGTATCTTAGGGTTCAACGCCTGTATTTACGGCAATGCAAGTGTAGGGATTTATACCTTAAAAGCGTAAATTTGAATGTTAGAGTCAACGTAAAATACCCCCTATACCTTGAAAGTCTGCATTGCTGAGAAACCGAGTGTCGCGCGTGAAATAGCCAACGTGATTGGTGCCAAAACCAGAAAGGATGGCTACTACGAGGGCAACGGCTACCAGGTCACCTGGACTTTCGGCCACTTCTGCACGCTGCGTGAGCCCGACGACTACCGCCCCGAGTGGAAGCGCTGGAGCCTCTACGACCTGCCGATGCTGCCGGAGAGGTATGGCATCAAATTGATGCAGGACAAGGGCGTGGTGCAGCAGTTCAACATCATCAAAAAGCTCCTTGATAACGCCGAAGAAGTGATTAACTGTGGTGACGCCGGACAAGAGGGGGAAGTGATTCAGCGCTGGGTACTCACCGAGGCTAACTACCGCAAGCCTTTCAAGCGCCTCTGGATTTCCTCGCTCACCGAAGACGCCATCCGCCAGGGATTTGCCCGGCTGCGCGAAGGGTCCGAATTCGACTCGCTCTACCAGGCCGGTAAAAGCCGCGCCATCGGCGACTGGCTTCTTGGACTGAACGCCACGCGGCTTTTCACACTCAAGTATGCGCAGGGCCGGCAGACGCTTTCCATCGGGCGGGTGCAGACCCCTACCCTCGCCATGATCGTGAACCGCCACCACGAGATCGCCAACTTTGTGCCGCAGGCTTACTGGGAACTCAAAACCGTATACCGCGACACGACTTTTTCGAGCACCAACGGTCGCTTTCACAAAGAGGAAGAAGGCCAGCAGATCCTAGCTGCCATCCAGCAGGATGATCTCACCATCACCGACATTGAAACCAAGAAAGGTACTGAGAGTCCGCCTAAGCTGTTTGACCTGACCTCACTGCAGATCGAGTGCAACAACAAGCTGAGCATGTCGGCCGACGAAACACTCAAAACCATTCAGAGCCTCTACGAAAAAAAGGTGGTGTCCTACCCGCGTGTGGATACCGTGTTTCTTCCGGATGATATATACCCGAAAATACCGGGCATTCTGCAGGGTCTTACCAATTATCAGAGCGAAGTAGCGCCTTTGCTGCAGAGTAAGATCCGGAAAAGCAAAAAGGTATTCAACAACAACAAAGTAACCGATCACCACGCCATTATACCTACCGGTGCACAAGCCAGTTTGTACGGACGTGAGGCCGATGTATACGACATTATCACGCGGCGCTTCCTGGCTGCTTTGTACCCCGACTGTATTGTGAGCAACACCACGGTTTCGGCAGAATCGGCGGGCTATACCTTCCGGGTGCGCGGCAAGCAAATTCTGGAGCCTGGCTGGCGTGTGCTATATGGTGCTGAAGACATCAAAATAGAAAGCACCGGCAAGGACAACAAAGAAGAGGAAGAAACAGCCGGCATCCTGCCCAATTTCGAGAAAGGCGAACACGGTCCGCACGCGCCGTTGCTGGATAAGAAATGGACCAATCCACCAAAAGAGTATACTGAGGCGACCCTGTTGCGTGCAATGGAAACAGCCGGTCGCCAGATCGACGATGAGGAACTAAAAGAGGCGCTGAAAGAAAACGGCATCGGCCGACCTTCTACCCGTGCCGCCATCATCGAAACACTGTTCAAGCGCCAGTACATCCGCAAAGACAAAAAGAAGATTATACCTACCCAGATGGGCATCGACCTGATCGGCGTGATCCGCAACCAAACTCTGAAGTCGGCGGAGATGACCGGCCAGTGGGAACGCAAGCTGCGTCAGATCGAAGGTGGTTCTTTTAAGGCGGAGGCTTTTCTGCAGGAATTGCAGGAGTTTGTAGTGAGTCTGGTGCAGGAAGTGAAATACGACAAGTCTACCGTCACCATGGAGGCCCAACCCGAGCCTGTGCCTGCCAAAGGAGGATCTGCAAAAGCCGGAAAAGAAAAAGCTGCCGCTAAAAAACCCAAATCTACTACCGAAGCTATACCTGGTAAAGGACTTGGCTCCTGCCCCGCCTGCGGCGAAGGCCACATCCTGAAGGGCGCCAAAGCTTATGGTTGTATCCGCTATAAAGAAGGCTGCCGCTTTCTTATCCCGATCGAGCAGCAGGGCAAAACCCTGACTGATAAACAGATTATAGCCCTACTCGGCAAAGGAAAGACGCCCGTTATCAAAGGTTTTAAAGACGAACAGGGCAATAGTTTTGACGCCAGCCTGAAGCTGGATGGCAATAAGCAGGTGGTACTGGAGAAAGCGGAGAAAACGCCGGAGGTGGATCCTTTCGCGACCTGCCCACGGTGCAATCAAGGCAGTATGCTCAAAGGCTCCAAAGCATATGGCTGCAGTCGCTTCCGGGAAGGCTGTCAGTTTGTAGTACCTTTTGAGATGGGCGGCAAGCAACTCACCGATAAACAGATCGGCACTTTGCTCACCAAAGGTAAAACCGGTAAAATAAAAGGCTTTACGTCGGCCAAGACCGGCAACAGTTTCGATGCGGCCCTGGCCATCAATGACAACTGGCAAGTCGTATACCTGCTGAACTAACATGCCAGTCGGCTACAAGGTATAGCCGGTAGGTATAGGTCTTACTTTACCGAGAAGAGCACTTCACCAAACGAAACATTCGTTCGGTAGTCTGTGGCGTTGATCGTCAAGGTATAGTTGCCCTGTGGAAGCTCGTTTGCGCTAAGCAGCGTATCGAATTCTAGAATCTTCTTATCAGGCATGGTAGTGAAGTTGATGTAATCCGCATCGCCGTTAACAGCCCGCACCCGTACATGCAACTCCTTCACTTTGTCTTTGTCAGAGGCTGTCAATTTCACACGAAGCCCTGAGGACTTAACAAGCACCTGATTTTTCGTTGGGTTCCGGATCGTCAGAGCAGGCTTTGAACCATCTGGCTGCAGGCTCCCCTCCTCAAACACATCTTCGCAGGCTGTCAATGAGACAACCATCACCGCTGAGGCCAGCAATTTTGTAAATTTCATAAGATATCTACTAGAGAAAAAACTAAAGACCCGCAATTTACTAAATCAGTGTAATTTATAAAAATAAAAAAATGCAAAATATACAATCCTTAAAACTAAAGCGCGCTAATACAAACCGAGCATAAACACACCTAATTACATAATTTTCAGACATATAAAATAAACCAGCTTATCATCTCTAAAACCAGCTGCTTTATATAATTCAATTCTCCCTATATACCTAATCTTCTTTTATAAATATTTTATTACAATTTATAATTGTGATTATTCCGCTCGTATGCTATGTTATACCCCTTGTGTCAGCGTCCCCGTGCTCCTAACTGTTCCTTAAATAACTTATAAGCCCTACAGCCGTAAAAATTACCGGCGCACCTTTTTAGGCATGCCTCTAATTTGTTCTTTTTTTTAAACCTAAAAATTTAATTAAAGCTATGAGAAGCTATGAAAATTCGGGTTCAAACCCATTCAATGACAACTTCAGGACTGAGAGCAGAGGCTCAGGTAGAAATTATTATTCGGGAGAGTATGATCCAACCAACCGTATGAGAGGTTCTT
The DNA here is from genome assembly GCF_059278805.1 of Pontibacter sp. YIM B11418. Taxonomy (NCBI): domain Bacteria; kingdom Pseudomonadati; phylum Bacteroidota; class Cytophagia; order Cytophagales; family Hymenobacteraceae; genus Pontibacter; species Pontibacter sp. YIM B11418. Next base: position 181,857 of record NZ_JCAEMH010000006.1, on the reverse strand, counting down.
CAGGCAGAAGCGGTGGCGATTTCGGCAGTGGTCGTGACAGCTACTCTTCTTCAGGTTATGGTGGCACTTCCACTTACGGCCGTTCAACTGGCTCGAACTACGGTTCAGGCTCATCTTACGGCTCGGGTTATGGCTCCGGCTCAAACTATGGTTCCGGCTCATCTAATTATGGATCAGGCTCTGGCCGCCGCTACGGCAGCGATCGCGACACCTGGGACCGTGGTTCTGACGAGGTAAAATCATGGTTCGGCGACGATGACGCAGAGCGCAGAAGAAGAATGGACGACATGCGCGACCGTGGCAGCGACAGCTATCGCTCTAACCGTGGCTACAGCGGTTCGTCTAACTACGGCGGCTCTGGGTATGGCTCGAGCTCGAACTACGGTTCCGGTTCGTCTAATTATGGATCGGGCTATGGCTCTTCGGGCAACTACGGATCAGGATCGTCTAACTATGGTTCAGGCCTTTCTTCAAACTATGGCACCGGATCAAGCCATTATGGTTCCGGTTCTTCTAACTACGGATCAGGTTCATCAAGCTATGGTTCCGGCTACGGAAGCGGAAGTGGAAGCAGCTATGGTTCATCCAACTATGGAAGCAGCCGCAGCTCAAGCGACTGGGACCGCGATAGAGACAGAGACAACGAGAGAGGTTTCTTTGACCGCGCTGGCGACGAAGTAAGATCGTGGTTCGGTGACGAAGAAGCAGAGCGTAGAAGAAGAATGGACGAAATGCGCGACAGAGAGCATGACAGCGACTACAGCAGCCGCTCCAGAACGCATACCAGTTACGGCAACACCTACAGTGGACCTCCGTATTCCTATGGTTCATCTTCCCGCAGAGACTACGAATGGTAAAAAACAGGCTGATGGCTTTTGAGCCGATCAACTAATTTAAACCTTTTTAAGGATACGAAAAGCCCGGCCAGTATTGGCCGGGCTTTTTGCATGAGAAAAATAGCACAATTTATATATTTCCTCCATTGACCTGTCTGCTGCTTCTCAGTAATTTCACCCCGATTAAACCAACCCCTAAAAACAGGTATTTCCTATGAAACGACTCTTACTGGTTCTCTGCTGCGTGGCGCTTATGTCAGGCACCGGTTTTGCCCAACAGCTGGGCTTTAAAGGCGGCCCTACCTATACAACCTTTAACGGCGCCGACACCGACGGTTACAAGTACAGGGTTGGGTATACAGGCGGTATATTTCTGCAAAAGCACCTCAACAACCTGATGGGCGTGCAACTGGAAGCCCTCTATACCTCCAAAGGTGCCCGCCGCGAGATATACTCTGGTAGCAATCTGCAGACAGCCGAGGTGTTCAAGCTCAACTACATCGACATTCCGGTGCTATTCCATGTTTCGGCCAGTGGTATGTACTTCGATTTGGGACCACAGGTGTCCTTCATCTACAGCGCTAGCCACGTACACGAGGCACACTCCAGCAGTGGCGACAAGATCGTAACCACCAAGTATAACATTTCAGACAACCCCTATACCATCGACTTTGCTTATGTAGGCTCTGTGGGTTACCGCGCCACCAATGGCCTGGGACTTGAAGTGCGCTATACCGGCGGCCTGAAAAAGATAGATGACGAAGGTGCATTCGTTAACCGCGAACGACGCAACTCGGGCTTCAGCCTCATGGTAAGCTACCTGCTCGGCGGACGCTAACACTCTCTATACCTTATACCTTAAAGCCCTCCCTTCCGGAGGGCTTTTTTCTTTTAGGAGAGAACTATGCTCTTGAGGGCAACATCTTTTTAACCTATTTATTTTGTCATCCTGAAAGTATCTTGGCAGCACCCGGCATTGACCCTACCTTCTGCCAAGTTTCATTACAATTTCCGAGCGTTTCGGCAGCGGCAGATAAACAGAACCAGACTCCCCTGCTTGATGCACGCTTTCTTATTGCTTCAAACACTTGATAAGGTATAGCATGAACTGGCTATACCTGTACTTTCCCTCCTCATCCTGCCCTAAAACACAAAACCCTCACAAATGCGAGGGTTTTGTCCGATCCAGGTGAATCGGTAGGTATAGGTAGTAGTAGTAGTAGTAGTAGTTTCTTTGTTATCCTTAGGAATCTTACAGCAGACCGTAAATGTGCTCATAGCGCTTCATACAATTCTGCTGCTCCATTACATTCAGGTCCTTCAGGAGGCCTTCATTCAGATCGTATACCAGGCCATAAAGCTTGGGCGGATTGTCTGTTTGCATGGCGTTCTGTATGATCGGGGTCTTAAATAAGTTCAGCACCTGCTCTGTAATGTTCAGCTCCACCAGGCGGCGCTGGCGCTGTTCCTCATCCTCGATGCTCATCAATTCTTGCTCGTGCAGGCGTATCACATCCTTAATGTTGCGCAGCCAGTTATCGAGCAGGCCAAACTGTTTGTTGCTGGCCGCCGCCGCTACACCACCGCAGCCGTAGTGTCCGCATACGATGATATCTTTTACTTTCAGCACCTCCACGGCATACTGCAGCACCGAAAGCAGGTTCATATCGGTATGCACCACCATGTTGGCGATATTGCGGTGCACGAAAATCTCGCCCGGACCTGTGCCGGTTACCTCATTTATCGGAATGCGACTGTCTGAGCAACCTATGTACAGGTAACGTGGCTTCTGCCCCATGGCCAGCTTGTTGAAGTAGTCCTTGTCTTCAATGAGCTTTCGCTCTACCCACTTTTTATTATTCTCAAATATCTTCTCCATAATTTTATTTATTTCTAGTGCATATCCAGCACTTTTACTTCTTCTATATTCAAAACTTCTACAAATATACCACGCTCGTGGGCTGTTTCCTTAAAAGCCTGTATGGCTTCCAGCACATCGTAGTCTATGTACTCGGAGTTAGCCCCGTCAATAATCACATGGCTGTCATTCGGCAATCTCTCGAGTGTCAGCACAATGCTGGCTTTGTTCAGGAAAGATACGTGCTCACTCAGTTTAATGCGGATCGTTTCTTTCTCGCGGTGATCTTCCTTGTGGAAGAAGTAAGGTGACTTGTAGTTTGCCTTCAGGATAAAGAAGATGCCTACTGCCAGACCGATCAGGATACCCACCAGCAGGTCGGTGAACAGGATGGCCACGATCGTTACCACAAACGGAATAAACTGCTCGTGCCCCAGTTTAAGCTGCCCTTTAAAAAGGGTTGGCTTCGTGAGCTTGTATCCCACCATCAGGAGCACGGCTGCCAGCGCAGAAAGCGGCACCTGGTTCAGGAAGCCCGCCAGGAAAAGCACAGCCAGCAACAGGAACACACCATGAATAAAGGCTGACATCTTCGTTTTGCCGCCAGCTGCGATATTGGCAGAGCTTCGCACGATTACGGCTGTCATCGGTATACCGCCCAGCATACCTGCAATAATGTTACCTACCCCCTGAGCCTTCAGTTCGCGGTTGTTGGGCGTGCGGCGCTTGTGCGGATCGAGCTTATCCACGGCCTCCACGCTTAGCAGGGACTCCAGACTGGCAATGATAGCGATAGTGAAGGCCACCACATAAAGCGACGGGTTAGTCAGTTGATCAAAGGCCGGGAAGCGGAGTTCATTCTGTAGCGCTCCCACACTTGTTATCTCCGGAAGTTTCACCAGGTGCGTACCGGCTATGGCCAGGTCAGGAAAATAATTGATGAACAGATAGTTTATACCTACAGAACCCACCACCACGATCAGCGCACCCGGCACCAGTTTAAACAACTTAATGCGCTTCATAAAAGGCTGCTCCCACAAGATCAATACGGCCATAGAGAGGACACCAATCAGCAGCGCACCCAACTGGATAGCACTGAAGGCATGGATTATACCTGAAAAGGTATTGCGCCCATCCGGCTGGAAGAAATTCATTTCACCGAAGAAATCATCATCTGCACCCATGAAATGCGGAATCTGCTTCAAAATCAGGATCAGACCGATGGCGGCCAGCATACCTTTAATAACCGAGGAGGGGAAATAGAGACCGATGACGCCGGCCTTCAGAAAACCCAGCGCTACCTGCAGTATACCTGCCAGCACAACCGCCAGCAAAAAGGCTTCATACGACTGCAGGGTTTCAATGCCATTGAGAACGATTACGGTCAGACCAGCTGCCGGGCCACTCACACTCAAGTGCGAACCACTCAGCCAGGATACAACCAAACCGCCTACCACACCAGTCACGATACCGGCAAAAAGTGGGGCGCCAGAGGCAAGTGAAATACCTAAGCAAAGCGGAAGGGCAACAAGGAAAACGACGAGGCCAGCCGGAATATCCTTTCCGAGGCTAGCTATGTAGTTTGTCTTTAAGGGGGTTTCTTTCATATAGTAAATGTTGTCAGCGAAGGCTTCCTAACTCACATCCCTGCGCCGGCCTTTGGCTGGCAGCAGGAACATAAGTCAGATACTCACCTTATGCTCACAAATGTACGGGCGAGGTATTAAGGGAAAATTAAAACCAGATTAAAAACAAATTAAAATGTGTTTTTTGCTGAAATTAGTCCGATTGCCTGCGGTAAACGCAATGTGACGATCGTTCCCTCTGCCACACGGGAGTCGATAGAAATAGTGCCTTTATGCAGTTTTATGATGCTCTCTGTCAGCGGCAGACCAATGCCGTGGCCGTTGATGTTGCGCACGTTATTCGCCCTGAAAAATGGCACAAACACGTGCCGCAGGTCTTGCGGTGCAATGCCCACGCCCTTATCTGTTACCTGCAACACAACCTCCCGCCGGTCCGCTGAAAGCCGCACGGTACTGTACTCCCCCTTAGGCGAGAACTTGGCCGCATTTTCCAGCACGTTCACAATAGCGATCAACAAAAGGGCATCGTTTCCTTTCACGATCAGGCGGTCTTCGTCATCGGGGAGGTTGTCGAAATCGATATCATACAGCGCGCCCGGGTGTCGCTTCAACGCCTGCTCATGCGCCATCCACAGCAATTCATCGAAGCGCAAATGCGCGAGCTTGATCTTGGAAGTATCTACACTGGCCTGGGCAATCTGCAGCAGGCCATTTGACAGTTCAGCCAGCAGGCGAGCGTCTTCCAAGGTGGAGGTCAGTACCCGTTGGTACTCCTCTTTCTCTCGGGGTTTCATCAGGGCCACTTCCAGTTCGCCTATCATGGCAGTGAGCGGAGTGCGCAGCTCATGGGAGGCATTCGACACAAACGTGCTCTGCATTTCAAACGCTTTTTCCAGGCGGTCCAGCATTTTGTTGAAGGTCTGGGAAAGGTGCGACAGTTCGTCTTTTCCGCCTGCATTGCTCAGGCGCAGGTGCAGGTCCGAGGCGCTGATCTTCTCTACCTCCCCCACTACTTTGGTAATGGGCCGCAGCGCTTGCCGCGCAAACACCCAGCCAGCGACCAATACCACCACCATCGAGCCCAGAAAACCAACGATCAGGACGATCTTCAGATGCTGGAGCTTGCGCAGACTGTAGGCATCCACAGAAGAGGAAAATACGATAAAATCGCCTTCGTTGTCTTCGTACAGCATGCCCACCACCTGGCGCTCTTCCTGCTCGTATTGCACCATACCTTCCTGCTTCACACGCTCTAACACGTCGGTCGGCACAGCCAGTTGCCCGTCTCCGTCAGCGAAAAACAAGCTGCCGTCCGCGCGGTAAATGCTCACCTTCTCAAACGGAAGCACCTGGTAGTAGCGGATCTGGTTGCTGCGACGGGCTCTCTCACTTACCTCGTCTGCCTCCAGCACATGGGCGGCCGTGTCGTAGGCACGCCCCTCGATGCGCTTGTAAAAATCATCTTGCCGGTAGAGCGAGGTAAAGTAGTATATCACCAGCGAGAACAGGATCAGGATGAGGGCAAATATGCCTGCAAACTGCAGGGTCAGCTTGTTGCGGATGGTCATGCGTCTTCCTCCTTGAGCACATAGCCCATACCTACCAGGGTATGAATCAGCTTACCAGGAAAGCCTTTGTCTATTTTCTTGCGCAGGAAATTGATGTATACATCAATCACATTGCTACCGGTGTCGAAGGAGGTTTCCCACACACTCTCCGTAATATCGACGCGCGAAACCACACGTCCCCTGTTGCGCAGCAGGTAGTGCAGCAGTGCGAACTCCCGTGCTGTCAGGTTAATGGGTTTCCCGCCACGGGTTACGGTCTTGCTTCCCAGGTCCATTTCAAGGTCAGCGATCGAGAGTTTTTCCCCTCCCCCGTTGTCGCCTGAGCGGCGGGCGAGGGCGCGGAGCCGGGCCAGTAGTTCCTTGAACTCAAAGGGCTTGGTGAGGTAATCGTCGGCCCCGGCGTCCAGTCCGGTGATCTTGTCGACGGTGGAGCCGAGGGCGGTAAGCATCAGGATGGGAACCTGCGTTTTTTTCTTCCGAACGGCTTGGCATACCTCCAACCCGCTCATGTGCGGCAGTATAATATCCAGTATGATCAGGTCGTATTCGTTTTGCAGGGCCATCTTCAGGCCAAAGTTGCCGTCATAAGCCTGATCCACTTCATACGACTGCTCTTCCAAACCTTTTTTGATAAAGGAAGCTACTTTGGGTTCGTCTTCTACCAGCAGTATTCTCATAGTCCTGTCACTATTTACGTTTTTGCCGGCACAAGATACGATTTCTGAAGAACTGAGCCGTCAGCTAGTTTGCAGTTGCGCCAATATCTGTCTATTTTAGAAGAAGAAAAGCAGTTTATGGCACACGATCATCACCATCATGGAGGCCACGGCCATCACCACGCAGGTGACAACATCAGGGTGGCTTTCTTCCTCAACCTGGGCTTCACCGTGATCGAAGTGTTTGGCGGGCTTTGGATCAACAGCGTAGCCATCCTCTCGGATGCGCTGCACGACTTCGGCGACTCCCTTTCACTGGGTCTGGCCTGGTATTTTGCCCACTTATCAAGCAGGGGCAGCGATCAGCACTTCTCTTACGGGTACAAACGTTTTTCGCTGCTTGGCGCGGTCATCAACTCAGTTGTGCTGTTGATTGGCTCAGGTATAGTGCTGTGGGTATCGGTCCCGCGTTTGTTTAATCCGGAGCCTGTGCATGCCCCCGGTATGATCGGCTTTGCCATTCTGGGTGTACTGGTAAATGGATTCGCTGCTCTGCGCCTTAATAAGGGTGATTCGCTTAACGAGCGGGTGGCCATGCTGCACCTGCTGGAGGATGTACTGGGCTGGACAGCTGTGCTGGTGGGTGGTATTCTGCTCTATTTCTTCGATTGGCCTATCATAGATCCGCTGCTTTCGGTGCTCATCACCGGTTTTATCCTCTACAACGTGGTGCGCAACCTGCGCAAAGGGCTTCAGATTCTGTTGCAGGGCACCCCCGCCAATATTAGTTTACAGGAAGTACGCCGCCGCCTGGAGTTACTTCCCGGCATACGCTCGGTGCACGACCTGCACCTCTGGACCCTGGACGGCATCAGCCATGTGCTGACCATGCACGCCGTTGTGGAAGAGAACCTGAATCTGGAAGAGGCGCATGAAGTGAAACAGCGCATACGCGACACCATGCAGGACGCGCAGATAGACCACGTTACGGTAGAGTTGGAAATGCCTGGGCAGGAATGCAGCCAGGAGCACTGCACGCCCGATCTGACTAGTTCTGGTTAAGCTGCACCGCCTGGCGAACCAGGTCACTGAAATACTCTTCGTCTATATCCTCGGGCGTGCGCAGTTTGATGTGTGGCAGTTGGCCGTTGCGGCTCACCAGACGCCTGTGCGGATCCGAAAGCTCTTTCCCTCGGAAGAAACCGAAGTGCAGTCCGCTGCGGGAAGAGGCGAAGTAGCATACAGGTCCGTAAAAGAAATAGCAGGGATTTTCCCAGCGCACACACTCCTCCAGGTGGGCAGCCGTCTGACTGATGATCTGGCGTACTGCCTGCGCTAACAGCTGTTTCTCAGGTGATAATTTGTCGATGTACTCATCGACCTGGTTGGTAGATATCTTGCTTCTCATACAGGGTATGTATTGGCCTTAGCGGCCAGAGCCGTTAATTTACAGCTAAATATACATATCTTTTAATATTGAAGCAAAAAATATGCTGTTGCGGTTTAGGGGTTTCTGAATACCTATACCTGTTTCCGGCTACTGTCAGGCGCTTAAGCTTATCGTTCACAAACACTTATACCCTGGGCAGGGTTTACACCATTTCGAGGTGCTGCAGCAGCCTTCCCTCGAGTTCGTCGAGCTGGCAAAATCCACTGGCGAGCAACTCAGGTCCCATGCCGCCCTCCAGGTATACGCTTGGCAGGTTCGTGACGCCCAGCATCTCCACAAACTCAAACTCTTTCTCAGCCGCGTCGATGATCTCATCGGCCTCGAACAAGGTATAGAACAGGTTTTCCTGGATGCCAAAAGGACGCACCACATGGGCCAGCACCTGCGGATCTGCCAGGTTAAGGCCATCGGCGTAGAAGGCGGAGTGCAGCGCCCGGAGTACTTCGAGTGTGAGGGCGGGCCTTAGCCGGCGCACCACGTGCAGGGCGCGACAGGCGGGCTCTGTGTCGTACACAAAATCCTCCTGCAGGAAAAGGCCATAGTTGAAGGGGAGGCTGGTGCGCTCCTGCACCCGGTGCCAACTCACGGCCAGTCGCTCCTTTTGCTCCCGCGAAATGGGCTCCCGGGCATACGGGTTCAGCCCAGCGGCGATCACCTCCACCGTCAGCCGTCCGTGCCAGAGGGCACGCAAACGGCGGATCACATGCGTGAAGCCGTAGCACCAGGCGCACATCGGGTCGGTTACATACAGCAAGACCGGGTTATAAGGACTGTTGACCATAGGCATATTCGACGTTTCCTTAGAGGTTGTACCCCAATGCAGGTGGTTAGGTTCAGGCATAGATCATCTTTACGGTCATACCGCCGTCTACCACCAAATGCTGCCCCGTAATAAAACCGGCTTTCTCGGAGCACAGAAAAAGCGCTGCTTCGGCAATGTCCTGCGGCTCCCCTACCCGACCGACCGGGTGCTGCGCTTTATCCTCGCGGGTATGCTGGGGCTCATAGCGTTCCCGCTCTTTCTGCCAGGGACCGGTCTCAATCCAGCCCGGCGCAATGGCATTCACCCGGATGCGATCCGGTGCCAGGCTGACGGCCAGGGAATGCGTGAGCGCCTCGAGTCCGCCTTTGGAGGCTGAATAGGCAAAGGTATCGGGCTCCGACATGAATGCGCGCGTGCTCGTGATGTTGAGGATGGCCGGATGTTTTGCTTTGCGCAACAGGGGCAGCGCGTATTTAGCGCAGAGCATCGGTCCGCGCAGGTTCACCGCCAGTATCCGGTCAAACTCCGACATTAGCAGTTCATCCAGCTTGCCCGCAAAGGGATCGGCTATACCTGCATTGTTCACCAACACATCCAGGCGGCCATGTTTCTGTTGTACTTTTTCCATCAGGGAAGCTACCTCGTGCTCGGCGCTTACGTCGCCAGGTATAAAGGTAGCCTTCAGCTTCAGGTCCTGCAAGCGCTTCAAGGCTTCGCGACCTGCTTCCTCGTCAGCATCCGTCAGCACGACCCGGGCCCCCGCCTGCCCAAAGGCCTGCGCTATACCTAAGCCTATACCTTGCGCGCCGCCGGTAATCAGCACTACTTTGTCTTTGTAATCCCCTGTGGCCATATTTCTTTGATGATCTGATGCCTGCCTATACCTAACAGCAAACCCGCTGCCGGTTGGTGCTATACCTAACCTGGCAGCGGGTCTGCTTTGCGGTGCCTGTCGGCTTATCTTTTCTCGAGCTGACGCTTGAGTTTTTCTTCTACGTTTTTGAGCAGTTCGTACCAGTTGTCGCCGTCGTCCTCGGCGAAAGCATCGTTGCCCGGTATACCTACGCGCATGCTCAGCTTTTTGGAGTCAGTGGCGTGGTTGGCCTCTTCTTTAAAGTACACGTCCACTGAGTCGATCTTCTTGGCGTGGCGCTTTAGTTTGGTAATGGTATTGCGGATATGCTGCTGCACGTCGTCCGAGATCGAAATGTCTACCGCCTGTACATCAATCTTGATTCCTTCGAAATTCTCTGTATAGTTCATGTTCTGTCTTAAGTGTATTTTCTGAATGCAGGAAGCCTTTTAAGTGGCATCCCAATGCTGAATTTAAACGGAGGCAAGGCATTAAAGTTTACCCGGGCAAACCCGTCGGTGGAAGCAACATAGCATCCGTCCGGCTCGTTTTTATGCATATTCACCCAATGCTAACCGTTATGCAAAACTTACCTATCAACTGGCTGACAGAAGGATTGCTTGACTTTGAATACAAGAAATATCGTTTGCTGGCCTACCTGCAGGCAGTTCGCTCAGAGTTCGGACAACAGCGCCTTTACCCCGTTTTTTCGGACCTGATCATGCACTACCGCCACCTAAAACAAGTGCAGGAGCACAAGAAACTGGTGTACGAGTCCTTTCCGCAGCAAATCACCCGCGCCGATTTTGAAAAACTGGAACTGGTGTATGAGAAGATCGTGCAGGATGACGAAACCATGGCCCAGATCGAGGAGGTGATCCAGTATGCCGCACCGCTTTTCACGGAGGCCGTGAGCGAGGGCAAGGAGCTGTATGACTTCATCGAACGCCACCTCGAGATCAATCCTGTGGGCATCACGCCGATGTACTTCAACGAGGGCTACCTTTTCCTGGACGCCTTTCCGGGCAAGGAAACACAGGTATACGTGTACCGCATCACTGTTTTCGAAAACACCTACGAGAAGTACCGGGGCATCAACACCCAACTACTGCGCACGGTGCGCCGCGGCCTGGCTCAGACGTACGAAAACCTGAAGGTAGAGCTGGTCAGAGAAAACCAGGAACTGCCCAACCCCGCCACCTTTGTGGTGGTCGCCAAAGTACCCTGTCCGCTCGACAGCGCGCTGTTGCCCATCGCCAAGCGTTCGCTGGTGAAGTACGTGACACGCCTGGCCGCCTGACTTTGTGTAAAAGGTATAAATGTATACCTTCGGGTCTTAGAAAACGAAAATACCAATATGGAGATCAACCTCACCCGCGTAGACCAGGACTATCATTTTGAAGCCAGAGGCGCAGCCAACGTAGCCATTAACATAGACGCCAACCCCGAGATCGGCGGCCACAACCAGGGTGCCCGCCCAATGGAGCTCATGCTCATGGGCCTGGGCGGCTGCAGCGCCATTGATATCATCAGCATCCTCAAAAAGCAGCGCCAGCCGATCGATAGCTTCGACATCAATATAAAGGCCGAGCGCCAGAAGGTACAGGAGTTCAACCTTTTCAGCACCATCCACATTCATTTCAAGCTAGGCGGACAGTTGGACGAGGACAAGGTGCGTCGTGCGATTGAGCTTTCGTTGGAGAAATACTGCTCTGTAGCGGCTATTCTTTATAAAACTGCCACGATCACGCATTCTTTTGAGGTTGTGTAGTTAGGCAGGTAGCTGCCTCTTTTAGTTACCTCATCCCAGCCTTCCCCTTTTGTCGAGGGCCCCTGCCCCCAAAACAGGGGAAGGTGATTTGGCTATACCAGTTCCTCTCTGTCATCCTGAAAGGATCTTGGTTGAAGGGAGGTTAACCAGTTGCTATAACACACCCCTCTCAAGAGGGGATTTCCTGAAGCCACTCAATTTCAGGTATAAGTGTTGTAGCTGCGGTTTCGTGTGCACGATTAACATCCCCCTGCCCCCTTCGAAGGGGGACTTTTCTGTAGCTGCTATTTTAAAGTTCTATAGCAGATGACCATTGGCAGGCATAGCAAGACAAACTTGCCCCTGCAGCTATGAAACAGATCACCTGTACCAGGTGCACCTAAATGACTACCCACTGTTCGAGCGCTCAGCGAGTGGGGGTAGGGGCCCTCGATTTGGGGAGTCTTGACTTTTTTGCCTACTGGGGGTAGGGCCCCTCGATTTTTGTGTCAAGACAAAAAGTAGGGCCCGCCCGGCCAGGGCAAGCTACAAAGCAATTCAGTTCGCTATACCTGCAAACGTAAGCTACGCCAGCTGCAAACTTGCTCCATGCACAACTACAAGTTGCGCTTTGCTATCCCTGCAATGGCAGCAGCTATACCTACAATCCCCTTTCCCTCCACCAACCTCCCCTATTTCCCGACGAAGGGCTAATAGGCTATATTAGGCTATTCATATAGAAAAGCGGTGCCTTGGTATATTCTGTTTTCAGGACTCAAAAACTAGCTTTTCCTTTACTAAAGCAATTATTACGGAAGACCGGAGATATGAATAGAACACATTTACGCCAACTAGAAAAAACTATGAAAAAGAGCCTGCTGCTTGCCCTATTGGGACTGAGCACTGTACCGGCTCTCGCGCAGGCACCGCAGGCTGCTCCGCAAAATGCCGCAGCAGGTATGGCCGCGCCGCGTGGAAACGCTACCATCGTCGGCATTGTGCAGGACGCTGACACCAAAAAGCCAGTGGAGTTCGCCACTGTCGCCCTGATCAGCCTGGCGACGGGCAAACCGATCGACGGCGCGATGGCTGATGACAAGGGACGTTTTACGATCAGCAAGGTAGGCGTGGGCAAATACCGGCTGCAGGTAAGCTTCCTGGGCTATCAGCAAAAGCTGGTAGAGGATGTCACCATATCGTCTGACAACGCCAGCGTAAACGTGGGCGCGGTGGCCATTGCCTCTGACGCCAAAAAGCTGAGCGAGGTGGTTATCACAGGTGAGAAGCCGCTGGTAGAAGAGAAAATCGACCGCACGGTGTACAACGCCGAGAAGGACATCACCAACTCGGGCGGCAACGCAGCCGATGTACTGCAGAAAGTGCCTTCCCTGGCGCTCGACAACGACGGTAACGTGCAGCTTCGGGGCAGCTCGAACGTGCGCGTGCTTATCAACAACAAGCCTTCGGCTATCATGGCGGGTAGTGTGGCCGATGCCCTTAAGCAGATCCCTGCCGATCAGATCAAGTCGGTGGAAGTGATCACCAGCCCATCTGCCAAGTATGATGCAGAAGGTACAGCCGGTATCATCAACATCATCACCAAAAAAGACGGTGGTCTGCAAGGCGTGACCGGCTCGGTGGCAGCCACGGCCGGTACACGCGGCAGCAACGCCAACGCCAGTCTCAACATTCGTCGCGGCAAACTTGGCATCAACGGCACCTTCGGTGGCAACATGTTCTACAACCACGGCAACATGACTAACACCATCTTCGCTGGCAACACAACCAGCAACCAGTTTGGCAAAACCCGCATCAATGGCAAGTTCATGAATGCACTGGTAGGCTTTGACTACGACCTCACGCCGAAGAACAACATATCGGGCAGCATCCGCAGCAACGGTGGTACTTTCCGGATGGAAAACGACCAGGAAGTGACCAGCCGAGAAGGCGACAACCTGATCCAGGACTTCCGAAACGAGATCCGCAACCGCAACCAGCGCATCGGTACGGACTATAACCTCGACTACACCCGCACGTTCAGCAAGCAGGGACAGGAACTTGCGCTCCTATCGCTTTACTCGGTAACCAACACCGACAACGACATCCGCCAGGACTATCTGAACGAGGGCAACGATCCTTATCTGCTGAAGCGCAACCTGAATGAAGGCGCTAACAAAGAACTGACTTTCCAGGCGGACTATACCCATCCGTTCGCCAACAAGTCCTTGCTAGAACTGGGTGCCAAGTCCATTTTCCGCGACGTGGAAAGTGACGCCCTGTACCGCGACATTCTCAGCTCCGGAGACGAAACCCGCCGCACCGATGCCTTCTTTTATGAGCAGGATGTGTACTCTACTTATATGACGTACGGCTTCATGCTAAAGAAAAAACTGAACGTGAAAATGGGTGGTCGCTACGAGTTCACAGACATCCATGCCGACCTGCAGGGTGACAATGACTACAGCCTGGACTATGACAACTTTATACCTAGCGTGGCCTTGTCGTACAACCTGAAGCAGAAGCATACCTTCCGTGCCAACTTCACACAGCGTATCCAGCGTCCGTCGTTGTTCTACCTTAACCCATACGTGCAGGAGCAGACTTCCAACACCCGTGTGCAGGGTAACCCTAGACTCGATGCAGAACTAACTGATTTATTTGAACTGGGCTACAGTACCTTCTTCAAGACCACTTCGATCAACGTGACCGGCTACGTGCGCCATACTGACAACGCTATCGAGACGGTAGCGACAATTGATCGGGAAACAGATGCGAGCGGTCTGCCTGTGGATGTGACAACCCTTTCGTTCGACAACATCGCCAAAAACAAAACCTATGGCGTGAGCTTGTTCGGAAACACCAAACCGACCAACAACTGGACGATCGGCGGTAGCTCTAATTTCTATTTTGTAGACCTGAACGGAAAGTATGCCAGCAACAGTGGTTGGATGTACAACATCAACGCCAACTCGTCTTATACCTTCGGAAAGGGCATCACTGCACAGTTTAACGGTGGCTTCAACTCCCGCCGCATCCAGTTGCTGGGTGAGTTCGCTGCCTTCTCTTACCATACCATCGCCATCAAGAAGGAGCTGTTCGACAAAAAGGGCGGCATCAGCCTGGGCCTGGACAACCCTTTCAGAGAGAGCATGCGCATGCGCAACGATGTGCGTGTAGAGGAATCGCCGACCAATCCTAGAGCCTATAGCCAGGAGATCCGCATCAACAACTTCAACCGCGGATTCCGTGTGAGCTTCGATTACCGATTCGGCAAGATGGACCAGCAGCGCGCGCCTAAGCGCAAGAAGAGCATCCGCAACGACGACGCCAAGCAAGGCGACGGCAATGGCATGAACTAAAATTTTACCCTATAACCCTTAACCAGCAAAAGGCCCTCCGCTAAGGAGGGTTTTTTGTTTTCTTAGCAATGGCAATTCCACATGAATCGCAACTTCGTCTGACTATCTTTTGAATTGCTCCAGCCAAGCAACCGCCTCTGCCTGGTTCGTGAACATCAACGTGGGGTTTTTAGGCCTGTTCACATGTATATAAATATTGGCTGCCATCTTAACCATCGGTGAGCTCACCAAAATAGCACTGGCTGAGACACCTGCATTGCCTTCGTCGGCTAGATAGTCGCGCGCATCTTTCGTGGAATGCTTCACACGCGTGATGTCGAACAAGCTGGGGTATACCTGCTCGCCAATGTACTTCAGACGGTCCTGCACACATACACGGGCTTTTTCAAGATTGAGCTCTTTTACCTCATTATAAATACAATACAAGATTCCCCCCTTCAAATAAAGTTCGAGGCAATCTGTTTTAATTGGACTCTTTTCGTATTCTTTTTCGAAATTTGCCATTCAGATTTGAATTGGATTTATCGTTTGCTTGTTAGGCCATACCGACAATGCGGACATAGCAAAACACATGGCAAAGATACGACATAATAACATCATTGATACGGTTGACTCCGTACTTTCTGTTTCTAAAAAAAAGGGAATCATCCACCTGCATGCTGAGGACCAAACACTTAGTGGTCAGCACTTAACACTGCATGGGAAACGGGTACTACACTTCGGTACCTGTGGCTATCTGGGGCTGGAACACCACCCGCAGGTAAAGCGCGGGGCCATTGAGGCGATCGAGCGCTACGGCACGCAGTTCCCGATGTCGCGCACCTACATCTCCAACCCGTTGTATAGCGAACTGGAGGCGCTGATCAGGCAAATGTATGATGCTCCGGTTGTTATCTCTAAAAATTGTACACTTTCGCACCTCACCGTTATACCTAGCATCATCCGCCAGGCGGACCTCGTTATACTGGACCACCAAGTGCATGCCAGCGTGCAGGAGGCGGTTAAGAAATTGCTGAGCCAGGGGGTGAATGTGGAGATGGTGCGCCACAACAACCTCGAAATGCTCGAAGACCGCATTAAAAAGCAGCGTGGCAAATTTGAGCGCATCTGGTACATGGCCGACAGCGTGTACTCCATGTACGGCGACTTTGCCCCGATCAAGGAACTGATAGCGCTGGCTGAAAAGTACGAGCAGCTATACCTATATGTGGACGACGCGCATGGCGCAAGCTGGGCAGGCAAAAACGGCGCAGGCTACGCCATGAGCCAAATGCCTGAAGGCCTGTACCGTAAAATGATCCTGACCGCCAACTTAGGCAAGGCCTTCGGGGCCTGCGGCGGTCTGTCGCTTTTTCCGAATGAGCAGTGGTATAACAGAGTCAACAACTTCGGGGGCCCCCTCACTTTCTCGGTGCAGATAGAGCCCGCCACGCTGGGAGCGGCCATTGCCTCCGCCAAAATTCACCTGAGCGACGAGATCTATACCTACCAGGAAGAGTTGCAACGCAAAATCGCTTACTTCAACTCCCTGCTCAGGCAAACCGACCTGCCCCTAGTGCACGAAAGCGAGAGCCCGATCTTCTATATCGGCACGGGCACCATGGAGATGGGCAACCACCTGGTGCAGGCCCTGCTGCAAGACGGCGTGTACGTGAAT
The DNA here is from genome assembly GCF_059278805.1 of Pontibacter sp. YIM B11418. NCBI lineage: Bacteria > Pseudomonadati > Bacteroidota > Cytophagia > Cytophagales > Hymenobacteraceae > Pontibacter > Pontibacter sp. YIM B11418. The sequence goes on along the minus strand of NZ_JCAEMH010000006.1, from coordinate 165,521 downwards.
CTGGCTACTTTCCCGGCAGTACCGGCCAAAAATATTGGGGTGCGGATCACTATTTCGCTCACGAACGCCGATGAAGACATAGAAGAGCTGGTGCGCAAGCTGCAGCTGCATTTTCACCTGGCCCTGGCTGCCACAAACCAGAGCCAGGAAAACATCCGGAAAGCCTTTAAAATGCCGGCGTTGGATCAACCTGCTGTGCAGCCTACAGCACCAGCAGCTTCCTCTGGTATCAGCCTGCAGTCCTATACCTCTATCACCCAGATCGAGGCAGCGCTCTGGAACGAACACCTCGGTTACCGGGGTATGTTTGACTGGGAAGGCATGCGCTTCCTGGAAAATTCGTTCAGCAACAACCCAGAGAATGAAAATAACTGGACATTCCGTTACTATACCGTACAGGACCAGCAAGGGAAAGTCGTGCTGATGACCTTTGCGGCCATTTCCCTGCTGAAAGAGGACATGTTCTCGCAGGCGTCTATCTCCAAAGCGCTGGAGCGGGAGCGGGAGGCCAACCCCTACTACCTCACCACAACCGGCATCGTGCTGGGCAGTTTGTTTACCGAGGGCAACCACCTATACCTGGACCGCAACAGCCCTCACTGGAAAATGGCGCTAAAGGCATTGCTCACAGCGTTAAGCAAAGAGCAGGAAGCCCACCAGGCCAGCAGCATCCTGCTGCGCGACCTCGACGACAATGACCCGGAACTGGATGAGTTTATGGTGGAGCAGGATTTCGTGAAAATGCACTTGCCGGAATCATGCGTGGTAGAGAACCTGAACTGGACAGACGAGGGAAGCTTCAGAAAAACGCTTTCCAAGAAAGGGCGCGAGAACTTTGTCCAGAAAATCAAGCGCAACGAGCACTTTTACGATGTGGTCATTAAGAACCAGCTGGGCAGCGAGGAGCTACAGCACGCCATGGCCTTGTTCCGCAATGTGAAGGCCAACAACTTTGCCATCAACAACTTTCTGTTCCCAGAGAAGATGTTTCAGCTGCTCAATGAGAGCGAGTCCTGGGAGTTTATCGTACTCTATATTAAAGAAGAGTACTCGATCAACCGTAAGCCGGTAGCGGTAGCATTCTGCCATAAGAATGCCGCAAATGTGTACAGCTTTATGTTGATCGGGATGGACTACGAATACCTGATGACCTACGGCGTGTACAGGCAGACGCTTTACCAGGTGATAAAGCGCGCCAATGCCTTACAATGCACCCAGGTGAACATGGGGATATCTGCCACCCTCGAAAAAAAGAAAGTCGGCGCAACACCTTACCCTAAAGTCGGTTATTACCAGAGTAAAGATAACTTTGTACTGGAAATGATGGGGGCCACTTTTGCCGTAGAAAAAGAATAGCACCGCACCGCCGCAAGCGGTTCAAAACTAGAACAAGTGAAAGTACTGAAAGAAAGAATAGAGGAGATCATGACACTGATCACCGAAGTTGCCAACGGAAATTTCGATTACCAGATCGACACTTCCGAAACGGGTGACGAAATGGATGCCGTCATTGCTGGTATAAACATGCTGGGGCAAGAGCTCAAAAGCTCTACCGTATCCCGGGACTTTATGCAGAGCATTTACCGCGGCGTAGTGGACATGCTCCTTATTTTGAATACTGACTTTACGATCAGATCAGTCAACGAATCATTGGAGGAGGCGCTCGGCTACAAGGAGCATGAGCTGCAGGGCAAACACCTGTCTGTGCTACTCCCCAAAGCCCATGTACCCACGCTGGTCTCGCTGATGGAGCAATGCCGCTCTCATAGCAAGTGCCTGAACAAGGAACTGCTCTTCAGGACGAAACAAAACCAGGAAATCCCCGTTTCCTGTTCGTTCTCACATCTCCGCAACAGTTACAAAGAAGTGGATGGTGTGCTGATCGTTGCCAAAGACATCACCGAGCTGAAGCAAAACGAAAAAGCGCTGCGCAAGGCCAAACGCAAAGCCGAGGAGGCGAACGAAGCCAAAAGCAATTTCCTATCCAGCATGAGTCACGAGATCCGGACGCCGCTCAACGGCATCATGGGCTTCACGGACCTGCTGCAAGGCACCGGGCTGAATGACACCCAGAAACAATACATCAACCTGATCAAATCGTCGGGCACCACGCTCACCAAACTGCTCAACGACATACTGGACCTGCACCGGGTGGAGCAGAACAAGATTCATCTCGAGGCGATTCCGTTTGAGTTGCGTGAAAGCCTGGAAGCCAGTTTAAGCCCCTATCGGCACCTGGCCGAAGGCAAAGGACTTACGTTTTCCTACTCGTTTGATGCTTCTGTACCGCAATGGGCAATCGGTGACCCTACCCGCATCAGCCAGGTGGTAGTCAATTTAGTGAGCAATGCCATCAAGTTTACAGAAGCGGGCAGCATTGAGGTGCTGTTCAAAGCAGATCAGTTGCCCGACGGCGAGCTGCTGCTTTACTGCTCCGTCAGCGACACAGGTATAGGTATACCTGCCGAGAAGCAGCAGATGGTGTTTGAATCCTTTACGCAATCCGACCAGTCCACTTCGCGCAAATACGGCGGCTCAGGACTTGGGCTGGCCATCAGCAAGAAGCTGGTCAGGCTACTGCAGGGCGACCTGCAGGTCATCAGCCCATTGCCCGGGCAGCAGAAAGGCTCTCTGTTCTGGTTCACCATTCGGCTGATGCGCATGCAGACCCAGCAAGCACCGCAGCAGGAGGCAGTAGATGACGGCCATTACACAGTGCCCGAAGGCAAGCACCTGCTGGTGGTGGATGACAACGAGATCAACGTGATGCTGCTCGAAACGGTGCTTGAGAACTTTGGTGCGCAGGTGACTTCAGCCTTTAGCGGACAGGAAGCCATTGACCTGGTGCGTGCGCAGCAGTTTGATCTGATTTTCATGGATGTGCAGATGCCCGGCATCAGTGGTTTGGAGGCGGCGCGCACCCTGCGGCAGGAGAACTACGGCATCCCGATCATTGCATTTTCAGCCAGCGCTTACAGCAGCGACATCGAGAATAGTCTGGCTTCCGGCATGAACGATTACCTCTGCAAGCCATTTGAGCAAAGCGACCTGATCGGTCTGCTCAAGAAGTGGATCTAGCCGCTTTTCGAACGACTGTCCTGTTTCACTCGTATATTAAGGTATAAGTTTGTTTAATTTTAAGCTAAGAATAAAATGCACGAAGCAGAATATAGAACCAGAGGAAACTGGAATGAACTGAAAGGTAAGATCAAAAAATCTTACGCTGACCTGACCGAAGATGACCTGACTTACCAGGAAGGACAGCAAGACGAATGGCTCGGCAAACTCCAGCAGAGGACCGGCAAAGCAAAAGGTGATCTGAAGAAATGGATCGACTCGCTATAAGCTAAATAAGCCTTTAACAGCTAAAAACACCCCGCATTGGCTACGGCCTGATGCGGGGTGTTTTTTTATACCTGCACAAATACGCACTATGTTAAGACAATATTACTTTTATATTAATTAAATATACCCTATATTCAACGGATCTAACCTTACTATTTTTAAAACAAATTATTGAATTATGGGGAAAAAACTACTTTCCATCATTTTGCCGCTTATGGTACTCTGGTCCGCCAGCGCCTTTGCCCAGGACAGGGCAGTAAGCGGTAGGGTGACAGAAGCCTCGACGGGCAATGGCCTGCCTGGGGTAAGTGTTGCCGTTAAAGGCACAACAATTGGCATCGCCACCGATGCGCAGGGCAATTACCAACTTCGCGTGCCCGAAGCCAATGCTACACTTGTTTTCCGCTTTCTGGGCTATACTACCCAGGAGGTAGCGGTTGGCAACCAAAGCACCATCAATGTCAGTCTACAAACCGATGCCCGGCAACTCGACGAAGTAGTTGTAACGGCGCTAGGCATTGAGCGTAGCGAGCGCTCCCTGGGCTATGCTACGCAGCAAGTGCAGGGCGAAAACCTGACTTTGACCAAAGAGCAGAACGTGCTGGGCTCGTTGTCCGGTAAAGTGGCAGGCGTGCAGGTAACAGGTTCTTCCGGCGCCAGCATGGGCGGTACTCAAAAAATTAAAATCCGGGGCGTAAACTCCCTCAATGGTGGCGACCAGCCCCTGATAGTGGTGGATGGCACCCCGATTTCCAACGCCAACTTTGCCGGTGCCGACCAGGCTGACTACGGTAACCTGGCGCAGGACATTAACCCGGAAGACATCGAGTCGATCAACGTGCTGAAAGGCCCTGCTGCCTCTGCCTTGTATGGTATACGCGGTCAGTATGGTGTGATCATGATCACGACCAAGAAAGGCCAGAAAGGCGCGAAAAAAGTTGGTGTACAGATCAACTCTGCTTTCTCAGTAGAAAAAGCTGTGAACTTTATGCCGCTGCAGAACATGTATGGTGGCGGCTCCAGCCAGACCTGGCGTACCCTGCCAAACGGCGACAAATATGTGGACTTCTCTGTAGATGAAAGCTGGGGACCTAAGATGGACGGCACACCCGTTCGTCAGGTATACAGCTTCTACCCACAGGATCCGGAGTACGGCCAATTGACGCCTTTCGTACCGCATCCTGATAACATTCAGGACTACTACGAGACAGGCTATAATCTGAATAATGGTGTGACTGTAACAGGTGGTAACGAGAACAGTACCTTCCGCCTGAGCGTGAACGACACCCGCGTAGAAGGTGTAGAACCAAACACCTTCCTAAACCGAAACAACGTGGGCCTAAGCGGCAGCCTGGACCTTTCTAAAAAGATGACGGTGTCTACCAACATCAACTACGCCCGCAACAATGCCCAGCGTCCTTCGCAGGGCTCGGAGTACGGCGCCCGCTACATGGTGCAGTGGTTCCAGCGCAACGTGGACATGAAGCGCATGAAGAACTACAAATACGATGACGGTACTTTCCTGAACTGGAACCTGCGCAGACCGAGCACAGCCACTGGTGAGGTTACTAACTTCAATGCTCTGTACTGGAACAACCCTTACTTCGAGGCATACGAGAACATCAGCAACGATAACCGCGAGCGTGTGTTCGGCGACGTAGGCCTGACCTACCAGATCCTGCCTTCGCTGAAAGTGAGCGGTTTTGTACGCAACGACAGCTATACCCAGAACATTGAAACCCGCCAGGCTTTTGGTGGCAGAAGAGTACCGGCTTTCACAACTGGTAAGTACCAGGGTCGCGATACTAACTACGAGTTGCTGGCACAATACAACAAAGAGTTCGGCGACTTCTCGCTTAACGTAAATGCCGGTGGCAACATTTTCGACACCCGCTATACCTACCTTTCTATGGCATCGGTGGGCGGACTGGCTACACCGGGCTTCTACCACATCGATGGCTCCATTGACCGTCCGAGCACGAACCAGTATCTGCGTCGCAAGCAAATCCGCAGTATGTTCGGTATGGCTTCTGTGGGGTATAAAGACACGTACTTCATCGACGCATCATTGCGTAACGACATCTCCTCTGCCCTGCCACCAGACAACAATTCGTACTGGTATCCATCTGTATCAGGTAGCGTGGTATTCAGTGAGCTGATCGACTGGTCGCCGCTTTCTTTCGGTAAAATCCGCGCCAGCTACGCACAGGCAGGCTCTGACCTTGGTCCTTACGAAATCTCTCCGTTCTATTCCGTGGGCACTGTCTATGCAGGAGCCACCAGCGTGAACACGCTGTCGGTGCCGGATAACCTGAATAACCCGTTTGTAGAGCCATCATTCGCACATTCGTATGAAGCTGGTTTGGACGTGCGCTTCCTTAATGGCCGCTTAGGTTTGGACCTGACGCTCTATCAGCAGAAAAACAGAAACCAGATCCTGCGCCTGCCGGTATCCGGTACGAGCGGGTATAGCTCCACAACAATTAATGCAGGTCTGATTGAAAACAAAGGTATAGAAGTGGCTTTGTCCGGTACGCCGGTTCAGTCGAGAAACTTTACCTGGAACAGTATTTTCAATGCAGGCCGCAACCGTAACATGGTGGTTGAGCTTCACCCGGAAATTGACGTGCTGACGCATTACTCTACCACTTACTCCTCTGTTACCTCCTATCTCAACTCCTACGAAGGCCAGCCTTATGGTAGCCTTATAGGCCAGGCTTACCAGCGTGACCCTGCTACCGGCCAGAAGCTGATTGGTTCCAACGGCATGCCGCTCTATACCGATGCTACCCACAACTTCGGTACAGTGCAGCCTGATGCGACAGGTGGCTGGCAGAACATTTTTAAGATCTGGAAGTTCGACCTCTCTGCTATGATCGACTACCAGTTTGGCGGCCAGTTCTTCAGCCGTTCTAAAATGCTGGCCGTGCGTACCGGGCAAGACCCACTCACGGTGGCTACCAACGACCGCGGCGCCAATGTACGCGATCCGCTGGAAGCAGGTGGCGGTGTGAAAGTAGAAGGTATCTACGCTCCGGGCACGACAGTGGGTGGTGTAGATGTGAGCGGTCAGCCGGCCTCTAACTACGTGAGCGCGCAGTCATACTACAACACCATAGTGGGACGTCGCGTGTACGAAGAGTGGCTCTACGACGCTTCTTACATCAAGCTGCGCGAACTACGCCTAGGCTATACCCTCGACAAGTCTATGCTGGGCCGTCTGCCGTTCCAGACAGTGAGTGTTGCCCTGATCTCCCGTAACGTGGCTCAACTGTGGCAGAAAGCTCCGGAAGGCATCGACCCATCCGAGATTTCAACCGGCTCCCAGTCCATCAGCTGGTACGAGTCAGGTATGACCAACTCAGTACGCTCTTACGGCATTAACCTAAACATTACTTTATAAGGAAGATGAGAATGAAGAAAATATATGCAGTTCTTTTGTCGTGCTTTTTGCTGGCGAGCTGCGATAAGTTTGACGAGGACATTAATACTAACCCGAATCAGCCGAGCACTTCCTCGGGTACGCAGCTGATTGCCAATGCGGCGCTTTCGCTGTCGAGCCTGAGTGCCACGCCTTCTGCCCAGTTTCATGCTCAGTATCTGTCCGAGACACAGTACCCGGGCGCGTCCCTATACCCGGATGGTGGTACCAGTTTTTACTGGATTTACCAGGGGCCACTCATAAACCTGGAAACAGTGCTGACGACTTCTAATCTGAGCGCGACCGAAGGGCCTGTGAATAACCAGCTGGCAGTGGCCAAGATCCTGAAAGCTTACTATTTCTGGCACATGACAGATCGCTGGGGAGATGTACCTTACAGTGAGGCCCTGCGAGGCGCCGAAAATTTCACGCCGCAGTACGACACCCAGGAATCGATCTACACCAGCCTGTTCACCTTGCTTGACCAGGCCAATAGCGAGATCACGACCGGTAATATCTCCAACGACATCGTGTACAACGGCGATATTAACAAGTGGAAGCGCCTTGGTAACACCATACGTATGCTAATGGCCCTGCGCCTGTCGGAAGTGGACCCTACCAAGGGTGCCGCTGAGTTCAACAAAGCCCTGGAGGCCGGTATCATGACCTCCAATGCAGACAACCTGGTGTTCCGTCACCTGGCCGATGCCAACAACCAGAGCTACTGGTACGGGCAGGTATCGAACCAGAACCGGGAGTGGTGGGCATTGACCGAAACGCTTGTGAACGAGCTGAAGCCAGTAGATGACCCAAGACTGGAGGTTTACGGCACGCCGGCCCGCACCTCAGGTGAATACAGAGGCTTGCCTTTTGGCACAATGGAAGGTCTGCCAAACGTAACCAACTACTCGCTAATGGGCCCAGCCATCTGGAAGCAGGACGCACACATACAGCTGGTTACTTACGCACAAGCCCTGTTTGCCAAAGCAGAGGCCGCCAAGCGTGGCTGGATTGCCGGTGGCGATGCAGAAGCTGAAATAAATTACAACAAAGCTATTGAGCAGTCGCTGGTGCAGTGGACGGGCAGCGCAGCTGGCGCTTCAGATTTACTCAGCCAGGAAGGTGTTGCATACGATCCGGGCAACGCCATCGAGCAGATCGCGACGCAGCGCTGGATACACCTGTTCATGCACGGCTACGAAGCCTGGGCTGAATGGCGCCGCACCGGCTACCCTGCCAACCTGGTGGAGCCTGACGGCAAAGCGGTGCCCCTCCGCAACAGCTACCCGGCCACAGAATCCTTTAATAACGCTGCCAGCTACAACGAGGCAGTACAGCGCCAGTTCGGCGGACAGGATAACCTGTATGGCCGTGTGTGGTGGGATAAGTAAGAAGTTTGTTTAGTTGAGTGTTTAGCAAACGCCGCTCTCCTAAAGGAGGCGGCGTTTGTTTTGCTAGGGGATGGGGTATTATTCGGAGTCGAGATCAAGACTATGATGTCATGTCAGTGCATTAATTACTGAGGTAGATATCCATTTTATCAGAGAATTAGAGCAGAAGAAAAACGTTGCAGTTAGAGAAAAGTAACCAAGTTTTGCAGCTTTTCGGATATTAACCTAACTCTAACATATATATCCTAGGGAATGGTTACAAACAGAAAAGCACCTACCTCTCTGCGAGATAAGTGCTTGATTTTCTGTGGGCCCAGCTGGAATCGAACCAGCCACCTACTGATTATGAGTCAGTTGCTCTAACCGAATGAGCTATAGGCCCGTTCCCTTAAAAGAAGGTGCTTCCTTTGATTTGGGAGTGCAATTCTACATATTTGTAGGGACAATTTCAAATACCAGACCAAAAAATTTCGTGGACCTGACTACTGTTAAAAACATCATCTTCGACCTTGGCGGGGTCATCATTAACATAGATTACCATAAAAGCATACGCGAACTGGAGCAGTATTGCACCGAAGGCCATACCATCGAGTACAGCCAACGCGCACAGTCTCACCTGTTTGACCTCTTCGAGACCGGCAACAGCAGCCCCGGAGAGTTTCGTCAGCACCTGCGCGAAGCCTACCACCTCGACGCCACCGACCAGCAGATAGACGATGCCTGGAATGCCATGTTGCTCGACATTCCGGCTGAAAGAATTGAGCTGGTACGTGAGCTGGGCAAAAAATACCGCATTTTCCTGCTCAGCAATACCAACGCCATCCATATGAAGCGTTTCAACGAGATGGTGGAACACAGCTTCACCATGCCGAGTCTCGACTCGCTGTTTGAGCAGGCCTACTACTCGCACCTGATCGGTCAGCGCAAGCCCGACGCCATTGTGTTTGAGCAGATACTGGAACAGAACGACCTGAAGCGTGAAGAAACGCTCTTTATCGACGACAGCATCCAGCACATCGAGAGTGCCCGAAAAGTGGGCTTGCAGACACTCTTCTTAGAGCCGCCGCTCACTATCAACCAGGTGTTCAGGGATGCGGTTTCCTAAGCAGCAAAACAGGTATAGCCTGCACCTGCTGCTCTTTGTGCTCACCCTGATCACGACAACCATTGCCGGGGCCGAGTGGCGTTCTGGCAAGTTGTTCTTCTGGGGGCCGGAGGGCTTTTCGTGGACGGGTACTTTTAATTGGGCCGAACTGGCAGCCGGGTTATACTTCTCTATACCTTTCCTGGGCGTGCTCACGGTACACGAGTTCGGGCATTACTTCACCGCGAAGCGCTACCGGGCCGACGTATCATTGCCTTATTACATTCCACTGTGGTTTGGCATCACGTCTACCATCGGCACCATGGGGGCTTTCATCCGGATCAGGAGCCGCATCTTCTCCCGGCAGCAATTCTTCGACATCGGTATAGCCGGTCCGCTGGCGGGTTTTGCAGTGGCGATCCCGCTGCTATGGTATGGCTTCACACATCTGCCCGACCCGGATTTTATCTTTACGATCCATCCGGAGTACCAGCAATTCGGTCTCGACTATGCCCAGTATGTATACCAGGGTGATGGTAATTTCTCGCTCGGCAAGAACCTGCTCTTTCTGTTCTTCGAAAGGTATGTGGCAGACCCGGCGCTGGTGCCCAATGCCTATGAAGTGATCCATTATCCGCTGCTCTTTGCGGGCTACCTGGCTTTGTTCTTCACGGCCCTCAACCTGCTGCCCATCGGTCAGCTGGACGGCGGTCACGTACTCTACGGCCTGATCGGGTATAAGCGCTTCAACCAGCTCTCCCCTATTTTCTTCAGTTTGTTTATCCTGTATGCCGGAATGGGGATGATCTCCCCGCACCAGGAGCCGCTTTGGGATGACAGCCTTTTGGTAGTACTGGCTCCTTTCGTGTTTTTTGCCTTCCGGGGCATTCTGCACGACAACCGGCATGGCCTGATGGCGGCGTTTGGAATGCTGCTGGCGCAGTACAGCCTGGCTGAGACCTTCCCGGAAGTGGCAGGTTACATTTGGGTATGGCCGCTGTATGTGCTCTATCTGTTCTTTGTGCTGGAGCCCGCCACCCCGAAACTGCGCTTTACCACTTATTTAGTATTGATCGTCTTGGTCGTGCAGGTTGCAATTTCCTGGCTATACCCTACAGCCGACGGCTATAGCGGTTGGCTGGTTTTCGGTCTGCTGCTCTCACGACTGATGGGCATCTTCCACCCCTCCTGCCCGAATGAAGCACAGTTAACGCGTGGTAGGAAGGTGTTGGGGATATTGGCTTTCGTGATTTTCCTGCTTTGCTTTAGTCCGACGCCTTTTGTGATTGAGTAACCTCCCCCTTGCCCCTCCTAAAATCAGGAGGGGGAACTTTCACCCCATCCCAGCCTTCCGCTAAAAACAGGGGAAGGAGTCTGTAGCTGCTATCTGACAGGTATAAGCGTTACAACTGCGGTTTCTTGTGCACGATTAACATCCCCCTGCCCCCTTCGAAGGGGGACTTTTGCCGCTACCAATTAATAGGTATAAGCGTTGCCGTTACTGTCACGCGCCACTGGCAGGTATAGCAAGAGTAACTTGCCCCTTGAGCTATGTAACAAATCTCCTGAGCCCGGTTCACCTTTACGACACTCCACTGTTTGAGCGTTCAGCGAGTGGGGGTAGGGGCCCTCGATTTGGAGGGTCTTGACTTTTTTGCTTACTGGGGGTAGGGGCCCTCGATTTTTTCATCAAGGAAAAAAGTAGGTACCCGCCGCACAGGCGAAGCTATAAAACAAAACTAGTTGCTAAAGCTAAAGCTGTTGCTACAACGTACCCATTGCTATACCTGCAAAAGCCATATTCACCTTAGCATGAGCAAGTAATACCTAATAGAAAAAGGGGCCAAAGGCCCCTTCTAAAGCAGACACGAGCGAGAACGCTCACGCCATACTCCATACTCATCCTTACCCCTGGTAGCCAGTAATTCCTCCAACCAGGTTACGAACCTGCTTGAACCCCTGCTGCTGCAGAAAAGCCTTGGCAGAAGCCGAGCGCATACCGGACTTGCAATGCACGATCACTTCCAGGTCTTTGTAGTCTTCAATGTCATCGAGGCGTTGCGGCAAAGCTCCCAGCGGGATGTTCTGTGCGCCTTCAATTTTGCTTTCCTGGTGCTCCCAGTCTTCGCGAACGTCAATGATGATGGGCGTTTCCCCCCTGGCGAGTCTTTCCTTGAGTTCCTCAGCCGTAATGTCTGTTGTAATCATAATTTTAGTAGGATGCGTTTGGTAGTGAATGTATGATGGTCGGTTTCAATTCGGATGGTGTATAAGCCTGGCGAAAGTCTTGGGAGACGTACTGGTTCCTGCCAGACTGTTGCTTTATGACGCAGAATCTCGCGCCCGGTTACGTCGTAGAGCGAAAAAGAACGGTAAGGACCTGAGAAATTCAGAATGCCGGTATTGGGATTCGGGTATACCTGCAGACTTGCCTCGAGCGCTTCTTCTTCCAGACCCAGTGCCTGCCCGGCCATCACAGGGCGCAGCATAACAGCACCTTCGTTGACAGAATCCTGCTGCCAGCCACCAACTACTGTGTTGTAAAACAGGCGTCCGGTGGTTCCGGCATTGCGGTCAAAGCCGATATTCAGGTATAAGGTGGCAGGTTGACTGAAGCCGACATAAAAAGTACCCTCTACCGGAACCGGCTGGTTCAGCTCCACTTCATAAAAAGTGTTGAGCCCCTCGTTCTGCTGCACCTTAAAAGATTGTTCGTGCAAGGTGCGCCCCGGACGTCCGTTGTCGTCTGCCCAGATGCGGAAGACGATGGAGATGTTGTTATGTTGCACGCCCACCTGCGGGAAATGCACCCGGAATGCCCGTACCTGATCCGGAGCAACCACTTCGAAGCGCTGCGCAACCTGCGTGTTGCCATAGGTATAGAGACTACTATAACCGGCCTCGGCTGTGCCATCGTCCAAGGCAAAGTAATCGCTGAAGGTGGTAGGTTGTAAGGTGCTGTCATTGGCGCGCTGCCGGGCGTTCTGTTCTTTTGTATCGAGCCAGAAACCGTGCTCCAACACAAAGCTCTCCGGATTGAGGTTAAGATTGCTGATGCGCGGTGTTGCAGTTATCGGGCGCTGCCGTGCCTGGCCAGGTATAAGTCCTTCTTCCCGCAGGAAGGTATCGACCGGCGAAGCGCCAACCTGCTGTATAAAGGCACGCCAGGCAATGGCTCCCGGCAGGTCGCCCAAGTTATTCAGGCTGGCGGATATCTCATCGCGTAGGTATAGCTCGGGGTTAGCCAGAAACTGACGGGCGGGCACTGCGGTATAATCCATCAATGACGAAACGCTCTCGCTGATGCCGATGTCGCGGGTGGTGTTTTGGCCACGACGACGGTTGCGGTTCAGCTCCACGTAGTCCAGGTTCCAGACGTCGCGCAGGGCATTGCGGGTGCCTTCGCTGAGGAAACGGAACTGAAATTCGTCGTGCAGAAAGCGTTGCTCCCGAACCGCTACCCAAGCCTGTGCAAACTCCGTAACCAGTCCCGGCGCGGTCTGCTGCCATACCTGTACCCAGGTGCTGTCGGCATCTTTGAACTCCAGGCGCAAAAAACGCGGGTTGTTATTGTTTCGTTCCGGCGCACTCCCCTGCCCACCAGACTGCCAGTAAAAGCTCAGGTATACCGAGTCAGCCGGGGTGAACCCTCCCAATCGGATAGGCTGTGAAGTAAGCGTGTCGGTCGGACCAGCGATGTTGCTGCCATAGGGAATTCCCTGCGCATTGAGTCCGTCGAACGTAGCCACATTCCGTGTCACCGGCCGAAGTGCGAAGCGGTTGTTTACGTAAGTGCCGCCGTTGATCCAGTAAGCTGGATCAGGGGTGATCATAGCACCGGAGAAATCATCGAAAAACGGTAGAGAAAGCGGATCGTTCTCTGTGCGGAGTTGATAGGTACTGCTTGTAGGTATACGCTGCGGATCCTGCTGCAAGGGCGTTAGTACGCTCTGAGCCGAAGCAAAAGAGCCACAGCAGAGCAGTACCATCGTCAACAGAAACTGTCTTATACCCATACCTTAACTTATATAAAATGCGCCCGTCACAGTCACTAGCGGGCGCATTTATTAGTCTATACCTTGCACAGGCTCTTCGCCGGCCACCCAAAGATCCACCAGCTCACCTGTTCGTATCTTGGCTTTCACATCGGCGATCGGACGCTGACGAACAATCGTACCGTCCGGCTTTCCGCTGCCTGCCACATAAATGATATTGCCCAGTTGGAGTTTCTGCCCAACCAGCAGCACCGAAGCTTCGTCGAGTGGCATACCTACCACATCAGGCACTTCAAACTCGGTGTTACCCAAACCGTCGCCCACGTGCAGATCTACTACAGCGCCTTTCGGCACCTGGTCGCCCGGCTGTATCTCTTTACCGTTCACAAACTGCTTCAGCACAGCACCATGCTGCAGGTCAGGCACATTGGTTATCTTTCCGCGACGCAGGTTGTAGCTTTTAAGGATCAGCTCTGCATTCTTCACCGACCCGTCAATCAGCTTGGGCATCTTGATCATTGGCGGGTTTTTCATGTTGATGCTGATGTAGATCTTGCGGTTCTCCTTCACTTTGGAGCCCGGTGACGGATCTTGCGTCAGAATTTCAAAAGGCTTGTACTCTGGGTGATAGCTGGAGTCGTTTACGAAGTAGCGCAGGTTCTGTTCTTCCAGAAAAGGCTCCGCATCCGGCAGCTGCATGCCCGTGATTTTCGGTACCGAAATAGTCTCGCCGTGGTTGGTGGCCGACGGCAGGTATAGGTAGAAGAATCCGAAGATCAACCCGGCCACGATCACTCCCATCAAAGCCAGATGTACCAGCACCCCCACAAATGAATTCGTCTTTAACATTTAATTTATTGTTGATTGTCTGCCCCTTCGGGACTTTTTTATTTTTGTTTTAGTGATTTAGTGGTTGGATGATTAGTGAATTTAGTTATTCAAAAATAAAAATTTAACTCAGACAGTTAGTCGAACGATGACTTACATATTCAAAAACTCAGTTAACCCTTGAATCACTAGTTCACTCAATCACTAACTTCCAAACTTACACATTCCTCGACTTATACCCTTCCAGCTCCTTGGCCCGTTCGTTTCGCTCCACACCAAAAGTAAGGATGCGGTCGATGAACTCGTAAGGCTTGTAGCCGTTGATGGCGGTCTGGTGGAAGATACAGGTTGCCGGCGTCATACCTGGCAGGGAGTTCACCTCGATGATGATGGTCTCCACCTCGTCGTTATCCAGCACGCGCACAAAGGCGTCGATGCGGGCATAGCCTTCTATGTTCAGAATCTGGGCCACGCGCTTCAGGTCTTCTTTTACCTGGTCAGAGATCTTCTGGCGGCGCTCCGGGTCTTGTGCATAACGGGCCGGGGTGATGTTCTGCCCCTCTCCTGCCAGAAACTTCTCTTCTAGCGACAGTACTTCGCCTTCAGCCAAAGCTTCCGACGCTTCGAACACTTCGTAATTCACGGTGCCATCCGGTGCATACCTGGTCAGCAAACCACCGGTGATTTCCAGGAAGTGTTTCGCGCCGTTTCGGCTGATGAGTGTTTCCACCAGGTAGCCTTGTTTGTTCGGGAATTCTTCTTTGAAACCAAGCGACAGTGTTCTGGCGCATTCCGTGTCTAGCTCCTCCATTTCACGGAAGATCAGGGTTGTAAAAGCGTCCAGTTCCGCGCGGTTCTTGATCTTTTTCACAGCCGAGCTACAGCCATCGTCGGCCGGCTTGGCAATAAACGGATATCGGAACTCGGTCTCCAGACTCTGGTAGAAAGCTTCTTTATCTTTCAGCCAGTCCTCTTTCCAGGCCATGCGGTGATGCGCTACCGGCACCCCATGCTTGGCAAGAATCTCATTTGTTTCGTATTTGTTGATCGTGATCTGCGAAGAGCTGATGCCGGAACCGTTGTAAGGTATAGACAGCTTCTCAAGCTCCTGCTGCAAAGCACCGTCCTCACCCGGACGACCATGCAGGGCGATGAACACCGCATCGACCATGTTCTGCAACTGGGTATAGGTCAGGCGGCTCGGTTCATCCAGACTCTTGCCCGTATACTTGCGCGTGATGCCTTCTGCTTCGCTGATGATCTCCTGCAGCACCGGATGCGGCTTACCACCCTCCTCAAAGTGATGGATTTTCTCCTTGATGTCGTCAGCATTGTCTTTCAGCATAATGTTGATCGGAATACTGTACAGACGATGCGCCTCGTTGCTACCTGTCAGGAAGATCGGCAGCGGCTCGTATTTAGTGGAGGAAGAAAGCTTCTCGTAGATGTTACGACCGCTTTCCACCGAAATGTGTCTTTCTGATGAATAACCACCCATGATCACCCCCACCCGGATCTTGTCGTGGCGGTGGGCATTTTCCTCACGGATCGCATTATCGAGTTTGCTCAGCAGTTTGGTCAGTGCCACCGTGTCCTTACCAGACTTGAGGCGCTCGGCCACGGAGGTACGGATGATATAAGTCAGGAACTGCGATGGGTTCAAGCCGATCTCCGCCGCCTGGTGGAAGAAGAAGGACGACGGAAGCATACCTGATGTCGTGTTCGGATCGTTCAGGAAGATGTTGCCTTCTTCTGTGATGAAACCATCGAGACGGGCATACACGTTGAAACCCAGGTCCACGAACAGCTTGCTGCAGGCCTTACGAATCTCCTGAATCTGCTCGCTTGGCAAATTGATCGGCGTGATCTTTCGTGCCAGACCTGGCAGGTATTTCGAGCGGTAATCAAATACTTCATTGCCTTTCACAATCTCAGTCGGTGGCAAAGCAATCGGCTGACTGGCCTCGTCCTGCACTACGATGCAAGAGAATTCACGTCCATTGATGAAAGCCTCCACTAGCACCTGCTGCTCATGCTCCACGCTGGTTAGCACGATGGTTTCGGTATCAGTAGTAGTAAAGGTATGGTTGATGTGATTCAACAGCTCTTCCGGGTGATAAAGGATCGTGCCGTTTTCCAGCACCACCGGCATGCCGATACCCTCGCGGATATCCACGAGTTGTTTCATGCTGGCTACCTGCTTCTCCTCGCCCAGCGCCTGCCATTGTGCCTTGTAAATATTCTTGGTAAAGAAACTGCGGTCCATGCCCTGCTCAAACAGGTCATAGTTATGCTCCTTCACAATGGAAACGCCGATAGAAGAGCCCTGATGCGGTGCCTTGAGTACCAGCGGCAGACCCAGATCCGCTACCAGCGACTCGAACAGCTGCTTACGATTGTTAACATCCTTCCACTCAGCGTACTGCACTTTGCGGTAATCCGGCGTTGGGAAGCCGTGCTGCCTGAGCATCTCCTTCTGCGCCGCCTTGTCTATACCTATCGCTGATGGGAGTATACCTGAGCCAGAATACGGAATGTGGTACCACTCAAGCAAACCCTGAATGCTGCCGTCCTCGCCGTACGGTCCGTGCAGCGCCAGGAAAGCGAAGTCGAAATGATTTTTGAATTCATGCGGCAACAGGCGCTTCCCAGCTTTCGCAATAATGCGGTCCTGCTCCTCTACGGTCATATCACCTAACGACTCCAGGTAGATCTGCAGTCCGTGCTCACTCTCCGGCAGGGCCTCCACCGGCGGATAAAAGTCGCGGATCGTGCCTTTGTAAATGTACTGCCAGTCCAGCAAAATGAAGTTGCCAAGGCTGTCGGCAAACACCGGAACGGCTTCAAAAAGGGCTTTATCGAGGTTATCGTACACGGTGCGGCCACCTGCAAATGAAATCTCCCGCTCACGGGATGGTCCGCCAAATATTATTCCTACTTTCATGGTATGCAAAGGTAACAAATACACTCAGTATTTTAAGGGGCAAAAGATACAGGATGCTTTTGGATTTACATAGCAAAATCGGGATTTATGATGCTTGCTATACCTATAACGGTGGAGGTGGTGTAGAAATTCGATGTTTAACCAAGGGGGAGGTGGTTTGCCGGACTGGCAGCTGGGAGGATTATACCTTTTGGCGCGAGAGTCCTCGCTAGTGTGTGCTATGGTGGGGCCTCTGGCATAGGTATAGCTTATTTTGCTTTGTGGTAATTGCTGTTGCAGGTATAGCTACTTGAGTTGTTTCATTGCTTCGCCTGTGCGGCGGGCACTCACTTTTTGTCTTGACACAAAAAGTAAGCAAAAAAGTCAAGACTCCCCAAATCGAGGGCCCCTACCCCCACTCGCTGAACGCTCAAACAGTGGGTAGTCATTTAAGTGCACCGGGCTAAGCTATACCTTCGTAGTGAGCGTGCAAATCACCTTTGCTATACCTGCCAGTGTTCTGTGCTATAAAACTTATACCTATGAAATGGCAATGGCAGAAGTCCCCCTTCGAAGGGGGCAGGGGGATGTTAATCATGCACGAAGATTCCCCTGTTCTTAGGGGAAGGCTGGGATGGATTAATTCATACCCTTTTCGCTATATTTGTACACCCATTTACGCTTACCGGAAACAAAAACTCCGCAAAAACGAAAAACGAGTAAGACTAACGAAAAAGACAAGTACATGAAAACTGTAGACGCGTATAACTTTGCCGGCAAGAAAGCTTTGGTCCGGGTGGACTTCAACGTGCCACTCGATGCTGACTACCGCATCACCGACGACACCCGCATCCGTGCGGCCGTGCCGACTATCCAGAAAATATTGAATGATGGCGGCGCTGTGATTCTGATGTCGCACCTCGGTCGCCCGAAAGCCGGTCCGGAAGAGAAATACTCGCTACGTCACCTCGTGGACCGTCTTTCACAGGAATTCAACACTACTGTTAAGTTTGCTACTGAATGCGTAGGCCCTGAAGCGGCACAATTGGCCCAAGAACTGAAGCCCGGCGAGATCCTGCTGCTGGAAAACCTGCGCTTCCACAAAGCCGAAGAGAAAGGCGACCCGGAATTTGCAAGAGAACTCTCCACGCTGGGTGATGTGTATGTGAACGACGCCTTCGGAACCGCTCACCGCGAACACGCTTCTACAGCTGTGATCGCCCGCTACTTCCCGAACGATAAAGTGATGGGCTATGTGATGCACGCTGAGCTCGACAATGCCCGCCGCGTGATGGACAATGCCGAACGCCCGTATACCGCCATCATGGGTGGTGCCAAAATCTCCGATAAGATCCTGATCATCGAGAAACTAATGGACCGCGTGGATAACCTGCTGATTGGTGGTGGCATGAGCTATACCTTCGTGAAGGCAGACGGCGGACAGATCGGTTCTTCGCTGGTGGAAGAAGATAAAGTTGAGCTGGCTGGCCGCCTCATCGCGATGGCCAGAGAAAAAGGCGTGAACCTGATGATCCCGGTTGACTCCATCATCGCCGACGAGTTCAGTAACGATGCCAACGTTGATACATCCCTCAGCCACCATATCAAGCCGCTTTGGATGGGTCTTGATATCGGACCTAACGCCCGCGAAATGTATGCCGCCGTGATCCGCAACTCAAAGACTATCCTGTGGAACGGCCCGATGGGTGTGTTCGAAATGTCAAACTTCTCGGTAGGCACTGAGGCTGTTGCCGAAGCCGTGGTAGACGCAACCCGCCGTGGTGCTTACTCGCTGATTGGTGGTGGTGACTCTGCTGCCGCTGTAAACCAACTGGGATATGCTGACCGTGTGTCTTACGTGTCAACCGGTGGCGGTGCGCTGCTTGAGTACATGGAAGGTAAGACCTTGCCAGGTGTGGCTGCCATTGAGCGTGATGATTATTAATTGGTGAAGCTAAGGCGCGAGCGTCCTCCCTCGTGACTTGCTAGCGTGCGGCCTCAGGCCCCTATTGCTAAGCTGAGGCAATTCACAATAGGGCCGGAGGCCCACCTATAATAAGCACGAGCGAGGACGCTCGCGCTATAGAATAACCCAGGTACAAATCCCCCGCTGCTCTTCAGTAGCGGGGGATTTTACTAAACTGCACATAGTGCTATTACCTTACCTATCACCCACTTAGTTTTTACACTAACCTATACCTGATCACTCGGGTCCTTTTTAGCTCTGAAGACCGGATAAATTCTTTAAGAGCAGGAGACTAATATGAAAATCTATACCTTGTTGCTGGCCGTTTTGCTGGCAAGCCCTGTTGCTGTTGTGGCACAGACGCCGGATGGCAACCCACCGCTTTTCAATTTCAAACGCGGAGTTGGCATCGTTACGCCAGATAGTTCTTTTTCTGTCAACATGCGCTTCCGCATGCAGAGCCGGGCGATGTATAACTCGATTTCTGAAGACGACTTTGGGGTGTCGGAGTACGAAATGCGGGTGCGGCGCCTGCGTCTGCGCTTCGAGGGTTTTATGTACTCCCCGAAACTCACTTATAACATCCAACTTTCCTTCTCGCGCGGTGACATGGACTGGAACATGCGAGACCAGTCCAACATCAACAACAGCCCTAACGTGGTGCGCGATGCCGTGGTGTATTACAAACCCAACAACAGGTGGCAGTTCGGTTTCGGGCAGACAAAACTTCCCGGCAACCGGCAGCGTGTGGTATCTTCCGGCGAGCAGCAGTTTATCGATCGCTCCGTCGTGAACGTGGGTTTTAACGTTGACCGTGACTTTGGCTTTCAGGCGGTATACAACAACGGCATTGGCAACTTCCACTACCTGCTCAAAGGAGCGCTTACTGCCGGAGAGGGCCGCAACGTGTTCAGCACGGACAAAGGCCTGGCCTATACCGGACGCGTGGAGATTCTCCCCTTGGGTAAATTTACCAACGGAGGCGACTACTTTGAAGGTGATCTGGAGCGCGAACCCACCCCGAAACTGTCGCTGGCCGGAGGTATGAGCCACAACGAAGATGCCCGCCGCACCGGCGCGCAAACTGGTCGCGACCTGTACGAGCAAACCGATATCCAAACCTATATTTTTGACGGACTCCTCAAGTATAGAGGTATGGCCTTGTATGCTGAGTACATGGCCCGGGAGGCGGACAACCCGATCACTTTGAATGCGGCAGGCGAGCGTCGTCATGTCCTGACCGGTCATGGTCAGAACTACCAACTCAGTTATATATTCCCGAACAATGTGGAATTGGCCGGCAGGTACTCCCGCATCACGCCAAACCGTGAGGTGCGTTCTCTGGAGAATACTGAAGAGGCCTATGTGGCAGGCGTGACCAAATACCTGCGCGCGCATCGCCTGAAAGTACAGGGAAATGTGGCCTATCATTCACAAAATGCTTATTTATCTGTCAACAACGACTACCACTGGACGGCCGGGGTTCAGATTGAGCTTGGAATATAGACCGGCAACAGGTATAGCAGCCCTCCGCTAATTAAATTGCGTATTCCCGATAATGTGCGGAACTTGCAAGCCATAACACCTGCGTATGGAAGAACAGAAAAACAACCCCCTGCATGGCAAAACGCTCGAGCGCATCCTGGTGCAGCTCGTAGACTACTATGGCTGGGAGGAACTTGGGTATAAGATCAATGTCAACAGTTTCAACATCAACCCAAGTATCAACTCCAGCCTCAAGTTTTTGCGCAAAACACCCTGGGCGAGGCAGAAAGTGGAAGAGCTGTATATCAGAACGTTTGCCAACAAATAGGGGCCTCTCAATAGACCAAACATGAAAGATTACAAAAAATATTTTATCGTGCCGGCCGATCCTGAAGAGGTATACGCGGCCCTTACCAACCCCAACACGATACAGCTCTGGTCAGGCGATCCGGCTGAGATGTCGACGGAGGCAGGCTCGGAGTTCTCGCTCTTTGAAGGGAACATCGTCGGCAAAAACCTGGAGTTTGAGGAAGGCAAGCTGCTGGTGCAGGAGTGGTATTTCGGCGAGCAGGAGGTTAAATCCATCGTCACAATCAAGCTGCATCCGCACAAGCACGGCACTTCTGCCGAACTGCGCCACCTCAACATACCTGACGAGGCCTACAATGACATCGTGGAAGGCTGGAACGAGTCTTACTTCGGTGCCCTGATCGAGTTTTACGAAGACGAGTTTTAGGCTTTGAGCTTTCTAGAAGTATCCGGCCTACAGGTGCAGGAAGACGGCCATACCGTGCTGCACGACATCAGCTTTCAGCAGGGCGAGTATGAGAAACTGGTGATAGCGGGCGAAACCGGGTCCGGCAAAAGCACCCTGTTGCAGGCCATTGCCGGTTTGGTGCAGCCCAGTGCCGGACAGATTACTTTTGAGGGCAAGCACGTGATCGGTCCGCATGACAAACTGGTGCCGGGCCACGAAGGAATTGCCTACCTGTCTCAGCACTACGATTTGCCTCAGTTCCTGCGGGTGGAGCAGGTGCTCCGCTACGCCAATACACTGCAGGGCGATGAGGCCGAAACGCTGTACGAGGTATGCCGCATCAGTCACCTGAAGCAGCGCAAAACCAACCAGCTTTCGGGTGGCGAGCGCCAGCGTATTGCTCTGGCCCGATTACTCAGCACCTGGCCAGAACTGCTATTGCTCGACGAGCCTTACTCCAATCTTGACAAAGGCCACAAGGAGTTACTGAAAGAGGTGATCCACGATATCACGGAGCGGCTCGCCATCACCTGTATCCTCATCTCCCACGATCCGCACGACACCCTCTCCTGGGCTGACCGCATTTTGATAATCGAAGGAGGCCGCCTCGTGCAGCAAGGCACACCCGAACAGGTATACCGCCACCCCGCTGACTCCTATACCGCTGGTCTTTTCGGCAACTTCAACCTCATACCTGCTGACTTAACTTCAGAATTTGCAGCCCGTCTAGGTATAGACAACCAAGGTCGCGACCTATTGGTGCGCCCGGAGCACTTTAAGTTTGTTATTGATCCTAGCGGGGCTCTGACGGGTACTGTGCAAAAAGTGATGTTCTATGGCGGTTTTTATGATGTGCAGGTGCAATTAACAGGCATCAGCGTCACTGTCAGAACACAGGCTATACCTGCCGCTACAGGCGAAAAGGTATACCTTAGAGTAGAGCGGGAGCATGTGAGCTTTGTTTGATCAGGTATAGCCTCAGTCGACCATATTCCCATTCGACATTTCCCGCTCGCGCAGCACCCGTGCTGTTACGAGCAATTGCCCCACGTGGCGCATGCTGTGCTCGGCGGCATGAAAGAGCAAGCCCATCACTGTAGACTCCACCTGCGCCCGTCCTACCCTTTTGGTTTCGGTCAGGCTGCTTTCGTCTGTCTGCCGCAATTGCTCCAAGGCCTTATCCACCTGCTCGTTAAACTTCTGCACCAGCGTTTCGGACTGCCTGTCCTGCCCTACCGGCTTGCCCTCGGCATACAAAGAGGCTAGTTGCTGCTCGGTTAATTGTTCGCCGCGGGCATAGGTAAAGAGGCGCTCCAGTATGCCAGTGAGGTGTTGCAGGTGGTAGCCTACTGAGGCCACTCCCGCAGGTCGCTCCCAGAGCAGTTCGTCCGGAAAATCCTGCATAAAGTTTCCGACTTCTTCGCGAGCTTGTAGCAGTGCATGGGCTGCTGGTTGCAGCATGGCGGGCACATCAGGCAGCGGTCCACGCAGCCAGACTTCGAGGTTTTTGGTTTGTGTCATAAGTTGAAGGGCTTGTATATGAGCGATGTACGCAATCAAACAGTAAACAGTCTACCTAACTCGGTTTTTTCAAGTGCTTATGATGCCACGACCTCTATAATTTCTGTTTGCACCATCCGCGGATTATACCTAATATGCAGCCATCCTATTGTATAACCTATACCTGAATTTTATGCCAGCTTACATTATTTTAGACATAGACGTGACAGACAACGCTACTTATGAGGAGTACAAAAAACTGACGCCAGGCTCGCTGCAACCTTACGACGGCAAGTTTATTGTTCGAGGCGGTAATCCTCAAAACCTCGAAGGCGACTGGAGCCCAACCCGCATCGTGGTGCTCGAATTCCTTACCATGGAACAAGCCAAGGCCTGGCACTCTTCTGATGAATACGCCCCAGCCAAAGCCCTGCGCCAGAGTGCCTCCAGCACTCAAATGATCGCGGTTGAAGGTTGTTAAATTGTTAATGGTTGAATTGTTGATTGCTGATTATTAATTTTTGGGTGCACGATTCCCATGTATGATTGGTGCACGATTATCTGTCAGAATCAGGATTTACAGAATTTTATAATTTGCAGGATTTAATTAAATGGGACAATCAATTTTGAGAACCATGTCAATCCTTTAATCCTGTAAATCCTGATTCTAACAATTCACCCTCTCCTATTCAAATAATTAAGCGCCTCTTGTACAGAGATCAAATCATTTTGCTCGTGGTAGCTGCGTATACGTTCCATTTCTCCGGCAATGAGCCCGGCGCGGGTGTCTTCTAGCTTGCCCTGCGAATGCGTCACTTCCTTCTGCCAGGGCATCGCCTTGCCGGGCAGACTGTACAGGTATAGCTCCGGATATTCTCTTAGGGCTGCAGTAATTGCTGTCATAAAAGCACGGGGTTGCTGGAATGGGGCTGCCGTCACGACCAGACTTTTGAAGCCTTGCTCCTTCGCATAGCGCACCGCCGAAGTCGCTTCGATCAGGGTATGTAGCATATCCGTATCGGCAGGCACAGGCGGAACAGGTATAAGCTGCTCTTCTCCTATACCTAATTTCTTCATCTCCTTTTTCCATACCTCAAAACCGGGGTAGCCGCTCATGGCTTTGGTGCCGAGGCAGAGCACTTTGTCCGTACGGCCGCTCTGCAAAAACTGGTGGGCTGTTTGGAAGGCCGCCTGCTGGTTGTCTTCCGTCTGTCCAAACAAAAACAAGCCGTCTACAGGCTCTTCAGGTATAGTATCGCAAAGTGCGCGAATGATGAGTTCTTCTATCATAGCTCCGCTTATACGCAACAGAAATCGCAAGGTATATACCCGCAAAATTGCCTAATTTTGCGCATGATCAAACTTCTGCTACCCTTTACCCTACTTTTATTTAGCAGTATCACCGCCATGAGCCAAAGCAAACCAGAAAAGCCTGCCGTTGTTAAACCGGTTGAGTTGCAACTGAAAGGCTACAACAGCCGCGACATCGACCTGTTTGCCAGCGCCTTCAGCGACACCGTGAAGGTATACCGCCAGCTGGGCGTGCTCACCTACCAGGGCCGCGACGAATTGCACAAGCGCTACGGGGCCATGTTTGCCAGCACCCCGGACCTGCACTGCGAGATCGTGAACCGCATTGTGGCAGGCGATGTGGTGATCGACCAGGAGAAAGTGCAGCGCAAAAAGGGGGAGCCGCGTACCGACGCCATCGCCGTGTACCGCGTGAAGGATGGCCTTATCGTGGAGGTGACCTTTATTCCGCCTCACAACCAGTAAAATATACCCGCTATCCTGCATAGCTTATACCTTGACATGAATAACAAAATAGACAGCATCATATTCGACCTGGACGGCACCCTGTGGGATGCCGCCGAAACCGTGGCCAAAGCCTGGAGGGCTGCCCGGGAGAAAGTTAACTTTGAAATACAGGAGATCACCCCCGAAAAGGTCCGCTCCATTGCGGGCACCCAGCACAACCTGATCTTCGACAAGCTCTTCCCGCAGCTGAACCAGGCACAGCGCCAGGAACTAATGGAGGTGAGCGGCCAGGAAGAAATGGCCCATATCCGCAAGCACGGCGGCAACCTGTATGAAGGACTGGAAGAAACGCTGGAATACCTGCACGCCAAGTACCCCCTTTTTATCGTGAGCAACTGCCAGGATGGCTACATAGAAGCCTTTCTGGAGCGGCACGAACTGGGCAAATATTTCGGTGATTTCGAGTGCTCCGGCCGCACCGGCGATTCGAAGGACATCAACCTGAAAGCCATTGTGGAACGTAATAACCTGCAGGCTCCGGTTTACGTGGGCGAT
Source organism: Pontibacter sp. YIM B11418 (assembly GCF_059278805.1). NCBI lineage: Bacteria > Pseudomonadati > Bacteroidota > Cytophagia > Cytophagales > Hymenobacteraceae > Pontibacter > Pontibacter sp. YIM B11418. The sequence goes on along the minus strand of NZ_JCAEMH010000006.1, from coordinate 140,513 downwards.
ACCCCCGGAGACCTGGATGCCGCCCAAAAAGCGGGCGTTCCGTTTATTCATGCCGGCTACGGGTATAGAGAGGTGGATGAATTCGAGCACCGCCTGGAGCGCATCAGCGACCTGACCACCCTATTCTAACATCTCCGCTATGATCTTCGAAGCGCAGCCTGATGATATTGATGAGCTGTATGAGCTCTGGCGCCTGCTGCTCGATATGCAACAGTCCTATCACGTTGTGTTCAGGTATAGGCCGGGCAGTGAACAGACCTTAAAAGCGGAGCTGCTCAACCGCCTCAAGGACAAAAGCACGCGGGTGTTTGTGTACGAGATTGATGATATTTGGGCAGGTATGCTGGTGGCTAGTCTGCGGCCCGGCTCTGCGGGCTTCAAGCTTTCCAACAAAGGCTACATTGGCGAGACGGTGGTACGGAACGAGTTCCGTGGCAAAGGAATTGGCAAAGAGCTGTTTGAAGCCGCCCGCAAGTGGCTGAGCGACCAGGGGGCTGACCACCTGGAACTGCAGGTATCGGTGCACAACCCGGGAGGCATCCGCTTCTGGGAGTCACTGGGTTTTACGCCCTCTACGCAACACATGGTGCTGCCCTTACGGGAGCCGGGAAATTCGAAAAAAAACTAGGCAGGAAGCGTAAACAGAAGCTGCAGGGATGCGTAACGCTATATAAGCAACGCCTTATGTTGCCACCTCCGAACAGCTTCTACTTACGCATACCATGGTTCTATCTCTACGCACCCTTGCGCCCCTTCTGGCGCTTTTGTTGCTGCTCACAAGCGGCTGCGACAAAGAAAAAGAAGATGTATCGCCTCTCCCTGCTTCGCCGGTTTACAACAAAGAGGTCGCTTTCAGGATTTTCACGGAAACCGATTACAGCGAGGCACGCTGGCAGGATTCTAAACTGAAACTGAACCTTAAAGTGCGCCGCATCAGCACAAACCTGCCCAAGGAAGTGACCGTGCTGGATACCACTTTCGGCTGGACGCCTTTTCAGGAGCTCCCGCTCAGGGGTGCCCCCCTGCAGCTGGATAAGCAACTGCAGGGGATTCACAGGGAACAGGATCAGCTTGTGTTGGACGTCACTAAAACCGTATCTATCAACGGGTACGAAACGGTGTTCCGGCACAACCAGGCCCTGGACCATGACAAGCGGCAGGAAACCGTTGAAGTGAAACTGTAGCCTCCCCGCAAGTTAAGGGCGCAACTCGTATACCTTGTCGTACCAGGTTTCGGCCACTCTGCGGAAAACTGAAAAGCCAGCTGCAGTAGCCGCTTTCTGCAGTTCGTGCTCGTGTCCGTCAATGCCGCGCTCTACCCGGTAAACGTGCTCTGCCACTGTCGGTACAACCCTGGTAGAGCGCAGGCGCTGGTACTGCTCTTCGCTGACGATGCTACCGTCTTTTGCTTCTGCAATTACCAGTACTCCATCCGTTTTAAGCACCTGGCGGCATTCGGTCAGTAGGTCCTGCAAATTTTCCCCCATGTGGTGCGCGCTCTCGATCAGGGTGATCAGGTCGTATTGGTAGGCGTACACGTGCTCATCTGTAGCGCATTCAAAGTGCGCGTTCGGTATGTGCTTTTCTTTGGCCAGCAGGTTGGCCCGCTCCACAGAGGAAACATACCTGTCGAATCCAAGGAAGGTCGAATTAGGGAAGAGACCTGCCATTACCAGCGTAGAAGCTCCGTGGCGACCACTGCCCAGATCTGCTACCAGTATACCGGATTCAAGTTTCGCTGCGAGCCCCTCTATACCCGGTATCCAGCTGTGCAGCAGACTGGACAGGTATTCCTCACTGAAAAAACGTCCGGACACATCGGAAGGCAGCAGGCTTCGTAGTTTTACATAGTTAGCAGGCAGCACGTGCGTCAATTCCATCGGTTTGATGAGCTGGTTGCCGTTTGCTTTCATAAAGCGGTTTCCTACATAGTAAGGACTGGTGGGGTCGGTCATGGCGGTGGCGTGTGGTTCGGGGAGGCAGAAGGTATCAGCCTCTTCCTCGTGCACCAGGTAACCGTCTGCGGCCAGGCTGTCGGCCCAATGCTTCACCAGTTTGATGCTGGCTCCGGAGTTTCGGGCTATCTGGCCCACCGTCATGGGCCCGGCGTTGGCCATTGCTTTAAATAGCCCCAGTTGGCTGCCCAGGAAAGACATTCTCACCCGCTCTGCAGCACTCAGGTCATCCAGCACGTGGTGCGCAAAATCCTCTACTCTTTCCGGACGGCCTCTTTTTCGTTGAATTGTATTCTCTTTCATTGTAGTAAGTGTTTAGTGTGATTATAACAACCTAAAATTAAATCACTTACTGCAAGAAGTATTGTATGTATTCCGGAATAATTTGTACAGACTAGAAGCTCTTTCTTATTTCCAATGGTGTCTGACCGGTCTTGCGTTTCATGAAGTGACTGAAGTGAGATTGATCCTCAAAATGGAGCGTATAGGCAATCTCAGCCATGCTCATTGCTGTGTTGCTAAGCAGTGTGCGGGCCTCCTGCAGCAGCCGGTTGTGGATCATTTCGTGGGGTGGCTTGCCGGTGGTGCTCTTCACAACATCGGACAGGTGCTTAGGCGTGATGTTGAGCAGGCTGGCATACTGCTGCACCTCGTGCATATCGCGGAAGTGCTCATCGACCAGGTGCTTGTAGGCGCTTGTCAATTGCACGGCACGGGTCGCTTTCTCTTTAATGTAAACGGTATACCTGGCTTTGTAGCAATCGCGGATGAGCAACAGTAAAATGTGAACATAGTCGCGGAGCAGTTGCGTTTTCTCCCTGGAGTGGCCACTATGCACCTCCAGAATGTTCTCGAAGGAACGCTGCACGAGGTTGCTTTCGTTGGCGGTGAGGCTGATAACGTGCTCGGCTTCCAGGTCGAAGAAAGGGAATTGCTCTGACAAGGCACCCTGAACAACCGGCTCTAGAAACGTCGTTGTAAACTCTATACAGTAGCCTTTGCATTCCTTTATATTGGCAGAAGCATAGAGTACGTTGGCCGGAACGATAACCAGATCATTTGGCATCAGCCAGCGGTGTTTGTCATCAAGCCGGATATCGTGCAGGCCGTCGAGCAGGAGGTAGATCAGGTTAAAATTTCTCCGCAAGGCTGGAATCCCCAGCTTTGAATCAACATTTTGGTGCCTCTCCTCCATGCGTCCCGGCAGGAGCTGAAGGCCCGGATCATAGGGCCGTGTATCGTGGTTTATTTTTCTTTCAAAGGCAGCAATTGTTTCAAAGGTCAATATTTCATTTCTGGGCACAAATTTCCTGTTAAATTTCCCTACATACCGTCTATCTCTATCTCGCCCGTAATGTGAAAGATGCTCCTCCTGCAAGAAATCACCGATGACCACTTGAGTTGATCATTCCCGAAACTTACAGGGTTTCTCTACTAACAACAACATAATTTCACCAAAAAAAGTATCATTTTTAAATCGTTTAGTCAAAGTTTAAAGCCGGTTTTTGGTGAAATCATACCTACTGGCGATGTAGGGTATTCATCTGCAAGCTAACATGAAACTGTAGCTGATGGAAAGCAGGATATTATTGGATTAGAATATGTTCAAAACAAGTTGAAGTGTCCCCCTTCAGGCAAGAACCTTAGACCTGTTACAGGCAGAAAGAACGAGTCTGCCTAAAGAATGCAGCTGATCGTGTAAGTGCTGGTTGATTTGTAGCGAAGGTATAACCAGGTATAGGTATAGGTATAGCTTAGGCCTTTATTTCATTTCCCAGCTGCCGCCCTTGCTCGAAGTCTGTAATATTTTGCAAGGTAACGGCTGCTATGCTTTCCAGGGCATTGCTCGTGAGAAAGTCCTGATGGCCGTATACCCTGGAGCTGAAAAAGAGGATGTTTTTTGTAAACCACATATAGAGTCATACGCAAAACACTGGTAGGTTATACCTGTTCTTTTGCCAGGTATAGCTTGCCGCTCTCGGCGTACTTCACAATGCCGGTGTCCACCAGTTCGCGTAACATTTCCGTCACGGTTTCAACATGCTTGGCTTCGAACTGCTGCACGAGCTCCTTCGGCAACAGATTTTTGGTCTGTACTGCCAGTAGCAGTTGCTGTCGCAAGGCTTTCTGCTCCTGCCCTTCCCGCTCCTTTTTGCGCTGCGTCAGACAGTAGTCGCAGATGCGGCAACTTTTGTCACTGATTTCGGCGAAGTACTCCAGCAATAACTGTGTACGGCAACGGTTCGTGGTCTCGACGTAATGCACCATTTCTTTGGCTTGCTTCAGGGCACGGTCGCGCAGCTGTTCCAGCTTTTTGTGGTTGAGCGGCAAGTTGGCGGCATCCAGACGTGGAGAAGTGAAGACCAGCTGCGGTGCGTCGTGCTGTGGTTCGTATACCAGCACCTGCAGCTTGTGCAGATACTCGAGCTTGCGGCGCACTTCCTGCTCCGGCTTCTTGAGTTGCTCAGCCAGTTTACGTTCCGATATCTTCACAAAACCTGTAAAGGCCTCGCCACCATACATCCGCAAAATCAGACGCAACAGGGCGTCGTGCTCGGCATTGGCCACCTGAAACTCATAAAGCGCCATGTTCTCAAGCAACAGGTATAGCCGCGACGGACTGTAATAGGCTTCGTTTAGCTGCACATAGCCTTCCCCTTCCAGCCGTTTGATGGCGTGGTGGGTTTCGAGAGCAGACAGCTTGTAGTTCTTTGAAAATGCGGCCAGGTCGAAATCGAAGCTGCCCATGAAGCCGCTGCCCACCGCAATCTGGTAGTAATTGGCCAGGCACTGGTATACCCGCCGGATCAGCTCCAGCGGTGGATGTGCCTCCTTTACTTTCTGCAGCAGGTCTTTGGTATCGCTGGGGCCGTAAAGCAGGGTAGCGTAAGCGTACTTTTCATCGCGACCGGCACGGCCTGCCTCTTGGTAATAAGCTTCCAGACTTTCGGGCAGATCGAGGTGCACGACCAGCCGCACATCGGGCTTGTCGATGCCCATCCCGAAGGCATTGGTTGCCACGATCACTCGTACCTTATCCTCAATCCAGGCCTGCTGTGTTTTGTTGCGTTCTTCAAATTTAAGCCCCGCATGGTAGGCTGCTGCAGGTATACGCCGGCTCTGCAGGAAACGGGCTATCTCCACCGTCTGCCGGCGACTGCGCACATACACAATAGATTGTCCCGGCATACGGTTCAGGATCTCAAGCAGGCGGCCCACTTTGTCTTCGGTATAGAGGCATGAATAAGAAAGATTAGCCCGGGCAAAGCTTTTGACAAAGACGTTTTGCTTTTTGAAAGCCAACTTCTCCTGTATATCGATGCGCACCTGCTCCGTGGCTGTGGCCGTGAGGGCCAGTACAGGTATAGCCGGCAGTGCTTCGCGCAGGGCAGCCAGTTCCAGGTATGGCGGACGGAAATCGTAGCCCCATTGCGAGATACAGTGCGCTTCGTCTACGGCCAGCAAACTCACTTTCATGCGTTTCACCCGCTCCTGAAACAACTCGGTCTGCAGCCGCTCCGGTGACAGGTATAGGAACTTGACGTTGCCATACACGCAGTTGTCCATGGCAATATCGATCTCGCGGCGGTTCATACCTGAAAAAATGGCTACGGCAGGTATACCACGTTTTTTGAGCTGCTCGACCTGGTCCTTCATCAGGGCGATTAGCGGTGTGATCACCAGGCAAATCCCCTCCATGGCCATGGCCGGCACCTGGAAGCAGATCGACTTACCCCCACCCGTCGGCAGCAGAGCCAACGTGTCCTGCCCCGCCAGCACAGATTGGATAATATCCTCCTGCAAGGGCCTGAACTGGTCATAGCCCCAATAGGTGCGCAATATGTGGTGGATGTCTTGCAAGGGAGTTTGGGGTTCGTATAGCGAAGATAAAGTATAGAAGACAGAAGTCAGAATTTTTCGCTCCACATACCTTCATTTCCATGGCGAGTGAGGAGTCCTGATCTGGTGTTTGGGAAAGAATTCGAAAGAGCTGATTAAGCGCTAGACCTGTATCCTATACCTGCCTGAAAGGACGGAAAGGACAATCGTGCATCAGAAAAACTCCCGGCGTAGCGATGGCAGGAGAATAATGCGAAGGCTAGAGGGCATAAAAAAGCCTTCCGGAGTCAGTTCCGGAAGGCTTTTTTGCTGTGGCAAATCAATTACAGGTTTATCGACACTCCCAATGTACCAAAGCCGAATGCGCCGCGGCCACCTTCAAAGTAAACACCTATTGTCTCGTTGAACTTATACTTTACGCCCAGTACCGGTCCGATAAAAAAGTTTGTGGAGTTAGCATATGAGCCCTGAAAGTCCTCGTCTCCGGAAAAAGTCCTGAATTCGAGTCCCACCAGCAGCGTACCGTACAGGTCCAGCTTCTCTTCGTTGATACTCGCCCCCAAGGCTTCGTTTATTAGAGGAACAGCGTGGTAAGTAGCCCTGGCTCCTACTGAGGTGAAGTTCCATTTGTAGTCATAACCGTAGTTGCTGTACTTCCAGCTAGCATAGCCAACGTAAGGGCCTACACTTATACTTTCGTGAATTCCTTTCTCGATGGAGGCTGTCACCGGGATAAACGCACCTGAGCGGTTGCCTGTAAACCCATAACCATAATAGCCCAGCGATGTTCCTGCATGAATAAATAGATCGCCCTGTTCATAGGCTTTCTTCTGAGCGAACGCACACTGCATCATCAGGCAGCAGGCAAAAGTTAAAAGTAATTTTGCTTTCATAAGATCTTAAAATTAAAATGAATAATATCGGCAAATATATATATTTAACTATATTTTAAAAAAACGTTTCATTAACTGCTTCAAACACCTACCATATCCCTCCAAATGAATTTTATAAGGCATCCCGAATCCGATACCGGAGACTAGTAGTGTAGGAAAACAAAAAAGCCTGCCTCTAAGGAGGCAGGCTTTTACTGGTAGATTGTTCTAATTAGGCGGCAGCAGACTGCCCATCTTCACGGTCCTCGATCACCTTTTTCAGTTTCTCGATCGCCTGTGCAGCACGCTCTTCGTCAAATCGGTTGATGTTGAGCAGCATCTTGGTCTTTTCCTGGCGCGTGATCACCGGGTTGTTCAGCAGACGGATAATCTCCTCTTTCTGCTTGGCCGATGCGTAGCGTACGCCTGGAGTAGGTTCAGCGTCTGCGGCAGCGGCTTCAGCAGCTGCTGTGGCAGGGGCAGCCTTCATGGTTGCCTTCTTCTCGGTAGGAACAGCTGGCTTGGCAGACGAATCATTGCCTGCGTAGTCCATTTCCTCTACCGGAGTTGGCTCGTAACCAGCCGCGCGGATAATCCAGGCCAGAATGTTGCGGTACGCCTTACCAATGGCACGGGTCTGCGCCATGGAGGCGATCGCGAACTCCTGGTAGTACTTCTTGCCCTGCTCTTTGTTGGAGCAGATCGCAAAGCCGGCACCCACCACCTGCTGACTGCGCAGGTCGAGCAGGTTCACCTTAGCCTGGTATTTGATCTCGTCATCGGTGCTGATGTTGACCACATGCTCCACCACCGGCAAGATACCCAGACGGGAACCGGCATACTGCCAGCCTTCCACGTTTACGTACTCTTTACCTTGTATATTTTGATATAACCTGTTCTCTTTTATAAACTTAGCCAGGTCAACAGCTAAGTGAAGCGTCTCATCAGATTTCGCTATATCATAGCTTTCTACCTTCGGCTTCCTCTCCACTTTTGTCTCTTTATTCACTTGACTCATATCTAGTTAGTTTTCATGTTTTAGTACATATATCAAACATACCTGCTCCTGAAATGGTGCAAAAAATCACAAAAAATATGCATTATAAATACCTGATTATCAGATGTTTATAAATTAATTTCAGAAAAATATGTTTCCCCTCGCAATTGCCTTCCATTTAGCACAAAAAGGCAAAGGGGGGATATATTGTACGTGAAAATTACAATGGAGGTATGGGTATGAAACAAAGAAGAGGCCTCGGAAGCAGACATAGCTGAATAGCCAGCCAAAAGTGGGCCAGGTATAGCCAAGGAACAATAGGTATAGGTATAGCCTAGGCTCTAACCTCCTGCACGATCAGACCGTCTTTCATGACCAGCTTGCGATCCGCCATGGTGGCCAGCTGTTCATTGTGGGTTACGATCACGAAGGTCTGGTTGAACTCGTCGCGCAGCTTGAAGAAGATTTCGTGCAGTTCCTGGGCATTTTTGGAGTCGAGGTTACCGCTGGGTTCGTCAGCGAAAATGATGCGCGGGGAGTTGATCAGGGCGCGTGCCACGGCCGTGCGCTGCTGTTCTCCACCCGACATCTCCGAAGGCTTGTGGTGCATGCGGTGACCCAGGTTGAGCATGCTGAGCAATTCGGCTGCCCGCTCGGTTACCTCAATCTCCGGGCGACCGGCCAGGAAACCGGGCAGGCAGGCGTTTTCGAGGGCTGTGAACTCAGGCAGTAAGTTGTGGAACTGGAAAATGAAGCCGATGTGCCGATTACGAAAGCGTGCCAGTTCAGACGCATTCAGGCGGGAAATGTTCTTATCATCAAACAGCACGTCGCCGGTATCGGCCGAGTCAAGCGTACCTAGAATGTGCAGCAGTGTGCTTTTGCCAGCGCCCGAAGCGCCTACAATGGAAACAACTTCGCCGGCATGGATGGTCAGGTCTATCCCTTTGAGCACTTCCAATGAACCGTATTTCTTGTGAACGTTAACGACTTGCAGCACGATCTGGCGGTAATGTGTTTGACAATGAATGATGTGTCAAAGCTACAAAACAAAAGGTATAAGTGAGGTACCTGCCGTCCAAAATTTAGCAGTTCCCTCAGCTCCGGGCCAGGCTCAGTAGCTTCTGTTAAAACAAAAATGCCTGGCGTTAGGCGTGTCTAGTTGCAGTACTCAATTTTCACGTCCGGGGTATCATCTTCCATATTCTGACTTGGGTAAATAGCGAATACGCCATTCCCATAATCCCATGTGTGCAAGCTATAACCGGATGACTCAGCCAGGTATACAACGGGTTCCCATTCCTCAGAACTGTCTCTTTTTATGTAGATCCTTTGAATCTGGCTGTTGGCCGGAAGGTTTGAATAGAAATTGTAAATATCGATCTCCATGATCCAGGAATAGTCCCAGACAAGATCTTTGAAAATGAATTCTTTTGGATTAGAGCAAGCTGGTACTTCTGTCGGAACAATGATGGTAACAGTCACCGTATCTTTTGCAGTCAGTTTATCGGCATCGGTCACAGTCAACTCAAAATCATAATTGCCAGCTTCCGTAAGCTCACGTGCATACGCCTTGACATCAGAGAAGTGTTGCTTGATGTTGACAGCGGAAGGCCCTGTCATTAATCGCCATTGATAGGAGACAATATTAGAATCCGCATCTGTACTGGCACTGCCGTTTAAAATGTATTCTTTATAGGGACGATACATGGTTGTATCATTACCGGCACGTGCAACTGGGGCGATGAGTTGGGTTGGAATGTCAGGGGAAACAGAATCTTCTTCTTTGTTACAGGCGATGCATATCAGGAGGAGCGTAAATATTACGTTTTTGGACGAGTAGAAGTACCTTTTCATGTCCTTGTTATTAAAACTATAGTTTTGTCATATACCTTCCATTTTCAAACACAAACCATTCATTTTCAGATCTGTAACCTTTCTATCGTTACCACTATAAGATGTACGAGATCGTTGTTCGATTAGAGCATCAAGCTTTTGGTTAATTTGGTGAAGCCATTGCAAGCTGAGGTAAAGTCGCGGAATCTTATACCTAAGAAAAAACCATACTGGGAATGTGGTTTTAGTAGCTGCGCAAAGACTTGTAGCGTTGTTACCTTGAGAGCAATATGTGTAGATCAGGGATTTGTTTGCCGAACGCTCCATGCTAACAAAGAGCGATTAAAAATCAAGCCCGCCCCGGGGCGCTTATCTGCAAGATCAACTCTCAACCTCTGTAGTTACACTTTCCTTCCCCATATCGTCTTCTGCCCTCTTCTGATTTTCCAGCACGTCTTTTACATACAGTTCGTTAATCACCACAATCAGTACAGCCAGTATGGGGGCCGACATCAGCAGGCCTAATCCGCCCTGCAGTATACCCAACAATACCTGAAAAAAGAGCAGCAAGGCAGGGGGCAGATCCACCGTTTTCTGGAAGATAATGGGTGTGATGGCGTATGTCTCCACCATTTGTATGCCCCCGTAGACAATGATGACCAGTAGCGCCATATCGGGGCTTACCGTCAGTCCGATTAGTACGGCAGGTATACCAGCCAGCCAGGGCCCGATGTTAGGTATAAAGGCCAGGAAAAAGGAGATCAGACCCAGTGCGAGCGCCAGTGGCAGGCCGATAATCCTGTATGCAATGGCCGTGCTGACACCAATGATCGCCATGGCCGACAGCATCCCCAGCAGCCACATTTTCAAGGTATAGTAGCAGGCGTGCAGCACTTCCAGCATGCGGGTGCGCCGGCGTTCAGGGAACAGCTTCACGAAGCCGTGGGTATAAAGCGTCGGGTTTGCCGCAAAAAAGAGCGCCGTGATCACCACAATGAAAAAATCGGCCAGAACACTGAGCGTAGAGGAAAAAGCACCCGAAAGACGCTGCAGGATCTCCCTTTGCTCGGGCATCATGCGCTTGTAGTCTTCAGGCAGCTCCTCTACCAGCCGTTGGCCCCAGTTGTACTGACTCAGCCATTCTTTCAGACTGCTGAATGCTTGCGGAATCTTTTCGCGCATCTGGTCGCCCTGTTCATAAATAGTAGGTGCCACCAGCAAAAAAGACCCTATCAGCAGGCCAAAGACCAGCAGCGTTACCAGCAGTAAAGCCAGCCAGCGCTTCAGGCCCAGATGCCGCACCACCCAGTCGGTGAGTCCGCAAAACAGCACGGCCATGAGGATGCCGGCAAAAACCAACAGAAAAAAGTAAGCTGCCGCAGCCAGCAGGTAAAACCCAGAGGCAATCAGCAGCACAATGAAAGCGGCCAGCGCCACACGTTTGGCAAATGAGCTTTTTGAGGCCATAGTCCGCTTTTTTATAAGTTCAGTTATAACGTACGTATTACGTACACTTTCTGCAATCGATGTTTTACAGTTACTTTCCCTGCACGCTGGTGAGCGAATGCCCAATCTGAGAAGAAACACTGGCCGTGGCAGACGGCAGGCAGCGAATCGCCAATATTTTAAAAACCTATTTCTTGAATTTAAGCCGATAAAGGCTTACTTTCGTGCGTCCAATAAAACTGAAAGCATGAACATACACGAATATCAGGCTAAAGAGATTCTGAAAAGCTACGGCGTTCGCATACAGGAAGGCATCGTGGCGGAAACGCCAGACCAGGCTGTAAAAGCGGCTATGAAACTGACCGAAGAAACCGGCACAGGCTGGCACGTGATCAAAGCGCAAATTCATGCGGGTGGCCGTGGTAAAGGCGGTGGCGTGAAGCTGGCTAAAAACCTGGATCAGGTGAAGCAGATCGCTAACGACATCCTGGGCATGACGCTGGTAACGCACCAGACTGGTCCTGAAGGCAAACTGGTGCAGAAAGTACTGGTAGCGCAGGACGTATACTATCCTGGCGAATCCGACCCTAAGGAATATTACCTGAGCATCCTGCTGGACCGCGCCAAAGGCCGCAACGTGATCATGGCATCTACTGAAGGTGGTATGGACATTGAGGAAGTGGCTGAGAAAACACCTGAGAAGATCATCAAAGAGTGGATCGACCCGGCTGTAGGGCTGCGTCCGTTTCAGGCGAACAAAATTGCGTTCGCATTCGGTCTGCAGGGCGAGGCTTTCAAGGAGATGGTGAAGTTTATCTCTAACCTTTACAGAGCCTATGTGGAGACTGACTCTTCCATGTTCGAGATCAACCCGGTTCTGAAAACTTCAGACAACAAAATTCTGGCAGTAGACGCCAAAGTGGATCTGGACGACAACGCCCTGTTCCGTCACAAAAACCTGGCTGCCCTGCGCGACACTGCGGAAGAAGATCCGTTGGAAGTAGAGGCAAGCGCGTCGAACCTGAACTACGTGAAGCTGGACGGCAACGTAGGCTGTATGGTAAACGGTGCCGGTCTTGCGATGGCTACCATGGACATCATTAAGCTTTCTGGCGGCGAGCCTGCTAACTTCCTGGACGTAGGGGGTGGAGCAAACGCACAGACAGTTGAAGCTGGTTTCCGCATCATCCTGAAAGACCCGAACGTGAAGGCTATCCTGATCAACATCTTCGGCGGTATCGTTCGTTGCGACCGTGTTGCCAATGGTGTGGTAGAGGCTTATAAGAACATCGGTGACATCAAGGTGCCGATCATCGTTCGTCTGCAGGGAACTAACGCAGAAGAAGGCGCCCGCATCATCGACGAGTCCGGCCTGAAGGTATACTCTGCCGTAGCGCTGAAAGAAGCTGCCGAGAAAGTGAAGCAGGTATTAGCTGAAGTAGGAGCTTAATCCCAGCACACATCATAAAAGCAAAAGGGGCTGCCAGTGATGGCAGCCCCTTTTGCTTTATACCTGTTGCAGGTTTACACAACTTCCAGCTCTACATTAATGTTGCCCCGCGTGCCGATGGAGTATGGGCACACCTCATGCGCTTCATTGACCAACTGCTCCGCTTTTTCTTTGTCGAGTCCCTGCAGGTGCACCTCCAATTTCACGCCCAACCCGTATTTACCGTTTTCAGACTTGAGCAGATCCACATGTGCCTTTACAGTAGACTCCGGATTTAGCCGGATATGTTGCTTACCGGCTACCAACAGTAGTGCACTCTGAAAACAGGCGGCATACCCTGCAGCGAACAGCTGCTCGGGGTTAGACTTCCCCTTCTCCCCTCCCAATCCTTCGGGCAACGAGAGTGGCATATCAATCACACCATCTGATGACACTACATGACCGCGACGGCCTCCGGTGGCAGTAACCTCTGCCGTATACACTTTTTCCATAGCTTCCTGATTTCGTTTGCTTGATTTGAAATATTATTTACTAACTCCCGAAATCTGCTTATTGTTTTAGGGATGAAGCAATTAAGAGTCCATTATCCATTTATACCTGTTCGTTATACCTTTCAGCATTATAATTATCGCCACTAAAATTTCCTTTTTAGCGCATTGTTTCTATTTTTGCAACACGGTAAGCACCCGTAGTTCAATTGGATAGAATATCGGATTTCGGCTCCGAGGGTTAGGGGTTCGAATCCTCTCGGGTGCACATCAAGAAGCCTTACAGCAATGTAGGGCTTTTTTTATGCCCTGATTCATGCAATTTTCCTCCTCCCTGCCTGACTTGTCGGTATTTCTATATCTTTGGATGATGACTCCAGAGTACCGGATGGTATCAAAACTATAGACGAAAATGGAGAGACCGAAAACGCAGCAACACGAACTGCTCCGTGTACTTACTTTAAAAGATGCGGTGGGCGTTGGCCTGGGCGCCATAATCGGGGCAGGCATATTTGTCGTGACCGGCGTGGCGGCTGGTCTGGCGGGTCCGGCCTTTTTAATCGGGTTACTATTTGCAGGTATGATTGCGGCCTTCAATGCGCTGTCGTCCGCACAATTGGCTGCCGTATACCCGCACTCCGGAGGCACTTATGAGTATGGCTACCGGTTACTGAATCCCACGCTCGGCTTCTCGGCGGGCTGGATGTTTCTGATCAGTAAACTCTCCGCAGCGGGTGTGGTTGCCATTGGTTTCGGGAGCTACTTCTACCAGCTTATACCTGTCTTTTCTCCATTGGTCCTTTCAGTAATGGCTGTGCTTTTGCTTACGGTGGCCAATTACTTCGGCATCAAAAAAGCCGGCATGCTCAATCTCATTATTGTAGCGCTTACGCTTGTCTCGCTGCTATACCTGGTGTTCAGCGGTATACCTGCTATCAAACAGGAGAACTTTCAGCCCTTTGCGCCCTTTGGTATGGCAGGTATAGCCGAGGCTGCGGCTTTGCTGTTTTTCGCTTTTACCGGGTATGCCCGTATTGCTACGCTGGCAGAGGAAGTACGCGAACCCCATAAAACGATTCCCCGTGCGGTCATCATCACCATCGTTTCGGCCATTGTGCTGTATGCGGCCGTTTCGCTCGTAGCGGTTGGCGTGATTGGCACGGAGCAGATGGCCGACAGCAGATCGCCTTTGCAGGTGGTAGCAGCTGCGTTGAGCACGCCCGCTATCCGCACTGTGATCACGATTGGTGCGTCTACCGCCATGCTTGGAGTGCTCCTGAGTCAAATTTTGGGGATCAGCCGCATGATGCTGGCCATGGGAAGACGCCACGATCTGCCGCCTGTGTTCGAGCAGGTACACCGGCGTTTCAGGGTACCGCATGTAGGCATCCTCGTAACGGGTGCAATCGTTCTGCTGCTTGTTCTGGCGGGTTCCTTCGAATTTATCCTGCGTTCCGCCTCTTTCACTATTTTGCTCTACTACAGCATCACCAACATCGCGGCATTAAAGCAACCAAACTCGGAGCAGATCTACGGCAAGCTTATACCTGTGCTGGGCCTTATCGGCTGCCTGGCCATGTCGGTGTCATTACCGCTTCAGGTAATGCTTTCCGGGCTTGGCCTGCTGGTGATCGGGTTCGTGCTGCGGTTGCTGTTTCATAAGGTATACGACAAGTAATTTGTCCTAAACTAGTTAACCTAACCGGGCATTATACCTGTAAATAATTTAAGGTATAGATGCAGGCCTGGTCTTGCTATGAAACAACGTTTTTGCTAAGTTGCGAAAGTTTTCGGGGTGTAGCGTAGCCTGGTATCGCGCCAGCATGGGGTGCTGGAGGTCGTGGGTTCGAATCCCGCCACTCCGACTGAGAAAAGGCCTTTACTGTAAAAGTAGAGGCCTTTTTTTTATATTTCTCATTAAGCATCAAATCGGATAGAGTAAAACCCTATTGTGTCTTATATCAACTCCCAAGCATCCTTCAACCTGAATATGCGCTTGCTCATCTGAAGCGCATTTCATTAAGTATGAGAGCTTAAAAAAAGACAGAACAAGCTTAGAAATGTTAAGATCGTTGAGATTTAAATAATTAAAACTATATTGAGATATAATATCTTACAAAATGTCCCAGTCGAAAAAGCATCATTATGTTCCTCAATCAATATTGAGAAACTTCAGCTATAAAGAAAAGTACAAGCAAATTCATGTTTTCGACAAGTTAAATTGCAAATCGTACCTCTCATCTATAGTAGATGCTGGTTGTGAGAATAATTTCAATACAGTAACAACAGATGATTTTAGCTTAAATTTTGAAGATTTTTTTGATGAGAATGATAGCCAATTAAAACATATCTGCAGCAAAATTATATCTAATAAATCTGTTACAATTCTAAATGAACAAGAGCTTCAAAAGCTCTTCAAAGCAGTCGCTTTTCAAATTTGTCGTACAAAAATGATGCGCACATCTATAATTGATCTGCATGAACAGTTGATAGATGAAATTACAGAGCGAGGATGGTCAACTGAGCAGCTTCCAAAGCCAAGCAGTGATGAAGCTAAACTCATTAGCTTAATGCGTATGATAGATGTGGATGACATGATTACTTCATTGCAATCGAAGGTTATTCATTTATTTGTAGCTAAGCAAAGTGACTTATGGATTTCAGATAACCCTGTAGTCTTTAACAATACTATACCATATGGTGAAAGAGGATTAAAATCAAGAGGGATAGAAGTATACTTCCCTATTTCTAGCAGAATTGTTATCGGATTTGTATGTGAGTCATATTATGCAGAATATCGGAATTCAAGCAATTCACAGTTAGTCGATCAATTATTAGGAAGGCCCATTTTGCTTAAGGACGAGCATATCGAGTTCTTTAATTATTTACAAGTTCAGAGCTCATCAAGATTTCTTTATGGGAGCACAAACGATTTTAGCTTAGCAATAGATATAATAAAAGAAAGCCCTCAGTTAAAAGATGTTAAATCTTTAATTAAAGTTGGTAAAATGGGAGAAGGCCCTCCACCGAAAAAAGATATGCCACTTGGTACCCAATTGGTAGTAGAAGGTGCTAAACTAAATCATATGATTGAAATCGAATACAATCATGACACGACCGATCTTGAATTTGTGACAAAAGAAGTTGAGTCAATGAAGAAATTAGAAAAAGATTCTCCATTCCAATCAGTAACTGTTTATGAAAATGGTTTTCTCAGATCTCTAAGACGTGATCAAGTCATAAATAAAATTAATTATAAGGAGAATGAAGTGTATTGTAAAATTGGATTTAGAGATACAATGACAGCTCAACTGGTGAACCATTTTCATGAAACTAGAAAAAAATTAAAGTAATTTCAACTGCCATTCTCAGCATAACTCAATCTCAATTTTTTTTGTCATAAACAGCATTTCCAGCTGCTATGCTGCTTTTTTTGCACCCCGCTTACTTCGCTCCCCAACTAATGTAAAGGCCCTTTTTTAATGAAAGGCGGGCACTTTGTTCACGACGGCATCTCCTCCACCAGCCGTTCTATACCTTTCGCTATTTGCTCGCGCAGTTTTTCATGTTTGTCCGAAATGATACGCTCTGCCGTGCCTTGCCACATCAACTCGTTCTGCACTGGGTCTACCAGGTGCACCGACACCGTGCCTACGCTATAGTGCCCCACTTCCACTTCTTCGCTCTTCCAGGTATAGCGGCGCTGCCCAATGTAGCGGGGCGGATCCGTTATAATATTCGTTTCCCTTGTCTGCACCTTCCTGTCCACCACAATGCCCAGGTTGATCAGCAGATCTGCTTCGTCCACAGACGGAGCCTGCTTCAGACCACGCTGCTCCAACTGACGGACAAGCTCCTGCTTCAGAAAATGCACATGCCCCTCGTAATCCGGGCCCATATTCTCTACGTCAGAATCCACCTCCATAAAGGCAAACTGACGGTAGGTTGCCAGCGTAAAACCGGGAGCGGGCTCAGACTGAATACTCGTGGCAGGGCTACAGGCCGACAGCAGTGAGAGCAACAACAAAGTAGTACTAAACAACAGGTTTCTCATTTCCGAAAGTCCTTGAGTCTTCACAAAAAATAATTGTGTATACGTAAGCCGTAATACGGGATGCATGCTTCAATTGCAATTATTATACCTAACTTAGCATGTATCCTACACCAGAATCCTTTCTGCGATGTAAAATTTACGCAGCGTCTAAACCATACGTCCATAAGCTACGTTTTGCCCTACCATGAACACAACAGCACAAGTACTAGAAAAAAACAAAGAGCGCATCCTCGAAAAGTGGATGCAAAATCAGTTGTCTGACGCCTCGCTCCGTGATGACCTCATGACAACTGATGAATTGCAGCGTCAATCGAGAGAGATGCTGGACGGCCTGCTCCGAGCTGTTTCCAAAGGCAATTACGACAACATCTATGACACTGATTTTGAGCAGGTAACGGATACACTCCGAGACATCTCCATCACCAGAGCCAGGCAAGGTTTCA
Source organism: Pontibacter sp. YIM B11418 (assembly GCF_059278805.1). NCBI lineage: Bacteria > Pseudomonadati > Bacteroidota > Cytophagia > Cytophagales > Hymenobacteraceae > Pontibacter > Pontibacter sp. YIM B11418. The sequence goes on along the minus strand of NZ_JCAEMH010000006.1, from coordinate 123,132 downwards.
GCCCGCGCGAAACCGGCGCGTATGTACTGAGCCTGAAGCAGTCTGTGATTGAGGTATTGGTTGAGCAACGACAAGACGACACAAGCATGCTCTACCGGGAAATCATGCAGCTCAACACCCTGCTCGACAACCTGAGCATCCTCACCTTCGAAACTTTCATCAAAGGACGTGAAGAAGTGATTTTGCGACAGACCGATGAGATCAGCGAGATATCTACGCCGGTGATCCGGGTGTGGGACGGTATACTTGCCCTTCCTATCATCGGCACGCTGGACAGTGCCCGCACCCAGGTTGTGATGGAAAACCTGCTGCAAGAGATCGTGAACACAGGCAGCAACATTGCTATTCTGGACATATCTGGTGTACCTGCCGTGGACTCACTGGTAGCACAGCACCTGATCAAAACGGTAAGCGCTACCCGCCTGATGGGTGCCGAGTGTATTATCAGCGGTATCCGGGCTGAAATTGCACAAACAATCGTGCATTTGGGCATTGACCTGTCCAACATCAAAACCAAGGCCAGCCTGGCCAGTGCACTGCATCTCGCCTTTAGCATGACTAATCTGGAGGTGCGTCGCACAGAGCGTCACAAGGGTCCGAAACTAATGCGCTAGAATGATGGAGAGGATACCGATTTTAAAAATGGGGCCTTTTCTGCTGGTTACCATTCAGATTGACCTTTACGACAGATTAGCCCTGACGCTGGAGAACGACCTGATCAACATGGTAAGTCAGACCGGGGCACGGGGCGTACTGATTGATATTTCCACGGTAAGCATCGTCGATTCATTTATGGGCCGCATTTTAGGCAACATTGCCTCTATGTCGCGCATTATGGATGCCGAAACCGTGGTAGTAGGAATGCAGCCCGCTGTGGCTATTACACTTGTGGAGCTCGGCCTGACGCTGCAAGGTGTATACACTGCTCTGAATGTAGAAAAGGGCATGGAATTACTTAACACTAAACTAGGCGATAACCTGGAACTAGACGACGACGAGGAGGAAGACCAGGATGATCGTAATGACTAAGGACACGATGGAGATCGTGCGCGAACAGGATGTGGTACCGTTCCGCAACCGCGTGCGCGAATTTAGCACCCGTATAGGTATGAGTCTGGTAAACCAGACCAAGCTGATTACGGCAGCCAGCGAACTCGTGCGTAACATGCTCAAGTATGCCAGCGGCGGCAAAGTAATACTCGAAATTATCAGCTATAATGCCAAAACAGGCGTAAGACTAACCTTCAAAGACGAAGGCCCAGGTATACCGGATGTCGCCATGGCCATGCGCGATGGCTTCTCTACTGGCAGGAGCCTTGGTCTTGGTCTGCCCGGCGCCAAGCGACTAGTCAACGAATTCGACCTCAAAAGTAATCCGGGAGAAGGCACGACCGTTACTGTCATCCACTGGAAAAATGGACGTTAACCAACATTACCGCTTCGCAGTACCCGACCGGAGCTACGCCAGCCTCACAAAAAAAGATATTACGCGCCTTGCCGAGAGCTTCGCCTTGTCGGAGGGAGCTGTGGGCAAAGTGAATATCATTGTTTCGGAAATGCTAACCAACCTGGAGAAGCATACAACACAGGGTGGAGAGCTGCTGGTGAAAGCCATCGGAAAACCCATCAAAGGAATCGAGATCATCAGTCTCGACAACGGGCCCGGTATGGCTGATCCTGAACGCATGCTGGAAGATGGTGTATCGACCTTCGGCTCCGCCGGCGAAGGGCTCGGAGCAATCAGGCGGCAGTCGGATGTTTTCGATCTTTACTCACAGCCGCAGGTAGGCACAGTCATCGTGACCCGGGTATACAAGTCGGCTAAGTCTATACCTTCGGCACGACGCTACGAAATTGGCAGTGTCATGGTACCCAAGCCAAAAGAGGTGGACTGTGGCGACGGCTATGCCGTCATTCACCACGAACGGGGCGCTTACCTGCTTGCCCTCGATGGCCTTGGGCATGGTACGCACGCACAGGAAGCAGCACAACTTGCTGTCAAAACCTTTTGTGAAAATCCTATACCTGATCCGGCTCAGGCATTGCAAGTCATCCACAATGGCATTCGCCGTACCCGGGGCGCAGTAGGCTTTGCCGCCAGCATCGACATCACGCAAAACAAATTCACGTACTGTGGCATTGGCAACATTGCCGGCAAACTTTTCTCAATGGAAAGTTCGCTGGGTAGTTTGTCTTACAAGAATGTGATTTCCTACAATGGCATACTCGGCCATAACGTGCCGGGCACTTTCAACAACCAAAGCCTGGACTGGAACCGTAACAAGGTGCTCATAGTGCACAGCGACGGACTGAAATCGCGCTGGGACCTGAGCCGCTACCCGAATCTGCACCGCCACTCGCCCACCACCATCGCGGCTGTTCTTTACAAAGACCACAGCCGCCAGACAGATGACACGCTCGTACTTGTATGCAAAGCTAAACCTTAGTCCATGCCCAGGAGTCTTCTCAAAATAAACATTGCAAACGAGCTGGATGTGGTGCTGGCTTACAGGCGCGCTATGCAACTGTCTGAAAAAACAGGTATGGCGCAGGCTAACCAAACCAAGTTTGCAACGGCCGTGTCAGAAATCTGCCGCAACGTGGTGGAGCATGTAGGCAATGGCACCATTCAGTTTGGCATTGTGCAGGAGAGCGGCCACAATTACCTGGAAGCCAGGGTTTCGGACCGCGGGCGCGGCATCGGAAACCTTGACCAGATTTATGACCGGGCCAGGTATGCCAGTAGCACCGCAACCCGTGGCATGGGCATCGTCAACTCCCGCAAGCTCGTCGACTTTTTTGAGATAAAGACCGAGCATGAACAGGGCACTGCCGTGACCCTCCGCAAGCGTATACCTACACAGTCGCCTGTCGTGACCAAGAGTCTGAAAGAAGTCTGGTTGCAGGAATTTAACGATGAAGAAGGTATATCGCCGTATGCGGAGATCAAAAAGCAGAACATGCAGCAGCTCGAACTGCTCGAAAAGCTGCGGCTGCGCAACCTGGAGGCAGAGCAGCAACTACAGGAAATCAGGAGGCTGAACCTGCAACTCCAGCATTCCAACTTCGAGATACAGACGCTTTCAGAAGAACGGGAACGCCGCAACCTGGAGCTCCAGAAAGTGAACGCAGACCTGGACGCCTTTGCGCATACCGTTTCGCACGATCTGCGGTCGCCCCTGCAAAACATCGGCGGCATTATCAATTTTCTGGAGAACAGTCTGCAAACCGGAAATAACGAAGACGCAGCTTCTCTCCTACCGATGTTGCGGGAGCAGGCCAGCAAGATGGACAAATTGATTACAGGTATACTGGCCTATTCGCTTGCCGGTCACCACAGTCTGCACCGGCAGATCGTATCCGTGCGGGTTGTACTGCAAAAAGTGCTGGAGTCGCTCTTTATACCGGCGTCTTTCAGAATAATACTGCCGGATGATATGCCGACCCTCTATACCCAGGAGATCTACTTTTACCAGATTTTCAGCAACCTGCTTGGCAACGCGGTGAAGTATCACGACAGACCCGAGGAGGCCGTAATTGAAATAGCGTATAGCTTCGAAGCTGACCATATCTTGTTTACAGTGCAGGACAATGGCCCGGGCATAGCCCCCGAAGACCAGGAGCAGATCTTTAGCAAATACGAATCGCTGGGCCACAACCTGACACGCTCCGACAGTTCGGGCCTGGGTCTTGCCATCGTGAAACGCATACTCGAGGAAAAGCGGAGTGATGTATGGGTTGAGTCAGAAGGGCGTGGTGCCCGCTTCGTGTTTTCGTGGCCGGCCAGCGAAGTGGTAACCGAATCAGAGGAGAATGAATAAACAACAAAGCCTGTATACCTTGCGGCGTACAGGCTTTGTTGTTTAACGTATGGATTCCACTATTTTTTTCGTTTCTGGAAAAACTCGGCCAGTATCTCTCTTACATCGTGGTTGGTAAGCGCCTTAGAGAAATGTTTTTTCACTTTCTTGAAGCTTTTGATGCGCTCCAGGTCATAAAAGCTTGCTGAGGAGGTCAACATCAGAATGATCACATGGTCGCCGGCATCCAGGCCTTTGCGCTGATATTCCTCCAGAAACTCAAAGCCATCCATCATGGGCATTTTGATATCCAGAAAAATAAGGTCAGGGCATTTAAAAGCCTGGTCAGGCTTCTCGCCACAGGCTTTGCTCAGATAATCGATTGCTTCTCTACCGTTCTTCAGTACCAGAATTTCTCTGGCTACTTTCATGTCGGTCAACAGGCGCTTGTTCAGATAATTCGTGGTATCGTCGTCATCTACCAACAGCACTAGGTCAAGCATTTCGGATGCTTCCTTCATAGTTAGTTTTTTATCTCTCCTAAATCAACGGTAAGCTACAATTTACACCTCCGGATACTCATCTACCCGGTTGTGCCACTAACATATCGTAAACAATTAATGTTCAATATTGCGACGCTTTATGTACTATATCGCCATTTTACGAAAGCGACATAGAACATACTATACCATAGCGCCGCAAAAGTACACTTTTGCTTGTAGAATTTAAAGATATATCAGCTGTTAGCACGTTTAAATTTTTCCAGCGATTATTCCTTCCTTCACCTTGACGTGGACTTTTCTCTTCTTTTTGCTTTTGCCCCACCACATTACAATGCCTGTCACCCACAACGTGACGGGCACCAGGCCCAGAAAGAACCAGAGTATACGCGTCATCCAACCTCCAATTTCCCCGAAGTGCGTCGGCACGAACCAGTTGCGGGTCAGCTTTGTGCCTATTGGAGCCGTGTGCGGATTGTAATCATACACGATGTCGCCGGTATACTGGTCCAGGTATACCATCGGGCGGTACTGCGGACCAGCCTCCAGTTCGGATGATGCCAGGTAGGTCAGGTTGAGCGTTGCCGCACTATCGGGGGCCATGACAAGGGTGCGCGGGACGTAGCCAGGGTATAGCGCGTCCATCCGGTCGAGTGCCTCGTACACAGTGAGCGCCGCCGCTCCCTCCTGATAAGACGACCGCAGCGCTTTGACGTAAGGTGTCGGTTCTTTGGCTAGCGTCAGCTTATCTACTACCGCCTGTGTCTGCTCCTGAAAGCCAAAATACGCTCCTGTTATGGCGGCCAGAAATAACGGTATGCTAAAGTAAAACCCAAAGACATTGTGCAGGTCGAAATTACGTCGTTTGAATGAGGCATTGGGCTTGAGGCGCAGTTTATCCCTGAGGTTCTGTGTTTTACGTGGCATCCACAGGTATAGCCCCGTCGAGAGCAGCACAAAGGCCAGAAACAAAGCACTTATACGTGTAATCATTGCGCCGGCCTCGCCCATGGCCAGGTGACGGTGCAGGTCCAGCACGGTGTCCATTGCACCGCGCCGCTTCTCAAGCTGACCAATATAGTTGCCGGTTGCCGCGTCGAAAAATTGAAACTGCTTATTGCCCTTTACCTTGACAATGTAGTTCTCCAGTTCGCGCACCGGAAAAAAGATATTGGTCACCTGGCCCCCGAACTGCTCTTCAGCTTTCTTTACGACAAGGCGTACCTCCACAGGTATAGCTTCCGGATTGGAGCTTTTGTAATGCTCAGGGTATAGCGCCACTGTCAGTTCGGGCTGAAACACATAGAGTGAGCCCGTCAAGCCCATAAAGGCTAGCACGGCGCCCGCTGTCAGGCCGACCCAGAGGTGTAACTGAAGAAGGATTTTGCGCATATACCTTAACTTGAAATCGGCGACACCGCCCCTGTCAGGACAATGCCGCCGATACTATTTATCTCTGATTCGCTTTCTTAAAATCTAACTCCTACTGTACCCTGCACTGTAGTAGGCGCACCCGGCATAATCACGGTTACGGACTGTGAGCCTTCGTAGTACTTCACGTTGGTCAGGTTCTTCACGTTCAGGGCCGCATGGAAGCGTTTGCTGTTGTAAAACATGGTCGCATCGTAGCGGGTGTAGCCTGGCAGCATAAAGCTGTTGGCGTCATCTACCGGGCGATCTTCCACATAAGTAAAGCCACCACCAATGCCCAGACCCTTCAAAAAGCCATCCTGTAACTCATAGGTTGTCCAAAGGCTGCTGTTGTTATACCCCACGCCTCTGAAGCGGCGTCCTACGGTGCGTTTTGGATCTTCTGCACTCAGCGCATCCTTCGTTACGCGGGCGTCGGTATAGGTATAAGTGGCGATCACATTCAGGCCAGGCAGCACCTCCCCTGTGATATCGGTTTCTATACCTTTGCTCTGCACCTCGCCTAGCTGCACACTGGCGCCGCTCTGTGTCGGGTGGGGCACCACCACATTCTGGCGCGTGATATCAAAGTAAGCAGCCGTCAGGTTCACACGATCATTCAGCAAACCGATTTTTGTACCGGCTTCATACTGCACTGAAGTGATCGGTTTAAAGGCTTCGCCCTCCAGCGTCTGTCCTATACCTGGCTGGAAGCCCTTGGAGTAGTTGGCGTATACCGAAACCGGTCCGTATACCTCATACAGCACACCCAGTCTTGGGTTAAAGGCCTTGTTACTTTGCCTGGTTGTCTCCTCTTTCATGCGGTTCTCTTTCTCCTGTTCCCAGAAGTCGTAGCGACCGCCGAGCAACACCTTCAGGCGCTGGTTGATCGTGATGAAGTCCTGCAGGTAGAAGCCCAGCACATCTACACGGTCCTGGTAGTCCTGTGAGTAAGCGAGCAGCGAATAATCCTTTGGTTTGGGGTTATACTGTGGATTCAGAATGTCGAACACGTCGTAAGGAGCACGTTTCACCCAGATGTCGAATATCGAACGCGAAATCTCTATACCTCCCACGGCCTTGTGCTCTATCAGTGCGCCCGTGTTAAAGTTGGCGTACAGCTCATTCTGGGTAGCGATGTTGCGGTCGTAGGTGTCCTGGTCCTGGTGCTGACGATTGATGCGGAAAGAGCCGTCTTTCAGAACGGTGGTCTGCTCCACTACGTCGCGGGTTTCGGTTGCGTAGTTGTAGTTAAACGCATGACGGAAGCTCAGCGCCTCCGAGAATTTGTGCTGCAGGTTGTACTGCGCCATGCGGTTAGTAAACTCACCCGTGTTACTAGGCTCAATCACCACACGGCTTCTTGGCACAGGCGCAATCTGGCTGTTAACAGAGAAGATACCGCGGTCAGATGGCTGGTCGTGGTTCAGGAACTCGGTCTCTACCGTCAGGGATGTCTTGTCAGAGAAATCGTAAGTGATGGCCGGGGCCACGAAAATACGCTTGGTCTTCACGAAGTCGCGGTAGCTGTCGGCACGCTCGTAAGCGGCGTTCAGTCTGTATTTAAACGTTTTGCTCTCGTTGAAGGCACCACCCAGGTCGATGGCGGGTCTTACCAGGCCGAAATTATTGGACGTGATCTGGATATCCTGGAAGGTATGGGCGGTTGGTTTTTTGGTGGAGATGTTCACCATGCCACCCGGGTCGCTCACGCCGTACAGCACAGAGGCCGGGCCTTTCATCACTTCGATCTGCTGGATGTTGGCGCTTTCGCGGTAGGTGCGCACTGTATTGCGGAAACCGTTTTTGAACACGCTTTGCATATCGGTACGGAAACCCCGGATTTGAAAGACATCAGAACGACCACCAAAGCCTGTCTCCATGCTCACGCCACTTACATTGCGCATAGCGTCCTCCAGGCGCAGCACCTGCAGTTGGTCCAGGGCGCGGCGCGACACCACCTGCACCGATTGCGGCACCGATTTGATGGGTGCTTCCATTTTGGTGGCTGTGGTCGCGGTGCGCTGCAGGTATTCGCCGCTGCGATGCGCCGTTACCTGCACCTCGCCCAACGAATGCGACGACGAGGCCAGGTCCACATTTACAAAAGAAGCCTTTCCTCCTGTTACCTCCAGCAACTGCTTTTGCAGGGTGTAGCCTATACCTGAGGCAACCAGCGTGTAGTTACCAGCCGGTATGTTTTTGATCAGGAACTTGCCCTCATCATCTGTGGTGGAGCCGTAAGAGGTGCCCTCCAGCCCTACGCTGATGCCGGCTATACCATCGCCTCTTTCGGATTGGATGCGGCCTTCAATACGGCCTGTGGATTGCGCAAATGCCTGATGTGCTAGCAGCACAAAGGCAAAGATGATGGTAAGTGTGCGTTGCATTTAGCTTTAATTAGATTCATTCTAAAAAGTGATGCAAAAGTAAACACCATATCTATAAGACAAAAGACTTATTTAGATATTTTCTAAATAAGCAACAAAAAACATCCAGAGCATATCAACACTTGCCTTTATACATCCTTTTCAAGCCTTTTCAAGTATCTAGAGTGATACCTGTAAGTGGTATCGCTTTACATTGAACCTGAACTGAAAGATATGGATACTTACAACCTGAAACCCGAACACATGCGTGCGCCCAATAACCTGACACGCGAGGAAATCGAGAAAAGTCTGGAAGAACTTGACAGCAAGATCAAAACCCTGAAGGCCCGCGCAAACGCCACGGCTGCAGACTCAAACCATACCTACCACGAGCATGTTGCCGCACTGGAAGCCAAACGCGAACTGATCGCCAACAAACTGAGCGACCAGGAGGACAGTCAAAGCAAATGGCAGGGCCTGAAAGACGGCCTCGACAACCTCAAAAAGGACATGGACAACCTTTTCAAATAAAAACAAAAAGCCCCGGTGCTAGGTATAGCACCGGGGCTTTTTGTTTTTATTTCGACCTCAGACTATCCAGCCACAGGCTCACGGAAGCCTACCCAAGTAAAGCGCTTGATCACATACTCGGGATTTGTGAATGAAGCGTTACCGGCCGGATTACCGCCAGTCACGTGAAAATCAGAGAAAGCTGCGTTCTGGTTCACGTAGATGCCGCCCGTCAGGTTAAAGCTCACCGGAGTGCCCGCCAGACTCATCTCATCCATGATCTTCTCTTTTGTTTCTTCATCTGTGGTATAGGCACCGCAGGAGATTGCACCGTAATTCATAGCCATCTCTTTTGCCAATTCGATCGACTGGTCTGTGTCCTTTGTTTTGATGACAAGAGCGATCGGGCCAAACAGTTCGCGGCTGAAGCTTTCTTTCTCTGTCGCATCCACTTCATAAATAACCGGCGTGCAGATACGGGCGTTGGCAAACATCGGGTTGCTGATGTCGCAGGTGCTCAGCACTTCTTTGCCTTTCACGCTGGCTGCTTCTTTCACACGCTCTGCTGTGGCCGGATTCTGGATAGCTCCCAGTATGTGTGGTCCGGCTTTCGGGTTGTTCACCAGGCCCGTTACGGCATCGGCCAGTTTCTTCACTACTTCCTCGTACGGCATCATCTCCTCACCCACTTTCACGCCGGTTTCCGGCACGAAGAAGTTCTGTGGAGCCGTACACATCTGTCCGGAGTACAGGCTAAGTGAGAAAGCCAGGTTCTGGGCCACTTTGTCAATGTCCTGTACCGAATCTAGGATGATTGAGTTCACGCCTGTTTTCTCTGTGAAAGTCACTTTGCCTGGCAGGCTCTCCACATAGTTGCCGAACTCCGTACCACCTGTGTAGTCGATCAGTTTTACCTTCGGATTCTCGGCCAGTTCTTTGGTGATCAGACGGTCATCCGCGTCTACTCCCAACTGGCAGATGTAGGGGCTCAGGCCGTTTTCTACCAGCACCTTCTGCACTTCCGATACCACGATCGCGATAGGCAGGACTGCTTTCGGGTGCGGCTTCACGATAACCGGGTTACCGGTAACAAGGCTTGCATACATGCCCGGCACAGTGTTCCAGGTCGGGAAGGTAGAGCAGCCGATCACCAGGCCTATACCTTTCGGTACGGCACGCCAGCTCTTGTTCAGCTTCAGGTTATACTTGCCCATTGGCTTCTCCCACTCCATGTGCTCCGGAAAGCGGGTCTGCTCTTCGTAACCTGCCGCGATCGCCTCCAAAGCACGGTCGGCCGCATGCGGACCCGACGCCTGGAATGACATCATATAGGCCTGGCCCGTGGTGTGCATCGTTGCGTAGGCAATTTCGAAGAAGCGCTCCTTCATGCGCTCCAGCGATTCCACCAGGATAGCAGCGCGATCAACCGGTTTTACCTTGCGCCACTGGTGGAAAGCCTCATCAGCACGCTCCACCAGCGTTTCTGCACTGAAGTAAGGGTACTTTATACCTAATGGCTGCTGTTCGTAAGGCGATTCCTCCTGACCTGTCCAATTTTCAGCTCCATCATGCACCAATTCTGTAAACTTGTTGTTAAGATGCTGCTTATACCTCTCACGACCTTCTTTATCAGCATTTTCGCCGTAAATATCAGGCATCGGGTTTTCAGGATATTGGGCAAAAAAACGACGCTCGTGCAAGGCTTTCACAGCGTTTTCTAGAATAGGAAGATGTTTATTTTTCAAATCCGAGGTCATAGTATTTATTTTATATAATTAAACACATATATTAGAATCAATTGTTGGAAAGTTACGTATTTTTTTATTAAGCTCGGGAAGCATCTTTAAATTTCGCCGTGCTGTATGCGCTTTACTTTATACCTCTCCCTGCTCAGGCAGAGGTTGTATTCACCTAATAGTTTAATATGATTTAATGTTTACCCCAGGGCCAGTGGTTTACCGCTGCATACTATCTTTCCTGTTTCTAGTCCTGAGTTCGTCCTTGTTGGCTGCGCAGCATCTGTCCGCTCCAGCAGGTATAGGAACAACGACTAAACCGCATACTGTCGTCTACAAGCTGAAGCCACAGTCCGGCAACCAGCTGCGTATGGCTGCCGGAAACCCCATGCAAAATGCTTTGCAAAAGGTAGGAGCCAAATCAGTGGAGCAGAAGTTTCCGGATAAAACCCCCTCCCCTTTCGCCCGGAAAGCCCATGTGGATCTCTCGCTTATATACGAATTGAAATACGACCCTTCGCACAATCTGGAAGCCGTGCAGCAAGCCCTGCTGGCAACCGGTATGGTAGAGTACGTGGAGCCGCTCTACGAGCGGGTACCCCTCTACCAGCCCAACGACCCCTCTGCCGACTCCACCAAAACCTCGCAGGCCTACCTGAAAAACATACAGGCCTATGGCGCATGGGCCATACAAAAGGGCGATACCAATATCGTGATAGGTGTGCTGGATTCAGGTTTCCGCTTTACGCACGAAGACATCAAAAACAAGATCAGGTATAATTACGATGATCCCTTCGATGGAATTGACAACGACGGCGACGGACTGATCGACAACTTCTATGGCTGGGATTTTGGCGACAAGGACAATATTCTAACGGATGACTCTCCTTACAAAGGGCACGGCACGAAGGTGGCAGGTGTGGCGATTGGCGAGGCGGACAACGGCGTAGGTATAGCTGGAGTGGGCTTCAATGCCAAGTTTATGCCGATCAAGGTTTTCCCGTCTACTTCGTATGGCAGTTTCGGCGGCTACGAGGCCATTGTGTATGCAGCGGACAAGGGCTGCAGTATCATCAACCTGTCCTGGGGAGGTACAGGATTTTCTAAGTTTGAGCAGGACATCATCAATTATGCAACGCTTGAGAAAGATGTGGTGATCGTGGCTGCGGCCGGCAATACCAATGCGTTTGTGAACATATACCCGGCGGCCTACGACAACGTGCTGGCGGTAGGCGGCACGCATAACGATGTAAAGACAAACGGCCATACCTGGAACTACAGGATTAGCCTGACAGCGCCTAGCCAGAGCATTTACAGCACCACCTACAGCCGCGACAACTCCTATGGCTCCGACACCGGCACTTCGCTGGCGTCCCCGCTCGTGGCAGGTGCCGCCGCACTGCTACGCTCTCACATGCCACACCTCAATGCGGTGCAGGTTATCCAGCGGCTTCGTGCTACAGCCGACGATGTTTACCACCTGCCTGGCAATACTGCATACCATGAATTACTCGGCAAAGGCCGCCTGAATGTGAAAAGAGCGCTTCGGGACGTTCAGGCAAAGTCAGTGCGTTGTACTTCTTTCAATGTCGTCGATAATAAGGTGGCTCAGATCGGCGACACGCTGCTGATTCATCTGAGTGTGATGAATTATCTCGACCCTACTACTGCCCTCAAGTTAACACTCACCTCAACCTCGCCTTTTATCAAGGTGTTGGATGATAATGAACTCAACATTGGCGCCATGGGTACGTTGGCGACAACTAACAACCACAGCAAGCCATTCCGGTTCGTGGTGCTCCCGGATGCGCCTCACAATGCCCAGGCTACTTTCAGAGTCGGGTTTACAGACGGCGTGTACCAGGATTTTCAATACTACCAGCTGCCTGTCAACCCGGATTACCTTACCCTGACGGCTAACAACCTGCACATCACCCTGAACAGCAAAGGCAACCTCGGGTATAACGGGTATAATTTCGGACAGGGCATCGGCATTATGTACAAGGGCAGCACTTCCATGATTTTTGAAGGAGGGTTAATAGTCGCAGCTGCCCCGGACCGTATATCGGATAATGTGCGCAATGCCAGCTGGCAAACGGACAATGACTTTGTATCAGTGAAATCTGCCCGGCTGCGCCATAACACAGAAGATGCGGATCAGGAAGTCAGTGGCGTGATGCGCGACAAATTCCCGGCTCCGGCCCAGGCAGGCGTGCAAGTGAGCTACAAAGGCATGGCCTGGAGCGAGTCGCCTGACGCCGACTATATTATTTTAGAGTACCGCATTCGCAATGTCACGCCAGACACGATCGAAACGCTCCATGCCGGCCTGTTCGCTGACTGGAATATAACGGATGCCTACATGAACGTAGCCGACTGGGACGAAACGCTGAAAATGGGATTCGTCTATAACATGGGACAGGCATCGCCTTATGCAGGTATAAGTCTGCTTTCGGTCACCCCTCCTTCCTATTACGCGATCGATAACCTGTCCGGGGGCTCCTCTACCTTTGCGATTGCCGATGGCTTTAGCACGCATGAAAAATACAAAGCGCTGTCAGGTGGCGTGGCCAGGAAGAAAGCCTGGGGCAGCGGCTACGGTAATGATGTGGCCCATGTCGTGGGCACTACGGCCAACAAATTAGCGCCGGGCCAGAGCCAACTGGTTTCGTTTGCCATTGTGGCCGGCGATGATCTGGAGCAGCTTCAACAGAACGCCAGAGCTGCGCTCACAAAATACCAGGTCATGAAAGCCGGGCCAGCGCCTTTGGCTATCAGCGATACAGTGTGCGTGGGCGCTTCGATCAGCTTGGCGCCAGCGGGCGGCAAACAGTTCAAGTTTTTTGCTGACGAAGCCAAAACAAAGCTCCTGGGCGCAGGTAGCAACTTCAAAATCGCCGCACTTGACACGAGCACCATCCTATACGTTTGCAACGCCGACTCCTTGTTTGACAGTCCACTGGTACCTTTCCAGATTTTAGTGGCCGATTCTCCCATAGCTGGCTTTAGCATCGTGCAGCCACAAGAACAAATGGAACCCGGCAAGAGCATCGACTTTCGCAATGAAAGCGAGCATGGCAGCAGCTGGCGGTGGAATTTTGGCAACGGAGACACCTCCACAGAGCAGCATCCTAGCTATACCTATGAACTGCCTGGCAACTATAATGTTTCCCTGATTGTCTCGAATGCTTCTGATTGTGGTGAAGACACTGTTACGCGGCGGATTGAGATCAAGCAAGTCGAAACAATAATTCCCCCGCCCCCCCATTTCCAAGTATTCCCGAACCCGGCTGTGCACGAACTGCATATTGCTTTGCCGAAGGCGGACGCCCCACTCATCCTGTTCATGACGGATGCCATGGGACGGCGGGTTAGTCCGAAATTACGCAGCCGTATGCCGCACGAGGCCATTTTCGACCTGAACGGTCTGGCAGAAGGGTTTTACATTGTTCAGCTGACGTACGAAAACAATACCACGACGAGTCGCCTGCTGATCATCAGACCATAACCGGAGCTATACCTTAGCACAAGCTATACCTGCCCATAATAGAAACGCCCCGCTCTTTCGAGCGGGGCGTTTCTATTATGGGCAGGTAACTGCTAATTAACCGTTAGCTGACTGCTTTTGCTGCAAACGGATCAGGTTAAGGGCTGAACCAGCCTTGAACCACTCGATCTGTCCTTCGTTGTAGGTATGGTTTACCATGAAGGCATCCTGAGAACCGTCTTTGTGCGTCAACACCACTTTCAGCGGCTGACCCGGTTTGAAATCCTCCAGACCCAGGATATCGATCGTATCTTTTTCCTCGATCAGGTCGTAGTCGGCTTTATTGGCGAACGTAAGACCCAGCATACCCTGCTTCTTCAGGTTGGTTTCGTGGATACGTGCGAATGACTTCACGATAACGGCACGAACACCCAGGAAGCGCGGCTCCATGGCAGCATGCTCACGGGATGAGCCTTCACCATAGTTCTCATCACCTACTACTACTGTACCGATGCCGGCAGCCTTGTAGGTACGGGCAGTAGCAGGCACGGTGTCGTAACCACGTGTCATGTCGTTGTATACCTTGTTGGCTTCGCCGTTGAAGGCGTTGATGGCACCAATCAACATGTTGTTGGAGATATTGTCGAGGTGACCACGGTACTTCAACCAAGGACCAGCCATGGAGATGTGGTCAGTCGTACACTTGCCTTGTGCTTTGATGAGCAGCTTCATACCTTTCAGGTCGGTGCCTTCCCATGGCTTAAAGCCTTCCAGCAATTGCAGACGGTCAGACTTCGGATCTACTACCACTTCTACGCTGCTACCGTCTTCGGCTGGGGCTACATAGCCTGCGTCTTCTACGGCGAAGCCCTGTGGTGGCAATTCGATGCCTCTTGGCTCATCCAGCATTACTTCTTCTCCATCGGAGTTGATCAGCTTGTCAACCAGTGGGTTGAAAGTCAGGTCACCAGCAATAGCGAAAGCAGTTACGATCTCAGGCGAGGCCACGAACGCGTGTGTGTTCGGGTTGCCGTCGTTACGCTTGGCGAAGTTACGGTTGAAGGATGTAATAATGGAGTTTTTGCGAGTTGGGTCGTCGGTGTGACGGGCCCACTGGCCGATGCACGGTCCGCAAGCGTTTGCCAGTACCACACCACCCATCTGAGCGAATGTATCCAACAAGCCATCACGGGCTGTTGTGAAGCGCACGAGTTCAGAACCCGGCGTGATGGTAAACTCAGCCTGTGCAACCAGTTTTTTAGAGACCGCCTGCTCAGCAATTGAAGCCGAACGGGTCAAGTCTTCATAAGAGGAGTTAGTGCAAGAACCGATCAGACCTACTTCCAGTTTAGCTGGCCAGTTGTGCTCTTTTACAACAGCAGCAAACTGAGAAATCGGCCAGGCAGCGTCTGGTGTGAACGGACCGTTCACATGCGGCTCCAGCGTAGACAAATCAATCTCGATCAGTTGGTCATAGAAAGCAGCCGGGTCAGCGTATACCTCGTCGTCTGCACGCAGGTAGCCTGCCACCTCGTCCGCCATTTCTACCACTTCTTCGCGGTTGGTGGCGCGCAGGTACGCACGCATGCTATCGTCGTAAGAGAACACTGAAGTAGTCGCCCCGATCTCCGCACCCATGTTACAAATAGTACCTTTACCGGTACAAGACATAGACTCAGCACCTTCGCCGAAGTACTCTACGATAGCGCCCGTTCCACCTTTCACAGTCAGGATACCGGCAACTTTCAGGATCACGTCTTTCGGTGAAGTCCAGCCGCTCATCTTGCCGGTCAGTTTTACACCAATCACTTTCGGGAATTTAAGCTCCCAGGCCATGCCAGACATTACGTCTACAGCATCAGCGCCACCCACACCGATCGCGACCATACCCAGACCACCGGCGTTTGGTGTGTGGGAGTCCGTACCGATCATCATACCGCCCGGGAAGGCGTAGTTCTCGAGTACCACCTGGTGGATGATACCGGCACCCGGCTTCCAGAAGCCGATGCCATATTTATTTGAAACAGAGGCAAGGAAATCGTATACCTCTTTGTTTTCAGTATAAGCGTCTTGCAAGTCCTGGTCAGCACCTACACGAGCCTGGATCAGGTGATCGCAATGTACCGTAGAAGGCACAGCCACCTGCGGCTTGCCAGCCTGCATAAACTGAAGCAAGGCCATTTGCGCTGTGGCGTCCTGCATAGCCACTCTGTCCGGAGCGAAGTCCACATAGGTCTTGCCGCGCTCAAAAGACTGTGTCGCGTTGCCATCGAAAAGGTGCGCGTACAAGATTTTCTCTGTTAGGGTAAGCGGTCTGCCTACTGCGTTACGGGCAGCATTCACGCGCTCGGCCATCCCGGCATACACTGCCTTGATCATTCCTAAATCAAATGCCATAGTTTTGCTATTGTTATGATGTTTAATGCTTCGTTGTGAAGTTTACAAATGTACGAAATATGAGTGTTTAAGCACAACATTAGCGGTCATGAATATAACATTTCCACCACCGCTTGTGCTATTCGTTCTCATGTTTCGCATTTAACGATTCCTTCTCGTAATTTTGCCGTATGATACGTACTTGTTTTAATACCCCGGCAAGGCTGATTTTGTTGTTGGCTTTGTCATTCACGCAGCTTTTAACCTCCTGTGGCTCTATGACATCTACTGATAACACCATCAAACCGGGTTCTTGGCGGGTTGCCCTCCAGGCCCAAGGCCAGGAGATTCCGTTCATCATGGAAGCAGAAGAACAGAATGGCAAGACCGTGCTATACCTGGTGAACGCCGATGAACGCATTCTGGTGGATGAATTTCATCAGGAGGGTGATTCGCTCCGGATCAGGTTGCACATTTTCGACGCTGACCTGATTGCGAAAGTAGACGGCGATAAAATGGCCGGCCGCTTCACCCGCAACGACCTGTCCAAGCCCTACTCCGTTCCTTTTACAGCCGAGCATGGCAAAACCAACCGCTTCAAGGAAAATCCCGCTCCGGCTACTTTTGACTATACCGGCAAGTGGGAAGTGACTTTTACAAAGAAAGATGGCAAAACCTACCCGGCTATCGGTGTGTTTGAGCAGAAAGACAATCACGTAACCGGCACATTCATCACGCAAACTGGCGACTACCGTTACCTGGAAGGTCAGGTGGAAGGCAATGAGCTGAAGCTGTCGACCTTTGACGGTAACCACGACTACCTGTTCACAGCCACACCGGGTGCGGACAGCACGTTGCAGGGTGAGTATTTTGCCGGCCTCTACGACTACGAAACCTGGACTGCCGAACGCAACGAGGACGCCGAACTGGCTAACGCCAATGAGTTGACTTTCCTGAAGCCAGGCTATGAGTCGCTGGAGTTCACGTTCCCTGACCTGGAAGGCAAAAAGGTATCGCTGAATGACGAGAAGTATAAAGGCAAGGTGGTGCTGGTGCAACTGCTGGGATCATGGTGCCCGAACTGCATGGACGAGACCCAGTTCCTGGCGCCGTATTACAGCAAGAATAAAGACCGCGGACTGGAGATCATCGGTCTAGGTTTTGAGCGCACCAAAGGCTACGAGCAAGCCGTGCCGCGTCTGACTAAGATGAAAGATCGCTTCGACATCGAGTACGACCTGCTCTATGCGGGTCCGGCCGACAAAGAGGCTGCCGCACAGGCATTGCCGGCGCTTAACCACGTCCTCTCCTTCCCCACCACCATCTACATTGACCGCCAGGGCAAAGTGCGCAAGATCCACACCGGTTTCTCAGGTCCTGGTACAGGTAAGTATTACGAAGAGTGGGTAGCCGACTTTAACAAAACGATGGACGAACTGCTGGCAGAAGAGATTTAATTGTTTATTGTTTATTGTTGATTGTTTGATCGGCAGGTATAGCAAGGGCCGCTACTGGTGCAGTAGCGGCCTTTGTGTTTTGTGAGCACTTGTTGATCCTTTCCGAAAAGCTGGATTTAAACGAGTTTCCTCAGCCGCACAAGCCGGAACGTGCCTCCAAAAGCCGCCGGCTCGTTCAGTTCCACCTGCAGTGAGGTGTGGCTGACAATATTCCCAATGCTGCGATTCACATCCGAAAAGAGCGTGCCGGCAACCTGGTTGAAAAGACGGCGTAGTAGTGAAGGTTGCTGTCCGTCGGGCAGGAACTTATCGAAGACCATGACCGTTCCGCCCGGCTTCAGCACACGCTCCACTTCTCGGATACAAGCCACAGGATCAGGTATAACCGCGATGATGAGGTGCAGGATAACGGCATCAAAAGTGTTGTCGGGGTATGCAAGCTGCTGGCCGTCCATCACCTGCGCGTCGACAGGTATACCCAGTTTCTCAGCTCTAACTTTTAGCTTGGTGATCATACCGGGGGTAATGTCGTTGGCGGTGATGCGGGTATAGCCCTGTAGGTATGGCAGGTCGAGGCCGGTACCAGCGCCAACGATCAGGATGGCGTCGTCTGGTTTGGCTTGCAACAGTTCGATGGAGCGCTTCCTATACCTCCGGAAGATACGGTCAGCTACAAGATCGTAAATCGGCAGGTATACCGTATAGCGCAACCGGTTCCAGGTGTTGGTGTTGAGACTCATTCTTCATAAGTTTTTCGTGCTCCAAAATTACTTACGCTCCTGCCTACTTAGCTTACAGATTTCATTCCAAAATTTACAGATATTTTCGCTCCAGGTATAGCAGGTAGAAATATCTGCTTCCCATTTGTCATCTCGAATGAAATGAGAGATCTGAGTTATTTTGGAGTATAGGCACTATTCCAGATTTCTCTCTAGCGTTCGAAATGACACAGGGGTTCCCATGCAGATCGGCCTTAGTCAGACAGGTATAGGTATAGGTATAGGAGTTACCTCAGAAACTCGCGGGAACTGCGCGCACCGCAAGGTCATAATTGAATGGTCAAAACAATTTAACCATCAACAATTTAACAATTTATTTTTCCCTTTCGATGGTATAGGCAATGAGTTCCTCCAGGGAAGTGCGGGATGGGGAGGCTGGGAAGGTATGGAGAATGGCCAGGGCCTCCGCATGGTATTGGTTCATCACCTCGATGGTGTACTGTATACCTCCGGAGCCTTTCACATAGTCGATCACCTGCTGCACGCGCTCGTTGTTACCGTTGTTATTTTTCACGTTGTAGATCACGCGGCGGCGGGTCATCCAGTCAGCTTCGCGCAGGGCGTGGATTAGCGGCAGGGTCATCTTCTTTTCCTTGATGTCGATACCTACAGGCTTGCCGATTTCAGCGGTGCCATAGTCGAACAGGTCGTCTTTGATCTGGAAAGCAATGCCTACTTTTTCACCGAACAAACGTGCTTTTTCAATGTCCTCTTTGGAGGCACCGGCCGAGGCAGCGCCAACCGCACAACAGGATGCAATGAGCGAAGCAGTTTTCTGGCGGATGATATCAAAATAAACGGCTTCGTCGATGTCCAGGCGACGCGCTTTTTCGATCTGCAGCAACTCACCTTCGCTCATCTCACGCACGGCATTCGACACGATCTTGAGCAGTTCGTAGTCGTCGTTTTGCAGGGATAGCAGCAGTCCTTTGGAGAGCAGGTAGTCGCCTACCAGCACGGCAATTTTGTTTTTCCAGAGGGCGTTGACAGAGAAGAAACCACGGCGGTAGTTGGCCTCGTCCACCACGTCGTCGTGCACGAGGGTGGCGGTGTGCAGCAGCTCAATCAGAGCGGCTCCGCGGTAGGTGGCATCGCCGATGGCGTCGCCGCGGAAAAGCTTGGCCATGAAGAACACGAACATTGGCCGCATCTGCTTGCCTTTGCGCTTTACGATGTAGCTCATGATCTTGTCGAGCAGCAGTACTTTAGACTTCATCGAAGTCCTGAACTTTTTCTCGAACAGCTCCATCTCCTGGGCAATGGGCGCTTGTATTTCCTTTAGGCTAATGCTCATGTGATATTCCGCAATATTACTAGGTGTGGGGGTCGTTTCCAAACAAGTATAGCAATATCAGCGTTTAAATAATCTAAGTTAAGCGCGCTGGTATACTTTACCAACAGCACAGCCTCGTGCTGGTTTGCCGCTTGCTTAAAATAACTAAATTGCCTTCTGATAACACAGTACATCTTTCCATGGCAGACACACTTAAAGTAGACTTCGTGGTATACCCGGAGCACGAGCGTCCTTTCACCGCTGACGCCACTTATACCCAGGACGGCAACAGAAAACCGGTCGTCATCTACACCCATGGTTTCAAAGGTTTTAAGGATTGGGGCCACTTTAACCTGCTGGCCGATTACTTCGCCGATCAGGACTTTGTGTTCATCAAATTCAACTTCTCGCACAACGGTACCAGCATCGACAACGATTCGGACCTGCACGACATGGAAGCCTTTGGCCGCAACAACTTCAGCATTGAACTCGAGGACCTGAAGTCGCTCATCGATCTGGTGCATGACGAAGAAGGACCGCTGCCACAAAACGAGATGAACCTCGACCGCATTTACCTCATCGGCCACAGCCGCGGTGGCGGATCCGTTATACTCAAAGCCGCTGAAGACACCCGCGTACGGGCTGTGGCTACCTGGGCTGCCGTCAATAATTTTGACCAGCGCTGGGATGAGCTGGAAAAAGAATCCTGGAAAAAAGAGGGCGTGCAGTGGGTGACCAATGCCCGCACAGGTATACGCATGCCGCTCTACTACCAGATCGTGGAGGATTACCTGGCCAATGTGGAGCGACTCGAAATCCCGAAAGTGATTCAGAAAATGCAGCAGCCTTTGCTCATTTTGCATGGAGAGGAAGACGAAACCCTGCCTGTGCAGATGGCCCACGACCTGCATACCTGGAAACCGGACACTGAACTACACCTGCTACCCGGCGCCGATCATTCTTTCGGAGGACAACACCCTTACGAAAAACAAGCATTACCCACAGCCGCCAAAGCCGCTGCCGACCTGAGCATTGCCTTTTTCAACAAACATGCCTAAGCTATACCTGCTCCTGGGCGGCAACCTCGGTGACCGCCCGCTATACCTGTCTCAAGCCCGCGAACAGATTGCTGCACAGATCGGGCCTATCGTGGAAAGCTCCTCTCTCTACGAAACCGCCGCCTGGGGCAAAACCGACCAACCCGCTTTCCTGAATCAGGTGCTGGAAGTACAAACCACGCTCAGCCCGGAACAAGTGTTGCAAGGTATAAACCAGATCGAACAGGAAATGGGGCGCATCCGGCATGAGCACTGGGGAGCCCGCGTCATCGACATCGACATGCTGTTCTATGATGAGCTGGTCATGCAGTCGCAGCGCCTGACCATCCCCCATCCGCAGCTGCACCTGCGTCGGTTCACACTCCTTCCGCTGAGCGAGATCGCCCCGCAGCTTATGCACCCGGTGCTCAACCAGCCGGTAACACAGCTCCTACAGGATTGCCCGGATAAACTCCCCGTTCACCTCTTTGTTTCGGCCGCTGACTAACGTCCTGCAGGCGAGCTATGATTTTTTCTGAAAATGCCTTACTTTATACACAGGCTAAGCTACATAAACAAAATTTTATCTATATTGTGAGGTAACTATACTTGCGAAGTATACGTGACACGATGTGCCATTTGCGCGCCTCTTCTGACTAGCATATGAACGACCTACTCACCATCATCACCAACGAAAAAAAGAGCCTTTTGCGGGGCTTTCTTGTTGTGTTCATACTGGTATTTCCGTTCACTTTTCTACCTGTCCTGTTCAGGCAGCGCGCACCATTCGAAACATTTAGCCAACAGATACCAGAGAAAGCCCTGGTTGCGGCGCTGGTAGCGGTGGGCATCATTATCCTGCTGTTGCTCAATAACTATGAGAAGCTCCTGAAGAAAAAGCGCCTGTATGATTTCCCCGCCTTCACGTCGCTACATTTCAACGGTGCTGTTGAAGGATATAATGCCATTGTGAAAGAAATTTCCACCTACCTGTTCGGCAAAGTAGGTGATTATTTTTTCAGGGTGAACATCATCAATCCGAAGCAGGAAAACGTGCAGATCGAACTCTCGCCGCTCATCCATATAGGCCAGAACCAGGAATTGCTGGACACGCTCATGCAGGAACTTCATCTGAAAGAGAACCTATACCTGTCCCGTGTGATCAGCCTCCCGGAAGAACTGTTACAGCAGAGTGACGTCATTAAAAATGAGCTTTTAAAACTGTCAGACGAATTAAGCAGACTGGGGGTAACGCCGTTGGCCGTGGACGAGAATGGCCGGTAAGCTATACCTGGATACCCTTATCACTTCAGACATTCTACATAAAAAAAGACCATTGCAGCAGCGGCCGCAATGGTCTTTTTCAATTTCACGCGAAGTATTATTCTACTGAACTTACCTCAGCAGTACGTTCGATCTTTTTCACTAATCCCTGCAGCACTTTGCCCGGACCGCACTCCACAAAATGTGTGGCGCCGTCGGCTACCATTTGCTGTACCGATTGCGTCCAGCGAACCGGGGCTGTCAGCTGGCTGATCAGGTTTTGCTTGATCTCTTCCGGATTGGTGTGCGGCATGGCGTCTACGTTCTGGTAGATCGGGCAGATGCCCTGGCTGAAGGTTGTTTCGTTGATGGCTTTGGCCAGTTCCACCTCTGCCGGCTTCATGAGCGGCGAGTGAAAAGCGCCTCCTACTGGTAGCGGCAGGGCACGCTTGGCACCGGCTTCCTTCATCTTCTCACAAGCGATCTCTATACCTTTATTTGAACCGGAGATCACCAGCTGGCCCGGGCAGTTGTAGTTGGCAGCCACTACTACTTCCCCTTCTATGGAAGCACACACCTCTTCTACCTTCGCATCGTCCAGACCAAGTATAGCGGCCATGGTAGACGGGTTCGCCTCGCAGGCTGCCTGCATCGCCATTGCTCTTTTATACACCAGTCTCAGGCCATCTTCAAAGCTCAGCACCTTGCTGGCAACCAAAGCCGAAAACTCGCCCAGTGAGTGACCTGCCACCATATCGGGGTTGAAGTCCTGGGCGACGGCCGCCTGCGCTACTGAGTGCAGAAAAATAGCAGGCTGTGTTACTCTGGTCTGCTTCAGTTCCTCGTCCGTGCCACCGAACATGATCTCTGTAATGTTGAATCCCAGGATTTCGTTTGCTTTTTCGAACAGCTGACGTGCACTTTCGTGCTGCTCATACAAGTCCTTGCCCATACCTACAAACTGCGAACCTTGTCCCGGGAAAACGTATGCTTTTTTCATGTTAATGCTTATTGTTGATTGTTAGTTGCTGATTGTTGAATTGCTAATTTGTTGATGGTTGAATTGCTGAAAGGTTGAGGACCTAATTGTGGCTTCTGTCTTGTCCCATTTATACCTGCCTTGATTGCGTTTCAAGGTATAGCCAACTTTCACTACTGCCTGTACCTGTCACTACTTATATCTGTTACCAAGGTATAAAAGTTAGCAATACAGGTGACAGCCGTTCGGCAAGCTAAAGCCCAACAACCATTTAACCATCAACAATTTAACAATTAATCAAATTTAGTATGCCACAAACCGGGCCCTTTCTTCGGGGCTAGGCAGCATGCAGGCTTCGTTGCGTCCTGCTATGCGGTAGCGGTGTTTCGCGATGAAGCGGTACACAAAATTGCGGAAAGATAAGGGAATAAACCTAAAATAATAGAGCACCGACCATGGAAAATTGAGATGGCGGGCAATGCGAAGGGCGGCTTCTGACTCGGTATAGAGCTGGCCGTTTTCAAGAAAAAGAATGGAATCGGGCAAGGGGTCAGGCACAAGCTGCTGCGGCACTAGCTGCTCTACCAATCCGGATTGCAAGGCAGCAAAATACAGGTTCTGCCGCGTGTTATACTTCAAAGCGATTTGTATGCTGGCCTGGCAAAAGCCGCAGGTGCCATCGTAAAATACGATGGGCAAATCCTGCAGCCGGTCCAGTTCCTCGTTTGTCATTAGCGTACTATTTCTACCCAGCCTTTGTATTTACTACGGCTGCGTTCAGGGTCAATGGATATAACGTCAACCTCGGCCTCGTAGTAGTAAACCCCATCTGTGAGGCGTTTACCATCGTTGTCGGTGCCTGGCCAATTGATATACGGGTCTGCACTGCTTTCGTATACCTTCATGCCCCAGCGGTTGAATACCTTGAAGGTAGTGGAACGTATAAACGCCGCTCTCGGATCCGGTCTGAACACATCGTTTTTGCCGTCGTCGTTTGGCGTAATGATGTTCGGAAGCTGGAAGAAGAAGCAGTTGTCTTTACACTCTTCGTTGCTTGGCTCGCTTTCCTCTCCTGTCATGCTGGTGGCCGTCACGTAATAGCAGGCGGCAAAAGACTCCAGCCCGGTATGGGTATAGGTGGTCTCTTTGGTCGTGGCAATGGCACGATACTCCGTCTCGCCCGGTCCTCTGAAGTATACGGTGTAGAAGTCGATCTCGCCTGTGCAGCCATCCCCTATCTTCGGCACCCAGTTGAGCACATTCTGGTAAGGTGGCTTGGTTGGATTTGCGAAGAAGGCCTCGCAGTCCAGCACATCCAGGGTCAGTTCCGGCGGACAGATCAGGAGTGGGGTTTCCACGCATACTTCCTGGCTTAGGTTCTGCAATGGTTCCGGTAGTCCTTCTATCTGGTAAGTGCCCTGGGTGCGCACCACGTAGCAGTAGGTCTGCCCACGCTCCAGCGGTGCGGCGGCAGTGCCATTGTCCACAAAGGTACCACCGGTGGCCGAAGCCGTCACGCTTCCTACCTGCACTAACTCACCATTCACGACCCTAAAAATCTGTTGTTCGAGTACCTCATTTTTCCAGGGCACATTGTAGGTCCAGTTCAGAGAAACCGCAATTGCATCGTCAGTGCCTTGTACCTGTGCTGCCAGTCGCACGCTGGAGGCGGAGGTGGAGTCGCGCAGCATGTTCGGGGTAGGCCCGCCCGCAGTACGGGTGCTGTAAAACTCAAGTTTATAGCGGTAGGCATTTGCTTCGGTGTTTAATCCGCTGTTTACAAACACGGTATCGCTCAGTCTGCGTGAAGAGAACACCTGCTGATAGGCTCCACCCGGCTCCTGCCCTACCTTGCGGTATAGCCTGTATTCGAAAGGAGCATTCAGACGCTCTATACCTGGACCAGGCTGCGTCCAGCGAACGGTGATCTGTCCGTTGGTTCCGTCGGTGCGGTCTACTGTTACGTTGGTAATATAAGGTATGTCACGCTCCAGCACGACGCAGGCTTCCAGCGAGGCGATACTTTGGCCACCGCCAGGCCGTGGGAACTCTGCATAGATCACGTAGCAGTACTCCGCTCCTGCAGTCAGGCCCTGCCCGTTGTTATTGTCTAAAAACTCTGTCTTGTCTTTGCCTACTTCGCCTATAAGTGTATAACCCGCACTGGCCGGTACGCCGGTCTCGCAAGGCCCTGGCCGCCAGCCCGACGGTCCCTCCCGCCTGTAAATGCGGATGGTGGAGGCATTCTGACAAATGTAACTGTCCCAGGTCAGGCGCACAGATCGGTCTTCTCCGGTAGCCAGCAGGTTCTGAGGAGCCGGCCCTATCACCGTAATGCGGTATGGCTGCAGGTCAGCCAACTGCCTGGCGGGCGGCGGCGGATTATCTTCTGCTCTGAAAATAAGTTGGTAAGGGTTGGCGCGAACATCGTTGCAGGAGGTGTTCCAAACTAACTGTCCGGCTGCACGGCCTGGCTGGTTGACAGTCCCTCTGAAAGTAGCCGGCGGCAATATACCGCCTGTACCTGGTACAGTCAGGTTGATCAAATGTCCATCCGGGTCGGTGGCGGTAATGGTGGTGCTCAGCGTTTCGCCGGCCACGATACAGGTGTCGCGGGGCACGAGCACCGGCGGTTTGTTACGGGCATCTACTACCAGGATCTGCATGTCGCGCACCACGGTGCTGATCAATACGGGAGCAGCACCCGTTGTACGCCACTCCTCTACTACAAAGGCTACGTTATATTCTCCTAGTCGGCAGGGAGCATCCCAGGTGAGCTGTCCTGTAATGGGGTCGAGGGTGAAGGTGGAAGGTCCGGTGTTAGTAGAATTACGGCAGTTGTCAACGGTATGCGGATCGCGGTAGCCGGGCACGTTCGTGATCAGGCCAGTTGCCTGGTTGCGGTGCTGGGGCTGTATCAGTTTGTAAGCAAGACTATCACCATCTGCGTCAATCGCTCCCGGGTTGTGCACCCATCGCTCGCCGGCAGTAGCTTCGTCAATTGGGGCAACCTGCAGAATAGGCGTACTGTTCAGGCCACGCAGCGGGTTGATGGAGATAGTTGTAGAAATGGCAAAGGTGAGCTGGTCAGTTGGGGCGGCCATGTTCAGGATGCCCCCGTTCCGGTTCTCTCCCACCCATGTTACGGTATAGGTACCATTGGCCGGAAAGGTATACTCCCATTTAAATTCCTCGCGGTCTACATCCGGCTTGATGTTGGTGACAGACAGGCGTTCCACTGTGACGGTCTCCCCTGTCCCCATCGAGATGAACACCCTGGGGTCATCTGCAGTGGAGGAGGTTTTGGTGTACATCACCATGGTGAAAAAGAACTTCCGGGGGTTCGGATTGGGACCTGTGTCCCTGACGGCGGTAATGTCCCCAGCCCGGATGTGTGTCGCCTGCGCCACGTTTGCATACCCCAACAACAACATCAATACCAACAGCACTATGCGGCCAGGCAAGCAACAGCTCAAGCGTAAACTATTTGGCATAAGCGTAGAGTTAGATTTGGCGCTGAACAAAGGTAAAATGAAAACTGAAATTTTACCTTTTTATTATCAACAAAAGCGAGAAAAGTGGGTTTATAATATATGGTTTTCAGTCCTACGCATTGCAATTTAGATTGATTCAAAATATGCTATTTAATTGTTTTATACAGGCTCCGCTTGTACCTTTGGGCATTAAAAAGCATTCATTACTTAACCTTCTAACAAATACAGATGAATTGGTTTACTAAAACGTTTTCCAGTACAATCGGACGTAAGATCATCATGTCGGTAACAGGCCTTTTCCTGTGCTCCTTCCTGGTGGTGCACCTTGTGGGTAACCTTACGCTGTTTTACCAAGATGGAGGCGAGGCATTCAACATCTACTCCCATTTTATGGCTAACAACCCCGTTATCCGCACGATGGAAATAGTGCTGGTACTTGGGTTCCTGTTCCATATCTACGATGCGATCGTGCTCACGCGCCGTAACAAGGCCGCCCGTCCTGTTGGCTATGCTGAGAATCATCCGCAGGAGAACTCTACCTGGTCTTCACGCAACATGGGTCTGCTGGGCACGATTATCCTGGTGTTCCTGCTGGTGCACTTGTGGAACTTCTTTGTGCCGGCCCGCTTCGGAGAGCTCGAAGGTGTTCCAAACGCTGAGTACACAAACCTGTACGCTGAAGTAGTAAAAGCATTCAAAAACCCAATCTACGTAGGCCTTTATGTTATCTCGATGATTGCATTGGCTTATCACCTGATCCACGGTTTCCAGAGCGCGTTCCAATCTCTGGGCCTGACCCACAAGAAGTATACGCCGTTCATCAAAACCTTCGGTGTGGTTTTCTCAGTGCTTATTAGCCTGGGTTTTGCGCTCATCCCGCTTTACTTCTTTTTCTTCGTTAACTTGTAATTAAGCTAATATACTTGCTATGATATTAGATTCTAAAATCCCGGAAGGCGCATTAGCTGAAAAGTGGGATAAACATAAATTCAATGTGAAGCTGGTAAACCCGGCTAACAAACGTAAATACGACATCATTGTAGTAGGTACCGGCCTTGCCGGTGCTTCTGCTGCTGCCACACTGGGCGAACTAGGCTATAATGTAAAAGCGTTCTGCTTCCAGGATTCTCCACGTCGTGCGCACTCCATCGCTGCACAGGGTGGTATCAACGCCGCTAAAAACTACCAGAACGACGGCGACTCGATCTACCGTCTGTTCTACGACACCATAAAAGGTGGTGACTACCGCGCCCGTGAGGCCAACGTGTACCGCCTGGCGCAGGTGTCTGTTGACATCATCGACCAGTGCGTGGCGCAGGGTGTTCCTTTTGCCCGTGAGTACGGCGGTCTCCTGGCCAACCGTTCATTCGGTGGTGCACAGGTATCGCGTACGTTCTACGCGCGTGGCCAAACCGGACAGCAGTTGTTGCTGGGTGCCTACTCTGCCCTGAACCGTCAGGTAGCCTACGGCAAAGTAAAAATGTACCCACGCACCGAAATGCTAGACCTCGTGATGGTGGACGGCAAAGCGCGTGGTATCGTGGTTCGTAACCTGATCACAGGTAAGATCGAGTCGCACAGTGCACACGCAGTGGTGCTGGCAACCGGTGGCTATGGCAACGTATTCTTCCTTTCTACCAACGCGATGGGCTCTAACGCTACGGCGGCCTGGAGAGCGCACAAGAAAGGTGCTTTGTTCGCAAACCCTTGTTTCACCCAGATTCACCCAACCTGTATACCTGTATCCGGCGACTACCAGTCGAAACTGACACTGATGTCCGAGTCGCTTCGTAACGATGGCCGTGTATGGGTGCCGAAAACGGTTGAGACTGCCCAGCGCCTGCGCAAGGGTGAAATCAAAATAAACGATATTAAAGAAGAAGACCGCGACTACTACCTGGAGCGCAAATACCCTGCCTTTGGTAACCTCGTACCACGCGACGTGGCATCACGCAACGCCAAGTTGGTATGCGATGAAGGCCGTGGCGTAGGTTCCTCAGGTCTGGCCGTGTTCCTTGACTTTGCTGATGCGATCAAACGCGAAGGCCAGCCGGCCATTGCTGCCAAGTATGGCAACCTCTTCGAGATGTACGCAAAGATCACAGACGAGAACCCTTACGAAAGTCCAATGCGCATCTACCCTGCGGTACACTATACCATGGGTGGCCTTTGGGTCGACTACAACCTGATGACCAACATACCTGGTCTCTACGCAACGGGCGAGTGTAACTTCTCTGACCACGGTGCTAATCGCCTCGGTGCTTCGGCCCTGATGCAGGGTTTGGCCGACGGTTATTTCGTGATTCCTTACACCATCGGTGACTACCTGGCACAAACGCCTTACGACAAGGTGAGCACTGAGCACCCTGCCTTTAAGGAAGCTGAGCAGAACGTGATGAGCGTTACGCAACGTCTTCTTTCTATCAAAGGAAATCGCACCGTAGATGATTTCCACAAGGCTCTTGGACTGATCATGTGGGATTACTGCGGTATGGCCCGTAACGCCGAAGGCTTACAGTTTGCCAAGCAGGAGATTCGCAAACTACGCGATGAGTTCTGGCAGAACGTGAAAGTGACTGGCGTAAACGAAGAACTGAACCAGACTCTGGAGAAAGCGCACCGTGTAGCTGACTTCCTGGAACTGGGAGAACTGATGGTTGACGATGCTCTGCACAGAAACGAGTCTTGTGGTGGTCACTTCCGTGAAGAATACCAGACACCGGAGAACGAGGCACTGCGAGACGACGAGAACTATGCTTATGTAGCAGCCTGGGAATATACAGGAGCTGGCAACCAGCCGGTGCTGCACAAGGAAGAGCTGAAGTTCGAAAACGTGAAGCTGACACAGCGCAGCTATAAATAATTGATATTGAATAAGTACGAGTGCTTGTTGATCATCAACTCATTCGTAAATTCTTAATTCGTAATTAAAAAGAGAGATGGCTGGAAGTAATCCAAATGCTAAACCAATGGACCTCACATTGAAGATTTGGCGCCAAAAAGATAAAAACTCTGCAGGTCAGCTGGTAACCTATCCACTAAAGAACATATCTCCGGATATGTCTTTTCTGGAGATGCTGGACGTGCTCAACGAAGAATTGCTAGTAAAGGGTGAAGATCCTGTAGCATTCGACCACGACTGTCGCGAAGGTATATGCGGTATGTGCAGCCTGTTCATCAACGGCCGTGCGCACGGTCCGGAGCGCGGCACAACAACTTGCCAGTTGCACATGCGTCACTTCAACCACGGCGACACGATCACGATCGAGCCTTGGAGAGCAGCTGCTTTTCCGGTGCATAAAGACCTGATCGTAGACCGTTCTGCCTTCGATCGTATTCAGCAGGCTGGCGGTTACGTATCCGTAAATACAGGTGGCGTGCCTGACGCAAACGAGATTGCTATACCTAAGACGATCGCTGACAAAGCGTTTGACGCTGCAACCTGTATAGGCTGTGGAGCTTGTGTGGCGGCTTGTAAGAATGCTTCGGCTATGCTGTTCGTGAGCGCGAAGGTATCGCAGCTGGCGATGCTGCCGCAAGGCAAGGTAGAGCGCAAAACAAGAGTGGAGAACATGGTAGCCCAGATGGACGTGGAAGGCTTTGGTGCCTGCTCGAACACTGGTGCCTGTGCTGCTGAGTGCCCGGTGGGTATTTCGCTGGACAACATCGCGATGATGAATATGGAATATCTGGGAGCGAAGGCAAGCTCTGAGAACGTATAGTTAACCTGATTTTAATAAGCTTAAAAGGCGAGACAGGCAACTGTTCTCGCCTTTTGCTTTTATATTCGCATTTGTATTCTGACATCTATACCTTTCTGCAAACCGTAAAGCTTAGCGTCTGTTTACAGAAGAACACCATATGACACTATGATCACCATAATAACGGGCACCAACAGACCTTCATCCAACTCCAGAGCAGTTGCCAACTTATACGCCAGGTTGCTGGACGAGCGCCAAATTGATAACCAGATACTCGACCTTGCCGACCTCCCGGCTGACTTTACGGCTTCTGCACTCTATGACAACATTGGCACCAACCAAGCCTTTAACGAGCTAAGCGCTGTCATTGGCGATTCAGAGAAATTTGTATTCATCGTGCCGGAATACAACGGCTCTTTCCCAGGTGTGCTCAAGGCCTTTATTGATGGACTCTCCTATCCCAATACCTTCCGCAACAAGAAAGCGGCACTGGTGGGCCTCTCCTCCGGGGTGCAGGGCAGCGGTCTGGCCATGAGCCACCTGACGGATATCTTCAACTACCTGGGCATGCATGTGCTGGCGCTAAAGCCCCGCCTGGCCCAGTTCGAGAAGAATTACGATGGCACCGCCATCACAAACGAGCTATACCTGGAGTTGCTGAATCAGCAGATCGATCAGTTTATCTCTTTCTGAAACGCAGGCTATAACCTAAGACCGGCTGAGCATGTGCTCTCTTTTTTCGCTCGTTTGACCGATTAACCTGACCACTGTTGCGCTGCTGGTTTATAAGGTATGGACAGACAATGACAAGGCTCCAATTTTATTCCTGCTCGTTTATCCCCTGCTTATACTCGTCAACCTGTTTGTTTGGGCGAAACTGAAAGTCATGCGATAGCCTAAATCGATCGTCAAAAGTGACAGCTGTGAAACTCCTTTTGCTGCTGCTTTTACCGCCCTTTTTTGTATCGAGCCTATTCTTGAGTGAAGAGATAAGTACAGGACAGGTATAGGCATAGCACAGGTATAAGTATAAGCCAGAATAGGTATAGGTATAAGTAAAAGCCAGGCATGGGTATAGAAATAGGACAAGTATAGCCCTTAACGAAATCAGGCATAAAGCAAAAGAGCCCACCATAATGGTGAGCTCTTTACATTATTAGAAAACAGGATAAATGATTAGTCTACATTGTCATGCAGGAAGCGGTTGTCGCCCAGTATCTCGTTGTCATCGTTCAGGTTGAAACGGGATATGTTGCGCTCAGAAGAATGCGTCACTGAATCAAGGGCCACATTGCGGCGCAGGTATGCAGGCACATCCATCTTTTCTTTCATGGCTTCGCTCGTCGTCATGTCGGTGCTCAGCATCTTCAGGCGCTCACGGCGCTCGATGGCTTTTTGCCGCATCAGCTCACGCTCTGCTTCCTGACGTTTCGCTTCGCGAGTGGCATAGTCTTCTTGCTGTGGTGCACCAAAACCGTTGCCGAACTCTTGTGTAGTAGAACCTTCCAGGTTAAAAACGCGACGCTGCGGTTGCTGCTGTGCCGGCTGCTGTGGCTGAGGTGCCTGCGGCTGCTGGAACTGCTGTTGCTGCGGGGCCTGAGGCTGCACAGGCTGCTGCGGCTGCTCTACCATCGGACGACGGATCTCGAACTGCTGCTGCACAGGCTGTGGCGGCTGAGGGGTAGCCACGGGAGCTACTACTGGCTCAGGAACGAAGTTCACCATTTTGGGCTGCTCCGGCTTGGCTGGCTCAGCTACTTCTATTTTTTTTTGACTTTCCAGGTCAAATACTGTTTTTTTTGGCTCAATGATCGCCTCAGCGCTGCTGGCGAAACCAGTGGCGATTACCGTCACACGGATGCTCTGACCCAGTGAAGAGTCGATACCGTGACCGAAAATTACCTCTGCCTCCTGGCCGGCTTTGTCCTGAATATATTCTGTGATCTCAGTCAACTCATCCATTTCCAATTCAGCCTGGTCACCAGACATGATAGAAAGGAGGATTTTCTGAGCACCGTGGATATCAGTATTGTTAAGCAATGGAGAAGAAAGCGCCTCTTCAGCGGCACGGAGCGCACGGCCCTCGCCTTCTGTCGTTGCAGAACCCATCACTGCAGCTCCAGAATCTTTCATAACCGTTTTCACGTCTTCGAAGTCGACGTTGATCTCGGCTGTAACGGTAATGATTTCAGCAATAGATTTAGCGGCAGTGGTGAGTACGTTGTCGGCCTTCGCGAAAGCCTCACGGATCGCCAGGTTGCCGAACATCTCACGCAGCTTGTCGTTCAGGATAACGAGTATTGTGTCGCAGTTTTCGCTTAGCTCTTTGATGCCGTTTTCTGCCGCAATCTTTTTCTTTCTGCCTTCGAAGCCAAATGGCGCTGTTACAATACCCACTGTCAGGATACCCAGTTCTTTAGCGACTTTAGCGATAACGGGTGCAGCACCTGTACCAGTACCACCCCCCATACCAGCAGTGATGAACACCATTTTGGTATCGTTGCTGAGTAGCTCACGAATTTCCTCCTTGCTTTCTAGGGCGGCGTGCTTTCCTTTTTCAGGGTTAGCTCCGGCACCCAGACCTTCGGTCAGGTTCAGGCCAATCTGAAGTCTGTTGGGTACGCTGCTGCTTTTCAGGGCTTGCATATCCGTGTTGCAAATCACGAATTCTACATCCTTGATGCCCTGGCCGTACATGAAGTTCACCGCGTTGCTGCCTCCGCCCCCGACGCCAATCACCTTGATGATGGACTTACCGCTAGACGGCAGGTCAAAACTGTACATTGATGTCATACTAAAATCTCCTGCTATTATGGGTTTCTAATAATTATGCTTCTAACTAATCGATATCGTCCGACAATAGACCCTTGAGTCTGTCGATCAATCTTTTACTGCCGCCTTCTTTATTGGCAGTCTTGGTTACTACTTTATTGTATACTTCCGGTTGCTGCACTTCCACATGCTTCTCTTCGCGCTGGTCGAGCGACTGATAGCCGGCCAGCACCAGGCCAACGCCCGTTGCGTGCATCGGGCTCTTCACCGCATCGATCTTCGACTTGCCCAAGTGCTCGTTCGGATAGCCAATGCGGGTATCCATGCCGGTGATGTACTCTACCAACTGTACCAGGTTCTGAAGCTGCGCGCCACCACCCGTGATCACGATACCGGCGGCCAGGCTGTTGCTATACCCTGAACGAACAATTTCTGAGTAAATCAGTTCCACGATCTCTTCCATTCTCGCCTCAATGATGTAAGCCAGGTTCTTCAAAGAGATTTCCTTTGGCGTACGGTCACGCAAACCAGGTATAGAAACGATCTCATTGTCTGACGCCTCGTCAGCAATCGCCTTTCCAAATTTCACCTTCAGTTGCTCCGCCTGGTTCTGCATCACCATACAACCCTGCTTGATGTCGGAGGTGATGATGTTGCCGCCGAAAGGAAGAACTGCCGTGTGGCGGATAATATTGTCTTTGAAGATAGCAAGATCAGTCGTGCCGCCGCCAATGTCAACCAGCGCCACCCCCGCTTCCTTCTCCTCGTCGCTGAGCACCGACATGCTCGAGGCAAGCGGCTCCAGGATCAGGTTGTCGATTTCCAGTCCGGCACGGGCGATGCATTTGTTGATGTTGCTGATCGCGTTTGACTGTGCCGTGATGATATGGAAGTTGCCTTCCAGTCGCACACCCGACATACCTACCGGATCAGTAATACCTTCTTCGTAGTCCACCTTGTACTCCTGCGGCATCACATGGATGATCTCGCTGCCTGGAGGTGTCACCAAACGGTACATATCGTTTGTCAGACGATTCACATCGTCTACCGTTATCTCATCGTCCGTCATCTGGCGCGTGATGCTGCCATTGTGCTGCAGGCTCTTGATGTGCTGGCCGGCAATGCCCACGTTCACTACCTTGATGTTGATGCTCGCCTGATCTTCGGCCTGCTGAACTGCTTTCCTGATCGCTTCAACGGTTTTGTCGATATTGCTGACAATACCGCGTACCACCCCTTCCGAGATGGCTTTGCCCATCCCAAGAATTTCCAGCTTTCCATACTCATTCTTCCGACCAACAAGTGCGCAAACTTTGGTTGTGCCGATGTCCAAGCCTACTACAATTTTGTCGTTCTGCATATGCTGTATATGTTATTCACAAATAATCTGATCTTCGTATTCCACGTTGACTCTCTTATATTTCTCCCAGCCCATCACGGGTAGTACTTCTTTATAAAAGACCATCAACTTCTTAAATTTCTGTTCCGCTTCGTCCGGTTTTCCAAACTCAATGGTGTGCTCCCCTACCTGCGGCAGGAAAGATACTTTGCCCTTCTCATCGATATGCATCTGGGCTAATTGGGCTTTCCAAAACTGGTCGTTCTCGATGAAACGTAGCAGGGAAAGGTAGGCCTGGCCTGTAGAATCCTGGAAGAAATCCCGGCCGAACGGTCGGCTGGACCGGGTCTTCGTAATAGGTATGACACGAGCGGTGTATCTGTCGGAAAGGGGCAGCATATTCCCCTCTGCGTCGATGTAGACATCCTGATCTGGTCGTATAATTCTTGCTATAGGCCTGTTCTGTTTTATGCTTACTTGTATGTTGCCGTCTAGGGCTTTGAACACTTCTGCTTCTTTCACAAAGCTGTGCGCTTCAATGCGCTTTTCAAGGTTCTTCAGGTCGATCTGCTGGTTAGGCAAACCCTCCAGTTTCCGCTCTCCCTCACGGGTCAGCAGGTCTCTGACTTCCTCTTCCCCAATAAAGTAATTATTGTACTCATTATCAATTGTTATTGACACTTTCTCACACTTTTTTTCATTTTGGCGAGAGGAAGCGAATCCTGCAAGCGCAGCCATGGTAACCACGCTACAACATGCAAAAATTAAAGATTTTATTTTACTATTCAAGCCCATATCAGTTATTTTCTAAAATATTTTTTATAGGCTTCACTAACGT
The DNA here is from genome assembly GCF_059278805.1 of Pontibacter sp. YIM B11418. Classification (NCBI taxonomy): domain Bacteria; kingdom Pseudomonadati; phylum Bacteroidota; class Cytophagia; order Cytophagales; family Hymenobacteraceae; genus Pontibacter; species Pontibacter sp. YIM B11418. The sequence goes on along the minus strand of NZ_JCAEMH010000006.1, from coordinate 88,012 downwards.
ATCAATATCACCCGCTCCAACTGTTGCGAGCACCTCAAAATCAGTGTTTTCGGACAAATAGACTGTCACGTCTTCTTTATGCAAAAGTATTTTTTTCGGGCCGTTCACAAGGCCCAAAATCATTTCTGATGTCACGCCTTCAATTGGCTTTTCCCGTGCCGGGTATATGTCCAACAGTATAAGCTCGTCGGCAGCGCTCAGACTTTGTGCGAACTCAATGGCAAAGTCGCGGGTACGGCTGAACAAATGCGGCTGAAATACCACGGTCAGCTTTTTATTTGGGTAAATGGCACGCAAAGATGTCATGAACGCATCGATCTCTTTCGGATGATGCGCATAGTCGTCGATGTATACCTGGCCCTGCCCTTCGTACACGATTTCAAAGCGGCGCTTCACCCCCCTATAGGTCGCCATCGCCTCCCGCAATCTGTCTTCTGACACACCCATGATCAGACCAGCTATGAGGGCGGCCAGCGCATTCTCCACATTGTGATATCCAGGCAAAGCCAGTTTCAGACGGGCTATGTTACCGAAGGGTGTTACAGCGTCAAAACAAAAGTTGTAGCCCTGTATCTCAAGCTGTTGCACATGGCTTTGGCCTTCATCCAAGCTGTAGCGAATCACCCGTACGCCGTCCTGCACTTTTTCAAGTAATCGCGGATCGGTAGCGCTGTGCAAAATCAGGTAACCGCCGGGCTTCACCTGACTGATGAACTTCTGAAAAGTCCGGATCATTTCCTCTTTGTCGCCATAGATATCGAGATGATCGGGGTCAGCCGAGGTTACGATGGCGATGTCCGGGTATAGCGTCAGGAAAGAACGGTCGTACTCGTCAGCTTCCACTACGATCGTCTCTTTCTCAGCCGTTCCTTTTCCGATCAGCAAGTTCGAGTTCAGGTTCGTGGCTATACCTCCCAAGAAAGCGGAACAGTCCACGCCGCCTTCGTGCAGCAAATGCGTGACGATGGAAGAAGTGGTTGTCTTGCCATGCGTCCCGGCCACGGCCACCGTATAAGCCGAGCCCGTGATAATGCCCAACACTTCTGAGCGTTTTTTGATGGTATAGCCCTGCTCCTTCAAGTAAGCCCATTCGGTATGCTCTGCAGGTATAGCCGGCGTGAGCACCACCAAAGTAGCTTCCCTGTTCACCAGTATTTCTTGTGGTAACTGGTTCACATCATCTTCATAATGTACCCGGATGCCTTCCTGCTCCAGCGCCGCGGTGAGTGGGGTGCGCGTTTTGTCGTAACCCCATACCGGAAGCCCCCGGGCATTGAACCAGCGGGCGATAGCACTCATGCCGATGCCGCCGATGCCAAGGAAATAGATATAGCTATAATCTTCCAGTCTCACTTGATCAACTTTAACAGTTCGTTTACAATATCGACAGCGGCATTGGGCCGCGCCAGTTTCAATATGTTCTGCGACAGACGGTGTTGCTCTGCCTCGTTTCCTGCCAGCTCCAATGCAGCAGGTATAAGTTGTTGCTGTGCATCGGCATCACGCACCAATAAGGCGGCTTGCTCCTGCACCAGCGACATGGCGTTTTTAGTCTGGTGGTCTTCAGCCACATTCGGCGAAGGCACCAGGATGCTCGGTTTTCCGGCCAGGCAAAGCTCTGAAATCGAAAGTGCTCCGGCTCTGGACACCACCACATCAGCAGCGGCATAGGCCAGATCCATCTGCCGGATGAAATCGAAAGCGCGTATACCTGCACTGGCAAACGGCTTCTCCAGTTCCTGCGCCTGCGAATAAAATGCTCTGCCCGTCTGCCAGATCAGTTGATAACCGGCCTCTGCGACCTGCTGCAAACCTGCGGCTATACTTTGATTTATCGTTCTGGCACCCAGGCTTCCGCCTATCACCAATATTGTTTTCTTTTCAGAGGTCAGTCCGAAGTGCAATAAGGCCTCGCGGCGTTTGCCTTCTAGTTGCATGATGTCTTTCCGAACCGGGTTGCCTGTCAGCACCAGCTTTTCAGCCGGGAAGAAGGCATCCATGTTGTTGTAAGCCACGCAAATCTTCTGCACCCGCTTCGCCAACAGCTTGTTGGTTATACCTGCATAAGAATTCTGCTCCTGTATCAGGGCCGGAATCTTCTTAGAAGTCGCTGCATACAACAGCGGACCACTCGCATAGCCACCCACGCCTACCACGGCATCCGGTTTGAAATCACGGATGATCTTGTGCGACATCCGGATACTGGAGATCACTTTCCAGGGGAAAGAGAGGTTGTCCAGTGTGAGGCGGCGCTGCAATCCGCTGATCCAGAGACCCACGATCTTATACCCCGCTTCCGGTACACGTGTCATTTCCATACGCCCGATCGCTCCCACAAACAGGATTTCCGCATCAGGGTGCACCACCTTGATCTGGTTGGCAATGGCGATGGCTGGGTAAATGTGCCCGCCGGTGCCACCACCGCTGATGATGAAGCGATATGGACGCTGTGGATTAGGCATTGGCCGTCACTTTAGCGGTTGAATTAAATGATTCTTCCCCCTTCACGGTACGGCTCACACTCAGAATAATGCCAATGGAGATACCCGTGAAAATCAAAGACGTACCACCCATACTCAGGAGTGGCAACGGCAAACCTGTGATCGGACCCAGCCCAACGGCTACGCCCATGTTGATCATACCTTGCAACACCAGGCTGAAACTCAGACCGGCTGCCAGCAAACCTCCGAAGGCACCGTTGCTCTTCGTGACCGTGACCAGGCCCCGGTAGAGCAAGGCCAGGTATAGGAAGAGCACTAACACCCCTCCCAGCAAACCGTATTCTTCCAGTATGATCGCATAGATAAAGTCAGAGTAAGGGTGTGGTAGAATATCGCGCTGGTCGCTGTTGCCAGGCCCTTTGCCCACCACGCCGCCCGTAGCGATCGCGATGTAGGATTGCTCTAGCTGGAAAGCGGTTTCAGACTCGTCGAAGAAAGCCTCTACCCTACTGATGGCCGTGCCCAGACGCTGACCTGCCGCCAAACCTACCCCACCCAACATGGCACCCGCTATGACAAAAACTGCCAGCGATTTCATCGGCACACGTCCGATGAACATCAGCAAGAGACTAGTCATGAAAAGCAACACCGCTGTGGAGGTATTTGTCAAGGCGATTAGTGCGCAGATAAAAGCGGTCCAGGCGAAGATCGGCAGCAAGTTGCGCTTCCAGTCATCCAGGTTGTTTTGCTTCTTGGAGAGCATACTGGCCAGGTATGAGATCAGGGCTAGTTTCGCTAAATCTGAAGGCTGGAAAGTCTGGTTGATCACCGGGATCGTGATCCAGCGTGACGCTTCGTTGATGTTCGAACCGAAGAAGAAGGTATAGAGCAGCAGCGGAACCGCCAGGATAAGCGCTACCAGTGAGAGTCGGGAATAATAGCGGTAATCGATCTTGTGCGCCAGCCACATAAAGGCCAGACCAATGAAGATCAGCGAAGAGTGCTTGAAGAGGAAGTACTCGGTGTTACCGTCTTTTTGCTTGTACGCCAGGGTACCGGTAGCCGAATACACGACTGCCATGCTGATAAGCGAGAACATCAGCACGATGCCCCAAAGCACTGCGTCCCCTTTCAGGTTTCGCTGTAACCACTGCTTGATCATATTACCTTTGGCTAAAAATTAAAAATCTTACTTTTTCAAAACTATCTTCTCAACGGCCTCCCGGAAGCGCTGCCCCCGGTGCTCGTAATTGTTGAACAAATCGAAACTGGCGCAAGCCGGCGACAACAGCACCACATCGCCCGGCGTTGACAACAGGCGGCCCATTCGCACGGCATACTCCATCGAAGTGGTTTCCACCACTACCGGTACAATGCGCCCGAATGCCTCCTTCAGCTTGTCGTTGTCCTTGCCCAGACAAACCAGCACTTTCACTTTTTCTTTGGCCAGTCCGGTCAGCACGCTGTAATCGTTGCCTTTGTCCACACCTCCCGCAATCCAGATGATCGGTTGCTTTATACCTTCCAAGGCATAGTACACGGCTTCCACGTTGGTCGCTTTGGAGTCGTTGATGTAGGTGACTTCCCTCGACACCGTGATCACCTGCAAGCGATGCTCGGCATTTTCGAAGGTTTCCAACCCCTTTTCAATCTGGCTGTCTTCCATGCCCAGTAGCTTGGCGACCGCCACAGCGGCCATCGTGTTGTACTGGTTGTGCTTGCCGATCAGGGCCGAGCGTGAGGCGTCTATGTCGCCTTCGAAGAACCTGATGTTTACTTTAACATGTGTTCCTTCACATAGTATTTTCGCACCTTCCGTTTCCTGGAGCGAGAATGGGATTGTGGTTCCGCCAAAAGACGCAGAATCGAACGCATTACGGATAGTATCATCATCGTTGTTGTAGATAAAATAGTCCGCGCCGCTCATGTTCTGCGCAATGCGCATCTTAGAGGCGGCGTACTTGTTTAAGTCATAGCCATACCTGTCTAAGTGGTCTGGCGTAATATTTAACAGTACTCCAATATGTGCTTTGAACTGGTACATGTTGTCGAGCTGAAAACTGCTCAACTCCACCACATAGTACTCGTGTTTATTGTCAATCACCTTCTCAGCCAGACTCTCGCCGATGTTACCGGCTAGCCCCACGTTTATACCTGCGCTCTTGAGCAGGTGATAAGTGAGCAAGGTAGTTGTCGTTTTGCCGTTGGTGCCCGTGATGCAAATGAACTTCGCATCGGTATACCTGCCGGCAAACTCGATCTCCGATATCACCGGAATCCCGCGCTTGATCGCTTCCTGAATGATGGCCGCCTTCTCAGGTATACCCGGGCTTTTGATGATCTCGGTCGATTCCAGAATACGCTCGAAGGTATGGGTGCCTTCTTCGTAAGGTATAGCCGCTGTTGCCAGCTTGGCTTTGTATACCTCCTTGATTTGCCCCATATCCGAAACGAACACATTAAGCCCCTTCGCTTTGGCCAGCAATGCTGCCCCTACGCCACTTTCTCCCGCTCCGAGTATCGCCAGTTTCATAGTGCCTATCGCAGTTTAAGGGTTGCCAATGTCAAGATCGCCAGCATGATGCCCACGATCCAGAAACGTGAAACGATTTTGGATTCGTGGTAGCCATTTTTCTGGTAATGGTGGTGCAGCGGCGACATCTTGAAAATGCGTCGGCCTTCACCGTATTTCTTCTTCGTATACTTAAAGTAGCTCACCTGCAGCATCACCGACAGGTTCTCAATCAGGAAAATGCCACACAGGATAGGTATAAGCAACTCTTTGCGCACGATCAGGGCCATCACCGCAATGATACCGCCAATGGCTAAACTGCCTGTATCGCCCATAAACACCTGCGCCGGGTATGAGTTATACCACAGGAAACCCACGCAGGCCCCCACAAAAGCCAGGGCAAAAATGGTCAGCTCTCCCGAGTTCGGGATGAACATGATGTCGAGGTAGTCTGCAAAAATGGTGTTACCGGATATCCATGCAAAGATCGCCAGTGTCAGGCCGATGATGGCCGAAGTACCCGCTGCCAGACCGTCGATGCCATCGGTGATGTTAGCACCGTTGGATACGGCCGTGATCACCAGGATCACAAATGGGATGTACAGGTAGCACGACCAGCCTGCGAAAAGCGGACCCGCGAAAGAGAACAGATTACAGTAGTCGAGCTCGTTATTTTTGCGAAAAGGAATGGTTGTGATCATGGATTTGATGTCCACCCACTTGCTCGTGGCGTTCACGGCAGAGGTAGAGCCATCGGTGAAAATGTACTGTCTTACGACAACATCGTCACTAAAGTATAGGGTCAAACCCACAATAATTCCTAAGCCAATCTGACCCAGCACCTTAAATTTTCCAGCTAGTCCTTCTTTGTTCTTTTTGAACACTTTAATATAGTCATCCAGAAAGCCGATCAGACCGAGCCATACCGTCGAAACGATCATCAACAGGATGTAAATATTGTCCAGACGGGCGAACAAAAGGGTTGGTACCAGGATAGCAAGTAGGATGATCAGGCCACCCATGGTTGGTGTGCCTTTTTTCTCCATCTGCCCTTCCAGACCGAGGTCGCGGATGCTTTCGCCTACTTGTTTGCGCTGCAGCATTTTTATCAAACGACCGCCAAAAATCATTGCAATAAGTAGTGAAGTAAGCGTTGCCATACCTGCCCTGAAGGAGATGTATTGAAATACACCCGCCCCCAAAAGGTCGTATTCACGGTCAAGGTATGTAAAGAGATGGTAGAGCATTTAATCTAGCGTCTGTTCGTACTTTTGTTGTTTTCTATAGCTTATTTACCAAGCTGTTGCAGGGTCTCCTGCAGCACCTGTTTATCGTCGAATGGGTATTTTATGCCCTTTATTTCCTGATAAGTCTCGTGGCCTTTGCCAGCTACCAGAATGATGTCCTCTTTGCCGGCCAGCATGCAGGCCGTGCGAATCGCCTCTCTCCTGTCCAGCACGCTCAGCGTTTTCTTGAAGTCTAACGGTTTCACGCCTTTCTGCATGTCTTCCAGTATGGCTTGCGGCTCTTCAAAACGCGGATTGTCGGATGTCAGGATCACCTTGTCGCTCAGGCGGCAGGCGATGTCCGCCATCACCGGTCTTTTGGTCGCGTCGCGGTTGCCGCCACAGCCAACTACTGTTATCACCGTTTGCAGCGGCGTCCGGATTTGCTGAATTGTGTTCAGCACATTCTCCAGCGCATCCGGGGTATGGGCATAGTCCACTATACCTGTGATCTGTTCCGTCTCCGACACGATGTAGTCGAAGCGACCCGCTGCCGTATTCAGGCTCGATAGCACAGTAAGGGCTTCTACAGGATCTTCATTAAGCAACACCGCCACCCCGTATGCACCAAGCAAATTGTAGGCATTGAATGCTCCGATCAACTTCGCCCAGATCTCGTGTCCGTCTATTTCCAGGTGCAAGCCCTGCAGTGTGTTGTCGATCAGGCGAGCCTTGAAATCAGTGATTTTACGCAGCGAGAAGTAACGCACGTCGGCTTTGGTGTTCTGCACCATCACCGGGCCCCGCTTGTCGTCTGCATTGATCAGCGCAAAAGCCCCTGCTGGCAGCATATCAAAGAAAGATTTCTTGGCTTTGATGTACTCGTCGAAGGTGCCGTGGTAGTCGAGGTGGTCGTGGGTGATGTTGGTGAACACGCCGCCGGCAAAAGCTATACCTGCCACACGCTGCTGCACCATGGCATGCGAACTCACTTCCATAAAAGCGTAAGCACAACCGGCTTTCACCATCTTGTCCAGCAAGGCATTCAGCGACACAGCATCTGGTGTGGTATGCGTGGAAGGTATAATCTCCTCGTCGACCTGGTTTTGTACCGTGGAGATCATACCCACATGATAACCAAGTTCGCGGAACAGCTTGTGCAGCAAGGTCACCGAAGTAGTTTTGCCGTTGGTGCCTGTTACGCCCACCAGTTTCAGTTTGCGGGAAGGATGGCCGTAAAGCGCAGAAGCCATCAAGCCTAAGGCCTGACCGCTATTTTTTACTTGTATATAAGTAACACCTTCGGCCAGTTCTGCCGGTAATTTTTCGCAAACAATTGCAACAGCTTTCTCATCCGCAGCTTTCGCCATGAAGTCATGGCCATCTACCTGCACCCCGCGCATGGCCACAAACAGCACCCCTTCACGTACCTGGCGCGAGTCGAACGTGATCGACTCGACCTGCACGTTCAGCGGGCCGTGGCTCTCCAGCACGGTTACGTCTTTCAATATGTCCTGGAGTAGCTGCATTAGCTCAGTACAATTGTAATTTTAGTCTCTTTATTAATTTCAGTGCCTGCCTGCACCGACTGCTTCACAACACGTTTACCCATCCCTTCCACACTCACTTTCAGGTGCTGGTTGCCCAGGATGAAGAGCGCGTCGCGCAGCGTCATGCCCGTTACGTCCGGTACCTGTCCGCCCCTTATCGTGTGTGGCTCAAATTTCAGCGAGCGCATTTGCGGCGTCACGCGTACCCACCCGTCGTCATTGGTAGCTGTGGAGTGGTTGCTGATACCGATCTTATTCAGAATCAGGCTTAGGTCATCGAAGCTGCCGGCTTTCACCTGTGGCAGGCTGTCTTTGTTTGGTACCACTCGAGCGCGCAGTGGCTGGTGCATGGCCAGGTCACGGGCGTAGGCCTTGTCAGCCACTTCCTTAAACACCGGCGCGGCTACGTCGCCACCGTACACATTCACCCCTCTCGGGCTGTCGATGATCACGATGCAGCTGTACTTCGGGTTGTCGGCCGGAAAATAACCCGCAAACGAAGTGGAGTACAGTCTCACATACTTGCCGTCTTTCACCTTCCGGGCAGTTCCGGTTTTGCCGGCCACTTTGTAGTCAGCATTTTTAAGATTTTTAGCAGTACCGTTCTGCACTACGCCTTCCAGCATCGTGCGCACCTTTTTAATTGTCTCTTCCGATGCAATGCGCTCGTTCAGTACGCGCGTCTGAAAGGTCTGTACCACCTGGTCAGCGCGACGAATCTCCTTCACGATGATCGGTTGCACCTTCACACCGTTGTTTGCCACGGCATTGTAAAGCGCCAGTGTCTGGAGCGGGGCCAGCTTCATCTCGTAGCCGATAGACATGGAGGTGAGCGTTGTGCCATACCATGTTTTGTCGCTGGTGTTCTTAATATATGGCCTTGCTTCGCCGTCCATCTGGAAACCCAGCGTGCTACTCAGACCGAACTTGTGCAGGTAGTCCACAAAAGCCTGCTGGTTGTCTCCAAAGTTTTCCTGTATCAGTTTCGCTATGCCGATGTTAGACGATTTTTCAAAGACATCCTGTATCGAAATCTTTCCGTACCCGCCGATTTTTACGTCGGTCATGGTCGTGTTCTTAATGCGGTACCTGCCGTCGCCAGCATCCACTGTGTCAGCCAGTCCGAGGTTAGTATGCTCGAACAGGGCCATCATCGAGGCCAGCTTAAAGGTGGAGCCTGGCTCTGTACGTCCCTGGTTACCAACTGCGTAATTATAGTCTTCAATGTAACCTCCCTTGGTTTTACCCAGGTTGGCCATTGCCTTGATCTCACCTGTCTTCACCTCCATCAGGATCACGCAACCGTAGTCGGCGTTTTTCTCCACCAAAGCCTTATAAAGGGCGTTTTCCGCCACGTCCTGCAGGTTAATGTCGATGGTCGTTTTGATGTCGTACCCGTTCTGCGGCGCCACTTCCGTACCATCGTAAATTGGTTTGTTACCGCCCGCTATACGCTCGAAAAGGGCCTCCCCGTCGGTGCCCGCCAGATCGCCGTTGAAGCTATACTCCAGCCCGGCGCCGTTTTTATCCTCATTAATAAAACCGATCGTACGTTCGGCCAGCATCCCGAAAGGCTTGAAGCGTTTCTCTACCTTCTCGAAGATCACGCCACCCTTGTTCTTGCCCGCCCGGAAGATCGGCCAACTCGCCATTAGTTTCTTCTCCTGGTAGTTGATCTGGCGGCTGTTGAGTCGTATATACCTTCTGCCGGCATGCCGCGCATTTTTGATCTTGCGGCGGTAGTACTCCGGCGACTCGTCTTTGTAGAAGCGTGACAGCAGCATGGCCAGCGAATCTATACCTGTGTTGAAGGTCTCTGCCTGGGCAATGGCCGGATCGAAGGCCACGCGGTAAAATGGCAGCGACGTGGCCAATATGCTCTCGTTGTCGGAGTAGATATTGCCACGGGTAGCCGGTACCGGTTGATAGCGGATGCGGCGTTCCTTCGAGATCTGTTTCCACTTGGTACCGTCCAGCACCTGTATCTGTACGATTTTGTACATGATAGCACAGGCAAAAAGACATACCAGCAAAAACACGATCCGTACACGCAGTACGATGGACTTTTTAATATTCATCTTCCGCAACTTCTACTTGATAAGGTGGAGATGAACTTTCAACCAGGCCCAGCGGTGCCACGTTGCGCGCCACTTCAGACTGCTTGCTGGCGCCCATATAATCTGACTTCAGGGTGGTATAGTCCGCCCGTAAGTCTTCTGTTTCTACTTTGATTTTGGCAATTTTGCGGATGGTCTTCTCGGCGTAGTGGGTGTTGCCGATGTAGAAGAGCGTTATACCTGTCAGGAAAAGTACGTGCGGCAGGTACTTGGTCGGCACGCCTTCCTGAAACAGAAAATCAACATTGGTGTATTTGTCCAGCCACTTGAACAGGCTGAACCCCTTCTTTTTAGCCTTTACCTCCGGCTTTGCCTTTGCCTCCTCCTCGTGCTTCACGCGCAGCGTGTTGCCTTTGGGTGCGGCAGCTGTCTTAGTCATAAGGTTAGGAGCCATAGTTAAGTTTGGGTTACGACACTGTTGTTAAATCTATTTCCACATTCGCTATCTCTTCTCTGCGATTCTTAGTTTGGCGCTGCGTGAGCGGCTGTTTTCAAGCAATTCCTGTTCGGAGGCTGTTATCGGCTTGCGACTGACGGCGTCGAGTGGTTTTTTCTCGTTGCCGAACAAGTCCTTTTCCACTTCCCCGAAGAATTTGCCCTTGGCGATGAAGTTCTTCACCAGCCGGTCTTCGAGCGAGTGGTAGGACATGACCACCAGTCGTCCGCCCGGCTTAAGCACTTCGGCCGCCTGCTCCAGCATTTCCTCGAGCGCCTTCAGCTCATCGTTCACTTCTATGCGCAGCGCCTGAAACACTTGCGCCAGGTACTTATTCTCCTTCCCGCGCGGGGTGCAGGAACTGATGGCTTTTTTAAACTCCCCGATCGTCTCGATCGGCTGGCGCGCACGTTGCGACACGATCACACCGGCCAGTGTCTTGGCGTTTTTCACTTCGCCGTAAATGCCGAAGATCTTATGCAACTGCTCCTGGCTATAGGTGTTCACCACCTCACTTGCCGGTATACCTGACTCCGGATCCATGCGCATGTCAAGCGGACCGTCGAAACGGGTCGAGAAACCGCGCTCGGCTTCGTCGAACTGGTGTGACGATACGCCCAGGTCCGCCAGAATGCCGTCCACTTCTTTCACTTTGTACAGGCGCAGGTACTTTTTCAGATCCCGGAAGTTGGCGCGCACAAACGTGAAAGCCGGACTTTCGATCTTCTTCGACTGTTCCTCCGCGTCGCGGTCCTGGTCAAACGAGTAAAGCTGACCGGTCGTCAGCTTGCTGGCGATTACCCTAGAGTGACCGCCGCCTCCAAACGTCACATCCACATACACGCCATCTGGTTTGATTTCCAGCGCGTCGATGCATTCCTGCAACATGACTGGTCTGTGGTACTCCATTAAATCAAAGGCTCTGCAGCCGGTTTATCTCCTAAAAACTTCTCGGCCAGTTGCGAGAAACTCTGCTGGTCCTTGATCAGGAAATCTTCATACCTGTCCGGGTTCCAGATCTCGACACGGTTGCCAAGGCCCACCACAATCGCTTCCTTCTCCAGATCGGCGAAGCGGGCCATGGTGCGGGGAACGATAAAGCGGCCCGTGCCGTCCAGCTCGATCTCCGTGTTGCCACGGAAAAAGTTGCGCTGAAACTGGCGGTACTCCTCATTAAACTCGTTCAGACCCGCCACCTTGTCGTAGATCGTCTTCCACTCCGATTTCGGGTAGAGCACAAGGCAAGGTTCAAAACCCCTTGTCAGCACAACATGATTGCCCGACGCCTCCGGCAAGTTGGTTTTTATCTTTGCAGGTAAAACCAACCTTCCCTTCGGATCAATCTTGCATTCGTATTCGCCAGACAGGAAGTTCATGTATATGACTGTTGACTCCGTAGAGTTTTCGGAGTATACAAATGTAACGAAACAACAAATGCTCGCAACCACAATCTCCCACTTTTTACCACTTTGTGGATAAATTATGGTTATCCACCCCACTTATCCACATTATCCACATTTCAGACCTTCATTTTGCGGATAAGTTTATTTGCAGGAAATATGCCTTTTCGTTAATATACGAGAGCCCTTATATTACAACTTGCTGAAATACAGTTACTTAAAACTCAAAACAGGTATAGCCGGACCCTGCTCCAAGATGTTTTGAGCAAAAGTGGGACGAAGTGGAGAATGTGGGACAAAGTGGGGCACAATCCCGCGAGTGGATAAAGGTTGTGATAAAAGTGGGGGGATTATCCGTATATTTGTGATGTGAATCAGACCATCCGCCATACGGTTTTACTGCTGCTGACCCTGAGCATTTTGCTCGGCTCATTTGGAGTGGCCCTGAGTGAGCAACTGTGCCTGAGGATGACGACCCCGCAGGAGCAGGACGGCAGTTGCTGCCAAAAGCCTGGTACGCAGGAACATAATGAACAGCAAGGAGATGAAGATGACTGCTGCACAACAGCGTTATCCTTCGAAAAGCTGGAGCCTGTGTCCTCGCTGAAGGGCTTTACACTCGAACTTCCGGTTTTCTTTAAGGTCAATTTCACGCCACTTTTTGCCACCTGGTCACCGACTGTTGCCACCGACCAGCGCATTCTCACCTATTCCGACAGTTCGCCCCCGCTCTACGGACGCCAATTATTGCATTCCCTACACATCCTGATCGTCTAGATTCTCAGTTTGCCCCTAACCGCACTGCTTTTTATACCTGTGCCTATACCTGCATTCTGAAAATTTAAGCGATTACGATTTATGTATTTCTCTATACCTGCGCAGCAGCTCTACCGCATCTTCAGCACGCTCGCACTCTTTATAAGCATCCTCTACCCTGCCACTGCCCAGCAACTCACAGGCAGAGTGGTCGATAAAACGAACAATTCCCCCTTGATCGGGGCCAGCGCGGTCTGGAAAGGCACCACAAAAGGCACTTCTACAGATGCTGCTGGTAACTTCACGCTGCAACTGGCGGATGCTGTTACATCCCAGATCATAGTCTCATACCTGGGGTATAAGCCGGATACCATAGACGTCAGCGGCAAAACCAGTATCACTGTCGCGCTCACTTCCACCGGCTCTCTCAAAGAAGTCGTGGTAGAGGGACAGCAAACACGCTACTCGGCCCTTACGCCTACCAATTCACAGATCATCACGAACCGCGACCTGGAGAAATCAGCTTGCTGTAACCTGGCCGAGAGTTTTGAAACAAATGCCTCTGTGGAAGTAACGACGACCGACGCGGTTTCAGGCGCCAAACAGATCCAGATGCTGGGGCTGGACGGTTCCTATACCTTGCTCACCACCGACAACGTGCCTGCCCTGCGCGGCCTGTCTACTCCTTACCGCCTCAATTACCTGTCCGGCACTTACATCGAGTCGATCGACATTATCAAAGGGATGGGTTCTGTGCTCAACGGTTACGAGTCTATTTCGGGACAGGTGAACGTGAAGCTGCGGGATCCGGAGAAAACCGAACGCCTATACTTCAACATGTATGGCAACAGCCTGGCCAAGTTCGATGCCAACCTTAACGTGTCGGCGCAGGTGAGCCCGAAGTGGAGCACGCTCCTGATGCTGCACAGCGACCACCTGGGTAACCGCGTGGACCGCAACAAGGACGGCTTCATGGACCTGGCGCTGGGTACGCACCACAACGTGTACAACAAGTGGAAGTACAAGCACGGCGACACCTGGGTATCGGAGTTTGGTTTTAATGCGCTGCGCGAAACAAAACTGGGCGGACAGATGGATTATGTGAAAGGTGAAGCCGTGAGCCCGACGCAGCATTATGGCACCGAATCCGAGACCGATCGCCTTTCTTTCTTTAACAAGACCTCTTATACCTTCCCGGGCAGGCCATACCAGAGTCTGGGCTTCATCACCTCAGGCGTGCACCATAAGTTTAACTCACTTTATGGCCGACGGCAGTACAACGGAGAGCAGAACACCGGTGATTTGCGATTCATTTTCCAGTCCATCATCGGGCACACGGGCCATACCTATAAAGTAGGCGCCAGCTTTTTGTACGATGACTATACCGAACGCCTGGAGCAGACCAGGCTGGCAAGAACGGAGCGCGTGCCGAGTATTTTCGCAGAATACATTTTCAGTAATGCTGACAACCTGACCATTGTGGCCGGCGCAAGAACTGATTTTCACAACCTGTACGGCACTGTGTTCACCCCGCGCCTGAATGTGAAATATGATCTCACGCCCAACACCATTTTCCGGGTGGCGGCAGGCAAAGGCTTCCGGGTAGCTAACCCGATTTCGGAGAACACGGCAGCTTTGGTTAGCAACCGTGTCTTTACGTTCCGGGAGGCGCTGGAGCCGGAGAAAGCCTGGAATGTGGGCGGATCCTTTACACAGTACTTCGAGTTGGGCGGCAGGCCGGGCGCTTTCATCACCGACTATTACTATACCACGTTTCAAAACCAGGTGGTGGCCGACATGTACAGCAGTGCAAACCAAGTGGAGTTCTATAATCTGCAAGGCCGCTCCTTCTCGCGCAGCTTCCAGGCGGAGTTGCAGTACGAGATGCTGAAAGGCTTTGACGTGAAGACGGCTTATAAGTATTTTGATGTGCAGACTGCCTATAATGGTGTTTTGCAGCAGCGCCCCATGATCCCACAGCACCGCTTTTTTGTGAACCTCGGCTTTGCTACTCCTTTCGACAAGTGGCGTGCCGACCTGACCACGCAGTTTTTTGGTCAGATGCCGCTGGCTTACATGGAAGGCCACGGTGGGAAAGCGGACGTCCGGAAATCGGATGCTTTCTATACCTTGAACGGGCAGGTATCGCGGGCTTTCAAGCTCTGGGAAATTTATGTGGGTGGCGAAAACCTGTTGAACTTCCGACAGCCAGATGCTATTTTAGGAGCTGACAATCCTTTTGGTCCGACCTTCGATGCCAACATGGTGTGGGGACCGATCACCGGCAGGGTAATTTATGCAGGTATACGCTTCAAGATTGAGTAGCGGCACATCATTTGCACAGCTCCAACAGCTTTAAAAGAGAAAATTCATTATCATACATTAACATTCACCAATAATAAATCTCCTTATGAAAATCTTCAGAAACCTCAGTGTAGTATTTGTGATGTTCTTTGCCACGCTCGGCGCTCAGGCTCAGAATATCAAAGAGAAAACAATCCAGATCAAGACGTCAGCCGTGTGCGATATGTGCAAAAAGAGCCTGGAAAAAGCGATGGCCTACGAGAAGGGCGTTAAAAAATCGAACCTGGATGTGGATTCAAAAATGCTGACAGTATCCTTTGATCCGAAAAAGACCAATGAAGACAAGATCCGCAAAGCGGTGAACGACACCGGCTACGATGCAGATGACAAGCCCGCTACACCACGTGCCTACAACAAACTAGACGATTGCTGCCGCAAGGAAGCCGGCGCGCACTAGGGTTCTTTGAGACAAAAGATTTTTTTGACAGAGGACAAAAGAGCACACCTTCTTTTTGATCCCCGAAGTTTACAAAATATGAAAAGGCCTACTCCTGCACTGCCAGAAGTAGGCCTTTCCTATACCTAAAGTCTTTTGTCCTCCATCTAATGGTCTATTGTCAAAAACCCTTCAGGATTTCGCTTTATAGAGCTGCCACCACGGCAGGTAGGGCTTGTCGTGGTGCTCGTAGTGGTAGCCGAAGAAGTAGCAACTCACAAAGGCCCAGAAGTGATTCTTGGACTGCGTGCCGGACTTATGCCGGTTATCAGGCGCGTGTTCGCCGCGGTGTGGCAGGTAGGTACCGAAATAGAATAACTGAAACGTAGCGAGTATGGCAGGCACCATCCAGAACATCACCACATTCTCAAGCGGAAAAAAAAGCTGGAGCACGTTGTAGGTAATGGCCATCAGCACGATTTGCCACCAGGTAATATAGTTTTTCAGAAAGCTGTAGTACCAGGGCCAGAAGGAACCATGATGGTAATCCGGGTCCTCCTCAGTGGCTACATGTTTGTGATGTTGGTGATGCTTCGGCAAGAGCCGCGGGTACCAGTTGTAAGCAAAGAGAAAAGCGGTAACGGTACCGATAAAGCGATTCAGTTTGGGTCGGCCGGGAGCGACTACGCCGTGCATGGCGTCGTGGGCGGTAATAAAAAGCCCGGTATACAGGTGCATCTGCAGCAACAGAAACAGGTATGGCAGTGGCGAGGCGAAATCAACCGGGAAGCGCAGCAGGTATACGAGCAGGCCAAACCAGCACGCCACGATGATGGCGGCGATCGCTATACCTCTGTTATCTCGTTTGATTGTCTTCGCCATGGTTTTTTTGACAAAAGCTAATTTGACAAAGGACGGGATTAATTACCAATGTTACGTGATGGTTTAATCAGCCGCCTATCTCGTGCTATACCTGCATTTGCCAAGATGGATTCGCCTGTACTACTGAAACTTTAAGCTTTAGCTATTCCTTGTTTGTGGCAGCTAAGCTATACCTGACTAAAAGGTTCCCCGCAGCAATAAATCGCGCACTTCCTCCATCAGCCACATCGGTGTAGAAGTGGCGCCGCATATACCTACCGTGTCGTTATCAGCAAACCACTCAGGTTGAATTTCCTCTACTTTCGATACAAAGTAGGTAGCCGGGTTGGTGTCTTTGCATACCTGGTAAAGCACTTTGCCATTACTCGACTTGGTGCCCGACACGAAGATAATCTTATCGAACTGGGCAGCAAACTTGCGCAGGTCTTTGTCGCGGTTGGATACCTGCCGGCAGATGGTGTCGTTGGCATCTACTTCGTAGCCTTTTTGCTCGAGCGTGTCTTTGATATTGTAGAAGTTGTTAGTGCTTTTGGTGGTCTGGCTGTAGAGCGTAATTTTTGACGGGAGCTCGTGCTGCATCAGCTCGTCCAGATTTTCGAACACCACCGCCTTGTTGCTCGTCTGCCCCAAAAGGCCCATTACTTCGGCATGCCCGTGCTTGCCATAGATAAAGATGCGCTCGTCTTTGTCGTAGGATGTCTTGATGCGATTCTGCAGCTTAAGTACCACCGGACAGGAAGCGTCAATTAAAGTCAGGTTATTCTGCAAAGCCATGTGATAGGTGGCAGGTGGTTCGCCGTGGGCGCGAATCAGTACGGCTTCATCGCGCAGCTCCCGCAGTTGGTCATGGTCGATGATGCGCAGGCCACGCTTCTGCAGCCGCTCCACCTCCACGTCGTTATGCACGATATCGCCCAGGCAATAGAGATACCCCTGCTCGTCGAGTAGGTCTTCGGCCATTTGAATGGCATAGACCACGCCGAAGCAAAAGCCTGAGTTAGAATCGATGGTGACTTGAAGGTTCCGCATATTCCTTTATACAGCCAAAGGTTGATATTGTTTAACAGCAAAACGCTGTTTTAAGCCTTCGTAAATCGAAATCGTGAGCAAAAGCATCAGCATAGAGTACATAGAGTCCTCCACAGGTATAGACACAATGCGCAGATTTAGGTTGTGGCTATTGTTATACCAGACAATGGGCAGGTAAGTAAGCACACCGTTCACCAGCAAAAACGGCACCAGGTGCACGAGGTAAGCCAGATAGAAACGCCCCAGCTTTTGGGTATTGAAATAGTAGTAGTGAGCGCCCAGCATGGCCGCCAGCAAAGTAAAGGTGATGGAGGTATAGAGTTTCTCGAGATTGAAAACCGCCAGGAGCAAGAGCACAGGTATAAGCACAAAGGTGATGCCCTTGGCATAAGGCTGCAGCAAGTCTTTGGTGATGTAGGCGTTCAGGCACTCGTAAATAAAGACGCAGGCGTAAGGCACTGTGATAAAGAAAAGCACTTCTTCGAGCGGCAGGTTGAAGAGATAGATACCTACCAGATACTCCGGATTAAAGCCCCATATACCTGCCTGCGTGAAAAGTTCGTCCCAAATCATGAACAGCGCCGCGTTGATCAGGATGGCCGGCCACAGATAAGGCCAGTTCTTGTAAAAAGCCACTTTCCTGTCGAAAGAGAGCAGCAGCGGGAACAGGATGGTGAAAATGTTCAGGTATAGGTATAGCGGCATCAAGGTTTAAATCGGTATGCGTTTGAGTCTTTGTTTTTCTTCTTCGGTGCAATGGTCTTTTGTCAGCATAAAAGCACGGATGTCGCGGGCCATGTCGTTAGACAATCCGGATTTCGGGTGACGTTCCAGACCGGCGATAATTTTGGCTTTGTCGGCTTCGAGGTTCTTGCTCAGGTTGAGGTAGCGCGGCACATAATGCTCTACCGTGAAGCGCAAAAACCGTATTTCGGGACTAGAAGCATCCAGCTGCACTGCCTCTTCAAATATTTCAGAAGACTGCTGCAAATGCTTCATCTTCATGTAAGGGTTCCAGACGTGCTTGGCCATTATTGCCTCAGACACTGCCTTGTAGGCCAGCACCACAGGATTGTTGTCCTCGTACTCACTCATCAGCTTATAAAAATCGCGGCCGGCCTTGCTGTCTTTGCTGGCCTCCACAAACTGCACGCGCAGTACGGACAATTTGTAATCTTTGGATTTATCAGCCAGCGCTGTAAAACTTAAAAACAGGAAAACGAAAAGTATTGGTAAGCTATTCTTCACGTGGTTAAATGGCGTTTAGTTGGTACCTGACATAGGAGCCCAAAAGTAAGGCAAACTTTGTGTTATCAGGTACTCTTACGCGCTCATTTAAGATATGGGTTGCCGGCAGCCCTTTGATTTTCCGGAAAAGCTTCTGGTAATAGACGTAGGCCAGGTATACGCCCATGCGTGCCGAACGCGGCAAAGCGAGTATGCCGGCGTACGCATCCTCAAAATCCTTGGCGATGTCGGCCTCTATCTGCGCTTTGCACACATTGTTAAAGGTATGGATATCCACCGCCGGAAAGTACACCCTGCCACGGTCCTTAAAGTCGCTTTGCATGTCGCGCAGGAAGTTGACTTTCTGGAAGGCCGCCCCCAGGCTGCAGGCCGGTTTCTTCAGCCGCTCAAACTGTTCGTCATCGCCTTCGCAGAATACTTTCAGGCACATCAGGCCCACTACTTCCGCCGAGCCGTAGATGTACTCTTTGTAAAGGGCCGGATCATACACGTGATCATCCAGATCCATGGCCATGCTCTTCAGAAACGCCTCAATGTAGGCACGGTCAATTTTATACTCATTGACCACGCACTGGAAAGCATGCAGCACCGGGTTCAGGCTTATACCTTGCTCAATGGCCTCAAAAGTCTGTTGGCTGAACTGGTCGAGCAATTTCCTTTTATCGAAGTCATGAAAAGTGTCCACAATCTCATCGGCGCAGCGCACAAAACCATAAATCGCATAAATCGGGTCATGAAATTTGCTGTGCAGCGTCTTGATACCGAGCGTAAACGACGTACTGTACGCCTCCGTAATCAGCTTGCTGCACTTCAGGCAGGTGTCTTTAAATAAATCCATAGTTCTGTTGAGAGCGTTACTTGCTTACTTCTTTTTGCTGGCCTGTAGCCAGCGCATACTCCTTCGCGACTTCCTTAGCCACCACTTGTCCTGAGATGAGCGACGGCGGTACACCAGGACCAGGCACCGTTAGCTGACCGGTATAGTACAGGTTCTTCACTTTTTTGCTTTTGAGGCTCGGCTTGAGCAGGGCGGTTTGCATGAGCGTGTTCGCCAGGCCATAGGCATTGCCTTTAAAAGCGTTGTAATCGGATATGAAATCGCGGTGGGCGTAACTGCGCTTGTATACCACGGCACTGCGTACTTCCTGTTTGGTCAGGCGCTCGAGGCGG
This sequence comes from Pontibacter sp. YIM B11418, assembly GCF_059278805.1. Taxonomy (NCBI): domain Bacteria; kingdom Pseudomonadati; phylum Bacteroidota; class Cytophagia; order Cytophagales; family Hymenobacteraceae; genus Pontibacter; species Pontibacter sp. YIM B11418. The sequence continues at coordinate 68,505 of NZ_JCAEMH010000006.1, read as the reverse complement.
TCCATGATCAGGTCGTAATAGCGCTCCCGCAATTCTTCGGTATCTTCTAAGTCGGGCGCTACTGGCATCAGCACAAACAGGTTCTCACAACCTTCCGGCGCAACGCTGGCATCGGTTACTGAAGGCGCTGAAACATAGAATAACGGTTTGGCAGGCCATTTCGGGTCAGTATAAATCTCGTGCGCATGCGGTCCAAAATCCTCGTCGAAAAACAAGTTGTGGTGGCGCAGGTTGTCAAGCTTCTTGCCTATACCTAAGTAGAAAATCAGGCAGGAAGGCGCCATGACACGCTTATCCCAATAGTCGTTTGTATAACTCCGTAAATCCGGCGCTAACAGATGGAGCTCTACATGATGGTAATCGGCGCTGGCCACCACCACATCGGCCTCGAATATACCTGTGGCAGTTCGCACGCGGCGGGCTATACCTTGCTCCACCTCAATCTTCTTCACATCCTGGTTGTACAGAAATGAGACTCCCTTCTCCTCAGCCAGCTGCACCATCCCTTCGATAATCTTATACATGCCCCCCATCGGGTACCACGTTCCGAGGCTGATGTCAGCATAATTCATCAGACTATAAAGTGCCGGGGTATTTTGCGGCAGCGCTCCAAGGAACAGTACCGGAAATTCCATCAGCTTGATAATCTTATCATGCGAAAAGAAGCGGCGGATGTGCGCATGTATGGACTGGAACACATCCATGCGGAGCACATCCAACAACAAGCGCAAACTCATGAACTCACTCACCGAGCGACCGGGTTTGTAAACGAGCTGGTTTATACCTACCTCGTATTTATAAGAAGCCTGTTCCAGAAACTTGTCGAGACGGGCGGCACTACCCGGCTCCCATTGCTCAAAGAGTGCCTTCAGTTCGTCAAGCGAGGCAGGTACGTCTACAAAATCATCCTCCCCAAATACCACGGTATAAGACGGATCGAGCCGCACGAGGTCATAGTAATCAGAAACGGTTTTGCCGAACTTGTTGAAGTAAGACTCAAACACGTCGGGCATCCAGTACCAGCTTGGCCCCATGTCAAAGGTATAGCCTACCTCTGCAAAGCTTCGGGCACGCCCGCCGGGAGTGGCGTTCTTCTCGAGCAACGTCACTTCGTAGCCCTGGTCAGCCAGGCTAGTGGCAGCCGAAAGACCAGAGAAGCCGGCACCAATCACGATTACTTTTTTTGACATCATCTAGAAATTTACTAAAAAACCCGGCATTAGTTGTAATTAGTCGCCATAAACCTGCAGCAACTTCTTCAGCTCCTTGCGGGCAATGTGAATGCGATTCTTCACCGTTCCGATCGGAATGTTCAATTTTTCAGCTATTTCTAAGTATTTATACCCAATGTAATACATCATGAAAGGCGTGCGATGCTCTTCATTTAATTTGGCAATTGCCGCTTTTATATCACTCATCACAAATGCCGCCGTGCCTTTGTTAACTGTCACAAAACTGTCGTCTGTGTTCAGGTACTGCAGATACTCCGTGCTGTCGATGTTGCTGCTGCGCTTGGTTATCTTGTTGTAGTTGTTGATAAACGTGTTCCGCATGATGGTGTACAGCCATGCTTTCAGGTTAGTGCCACTGTTGAACTTGTCTCGGTTAGAAAGCGCTTTAAGCAACGTTTCCTGCACCAGATCTTTGGCATCGTCGGCGTTGCGGGTCAGGTTCATGGCTACCGGCTTCAACGAACCAGCTGCCATCTGAATGTGATTGGAAAATTCTATTGCCGTCATATTGTTTAATCTTTATAATAAATTGCTAAACAATTATACGAGGTATTAAAACTTAAGTCAAGTTTTGTTTAACATTTTTTTTAGTTATTTAAACAAATTGAACTATATATAAAATTTGGTTTTAGAACTTTAGGCAACAAAGAAGGTCAAACCCAATTGGATTTGACCTTCTTTGTTGAACTATCCCTGTCTCGGGGACCTGTTAAACTTTTAAATATTTTTTTTCAACACTGCTTCAAAATCGCTGATGCAACTCAGGCGGTGCGTATTTTTTGGGTACTTGAGAAAACTATGCTGCGCCTGGTAGCCATAGAAATAAATACGCGCATCCGGAAAAGTTACTGCCACCCGCTCAATGTATTCCTGCACGAGCTCCCGCTCTGGCACTATTGTCAGAACTGTGCAGATGATTGCGGGCTTCAATTGCTCGTAGGTTTGCTTCAGATCTTCGAAAGGCAGGTTCTGGCCCAGGTAGATTACCTGATGATGGTGTGCCCGGATCAGGTAGTTCATAAAAAGCAAAGCGATCTCGTGCAGCTCACCTTCCGGCAGGTATAGCAGATAGGTAGGTGTATCTTCTGTGCGTTTCACCACTTGCCCGTCTATGGCCACGATCAGTTTCTGCCGCACCAGGTTGCTCACAAAGTGCTCGTGCGCAGGACTTATGTTATTGGTCTGCCACAAAATACCGATCTTATGCAGGAAAGGGTATAGCACCTGTAGCATGGCATCCTGAAAACCCAGTTGCAAGGTTACAGTAGAGAATGATTTGTCGAACCGCTCCTCGTCCATATCGATCATAGCCGTAACCATGTTGTTGATGTGGTGCGAAAGCGTTGTGCTCTCCTGTTCGGCCAGTTGCTGCACCGTCAGCTTTAGCTGCTCGGGGCTCATCCTGGCAATTTTAGATATCTTATACCCTTGCTCGTTCAGGAGTGAGATATTCAGAAGTGTTTTTAAGTCAGCGTCGCTGTAATATCGGATGTTGGTGTCGGTGCGCTGGGGACAAAGCACATTGTAGCGCTGTTCCCAGATGCGGATGGTGTGAGCTTTGATACCTGACAGGTGTTCTAGCTCTTTGATGGTGTACTGCGCCACGTCTGTTCCCCTTGTTGTCGTTTTTGTAGAATTGAGTATGCGGACCTGAAATACTTGGGTGCCACCCACAGCATACCATAAGATTCTGAGCCGTCGCGGGCCGTGTGCTTATGATGCACTTTATGCGCCATGTTTAAGGCTTTGAGGTAAACATTAGACGTATTACCAAAAAGCCTGATGCGCCTGTGGATGAAAACATCGTGTATCAGGAAATAAGCCACGCCATATAGTGTAATGCCTGCGCCAATCCAGAACCTATAATCGATGGGCGCGCTGCCGAAAATAAAGAACAGCATAGCGAGGGTCCCATAATAGGCAAAAAACAGGTCATTCCACTCAAAAGCGTGCTTATGATGCGTGTGATGAGACTTGTGCAAAAACCACAGAAAACCGTGCAGCACATACTTGTGCATGGCCCAGGCCACGCCTTCCATCGCTACAAAAGTGATCAACATGATTCCAAGACCCATCAGCATACTCATCAAACAACAAGTTTAACAAATGGTTTTGAAAACTTAACAGAAATCTACCAGCTCAGAGACTGTTTATTTAAAAAGGCATCGATACCGCGCTGACAATCTTCGCTGCCACGGGCCACGGCGTTCATCTCGGCGGCATACTGCAAGCCCTCTTCCAAAGACATTTCCTGCACACGGGCTATCATCTCTTTGGTCACCTCCATGCTTTGGCGTGAATTCTCTTTGCAGAGCTTCTGGGCGAAGCCAAATACTTTCTCTTCCAGTTCTTCGGCAGTCACCACGTAATTTACCAGGCCATATTCCTGTGCCTCCGCAGCCGAGATCAGGTCGCCGGTAAGCAGCAGCTGCTTGGCGCGGGCCTCTCCTATTTTGCGCAGCAGAAACACTTTAACAATGGCAGGTATAAAGCCGATCTTCACTTCGGTGTAGCCGAACTTAGCCTCAGGAATCGTAAAGGTAAAGTCGCAGATGGAAGCAAGTCCGCAGCCGCCCGCTATGGCATGCCCGTGTACCTGTGCTATTACTACTTTCTTTAAGGTATAGATCTGACGGAAGAGCTCCATCAGGTGCGTGGAGTCGGCGAGGTTGTCGTGGTAATCGTATTGCTGCAGCCGCTGCAGGTACTCGAGGTCGGCACCGGCACAGAACACCTTGCCCTCGGCACGCAGCACAATTACTTTGCAGGTTTCGTCGTCTTCAGCGGCGGCAAAAGCGCGCTTCAGTTCAGTTACCATTTCAGCGTTCAGTGCGTTTCGCTTTTCAGATCTGGTCAGGGTGATATACCCAACACGCTCCTTTACTTCGTAACGCACGAAATCCATGGTTTGCGTGATAGGTGGTTGTGTTGTGTCAGTCATGGTAATGTCTTCTAAAATTAGTTTTCTTGCGCCGGCAAGCCGGTATCAGGTATACGCGAGCAAATTGCTAATGCTCGAAAAAGATAAGCAAATTAGGTGAATGTCTCAGCAAAACAGGTACAAATTCTTAAGCAATAGTCGGGTTTTCCTGCACACAACCTGCGGTCATTAATCAAACTTCTGTTAGATTCAAGTAAAGGGGAAAAGGTATAGGAGCCGGACATTAGCTCAACCCAAGAGCTTAAACTCCGTAAAAATTACTTGCTAACGAACGTTAGGTTGTTTACATTTGTTGTTAGCTATATAAGGAGTATACAGTGAGCAGGAAAGAACAGATAGAGCAGACGGCTACGGCCTTATTCAAGAGCAGAGGTTTTTCGGCCACATCCATGCGTGACCTGGCCAATGCCCTGGGTATAGAGGCGGCCAGCATTTACTCGCATATCCGTTCCAAAGAGGAGATACTGCAGCGGGTATGCTTCCGGATGGCAGAAGAGTTTTTCGGAGAGATTGAAGCGGTGAAAGACGAGGATGCCAGCGCTACTGAGCAACTGAAACGCGCAATCTCGGCGCATGTACAGGTACTCACACGTAATACCGAGGCCTCTGCCGTGTTTCTGCAGGAGTGGCGCCACTTAAGTGAACCTTACCATACCGATTTTCTGGCCCTGCGCGACCGGTACGAAAATTACTTCCGCGAAATCATCCGCCAGGGTATAGCCAGCGGTGAGTTTCAGGTGCCGGACGAGAAGTTTGCCGTGCTGACGATACTCTCAGGCCTGAACTGGATTCACACCTGGTACAAGCCGGAAGGAAAAATGAAACCTGCGGAAATATCCGGAAACCTGTCGGCCATGCTGCTGAATGGTTTAAAGACGAACCTTAACTAGTTTACCTATACCTAACCTTAGCCGGACTGACCACCTTAACAGTCCGGCACCTTTTTACTAAACCTTAAAACTGAAAATATTATGTACGGAGGAGGAAACGTTTTTGAAGCTACCAAATTCGACAACCTGCAGACTGAAGATCCTGCAAAGCTGGCCGAGTTTGAAGCGCGTATCGCCCGTGGCGAGAAAATTGAGCCGAACGACTGGATGCCTGAGCTCTACCGCAAGCAACTCATTCGTATGATTGAGCAACACGCGCACTCTGAGATTATTGGTGCGCTGCCGGAAGGAACGTGGATTACCCGCGCACCCGGCTTCCGCCGCAAAATGGCCCAAATGGCCAAGGTGCAGGACGAAGTAGGTCATGCACAGTTATTATATAGTGCTGCCGAAACACTGGGCAAAACACGCGAGCAAATGCTGACTGACCTGATCAATGGCAAGAGCAAATATTCAAACGTGTTCAACTACCCCGCCTTTACCTGGGCAGATTCCAACATCATTTCCTGGCTCATTGACGCAGGCGCGATTGTGAACCAAATGGCCAATGCCAAAGGTTCGTACGGTCCTTACTCCCGGGCGCTGGAGCGTATCTGTGCAGAGGAAGCTTTCCACCTGAAGTATGGCCACGACGCCGTGGTTCACATGGCAACCGGCTCACCCAAGCAGCGCGAAATGATCCAGGCCGCGCTTAACCGCTGGTGGCCTCCAATTATGACCTTCTTCGGTCCTTCGGACAAAATGAGTACGCACACCGAAACGCTTATGCGCTGGAAAGTGAAGATGGCCTCTAATGACGAGTGCCGTCAGCAGTTCCTCGACATGTATGTGCCAAAGATCTGGGAACTTGGCCTGACTGTGCCAGACCCGAAACTGAAGAAGAACATGGAAACTGGTCAGTGGGAATACACGGAGCCGGATTGGGATGAGTTCAAACGGGTAATCAACGGGGACGGTCCTTGCAACGCCGAGCGACTTGCCGTCCGCCGTACCGCCGAAGAGCGTGGTGCCTGGGTACGCAGAGCCCTCCTCAACCCGAAAGCAAAATACGTGAAGCCATTGGCGTAGCCAATAGCAAATTAGAAATTATGAATTAGAAATTGATTTGGAGTATGTGGCTCTCAAAAGGCTTGTCTTCATTTCTATTTTCTAATTTTTGATTCATAATTAGCGAAGCATGAGCTTAAAATCATTAGACCCGAGAGTAACCCGACTGAACCTGCCGGAAGGCGAGGCGACCGCTATTGAGCCAAAGCAGGAACTGGACCAGTTTGAAACATACGAGGCTTTTCATCAGAAAAAAGACGGAGCCGCCCATACCTATGTCGGACCGGTTCACGCGCCAAACGAAGACGTGGCTTTCCTGTTCGCAAAAGAGCAGTATAGCCGCCGCTTTGCCTGCGTAGGCCTTTGGATTGTCCGCACTGAGCACATTCAGGTGACACCCTATGTAGGCGACCAGGAAAATGTGTACGACATGATGCGTGTAGAAGAACCGACTGAGCGCAGCGAAGAAGCTGAGGCTTACGAAATCTTTCACCTCAAGAAACGCGGCAAAGCGCATGCCCATGTAGGTCGCGTAATGGCGACTTCTTATCAGGAAGCACTACAGGAAGCACGCAAACAATTCGGCGAGAAAGGCCCGATTGTGAATGTTTGGGTGATGAAATCGAAGCATGTGCTACAGTCAGCGGAAGAGGACAAGGACATGTGGACTACTATACCTGAGAAAAAGTACCGCGAAGCCATCGCCTACAAAGTGATGGACAAAATCACAAAGTATAAAGAAGAACACAAAACGACTACCTCCTAATGAACGAGCTCGCGATAAAAGACCTTTTATACAAACTGGCCGACGACCAACTGATACTGGGCCACCGCAACTCCGAGTGGACCGGCTTCGGCCCGATCCTCGAAGAAGACATTGCCTTCTCGTCGATGGCGCAGGATAAAATAGGCCATAGCCTGGCGTTCTATACCTTGCTACAGGACCTTGGCGAAGCTGACCCGGACACAGTTGCCTTTACACGTAACGCCAACCAGTTTCACAACAGCCAGTTGGTGGAGCTGCCAAACGGCGAGTATGACTTCAGTTTGATCCGTCACTTCCTGTACGACAACGCCGAGATCATCCGTTTCGAGATGCTGAGCCAGTCGAGCTATGAACCCATTGCCAAAGTTGCTACTAAGCTGAAAGGTGAAGTGAAATACCACGTGCTGCACGCCAACACCTGGATCAAGAACCTGGGTTCGTCTACAGAAGAAGCCATCCTGCGTTTGCAGTCTTCTTTGACCGAAGCTATACCTTACGCATTAGGGATGTTTGAGACATCGAAGTTCGAACAAGAGTTAATCGAGTCTGGCGTATACGCTGGCGAGGAAGCCGTGAAAGCCGAGTGGTTGAAGCGCATTCAGGCTGTTATTGAAAAGACTGATTTGAAGCTACCAGATCTGCATACGATTGACCCAAAGTTTGGCGGTCGCAACGGTGAGCACACCGAGTACTTACAGCCGCTTCTCGACGAGATGGCCGAAGTGTTTAAGATAGATCCGACTGCGGAGTGGTAGTTTTTTCGTAGCACGACACACGTATCACGTAGCACGACTTTTTACTTCGGGCAATCTTTTAGGGATTCGTGATACTTGATACATGCTACGTGATACGCAAAAAAATGGAACTGACGAAAGAAAACATATTGACCCTGTTGGAGGAGGTGAAAGACCCCGAGATACCGGTATTGTCGCTGGTGGACCTGGGCGTGATCACGGGCGTGGAGATTTCTGACGAAGGCCACGTGACGGTGAACATGACACCTACCTTTGCCGGCTGCCCCGCCATGGACTACATGAAAAAGGATGTGGAGCGCACGCTAGACAAGCATGGCATCACCGACCATACCGTCATTATGTCTTTCGACCAGCCCTGGGACAGTAACAAACTTTCGGAGAAAGGGCGTCAGCACCTGAAGGAATTTGGCTTGGCGCCGCCTCCAAAGTATGACCTGATTCTCGATCTGGACATTCTGGAACATGTGAAATGCCCCTATTGCGACAGCGAAAACACCGACCTGCGCACACCTTTCGGCCCAACATTATGCCGCTCCATGCACTACTGCAACGATTGCCGGCAGATGTTTGAGCAGTTTAAGCCGTTGTAATTATATTGAGAAAGAAACAAAAGTCGCCTGTTGGAAACGACAGGCGATTTTTTTCTGAATCTGAATTTTGAGGATTTAAGAGGGCCCCTACCCTCACGGATTTCCATTATTCTCGTGCAAGATTAACATCCCCCTGCCCCCTTCGAAGGGGGAGTTTTTTGTAGTAGCCGGATTACAGGTATATCTTCATAGCTGCAGCAGTCCATGTGTTGCTATACCGGGTCCAACCACCCCTAACCCCTCCTTATCCAAGGCGGGGAATTTGTAACTGCCAGTTGAAGGTATAAACCTAGTCTTGAGTGTCATATTTCACTGACAGGTATAGCAAGAGTAACTTGCCCCTTAAGTTATTAAACAAATCACCTCAGCCAGGTGCACCATTTCGACTACCCACTGTTTGAGCGTTCAGCGAGTTTGGGGGAGTCTTGACCTTATTGCTTACTTTGGGGGAAGGGGCCCTCGATTAGTGTCAAGGAAAAAAGTGAGTGCCCGCTGCACAGGCGAAGCTATAAAACAACTCATTATGCTATACTTGCAAAAGCCAGTAGCTACGCCAGCAAGGTATAGGTATACCCCACTTACGCTCCCCTCGCAAAAACAGCAACTGCCTTCCCTCCCAACAACAATTCTAATCTTTCTTCACTTACGCTATACCTCAACTCCGCGTCACTCAACACCAGCAAAAATTGGCTCTCCAGCTCCATATCCGGACAAGCCATTCTCGTTGCGGTGATGGGACTAAAATTGATTTTATCACCGATTGGCTCAAGCGTGCCCATTATTCTGTTGCAGCCTGCTCTTCCCGAAACCCTGCCTTCATCTAAATTTATGTTCAAGGAAGGTTGATTTTGTTCAGCATCTTTGGGCTTAATAGCTTTTCCTTCCAGCTCAACCAGATTCCAGGTGCCATTTAAGCGGGAGTCGCGAAGGTACATGCCGCAGCCTTTGTATTCCATATCGTTTTTCAACACTGTTACAGTATAAGGAAACTCACGGCCAGACATGGTGTTGATGCAGGTTTCCTTCATCAACTTGATTTCCAGATTCCCAGATACGGTCTGTACTCTGTAGATCGTCCCCTCCCCTGTCTCAGGCTTCTCAGCGACAGGTATAGGCGTCAGCACGCTGCCATCTTCTTCGTCCAGCAGCCGGAACTCAATCATTTTTTCCAGGTCAATCTCCAGCGACCAGAACGGCTCATTGCCAACAGCCGCAAAGTCGATACCGCGTTCGTACTTCTCGCGCCACAGGCTTGGGTTGTCCTCCGGTTCATCGGGGCTCCTCCGACGTAGACGATAGGCATCGGCAAGAGAGGATTCAATCTGGTTTCCGTCGCCATCCAGCATCAACAACGCTTCACCGTCCAGGGCAAACTGGTTGTTACCTGTGCCTTGTTTGTTCAGCTGCACCCTGCCATTGCCTACACCCCACGTACCCGACTGCACAAAAGGCGTCGCGCTTCGGCCTTGGTACACCATACGCTCGCGGTAACTGCTGTCCGGGTTGAGATCCAGGGTATAGTCTATGCCCGGGCAATCGGCACAGGGGATGGTGCCGACCCATGTACCCACGGCTGCCCGCGCCACCTCGGCATTCGACAGAGGCGCATCCGATTGCGAAACGGAAGTTGGCGCGGTGGAACAGGCTGTAGCGATGCACAGCAAGAGAATCCCGACGGGAAGCAAACAATTAAGAAGGTTCATTTTTCTTCGTGAACAGGTATAGGAATCTCTACGATAAAGTTCCTGGTACTGGTAGTCGGAGTCCCAAAAATCGAAACGGACAGGAAGCTATACCTGCCAGACCGCTGACGACAACCGGATATGCATACAAAAGCCCCGCCGCTACCTCTCGGGTAACGACGGGGCCTTGTGATCAGGTATAGCTATACCTTATATATTTGCCATTTCGCCTTTCACGAAGTCCACCAGACTCTTGATATACGCGGTGCTGAAATCGAACTTGATACCCGCAGCTTCATACACCTCGCCGATCGTGACGGTATAGCCCAGGCTGAGGGCACGCTTGTAGGCAGCCAATCCCTCCGAAGGATTTTCTTTATAGTTCTTCCACACGGCTATCGCTCCTAATTGCGCCATGGCATATTCTACATAATAAAACGGCACTTCGTAGATGTGTAGCTGCTTTTGCCAGATGAACGGCTTATACTTCTCGAGCCCGCTCCAGTTCACCTCCAAGTGATTGAAACGCCCGAAAATGTTGAGCCACTCCTGATGACGTTCTTCCTGTTTGTGCTCAGGGTGTTCATAGAGCCAGTGCTGAAACTTATCCACGGTAGCTACCCACGGGAATGTCTCGAGTACGCTCTCCAAATGTGTGCGCTTGGCACGGCGCAGCTCATCTTCATCGCTGAAGAAAGTGTCCCAGTAGTCCATCGAAATCAACTCCATGGACATAGAGGCCAGCTCGGCCACCTCTGATGGCGGATGTTTGAAAGCGCTTAACGTCAGATCGCGCGTCAGGAAAGAATGCACCGCATGGCCGCCTTCGTGCAGCATCGTGATCACGTCGCGCAGACTCGAAGTCGCATTCATGAAAATAAACGGAACACCAATTTCATCCAGCGGATAGTTATACCCGCCCGGGGCTTTCCCTTTTCTCGACTCCAGATCCAGGTGGCCCATCTCGCGCATGGTGGCCAGACAGTCGCCCAGGTAAGTATCGAGGTTGTAGAATACCTGTATCGTCTTCTCCAGGAGCTCTTCACCAGAGTGGAACGGCTCCAGCGGGGCTTTTCCGCTTGGGTCCACGTCGAGGTCCCACGGGCGCAGGTCGGCTATACCTAGCTTCTCTTTGCGTTCGTGGTCTATACCTGTCAGCAGTGGCACGATGGTTTCCTCAATGGACTGATGGAAATCAAAGCAATCCTGCGGGGTATAGTCGAAGCGGCCCATGGCGGCGAACATGTAGTCGCGGAAGTTGTCGAAGTCGGCGTTTTTAGCCACCTGCGTGCGGAGTTTCAGCAGTTCGTCGAATAGGTCGTCGAGTTTCTGACGGTCCTGTGTGCGGCGCTCCTGTATGGCACGCCACGCCTCCTCGCGCACTTCACGCTCATTGCGCTTCAGGCGGTCGGCGGCGCGCTGCAGGGTCATTTCCTCCCCGTCCAGCGTCACGGTCATGGCCCCTGTTATGGCGGCGTACTGTTGCTGTTTGGTGCTGATTTCGGTATTGAGCGGAATGTTCTCTTCCCGGAAAATCTCCAGCGCACGCTCCACACCGCGCAGGTAGATGCGGTAATTGTCTTTATCAAGCCCGTTCACATAAGGCGAATGCATCAACTTCAGGTTAAGCTCGTGGTCGTAAGGGGCTATTTGGGGTTCTATCTCTGAAACGAAATACTGGAAAGCCTTTGTGATGTCCTCGTCCTGGGTGTCGCAGGTCATGCGGATATAGCGCCAGCCAAGGTCTTCGGAGAGCACGCTCTCGAGTTCACTGCGGTCTTTCATCCACTTCTCCAGCTCCTCCACCGAGTTGATGGCACGGCTTTTCAGTTCTTCAAAATATGGCTGTATGGTTTCCCAATTATATATTTTAAAGTCTTCGGACAGGTAAACCCGCTTCTTTCGTTCGGGTACTTGTATCATAGCTTCTGTTTTACTCATAGATGGTTCTGTAAAGAAGAGGTAATATAGACACTTCTCCTGAAAGTGCAAAAAAAAGCTGCACTATATATGTAAAATATAGTGCAGCTAAACTGATTTATAACAAATATTTTCTATCCTATTTCGATGACCACATTGGAGGTTAACGGATGGCCCACACAGTTGAGCACGTACCCCTCATCTAGCTCGGCATCTGACAGCCCTTCGCGCTCGTCCAGATGCACTTTTCCGCTCAGACACTTGCCGCGACAGGCGGTGCATAGACCCGCCTGGCAAGAGTAGGGCAGATCCACGTCCTGATCCAGGGCAGCTTCGAGAATGGTCTGATCCGGCTCCACCACCACGCTGTACTCGGCTCCTTCGTAAATGATGGTCACGGTCTGGGTCGTGATTTCGCCGTCATCGTCCGAAGAAGACACGTCGCCGTGGTGCTGGTGCTCCTGTTGCTCCACCAATTTGTTGCTCACAAAGCTCTCCCGGAAAATACGGTCGGCAGGCACGTGCAGCACGTTCAGGGCCTTCCGCACCTCCTCCATCATCCCATCAGGACCGCACATGTAGTACAGCGCATCCGTCGTTTTGGACAGTTGCAGTCGCTCGAGTATTTTCAGGATCACACTTTGGTTCATGCGGCCGCGGTAGTCACAGGCCTGCTTAGGCTGGCTGTAAATGTACTCCACGCGCAGACGCTCCGGGTTGGCGACCTGCAGTTCTTGTAGCTGCTGTTTGAAGATAACGGAGTCTTCGTCGCGGTTGCCATACAACAAGGCCACCTTCGTGTTGGGCTCCTCGCGCAGGGCTGCTTTGAGCATCGACATCAGTGGTGTAATGCCGCTGCCGGCCCCGAAAAGGATGATATGACGGCTCTTGTCCGCCTCCGGCACAAGGTTAAAATTTCCGAGCGGCTCCATCACCTCAATTCCCTGTCCAACTTTCAGATTATCAAGCAAATAATTGGAAACCAGACCACCTTCTACACGTTTAACAGTTACTGAAAGTCTACTGCCCTCGTTCGGGGCGCAACACAGTGAGTAAGAACGGCGGACTTTCTTTCCGTCTATCGGAAGGATAAGTGTCAGGAACTGACCTGCCTTGAATGGAATCGGTTTTTTATCGGGATGTTCTAAGTGAATCGTAATCGCATCTGATGTTTCGCGGGTTATTTCCACGACCTTCAGCATGAAATAAGGGCTACTCATATCGTTTTTATACTAGTCTATTAAAGGGAAACATGGTTTCAGACTGAAAGTTACGACAATCTGGCCTGTTCAGTGAAAATTTCAGGTAATTTTTAAAACCGATTTCCTGAATCACGTATTATAACCAAATCATTAACAGAAAGAACGCAGGATGAAAAAAAAACTGCACATTTGTAACATAGTACATACAAGTACTGTAGTCGGGTACTAACCAGCCCCCGCATTCCGTTCTTTACCATACAATTACTGAAAACACCAATGCTCTACAAACTAACTCTCAAAAACTGTGAAAAAACCGTAATGGTGGACGACCGTACTTACGAGTATATTCAAAACAATGCTTACCTGCAGCAAATTGATTTTTTGAAGCACCTGCGCATTCACTCTAACGGTTACGCCTTCTTCCAGAAGAACTGGCCGCTGAAAAACGGTAAGTACCGCAACGAAACCATTTACCTGCACAAAATGATCGGCGAGCAGCTGATCGAGAAGCCGGAAAGCAACATCAAGCTTTATGTGCACTTCAAAAACGGCAACAAGCTCGACTGCCGCCTCGAAAACCTGGAGTGGGCTCCGCTTTGCAAGATTGTGCGCAACACAGCCAAAACTGAGAACAAACTGGGCGTACGCGGCGTGCACAAAGAGGCTCAGAAATACCGCGCCATCATTCACCATAACAAGCAACGCATCAACCTCGGCACCTTCGACACGCTGCAGGAAGCTGCGCAGGCTTACAGCAAGAAGTCCGAAGAGCTTTTTGGCAAGACCAAAAGCCTGAAGACACTCTCCAAGTATGTTGAAGAAGTAGCATAATTCTTCTTATACTTGCCTGGCGGAACATTCCCCGCCTTAAACTACATGCTGAATACCGAAAAGAAACTTAGCGATATTCTAAGACGGCACACTGTTGCCTTCGGGCCTGTACTCGATGCGGACCTGAACGGCAAACATGTGTGCCGTCTTGATTTTACGGCTGCCAACCAGCTGTTGCAGCAAACCGACCTGCGCAACACAGAGGCTTTTAATACTGCTGTTAACCAGATGCTGCAGGAACGGAACGCCAGCTTCGGCGTGGGCGGCTACATGGAAAACCGTTTCATCTACCGCCGCAGTCAGCACTTCGACGTGGCCGAAGAAAGCCGCGACCTGCACTTAGGTATAGATGTGTGGCTGCTCGCGGGCACGGCCGTGTTCGCCCCGCTTGACGGCAGGGTGCACAGCTTCGCCGACAACGCCAACTTCGGCGACTATGGCCCTACTATCATTCTGGAACACGAGCTCGAAGGAGTGACGTTCTATACCTTGTATGGTCACCTGAACAGTGCTTGTCTGGAAGGATTGTCAGTTGGAAAGGAAGTCCGAAAAGGTGACAAGATTGCCGAAGTAGGTCCCTACCCGGTGAACGGCGACTGGCCGCCGCACCTGCACTTTCAGGTGATGTGCTCGATGGATGGGAAAAATGGCGATTATCCGGGTGTGGCGCGACTGTCGGAACAAGCTGTATATGAAGGCCTTTGCCCGAATCCAAACCTGATTCTGAAATGCCGCCACTTGGCTTAGTTTTGCCTTTGCTGTAGAAATTGACCAAATTTGAACTCTGGTACCCCGCAAAGGTGCCAGAGTTTTTCTTTTGAACTCAAATCTGACCGGAATGTCTGACCTTTTCAATTTTGATGCTTACAGCGCTACCATCACCAATTTTGTGATGGTGTATGGTATGCGCCTGGTAGTGGCCGTAATCACGCTTTTAGTTGGTCTTTGGGTCATCAACTGGCTCAACCGCCTGGTGTATAATTTAATGGTGAAGAAGGACGTGGACGTCTCGTTGCGCCCGTTCCTGAAGAGTGTAATGGCTGTTGCCCTGCGCGTGTTGCTGATCATTCTGGTGATTGCGCAGTTGGGTGTTGAGATGACCTCGTTCATTGCCATACTCGGCTCGGCCGGTCTGGCCATCGGCTTGGCCCTGCAGGGTAGCCTTGCCAACTTTGCGGGTGGGGTGCTGATCCTCACCATCAAGCCTTTCCGTGTAGGAGACTACATCGAAGCGCAGGGGCAAGGAGGTACCGTGGACATGATCAATATCTTCAACACGGTGTTGAAAACGCCTGATAACAAGACGATTTTTATACCTAATGGTCCGCTGGCCAACAGTGTGGTGGTGAACTATACTATCGAGAAAACCCGCCGTGTGGAATTCAATTTTGCCGTATCGGTAAACAACGACATTGGGAAGGTGCGTCAGCTTTTGCAGAATCTGATACAAGCCGACAACCGTGTATTGCCTGACCCAGCGCCTGCCATTGTGGTAACCAATTTTGCCGAGCACTCCCTCACCTTGAGCGTGAGAGTTTGGGTTGAAAAAGAGAATTATTGGGCTTTCTTCTGGGATATGAACGAACGTGCCAAGGCAGCCTTTGAAGAACAAGGTATACAGATGCCGGTGCCAAGAAGAGAGATGGTAGGTGGTGCCAGCAATGGGCAAACTCCAAAGGCGGTGCCGCAGGTATAGATTTTTGATAATGGAAACGGCAGCTCAGGTATGGGCCGCCGTTTTTATTTTTGGCTCTGGTAGTATTCTCTATTTCCCAATAATATTTCAAGCTCCTGCACCCAAAAAGTATTAGGTTTTAGCGCTTTACTGTCTACAGCTTCCATAGCCTTCTTTAAGTCATTGTACTGCCAATCTGTAAAGTTTGCGTCAAGAAATGCGTCTTCACCATTTCTCTAACAACATCTTCAATAAATCTCTTGAACAGTGTTAAATAATGAAATAATTCAGACACTGAAGAGTTCATGAATGTTGTCTCAAATCCCTCGTCATGATTTAAGGTAACAATCTGACAATCATTCTTGATATCTATACACATTGGATTATCAGCACCATCAGTACCTATACTTAAAAAGAATTTATGGCTAATTTCTCCAGTTTCATAGGTATCGAAGACGCTCCTTAGTTCCTTTTTTAGATCCCCTACAAATGACAGGTATGGTGCAGCTGATATAGGTATGCCAACAGTTGATAAGAAATCTACTGTCTCTTCATTTAAACCTTTACTACTAAGATCATGCACATCAAATCTGTAGAACTCTTCAGGCCCCCAATCTTTAATCAATTTATTACAGCCCATTTAATTGTCTTTACTAAAGTATACTCTCCCCCTAATCAAACTTAATCGCCCGAACAGGCTTAATGCGCGCGACCATGGCGGCAGGTATAAGAATGGCGAGCATGGTCATCACAAGCGTAATCACGTTGAGGGCGATGATGATGCCGAAGTTCCAGCTGATAGGAACGGTGTCCATGTAGTAGTTTTCGGGGTCGAGGGGGATGACCTGGAAAAAGTACTGGATGGCGCAGAAGCCCAAGCCGATGACGTTGCCCCACAGCATCCCTTTGAGCGTCAGGCTGAGGCCGCGGAAGTAAAAGATCTTCCGTATCTGGGCGTCGGTGGCACCGATAGCTTTGAGAACGCCAATCATGCTGATGCGCTCGATGATCATGATGAACACCGTGGACACCATGTTGAAAGTAGCCACAAAGATGATCAGCACCAGGAAAATGATCACATTCTTGCGCAACAGTTGCAGCCAGTCGAAGAGTTGGGCATGCCGGTCGGTTATTTTCTCGAGCTGCAGGTCGTAGTTCATCTGGTCAAACACCTGGTCGGCCACCTGGTCTATCTGGTTGAAGTCCTTGAGCAAAATCTCCACGCCGCCCACTAGGGTATCGGGCCAATTGTTGAGCTCGCGGATCAGTTGCAGGTCACCGATAACGAACACTTCGTCAAACTCTTCCAAACCGGTATTGAACACACCCGCTACTTTGAGTTTCCGGGCTCGTGGCGGATTCTGGATGAAATAGAAAATAGCTTCATCGCCTACTTTCAGCCTGAGTTTATTGGCGATTTTCCGACTGAGCATCACGTCTTTAGAAGAGGCTGTGTCCGAGAATGTCACCACGCCGCCCTCGTCTAAGTTGCCCTGCATGGCGCTCAGGTCGTAGTCTTCGCCCACACCTTTCATCACCACACCCAGCACCTCGTCCTCAGTCTTGATGATGGCCGTTTTGCGGGCGAAGCCCTGAATGTGCTGTATACCTGCTATTTCCTCGGTACTGTTTATACCTGTAGCCGTGCTGATAGGAGCGCCTTCGAAGGAATTGTTGGTATCGTACTTACTGATTTGCAGGTGCGACCCGAAGCTGAAAATCTTATTTCTTATCTCATCACGGAAGCCCTCCAGAATTGCAAACGACACAATCATAATGGCAATGCCTGCAGCTATGCTTATAATTGCTATTTTTGTCACAGACGTGGTGAAAGAACCAGCCTGTACTTCGGAAATCTTATCAGATATGAATTTGGATACGTTCACTCTCTTGCGTCTAAACTGCCTTAAAGATAGGTATGAATTTTGACTTAGAACCTGTTAAATTTTCGTATTTGTAAGCGAATCTCCAAACCTGGCCCTGAAAAACCAACACTGATGACACAACCATTTGCTATACTTTGCAGTGCCCTGTTGCTGAGCTTCAACAGCTGCACCCCGAAACAGGCACCTGCCACTACCGCTGAGCAAAACGCTTCGGCCACTGAACAAATCGCCCAAGCGCCTGCCCAGAAACCACTGGCCCTGGGAGCCGAGCAACTCGACCGCTACCTGAAGCTTCTCGAAGGCAAGCGTGTGGGTATGGTCGTGAACCAGACCTCTGTGATTGGCAACACCCACCTGGTGGACACCCTGATTAGCCGCGGCGTGGAAGTGACCACGATTTTTGCTCCTGAGCACGGCTTCCGTGGCGAGGCCGATGCTGGCGCGCACATCAAAGACGCGAAAGACACTAAAACGGGCCTGCCAATAATCTCGCTTTACGGCAGCAACAAGAAGCCTTCGAAAGCCCAAATGCAAAACCTCGACGTGCTCGTGTTTGACATTCAGGATGTGGGTACGCGTTTCTATACCTATATCAGCACCATGCATTACGCCATGGAAGCCTGCGCCGAAAATGGCAAAAAGATGCTCGTATTGGACCGCCCGAACCCGAACGGTCATTACGTTGATGGCCCGGTGTTGGAGATGGAGCACAAGTCCTTTGTAGGTATGCACCCTATTCCGATTGTGCACGGACTGACGGTAGGTGAACTGGCCGAGATGATCAACGGCGAAAAATGGCTGGAAGGCGAGAGAAGCTGCGACCTGACCGTGATCAAAATGGAGAATTACGACCACACGATGGCCTACGAGCTGCCTGTTCGCCCTTCCCCAAACCTGCCAAACCCACAGTCCATTGCGCTATACCCGTCCATCTGTTTCTTTGAAGGCACGAACGTGAGCGTGGGCCGCGGCACGCCTACTCCTTTCCAGGTGATCGGCTCGCCATTCTACCAGAAGAAAGACTACTCATTTACACCAGTGAGCACACCAGGAGCTACTGACCCGCCGCACAAGGGCGTGAAGTGCTACGGCATGGATCTGACTGACCCGTCGTTCGCGCAGCCTTTTACCCTGAAGTACCTACTGGAGATGTACAACAACTCGTCTAACAAGGAGAAATTCTTCAACAACTTCTTTGAGAAACTGGCAGGCACCTCGGAACTGCGCAAGCAAGTGATTGCCGGCAAAACCGAAACGGAGATCAGAGCCAGCTGGGAACCTAACCTGTCGGACTACAAGGTGCTCCGCAAAAACTATCTGCTATACCCTGATTTTGAATAGAACCATGCCCGATTTACGCATTGTGTTTATGGGTACACCTGACTTTGCGGTGCCTACCTTGCAAGCACTCGTCGAACATAACTATAAGGTAGTAGCCGTCATCACCGCCCCTGACAAACCAGCAGGACGTGGCCAGAAGATACAACAATCTCCTGTGAAGGAATACGCCGTATCGCAGGGTATACCTGTGTTGCAGCCGACCAACCTGAAGTCAGAGGCTTTTCTGGATGAGTTGCGCAGCTACGAAGCCAACCTGCAGATTATTGTGGCTTTCCGGATGCTGCCGGAAGTGGTGTGGGCGATGCCCGAGCTGGGAACTTTCAACATTCACGGCTCCTTGTTGCCGCAATACCGTGGCGCTGCGCCTATCAACTGGGCCATCATCAACGGTGAGAAAGAAACAGGCGTTACCTCCTTTTTTCTCAAGCACGAAATCGACACCGGTGACCTGATTTTCCAGGACCGCGTGCCTATTTTAGAAGAAGATGACTTCGGCAGCATGTACGAAAAGCTGAAATACAAAGGCGCTGAGTTGGCCGTTCGAACCGTACAGGCCATCGAGCGCAGTGACGTACAACCACAGCCGCAGCAAACTACTGCCGAAACGAAGCATGCTCCCAAAATTTTCAAGGAAACCTGCGAGATAAACTGGAATCAGCCTGCTCATCAGGCACGCAATTTCATCCGCGGACTCTCCCCCTACCCCGCCGCCTGGACGCGCTTCGATGGGAAGACGTTTAAGATTTTCAAGACCGAAGTACTGCTAGATACAGCCTATACCCTGGGACCTGGCCAGATCAAGACAGATAACAAAACCTACCTGCATGTGCAGACAGCCACAGGTGCTCTGTCTATTTTAGACCTCCAGATGGAAGGCAAAAAGCGCATGCCCGTACAGGATTTACTTAGGGGCTATACCTTTAAAACCGAACAAGCATGATTGCCATTGTCGTCGCCATAGCCGAGAACAACGTCATCGGGAAGGACAACCAGTTGATATGGCACTTGCCTGCCGACCTGCGCCACTTCAAACAAAAAACCTTGGGCCACCCCATGATCATGGGCCGCAAAACATTCGAGTCCATTGGCAAGCCCCTCCCCGGCCGCACCACCATCATCGTAACACATCAGGAGGATTATCAGGCGGAAGGCTGCATTGTGGTAAATTCAGTGGAAGAGGCGATTGCAAAGGGCAAAGAGTTGGATAGCGAGCAAGTGAGTATTGTAGGCGGTGCTGAAATCTATAAGCAAGCTCTTCCTTTTGTCGATGCACTATACCTGACGGAGGTGCACCATACCTTTGATGGGGATACTTTCTTCCCTGAGCTGAAGGAGGAGGAATGGCAGGAAGTAAGTTCGGAAAGCCACCAGCCCGACGAGAAGAACAAGTATGCTTATACCTTTAAGGAGCTGCGCCGCAAGGTATAGCCGCAAGGTATAGCCGCAAGGTATAGCCGCAAGGTATAGCCGCAAGGTATAGCCGCAAGGTATAGCCGCAAGGTATAGCCGCAAGGTATAGCCGCAAGGTATAGCCGCAAGGTATAGCCGCAAAAAAAGGAGCGCTTTATGGCGCTCCTTTTTTCTTGTTGGTAAGAATGGGTTATGTTTTAACGAAGAATATAAATCTTGCCATATCCATTCACAAACCCCTTATCTCCTTTCTTCCAGATGTGCTTCATCTCCTCAGTATCTTTTGGCATCACCACACGGTACAGGTATACGCCATTGGCCAGTTTGTCTCCATAGGTGTCAGTACCATCCCAGGCATATTCCGTCTTATTGTTGCCAATGCGTATCGGCCCGATTTCCTCCCGCATTATCTCCTTTACAATTTTACCCGTCACAGTCATGATCTGGATTTTGAAATCATCTGGGATGACACCGCCAGTCAGGGTGAAGATAAATTGCGTCTTCGAAGAGAATGGGTTCGGATATGGATAGAAGTTCGTGATTTTAGACTCGTTCTCTACCTCAAAATTGATCTTGTATGAAGAATTACCTGAGGCTTTTCCTGTGGCATCTTTTCCTTTTACCTCTAAGGTATAGGTACCGTTTTCTAAACGCTCTGGCTTATATTCAAAACGGAAATCATTTTTCTCGTCGGCAGGGAAAACACGCAATTCGCTTGGCTTTGCAGATTCTCTTACATCTACTGATACATTTGTAATATTATTAGTTAGGTAAACCTCCATCGCATCCGCATTTTCCAGATAAACATGCTTGTTCTCGTCCTTCATGGTAATGCTGATAAGTGGGCTTGGCGCTACGAGTTCTCCATCCATAATGTGTACTCCGTCAAATGCCACATCCATAATTGGGTGTAACTTTGACTTCACCGCAAAATTCACCTCATAAATGTTATTCTGATACTGTTGTTCAGGCTGCAACTGTGGGTTTACAAACACTGTCAGCTTATAGTTGCCGTCCAGCTCGAGCGTCGATATAGTATAGTCGAACATGGCCGTCTTGTTACCCTCAAGCGCCTCGATTTTAAACCGCGATACGCGTGGCTCTATACCTTCCCCGGTCAGTGTTGTCTCCACCGTAATCGAATCGCGGAAAGCATATGGCGTCACATTTTGAAACGCCATTGGCATTTCAATACGGCCCCGGTTTGCTTGTTGTGCTATAATCTCATCGCTTACCTCCACCAAGTCTGGACGTATGACCCCTTCCGGTGCAGCTTGGTAAAACACCATCCACTGCTTCAGTTGTGGTGCTGTCCGGTCTTCTGTGTCGGTCAAATTTGCCGTCAGTTGAAGTTTTGGATATTGATCGGCGCTCACAGTACTTAAGTCGAATGATTTTGATGTGATATTATCATTGAGCAGTTCCCGGCTGCCTTCGGCGTTAATACCATATAAGCTCAACTTGTAGCTATCATTGCCAGCCTTATACCTTTCGATGTTATGGTGCAAGCTGCCCCAACTTAGGGCCGGACCTATTAGGATAGAGGTGATGGAGCCTCGAGTATTAAATGAACTAATCTGGTGGATGAATCGGAGTTCTTGCTCCATTGGAGACACATTACTTGTTAAGTCAGCTGTAGCCTCTTCAGCAGCGCCAATTGGAGCTCCTTTTTGCCCAACCATTGCAAATGGATAACCTGTTTTAATTTCATTTATCAGCTTTGAGCCCAGTTTGTTAAATGCAGCTTTTAACTCTGGGGAAAACAGTTCAAATGGAACACTATTGGCACTCATTGCAATTACATAGTAATTCTGAGGTACAGCATCTAAAAATCTCTGCACTGTAGCACGTATCGTGGCTGTATTTAAGTTTCCAAATTCATAAAGCCCACCCATATATCTACAAGGTGTAAATCCAGGAACAGATACAACTTCCAATGTAAGGTTATCTAGCACTAGAAAATACATTCTTGGGGCCGCTGAACTCATAAACCCTCCGCAGGCATTATCAACTCGCGTTACATTGTTGATAAAAATTCCAAAATCAGGTGTCCTAAACCTTACATCGCCCCCAATTGTTCGAATTTCTATGTTACTAAACTGAGGAGAGAAATTCCAACCTGATTTATTATCGACTACAGTCTTATCAAGTACTGACTTCGTAAATTGCCCAGATTGGCTTTGCGACCATCCTCCTGTATTGCCTTTGATATACCTAAAAGAACTGCTTACCCATACCGTATCTTCCCCTTTGGCAAAGTTATCAAACCTCGCACGCCAGAAGTAAACCGTGCTATCAGTATCTGGATTTTGAATTGGCAAAG
The DNA here is from genome assembly GCF_059278805.1 of Pontibacter sp. YIM B11418. Lineage (NCBI taxonomy): Bacteria > Pseudomonadati > Bacteroidota > Cytophagia > Cytophagales > Hymenobacteraceae > Pontibacter > Pontibacter sp. YIM B11418. The sequence continues at coordinate 46,014 of NZ_JCAEMH010000006.1, read as the reverse complement.
AAACTCGCCAGGCCGGTAAAGCACCTGGAGCAGCCTGAAAGCTCCTTTTAAGTCCAGAGTTAAATGTATTTACTGTATCTAATTCGAAGTATACCCCCTTGGGTTCGGCACGAAGCTGCGTAGATTGTACCATCAAATTGACAGTAGGTTCACTTACTATGGAATACTCCATTGGTGATAAAATGGAAATGCCTGAGCTCGGTAAAAAGTGTTGAACCTGAATTATGTTATTGTCTTCATTAAGCTCGTCGAACTGTTTAATATTATCCAGAGTTATTATAAACTTATTCATACCCGCTCCTTTTGTATCTACATTTGGAACTGCAAGTCTTAGCTGGTCTTTGTAAAAGATAGGTTTAACTTTTACAGAAAATGGTGCTAGCTCATTCCCATCAGGAAGTATACGCTGTATACTAACACTGATTGAATCTGAAATTGCCTTACCAAAATTGATTCCGTTGACATTAATAACAAAATGTTCTGAAACTGAAGTAGCAACTTCTCCATTCAGATCTCTAACCGAAAAAGTATTATTTTCAAAAGCATAGTCTGGCTTGCTTGGTGCATAAAGCCTAACAGCCGGATCACCTTGCAAAATCATTTGAGTCATGGTAGCTATGCGCACATCATCCAAATTTGAGGAGCTATTGTTAAAGCGCCTTATAGTTTCACCATGTATACTACCAATAGTACTTCCATAAAAAGTTGCATCCTCAAAGGCAATCTGATAAAACCTTTCTGAAAAATTATGCAATGGCAAGTCACCTCCTATATATGACTCTGCCATAAATGACACCGCACCTCTATCTGGAGTTACCAACCAATCTTCTCCAAAAGAATTTTTATTATAGAAAAATGCATCTCCGCTGTAGCATCCATTCATTAATATCACTGGGTACTTTCCTTTGTTTCGATACCCATGCACATTAGAGGAGGCTAAGCCGATCTCAAGATCTGACACTTCTGTAGAGCTATGACCAAAAAAAGTTATTAAAGAAAGGCCGGAATTGACCTCAGAAGATACATTCAGATAATTGCTTGATTCCTGATGCAAGAATTGTGAAGTAACATTTCCACCGAAATGCACGCCCTCAGCTATCTCCTTATAGCTATTTAAATAATTTTTATAAGTAGAGGACTGCAGTCCTTCATTCCCTCCACCTAAATGAAGAATATTCTTTCGCCATTCCAAACCATCAGGTAAGCTTTCATGCTCCTTAACTTTGTTCAAGTATGCAATAATGTTTTCTGCAGTTGTAGCAGGAAGACGCCCAGTGGGCACACGGGGTGCGTAACGGTTGTTTCTAAAATCAGCAGTAAAGAAAACATCAGAGGCTGGCAACATACCAGTGGGAACCAGATCCATTTCATGCACTTTCGGATGTCTGCCGTCGACATGATAAAAACTATACTTGTTATGGGTGCCTGTCCAATGTGAATCGCGTAAAGATCTATAATCACCATGAGCATATTTCATACCCTTGCCTATGATGAACAGGTGTTTAGGCCGTTCTGATGTAAGCATATAGGACATGAATTTCCGAATAGCATTCGATGAAAATTCACCGTAATGAAACTGGTTAACAATCTGATCCATATACACCATCAGAGTATCATAACCTCCTCCTGCTGGCGAAGCCCTATAGGATGCATATTCCAGCGGTGCAGGCCTTTGTGTATCTGCAGCTACTTTCATCAGCCTTTTATTCGTAACAATGATATAGTTATGATCTGCGGGTGCTATCTGACGGAAGCGTAATAATTCTGACTTACCAACAGCTTTGAGCGCTTTAGCAGTATTTGCAATAAGTATTTTATGAGAAATACCCGAGTTTGTTGGAATTACGAATCCTTTCCCACTCCCACTTATATTACCTTCAATTCGAATAGGATTGAAAGGATCTGATATATCATAAGCAAACGCCCCTTCTGTTGCAGTTCCTATTTCGTAAAAAGGGTTTGTTGCACGCGTAGAATCAGTAAAGAATATAACAGAGTTTGTCGCGAGGGTTGGCCTTTGGGGAAATGTTAATCGTATGTTGGACATACTAACATTACTTTTTTGGACTGAGTTTGGAACTACTTGAAAAGTAACTCTACCATCGGCTAGGACATCAGAAAATTCAATCTGTCCATTAATATGCTGATGACCATATGCACCGAACATAAAGGATGATACTTGTTTTGCTCCTCCTGTAGACGGCACCACATTTATTATTCCTGTCTGCGTCTCACCATTTATACCCATCAAATTAAATTGAGCAAACGGTTTTGGTCCTGTTGTGACTAAGTTAGTTACAGAAGTAATATTGTAGCTCTTTGCACTGGCACTACCAGTTGCAGAATAACCTTCTCCTGTATCCATCCAGGCAAGTTGCGCTTTTGGTGTTCCATAAATTTTCCCATCATAATACCGATCCACAAAATACTGCGTCACCTTCCGCAATACATACGGCTCCGGCGTCTTCCCTGCAGGTGAAGGATTCACCTGCTGCATGCGCTTACTGCCGGCTGGATTCACTGTCAGGAAGTAAGCAGCGGTATCTGTGTATAGACTATATAACTGGTGCGGCTGATGGGCTGGATTCTTATACAAATCCTGGTCTAGTCTACCATCGTTTCGCTCACCATAGAACTCAATGAAGTCTTGGGAGTCCAGACGGCCATCAGTTTCGCCGGCTACGTGAATGGCAACTTCTTTGCCTCTTCTGAAAAGCTGGAAATGTTGCGGGTTGGTGCCGGCCAGCCCAAGGCTATCCAGGAAGCCGTGACTGAGGCGGTGGAGACCTGTGTTAACTACCTTGAGTTTGTAGTAGGTTTTGTTGTAGTCAATCCACTCGTTGCCGTAAGGTGTCGGTGACTGGGCTTGCGCCGCTGCCTGCAGACCGAATGCCAGCACGCTAACGAGTAAAAACTGTTGGAAGAGTCTGTTTATATTCATCGGCTGAAAAAACTTGAAACCGTATGTCTTTAATTGAAAGAATAACCAAGCGAAATGATAATGGAGTAAAGACCCGCAGCATTGGCCGTATTACCATCGCTTCCGTTGATGCGTGACATAGCCAAATCGATGTTCAATCCATTGTTCTCGAAACCTACCCCAAAGTTGGGCTGCACTTTAGAAGACATGCCCCCGTCAAAATTCCGGAATTGCTGGTAGTTATTCAGGCCGCCGCGCATAAACACGGTTCGGGCATAGGCTAGCTCCATCCCCACATGCGGGTCCACGGAGGCAAAGTCGGATTTGAGGAGCACATTGCGTCGGCCATCGAAAGTAAAATCAACATCAGTGGCCAGTATACCTGTGATCTTGTCAGAGAAAGTGAAGTTCTTAGCGGCTCCGAGCACCAGACGAGGAAGCGTGAGTTCGGCTGTACTTTCGGGCAGGTCGTTGCCGGTTTGTTGGTAGGTGGCCTCCAGCGCCTCTACGTTGTGGGTCCAGGCAGTGAAGGTGGTTGTTACATCTTTGGCCATGACGCCAAACTGCCAGGTGCCGCGACGCAACTGCGCGCCTGCATCAAAACCAAAACCCCAGGCATTGGCAAACTCGCCTACATTGCGGTAGATAATCTTGGCATTCACACCCAGTGTTAGGCCTTCAATCAAATTGCTCTTGCGGGCATAGGAAAGGAGTACGGCATAGTCGGCCACAGAGAAGAATCGGATGCTGTCGTACTGAATGTAGCCATACTCGTTCTGCAGACGGCGGGTGTCCACAATATCATCTACCCCGAGGCGGATAACTGAAACGGCCAGCGCACTGCTCGAGTCGATGGGCATGGCAAAGCTGCCGAAGTCGTTTTTGGCTATACCTGCGAATAGCTCGGAGTGCATCAGGGAGATGTTATACCTGTTTGGGAGCTGCACAAGACCGGCCGGGTTCCAGAAGCCAGCCGTGGCATCGTCTGCAAAAGCGACCTGCACATTGCCCATACCGAGCGACCTGGCTCCTACGCCAATGTTCAAAAACTCGTTGCTGTACTTCGGCGTGGATACCTGCGCACACACGGCCCCACCCACAAAACACAACACGACAATAAATATAGAAAGGGTAAATCTGTTCATAGGCACAGGTATACTGTCACTTCAGTGGTCTTAAAAAGAATTTATTTGCTCGGTTGTAAAAAAAAATTTACCGCTCTCCAGGTATGTCAATTTGCCTCCTAACACTTCAGAAACTGAATTAGTTGACTTTAAGCGACATTTTTTCGCATCCAAAAATAATCATTTTTATCCACAATTAGCTACCACTTAAACCCTTTGGAAAAAGTTTCGTAATTATTTTTACACAGTACCTTGCGTTACATAGTACCTTTTAATATCTTTGCTTCAACATTAAACGGAATCATCATGAAAGTAGAAAACACACAAGTGCAGATGCGGAAGGGAATTCTGGAATTCTGCATCCTGGAGATTATCGCTCGTGGTGAGGTATATGCGTCCGATATGTTGGAGGAGCTGACAGCTGCCAAGATGATAGTAGTGGAGGGAACCCTTTATCCTCTCCTTACTCGCCTCAAGAATGCGGGGCTTCTCGACTACAGTTGGGTCGAATCTACCTCTGGGCCTCCCCGCAAGTACTATACACTGACCGAGACCGGTCGCACATTTCTGGAACAACTCCGGGATACATGGGGCGAACTGGTAGCTTCCACCGAATTCATCATGCAAAACAAGAAAGCGCAGCAATCATGAAAAAGAACATAAATATCAACCTGCAAGGCATCATCTTCCACATCGAGGAGGATGGGTATGAGCAACTGAGCCGCTACCTTTCTTCTATCCGCAACTACTTTTCGAGCTACGAAGGCCACGAAGAGATTGTCGCTGATATCGAAGCACGTATCGCGGAGATCTTTTCAACGCGCCTTTCTCCGGGCAAACAGGTGATCACGCTAGAAGACGTGCAGTCCCTGGTTGCTCAGATGGGTGAGGTGACCGACTTTGAGATACTGGAGCCGATGGAAGAGGAAATGTCGCACGCCAGAAAAGCCTATAGCGCCGGTGCTCCTGAGCCCGAGTTTGCCGAGGCCGGAGGTGCCGCCGCAGCCGCTACAGCATTCAGACCCAGACGCCTGTACCGCGATGTGAGCCGCAAAGTAGTGAGTGGTGTAGCAGCGGGTATAGCCAACTACCTGAACGCAGACCCGGTGTGGATCCGCTTGATCTTCGTGTTCCTGGTAATAGGCACCCCGATCACGAAGGGTATCTCAGGTTCTTTCGGTCTGATTCTCTACATCATTCTCTGGATTGCGCTGCCTGTGAACTACTCACTGCCTGAAATCACGGTGAAAAAGCTCTTCCGCGACCCCGATGACAAAAAACTGGCGGGTGTGGCAAGCGGCATCGCCAAGTATTTCGGTGTGGATGTGGCCGTTATCCGCATCCTGTTCCTGGCCCTGATTTTTGCGGGTGGCTTTGGTATATTGGCCTACATCATCCTCTGGGTAGCGGTCCCGGAGGCGGCCAGCCTAACAGAGCGTATGCAAATGCAGGGCAACCCCGTTACGCTGGCCAGTATTGAGCACACGCTCAAGGAAAACCTGAACATAAAAGACCAGAACGGTGAGGAAAGTACGGCCGCCAAAGTATTGTTGCTGCCATTTCGCATCATCTCGCAGGTGATTAACTGGCTCGGTCGTGGCCTTGGACCTATACTTGGTGTCCTGATTACGCTGGTAAGAATAGCTGCAGGTATAACCCTGTTGGTTATTTCACTTGGCCTGACTGTAGCGCTTTTCACTTCCCTGTTTGTGACGCTAGGTATAGTAGATGGTGATTCCGCGTTCATGATGGGTGATTTTCCGGCCTCCGTGCTTTTGGAGGGCTTTCCCCGGCTCGGACTGGTGGCTGGTTTTTTTGTAGGACTTATACCTATTCTGTTCCTGATTCTACTGGCCATCGGTCTTTTGGCGAAACGCTTCTTTATGCGTCCATTAGTAGGCTGGTCATTGTTCGGTATCTGGCTGATCAGCTTGTTCACCATGATAGCCTTTATCGCGGCGCACGCCGAAAACTTCCGTCGCTCGGGCGAAGTGGTTACCACGCAGTCTTTCCCGGTAGGACCGTACCCTACCATCACCCTGGATGGGTATAACACGAATTCGTCTTATGAAAACCGCATCTACTTTGATGTGCAGGGCCACACTGGCTCTAACCTGGAGGTGCAGCAACGCCTGCAGGCCAAAGGAAAAACTGAAGCCGAAGCACAGCAAAACGCCCGCATGGTGACTTACCGCGTGGTGCAGACCGACTCTACGATCCGTTTTGATGACAGCTTTGAGTTTGCCTCCGGAGCAGCCTACCGTAGCCAGCGCATGGACGTAACCTTGCTGATACCGCAGGACAAACAACTGCGCCTGACCAACAACTTCCTACGCATGGTGCCAAGTAGCGCTTTCGAAGAAGAGTATAGCCGTGAGAAGACCCTACGCAACCTCTGGCAGGTAAAAGGTAACCTCCTAAGCTGCATCACTTGCGCCTCTGACACGCTCGATGTAGCCGACAGCGATTTCACTTACAATGCCGCTGCCACCATGGGCGCAGGCGGAAGTGTGCTGATGGATGAAGCGGAGTATAGCTCGAACAAACAGACCTACGACTTCAGCGACTTCGATGCCATCACGGTAAATGGTGCCTACCACGTGCAGATTACGCAAGGCAGTAACTATAGCGTAACAGCCAGCGGTGACGCCGACGACCTGAAAAAGCTCGAAGTTAGAAAAGACGGCAGCGAACTAGTAGTGGAGCATGAGGACCGCACCATCAAGCTTTTTGAAAAACAGAAGCTAGTACTGATTCAGATCACCGTGCCTGAGCTACGCAGCCTTGACCTGAACGGTGCCATCAAGGCGGATATCGGGCACATCAAGGCATCTAACCTGAGCCTCGGCTTGACAGGTGCTACGCAGGCTTTCGTGGATGTAAATGTGGGCCGTTTGAAAGCTGATATCGCGGGAGCCTCTAAAAGCACCTTTTCAGGCCGCGCCGATAACGTGGACATGGATATTGCAGGAGCCAGCAAGTTGGACGCTACACGGCTGGTTGCTAATACTGTGGAGATAGAAGCTGTTGGTGCCTGTTCTGCCGACGTGAATGCCACCAATACGCTGCGAGCCGATGCCGCAGGTGCCAGCAAAGTGCGCTACAAAGGCAATCCTAGCAATGTAGTAACTGATGTATCAGGCGCCAGCAAGGTGTCACGCCTGTAGTAAATTTACAAAAAAGGGATAAGTCGTTTGGCTTATCCCTTTTTTATACCTGCCATACACCTGTTGGGCGCAAGCTTTATTAAATATTTCCTGATAAATCTAAACCATAAAAATGAGAAAATACATTCTCGTAGTCCTGACGACTCTGCTAATCGGCTTACTCGGCTGTTCAGAAATGACCGGAGAATTCAACTATATGGATCGTCTAAAAAAATCTATCTCAGCTAAATATGAGACCGACGAAGTAGAAATCAACATCAAAAACAATAATGAACTTACTGTATCGCTTATTGACCCAAAATTTGATGATTTCTCTCCAGCAAAAAAAAACAGATTGCCCGAGAAATTGGAAAGCTAGCACAAGAACTTCGAGAGGATAAGGAACCAATAAAATCTGGTGTGGTGAATTTCCGGGATGAAGAAAATTATGGCATAGCTAAAACCAGCAGCATGGTGAGTTTTCAGATGTACGAATAAATCATCCCATGCCATCATTAATTAAAAACAGTACTTGATTTGGTCTCAATTCGTAATTCTTAGCTTGCTTCGCCGACCATCCTGCGGACAAGTAAGCTTACCAGCCCGCACTGTTTCCATACCTGCCACTTAGTACAAAATAAAACTTTATACCCTATCGCAGGTGCTATACCTTAATAATTTGTTTGCTTAGCTGTTTGGTGAGTTTACCTGGCGAAGTCCCAGTTCTTCCCCCTTCTTGAGGAGGAAAGCGAAGGCTTCGCCAAACTCATTTTTGACAGTTCCCTCCAGTATTGCCTCTGTCAGGGCTTCCTTCAACTCCCCTACCGTTTTGGAAGGTTTCAGGTCGAAAGTCTCCATGATGATCTCACCCGTGATCACCGGCTGGAAATTGCGCAGTTTGTCGCTCTCCTCCACCTCTACCAGGCGTTTCTCCACCTTGTCGAAATTCTGCAGATAACGCTTCACCTTGCTGTCGTTTTTGGAAGTGATGTCGGCGCGGCACAGTTTCATCAGCGCCTCAATGTCGTCGCCAGCCTCAAACAGGAGTCTGCGGATAGCCGAGTCCGTCACGGTGTCTTTTACAAGAGCAATGGGGCGTAGGTGCAGGCGAACCAGCTTCTGCACGAATTTCATGTGCTCGTTTAGCGGCAGTTTCAGGTCTTTGAAGAGCTTGGGCACCATGCGGGCGCCGCGCTCCTCGTGGCCATGAAAGGTCCAGCCCACTTTTTCGTGGTAGCGTTTGGTATCGGGTTTGGCAATGTCGTGCAAAATGGCCGACCACCGTAGCCACAGGTCATCCGATACCTCGGCCACATTATCGAGCACCTGCAAGGTATGGTAGAAGTTGTCTTTATGTGAATTGCCTTTTACGGTCTCCACTCCCTGCAATTCTGCCATTTTTGGGAAGATCAACTGCAAAAGACCGGAGGCAAAAAGCAATTTGAAACCATAGGAAGGCTTCGGCGAGAGAACGATCTTGTTCAGTTCATCGGTAATACGCTCCTGCGACACGATCCTGATGCGCTCCTTGTTGTCGATAATGGCATCGAAGGTTTCGGGGGCGATGTCGAAGCTAAGCTGGGAGGCAAAACGGATGGCACGCATCATGCGCAGCGGGTCGTCAGAGAACGTAATGCCTGGCTCCAGCGGCGTACGGATGATTTTGCGCTTCATATCCTTCAGCCCATCAAAGCGATCGATCAGTTGACCGTAGGTGCTCTCGTTCAAGCTTATACCTAGGGCGTTTATGGTGAAGTCGCGGCGTTTCAGGTCATCTTCCAGCGTACCGGTTTCTACCTCCGGCTTACGGGAATGCTCCATGTAAGACTCCTTCCGGGCTCCCACAAACTCCACTTCCCATTCTCCGGAGCGCAGCATGGCCGTACCAAAGTTCTTGAAAACCGACACCTTCGGCTTGTGCGGCAGCTTATGCGACACGCGCTCGGCCAGCGCAATGCCATTACCCACGCATACCACGTCAATATCTTTAGAAGGCCTTTTCAGGACCAAATCACGCACAAAGCCCCCAATCACATAAGCGTCAACACCTGTTTCCGCAGCGGCCGCGGCCACAGTATCAAATATGGGGTGCTCTGGTAATTTTATTGTATCCATTCAGAAAAATCAAAACCTCGGGCATTACAGAACCGCAGGCCCGAGGCGCAAAAATAATGAGATAAATTCAGAGCGCGGGCAAATTTTCTTTGACGTTGCGAAAACAGGTATAGCCTTTGTCCCGGCACCAGCTATACCTGCCCTACTCCCGAATAACCGTCTGTTTACCGTTTTTATCAATCTTGATGATACGTGAGGGACGTGTTTCCACGTCTTCGTCTTGCCGCCATTGCGCGATGTAATCAACTCGCTCCTTGATCGTGTCAGAGATTTCGGAGAAAGCCTTCGGAGCAACTTCACCGCTCACATTGGCCGATGTAGACACCAGCGGGCGACCGATCTGCTGCATCAGCCGATGGCAAAACTCGTCTTTTGTGATGCGCATGCCGATGCTGCCATCTTCGGCGATCAGCTCTTGGGGCAGATTTTGCGCACCAGTCAGGACAAAGGTGGTCGGCCGCTTTTGTGACTCGACCAGTTTTTCAAAGTCCTCCGGAACATCGCGCACGTAGCGGCGCAGCATTTCCACGTCGCTCACCAGCACGATCATCGATTTGGACTCCTCCCGCTCCTTTATCCTAAAGATCTTTTTAACGGCTGTGGCATTCTCAGCATCACAACCGATTCCCCATACCGTATCGGTCGGGTATAAAATGACGTTGCCAACCAGCAACTCATCTTCTGCTGCCTGTATCGCTTTCAGTAAGTGATTCATAGTTTTAATGGTTAAATTGTTTTATTGTTAAATGGTTGTTCCTCTAAGAGTTTACACTCAAATAGAAATTATAGCTGAGCTCAACAATTTAACAATGCAGCCATTCAACCATTTACTTAATCTCCTGCGTCAGTTCTATCAGCACACCATTGGCGCTTTTGGGGTGCACAAAGCAAACCAACTTATTGTCGGCTCCTTTTTTGGGCGTTTCGTTCAGTAGCGTAAAGCCTTCGCCTCTCAGTCTCTCCATTTCAGCAAGTATATCGTCCACTTCAAAGGCGATGTGGTGTATACCTTCACCGCGCTTTTCGATGAACTTACTGATGGCGCTATCAGGCGTTGTGCCCTCCAAAAGCTCTATTTTAGTGCCGCCCACCTTGAAGAAAGAGGTGTTTACCGCCTCTGACTCCACAAACTCTGTTTTATAGGGCTCTACGCCCAGCAGTTTAAAATACAGGGCATTTGCCTCGCTAAAATTTTTAACTGCTATACCTATATGTTCTACGTTTACCATTTTCAATTTGTAATTAGTCTAAGTAAGCTTTTTTTGTTAATTTTGCAGGGATTCAAAACTAATAATTTCTTACAACTGTTAATCAGACAGGATTAAAAGAGATAAAAAAATAGTGATATGCTAACATTCCCGATATACTTGGACAACAACGCCACGACACCGCTTGACCCGCGCGTGCTGGAGGCCATGATGCCGTACTTCACTGGCAAGTTTGGCAATGCCGCTTCCCGTAACCACGCATTTGGCTGGCATGCCGAAGAGGCTGTTGACTATGCCCGTGAGCAAATCGCCTCACTTATCAACTGTTCACCTAAAGAAATCATCTTCACTTCGGGCGCGACCGAGTCTGATAACCTCGCTATAAAAGGGGTGTTTGAGATGTACGCTTCGAAGGGTAACCACATCATCACAACTACTACCGAGCACAAAGCGGTACTAGATACCTGCAAGCACATCGAAAAAATCGGTGGCAAGGTAACATACCTGCCTGTAAATGCCGAGGGTCTGATTGACCTGCAGCAACTTGAAGAAGCCATTACAGACAAGACCATCCTGATTTCGATCATGTATGGTAACAACGAAGTGGGTGTAATTCAGCCAATTCGTGAGATCTCTAGAATCGCCAAGAAGCGTGGTGTGCTGTTCTTCACAGATGCTACGCAGGCGGTAGGCAAAATTCCGGTGGACGTTGAAGCTGACGGCATCGACCTGATGGCTTTCTCTGGCCACAAAATGTACGGTCCGAAAGGCGTTGGCGCTCTGTACGTACGTCGCAAAAACCCACGTGTAAAAGTAACTGCCCAGATGGACGGTGGCGGACACGAACGCGGCATGCGCTCAGGTACGCTGAACGTACCAGGTATAGTTGGTCTGGGTAAGGCTTGCGAGATTGCCCAGCAGGATATGGAGAAAGACACAGCCCGTCTTTCAGCTATGCGTGACAGACTTGAGAAAGAGCTTCTGACAATTGAGGAATCCTATGTAAACGGTTCGCGCGAGCACCGTCTGCCGCACGTAACCAACATTTCCTTCAAGTATGTTGAGGGCGAAGGTTTGATGATGGGTGTGAAAGATATCGCTGTTTCTTCGGGTTCTGCCTGTACCTCAGCATCTTTAGAACCTTCTTACGTGTTAAAAGCGTTAGGACTAAGTGATGACCTTGCACATTCTTCGCTGCGTTTCGGTTTGAGCCGCTTTACAACAGAAGAAGAAATTGATTTCGCCATCAACCACGTGAAAGAGGCTGTTGCCAAACTGCGTGAGATGTCGCCACTTTGGGAGATGTTCAAAGAAGGCATCGACCTGAACTCCATTGAGTGGGCGGAACATTAAGATTTTAATTAATAATGTATAGAGTAATGAATAATTACTCGGTATATATTAGTCATTCATCATTATTAACTAGTAATTAAATACAGCTATGGCTTATTCAGATAAAGTAATCGACCATTATAACAACCCACGCAACGTTGGTACGCTTGACAAGGCGAAGAACAACGTGGGTACTGGCCTTGTAGGTGCACCTGAGTGCGGTGACGTTATGCGCCTCCAGATTGAAGTAGACGAAAACCAGATCATCACTGACGCGAAGTTCAAGACATTCGGTTGTGGTTCTGCTATCGCTTCTTCGTCGCTGGCTACCGAGTGGCTGAAAGGTAAGTCTGTTGACGAGGCCCTTTCTATCGACAACATGGATATTGTGGAAGAACTGGCTTTGCCTCCGGTGAAAATTCACTGCTCTGTGCTGGCTGAAGATGCGATTAAATCTGCCATCAACGACTACAGAGTAAAGAACGGCCTTCCAGCACTGGAAATGCCGAAGTCTCACCACTAAGACCCGGACTCGCGCATGGAGTCAACGACAGAGGTGCATGTAGAAAGTGCACGCATTCAAAAGCAGATTGAGAACCACTTAGGCTTAAGCGGTGACAGTCTGCTTTTCGAATTCCGACCGATGAATAACAAAGTGCGTCTGGACCTGATTACGGTTAACCCGCGCCACCTGCAGTCGTTTCTGTTCCATACAGAAATAGGGTACGACAGAGTGGATGCGCTCCGTAAGATGTGGGACTACGTGCAGAGTTATAAAGCAAAAGAGAGTCCGTATACCGTGCAGTGGATGGCCCATGGAGATAAAGAGTTGAATACGTCTTACTTCCGGGCCCGTAATATGTACGAGGCACTCGACAAATTATACTTTGGCCGCGACATGAACACGATTACTGTTTTCAGTGTGGTGCTGAATCCGGTATCTTAAAGAAAGAAATGTTATGATAACAGTATCAGATAAAGCAAAAGAGAAAGTATTGAGGCTGAAGCAGGATGCTCAGCTCGACGATACGTTTCGCCTGCGCGCATCTGTAGCCGGAGGTGGTTGTTCCGGTCTCTCCTACAACCTAGACTTCGATGACGAAGTAAAGCCGATGGACCAGGAGTTTGAGGATAAAGGCATTAAGGTAGTGGTAGACATGAAGAGCTTCCTATACCTGGCGGGCACCGAACTTGACTTTTCGGACGGCCTGAATGGCAAGGGCTTTTACTTCAACAACCCGAACGCTTCCCGTACCTGCGGTTGCGGCGACAGCTTCTCCGTTTAACAAAACAGCAGCTTATACAGAGCAGAAGGGCCAGCTATTTCTAGCTGGCCCTTCTGCTTTTTTACCTGTGGCAGGTATAGCTAACTTCAGGTATAGCTATCTCTTCAGAAATCGTAATGCCTGCTTCTCCCCCATTTCATTCAAGAGCACCAAAGTATAGTTCCCATGCCTCAGGCGGCTGACATCCAGTGAGTGGATATAACCCTTTAGGCTTTGGCGCAACACCACACGCCCCATTTTATCATACACAGCCGCATCGTAAGTTAAGTGAGCTAGCGGCAGCTCCACTTTAAGTTCCTGTTGGGCAAGCGTCGGGTATAGCGTAGCGGACTTCGCCTGCTGATTAGAAACTGCTATTACACTGGTGTAGGTATAAGTCAGATCTTCGTCAACTTGCTTGAGCCGGTAATAGGAAGTGCCTACTAATGGTTCACGGTCGTGAAAGGTATAGTTTGTAGTTAAGCTCGTCGTGCCTTTCGCATTTACAATGCCCTGAGTTGTGAAGTTCCTGGCATCAGCACTCCGCTCTATTTCGAAATGCTTGCTATCCTGTTCAGAGGCCGTTGTCCAGTTCAGCTCGACAGCTTTGCCAGTTGTTCGGGCAGTAAACTTGGTAAGCTCAACAGGTAGTGGGACATAATTAGGTTCGAAATTCCAGGTAACTTTCACATCATCAATGGCCAGGCCATGGTCTTGCTCAAGTTCATCAGGATCGTACCAGCGCAGCATGAGATAGTATCCATCAGGTATAGCCTCGGGCAGAGTATAGCTAAATTCTTTTCTGTTTTTAGGCAGGTTGCCATTAACGTGTCCCGCATCACTTTTATTAACAGGGCTATTGAACTGCAAGGATGGCACATTGGTCCATCCTGAAGTACTAGCTTTTGTAGACAAATTAAATGATGAGGGATATTCAGCTATTGCATAAGTAAATAATAGCTTTTGTACATCTGTATTAATGGTCCCACTCCGCCATTGCTCACCAACATAGGCAATGTCTAAAGCAGTAATGGTCTTCCCAGAAGTGTTTTGCAGCAATAAGTTGTAAGTAAACTCACCTGAATTTGTCGAGGCTATACCACCGAGTGCTCTGTCAGCTGCTCCATCATGGCCATAACTGTACAAATCTCCTTTATTGAAAGAGCCATTATTAACGACAATAATGTCATTAGGCTTAGACCGTTGGATCGTCCAACCATCTGGCAAGAAAGCTCTGATGCCCCATTGATAAGTACCTGCTACTCCAGGCAGTGTGTTAAAGTCTTGGGTATAAGTGGTCATAAACTGACCCATCTCTATTGCCTGCGCTTGAACAGGTATAGCAAAACCTGCTGTGATCCACAGCACTCCCATTACCGCAGACTTTGCGGCTCGGGCAATAATTGTTTTCATGTAATGGCTAAAAGTATAGTTGTAAATCCCTATAGTAAAACTGCTTTATTCAAGAATATTTACACTAACTCTTAATTGTATACCTAAAGTTCAAAAAGGGGAGATTATTGTTTTGAAAATCCAAACAATGTTAAAACAATGAAATAAGCAAGGTCAATGACCTGATTATCAACAGGTAGAACCTTACAAGGAAAGGCTAGAATTCAGACTAGAGAAGGGAGAAATTTAGTAGACAGCGCAGCGTAGACAGCTAGAATCGCTAGGGAAGATAAGATTAGAAATGCTGCTCCTATCCCTCCTTACTCACAATCTCATTAAGGTTCGCTGTTTTGAAATGCTGGTATACCTTCAGCACAATGGCAAGCGCTACGGCAGCTTCGGCAGCGGCGACCAGGATAACGAATAAGGAGAATAACTGGCCCTGCAGCAGTTGGGGATCGTGACGGCTGAAGGCAACCAGGTTGAGATTTGCTGCATTGAAGATCAATTCTATACCCATCAGCACCACCACCGCATGTCGCTTGGTAATGACAGCCAGGACGCCAATCGTAAACAAGACAGCGCTCAGCAGCAGAATATGTTCTAATGGAATCTGAGTTAACATTATACCTTCTGTTTTTCAGTGGCGATGTAAGCGGCTCCCATAAGTGCAATAAGCAACAATAGTGAGGCTATTTCGAAAGGCAGCACAAAGTCGGTCATCAGTTTTATACCGATAAGCTGCACGGTACTCTTTTGTCCAGCCAATACATTAGTATCAGCCTGTTGAATCCATGGAAGCGAACTGAAACTTGCCTGCCAGATGGTATAACTTAACCCGATCAGTGTGAGCATAGAGATCGCAACGCCCCATCCTACATTCGTATTTTCGGACATTACTGACTTATCGTGTACCCGGCTGCTGAGCATGATGCCAAAAAGAATCAGCACGAGCACACCGCCTACGTATACCATCAGCTGCGTAACGGCTACAAAATCAGCGAAAAGCAGCACGTAGATGGCGGCAATGCTCAGCAAAGTGAGCAGCAACGAAAAACCGGCGTACAGCAGGTTGCGCGTTAGCACCATGTAGGCTCCCGAAACTATGGCTACCGTTGCGAAAATGTAGAACAACATCTATATCAGTGATCAGTTAACAGTAAACTTTCAATTAGTTTTGTTGCTTCCTCGCTGCCAGTGCAGCTGCTTTGGCGGCGGCCATTTCTTCCTGTTGTTTGGCCAATAGCTGCTTTTTCTCTTCTGCCTGCTCGGGTGTGAGATCCGTAAAGTGGTAGATCATATTTTTGATATCCACTTCAGCGAAATCATACACAGGCGTCATGGTCAGGCAATCGGTTGGGCAGACGGTAGTGCAAAGGCCGCAGTAGCAACACTTGGCCATATCAATATCAAAAATAGGTGCGTAGAGGCGTTTTTTGGTGCCGTCAGACGTCATCCCGATTTCCTCTGTGGCCTTCACCGATTCAATAGTGATACAGTTTACAGGACAGATCTTAGCACAAAGGTCACATACAATGCAATCGTCGATCTCGTTGTGC
The DNA here is from genome assembly GCF_059278805.1 of Pontibacter sp. YIM B11418. Classification (NCBI taxonomy): domain Bacteria; kingdom Pseudomonadati; phylum Bacteroidota; class Cytophagia; order Cytophagales; family Hymenobacteraceae; genus Pontibacter; species Pontibacter sp. YIM B11418. The sequence continues at coordinate 29,953 of NZ_JCAEMH010000006.1, read as the reverse complement.
AGACGGTAACGGCCGTTCTCCGGAACAGGTATAGCCTCATAAGGATAGGTAAGTGTAACCAGTCCCTCGGGCTGATTGAAGTAATTATCGTCCATTACCGGCACAGGCGCACGCCGCTTGTCCGCATTCCGGAAATGCCGCCAGGTCAGTCGCAAGCCGCTCAGCAGCGACTTCACCACCTCCCAGAAACCGGTTTTACGTGTAACAGACGATCTTTCCATATTTTAGATATACGGGCTGAAGTTGAAAACCAACCTCTACCCTTTCCAAGCAGTAACGGAAGTTACCCAATACTTTAAATTCCTAAACTCTTTAATTTATAAACTTACACCATCAACAGCCGCCAGATGCCAGCCAGCAACACGATGCCTAAAGCTACAGGCGTCAGCACTTTCCAGCACAGGTGCATGAGCTGGTCTACACGCAAGCGCGGATAGGTCCAACGGATTTGCAACTGCAGGAAAAGCAACACAAAGGTTTTGCTGAGCAGCCAGAAGCCACCCCATAGTATACCTGACAACTCCCCTACCGTGCCGGTTGTCCAGTTAGCAAACTTCAGCGCGGTCAGGTTTGGCAGAGGCGTGTTCCAGCTCCCCAGAAAGAGAATGACTGCCACCAGACTCACCAACACCATCATACTATACTCCGCCAGAAACAGGACTGCAAACCGGAAACCTGAGTACTCCACGTGAAAACCCGCGACCAGTTCAGATTCTGCCTCTGGTATATCAAACGGCGCACGATTACTCTCAGCCAATGATGCGATGAAATAGATCACAAATGCTACCAGTAAAATTGGAGCCCTGAAAATGTTCCAGGTCGTGATACCGCCGATGTTAGTAGTATTTATACCTAAAGCTTCGATGCCAAAGAGCCAGTTCGCTTCGAACTCAAGTCCGGGGAAACGGTTCAGCAGGACACCTTGCTGGTAGCTTATTTCCTGAAAATCAAGTGATTGGCAGATCATCACAACAGAAAGAATAGCCAATCCGGCTGGTATTTCATACGACACAATCTGAGCCACGGAGCGCATGGCACCCAGCATAGCGTACTTGTTGTTAGAGCCCCAGCCGGCCATAAGCAAACCCACCACGTCAAGTGAGATGATAGCAAGCAGGTAAAAAACGCCGATGCCTATACCTGCAGGTATAAGATCCGGGGTGAAAGGTATGACAGCAAAGCCTGCAAAAACGGCAGCGAATATCAGGATCGGAGCCAGCTTAAACAGTTTCTTATCGGCTGCTGCGGGCACAATATCCTCTTTCTGTAACAGCTTCAGCACGTCCAGCACCGACTGCAGCGAACCATAAGGACCAGCCTCGGTTGGCCCCATGCGGTCTTGCATAAAAGCAGCCACCTTGCGCTCTGCGTACGCCAGCACAATGACGATACCCAGCAGGAGCATAAGTGTCAGCAGAAAGGCGAGCATAAGCAGTTAGGGTTTAGGAACGCGCAAAGGTAGTTTTTAATGTGTTAATGTGCCAAGCACACCACTCAGTTAAATGCCATTAGCGGCTGTCAGAATGATCGGCTCTCCGTCTGTGATCAGGATCGTGTGCTCGTGTTGTGCTACGTAAGCACCCGAATCAGCCAATAGTGTCCAACCGTCGCCTTTCTCGTGCACATAACTTCCTTTGGTCGAGATAAAGGTTTCTACGGCTACCACGGTGTTTTTACGGAACCTGCGTGTCTCGTACTTGTCATAGAAGCAGGCAATTTCGTGCGGTTCTTCGTGCAGACTGCGTCCCACGCCATGGCCAACCAGGTTCTTGATCACTTTAAAGCCATTTTTCTTTGCTTCTGTCTCTATAATACGGCCAATCTCAGCTATTTTTTTGCCACCTTTTATTTCCTTCAGCGCCTTGTACAGCGCAGTAAGTGATGTGTCCACTAATTTACCCAAGCCGTTGATGTCTTCTCCCAGGATAAAAGAACCGCCATTGTCAGCATAATAGCCATCAAGCTCAGCAGATACATCAATGTTTACCAGGTCGCCATCTTTGAGCACTGTTTTTTCGGACGGTATACCGTGCGCCGCTTCGTTGTTGATGCTGATGCAGGTATAGCCGGGAAAATCATAGGTGACTTTCGGTGCCGACTGCGCCTTATAGGACTGCAATATCTGATAGCCGAAGTCGTCCAGTTCCTTCGTCGTCATACCTGGTTTGGCATACTCGCGCATTTGCTTCAAGGTAAGAGCCACCGCTTTACTCACCTTTTTTATACCTTCCAGATCCTCTTCTGAGTCTATTGACATTGCTATACCTTTTAAATTTTAAGAAATATTAACCTTCTACCAGATGTGGCACAAACTGCGAAAGGTTGGTAATAATGCCCTTTTCGCGGCGGAAACCGATGGCGGCTCCTTCACCGGACCAGAATACACCGGCCTGGTACTGATATCCTTTGCTGTCTTCGGGCAGTTCGCACCAGCGCTGGTATACCTGTTGCTGCTGATCATATTCGCCCCGCACTTTGGTCACGCGCCCACGGTCTACGACTTCCACACTCTGCCCTTCACGACCGAAGTACGGCTTTTTGATGTACTTACCCGTCAGCGGCTCAATGTCTGCCTCCAGCAAGAGCGGGTGGTACGGGAACGCTTTCCATAGCCAGGCCAGCATGCCTTTGCTCTGAAACAACAAGGTATAGGCGGGGTTGGCAATCGTGATGGTGCGGGAACGGGCAAGCAAGGTAAGGGTCTTCAGAAGCTCAGGTTCTTCCCAGGCAATCTCCTCCCAGGGCAGAAGCTTGAACAGAAACGGGAAGTGTCGCCATTGATCTTGCTCTATCTGCGCCCATACGCCTTTTTCCTCACCTTCCGCTGTGAAAGTCACATCCTCGATCGGGCATAAGTGAGCCTCAAAACCGGCTTCGTTAGCAGCCTGTGTGATAACGGAGCAGTTGGCTTCGTCCTCGGCACTGGCTCCTATATAAGTAACCAGCAAGGCCGGCGCTAAATCCTCGTTGCGCTCGCGCCATACCTTGAGTTGCTCCACCAGGGCTTCGTACAGACCTGAATATTGCAGCGCATCATTTTTTCCGGCAGCGGCCAGACTGGCCCATTGCACCACAGCCGTTTCAGGTATAGAGGTGGCAGTATCGGCGTTAAATTCCAGCATTTTGGGGCCTTCCGGCGTCATAGCCAGGTCAAATCGTCCATACAGATGCACCTGACGATCGTCGTTCCAGGACAGGCGCACCAGTTGCCACAAATTCTCCGGTATACCCAGCACTTTCAGGAAAGCATCCGGAAGATCTTTCGGGATCGCCTGTACCATCATGTTATGGAGTGAGCTGGCGGCATCGAGCAATTCTTCGGCCTCGTCCTCTGTGATGACCACCGCTTCGCCAGGCACGTAATTGGCGCATCCGTCTTCCACGCACCACTCCCAGCCCAGTCCGCGTACGGCCTTCTCCACATCCCCTTTATGGGCTTTTATCTGTATGCTCGTCTTCGAATTTTCTGACATGAAATGCTTTGATCTAATAGATTGAAACACAAAAGAAGGTATCAGCACAAGCAAAGCGGCTCATACTGATACCTTCAGAGTAAGGGACAGCCTGCACGATGTATAAAGCTATACCTGTATGATGATTCCCTAAGAGAAGTCTATGCTTGCTTTGGTCAGTTTAAGCGCCCGCTCCGCTGCTGCGTCCACGGAAGTAGCCACGCTGGCCTGTGCGCGGCGCTGTAGACTGCTGACGGTACGTCTGCACGTTCTGGCGCCAGGCGGCGGTGTTGTTCATCACGCCGGGGTTAGCATAGTAGGCAGGTCTCGGTGACATCATGCGACCGGCCATATAGCCCATCGCGCTCCACCACAACACATTGCCCATTCCAAAACCACTCCCTTGGTTGTACTGCTGCTGGTTGTTAGCCAGGTCTTTCATCTGATTTTCAAGCGCCAAACCCTGCAGCGTGTCCACACGGCCGTCGTTGTACTTCAGGATAGCCATGCTGTGGCCGGGCGCCGTGGTACGCTCGTCGGTGATCTTCCACTGGTCTGGCGCTTCTTCAGTCAGCTCTGTTACGACACCATCTGGCGCTGGCACTTCAGTACCGGCATTCCATTCGTCGTTCTTCTGTGTGTTGGAGTCGCAGCTGGTCAACCCCATCGTAGCGGCAGCGGCCACAATAAAGGCATTTCGCTTAAAGTCCCCTACGGTCAAATATCGCTTTTTCATAAGATTTTCTCGGTTGCAGTATAAAGGTACACTTTTTACGGGATTTCTGGAAGAATGGGATTTGGGATTGATGGTTGAATTGTTGAGTGGTTAAATTGTTGGGCGCTCGATTAACCCACCCCTACACCTCTGAGAAGCAGGTTCATTTCGTTCTATCTTTTTTGTCATCCTGAAGGGAGCTTGGTAGTAAATAGCATAGGCTTAACCTCCCATCAGACAAGTTTCTTTACAGAATAACAGTGAGTTTGAGCGTGATTTCTCAGGATGAAATGGCGCTTCTAAAAGGAAATTTACCTGCATGATGGCAATTGGGTACAGTCTCGATCGACATTAAGGTATAAAGTCACTCCATCACAACTCTCTAACTCTTAAAATCCCCAATCCCTAAACTTCCCTACTCCCACAGCGGATAATGCTCCAGGTGCACTTTTCGCTTAAAGAAAATGCGGGTGCTTTCTTCGAACGACCTGGTGAAATCCGACACATAGAAAGCATGATCGCCGAGCAGCTCCTCGGACACCAGATCATTGGCTTCCAGAAACCTGCGGACGTGTTTCGCTACGATCTGGCTGGCGTCGAGCACATCCACTTTGCCTTGGTAGTAGTTTGCAATCTGTTTTTTGATAAGTGGGTAATGGGTACATCCTAAAATAAGCGCCTCTATACCTTGCAGTTCCGGAGCTGACAGGTAGGTATGAATCACATTCTCAGAGATAGAATCGTTGAAAAAGCCTTCTTCAATCATAGCAGCGAGCAGCGGCGTAGCGTGTGACTTCAGCGTAATATTCAGATCCAGCGCATCAACCTTTTTGAGGTATACATTCGAGTTGACGGTTTGCTTCGTGCCGATAAGACCTATGGTCTTGCCCGCGTAAGTCTTGCCGATATGCTCTACCACCGGATCTATCACGTTTAGCACGCGTGCCTTGCTGCCTACGTATTCCTTCACCAGCTCGTAAGCAGCCGCTGAAGCCGAGTTGCACGCAATCAAAATCACTTTGCAGTGCTGCCGGAGCAGCAGATCACATATTTTGACGGCATAGGCCTGGATTGCAGCTGTTGACTTATCGCCGTAGGGTAAGTGCGCCGTGTCGCCAAAGTATACCAGCCTCTCCCGCGGCAGTTCGGCCACGATCGCCTGCGCTACCGTAAGCCCGCCTATACCACTGTCAAAGACCCCGATCGGGTATGCGTTTATTCTATCTCCCATACGGTGCTAAGTTATGCTAAAACCGGCAAAATAAGTTGTTCACCATCGTTTTAAGATCATTCACTCAATATGTATTTCACATTGAATTTTTCAAACTTATAATTGAGTTAAGAAACAACCTGACATACTCAATAAAAACGTTAAATATTATTTTTACAATATATTTTGTAAATAAACTTTAGTTGCTTATATTTAAGTACTTTACTTAAAGAGAGTTGCTATTTTAGTTCTAAAGTAGCTGAACATATCTCCACGTTGGCTTTATCAACTGAGCGGATAAAGCAGATTATCCACCTTTTAGCCTAACCCTTATGCCAACAGCTATAACTGACTCTGCATTCATCATGTCTTCCGCTTCACCTGTGGTGAAACGCGCTCCCCTGTATGGTAGTTTTATGAGTCGCTTTGTGGCGTTCCTCATCGATACGACCATACTAGTGTTCTGGTATTCGATCATAATTTATTCTATGGCCGAGTATTCGCTGCAATTTAATACATGGAAGCAGGTGGTTTTTGACGGGGGCGTCAGCTTACTGGAGTTCGAGGCGGTGCTGCAGCTGTTCTTTTACAGCCTCTACTTCCCGGTGCTGCACTGGCTCTACTATACCTTGCTGGAGGCGTCTCCAAAGCAGGCAACGATCGGCAAGTATACCTTAGGGCTCAAAGTGACTGACTTGCGTGGCAAGCGCATTACGCTTCTGCAGGCGAATGTGCGCTATTTTTCCCGCATCCTTTCAGCACTACCCCTGTTGCTGGGCTTTGTGCTCATTCAGTTCCAGCGTCGCAGGCAGGCACTGCACGATTATGTGGCCCGTACCTTGGTGATGACAGATCAGTAAATTGAACTATTTCTCTACTATATATCAAACACTGCTTTTACTGAAACGTATATTATACCTTGTAAAACAATAAGAAAGGAGGTAATAATGCGTTTTATCCCAACCCGTTTTCACGGAATATTGGACTATTTATACGGTATCCTGCTTATTGCATCGCCCTGGCTGTTTGACTTTGCCGCCGGTGGTGCCGAGACCTGGGTACCCGTTATCATCGGTGCGATTGTGCTCCTACAAACGATCTTCACAGATTTTGAAATGGGACTGGTGAGAAAGATCCCGATGCAGTCCCACCTGATGATGGACTTTGGTATAGGTGTCATCTTAGCCCTATCGCCCTGGCTGTTCGGGTTCGCTGACCGGGTATATGAACCGCACCTGATTTTCGGTGTGTTCTCGATGCTGGCTTCGTTGACAACGCATCGTACGCCAAGCAGAGCGTACAAGACCCATGTAGCGCACGAAGATCCTTTAAAATAAGCCACATAAACCATGTGTAAACCAACAGGCTGACTATACCAGGTCGGCCTGTTTTATTTTGCCTGTTGCATAGCACAGAAATGCCTAAATTTGCCTTATGAATTACCTATCCGCAGATAATATATCGAAAAGCTTTGGCGAACGCTGGCTTTTCAAAAACCTGAACTTTGGCATTAGCCAGGGGCAGCGAGTAGCGCTTGTGGGCGTGAACGGCTCTGGCAAAACCACCCTGCTGAATGTGCTGGCAGGCAAATTGCCTCCCGACGAAGGAAGCGTGAGCGTGCGCAAAGAAGTCACTATCGGCTTTTTGGGCCAGAACCCGGAGTTCGACGAAGAGCTAACTGTACAGCAGACCATTTTTGGCGGACAAGGCGAAGTGCTCGATACCATACGCGACTACGAGGTGGCCATTTCCCACCCTGACACCAGCGCGGAAGTCATGCAGCACCTGATGGAGCGCATGGACGAACTGCAGGCCTGGGATTTCGAGATCAAAGTAAAGCAGATCCTCTCCAAACTAGGTATACACGACCTGGAGAAGCAAATCAAGCACCTTTCAGGCGGACAGCGTAAGCGTGTGGCTATGGCACGCGTGCTGATCGAAGAGCCGAGTATGCTGATTCTCGACGAGCCTACCAACCACCTGGACCTGGATACCATTGAGTGGCTCGAGGGCTTGCTCTCTACCCAAAACACCACCCTGCTGATGGTTACGCACGACCGTTACTTCCTCGACAAAGTGGCCAACGAAATCGCTGAACTCGACAACGGCGAACTCTATACCTACAAAGGCAACTACAGTTATTTTGTGGGGAAAAAAGCCTCCCGCGAGGAAATGGTCGCAGCGGAAACCGAGAAGGCGCGTAACCTGATGCGCAAAGAGCTTGACTGGATCCGTCGGCAGCCTAAGGCCCGTGGCACCAAAGCCAAGTATAGAGTAGATGCCTTTGAGGAACTGAAAGAAAAAGCAGCAAAGAAAGTGAGTGGTCCACAACTAGAGCTCTCCGTGAAGACCACCCGACAGGGCGGGAAGATCATTGAAGTAGACCATATCTCGAAGTCTTTTGGCGATAAGAAGATCGTAGACGATTTCTCCTATGTGTTTAAGAAGAAAGACCGCATTGGTGTCGTAGGCCCAAACGGTGCCGGCAAGTCTACATTCCTGAACATGCTCACCGGCAAACTGCAACCCGACAGCGGCACCATCGACGCCGGCCAGACCACCGTATTTGGTTACTATACCCAGGACGAGCTGACTTTTAAGGAAGACCAGCGCGTGATCGATATCGTGAAGGAAATTGCTGAAGTGGTGGAGATGGCCAATGGCGAAGTGATCACAGCGAGTCAGTTTTTGCAGCATTTCCAGTTTCCGCCGGCACAGCAGTATACCTTTGTGAGCAAACTGAGCGGTGGCGAAAAGCGTCGTCTGCAGTTGCTGCGCGTGCTGATCAAGAACCCTAACTTCCTGATTCTCGACGAGCCTACCAACGACCTCGACATCATCACACTCAACATTCTGGAGGACTTCCTGCTCAACTTCGGCGGCTGTCTGCTGATGGTGTCGCACGACCGTTATTTCATGGACCGCCTGGTGGAGCACCTGTTTGTGTTCGAGGGAGAAGGCAAGATCCGCAACTTCCCGGGCAACTACACCGACTACCGCGAATGGCTGAAAGAGCAGGAAAAAGTGGTGCAGGAGACAAAACCAGCAGCTCCCGTTATCGAGCAGAAACAGGAGAAGCCAGAAGGCAAGCGCAAACCGACTTACCAGGAGAAAAAGGAATTTGAAGAGTTGGAAAAGGAAATGCCTCGCTTGGAGTCCCGCAGAACAGAACTGATAGAGACCATGAACGCTGGTACCACCACTGACCATGGGCAGTTGAACGCCTGGGCCAAAGAACTGGAGCAGTTGAACGAGCAACTGGAGGAAAAAGAAATGCGCTGGCTCGAACTGTCTGAAATCATGTAATTCGCATCATTGCTATACCTTAAAATCGCCGAAGCAGCTTGTCTGTTTCGGCGATTTCATTTCAGGCCTCTCACCGTTACGTACGCTTTCTGGTTGCGCTCCCCCACCTTCACGATTTCCCGCTCGAACTTGCGCGGGTGGTTGATGATCTCGTAAAAACTATCCAGGTAACTGAGCGATTGCCGCAAACCTGACTTGCTCAAAGGCTCACACTGCCTGTATACCGCGTAAATCGGGGTGCGGTAGGAATTAAAGGTATTGACCATTTCCCGATGCATGTTCTCTGGAAATTCGTACGCCCGGTACAGGCGCTGCTTTGTTGACTTTATACCCAGCTCAGGCGGCGGTGAAGCATAAGGGGCGCCTACTATACCTGCGTAGTCGAAGTCGAAAGGCACGGGAATGGGTGCGGAGAGGGAGTCAGGCGCTAGTAGCTCGATGTTGTGGCGGTAGGGCACCGACCAGTCAGTGTTGCCGATCATGTACTGAAAGAGCGCCAGCCGGGCCATGCCTTTCTGCTCCATGTGGGCCATCCCGATGATCCTCTTACCAGGTATAAGCTTCAGGCGAGTACGTTTGGCCATGGCTTTGTCATCTTCTATCAGAAAGGCATAGCGCACTTCCTCTTTCCGTCGTCCGGTACTGTCTTGATAGGTCACCTGGCACAAGCGCACCCGAAAACTCTCCTCCGCCAGAATGTTGTATACCTTGTAGACGAGGTACTCCTTGATCACATAATCGTCGTCGATGCAGTGCGTCACCAGTTTTAACTTGTTCTGCCCTTCGAAGATAGAACCCTTTGGCATTTGCTTGCGGATCAGGTTGAGCATGAGCGGGGGGAATCGACAAACACTGGCATCGCGGCGGCGGTTGCCCCGCACCATCACCTTAAGCGGTACCTTCACCACAGCACCCGTCGTATTAGTGTACGAAAGGGTGGCTGTATGATACTTTCTTTCCTCACCACGGTCTTTCAGCAACTTCTGGTAATTCACTACGAGCGTAAATTTGAGTAGCGAATCCTCCGAAAAAATGTCTTTTGGTTTCGCCGCTTGTTCGTGTTGCTGATCTGCTATACCCGGATTTTTGGTTGAGTATACTTGTGCCATACCCTGCAACGGCAGACACAGCACGACAGCCCACACCAGCAGGTATAGCTTATACCTAAACTCTTCAAAATTTCGGGAAGCTGCCATTGAACAGGAGAATAAACGATGCAGCCCGTAGCAACACAAATCAGATAAAAGCTATAACCAGTTTAGTCTTGTATAGCCATCAGGGAACAGGCACGGTGGCCACTGGCAGTCTGCGCAAACTGCGACGCGTAAACAGTTCTTTCATGACCATACCTTCCGATTGCGGGAAGGCTATACCTATCATCGGGGCCACTGTGGCCGAAATATCCACCAGCGTATACTTGGTCTCCACAAATCCGCCCTTCCGGAAGTCAGGTCCAAGCGCCAGTAAGTAAATGCGTCGGCAGCCCTCACAATCATCCCCGTGGTCTACGAAGCCGCCATCCACCGTATCCAGATGACGGCCGTGGTCTGTGGTAATGAGCAGGGTCGTTTTTTTGCGGTAATGTTTGTCTTTCTGGAGGAAGTCCCACAGTTGCTTCGCATAGCGGTCGCCGCGGGAAATACCGCGCAGGTAGTGCTCCCAGTTGCCGGCATGGGCATAGCCATCGGGCTCCATAAAGTTGATCAGCATCAGATTGGGCCGATTGGTTTTTAGCACCTTCAGCACCTCAATCAAAGTCAGGGAGTCGGCACGGTAGCCACTGCCAGGTCCGCTGACGCCACAGTTGAGCGAGGGCAGTGCCTGGTTGTGCCAGTCGGGGTTCAGGGTGTTGCCCAAAATATCCAGCTTGTCTTTGCTTGAAACGATCCAGGCTGCAGTGGCGGGTTTGCCCGTCTGCTTGAGCCATACCTGGAACAGGGAGGGATTAGCGGGAAGTTCGGCGCCGTAGTTATCGATGGGCTGGTTTATACCTGTCGTGATGGCGGTATGGCCGGAGTTGGTGTAGGTGTATCCTTCGTTCCGGAAGTTGTTGCAAAAGGTACCCTGCGGCACCATCTTTTGCGACATGTTCGGTATAAGGCCCGGCACGGCTCCCCAGGTCTCAGAATAGCGCACCCCGTCGATCACCAGGATGATCACATTCTCGGAGCGTAGCCCACCGGCCCCTCCCCCCGCGCCGGATGCGGCACAGGAACAGAGCAGCGCCGTACCAGACAAGATCAGCAACATCTGCTGCCAACCTGCCTGCCATCGCTTCAAAAATGCCGGGAGTGCGTCCATACCTGACACAAATAAAAGAACATAAAATCCTATACCTAGGTATACGCATCCCGCAAAAGTTCAGGCAAGCCGCCGGGGTGATCTCAAAAATTCAATAAACCCGGCAGAATAATTTGCGTTTACGCTCAAGAATACTCTAATTGCAACCATCAAAAGATAAATGCATACACCAGCAGCCATAGCGACCCTCTCATTGCCTTTGCCACTCGGCACTGCGCTGCTGCATGCTGTTTCCGCTGATTGCTATCGTGCCGCCTATTATTGCTACGGTTATTATTACCACTGCTCTACTGCGCTCTCTCAGGCAATCAGGCGACTCATAAACCGCACCTAAACAGGAAAAAAGCCAACTGGCATACCTGAACTGATAAAACTGAAGCAGAGCGAAAGCTCTGCTTTTTTCATTTATACCTATTCCAAAAATTTAAAATCAAACCATATGACAGCCATGAACCTGACACAGAACTACAGCAGCTACACCTCCGAGAACCACCAGGTATGGGCCATCCTCTACGACCGCCAGTTGCACAATCTTCCCGGCAAAGCTATACCTGAGTTTATGGAGGGGCTTGATAAAGTCGGTTTCAGCCGCGACCGTATACCTGATTTCAACGAAATCAATCAAAAACTCAAGCCACTGACAGGGTTTGAAGTGGTGGCAGCGCCCGGCATTGTCGACGATGCCCTGTTCTTTCAGTTGATCGCCAGTAAGCGCTTTCCGGCCACGGTTTGGGTGCGCCGCATGGACCAGCTTGATTACCTCGAGGAGCCCGATATGTTCCATGACGTATTTGGCCACGTACCGCTGCTCACCATTCCGGTGTACTGCGAGTTTTTGGCCAAACTTTCCGAGCTAGCCCTCACCCACCTCGACCGTCCAGATATCATTGACCGCCTCACGCGCATCTACTGGTATACCATTGAGTTCGGCTTGTTCCGTAAGCCGGGCCAGAAGGCGCAGATTTACGGGGCCGGCATCCTTTCGTCTGTAGGCGAGAGCAACCTGTCTGTATCGGATGAAAGCGTGAAGCTTGATTTTGATGTGAACCACATTCTGGACACGGCTTATATAAAAGAGACTTTCCAGAGCCAGTACTTCTGCATCCACAGCTTTGAGCAATTGCTCGAGAGTCTGCCAGCAGTTGAGGCAGCCCTTCAGAGGCTGCGCACCCAGGATGCCTTGGTCGCTACAACTTAGCTTTAAATGTAAGCCCCGCCTGCGGCAGGTATAATTTACCTACCGCAGGCGGGGCTTACTTGGCTATACCTGACGGCTAATGCGTAAGCTCGTGGCTGATCATGAAGCCCAGTTTGCGTGGCTTTGACAGCTGGGAGTTTTCGAGTTTCTGCTTATAGGTGATGCGCTCAATATCCGACACATCCTGACCCATCAGGTCGTTGTTCACAGCCGCGACCATAGCGCTCTCCACGATCAGGCGCAGCTTGTCGTCGCTGATCACGTTGCGGGCAATGCGGTCCGAAGGTAAATCCATTTGCTTCACCCCTTCTATCACAAAGTGGTTCTCGATGTTAATCAGCATGCGGCCCACCAGGTAACCCGGGTCGTCGAGGCGGTTATACTTAATAGTATCGGCCATGAAGTTGTAAGCCATGATGTGCCCGAAGAAGCGCCGGCGGAAGTCTTCGTCCACGTAGTCGTTGCGCATGATCTCGTAATCGTCCGGGAAGGTGATAATGTTGGAGTGCATCACAAACACAAGCAGGTCGCCAGAGAATTTGATCTGAAACTCCAGGTCGCTGATGGCCTTGTATTCGATCACCACGTCGGCATTATGCGTTGTGATCCGGTTGGTGAGCTCGTCCACAATTTCCTGCGAGAGCTCCTTCATGCGGGTAAAGGTTTGGTACGTATTGCGGTAAATAGCCTGCTTTGTGGCAGATTTTTGCTGCAGTCCTTGTATTATATCGTCGAGTCTATCTTTCATACTTGCTTTTTCTCGGGTGCTGTGTTTTTTACTCAAATCCTTTAGAAATAGTTATTCTGCTCACTTTTTGGCCTGCCAAACAAGTACAAGCTAGTAGTTTGGTTGCTGATGTATGAGTGCCCGTCTCAATGCCCAGGATTTTCCAGCATCCCGAGCACCTGGGCCTGGTGCTGCGCGAAGGCAGGTGGAGGCGTTACAGTTTCAGCTGTCGTCCCTTCCATCACAAAGGCTACCTGCCTGATACCGCTCGGGCCATTGGGTTGGGTAAGTAGCATCCGCCTGGCCTGCGGCTGCTCAAATACTTCGGGCACGCTGTTGACGGCGCCAGCCGGCACATGCAGCCTGTGCAGCTCTCCCAGCAATCCATCGCGCTCTTGCTGACTGATCAGCTGCTTCAGTTGCTGGTTCACCGCGCTCCTGTTCCGCACTCTTGCACCATTGGTAGCAAAGTCGGGGTTATCGGCCAGGGAAGCATCTCCTAATACCTGGCACAGGCGCCTGAACTGCCGGTCGTCGCCTATGGCAAGCACCAACTGCAGATCGTCTCTGCAGGTATACACATTGCCGTAAGGCACAATGTTGGGATGCTCCGATCCCATGCGCTGCGGACTGTGCCCCGCCACCAGGTAATTCGTTCCCTGATTGGCCAGTGCCGATACGGCCGCATCAAATAGCGAAACCTGCACATAGCTGCCCTTGCCGGTACGCTCCCGCTGCAAAAGCGCTGTCAGGATGCCTTCCTTGAGCTGGTGTGCCGCCAGGATATCCATCAGCGCCACGGGCAATTTGGTGGGCGGACTGTCCGGTGTACCGTTCATGTGCATAAAGCCACTCTCTGCCTGGATCACGGCATCGTAGCCCGCCCGCTGGTCTTCCTGGCCGTAGCCGGTAATGTGCCCGTAAATCAGCCTGGGGTTTAGCTGAGCCAGAGTGCGGTAGTCTACCCGTAGTTTCTCCGCGTCTCCGGGCTTATAGCTGGCAATGACCACATCCACTTTGGCAGCCAGTTTGTGCACGGCCTCCAGCGCCTGTGGCTGGGTGATATCGAGCCCAATGGAAAGCTTTCCCCAGTTTGCCGCTGAGAAGTAAGCCGACGCGTCTTGACCTCCCTGCTCCCCTGCCAGTTTCCAGGTACGCGTTACATCACCGCCGGTTCCCGCGTTTTCCAGTTTAACCACGGTAGCGCCCAGTTCCGCAAAAAACTGTCCTACACTCGGCCCCGCCAGCACACTGGCCAGTTCGAGTACCAGCAAATCTTTAAACACAGGTTCTGCCATCTTCATCAGGTACAGGTATAGGTATAGGTATTGGTATAGGTATAGAGCATAATTACCTCAAGCTGCCGCTCTGCAAACAAAGCTATCAAAAAGGGCATAAAAAAAGCAGCCCTTCCGAGGAAGAGCTGCCTGTATATTTTTGCTATTTTTTGTAATTAGGTTCCGATCAGGAGGTGTGCTATATCAAAATAAAGATAGCGTTGATGATGTTTACACCCAGTAGAAGATAGAAGTTCGGAGATTCTTGTATAGCTTTTTTCATTTTAATTTTAAATAAATCTTTCTTTTATATGTTTTAAGATGATTGATTATATCACTTTGAGCTTGTTTACGCCTCACTTAATCAAATGTTTCGGCATTAATATAAAAAAATCTATGTAAATAAAATTAAATATTATTTAAGTACTATAATGTAAAAAAGTATTCTTGATTTTTACTCTAATTTAAAGCATTCTATCTATATAGCAATTTTCTAATGTTTTTAACTTTTTGAATGCTGTGTCAACTTTTTAAGTGTATCGTTATATTCTCTACTGATTGACGATGCAATATTAATATAATTTTCAATATAAATAACATCAACTTTTAAATTTTTCTTAAATAAGGTATAATAATCGTATCTTTACCCCTATAAATGCGGTTTAAAGGCCGCTAGGCCATAAAAATAATTTTAAGGAGATAACTTTGGATTTTCGTTCATTCAACCTTCACGAAGACGTGATCACCGGAATTGAGTCGATGGGCTACAATACCCCGACCCCGGTACAGCAGCAGGCCATCCCGCTTATATTGGAGCAGAAGGATATTATTGCCTGCGCTCAGACAGGTACTGGCAAGACAGCCGCCTACCTGCTGCCGCTGATCGATCGTATTTCGCACGCCAACTACGATTTCACCAGCACCCTGATCCTGGTTCCTACACGCGAACTGGCAAAGCAGATAGATGAACAAGTGGAAGGCCTGGGCTATTTCGCCCCGGTAAGTTCTATCGCCATCTACGGTGGCAGTAAAGGCGATGAGTGGGAGCAGCAGAAGCGCGCCCTCACCGGTGGTGCTGATATCATCATCGCCACGCCGGGTCGTCTGATGTCGCACATGGCATTGGGCTATGTAAGACTGGATCAACTGAAGTACCTGGTGCTCGACGAGGCTGACAAGATGCTGGACATGGGCTTTATGGATGATATCCTGAAGATTGTGCGTGCCTTGCCTGCCGAGCGCCAGACGCTCCTTTTCTCGGCTACTATGCCGAAGAAAATACGCGACTTGTCACAGCAGATCCTGCAACAGCCTGAAGAGATCAACCTGGCTATTTCAAAGCCTGCCGAAGGGATAGACCAGCGCCTGTACCTGACCTACGACAATCAGAAACTTCCTTTGCTGGAGCACCTGATCCGTGAGTTGGAAGTGTCCAACATGATCATCTTCACGTCCCGCAAGTCGAACGTGAACCAGATCGTGCGCTCCCTGCAAAAGATGGGCTTCCCGGCAGAAGGTATAAGCTCGGACCTGACACAGGATGAACGCGAGAAGGCGTTGCAAGGCTTCAAAAACAAAAAATACAAGATTCTGGTGGCGACCGATATCCTCTCCAGAGGTATAGACATCGACAGTCTGAGCCATGTACTGAACTTCGACATGCCGCAGGATGCCGAGGACTACGTGCACCGTGTGGGCCGTACGGCCCGTGCCGCCTCTACAGGTATGGCCATTACGTTTGTGAACGAGAACGACATGTACCGCGTGCGCAAGGTAGAGCAGCTCATCGAGCGCGACCTTCCGAAACTGCCACTTCCGGAAGGTTTCGGCGCAGCGCCGGTTTTCGATCCGACACGCCGTGATTTTGGCCGCGGAGGAAAGGGCGGCGGACGATCCGCAGGTGCCAGACAGGGCGGTGGCCAGCGTTCGGGCGCAGGCGGTGGCGGAGATCGCAACCGACGCAGAGGACCAAAGCCGGAAGGTACAGCGCCGCGACCTGATGGAAATAGCCGACCGATAAAAGCAGCCAACCCGCAGCCAAAAACAGAGAAGGCTGCTCCTACAGCAAATGGACAGGAAGGCGACCAGAAACCAAACCGCAACAAGAGTCGCAACCGGAACCGAAATCGAAACAAACCGGGCAACGCAAACCCGCAGAACAGCAACCCACCGGTTCCGCAAGACAATAACTAAACAGAAAGGGCCACTCCTACCGGGGTGGCCCTTTCTGTTAAATGTGCAGTTCCGTCAGCAGCATCACTTATTTTCATCTATAGAAAACGGGCTTTTGTATAATATTCACAGATTAATATATATTATTTAATACCTTTCTTATCGTTACCATTAAGCTCCACGTTAACTGTTTTCAGTTCAGGCTGAAGCAAAGTGTTGAGGCAAGCTGGAACAACCTAATGGTAATGATCGTGTCATCCAATCAATTTTACTCTATAATGAAACAAACTTTACTGCTGGCGCTGCTCTGGTGCCTGACATGCACAGCTTTTGCCCAAACTCCATTACCAACGGGCACCATCAAAGGTATAGTAGCCGATTCTGCGACACAGGCTAAGCTGGACTATGTGACAGTGGTGGTGCAGGAAGCGGGAAAAAACCAGGCCGTCAAGAGCACTTTCACAAAAGACAACGGCGCCTTTGAACTGACAGCCCTGGAACTGAAGCAGTACCAGCTGGTTCTCTCTTATGTAGGCTACAAAACCAAAGTGTTGCCAATCCCGGCCTTTACCGGCACCACCATCGATCTGGGCAAACTGTCGCTTGTGTCATCGGCCAGGCAACTGAAGGAAGTGCAGATCGTGACGGAAAAGCTACTGGTAGAGCAGGACATCGACAAAATTACCTACAATGTAGATGCTGACCCCGAAAGCCAGACCATGACGGCGCTGGACATGCTGCGCAAGGTACCGCTGCTGAGTCTGGATGCGGAAGACAACATCAAACTGAACGGCAACAGTAACTACCGCGTGCTTGTCAACGGCAAAACCTCCTCGCTGTTTGTTCGCAGCCCGAAGGATGTGTTCAGAAGCATGCCGGCCAACACCATCAAAAGCATCGAAGTGATCACCAACCCGCCTTCGAAGTACGAGGCTGAGGGCGTGGGCGGCATTATCAACATCATCACGCATAAGAAAAACATTGGCGGCTATAACGGCTCGGTGAATGTGCAGGCTTCTACCCCCAAAGGAACGAACGTTGGCGGCTACCTGACGGTAAAAGCTGGCAAAGCAGGCTTTTCCGGCTACTTTGGAACAGGCACCTATAACAGTCCCGCAAATAGCAACAATCTGTACAGAGAAGACAAGATACGCCAAACCGTACTGGAGCAGATGGGTGAAAGCCGAAACGATAACACTTACCAGTACGCCAGCGGCGAGTTCAGCTATGAAATGGACACGCTCAACCTATTCACGGCTAACTTTGGCATGAACCTGAACACAGGCAATAGCCTCCTGACGCAGCGTGTCGAGCTGTTCGATGCCACCGGAGCGCTGTCACAGGCTTATACCCGTCTCAACAATGGCGATTTCAGATGGAAGGGCAGCGACTTTGGAGCGGATTACCAGCGTACGTTCAAGAAAAGCAAAGACCAGCTGTTCACGCTTTCGTACCGTTTAAGCAACAGTGGCAACGGCAGTGGCTCTGATTTCATCCTGGACCCGGTGCTCAACTTCAACGGTCAGATAAGCCAGACGGATAATGACGGCAGCTCCGTGGAACACACCATGCAGGCCGACTACGTCCAGCCGATCAAAAAGCACACGCTTGAACTGGGCGTGAAAACGATCTTCCGACTCAACAGCAGCGACTACTTTTACAGCAACCGTGACCCGGAGACGGGCAACTTTGTCGTTGATCCGAACCTGAGCAATAATTTTGAGTACCGTCAGGACATCTATGCGGCTTATACCTCGCTGAGCCTCAAAAAAGGCGACTGGGGCCTGAAAACCGGTGCCCGTCTGGAAGAGACCAAGCTGGACGCCAACTTCAAGTCATCCGGCACGGTGGCTACTCCAGACTATTTCAACCTGATCCCGAACATCACCCTGTCGCGCAAGTTGAAGGGAACGAGCACCATGCGCCTGTCCTATACCCAGCGCATCGAGCGACCGAGCCTCTACTACCTCAACCCGTACGTAAACCAGATCGACCCCCTCAACATCAGCTTCGGTAACCCGAAACTGGACCCGGCCACGAACAATGTGTTTAACCTGGCCTATAACACCTTCGTGAAAGGGACGTCCATCAACGCGAGCATCTTCTATAATTTCACGAACAACTCCATCCAGAGCTACACCACGCTTGGAGCTGATACGGTGGCCCGCACTACCTATGGCAACATCGGCCGCAACCAGACATACGGTTTCTCTTTGAGCGGCAACACCACCCTGTTTAAAAAGCTGAGCATCAACCTGAACTCCACGACCAACTATGTGAAACTGAGCAGCGTGATCGGCGGCTTGCCTCAGAACAACGAGGGCTTCACCTACAATGTGTTTGGCTACTCGAGCTACCGCTTCGAGAAAGGCTGGCGCGCAAGCGGCAACATAGGTTATTACTCTTCGCGCATCCTGCTGCAGGGTCGCTCGGCCGGGTATGTATGGAACAGTATTTCGGTGAACAAGCAGTTCCTGAAAGACAACAAGGCAACGATCAGCTTCTCAGTGAACAGCCCATTCCAGAAAAACCGCCGTTCCCTGAATGAGATCAACGACCCGCGCTTCACCCAGAACCAGGAGAATATCTTCTTAATGCGTCGCTACAGTCTGGGCTTCAACTACCGCTTCGGCAAGCTGAAGGGTGACATTGCCCGCAAGAAACGTGGCATCAAAAACGATGATGTGAAAGGTGGTGAGCAACAAGGCGGAAGCGGTGCAAACTAAGATTTTGTTAGGTGAGTTCCGGGAGCCGCTCTATGAGGTGGCTCCTGGTCTCACCTAGGCAACCATTTCCAGCCATGCCTGCGCTTTTGCACGTTTAAGTACTCTGTACATAAAACGATTGCCTCCATGCGCATCGTCTACATTTTCCCCCATCCAGACGACGAGTCGTTCGGTCCGGCCCCTGTCATGTGGCAGCAGTTGGAGCAAGGCCACCAGGTATACCTGCTTACTCTCACCAAGGGTGGTGCTACCAAGGTGCGGCACGAGCTAGGCCTAAGCGTTGAAGAAATGGGGAACGTCAGGTATAAGGAGATGCTGGCGGTAGAACAAGTGCTGGGCCTCACAGGTATGACCGTGCTCAATCTGCCCGACGGTAAACTGGCAGAGATGGACCCGCGTGAGATTGAAAAGGTAGTGGAAGCGCATATCCGTCAGCTGGAACCGCAGGTGATCGTGTCGTACCCGGTGCACGGGGTGAGCGGTTTTCACGACCACCTGGTGATGCATGCCGTGGTCAAGCGGGTATACCTGGAGCTGAAAGATAGTGGGGTCGATTACCTAAAAAGGCTGGCCTTCCTGACCCTGCCCAACAAAACAGAACAACCGCTGCAATCCGGCAAATTCCTGATGAAGCACAGCAACCCCGACCTGATCGATTGTGAAGTAAAACTGCGGCCTGAGGACATAGAGATCATGAAGAAGGCGCTGAACTGTTACGATACCTACCAGGATGTGATCAAACAGGCCAATGTGGTAGAGTCGATTGGCGACACCGTCTACTTTGAGATATACCAGGAGAACCACAAGCCGCCGCTGGCTAACATGACGGAAGGGCTTTAAATTCACCCAAATTTGCTATTTTAGCGGATCCCTATACCTGATAGCTTAATTATGAAGGCATTACTCCTGATTGATATACAGAACGATTTCCTTCCCGGCGGTGCGCTGGGTGTGCCGGAAGGCGATCAGATCATCCCGATTGTAAACCAGATCCAAGACCATTTTGACTTAATCGTGGCGACACAGGACTGGCATCCGGGTAACCACAAGAGCTTTGCCTCCAACCACGAAGGAAAGAAACCATACGAGACGACTGAGTTACTTGGGCTGCCACAAGTGCTTTGGCCTGACCACTGCCTGCAAGGTACTGCTGGTGCCGACCTGGCCCCTGCCCTCGAAGTAAATAAAATAGAAGCGATTTTCCGGAAAGGAACCAACCCCGAGATTGACAGCTACAGCGGCTTTTATGACAACGGGCGCCTCAAGTCCACCGGGCTGGCCGACTACCTGCGCGGCAAAGGCGTGACCCAGCTATACCTGGCAGGCTTGGCTGCCGACTACTGCGTGTACTACTCCGCCAAAGATGCCTTGGACGAAGGCTTTGACACGTTTGTGCTGGAAGACGCCATTCGCGCCATCAGCCCGGAAGGCTACGAAGCAGCCCGAAAAGACCTGCTTGAAAAAGGTGGCAGGCGCATAAAGAGCAGCGAATTACTGGCCAGCTGATCCATCTATTTACATTTCAAGCTATACCTATCGCTTATTATTTGTGTGGGAGCGAGCAGATATACCTGTTTAAATAGAATGGCCTAAATTGTCAAACATCCTCCAGCAACCGCGGGGACTCTTCATTCAGTTTTTTTTCATCCTGTAAGGATCTTGGTCGCAAATAGTGTAGGCCTAACCTCCCGGGGGTTGGGCTCCTCTATTTCAACCAAGTTTATGGACAGAATGACAGTAAGATTTAAGCCTGCTTACTCTGGATGAAACGAGCTAAATGGTAACTATTTATCCTTCTGATATAGTCATAAAACAGCAAGGGCCGCTAAAAAAGCGGCCCTTGCTGTTTTATGACTATGCCTGTGCTTCAATTTAATAGGAACTCGCCTCATCCAGCTTTTTAATGGCGGTTTGATCCAGTCTAAGTCCGGCTGCTTTCACCAAATCCTCCAGTTGCCCAAGTTTAGTAGCACTGGCAATAGGAGCCGTTATACTGGGCCGCGCCATTAGCCAGGCAAGCGAAACGCTGGCCGGCGATGTGCTGTACTGCTCGGCCACTTCATCCAGCGCCTGCAGAATACGAAATCCACGTTCATTGAGGTAGTTTTTCACCCCATGGCCTCGCGGGCTTTGTCTCAAATCCGCCTCAGAACGATACTTGCCTGTCAGGAAACCGCTGGCCAGCGCGTAATAGTTGATCACACCCAGACCATATCGGCAACAGATCGGCTCTATCTCTTTTTCGTAGACTTCGCGATCGTAGAGGTTGTATTCCGGCTGAAAGCTCTCGTAACGTGGCAGGTTGTTCTGCTCACTTGCCTTCAGCGCCTGCTCCAACCGCTCGCCGCTGAAGTTGGACGCGCCGATCGCGCGCACTTTTCCCTCCTGCATCAGTTTAGAATAGGCTTCCAGCGTTTCTTCAATGGGTGTTTCCGGATCGTCGTAATGAGACTGGTAAAGGTCAACGTAATCAGTCTGGAGTCGTTTGAGGGAAGCCTCCACTTGTTGCCGGATGTAGTCTTTGCCCAGGCCGCCCTTCCCTTCCAACTTGGCCCCGACTTTAGTGGCAATGATGATCTGCTCCCGGCCTCCGCGCTGCTTCAGCCAGTTACCAATGATGGTTTCAGACTCACCACCCTTATTGCCCGGCACCCAGGAAGAGTACGAGTTAGCTGTATCGATGCAGTTAAATCCGGCCTCCACAAAGGCATCCAGCAGTTGGAAAGAGGTTTGCTCGTCGGCCGTCCAGCCAAACACATTTCCACCAAAAACCAGGGGCGCAATTTCAAGATCAGAATTGCCAAGCTTGCGTTTTTCCATGTAATCAAGATTAAAAAGGTAAATACCTCTTTACGGAAGCAGTGTGCGCAAGGTATGGCAGGTATAGCCGCCAAGGCATTTTGCTACAACACTTGTCCTAAGCCGAAGAGCAGCACAAAGAGCATCGTGGTGATGGCCATTTGTTTCAGGTAGGGGTCCAGTTCGGCAGATGTCTGTTTGCGCCATACATTCACACCGTTCGATATCAGCAGCGGAAGGGCCAGCACAAACAGGAACTGCCAGGCGCTGTAGAAGTGGAACAGCACATAGGCAAAAGCACTCGCCACACCGCACACCAGCAAAATGATGTGGTAAATGCGCGCACGCTGCGGGCCGATCCGCACAGGTATAGAGCGCTTGCCAGCCAGTACATCCGAGTTAATGTCCCGGATGTTGTTCACATTGAGTACCGCCATTGAGAAGAATCCGCAAACCATTGCCGGAAGTATCACCAGCGGCTCCAGCTCCCGAGTCTGCAGGAAAAAGGTACCCAGCACGCCCACCAGGCCAAAGAAGATGAATACAAACACGTCACCCAGCCCGGCGTAGCCGTAAGGGTTGGAACCTGCCGTGTAGTTGATAGCCGCCCAGATAGAGGCCAGGCCCAATCCAAGGAAGATCAAAAACAGGTAAATTCCTTCCTTTCCGAAAGCCACCCAGAGCAGCAGTAAGCCTGTTACCAGCGAGAGCAAACTGAACACGGCCATACCCTTCTTCATCTGCCCCGATTTAATAATGCCCGATTGTACTGCCCGTTTCGGCCCTTCGCGGTGTTCACTATCGGCGCCGTGTATAGAGTCACCGTAGTCGTTGGCCAGGTTGGAGAGTATTTGTAAAAAGAGCGTCGTGAGTACGCACAGGCCTACTACCATGGCGTCGAAAGATCCGTAGGCAGCGGCCATAAAACCGCCCATACCGATACAGGAAAAAGCCAACGGTAGCGTGCGCGGCCTAAAAGCGGAAATCCAGGCCTTTACCAGACCTGGATTCTGCGGGATGTGTTGTGTTGTATTCAAGGTATTTGCTATAAAATCAGGTATAGCCCCGCAGGCTATACCTGTCACATTACTTCTGAATGGCTGCCAGGATCTCCTCTCCCATCGGCTTCACCTTGGATGGGAAAAAGGCGACTACTTTGCCGTTCTCATCGATCAGGTATTTGCTGAAGTTCCAGCCCGGCTCGTCATTGTTCGGACTGTTTTTAGCCAGCCACTGGTAGAGCGGGTGTTGGTCACCTCCTTTCACCGATACCTTCTCCATCATCTGGAAGGTCACACCATAGTTTTTCTGGCAGAAGGCTGCGATTTCTTCTTCGGAACCTGGCTCCTGGCCACCAAAGTTGTTTGCCGGGAAACCCAGGATCACCACCTTGTCGCCATGCGTCTCATGCAGCTTTTGCAGATCGGCGTACTGCGGGGTATAGCCACACTCTGAGGCAGTATTCACTACCAGCACTTTCTTGCCTTTGAACTTCGAGAAGTCAATCTCCTTCCCTTCCAGGCTCTCTATTTTGAAAGTGTAGAAGCCGTTGGCCTGTGCCGTCTGGTTAGTTTCTGTTGCCATATCTTTTTCCTGGTTTGTGTTGGATGATCCGCCTGTGCAGGCTGTCGATACACCTAATACAAGGCATACTGTCAAAAGTTGTGCGATGCGCTTCATTTTAGTTTTGCTTAAGATCTGGGTATTTGTGGCTTAACCGGTTTGTCTTGCTATTGTTATTAAACAATTATGAAATCGGGCTAGAGAAAAAGTCCCCCTTCGAAGGGGGCTGGGGGATGACCTACTTCTGCAGGTCCTCTATGTAAGCATCAATCACTCTTTGGACATTAGGTAAATCTTTCATCACCTCTTCATCATGAAAGCGAAGGATAGAGTAACCTAGTTCAATTAATACCTTATCCCGCTCTTCGTCCTCTTTCGGTTTAAAGTTATGCGAATAGCCGTCAACTTCAATAACTAGATTTAGTTCTTTGCACATAAAGTCGGCAATATATTGCCCGACTGGTCTCTGCCGTAAGAAAGTGTAGCCTGTTTTGCCTTTGCTTAACACCTCACACCACAACCTTACCTCTGCTTTTGTTGAATCCTTGCGGAGAGCTTTGGCAAGTGGTTTAAGTTGTTGGTTGTAGTGGCTGTTATGCGGCATGGTACAAAATTTTATCGATGCACGATTGTCATCCCCCTGCCCCCTTCAAAGGGGGACTTTCCTAAATACGTGCTTCAGTGATGATTCGCGCATATTGAGTGTCTCCTCTGAAAGAGTAGCAGGAGATGACCGCTACATGTGCCATACTTTTATTAACTATACCTCTACCTTACATCCGCTCCGGTACTTCAATCCCCAGCAGGCTCATGCTTTCGCGCACGAAGCGGGCTACCATGGCTGAGAGAGCGATGCGGAAGTTACGGGCCTGCTCATCGGTTTCGTTGAAGATGGAGATCTCCTGGTAGAAACGGTTGTAAGCTTTGGCCAGTTCGTAGGCATAGTTCGCGATCACAGATGGGGCATACAGCTTGCCTGCCTCCTGCACCACTTCCGGATAACCTACCAGTAGCGTGATCACTTCCTGTTCTGCTTCGTGCAGGTTTTTGAAGTCGCCAAACGAGGCGGCATCAACGGCGAGGCCCATTTCCCCAGCCTTACGCAAGATGGCCGAAATACGGGCGTGCGTGTACTGCACAAACGGACCGGTATTACCACGGAAATCAATTGACTCCTGCGGGTTGAAAAGCATACGCTTCTTCGGGTCTACTTTGAGCAGGAAGTATTTCAGGGCTCCCATCGCCAGGGTATGATAAAGTTTAGCAGCCTCTTCCGGCGTAAAACCTTCGATCTTGCCCAGTTCCTCGGTCTGCTGACGGGCGGTGTCGATCATCTCCTGCACCAGTTCGTCGGCATCCACAACGGTACCTTCTCTTGATTTCATTTTGCCGGACGGCAGATCCACCATACCGTAAGACAGGTGATAGATGCCTTCGGCATATGGCTTGCCCAGTTTCTTGAGTACCGCCTTCAGCACCTGGAAGTGGTAGTTCTGCTCGTCGGCCACTACGTAGATGGACTGGTCGTACGGGAAGTCATTGTGCTTCAACTCAGCTGTACCCATGTCCTGGGTGATGTAAACGGAGGTACCATCTGAGCGGAGCAGCAGCTTCTCGTCCAGCCCTTCATCAGTCAGGTCAACCCACACCGAGCCGTCCGGCTTCTTGAAGAACACGCCTTTCTGCAGACCTTCCTCTACACGCTCTTTGCCCAGGGTATAGGTCTCGGACTCGTAGTAGAATTTATCAAAATCGACGCCGATGTTGCGGTAGGTCGCGTCGAAGCCTTCGTATACCCAGCTGTTCATGGTCTTCCAAAGCGATACCACTTCGTCGTCGCCTTGCTCCCACTTTTGCAGCATGGTTTGGGCTTCCAGTATCAAAGGGGCTTTTTTCTTAGCTTCCTCTTTGTCCATACCCTGCGCCACCAATTCGTCGATCTGCTCTTTGTAGGCTTTATCGAACAGCACATAGTACTTGCCAGCTAGATGGTCGCCTTTGATGCCGCTGCTTTGCGGTGTCTCGCCATTGCCAAACATTTGGTACGCCAGCATCGATTTGCAGATGTGGATGCCGCGGTCATTCACCAGGTTGGCCTTCATCACGTGGTGACCATTGGCCTTCATGATTTCAGACACGGAGTAGCCCAGGAAGTTATTGCGCAGGTGGCCCAGGTGCAACGGCTTGTTCGTGTTTGGCGAAGAGTATTCCACCATCACTTTTTTATCGGAGTCCGATGCCTGGCCGTGGCTCGGGTTGGTCATCAGGTCGCGGAACAGGCGCACCCATACCTGCTCTTCAATCTCGAGGTTCAGGAAGCCTTTTACCACGTTGTAATTCTTCACCTCTTCTGCATGTTCTTTCAGGTAGGCACCAAGTGCCTCCCCGATCTGCTCCAGGCCTTTGCCGGCCTGTTTGGTGTATGGGAAAGTTACAAAGGTGAAGCTGCCGGAAAACTCCTTGCGGGTAGGCTGCAGACTAATGGTAGAAGCGTCAACGGTAAGGCCGAACAAAGCTTCCAATGCTTGGCTGATGCGCTGGCTGATGGCGTTTTGAAGTTGCATTAAGTAGATTAATGTATAGCTGTTTTATTAAATTCCCGGTGTAAAATGGCGTCGGTGGCGGTCTCCAGTATATCGAAGGCGTTCTCGGCCATGGTGTTTTCGGTGTCGAGTGTCGGATTTATCTCGGTCATCTCGTAGCACACAATGCGCGAGTCCTGCAGCAGGTGGTAGTTGAGCCGCTGTGCTTCTTCCACTGTCAGGCCTACTTCCACTGGCGTACCTGTTCCTTTCGAAAACTTCGAGTCAAGGCTGTCCACGTCGAACGACACGTAGATGATGTCGCAGTCGCGCAGTCGATCCAGCGCTTCGGCGGCCACCTGCTCCGGCCCTTTCTGGGCAAACTCGGCATAGGTAAAATTCTTGATGCCGTACTTTTGAATGAGATAATCCTCCGGCTCCTCTGTGTCTCGCACCACAATGTAGACCAGGTGCTCCGGCTTGAGTTTCGGGCCGTCGAAGCCCAGTTTCTTAAGCGAATTCCAGAAAAAGATCGTTTCCTGCTCGGGGTCGTTTATCTGGCGCTCCAGGTTGTCGATGTTCAGGGCCATGGCTAGCGGCATGCCGTGCACGTTGCCCGAAGGCGAGGTATAGGGCGAGTGGATGTCGGCGTGCGCGTCTATCCAAATCACACCCAGGGTCTTGTCGGGATAGGCGGCTTTTATACCTGCTATGGTGCCGTGCGCATTGGAGTGGTCACCGGAAAGCACCAGGGGGAACATGTCCAGCTCCAGCGTTTGCACTACGGCACTGGCAATGTTTTTCTGCACAGCCAGGATGCTGTCGATGCGGTGCGCATTCGGAAAAAGGTCCTTCTCGAACAGGGTATAGTTCAGGTCAGGCACACTGATAGAGTTGAAGCGCTTGAAATAATCGCAACCCTTGTCCAAACAGGCTACCCGTAGTGCGTCTATCCCCATATTGGCTCCGCGCGTGCCTGCGCCAAGTTCTGAGCGTACTTCTATCAGTTTAATCTTTTTCATAGGCAAATTGGTGGTCTAAAGTTATTCAGCCTGGACTCCTCAGCATTTTCTTCTCCCTGGCTGCCGTCTCTCTACTACTCCTGAATCAAGTTCGGGTATCTTTAGTTTTGAAAGAATATTTCACTGTCAAAAGAAGACGCCCTTACCGCTACCTGGCATTTTGTTAAAAAATTTGTCTAAGATAAAGGGCTTCAACCCCCGGAGGTTAAGCGCCTAATTCTCGTTACAAGGATCATTTCAGGATGGCGAAGAAAGCAGGATAAAAAGGACCTGCCCATGCCGCGGCGAGCAAAACAAATATGCACACGCACCGCTCTTCTACTCCATTTATTTTCGCGCTTTAATGAGCGTGATAGGAATAAATAACTGAACGATTCTTATAATTTAAACAAAGTTTTTGCAAAGATGGTAAATAACGAACAATATTGCATGTTTTCTTAAGCCCACAAGCACCAGAATGGATAAATACACCGACCTGATTCACCAGACTTTTGACTTTCCTACAGACGAGTTTACCGTGGAGAACAATGAATTGTTTTTCAATGGCATCCCGCTGATGGACCTGATCAAACAGTATGGTACTCCATTAAAACTAACATACCTGCCCAAGATTAGTTCGCAGATACAGAAGGCGAAACGTCTGTTCAACGACGGTATTCAGAAGCTCGACTACAAGGGTACTTATACCTACTGCTACTGCACCAAGGCCTCGCACTTCTCTTTTGTAATGGAGGAGGCGCTTAAAAACGACATCCACATCGAAACCTCTTCTGGTTACGATATGCAGATCGTGAAGGCACTTTACAAAAAGGGCAAAATCGATAAGAACACGTACATCATCTGCAACGGCTTTAAACGCCAGCGCTACCGAGAGTGGATCACGGAGTTCATCAACGATGGCTTTGTGAACTGCATGCCGATACTCGACCACATCGGTGAGATTGACTACTACAAGGAGCACGTAAAAGTGAAGACCAAGGTAGGTATGCGTCTCGCCTCTGACGAAGAGCCGAAATTTCAGTTCTATACCTCGCGCCTGGGTGTGCGCTACAACGACGTGATCGACCTGTATGAGCAGCAGATCAAACCAGACGACCGCTTCGAGCTCAAAATGCTGCACTACTTCATCAGTACAGGTATAAAGGACACTTCCTACTACTGGTCGGAGTTGAGCCGCTTTGTGCACAAGTACTGCGAGCTCAAGAAGGTATGCCCGGAGCTTGACACCATCGACATCGGCGGTGGCTTCCCGATCAAAACCTCCATTCAGGCGGACTACAACTACCAGTACATGACTGAGGAGATCCTGCGCACCATCAAGCGCATCTGCCAGGAGGAGGGTGTGCCGGAGCCAAACATTTTCACGGAGTTCGGCATCTTTACGGTAGGCGAAAGCGCGGCCAACATTTACTCTATTCTGGATGAGAAACTCCAGAACGACAAGGAACTATGGTACATGATCGATGGTTCGTTTATCACAAACCTGCCGGACGCCTGGGCATTGAACCAGCGCTGGCCGCTTCTGGCGATCAACCATTGGGACAAGGAGTACCGCAAAATACAGCTGGGCGGCATGACGTGCGACAGCCAGGATTACTATAACTCAGAGATGCACTCGTTCCAGGTGTTCCTGCCGAAAGTACCGAAGGATAATAAGCCGCTGTATATTGGCTTCTTCCATACGGGTGCTTACCAGGAGCAGCTGAGTGGGTACGGCGGCATTAAGCACTGCCTGATCCCTTCGCCGCAGCACATTCTGGTGGATCGAGAGGAAGACGGTACGCTCAAAAGCTGGCAATTTGCGCCAGAACAGACCTATGAGTCGATGCTGAACATATTGGGATACGAAATTTAAGGCTACGGTCGTTAAATTTGCGTATACTGTTTTGCATTTATAGTAAAAATTGTATTTTTGGTTTACCATCGTTTATTTAAATATTTTACCATGAAGAAATTAG
The DNA here is from genome assembly GCF_059278805.1 of Pontibacter sp. YIM B11418. Lineage (NCBI taxonomy): Bacteria > Pseudomonadati > Bacteroidota > Cytophagia > Cytophagales > Hymenobacteraceae > Pontibacter > Pontibacter sp. YIM B11418. The sequence continues at coordinate 1,005 of NZ_JCAEMH010000006.1, read as the reverse complement.
CAGCATTCGGCGCATTCATCCTGGCACTGGGTATGACTTCCTGCAAGACATACTGCCCAGCCTACAACTTTGCCAGCGTTGAGGTGTCCGAGCAGAACGCCCCGGCAACTGACCTTGTGCAGGAAACTGAAGTGATCAAAGGCTAATCCGCGCGATTACCTCTGGATATAAAAAAACCGGCTTGAAGGCCGGTTTTTTTGTTTTATACCAGCGTTAACAAGTGGGTATCTGCTATGATAGATGCCAACCTGCGGCGGTATAGGATTGATTCAAGTTGGAAATACTCATTCTTTCGGGTGAAGCGTCAGATTATCGACCTTTAGCTCATACAACAGCAACTCTTCCGGATCGTTAGGTAACTGTACCTGTTTGCTATACCTGAGGCCGAGTTTCTCCAGCAGCTTTTGTGATGCCACGTTGTCTTTTGATGTGATTGCCTTCATCTGAGAAACGCCGAACTCCTCTATACCGGCCCGCTTTACTTCCAGGGCAGCCTCAAGCGCATACCCCTTCTTCTCGTGCTGCGGCAGAAACGCAAAGCCAATGTCAATCCCATCGAGCCCCTCGCGGTCATAGAGTCCGCAAACACCTAGTTTTTCCCGATCTGATTTCCGGATGACAGTGTAATTCGCATACCCAAGCCGCTCTAGTTGGGCAGTTACTTTGTTGCGAATGTAGGTGGCCGCCTCCTCTACAGACCGCACGTTCCGGTCCCCTATATACCTGATCCAGGTCGGGCTGTTGAGCAGCTCATACATAAAAGCCGCATCCTCTTCCGAAGTAGGTATCAGCAGCAGGCGCTCGGTTTCAAATGATTTGTAGTGCGTCATATGGGATTTTGAATAAAGCACGCGCCTGTTCACTAGTTGAAAGTACCAAAGCTAACAACTAAGGCTTCGTTGGGTACGGAGTGCCCACAATGAAGCCGTGGTTGCACGGAACCGGGCGACGCGTTATGGGTTTTAAGTCGGAAGAGGCTTGCCCCTGAACTACTTGTTGGGGCTA